>NZ_JARBTA010000002.1:0-1830182 GCF_048957375.1 Paraburkholderia sp. A1RI-2L
GAAACACATCACAAAATCGTCGATATAGCGGACCAGATAAGCCTCGCCCTGCAGGTGACGCTTGACCACGCGCTCAAACCACAGATCAAGTACGTAGTGAGCTTCCCCTGAAATTTCGCCTTCCAGCAGGTCGTGTGTAAACTCGACCCGAAGGAAGGAAAGAATCGATGTTCAAAATACCGAAGCAGGCATACACCGCGGAGTTCAGGACGCTCGCGGTACAGCGAGTGAAGGACGGGCAAGGCGCGCGGGACGTTGCTCGTGAACTGGGGATTTCACACCAGTCGCTGCGCAACTGGGTCAAGGCCGATGAGGCAGGCACGCTCAATGGCGCGGGGGCAAAGGTTGTCACGCCAGAGCAGATGGAGCTGTCTCGCCTGCGGGCTGAGAACAAGCGTCTGCAGATGGAACTTGAAATCGCAAAAAAAGCGGCGGCGTTCTTCGCGAAGGACCTCCTGTGAAGTACGCCTGGATTGATTCGCATCGCCGGCACTATCCGCTGTCGGCGCTGTGCGGGGTCCTCTCGGTCAGTCTGAATGGCTATCGCGCGTGGAAGCGCGGCGGCACGCCCGCGCGCAAGCGGCTCACAGATGCGCAGTTGCTCGCCCTGATCCGGTCTATCCATGCTGCGGTCAAGGGCGCCTATGGCTCGCCACGGATGACCGAGGAGATTCGCGCACGCGGCTTCCCGGCCAGCAAGGAGCGGGTTGAGCGGCTCATGCGCGACAATGGCATCCGGGCCCGTCACAAGCGCCGTTACCGCGTCACGACGGACTCGAAGCACAAGCTGCCGGTTGCAGAAAATCTGCTGGCTCGCAACTTCACGCCGACGGCGCCGAATCAGGTCTTTACGTCGGACATCACGTACATCTGGACCGATGAGGGCTGGCTGTATCTTGCGATCGTGCTGGATCTGTTCAACCGGGAGGTCGTCGGCTGGTCGATCAAGCCGCGCATGACGGCTGACATCGTGACGGACGCGCTGACGATGGCGTGGTTTCGACGCCGGCCCGAGCCCGGCGCGCTGCTTCATTCGGACAGGGGCAGCCAATACGCCAGCGACGACTTCCAGCGCAAGCTGGCGCAATACGGCATGCACTGCTCGATGAGCCGCAAGGGAAATTGTTGGGACAACGCCCCCACCGAAAGTTTCTTCAACAGCCTGAAGAACGAACGGGTGCATGCTACGCGATACCGTACCCATCAGGAAGCGATGACGGACTTGTTCGAATACATCGAAGTGTTTTATAACCGCAGTCGTCGTCATTCGTCGCTCGGCTTCATATCGCCGGATCAGTTCCTGCAAAACTGGATCAAAGCTCAGCAGACCAAGGATGCGGCTGCATAACCAAGGGCCTCTGGAAGGCGAAAAACCGAGGGAACCTCATAGTGCAGATACACGTTGCTTAAAAGCACACTAATCGAACCGCCTTGCGGGGTCCCCTCCTCGTTTTGATGCACCTTTCCATCTTCCAGAATGCCTGCTTTCAGCCAGCGCCGGATCAGACTGATCAAGCGCGGATCCCCAACTCGGTGCTCAACAAACCGGAGTATCCATGAATGATCCAGACTTCCGAAGAAGTTCTTCAAATCCGCCTCCAGCACCCAGCTAACCTTGCCACCGGCAATCACCTCATTGAGGGTTGCCAATGCCTTGTGAGCACTCCGCTCCGGTCGCCCGCCAAATGAACAAGATAGAAAGTCCTGTTCATAGATGGCCGACAGTACTTCGGCGGTGCTTCGCTGAAGCGCCCGGTCAGCGACAGTCGGCACCCCTAAAGGGCGCATTTCCTGTTTGCCGGGCTTCGGGATATACACGCGCCGGATGTCTGGCGCATGGTACCCCTTGCGGTGCACAGATTGGACCATCGGCCCAATCCAGCTATCAAAGCTCTCCTTCGCCTGCGTCACCGTCTGGCCATCCACTCCCGCCGCCGAGTGATTCGGAATCTTCCACAGATTCGTCCACACCCGATCGGGCGTTATGTAATGCGCCAGCGAGGTAAAACGAAGGGCTGGTTCACGCCGAGCTTTTGCTGCTATTCGTTCGAGTCCCGTTTCCATGGCGGG
Organism: Paraburkholderia sp. A1RI-2L; assembly: GCF_048957375.1. Taxonomy (NCBI): domain Bacteria; kingdom Pseudomonadati; phylum Pseudomonadota; class Betaproteobacteria; order Burkholderiales; family Burkholderiaceae; genus Paraburkholderia; species Paraburkholderia sp. A1RI-2L. The sequence goes on from NZ_JARBTA010000002.1 coordinate 2,071, forward strand.
TGATTCTTCTCTTTGCATAAAAGACCTTACCTCCCTTTGTATGGAGTCCATGTTGCCCACGAACGATTCAACTTCCGCTGGCCGCTTCCCCATGTAGCCGGTTCTCCCGGCCTCGGAGTACTATCAGCCAGTCTGACTTCCGTCAGGTCATCAGGCCGTTCTGCCTTCTCGGCTCGTCGGGCCTTACAAGCAAACTTCACTTGAACCTGACGGATCTCCCTTGTTCACATAAAATCCTTCGGTTGCATGCTGACGGTACGAACCCCGGAAGCACCCCAGTACACTTGCCATGACGTGTACCGGAATTCTGCCTTCCTCTTAGAGAGATAGAGTCGGCTACTCCGACCACGATCGATTTCGGGGCTATCTTTCCGTTCACTTATGTTTCGGCCTACAACCTCCCTGTCTACGCTTCGCAGTGGCCGTTGCCGGACACCACGCAAGACTCGGTACACGGCTGCTGGCTAAGCTTTGCCGCGGTTGCCATCTCAGGCAACTGAATTTCATGCGCTTGCAAGGCGCAACTCTCGCAGAACCGAACGTGAGCCTCTCGACTCATTCGGCTCCCGTTATCCAACCGATACCCCGACGACACGCCAGTGGACAAACAACCAGGGGTGGGCGGACTTCACCTTGCGTAGCCATTCCGCACTACGTCGCTTGTGCTGCCACAGCCGCTTGTACTTTCTCCGAGCCCACCGCATAAGCCGTAGGTCGATGTAGTTGAAGAGGTTGTGCATCGCCGTCCGATAGAACGCCCCATAGTAGTTCCACCACCCTTGTATCGTCGTGTTGCATTGCTGCGCGAGTTCATCAAGCGTCGCCGGTGTTCGTCGGTGTATGCGCCAACTCCGCACGGTATGCCTCATCCTCTTCAGGGCATCATTGCTCACCGCCGGCAGAAAGCCAGTAAATAACCGTCGATGTTTGCTCAATGCCCGTCTCGGTCTAAACGTAAAACCGAGGAACGTGAACTGCACGTTCGAATAAGTACCAGTGCGCTTACCGTCCTTGCAATACACGATCTTGGACTTCTCCGGATGCATCGTCAGACCACACTCTGCCAGCCGCTCTGCAATCGCTTGCATCACGGCTTGTGCCTCCGCCAGACTGCGGCAATGAACTACCGCGTCGTCGGCATAGCGCGCAAAGGGAGACTGCGGCCATGTCCGCTGCATCCAGCTATCGAACGTATAGTGCATAAACAGATTCATCAAGATAGGGCTGACCACACCGCCCTGGGGTGTACCCCGCATCCGGGGCAACCGTGCCCCCTCCGCAGTTTCGAACGGAGCTGTCAACCACCGCTCGATGTACAGCAGGACCCAGCCTTCCTTGATGTGGTGGCGCACCGCCTTTAACAACAACGCATGATCAATCTGGTCGAATGCCGCCTTGATGTCAAACTCAACAACCCAGTCGTATTTCCAGCAACGCGTACGCGTCACGGCAATCGCCTGTTTCGCCGACTTGCCCGGCCGATATCCATAGGAATCCATATGGAATATCGGATCGAGAATCGGCTCGATCATGAGCTTGGCGACAGTCTGAGCAACTCTGTCAGATACAGTGGGCACGCCCAGCTTTCTCGTGCCGCCCTTGGCCTTCGGAATCTCAACCTGCTTCACCGGTGGCGGGAGGTACGACCCCGACGACATCCGGTTCCACAGCTTGTACAGATTTCCAGAAAGGTTCTGCTCGAACATGGCGATAGTTTCATCATCCACGCCAGCAGCTCCGCGGTTGGCCCTCACCAACTGGTACGCTTCCCACACGACCCGCTTCGCAATGCTGTACGGTTTCGTTGAGGTCATGTCACTCATCCCCGCAGTGCAGGTTGGCGACCTTCGTCAACAGGATAACGCTGCCCCTTCGCTCCACCTTCATTACAAAGGCTTCAACACTACTACGAGCAGCTCCGCCCCTCGCTTCGACATCGGTATTCTTCCTCATGGTGTCTGCCATTTGTCATTTCCCTTTGCATTCGAAGCAAGGTTCTCACGTTCCATACCGAAGCCTGTATTGAGTTCATGCCGCCTTTACACCGGCTGCCATCGGGTCCGTAATCAGGTGTCGTCCCGACTGATCCTGGAATAAACTTACGACTCCAGTTTTGACAGCGCCTTATATAAGTAACGATGCGTCGTCGGACGGTTTGCTTTCGCTCATCTACTCAACACGTACCTGCCACCCTCATCGGGTGACTTTTTCCACGGTCGCTCACCACCACGCCTTTTGGACGCAGCAGCACCGGGCGGTTTGAAGCCTGCTCCTGAAAGCCGACTTCGGGAGGCCTACTCCCATCTTCAGTACAGCACCGCAGGCGCTCGCCTGCGTTCGTGACACACTAAGTTTTCTTATCATAAGGTGTTGATTCTTGCAGTAAACTCATCTGCATGAAAACGCGCCACACTCCTTGCCCTGCCCCCGTCCCCGCCGGCCCGCCCGGCTTTCCCGCTGCGGACGAACTTGCCATGCTGCGCGCGTGGTACGCAGGACTGCCGGTGAGCCAGGCCGTCGAGCGCTATCTGCCTGCGGCACCCGGTAACGGGCAATCCGCACGCGGCGTGCTCGGGCGCCTCCGGCGCAGGCTCGTCGCTGCGGCGCAGGCGGTGCACCGCGACGATCTCGCCGCCCTCCTCGCGCACCCGGTCGCCGAACGGATGCAGCACGCCAGGGCTGTCGCGCACGCGATCGACACGTTGCGCCACGCATGCGCGCCCGCGCCGCAAATCAGCGACGCCATCACGCAGTGGTTCGCGCCGCGCGCCGTGCGGGTGCTCCACGCGCACGGCATCACCACCCTCGCCGATCTCACCGTGCGCATTCCGCGCCGGCGCCAATGGTGGAAAGCCGTGCCGGGACTCGGCGCCGCGAGCGCACGCACCATTGAAGCGTTCTTCGCCGCCTGGCCCGCGCTCACGGAAAAGGCGCGCGCGCTCGTCGTGGCGAGCCAGCGCGGCCCAAAGGACGCGATCTGCGTGCCGTGGGAAGCCCTGAAGGTGCCTCATGAGGTGGACGGCACCGAAGGCACGTTTCGCGCCCCGCGCGCAACCTGCACGCTCGACGCGTCAAACGACTATGAGGCCGTGCAATCGTTACGCGCAAGAAAAAAAAGCAATGGACACCAGCCGGAGCCTTGAAAATGCTGGGATCCGCAGCCTGCGGAGTGTCCATCAGATCAGCCGAAAAAGTGGACAACTCGACCGTCTCAGTGTCCATCTTTCGCCGCAGGTTTCGCATGGTCGGAAGCCCGACAAAGCCGCGCTTCCGACCATGCTGGAGCGTGTCAAACCATCGCGCGTCAAGGGTTCACTGCGCCGGGCTGCGCCCGCCCTTGACCCGTTCAGCGGTATCACAGAACCACGATCGAATTTGACACGTCACTACGCCGGGTGCCCCGTAGCGGGAACCTTCGCGAGCACCAGGTCGAGGCAGGTGAAGCAGCCCAAGTCCCCGTTTCGAGCGAAAAGGCCCGGCCCGATCTAGCGCGGGTGCAGGGGCAGGACGCTACCGCCACGTAGCGCGGCCAGTTCCTTGCGCAGGTTGAACACCTGACGCAGCAGTGCGAGCTCACGAGCCAGCGATTCGTCAAGCTGTGCCTGCAGATCCTTTGCGTCGCCCTTCGCGCGGTTCAGACGCTCGGTGAGTTCGAGCTTCGGGTTCCCGGCGACTGCGTTGGCCGCGTCGATCGCTTCGATCAGCCCGGCGAACTGCGGGCGCGACTTCTTGATACTGCCTTTCTTGCGGCCCGCCTCGATCGCCACGGTGTCATTGTTGATACGCACTCCTTTGCGTTTCTTCAGCCGCTCAAGGGCGGCGTAGTAGTCGGCCATGGCGTCACTCATGCTGCCTCCGGCTTGATCAGTTTCTCCTGTGCGTCAAGGAGTCGTTGCAACGTCTGTGCCTCCATACGGTATTCGACGCTTGTCTCATCAACCGCGCGCAGTTTCCCGACCGTAGCCTGCTGCGCCTTGATCACTCGCTGAAGCTTCGACGGCACGACGATGAGATTACGGCAGTTCGATTCAAGGCAATCCAGACGCATCCAGTCGAGCGGTGTCGACCTGCACGACTCGACGCTGGCGCAGCCGCCCAGCACCGTCTCGCGATATGCGAGTTCACCCTTCTCGAACATTCTGATCGTTTGCTCGCGCGAGTAGACCGACACAGGCGAGGCCTGCACGGCACGGCTCTGCGTCCACGCTGCGTGCCCGCCGAATAGCCGCTCGTCAGAGAAAAGCACCTGCTCGGCGTACGCAAGATATTCGGACAGGCCTTGTGCCTCGGCCCATTCCTTCGCGAAGTGGGTCCTGTCGGTGTCGATGAAGCCCTTCGCGAACGCTGAGCCACGCGCGTAATACATCGACATTTCTTGAGTGATGTGCTGCAACTGACGCTTGAGCGTCGGCAGCGTCACGAGACCGCTGCGGTGCGCGTACAGCGCAAGCGCCCTGCGAAGCTGGTGGCGAGTGAACGGCCACTGCTTCCCGAGCGCGTACTTCGGCTCGTCTTCCCAGGCACGGTGCATGTCGACACGCTTCAGCTCAGCGATGTCCTCGACCGTGATCGTCGGAAAGACGCGCTCGCGAAAGGCTTCGATATCCTTACCTACTTTATTTGCCCGGTTTGCCACGTACCCATAACGCAGACTCGGCGCCCGGTCTGCCACGTACCAATTCCGCAGACCCATCCCGCAGAACAGCAGGTGCGAACCGTCCATCGATTCGGCGTAACCTCGCGCGCCGTGCGCACGGTGCGCCTCGCCCGACAGGCGTTGCGCGAGCCTGACAGCGCGGGCAGCGAGCGGGCTGGTCACCCAGCACGCGCGCCTGGGACGACCGCCCGACAGTTTGGTCGTGACGCCCTCGATGGTGTAGTGCGTCACACCATCCAGACGGGTCTCGCTCAGGCAGTTGTAGGGCAGGTTCTCTGCTTCTGCCGCGCGCATGCCGGTGAATGACAGGATGACAAGCTGGCATAGCGCGGTGATCGATCCCACAAGCGACAACACGAAGTAACGGCGGTCCTTGCACCGGAAGTGCTCAGCAACCCTTACCAGTGCGGCCGAGACGGCAGGCCTCTCACCAGCGTACACGCGTGCGAGGTAGTCCGACAGAACGTCAGCGACGTCCTCAGCGATGCCGAGGTCATGCTGACAGGTCGACAGGAAGTGCTGGTAGATCCGCGTCGGGATGACAGGGTATTGCGAGTATCCGGCGTGTTGCGCCCAGCGTTCAAGCAGCGGCTTATGCAATTGGGCCAGCGGTACGCACAGCCCTGTGGTCCCGACGCCCAGACGGTGAAGCTTCGCCAGAATCGAATGAAGGCGCTGGGCCTTCGTCTCCATCCCGGCTTGTGCCGCATAGTCCAGAACAACGGCGACGTTGGACAGGCCCTCGTAGAGCGTAATCTGACGTGTGGCGGCAAAGAACGTGAACTCCCTCAGGTTGATTGAACGAGCCTGAAGCGTGCCGGACGCCGGTACCATATCGGTCGCTTCGTGCATTAGAAAGTACATGACCTGCTTCCATTGACGCGTGGTCGCTTCCGAAAGCGCGCGGCTCACGCCGTCAGGCAAGTGGCTCCTAAAATGGAGATACGTGCTGCGTGACCCAGCCGCGTATGCACGGATGTCCCAGGCATCGTCACCAAACAGCGAAACAGTGTTCCCAGCCGTGTCGCGCGTGACGACCGTAGCGTCCTCGACCCGATACCATTCGGGGCGCCCGGCGATCGGCACGATTAGCGTGTTGTTCATGCCACTCCCAGTTCGTAAAGCTGGTCGAGCTTGGCCGACCAGAAAGCGTCCAGATTCCCCTCAATATCAACGTCCCGCTCGATCTGATCCACCAGCGCGGCGTCGCGCTTGCGCAATTCATCCAGCAGGAACCCAACGCGCCGCAGCACCGCGCCGAACGAGCTGTCGTATTGCTCGATCGAGCCAGCACGCCCGCTCACGAGCCTGACGCAGTGACGGCAGCTCAGCAGCTTGCGGATGTCGGCGGCGTCAGCGTGCACGCGGTACTGGTCGCAGAAGAGACACCCTTCGGTCGAGTGGCAGTCGGGCTGTACGGTGACCGAGTCCGCGATCGGCGCAGGCTTGTGGATCCCGATGCAGACGCCGACCGCGCTCCTGATGCTGCCAGCCGGATCGTCGCCGGGCTTCAGCACGGTCTTCTCGACCGAAGCGAGGAACGCGCCCAACTCGGCCTTGTGCGCGGCATCCGTGCCGTTCGAGTACAAGCGCAGCGCCGTTGCCAGCGAGTGCCCCATCAGCCTGGCTGCGACGAGAGGGTCGTGGTTGCGCACCGCCCAATCCTGCTTTGCCGCACGCCACTGACGTGCGCTAATGTGCGGCAGCACGATCCCGAGCGTGTCGAGTCGACGGTAAAGCCGATCCAGGAAACGGGTTGAGAGACCCGTTAGCTGCCGCAGCTGTGCATGATGCCCGACTACGACGAACAACGCGTCCCAGTCTGCGTCCTGCACCAGATACTCGCGCAACGCCAGATACGCCCTGAGCTTCGGCATGAAGCCTAGCGAGACGGTGAACGTAATCTCCTTCCCGCCTGCCCGGTACTTGACCTCACGAAACTTCTGACGCGCAACCGACGCATCCTGCAGACTTGCGGCAAGCTGCGGACTCCACTTCATGGCTAGCAGTTGCGCGAGGTTGATGCCCGTTTCGGCAAGAAACAGCGCGGCGAAGCAAGAGGCCGCTATCGAAGCGTGCGAGCGTCGGATCGGTGATTGCGCGTCCGCGTTCGCCGCAGCAAGATGTTTAGCCGCTAACCTGGCGATGTTCCACGAACGTTCACCCGGATTGTTAGCCCCTGCCTCAACCATCCGCGTCCTGAGTTCCTCCCGTGTGCGCGGCTCTCCTGTCTCCAGATTCCAGCCGATCAGGCCGCGCGAGTCGTCGCCGTCACTTCGGCCGTAGATGTGCGGAACGAGGCAAAGATTCTCACCTCGCACCGTGGTCACGCGTACCGGGTACGGCTTGAAGTCGAGCACCAGCGTGCTGATGCTGCTGAAGAGCGCGTCAGCCCACGCGAGCAGGGCGGCCTGTGCCTCGGCGTCCGGCACAACCGTCGGCAACCAGGCATCCTGTTGGTGACGCAGCACCCTCGCATCGGCGCAGAAGTCGTCGTTTCGGAAGAACTCACGGAGCATCGACAACAGATTACGCTGGTCGCTGGCGACGGAATGTATCCGCCCGAGAATCCCCATTATTGAGTGTGTGGCGCGGAAGGCGGACGATTCTCCCATTGCAACGACGGGAGAACATTCATGCAGGAAACGGAGAGGTTGTCTGGGGATGCAGCGGCGCACGCACTGCCCCGCAGAGAACGGCCCAATCGGAGTACACGTCCATGGCAGGAGCTCGTGGACGAGTATCGGGCGAGCGGCTTGTCGATCCTGGCGTATTGCAAACGCAGCGGGATTTCCCGTTCCTCGATGTCGAGGTATCTGGTGCGTGCGCGCGAAGCTGAGCGAAGCGGCGACACGCACGCCGCAAGTGCGACGGGCGCGATAGCGCAGGCCATGACAGGTTTTGTGCGCGTTGGGATCGTCGATGGCGGCGTTAACGCCACCGCCAACGGCAGCGCATGCGACGTACCGGAGTTGATTCTGGGCAACGGGATTCGGCTGCGACTTCCGGTGTATTCGATCGAGCCTTTGCTTCAGGCGATGATCGATCGTATTGGCGGGGGAACGCGATGATGATGCTCTCGACGGCAGTCAAGGTTTACATCGCGGCCGAGCCGATCGACATGCGCAAGTCAATCGATTCACTTTCGATGCTGGTGCGCCCGATGTTCGATCAGGACGCACTCAGTGGACACGTGTTCGTCTTCTATGGTCGGCGCAGGGACAAGATCAAGGTATTGGTTTACGACCGCACAGGTTTTTGGCTGATGTACAAGCGTTTCGAGAGCGGATCGCTCGCTGATCCCGCAGCGATCGCGCGGCGCGGAATCTCGCTTGCAGAACTGACGACATGGCTTGAAGGAATCGATGTCGGTGTGCGCCGGCGCGTGCATGCGGTGAACGCAACGGTGGTCGCATGAATCGTGAAGATATGCTCATGAGCGGGTCAATCGCGGCGATAATGCTGACCTATGCAACCGCTCAACGTCCCTGCCGCGAAACAACCCTTGCCGATGGCATTGGGGGCATGGAACCTGCCGGAGTTGCTCGGCGAGATTGCCGTGCGCGATGCGACGATCGAGCAGCAGCAGCGCGAGATCGAACGGCTGCGCGAACGAGTCGAGGGGCAAAGCGAGTTGCTGGCGAAGACGCAGCAGGTGCTGCTCGAGCTGCGGGCCAAACTGGCCAACGCGCGGCAGGAGATGTTCGGGGCGAGCCGCGAGCGCATGAGCGAGTGGCAACTGGATATCTTCGATCAGGAGCACGAAGCGCCACTGCCGCCACAGGAGCCGGATCTGTCGATTCCCGTGGAGGGGCACCGGCGCAAGCGCCGCAGCAAGGGCCGTCCGGCGCTGCCAGACGATCTTCCGCGCGAGCGCGTCGTGCATGCGATGCCGGAACAGGAACTGGCGCAGTACGACCAGGCGACGGTGATCGGCGAGACGCTCACGCGCACGCTCAAGTACACCCCGGCCCGGATTTCGGTCGTCGAGCATGCGTGCCTGCGCTATGCGCTGGTCAAGGACGGGGTCTCGACGGTGCGCGGCGTGACGTTCCAGGCGTCGCCGCTGATGAAGAGCAATGCAAGCCCGGAGCTGCTTGCGCGCATCATCGTGGCGCACTTCGACTCGGGCATGCCGTTTTACCGGCTGGAGGAAGAGTTCGCGATGCACGGGTTGCGGATTTCGCGCAACACGATGAGCGACTGGACGATCCGGCTCTCGAAGCTGATGCTGTGCCTGTACGAGGCGTTCAGGCGGCAATTGCTCAGCGCGCGGGTGATTTTCGGCGACGACACACCCTTTCCACAGTTGTGCAAACAACTGGAGCGCACCCGCACGGTGCGGCTGTGGGGCTATGCGAGTGCGGGAGCGGTGTTGCGCGATGCCCAGTGGGTGCCGGTTCCCAGGGTGGTGTACTACGACTACACGGCGAGCCGCGCTGGCTGTCATCCCATGGCGCTGCTGCGAAACTACCAGGGCTACCTGCAGGCCGACGATTACTCGGGCTGGGCGGCACTGTTCCGCGGTGGCAAGATCCAGCACGTAGCCTGTCATGCGCATGCACGCAGGATGTACTACAAGATTTACCGGCAGCTTCGCAAGGAGTCGCCCCAGACAGCCCGCGAGAGCGTGGCCGCGCAGGCGCTGGCGTGGATCCGCAAGCTCTACGACATCGAGCGCAAGCTGCGCGATGCCGATCCGTCAGAGCGAAGACGGGTGCGGCTGGAGGAATCGGTTCCGCTCTTGCGCGATTACCAGCTTTGGCTGCAGGCCCGGGCGGGCGAAGTCTTGCCCAAATCGGCTCTGGGCCGGGCAATCGCCTATACGCTGTCGAACTGGGAAGCGCTCACGCGCTACGTCGACGATGGCAACCTGGCGATGGACTCGAACCTCATCGAGCGCGCCATCCGCAGGGTCGCAATTTCTCGAAAGAACCATCTCTTTTTCGGCTCCGAGTCCGGGGGCAAGGCCGCAGCGGTGTTCTACAGCGTGCTGGCGACCTGCCGGGCGAACGATGTGAACCCGTACGACTATTTGGTCGACGTGCTCGGGCGGATTAACGACCACCCGGTTAACCGGATCGAGGAATTGGCCCCGTACAACTGGAAGCCCTCTGGAGCGGCCGGATCAACATCGAGCGTGGCCTCGACATCGTCCTTGCCGGTTGCGTGCCCGGCGACCCGCCACTGAACTGCGCGCGCATCAACGGAACGAAACGATGAACAAGACAAACGCGGGCAAGGCCGAGCGCAAGATCTCCGAGACGATTCTGGACTTCGGTGAACCGCTTCTGTCCGAGGCCATTACAGAAGACACGCCGATCGCCGTGGTGCGCGAGATATACAAATTGGTGGTGCTTGTCTGGAACGCGCATGTTGCAGCCACCCCTCGCTGGGGAGATCCTGGTCATCTGCAGATGCTGCAGCAGATCGCGGCCTCGCCGCAGATGCCATCGCAAGCGCGTGCCTGGATCGGCAAGCTCTCACACCGATGGCAGGAGAAGTTCTCCGACGCCAAATACTGTGTTGGAGAATGGCATGTCAAGATCAAGGATGACGACACCCTGAGCTTTTTCTGCGACGCCCGGGAAGCGCCGCGGCGGTAATCCGTCTTCGCGCGCACTGTTCTCCTAACAGTGTGCGATGTTGACGTGTATGCACGAATCGGCGCCGCCGCTAAACACTCTGCGCGACGGTACTGGAGTTTCCACGAAATCGGCCGCACTCTCTACCACGGGTATTCTCGGGCGGATACGACGGAATTGCGGTTCAGTTTACCCAGTGAGACCTGTTCGCGCTTCTCACGGAGGTAGCGATAAACCGCCTCCGCCGTAGCCTTCTCGTCACAGAGCACCTGATGCAAGCCCTGCCTGTCGGCCCAGTTCACGAAATCAAGCACAGCGCGCAAATACATGGAGATCGTCTCCGGGCGCCTCGCGCCAAGGGTCATGCGCGCTGAAAGCTGCGTCACCAGCAGACGCACGACCCTGGCGCGTTCGCTGCTGAAGCTTAGGATGTCGAAAGTGCGTCGCACGCGATGCGAGCTCGACGTGTCACGTACCAGATAGCAGATCTGGCCGATATCGGAACGCTTGCTCGTGCTCATGCCTTCCCACCTGAGCAGCACGCGCTCGGGATGCAGAAGCAGCGTGCCTTCCGTGAGCGGCATGCGCACTTCCTCGTACTGGCGGCTCATACTGCCACCGCAGTAGTGTCGAGGGTGCGCGCGACCAGCGTCGACAGGTGCGCGCCCCAGCCGTCCTGCACCGCGTCGAAGAGCTTGCGGTTCTCGCGATAGCCGACGTAATCCTCGGTCGTGGAGAGCCGGGCGTGCCACATCAGCTGCCGCAACTGATCGAGTGCCCGCGTGTACTTCGTCTCGTTCGCTGTCATCGCGTCGACCATGTTCAGCCCGAAGGTCGCGCGCAGGTCGTGGAAGCTGAACTCGTACCTGGGGTTGCCGAGCTGTACGCGCATCATGGGCAACAGTTCGTCCCTGATGAACTGACGCACGGCCTGCCCGGTCTTGATGTGGCGGCGCACCTGCGGGCCCGTGCTGAGCGGGCCGCGCGACGCACGATCCTCGTAGAGCGGCGCACCGCGATGGCTCAGGAAGAGCGGCTGGTCGGGGTGATCACCGCCGTCTGCCATCTGGCGGCGCCTGCGAGCACGATCGCTGTGCACGTAGAGGTACAGCCGCTCATAGAAACCGCGCGGCAGGTGCAACACGCCCTTGACACCGCCCTTCGTGTCGATGCCCGTACCCGGCCCGCAGGCGAGACGGATGTCGTCGCCGTGAAACTCGCCCGGCTTGCGCATCACGTGTTTCGCGCGCACGGTCAGTACCGTCTGGATGCGGGCGCCTGTCAACAGCGCGAACAGATGAACGAGCGTCATCTCGGTGTTGCCGAGTGTGGCTAACGATTCGAGCAGCACCGACTGCTCGGCAGAGGGGAGCGGGCGCAGGCGACCGCCGTCCTGAATGTGATCGTCCCACGGGTCATCTGTGCACCGGCCACTGATCGACAGGTCCGTGGTCTTGACCTCGATCGCGCTGCTGAAGCCCTTCTGGTCCCTGAACTCGATGAAACGGCCGGATTCGACCCACGGCGCGTTCGCGGGCTGGAAGCCCGCTTCGGCCATGAGCCAGCGATAGAAGCGCACCACGGTGCCCATACGACGCCTGGCGACACCCGCAGACAGCTCGCCTGCCTGCACGGCCAGCCTGATCGAGGCGCTATAGCGGTAGGTCGGACGTTGCCGCTTGTTCGCGGGGAACACCAGCCAGTCGATGCCTTCGTCATCCAGATAGCGACGAAACGCCACCAGGTCGGCAGCGATGCTGGCGAAGGTCAGCATGTTGGGCGACGGCTTCGACTCCATCATATCGATGAGCCAGATGTTCGCCTCCGCCCACGGCGCGCCGTCAGCAAGCCGGACAACAGGAAAGAGAGGGAAGGAGCCCGCGATCCACCGCGCGCGAGCGTCGCGTCGCCTGCCGGTGTCGGGGTCTGCGAGCGGGACCGTGTGATAGATGGTGCCGCCCTCGAGTGTGGTAATGCTGACCGGCGTCGCGCCGGGTGTGTCGCGGTCAACGACCTCGGTTAGCGGCAGTTGCCGGATGGTCGTTCGTCTTGCTGTCATCATGCAGGTCCTCTGCTGTGTTTGTGGGGGATGTCCGCTTTAACACAGCCTGCGAGTACCACGAAATCGTTCTTCACTTGCGCATAAGACCTGGCTCGCGCTGCACGAGTCGCCCGCCACCCAGCGCACCTACCGCAAGGAGGCCGAGCGGCTGATCCTGTGGGCCATCGTCGAAAGGGGACGGGCGCTCTCCTCACTCACGACGGAAGACGCCATCGCCTACCGGACGTTCCTGCGCCACCCGTCGCCGCGCGGCCGCTGGGTGGGGCCGGTGCGCGCGCGCACCTCACCGGACTGGCGGCCGTTCAACGGGAGCCTCTCTGCGCGCTCGGTCGCGCATGCGCTGTCGATCCTCGGCGCCCTGTTCCGCTGGCTCATCGAACAGCGCTACGTGCTCGCCAATCCGTTTGCTGGTGTGAAGGTGCGCGACGCGACCGGAATCAACGTGCTCGACGCCTCGCACGCGTTCAGCGAGGGCGAATGGGCCCTTGTGCGAACGATTGCGGACGGGCTGGAGTGGTCGCAGGAGGGGTCACCGCGCTGGTCAGCGCCCGCCGCACAGCGACTGCGCTTCCTGCTGGATTTCGGCTACGCAACGGGCCTGCGTGCGAGCGAACTCATCGGCGCGACGCTGGGACACGTCGAAACGGATGCGCGCGGCGACCACTGGCTGCGTGTCACGGGCAAGGGCAACAAGCTGGCCCGGGTCGCGCTGCCGCCGCTCGCCTGGGACGCGCTTGCGCGCTACCTTGCCGAACGCGACCTGCCGGTGTTGCCCGTGCGCTGGAATCCGGCGACACCGGTGATTGGCAGCCTCGAGGCGGACAGCGGTGCCGACAATCCCACCAGCATCAGTAGCACGCGCTTGTGGATGGTGATGCGGCGGTTCTTTGTACTGGCTGCAGAGGCGATCGAGGCCGATCACGCGCCGCTCGCTGAGAGGTTGCGCCGCGCCAGTCCCCACTGGATGCGCCATACGCACGCGACGCACGCCCTCGGCCGCGGCGCGGAACTCACCACGGTGCGCGACAACCTTCGGCATGCCTCGGTGTCGACGACTTCCATCTACCTGCACAGCGACGAGGTCAAGCGCGCGCGGCAGATCGGTGAGGCGTTTGGCTGAACCAGATGAATATGCACACAACCAGGCGCGCACGCCTGCCCCCCCGCCAAGCGGCACGAGGATCGTGCATAGCTCACCGTCAAGCGACCACAGTTATGCACATTGCATTTTCAACAGCATCGAACGTGATGCTCGTTGGTCGAGCAAGTCAATCCGGATACATTCCTGTCGACCAGTCATATATCATTGTGTCTGGCGTTATAGTCTTCACCAATACATAGAGACGTCTTAGGGGAAATTCCGTGTCTGCATATATCGCTCGTCCAAGCGGTGACGACTGGCAAAATGACCTTGCCCTCGAAAAACGTATCCGTTATTGAGAGTGTGTAAAACTTCAGTGACGGAGGATTGAGCAATGGGTAACCCGAGGGCGCGGTACACGCTGGAATTCAAGGTTGAGGCGGTTCGCATGGTGCGTAACGGCCAGAGCCAGGCGGCGGTGGCAAAGATTCTGGGCATCAGTACGCAGACGCTAAACAGCTGGCTCAAGGCTGACGAGGCTGGCAAGCTCGCTGGCGCAGGCAAACAGGTATCGGCCGAACAGATGGAAATTGCGCGACTCAGGGCAGAGAACGCGAAGCTGCGCATGGAGCGCGACATCCTGGGAAAAGCGACGGCATACTTCGCGAAGAGGTCGGCGTGAAGTATGCCTGGATTGAGCGGCACAGCCGACAATGGCCGGTATCCGTGGCCTGTGAGGCGCTGGGTGTCAGCCCCAGTGGTTATCACAACCGCAAGGCCCGAGACGTTGATCCTGATCGGCCGCGCCGACGTATCAGCAACGATGCGTTGCTGGTCCACATCAAGGCCGTGCACGCCGAATCCAAAGGCGAGTACGGCTGGCCGCGCGTGTGGAAAAAGCTGCTTGCGCAAGGCATTCGCGTGAGCAAGGACCGGGTTCAACGGCTGATGAAGCTGCATGGCATCAAGGCGCGGACCAAACGCCGCTTCAAGGCCACGACAGACAGCAGCCACAACCTTCCGGTCGCACCGAACCTGCTGCAACGCGACTTCTCGCCGGCGAAGCCCGATCAGGTCTGGACGACAGACATCACGTATCTGTGGACCGACGAGGGCTGGCTGTACCTGACGGTCATCCTGGATCTGTTTAGCCGCCAGGTCGTGGGCTGGTCGCTCAAGCCGCACATGCGCACGGAGCTGGTTTCTGACGCGTTGCGTATGGCGTGGTTCCGTCGTCGCCCCGAGACCGGTCTGATCGTGCACAGCGACCGTGGGAGCCAATATTGCAGCGCCGAGTTTCAGGACCTGCTCAAGAGCTACGGCATGCAAAGCTCGATGAGTCGCCGAGCAAATTGTTGGGACAACGCACCGACCGAAAGCCTGTGGGGATCGCTGAAGCAGGCGCGCATCCACGGCAAACGCTTTGCGACGCGTCGCGAAGCGATGGACGAGGTAATCGACTGGTTGAGCTTCTACAATCATTCGCGCTTGCACTCGACGTTGAATTACGTCAGTCCGATGCAATTTGAACAAGACTGGCACGCCGCACAGCGAAAGGAAGCGGCATAATAAGTGCTCGGTTAGCGGATGCGAAAATCGCGGGCAACGTCAAAACTGGGCGAATCAACTACTCAGCTGTCACTACGGGCCAGCTAACTACCAAGTTGTTCCCGACAATGACAAGGGCGATGCCGGTATTGAGGGATTTACGGTTTCGTGTGGACATGCCTACCAAGCGTACGGGTGCGAGGAGCCGCTTACGACGAAAGCGCGCTTCATCAAGCAGCGTACGAAGATGACCGATGACGTCGCGAAATTCATCAAAAACAAATCTGCCCTTAGCAAGATCTTTGGGACGGTGAAGATCACCCGCTGGATTCTGTTTGTTCCTTATTTCGACAGCAAAGAGATAGTTGCACTGAGGTTCCCTCGGTTTTTCGCCTTCCAGAGGCCCTTGGTTATGCAGCCGCATCCTTGGTCTGCTGAGCTTTGATCCAGTTTTGCAGGAACTGATCCGGCGATATGAAGCCGAGCGACGAATGACGACGACTGCGGTTATAAAACACTTCGATGTATTCGAACAAGTCCGTCATCGCTTCCTGATGGGTACGGTATCGCGTAGCATGCACCCGTTCGTTCTTCAGGCTGTTGAAGAAACTTTCGGTGGGGGCGTTGTCCCAACAATTTCCCTTGCGGCTCATCGAGCAGTGCATGCCGTATTGCGCCAGCTTGCGCTGGAAGTCGTCGCTGGCGTATTGGCTGCCCCTGTCCGAATGAAGCAGCGCGCCGGGCTCGGGCCGGCGTCGAAACCACGCCATCGTCAGCGCGTCCGTCACGATGTCAGCCGTCATGCGCGGCTTGATCGACCAGCCGACGACCTCCCGGTTGAACAGATCCAGCACGATCGCAAGATACAGCCAGCCCTCATCGGTCCAGATGTACGTGATGTCCGACGTAAAGACCTGATTCGGCGCCGTCGGCGTGAAGTTGCGAGCCAGCAGATTTTCTGCAACCGGCAGCTTGTGCTTCGAGTCCGTCGTGACGCGGTAACGGCGCTTGTGACGGGCCCGGATGCCATTGTCGCGCATGAGCCGCTCAACCCGCTCCTTGCTGGCCGGGAAGCCGCGTGCGCGAATCTCCTCGGTCATCCGTGGCGAGCCATAGGCGCCCTTGACCGCAGCATGGATAGACCGGATCAGGGCGAGCAACTGCGCATCTGTGAGCCGCTTGCGCGCGGGCGTGCCGCCGCGCTTCCACGCGCGATAGCCATTCAGACTGACCGAGAGGACCCCGCACAGCGCCGACAGCGGATAGTGCCGGCGATGCGAATCAATCCAGGCGTACTTCACAGGAGGTCCTTCGCGAAGAACGCCGCCGCTTTTTTTGCGATTTCAAGTTCCATCTGCAGACGCTTGTTCTCAGCCCGCAGGCGAGACAGCTCCATCTGCTCTGGCGTGACAACCTTTGCCCCCGCGCCATTGAGCGTGCCTGCCTCATCGGCCTTGACCCAGTTGCGCAGCGACTGGTGTGAAATCCCCAGTTCACGAGCAACGTCCCGCGCGCCTTGCCCGTCCTTCACTCGCTGTACCGCGAGCGTCCTGAACTCCGCGGTGTATGCCTGCTTCGGTATTTTGAACATCGATTCTTTCCTTCCTTCGGGTCGAGTTTACACACGACCTGCTGGAAGGCGAAATTTCAGGGGAAGCTCAGCACACGCGGCGACCAAAACTGCGGAAGTAATTGACGCTAACCTTCCGTACGTCGACAAGTCTTTCCGAGTTAAGGTGTCGCAGGAGGAAGACTTTGCCGTCGAGCGCGACAAGCTTCTAAATGTCACGTCCGAAAAACTTAAGATTCAGGCACAGCCTGCAAGCGCGATTGCACTGCAAGACTGGTCGGAAAAAAACAGCGTGCTGGTGGCAACCCTCGATTCAAAGCTACAGAAACTGCCAACACTTCCGACGGAAGCGGCGCGCATAGCATTTCGAACGAAAGTCCTCCAGTGGTACGTAGACGGTCAAGACGTACTCGATCAGTTGCGGGAATATCCAGAAATTTATGAGCGCGTGCTCGAAACGAAGTTGCATCGAGAGGGCTTTTTGGCAATGTCCAGCGTCCTCGGGAACAACTCGACCACATCGCTGAAATCAGCACTCGATGACGTGAAGAGTGATTTTCAGAAGGAGGTTAAGGCGCTACACGCCTTTTCTGCAGAGACGCTTGCGTACGAGGCGCTCTCCGATTGGCTCCTTCGCTGCCCGCTAGACTTCCCGGAGAAAAGCAGTGTCTGAGCTTCCTGACGAATTTGACATTTCTGAGCTAGACATTTCGTTTCTCTTTCGACAACGGCCGATTGCTATCCCAGGTGATCTCCGTACGACATGGAAAATCGCTCTGCTTGTTATGTTGCTTTCGAAGTGCTGCCGAGGTGGGAAGTCAAGCCTCACTAAGCTGCACGTGCTGAACTGGGCGATACGAAACCCTGCACATCGCGACGCGCTTCATGCCGCAACAACCGGAACAACTTCGCCAGAGACCCTGCTCGTCCGCTTTGAGCCTTCCATGAATCGAGCAATCGACCTAGCAGGCTGTTGAAAAGTGCCTCGTCATGAAGACCGAAGCAATGTTCAGGAGTGTTTCGCGTGCGATTTTCAGCTGAAATCCAGCTGCGCCAGTCAGTTTGTGCAGGCAACGCGCCTGCGCGGCGGTGCCATGCGCCTCAGTCCGTGCGCTACGGCGGCTCATCGCACCGCTCCCGTAAGCACCGCGTCCATTATTCGCGCCATGCGCGTAAGGTTGCTCGCCACCATCGTGAGCTTGAAGTGCTGGTCGACCCGCTTGATGCCGCGATACACGGTCTGCCGGATACGGCCGACCGTCTTGCCCCAGCCGAAATGCTCCTCGATGCGCTTGCGGATGACCTGGCTCATTTGGTATCCCGCGTGCCGCGATGTACGGTCATCGATCGCGCTGCCACCCGGGCGGGCATCATTGCGTGCGACATGCGGGGTCACATTTCGCACTCGGCAATCGTTTACGAAATCATGCGTGTCGTACGCCTTGTCGGCACCGACTGTCTTGGTGTGAGTGCCCGGCACGCAGTCAAGCAGTCGCAACGCATTGGCCCGCTCGGCAAAGCCATCTGCATGGCTTACCACGGCACCGACCACCAGCCCCGAGCGATTCTCCATCAGGATATGCCCCTGGTAACAAAGGATCGCCGGACTCTGCTTACTCTTCTTGAACAGGCGCGCATCCGCATCGGTGCTCGACTCATGCGTTTCATTGCTGCGCCGCTCTCCCTTCCAGTCGGCTTCGGCGTTGCGCCCGCCGCCGGCCGGCGGATCGTCCGAACCGTCCTTACGGCGAAAACTCTTGTGACTCGCCCATGCCTGAATCAGCGTACCGTCGACCGAAAAATGCTCCCGGGACAGCAGACCCTGTTTATCGGCGAGCCTCATGACTTCCGTGAAGAACGACTCCACAACTTCATGCTCGAGCAGCCGGTCGCGGTTCTTCGAGAAGACGGAGTGATTCCACACCGTGTCCTCGATGGCCAGTCCGACGAACCAGCGAAACAGCAGGTTGTACTGCATCTGCTCCATCAGCATGCGCTCGCTGCGCACCGAATAGAACACCTGCAACAGCAGCGCACGCACCAGCTTCTCCGGTGCAATCGAGGCCCGACCGCTGTCCGCATAGATGACGCTGAACAGTCCGTTGAGTCGCTTCAGAGCCTGATTGACCAGCAACCGGATGGGGCGCAACGGATGGTCGGCTGGAACGAAGTCCTCAAGCTTGACCGTCGTGAAGAGGGTTTCCTGCATCTCATCCATTCCGCGCATCGAATTCACTGCCAAAGATCATGAACACGATATCCATAACGCGTGGCCCCGGAACCCCGTTTACACGGGATCGAAGTTCAACACCCTGCTAGGCATCGGCGATGGCCTTATCCGTAGATGTGGCGGGGGACACGTCGAGCTCACAGCTTTGGGAAAGGCTTATGCCGAAGAAATTGAAAGCGATCAATCGCTCCTATTAGGCGAAAAGTGCTTTGCCAGTTCCATCCGATACAAAGTAACCGAGAAGCTAATAAATGAAATTTTCGGGGTGAGGTCTTAGCATGCGCTTCCGTTGTCTAAAAATCATGCTCGCGACCTCAGATGGTCCGTATGGGACCACATTAACGTTCCCAAACGGCCTTGTGGTTGTCTGGGCAGACAATTCCATGGGCAAGTCGACATGCGTGCGTTCTATACTCATAGCACTCGGCATGGAAGCTATGCTTGGAACTATAAAGTGGACCCGTCAGTCAAGACACTTTTCTGCTTGATTTAAGCTGTAATCGCGTCCAACTGCACAGCTGCCCGGCGCTGCCCCGTCCTGCATTCCTTTCCCGGCCCTTCATCCGTGTGGCCATATTTATCGACGATCAGGGCGCCGCCACCGACACCCAGGCGATAGACCTGATCCGGAGTTGCGTATCCCAGCGACTGGTGCGGGCGTTCGGCGTTGTAGAATGCAAAATATTGTGCCAATCCCACCATCAGCTCGCCCATGTTGGCGTAGCCCTTCAGATACACATCTTCATACTTCACGTTGCGCCACAGTCGCTCCACGAAGATGTTGTCCAACGCCCGCCCGCGTCCGTCCATGCTGATCGCCACGCCCTCGCGTTTGAGCACGGCCGTGAAGGCATCGCTGGTGAACTGGGCGCCTTGATCGCTGTTGAACACATCGGGCTTGCCATGCTCGCGCAGCGCATCTTCCAGGCAGTCCACACAAAATGAGGCGTCCATGCTGTTGCTCACGCGCCAGGACAGCACCCGCCGCGAGTACCAGTCGATGACCGCGACCAGGTAGGCGAAGCCGCGTGCCAGCCGGATATACGTGAGGTCCGTGGACCACACCTGATTGGGCCGCGTTACCGCCACCCCGCGCAGCAGGTAGGGATAAACCTTGTGCTGCGGGTGGGGCTGACTCGTCGCCGGCCCCGGGGCCATGCCCGCCAGGCTCATCTCGCGCATCAGCCGTTGCACACGCTTGCGATTAACGCGCCAGCCGCGACCACGCAAAAACACCACCATGCGCCGGGAGCCGTAGAACGGGCGATGCGTGTATTCCTCGTCGATCAGCGCGCGCAGCTTCAGGTCTTCCTCGTCCTTACGGGCCTGCCGCAATGCCGCGTCCAGTCGTCGGTACACCGTGGCGCGTGGCACGGCCGCCAGTTCACACTGGCGCGTCAGCGGCAGCCGGACATCACCGTGCTCGATCCAGGCCAGGCGCTTCTCCTTGCTTACTCCCCCAACTTTTTTTTAAGCCAGTCCACTTCCATCTTCAGTCGCCCGATCTCGCCGTATAACCGGTCCTCGCTGCTGTTCTCGTCCACCGGCTTGGGGCCGCGCTTGACCTCGAACAGGGCGCCTGCCTTCTCCAGAATCTCCTTCTTCCACTGCCCGACCAGTACCGGATGCACTCCATATGTCTGCGCAATTTCGCTGACCGTCTTCACCCCGCGTACCGCCTCCAAGCCGACCTTCGCCTTGAATTCCGGCGTGTGCACCCTGCGTTTTTTTCCTTCGCTCATTCTCTGCCATCCTTTCGCGGACGACAGCTTAAACTACCGTCTCAAACTCGGGGTCCACTTTACTACTCAGCAGGAGTTGCCGCTGCCGCCCGCGGTGAAGGCAAGTCTCAAGAATAACGAAGACGAGCACCATGTTCTCCAATCCGAAGTGTTTCTGGAGATTGAGAACAAGAAGGGAGAGCTGATAACAATTCAGCGAACCATTAAGGGTACCCGCGACAAAAACCTAATTACCGTTATTCACGGCCCCGCGCTCACTACGAGTGATAGGTCATTTACTTCCACCGACTTCTTCGTGAGTCGAGCAGGCGCAGCGACACGCGAGCTGGGCTTCCACCGCTACCTCGCAGAGTTTCTAGGATGGGAACTACCTGACGTCCAGACGTTCGATGGAAATACAGTTCCTCTGTACCTACAATGTATTTTCCCATATTTCGTCGTCGAGCAAATGCGCGGGTGGTCGACGATCCAGCCGCCGCTTCCTGGGCAATTCCGCATCCGTGAACCCCACAAGCGGGCGGTCGAATTCCTGCTTGATCTCGATGCGCATCGCAACGCGGTCAAAAGGCAGGAACTTCGCCTGAAGAAGGCTCAATTGGAGTCCAGCTGGGCCGCACAGGCGCGTCGCCTGTCCGCCCTAGCCAGTTCCGTGAATGGAGTATTCCAAGGCCTCCCTCGACAGCCTGTCTCAGCTTGGCCACCCGCGATCCACCCAATTTTGATGGTTCGACATCAAGATACATTGATCCCAATTGACCAGCGCGTCAAAGACCAGACCAGTCGACTTCGGGAACTTCAAAGGAGTGAAATTCCTCGGGTAGCCGACGCAGCCCCGGCCCTTGAGGGTGAACTTGCTTCTGCCGAAAGCGCAGTTCAAGAACGACAAGCGCTGGTAAATCGCTTGTCCGATATCCTAAATACAGAAACTCATGAGCTGGGCCAGGTTGAGCGACGTATAACAGTCCTGCGCGAAGATATCCAGCGTAATAAAGACGTGAAGACGCTGAAGGCTCTAGGTTCCCGCAGGAATTCGGAAGTTGAAGCCGATCATTGCCCCGTATGCCATCAAGACCTTTCGGGAGCCCTTGTTCAGTTGTCTCCTGAACAAGAAGTTATGCCGATTGATGAAAACATCGAATTCCTGTCTGAACAGCTCCGAACGTTCCAGGCGATGGAAGCGAGCGCAACAAAGCTGGTTGAAGCTCGACGCCAGCAGATGCATGCCACGCGCGACGACCTAAATCGGCTCCGTCAAAGAGTCCGCGTACTACGGAAGACTCTGATAGAAGACGACCGTGCTCCATCCGCAGCCGCAGTCCAAGAGCGTTTTGAGCTCGAAAACATTTTACGTCAAGACGAAATTCTCTCCGAACGCGTCGCCGTCGAATTTGAGACATTCTCCAATTTGGCAAAGGATTGGAGAGCCGTGGAAACAGGCCTTGCTGCGTTGCCCTCAGCCGACATCACCGACGGCGACCGCGCGAAGCTAAACCAATGGGGATCAGCTATTCGGACGCAGCTTGGCAACTATGGCTTCAAAAGCCTTTCCGCGGACCAAGTGGATCTGTCGTCCGACGCCTATCGCCCGGAGTACGACGGCTTCGATCTGCAGACTAGCATCTCTGCGAGCGACCTCATCCGCACAATTTGGTCCTACCTCTACGGCATGCTCGAACTCTCGCGCGATAACCACACTCAGCACCCTGGTTGCGTGCTATTCGACGAACCGCGACAGCAAAGTACCCGAGACGTGAGCTTCAGAGCTTTGCTCGAACAAGCGTCCCACGCAGGGAAGTTCGACCAGCAGGTAATATTCTTCACAAGCGAAGACCGTCAGCGTTTGAAACTGCATCTCAAGGGCTTACCACATACTTTGCGTGAGATCGATGGGCGTATTCTTAAGCCGCTAAATCCGACTGAGTGACTCTAGCCGTTTGGCGCGTTACCGCACCGAGGTCCGCGTCAAGCACGATTGAAATCAGACGGCGCCACGACAAGCTCATGTCGTTCGCGAAGCCGCGGAATACGGTGATCGGCGGACTGCCAGCAACATCGTAAGCGACTAGAGCCGTTACGCGCATCGTCGTGGCATCGGGGGAATGAATTTTTAGACCGCACGAGAGGTGAGAAGCAGGAATCTGGGAAATTTAAATCCTCGGCCTGATAGTTCTCGCGTCTTAGTCACAGGTAACCCGACGCTCGCGAGAGCGGACATGTATCGCTCAAGCGGGTGGTGGAAATGCGTTGTAAGCATATCACTAGCTTGCTTGCGGATTTTGAATTCGCCCTCTACCGCGAACGACTTTTCGTAGCGGAACTTGGGATCGGATGCGTACCCCCAATATAAAGGCCAGAAGCAAGGGTGCGGAATAGTGGCGATAAATAACGCGTCCCTCTTCAGTATCCGGCGTGATGCGGCGAAAAAAGTCTCCAAATCGGGCGCGCTACTCGCTGCCATGTTTGAGATTGCGGCATCGAAACGCGAACGCGAACGCCGATGCGCATACTCTTCGATACTCTCGGCATGATAGGTTATGGAAGGACTTGCATGACGCATCTGCGCAATTGCAATTGACTCATGACTTGGATCTAATCCGACAGCGATTTTGGCTCGCGACGCGACGCGGGCAGTG
This sequence comes from Paraburkholderia sp. A1RI-2L, assembly GCF_048957375.1. NCBI lineage: Bacteria > Pseudomonadati > Pseudomonadota > Betaproteobacteria > Burkholderiales > Burkholderiaceae > Paraburkholderia > Paraburkholderia sp. A1RI-2L. The sequence goes on from NZ_JARBTA010000002.1 coordinate 25,179, forward strand.
AGCCAACCGGTGCCGCAGCCGATGTCTGCCAAGTAGTCGACGTCCGTTAGCTCGTCAAGTATTGCAGGCGCGAGTACAAAATTGGCGCTGTGATCTTTGCCTGAGGAAATCTGTTGCTCCCGCAACGCAGCGATTGCATCCCACTCGCGCCTAATACGCGACAAGCTTTTAGTTTTTCTTAAACTTATCATTGGCGGCCCTAATGGAGCGAATGAGATCGTGTGCCATCGAATATGTTGGATGCGACGAGTCAAGTTCCTCAATAATGTGCGGCTCGTTGGGCTTTTTGCGACCTACAGCCACGTACGAAGAGGCATGATTGCCTGCATTCACGACCGTGAAGCGGGTCACTGGCTCGAATCCGAAGGCGCTGTATTCAATTATTTCCGCTCCGATCGCACCGAGTGCTTTGACCTGTTCCGTGCTGTGATGGACCAAGAATGTCAGTTCCCCACGGCGAGCCTTGTTCTCAAGTAGGGAGTAGATCCGCTGTTCGGAAATCCAGCTAGCGTCACGAGAGCAAATTTCGCATTTTCCACTGCTGCGCAGGATCGCATACATGTAGTCGTTGATCGCGCTAGTATTCTTATATTGCTTCGCGGCTCGCTTACGCTCCTCACGAATATCCGCGATGGCGACGGCACCGAATACCAACACCGTCAGAAAGACAAAGCCAATTTGTGTGTTAGTGAGAGATGCTGCTGGTGGTCGGAGAGTGAAAAACAGCCCAATGAGAGAAGCCGCCGCAGCGAGCCAGTTGAGAATAGGCCTCATAGACGTCCCAGTATGGATTAGCGCAATGCGTTCCGCAGGATCTGCAGGATAATCTGCGCCATGCGAGATGTTCTGGACATTGATTTTTCTTGGATGTGTCTTTTGGTTTTCGTTCAGGTTCGCGCCCCGATGCGCGGACGCGTAAGTATATAAGATCCGTAAAACTCGGCTTGCTTGATCTCGAACATCCCGCTTACCGACCAACGATGTAGTTTCACTCCATTTGATATTACAGGAGGAGTGTCGCGGCGCGGCGCCGCCGGGGCACGCAAACTGTCGGCGCAGTATCGTGTGGTCCACGACACCCCGTTTTCCTATGCCACTACCACGGCTTCTTTTGAACCGTTTTGTAACGCGTGGTCGCCCACTCGATCACATCCGGCTCAATCTGTCCGACACTATCGGACTGACCGATCTTAACGATCGTTGGCGGCTCGGCGTTCTCCGATCCGGCTGCGGCGAGCAGCCTGCCATTCCCTTTGGAGACGTTCCATGATCCATTGCTGTGTCCGTGGACTATCAGGTCTTCATCGCCTGCTTCCAACCGGAAGCAAACGGCGCATCGATGTTCGTTGATATCGCTCATAGTGGTATTCCGATCAGTCGTTCCAGTCCCGCGATCGCTTCCAAACGCCGTCTTTGTACTCGAACTCAGCTTCTTGGCTCGACTGCGCGTAGACGAACGTGACTGTCGCAATCAGCCGGCCGCCCTCACGAAAATAGCTGACGTACGGGGAGGTGTCCGTTGGCAGTGCCGCGATCTCCTTCGCGTACAGTACGTCGATCCGTTCGCAAAGTGACTCTTGCTTGTCCGTCTGGACGTTGAATTCTTCTTCTCGTTTCATTTGAATCTCGTTAGCCGATCAATGTGAAATTTTCCTGTGTCCAATTACTTGCGGCGGCGAGCACGCTCGATTGCGTCGTCGGCAATGGTATTCGGAGTCTCGAACGTCACGCCACCGTCCCATTCGAGCGTCACCGGAGCACCACACGACGCACAGGTGGACGCCTCGCTGAGCTTCCCCTGAAATTTCGCCTTCCAGCAGGTCGTGTGTAAACTCGACCCGAAGGAAGGAAAGAATCGATGTTCAAAATACCGAAGCAGGCATACACCGCGGAGTTCAGGACGCTCGCGGTACAGCGAGTGAAGGACGGGCAAGGCGCGCGGGACGTTGCTCGTGAACTGGGGATTTCACACCAGTCGCTGCGCAACTGGGTCAAGGCCGATGAGGCAGGCACGCTCAATGGCGCGGGGGCAAAGGTTGTCACGCCAGAGCAGATGGAGCTGTCTCGCCTGCGGGCTGAGAACAAGCGTCTGCAGATGGAACTTGAAATCGCAAAAAAAGCGGCGGCGTTCTTCGCGAAGGACCTCCTGTGAAGTACGCCTGGATTGATTCGCATCGCCGGCACTATCCGCTGTCGGCGCTGTGCGGGGTCCTCTCGGTCAGTCTGAATGGCTATCGCGCGTGGAAGCGCGGCGGCACGCCCGCGCGCAAGCGGCTCACAGATGCGCAGTTGCTCGCCCTGATCCGGTCTATCCATGCTGCGGTCAAGGGCGCCTATGGCTCGCCACGGATGACCGAGGAGATTCGCGCACGCGGCTTCCCGGCCAGCAAGGAGCGGGTTGAGCGGCTCATGCGCGACAATGGCATCCGGGCCCGTCACAAGCGCCGTTACCGCGTCACGACGGACTCGAAGCACAAGCTGCCGGTTGCAGAAAATCTGCTGGCTCGCAACTTCACGCCGACGGCGCCGAATCAGGTCTTTACGTCGGACATCACGTACATCTGGACCGATGAGGGCTGGCTGTATCTTGCGATCGTGCTGGATCTGTTCAACCGGGAGGTCGTCGGCTGGTCGATCAAGCCGCGCATGACGGCTGACATCGTGACGGACGCGCTGACGATGGCGTGGTTTCGACGCCGGCCCGAGCCCGGCGCGCTGCTTCATTCGGACAGGGGCAGCCAATACGCCAGCGACGACTTCCAGCGCAAGCTGGCGCAATACGGCATGCACTGCTCGATGAGCCGCAAGGGAAATTGTTGGGACAACGCCCCCACCGAAAGTTTCTTCAACAGCCTGAAGAACGAACGGGTGCATGCTACGCGATACCGTACCCATCAGGAAGCGATGACGGACTTGTTCGAATACATCGAAGTGTTTTATAACCGCAGTCGTCGTCATTCGTCGCTCGGCTTCATATCGCCGGATCAGTTCCTGCAAAACTGGATCAAAGCTCAGCAGACCAAGGATGCGGCTGCATAACCAAGGGCCTCTGGAAGGCGAAAAACCGAGGGAACCTCACGCCGTCATGCAAGTCACCATCGAGGCGTTCTTCACCACGCTTACCGCATGCAGCGCATTTGTACGTGTTGTGAACACACAAAAGAGTTTGACACCATGAACGTCACATAATCAGTCACTTAGCGGAACGCTTGATCACGCTCTGACGAAATAAAGTTTGACACAATGACAATCCAACACCTTTGGTATCGGCATCTCGCGATAAAAGAGTTTGACACAAGTGGGAGCGCCGAAAAGGCTTTTGAAAGTGCGCCGGCGATGCCGCCCCGAGATCGGAGGGCCGAAGCCGACCCGCTCCGGCCGCTCGCCTTGGCTTGAATGCAACGGCCGCTTCCAAGTTACACCGGCCGTTGCTATTACGCGGCCGCGATCGATGGAAAATCGGCCGGAACAACCGTTCGCATGTTGCCAGCTACGGTCAATGCGCAATAATCGATTTGACGCTTTGCGAACTGGAGATGCGGTTCCGAGCCAACATCCCCGCTGAGACATTCGTGCGCCCTTCAGGCGCCGGGATCACTCTGTTTTTCTCATCAGCAATTGCAGGAGCACCGGCAACACAAGCAGCACCAGCGGCAATTGCACGATCAGCCCGGAAATGATCGCGACCGCCAATGGCTGCTGCATCGCGGAACCCTGTCCCAACGCGAATGCGAGCGGCAGCAGTGCGAGAATTGCGGCGATCGTCGTCATCGCAATCGGGCGCAGCCGGTTTCGGCCCGCTTCGATCAGCGCCTGCCGGAACGGAACGCCTTCGTCGAGCACGAGGCCTTGCAGTTCCGATACATAGAAGATTGCGACCTCGGTTACGATTCCGATGATCATCGTCATGCCCATCATCGCCGAGATGTTCAGCTCTATGCCGCTCACCCAGAGTCCGACAAATACCGCGCCCGCCGCCAATAGCGGCATCGCCATTACGGCAAGCGCGACGCGAAAACGCTCGTACAGGAACAGAAGCAGGCCGAACACGAGCGCGATCGCCGCGCCAAACACCGTCAAAAGGCCCTTGAATGCGATCTGCTGTTGCCGATACAGGCCACCCAGTTCGTAGTAGACGCCGGCAGGCAACAGGCTGGACTCGCCGAGTGCCTTCTGCACGTCGGCAATCGTCGAGCCGAGATCTCGGCCGTCGATGCGCGCGGTCACCGCGACCATCCGCTTCAGGTTGTCCCGGCTGATCTCCGGCTGGCCGGACACTGACACGCGGTCTGCAACGCGATTCAACGCAAACAGATGGCCATCCGGTGCGCGGATCTCCAATTGCCCCAGTTGCGTATCGGTCAGTTTCATTGCATTCGCGACGCGCACGCGCACGCTGATCGTCTTCGGCCCCGTCTGGAACTGCGTCGCGACGCTCCCTTCGACCATGTCGGACACTACCTGCGCGATCGACTGCGGGTCCATGCCTTCCGCCGCGGCGGCTTCGGGCCGGATGCGCAGTTCGAGCGCGTCGCCGGCCGGATTGATGCCGTTGTCCACGTCCACGATGCCGGGAATCTTGCCGATTCGCGCTGCGACCTTTTGCGCAGTCGTGTCGAGCGTGTCCTGATCGTCCGAATAGATCTTGATCTGCACCGGCTGTGGTACCGCGGTCAGATCGCCGATCAGGTCCTCCATCAATTGAGCCAGCTCGATGCTGGCGCCCGGCACCTGCGTCTCCACCTTCGAGCGGATCTCTTCCATCACGGTTTCGATCGGCTCGCGATCGCCCGACTTCAGCCGCACGAAAAAGTCGCCCTTGTTCGGCTCGTTCAGGTCGCCGCCGAGGCCGGCACCCGTGCGGCGCGAATAGGTGGCGACATTCGGATTCGCGCGGATGATCGCTTCGATCTGCTGCATCAGCCGGTCGGTCTCGGTGATCGACGTGCCCGGTTCCGTGTGGTAATCGAGCACGAAGCCGCCTTCGTCCATCGTCGGCATGAAGCCGCTGCCGACACGGGTGAATGCAAACGTCGCGACCATCACGAGCGGAATCAGTCCGATCAGCACGAGCGGCGGCCGTGCGGTCACGTGCTCGATCAAATATGCGTAGCGCTGGTTCATCCATTGCGCGAAGCGCGACTCGGCGTGCTCCTCGGCGTCCTTCGCCTTCAGCCAGCGATCGCACAGAATCGGCACCGCGAGCCATGTGACGAGAAACGATATGAAAAGTGCGCTTGCCATCGTCACCGACAGCGCCTTGAAGAACGCGCCGGTCACGCCGGACAGAAACGCGAGCGGCACGAAGATGATCAGCGTCGCGGCCGACGAGCCGGCCAGCGGCCGCGTGAATTCGAGCGCCGCGCTCATCACGCGGCCGTGGAACGCCTGAGCGCCGGCCTCGCGCATCCGCCGCGTGATGTGCTCGATCATCACGATCGCATCGTCGATCACGAGGCCAACCGCTGCCGCCATCCCGCCCAGCGTCATGATATTGAAGCCCATGCCGAACACGTCGAGCAGCAGGATCGCGGCGGCCATCACGACCGGCACGACCGCTACCGCGATCGCGGTGATCTTCCAGTTGCGCAGGAACGCGAACAGTGTGAACGCGGCGAGCAGAACGCCGATCAGGATCGCGTCACGCACGCTGCCGGCCGACGCAATCACGAGTTCACTCTGATCGTACCAGTTGGACAGATGCACGCCCGGCGGCATCTGATGCTGGAACGCCGCGAGTTTCGCGCGGATCTCCTTCGCCATCGCGACGCTGTTCGCGCCCGGTTGCTGGAATATATTGATCAGCACAGCATCCTGGCCATCGGCGGTCACGCGCATCCATTGCGGTGTCACGCCTTCGCGGACCGATGCAATATTGCCGAGGCGGATCTGTGTCGCACCGGTTGCAGATACAACAACATCTTTCAACTGGTCGATTCGGGTGATCGTCGCGTCCGCAATCACAAGATACAACTTGTAATGATCTTCGATGCGGCCCGTTGCCATCAGCACATTGCTCGCGCCGATCGCCTTCGATACATCGGCTAACGACAGCTTGTACGCGGCCAGGCGCGCAGGATCGATTGCGACTTCGAATTCGTCCTGTGCGCCGCCCATCACGTCGACGCGCGCGACGCCTGCCACCGACGACAGCAGCGGCCGCATCTGAAACTGTGCGAGATCGCGCAGCGCCGACGGCGACTGCTGTTTCGACGTGAGGCTGTACGCGAGCACCGGGAACACGGTCGGATCCATCCGCCGCACCTGCATCGAGGTGCCCTGCGGGAGGGTCGCGAGAATCTCGCTGATTGCCGATTGCGCCTGCAACGTCGCCTGCGCCATATCGGTGCCCCAGTCGAAATTGATCGAGATCTGGGCTGACCCGCGGCTCGTCGTCGACTGGACGTCACGTACGTTCGGCACCCGGCGCAGCGCTTCCTCGACGGGCATCGTGACAAGCGTCGCCATCTGCTCGGCAGGGCGATCGCCGGCGTCGAGCGAGACCACGGCGCGCGGAAATGCGACGTTCGGAAACAGCGAAATCGGCAGACGGAATGCCGTCATCGCCCCGGCAATCGCGGCGAGCGCAATCACGAACAGCAGCGACCGCCGGTGCTTCTGCATCCATTGACCGAAATTCATCGTGCCGCGCTCCCGGCGATCTGCACAGCCATGCCGTCCTTTAATTCATAGTTGCCGCTGACGACGAGCGGCCGCGCCCCGTCGAGCATGCCGTCGACGCCGTAACGGTTGCCGTCCTCGACCTTCGTGACCACGGTGACGCGATGCGCCTTGCGATCCGGCGTGATCTGGAACACATATTCACCCTTTTCATCCGTCAATACCGCCGAGCGCGGAACGACCCAGTGCTCGCCAGTGAGCGTCGCAATATCGGCGCGCACCCGCGTGCCCGGGATGAACGCGGTCGGGCCGACCGGCACGTTGGCACCGACATTGACGAGCTGGCTTTGCGCATCGACCGACGCGCCAACCATCACCACACGCCCCGTCACCGCCGCCTTCGCGAGCGCGGTGGACAGGCCGTGCAGCGTGACGGCGTCACCGATGTGAACGGCGGCGGCATCCGCCGGTTCGATGCCGAGCATCACGTTCGCGCGTGCGTCCTCGCCGCTCGCCGCGACGGCCAACTGCATGATTGCGGCGCCGGCCTGCACCTGATCGCCTTGCGCGACGGACACCTGCAGCACGACCGCGTCGACCGGCGCGGCGATCGTCCTGCTGCCCGCGGCAATCCCCGTCTGGGCCTGGGCATCGAGCGCCTGCTGTGCGTCCAGCAGTGCCTTCTTCGCGGCGGCAAGCTGCGATTGAGTGGCGAGGCCCTTGTCATACAGCGATTGCGTGCGGCTGAGTTCGCCATGCGCAAGCGCCAGTGCGCTTTTCGCCTGGCTGGCGGCGACAACGGCGGCTGGGTCGGCCTGGACGACGACAAGCGGCGTGCCGCGCTTGACCGCTTGCCCCGGTTGCACGCGCATCTGCACGATCCGCGCGACGTAGAGCAGGTTCACGGTCGTCACGTTCGATGCCGAGGCTGCGACGATCCCGTACGCACGCACCGGTTGCGCAATTGTGCCGCGCTCGACATGCGCGGTCTGGACCGTTGCGACCGCGGCGTCAGGCGTGTCGTCGGCATGTGCGGGCAGGCTCCAGCCGACCGCGACAGCAACGAAGGTGGCTGCGCTGCATGCCGCAACGCGCCGGACCGGCATGGAGAATCGGTTATTTCGCATGGGTTTCGGTGAAAGTCTGATCGGAGGAGAAGGCGTCGGGAATCGCACTGCCGAGCAGCGCCTGCAGACCGACGCGTTGTTCGGCGAGCGATTCGTGCAGCGTCGCGACATCAACGCGCTTCGAAAGCGCAGCGATCTGTGCATCGGCGTACGCGCCGATCGTGAGATTGTGATCGGCATACGCTTGCGCGGCATGCCGCGCGTCGCTGTCGACTCCGGGCAGCGCAGCCTGGGTCTGTTCGAGCTGGCGCGCGAGAATCGCGCTGTCCGCGCGCAGGTGCGCCACGTCCGCGTACGCCTGGTTCAGGCGATTCTGGTATTCGTCGCGCAGCCGCTGGCGAGTGGCTTTTTCGATTGCGACATTGCCCTGATTGCGGTTGAAGATCGGCAGGCTCAGATTGATCTGGAAGCCGCTCGTGTAGATCTCCGACGTATCGCGTGCGCGGACGAATCCGACCGACAGGCTCGGAAACTGGCTCAGGATCGCCGCGCGATACTTCTGTTCCTGTGCTTGATAGCCCGCCTGCAGCGCAAGCAGATCGGGGCGCCGTTTCGGCAACGAAGCGGCGGCCTCGTCGATAGTCGCATCGGCCACCGGCGTTGCGTCGTCGTCACCCGTGAGCTGCAGGTGCACATCGGGGGCGAGTCCGAGCAGCGCGTTCAGATCGTGATGGGTCTGCTCCGCCGAGCGCTCGGCGTCGGTGTATTGCTTGCGGGCGTCGTTATATGAAGTGAGCGAGGCTGTCAGGGTGTCTTCCGTCAGATTGCCCTCACGCCGCGCTTCGGCCATCCGTTCGTAACGCGTGCGCGTCAGGTCGCGCTGTTGCCCCAGCAACGGCAATGTCTCGTCCAGGAGGCGAGTCTTCAGGAACAGTTGCTTCGCCTGAGCGACGACCTGCCATTCCTGCCACAGCAGGCCAAGATCGGTTTTGGCGACCGTCGCATCGGCCGACTTCCTGTTTGCGGCGCGCGTGACGATCGCCATCACGTCCATGCTCAAGCCGTAATTGAACGCGCGAGAGAAACCCGCAGCGCCGGGATAGTCACTTGAGACGCTCAGTTGCGGATCGGGCAGCAGACCTGCCGAAAATGCCTGTGCGCGGGCGATGCCGAGATCATCACGAGCCAGTTTCAGATCGGGATTGTTCGCGACGGCCAGCATCGCGACTTCCTCGATATCGAGTCCGTCGGACGGATCGAAGCGATGTGCGGCCAGTTCCGGCAGCGGCATCGTCGCCGGGTCAATCCGAATTCGTTCGAGTGAGCGAGCCGATGTCGACGTAAGTTGCACGGACAGTGGTTCGGGATGGTACCAGGCGCAGCTGGCGATGAAGAGCGCGCACATCGGCGCGAGGACGCGAAGTGACGCGCGACAGGCAGCGTGAACAGTTTGCAAATTTAGGCTCCTGACGGGAAGCGGCGCGAGTGCAAAGTCACAGAGGGACTCGTATCTGGACGCGGGCTATTCTGCCGGAACTTGCTTAGCTAAGCCTGAACATGTCGGCAGAAATTATGCATGAGCGGAAACGAAATAGAGCCTGGCAGTCTCGGAACAACCATGGAAGAAACAGGAATGACCTTGCAAGGCATGGGTCGCCCCCTAACGATGGCCGGACTGAGGGCTCAACGCCAACCACCACTCAAGGCGGACGCTCTTCGGCGCCTGCCCAACTATTTCCGGAAAGGACGAGACTTGAATCTGTCATCACCAGCCGACAGCCCGCTTTCAGGTGCGGCCCGGTCGCTCGAATGGCGGTGTGAGCACGATGAGGAATGGCTGATGATGGCCGGCAAGCGCCCGTCGCCAGCCAGCGCATCGATGCGATATGCATATTTGGGTCCGCACACATTGAGCATCGGAACGTGCTGTTCCCCGCTTCGGGACCGGCGTAGCATGGCGAATAGCACCGACTGTCGAGCTTGAAGATTTTCGATCTGACTCATTTCCGGCGCTGATACGCACGCCCACCGATCGCCTGACCTCGCCACGCCGGTGGACCATCCCACTTGATCGTAATTCCCGCTCTGGACAGTTTTTCCAGCACATCGATATTTGCAGCCAGTGGTAACAAAGGCTCCCATCCACAGTATTCGATGATTGCCTGAGCGGCGTATAGTCCTACACCGGACAGAACGACAGCTTCGAACATCGGCGGTGCGTCTCCCCGTGCGCTCAGCACGGAATATGCCCACCACAACCGCCTTGCCCGGAAGTGCCACGTCGACTCCCGGTTGTCGGTAACCCGCTTGAGCGTGCGTGGATATCGTTCGCGGTGCCGGGGGGTGTCCACGACAGACACAGGCAGCGCTGCGAGCAAGCGCTCCTTCGTTACCTGTTGTGGTTTGCCGGACTGGGCGAGTAATTCGGCGGCGGCCGTGTCAACGTGCGCTGCAAAACGCTCGTCATCCGGTGACGCAGTTTCCGCAGACGATCTTGGACGCACTCCGTCCGTTGCCGGCGCCGAGAGCGTTTCAATAAGCCATTTCCGGTCATGCTCGTAGAGCCACGAAGTGATGCGATTCACTCTGCGCCACAGGTCTTCGAGCGTCGTTTTCGGATATTTTGATAGCTCGTCCCGTATCCGGCCCCGGTACGCCGCACGTGGAGTGGTTGGCGGCGACATGACGGAACGCCCCGAATGTAAATCAGCGGCCCTCGTGCCGCGAACTGCATCCTCATCGGACACTCGTTGCAGGGCCAGCGCAAACTTGTCTCGCGTACCAAAAAGATACATCGCCAGCAGCAGATGCCGAGTAATCGGCATATCCCAGGTGGTGTTGTCACCACCTGTCAAGCGTATCCAGAAGCTCATCCTCTTTGAGGCAAATGCCGGATCAACCTCGGAAAGAAACGCGTCACCCAATTCTCCGATCAAGTGTTCCTCAAACGCTTTCGCCTGTACCTGCGATCCCCATGCAAAGCCCAATTCGCGAATACGGCTCTGATACGCAGCACGAAGGCGAAAGCGACCTACCTGACCCAATGGGTAATTAAGCAGATCGTGGGCAAAACGCGCGTAATCAAGCATGACCCGCAGGTCCGATGCACTCGTGTCTTCCGCCCCCGCCACGAGCCAGCCACAGTGGCAAGCGTGCCACGGTTGACGCAGCAGGCGTGCCCGAAACTGGAACGGTCGACGACATTGAGGGCAACTCGACAGCAAGCGCCCGCCGTGTCGCCAACACACGCTGACACCCGGCACATGGTGGGCACGGTGCCAGTAACCCATGCCAAACGCATGGACGTCCTCTTTCACGCAAGCTGGACACAACCGGGCTTCTCCGTGATGCCCGACCACGCGGCGAGGTAGTCGACTCACCATGGCGCCAATGTCTGTGGTAGTGGATTGTGGTCCACCGGCCAGAAATGGCTCGAAAAGCGGCCAGAGGGTATTCTGTTCCAGAAGCTTTTTCCGTGCCGCAGGCGAACTGTCACCCATGCGATCCGCAAGATTCAGCATCGGCGGCGACACGATTTGCTCCAACGCAAACGGGATGCTGTCGAACAGGTCCAGAAATGTCTCTGCCTCAACCCGGTTGCCCGACAGCACGTGATGACGGGCAACGCGCGACTGGATGGTCTCGTCAGGCAACGACGGAACAAAAAACAGTAGTGCTCGCATCGAAGTCATGAGGCAGCATATGCCGTCGAAAATTCAAGAGCATCTTCCAGCAGCCATCCGGCGTCTTGTAATGCAACACGCGGTGCCTCATGCCCGGCAAGGGCGCGTGCTTCGGACGGAATTCGCTCTCCAGCGTTCGTAGTGCTGGTCGCTGGATTTTGGGTCATTTCGCACACTTCCGGCGAAGATGGCACAGAGCTCGCGGCGACTGGTCGCCGCATCTCACGAAGCATCGACAGTTGTGACGGCAAACGCGCGTCGCTATCGATCACTCCCATCATCGCGGCGATCTGGCTGTCGGGTGGGAGCAGATCCTCGAATTTCGCCATGCGCGTGGTGTCGCCGCTACGCAATGCATCGAGCGCTGGTTTGAGCAACTGCATCCGCGTGTCGGCGATGGTGCGCAACAGCTTGACCGTCAGGCGTTCTTCGCCCGTATGGATAGCGTGCCGCTGGGCGAGCACGAGCAGCTTGATAAGTATGTCCGTGACGCCTTGCGTCAGGTCGTACAGCACGTTGCGCAACTCGGCGGTGATTGGCTCCGCATGGCGAATCCACTGGTACTGCCATGCAGCATCTACCAGAAGCGCCCAGGCCGGATCGTCACTCGTTGGCTGCCTGAAGTCACTCAGCCCGAGCCCCGTGGCGCGCCTTGCGTTGCGCATCACATTCGAAAAGAGATCGATCATCGAATTTGTGCCCACAAACACGACCGGTATGCCAATGCAGTTGATGAGGTTCACAAAGAAGTTCAGCATGTTTTCCTTGCCACCGGTCTTCGCCACACGCAGATGCTGAAGTTCGTCGATGATCAGCACACCGACGAAATGAGTGCTCGCGATCTGTTCAATCTGGTGAACAAGCGGGACGATCCCGCGTATTGACCTGTAGCGTTTGGCATAGCGCTCATCTCCGATCGCTCGGTCAATGGCGCGAAAGAAAGCGTGGCATAACCCTGTGAGCGAACCGTCGAACGGACATTCGATCTTCAGCCAGGGGATCTGCACCTGAACAAGCTCGCGACCTCTGTAATGCTGGTGACGAATAGCCTGCGGATAGAGCCGAAGAATGGATTCCAGAGCCGTCGATTTGCCGATCCCGCTCAGTCCCACAACGCTCAGTGTGGATGCAGTGGATCGGAAACCACTTTCTGAGGTTTGGCCAAGGGCAAGCGCATACATGTGCCGCCACGTCGAGTGCGCAAGTGGATTGCGACCGACGTATCCGCTACGAATCAGCGAGGACAGCGCAGATTCGAGTTCCAGGTGGATCGGCAGCGGTTGAACCAGCTGCAGCAACCGGTCGATGCAGTGCAGCCGAACTTCCTTCGACAGTCCAACCTCACTCCCCGGTTCTTCCGGGAACAGTGCCAGGGCTGCTGCGGCATCCGCCTCGGTGCGGATTGACGGCAATGCTTCGATGAGCGGATTACCCTGATACTGTGCGATGGGCGACTCGACATATCCAGCGGCAACGAGGCGAGCAGGTGTCGTCATGTCCGATTGCTCCTGTTACGCAGTCGCCCGAGCAGATCCAGCACTTCCGCGCCGCGTTCGCCAGCGTAGGTATCGACAACGCCTTGCGTAGCCACGGCAGGCGCGGGGCTGACTGCCGGTCTCTTACCATCCACCGGCGATATGTCGCTCGCTCGTCGACGCTCGGCAGCTTTTTCGAACGTCCGATGCATCCTGATATCGCCTACCTGGCGGCTATCCGGGAGGGGCGTGGCTGGTTTCGCCGCGCGTTTGTCGATGCGAGCCTGTTCCACGGTTGCGTCGATATGCGCATCCAGGCGGACCCGATCGTTGAGCGTGGCATACGCGTTTTCGGTTGCTGGCTTGCCGGTCATGCCAAGCATGTCGAGAACTTCCTCCAGACGGCGCCGGGCGACCCGCTCCTCTGATGCGAGCAGGTCGCAGCGCACGAAGCAGCGTTGTGGGTCCTGAAGCCACACGTGAGTCGTGTCGTTCGGGTCGTACCAGACCGGTACACTGCGGCGTCCGCTCCGGCGTGCTGTGGCGAACCAGTTCTGCTCAATAGCGAGGGTGCACGAGTAATACATACCCTTGAAGCAGATGCCACCACGCTGGATCGACGCATTGTCGCGTGGCAGCAGGTGCAGGTAAACGAGGTCCTGCGGCTGCGTATTCGGTGTGGAGAGTCCGTGGTCCATGCCCCATCTCCAGAGATTGACCGGTGATGGCTCCAGCTCCGAGGGGATCATGTCGGCCGTCAGCCGTTCAGGTCTGCGGCTGTGATGGTTGTAATGCAGCACGCTGCGAATCATGATGCGGGTGAACTCCTCGAGGTCGAGAATCGCATCGAGGCGGTAATCCCGCTCACCGCGTTCGGCGATTCGCTGCCTGACCGCGCCTGGAATCCAGTGAATCTGCGCAGTCTTGTTCAGCAGACGGAACCGGCTTTCCACGATCGATTTCCAGTCTGGCCGGAACGGCGGCGCGATCGCAATGTCGATCCCAAGACCCGATACGATACCCTCAGCCGCCTGCCCAAGCATTTCACCGCGGTCTGCCATCAGTTCATGGGGAAGATGGTGCGACGGCCACGCCGACGGCTCGATATCAATGCCATATGTACTGCAGAATGCCACCTTGTCGGAAAACGCGTTGAACAGTGCGTGCCGTGCCCCGTTCCAGCTCGGTCCTTCCAGTCCGACGAAGGTTCCCACGATCATTGTCGAGAAAACGTCGATCACTACGTAGACGACGGGGCGTCCGATGACCCAATTCCGGTTGTATCGGCTGACCAGATAGATGTCCGCAATGGTCGCGTCGATTTCGAAGCGGTGCCCCGGCCCGTAGACGCCGTCGTTGGACCGCCCGGTCAATCCGCGATGATCCTTTTGCCAGCGCCTCTCGCCCATGCGTGACCGGTGAACCACCAGATCATCAAATGCCTTTTTCCCCCAGTAGCTGAACTGCCTTTGGCTGGGCAACTGATGAAGGGGCTTGAGCGTGAGGTCGTCCGTCGACGCGCCGGGCATGACGTGCTCTTCAACGTAGAACCGTCGCAGGGTCCGGTGATAAGCATCCACCACCGACGCGACTTCGTTGTTCCGGTAGAGGGAGTATCCGATCCGGATGAAGCCTTTGTCGTCCTCACCAAGTATTTTTCCACAGCGCCCGTCGCCGGCAACTGCATATACAGGAGGCCGCCCGGGACGTTTGCCGGGCGCGAATACGCGATCTTTGCCGGGGCCACCGGCGTTCCCATAGTTGGGCAACAGCGCGTTGCGGATCTGACCGAACATCCAATACCGGTAGAGCAAGCGGTAGAGCGTCTTGCGCTGTGTTTCTGTCGCTGTGGCATGTCGCGCGACGAGCGGGCCCATTGCTCCTTCGGCGAATATTTCGCCTGGCACGCCGGTCTCGACCAGACCGGCAATACGCTTCCAGTTGCGATCACGTGAGTCCCGGTCGGACGGCGAGATATCTTCTTCAACCTGGAGCATGTACGCAGGCAATCGGAACTGGGTACATCGTGCGTCGCCGCGTTCAAGCCATGTGCGAATCTCTTCGCCCGAGATGACCCACGGTTTGCGGGGTGTGGGCACAATGGAAATTAGTGTGGCCGGTGCAGCAGGGCCGCCGATCCAGAGAATGCGCGCCAGTCCTTCGAACGGCAGGCTATCGGACAGAGCTTCAATAACCGTATTGAGCAGCGTCGTGGTGTCGTCCATGTCACGCTGCCCTCTTATGGTGAAGCAGACCGTCTGACGCGATTTGTATCCGCGGCGCGGGTGATGTTACTTTCATGGGCGTTTCGAGATCGACGAGAAGCACCTTGTGCCAGACCAAATGTCTGAACAGACTGACGGCATCTGGATAAGGCATGCGCAGCCGATAACTCACGGTGCGAAGCAGCGACAAAAGTGTCCGGTCGTGCGTGCCGGCGTCTGCAATACCCCCGACAAAACTGGCCTGCAGGGTGTCGTCGCGCAATTCCCGTGCAATTTCTGCGCAACCGCGAAGCCAGATAAGATTGCTGGCCATCACGTCGCTCATGCTTGTCTCGGTGACGAGCTTCCAGTCGACGCCGCGCTGCGCCCAGAAAGCTTTTTCGAGTTCGAGCTTTTCGAGTGTGCGAGCAAGCCGGTTGCTGGGTGCCAGCTCGTCCGCATATTTGACGGTCCGGGCGAATTCGCTAACTGTGCCGTCATCTGATTTCACGGTGACGACGAAATCGGTCGTCATCACGAAAGGCATGGTTGTCCCCGCATAAAGCGGATAGCGGATGCCCCGTCGTCTGGCGATATCCTGAACCGACTCAACCGGAAGAATCGGGAACTGCTCGCGAATGTCGATGACGCGCTCTGAAAACTCAAGCGCTACAAGATAGCGATACTCAAGATCAGAGAGCACGTGGTGAATGCGCCCAGCCTTGAGTCCATGAACCTTTCGCGAACGTCCGCGGGACGGTACGTCCTGGACGCGAAGCCACGGTTTGTAGTCAACACCGACGCCCTGCCCAAAGCCTTGGGCCACATACCGCTCGATGTCCTGCTGTGTTCTGAAACGCCGCGCCCGCATGCCTGCCCCGTAGAATGAGAGGGCAGGAGGATACCGGGATGCAACCGGTTTGTGTCAATCTTTATTGTCTTGTGTCTAACTATTTTGTCTCGTGTCGAACTCTATTGTTTGCTCACAAGTTGTCCACGTACAGACAAAGCGTTTGATGAGACATAAAATTTTCCGTTATGTTTGCCGCAGCCGGTAAGTTAGCCGTGCCTCAAGTGAGGTCTGGAGAAATTTTCCAACGTTTGTATGGCGGTGAGTATTTGCTTTGTCAATTCGTTATCGGATGAGGTGCGAGTTCCGAAGACCTCAGATCTGACCTTGCTCGAAAATTGACGGTCAACACGAAAATTTTCACCTTCACTTACACAGTTGTCCATATAGCTTTCGATCGCCGCATACAGGATCGATACGCATCGCGACAGCAGTTGTGTCGCTTCGCGCGCCTCGGAGCCCCAAATTGCTTCCGCTTCAAGACTACGAGTATCGAACTCTTTCAAAGCGGTCGCGACATGCGACCAGCGATTCTTGAAAACATGGTTCCAAGCGTTCACTTCGTCTTTCGTCGATGGATTGACGCCGGCTTGCTTGTACCCTGCGGGGAATTCAGCTGCGACCACGAGCGGAGCCCTGCAGTTGAAAAGAGCCTCACGAAGCGAATACGATGCGCGCATTAGCGCTAGTGCAGCCTCGAACTTTGTCCTTCCACCAAGCTCGCGGAGCCAGTTATTGAGTCCTTTCCGTGCAACTAGTGCCGTGACGATGCCTGCCACCCCGAGCAAAACATCTTTTCCCATGCCCACGACTAGACCGATCTCAGCTAGTCCCATGGCAACTCCCACGCAGTCTCATTCTTTGTTTTCCTTGATCCCTGATCAGTTGGGTACTGTGCATTTCCCCGTTAGCAGCCACATTCCGGTTCGGTCCTCAGCGAGATAGCGATGCCCGCGCTTGATGATCGTTGGCGACCCAAGGATCTTGCATCCAGCTGCTTGCGGCTCGCCCTTCGTCGTTATTTGATATTCGACGTCTCCGAGCGCAACGTGCATCGGATCTTCGGCAACGTCTTCCTTGGTCAGTTTGTGAATAACGATGCTCTCCACGCTCATATTACCGGCGGCGAGTCTGCTCCCTAAGTCGCCTTCATAGGCAGGGATGGAGTGCACAATCTTGCTTATCCCTATTGGGTCATTCACGCCCGAGAAGCTCTGTGCTTCAGCGCCCGACACCACCGAGAGCAGTGTCAGAATAAGCGCATGGTGTCTTGTCGTTAGTAACTTGTTCATTGACTTCCCTACGCACCTGTTTTCCTAGTCGCGTGGCGGTTCGCCATCGATTTCGAGCTTTGCCAATGTGGCCAAGCGGCTCAGATAGGCATTCATATGAGCTGTGCTGTCCGTGGGTACGCAACCGTCGTTGTAGAGGAAGATCGTGTCGACGTTGGTATCGCCTTTGTATGAGATCTTCGCGGCACGAGCCGCTGTTAGCCCCTTGATTTTCACCAAAGTGGGGTGATCGGCGTACGTGACAAACGCATTCGTCCAAAAACCGACTGGCTTGTATTCACGATTCAAAACTGCGTATCGGCCATCCTCTTGGCGCTTCACGCAGTACGGCAGAAAGGTCGAGCGGACATCTTTCAGTGGCATGGCATCCTCGTTTTCTCGTTATGCCTGGCGTGACCGGCTGGTTTCCGTTTTCCGTTATGGCTATTTTCCCAGAATCTTCCTATCGACAAACCGGTGGTTCCGAGGCGCGCGCGTTGGCTTGAGCAGCGGTCATCGTGCGATACATGTCGACCCGCTGCACAGAAATTTTGTACCGCTCCTCCGCGAGGTTGTACGCATCGATTTCTTTTCCACATCCCATACCAAACGTGGAGTTCTTTTGGCATTCTTCTACGGCATCGAGAGCCGTTCGCTGGTCGCCACTAGCTTGCTCAAGATCTTGGCCCAACTGAGCCATATCCATATTCTGAGTCAACGCTGCGATTCGAGTCTCCGTAGCCGCATGTTGCTGCGCCGAGACGCAGCCAACGCTCGTTTGCGCGTACACGGGAGTCAACACGAGGAGTACAGCCAGTCCATTCCATCTCGAAGGCGAGCGCACGCGATTCTCCTTGTTTCCGCCGTCAGATAGTCTCAGCGTACATCCGTCCGTCGAGGCAACCAAACTCCACCTTTGCCGGGAACGGTCGAATACCTTGCTGCGCTAAAGCGACGCAGCTGAAAGCCCAATCTGCTAGTTCGAGCGGAAGACGACACAACGTCCGTTCGTTTGCGCAATCTGCGGTGATCGTGGGTAACGCGCACTTTCCAGGGCCGATGGATGGCGCGTCAACCTTTGCCGCATCACAGTCGGCCACGTCGACATAGAGGAAGCCGACCTTATAGACGGTGAACACCGATCCGGTTTCTGATGCCACTGAGATTGCCGGAACGCCTATCTCGGGAAGGGCCAGCCACTCGGCCACTGACGTCACCTTTCTCTCGCTCATCGTGTACCTCTCCTTCAAATCAATTTTCCTATGTCAAAAGCGCAGCAATATCTTTGTCGCAGGAGAACTTGATTGCCAAGAGCATTTCTTGCGCTGAGGTCAGTCGTTGGATCCTCGTTTCGAACCTCCACGTCGAGCGATCCAATATTGGATCGCTCGGCACAACGCCAGCCATTCGGTGAAAATCTAGCGCATCAATGATGCGGCTCCAAGCGTCGACCGTCGTACAGGGGTAGGTGAAGCGCAGCATCGTGTTTTCCGTTCTGTTAGCTCGACGCCACTCTGAGGACCCTTACCTCGGCCACACGCACAATGAATTCGATGCGCCCGGTGCGATGCGAAGCCAGGACTCAGTTGTCGGTAGTCTCGTAGTTGACATACATCGATTGAATGCCCACGCGCCCCGGTCCAGTAAATCTGTTCACGATGAAATTCATTCCAGCCCCGAATAACCCGCTTGTGAGTCGATCGACCACTGTTTCCATTTTGACACCTGGCGTCTTATACAGCCAACCACCCGATTTCCGTCTGACCCATCGTACCTTTCGTGCGCGAGTGCACGTGGCGCAGTTCATTGGCGGAAGCAATCCCAAGTTCATCTCTTAAGCTCATAGTTCGCTTTCTCCTGTTCAAGCTGCTTTGCGGCGTTTTCCTACTTGTCCGTCACGCCGCCTCTATGTGACACCGCCAGATTTGCGCGGATTTAGACCGCCATCTACACCAAGCGGATCGTCGGCTGCCCGAGAGCGTTCGCGAAATGACGCCCCGGCGGCCGTGCGGCTCAACATGTCGCCGGCGGCGACGAACGCCACACTCAAACGCGCATGCTGCTCGACGATTCGCTGCTCGTGCGCAGCCGCTACAAGATGGTGCCGACCAAATTCGACGCGTGCACGTCGGTGCGCACCTACCGGATTGGCTGCCCCGACTGCCTGAACGTGCTTCGTGCCGAAGCGCGTAGCTCTGTCGTAGCTCATCAGGTTGAATCTTCATCAAAGTAATCGCTGTCTACTTTCGGCACCTTGACTGTCCGCACCGAGACGCCAAGCTCGTAGTCGATCATGAGTTCCGCCAACCTCACTCCATCGACGAGCACCACGCGCTCCACCGACTTGGCAAACTCAATCGCTTGCGAGGTATACGCGGACGTCGTGATGAACACACCCTTATTCGCCCGCTGTCCCGCGAGTGCGCCGTAAAACGCTTGCACTTCCGGTCGGCCAACAGTTTGCTGCCAACGTTTGGCCTGGACATACACCTTCTCAAGACCGAGCCTGTCGAGAGAAATAACCCCGTCAATTCCACCATCGCCGGAACCGCCAACGCGTTGCAGATCTGCCCGACTCGCTCCGTAGCCCATACGGTGAAGCAGATCGAGGACGATGGTTTCGAAGTAGGATGGCGATACGGTAGCAAGCGTTTCAAGAAGCTCAGCGGCGACCGCTTGACGTAGCTCCAATACCGCTTCGGCCAAACGGTCATCCGGACTCGCCACGGTTGGCGAAGCGGACGCAGGGGCGATTGCCACAGTCGATGCAAATGAAGCACCGTTTGGAGTCGGCCTTAGCCGGACGTCTGTAAACGCAAGGGCAAGTTTCTCGACGTCGCTTGAGGACAGGGGCGCAGGGTGTGACCGCGCGTACGCCAGACCTTCAGCGGTGAGCTGCCAATATCCGCGGCGTGGACTGCTGGATAGCCCCGCGCGCTTCAACCTGTCGTGTGCCCAGCCAGCGCGATTCTTGTAGATTGGCTGCGAACTGCTTGCCAACAACTCCTGGCGATCTGCGTCGGAGATCTGCAGCGCTTGCGCTGCGGCTTCGTACGCTTCGCGAGCGGGAGCTCCGGTAGGCCGAGCTTCAAGATAGCGAAGGATCGGTTCGATGAATTGATCGTAGCTCGGAATGGTCATTTCTGTGGTGGGTCGCTGCACTTTCCGTATCGATATTCAAGACGCTCAGACGCATAGGCTCATTTGAACGGCGATGGTGTTGCCGCGCTGCTACGAGTGTCCGCTCGCATTGTTGACCATTTCGCGCAGGTCATCAATCGGAAGGACTTCGGAGCCCCGATGCAACATCGCGTGACAATTCGGACACACGGGACGGAGATCGCGAATCGGATCGATCGCGTAGCGCTCCCCAATGCTTGAGAGCGGGACCACATGATGCACGTGAATATATCCCCTTCCCAGCGGCCCATAAACCACGGCAAAATCGAAGCCACATACACTACATTTCGTTCCGTAATGGTCAATGCAGGCTTTGCGTGCTCGAGGGTCACGCTCATACGCGTTGACGTTGACGGTGCGACTCGCGCCTTCAAAATACAGAGCGGGAGTCAGGATTTCGTCCGGTGTCATCGCCGGTGCCTGACCATGAGCTTGGAGGTGCGCACTCCAAAGGCCTTCTAGCTGCAATGCTGCCGTTGGTTCGATCGAGATGCCGGACGATTGCGTCCGCCAGTTGACGGCGGCCAATGGGCCATTTTGAAGTTGATCCAGCGGCAAAATCTCATTTTTCGTTGGATCGAGCAATGTGTCGAAGCGGACATAAACGTAGAGCGCTTTGTCCTCGCGAGCTACATCCCAATGCGCGTCGGCATGAGGGGATGACTTCGCCTGACCTGAGGCGACGATGCCACGCGGTTCCACTCCCTGGCGCAGAAGGAAGAGACGATCTCCCGGTTTTATGCGCCGTGTATGTCCGCAACTCCATCGATCTTCGAAGAACCCATGCGCCTTAAGGATCGCAAGGTCGCTGGCTAGGTCCCAGTTCCATCGCTTTGGGTTCCAGGTGAGGAGGTAAGTGTTCATCTCCCAATGTGCTCCGTATCGATTGGTTGATGCAATCGGAATACCTCACGAAGCTGCTCGCTTTATCCGCAGCACTCTGTTTTCCTTGGGCTCAGCCCTTGTCCGTGATCGCATAGTAGAGGTGCCACCACCAAGCGGTCCGAGTCTCCACCGTGCATTTACTCAAAGCGCTCGGATTTTGTGCACCAATCGCCGCAACAGTCTCGCGCATGTTCGGACACATCCCGAGCCACAGTGCATACCGCTCGTTTTCAACCCGTACCAGCGCTTTGCCGAGCACGAAAGCCACGGCAAGGAGAAGGACAATGAATAGAGTGCGCACGGATGTTTTCCGACTCAATGATGTTTGTGTACGGGCCGCCGGTGGGCAGTTGTAAGCAGGACGTTGTCGCCGGCCGCGGCGTCAAGCGATGACACCGAGGCATCAGCCACGACCACGTGGACTTGCTGCGCAAATGCTTCCTCAAACCGCTTCCGGGCGTGTGCAAGGCACTCAGCCTCCGTGCCTTCGCCGGCCGCCGCCGCAGCCCGAGCCGATGCCTTCGCCGCGAGACCGAACACGGCGACGGCTTCGTCCCATGTCAGGCCGGTCGAGATTGCCTCTTCGACGAATCGTTCGACCGGTTCGCTTGCTTTCGTTCGTAGGGTGCCCATGAATTCTTCCTTGCCTCCTTTAGAGCAAGTCATCTGCTCGCTGCTGCGCACATCCCAGTCACGTGAACCTCGCACGGTTGCTCCAGCGACGGGCGAAGGCGCGTGCACGCTCGGAACATGTGGAGATGGAGCGGCCGTTCGCTGATACTCACGTCCCCATTCGGCCTCAGGACGACAGCAGAGAACAGTACGCCGGGCCCGATCCGTATGCAATCGTCCATGATGTTCTTCTTTGATTCCCAAGTTGACGCGCGGCTATGTGGCGGTTTCCCCGTTGTCCCAGACGTGTCACCTGCGTACCGATTCCACTAGCCGCGCTGACACGTGCTGCGAGCTCGTCTCACGTCATCCGCAACTGCTTCATCGCGAAACGCAAGAAGTCCCGCCGGGCACGGTCCGAAGACCGCTTTGGTGCCTCTGTCTAACCCTTCTTTATCGGCATCTCTGTCCAAACCTGTATATCCGAACGAGGAGCTCGACCAAAATTTATGCGAAATGCATTTAATCGCGCAGGTTGACTGCAGCGACGGCTTCACGGAGCTCTCGCTGCGATACATCCAGATATGGCGCAATGTGATCGAGGTGCGAATGCCCAAAGAGGATCTGAACAGTCTCGAGCGAGTGCCCCTGGGCGACAAGGCGGCTCGCAAATGTCCTCCCCCACGACTGTCTGCTGTATCCGGCACGGAGGGCTGCGGCGCGGTACAGACTCGTCACGTAGCTCTGCAGGCTGTCGGCGGCCGGTTACTCGACAGCTTCGCCTTCGAAATTGACGCGGCGCTTCAAATTCAGTTCGAACGGCCCCCCTTCTGCGTGAGGATGAGTCGTGTGTGAGGCATGAGCCCGCGATACTCGCACTTGTCCAGCAAGACGCCATTAGCACGTATATACCCCCTCAGGCGGCTGAGAGTCTTTTTCCCGACATTCGAGCTTCAAAGCCACGAATGTCCGCTATCACTTCTCGTGGATGCGTAGTCTGGACCCGTTGCAGTCTTTCCGGAAATCTGGCTAACGGCCGCTCAGCAGCGGTTGCTGCCATTGACGGGCACGCCGTGAATTCACGGCTTCCCCCGCATCGCCGTCTCACACTGTTTGTCGCCCCGAGCGTGTAACATTCTGCCACACACGTTCCGCAAAGAAGATTCATGAGGCTGCAGGCCTTCTAACGACTGTAGGCGTCGCCGCGGGTAAAAACAGGGGGACAAGTGGCAACGAAAACCGACAAATACGCTGCCGGCGAGCAGGGGCTGGGTTACGTCTACCAGATTCGCTTCGCGCTCGCCCATCTGATGAAGCAGGACGAGGGGCAGTCGCTGCTTATTGAGGCGGACGACGATGTCGAGCTCCGAGACATCGAAGGCCGAAAGACACTCATCTCGCTGAAACACAAGCAGGCCGGCGAAACTGTTGGAACGCTATCGACCGATTTCTGGAAGTCAGTTCGAATCTGGCTCGATCGCTACGTCAGAGACGGCAAGCTCGCTTGCGAGCATTCGTATTGCATGGCGACAACCGCACGCGTCGGTCCAAGCTCGATGCTGAAGTACTTCCAAGAAGGCTCTGCACCGAAGCCGGCAGACTTTGCAATGCAGTTGATTGCTGAACTCAAGGGTTCGAAGGCCGACCTCAGTGCTGAGGTGAACGCTACCCTCGCTTCGTTGTCTGGTGATGAGCAACGCGACTTCTTTGAACGCATCGTGATCGCTGACAGCTCTTTGCGCATCAAGGAGCTGGACTCCGCTTTCGAGCCTCTCATGCGGTCCGTTGCCCAAAAATTCCGCGTGGATGTGCGGGAGCGGATGGAGGGCTGGTGGCTGAACCAGGCCATCGAAGTCATTCAGGGCGACCGCGAGCCCATCACAGGTGCAGAGGTGTGGGCGAAGTTCGCCAGCATCAACAGCGAGTACTACGATGAACGCCTGCCCATTACCTTCGACGATGAGTACCCGCCCGAGGGCATAGACCCGTTGAAGGACCCGCGCCAGTTCGTCCAGCAGTTGCGTGCCATCGGCATGCCGACGGACAGTCTCGAGTTGGCCATTCTCGACTTCTACCGGGCGTTCTCCCAGCGTGCGCATTGGGCTAGGGTGAACGTGCTGTTCGGGGGAGAGATGAAGAAATTTGAACGCCGCCTCGTTGAGGAGTGGAAGCGTGCCAAGGCATGGGTCAAGGTTAGCGAAACGGACAACGAAGAACAGCTTCAAGAGGCCGGCAGGCGACTGTATGACTGGGCAGAGAACCAGTCGAGGGGCCTTCAGATTCGGAGGCAGGTCACCGAGGACTTCATACGTCGTGGGAGCTTCCACATTCTGGCGGACGAGAAGCCCGATCCGCGAGTCCACTGGCATCCCAAGTTCCTCGAGAACCTAAAGGCCACCTTGAAGGTGCCAGCATGATTGATTGGTCCACACGCCCATTTGAAGAGCGAAACCTCTTCAATCCAGCTTTCTGCGCGCTGATCCTTGCCGCAGCAATTCGCGAGTACGAGCGGGTCGCCGGAAGACCGATGCCTTATTCGCTGACGCTCCTCGTACTGCCGCTGTGCCTGCATCAGGCAGCACGCGACGAAATTCTCGGCAGCAAGAAGCTCTCGGTATTGCGAATCGTCGCGCTCCAGCCTGACCTCCTGGTCGACTTCGCTGAGCGGGCTAGGTCACTCGTTCAGTACGCCACCGAAGCCTTCGCTTTACTCGCCAGCAAGGGCTGTATAGAGGTTTCCGACGACGGAGGCATCCACCTTATCCCTAGAAGAGTCTCCCCTCAGGCACTTAGCACCGACGACGCCGAGATGTGCCGCAACGCAGCCACGGCCTTAGGGCGAGACTTCGCCAAGATCAATGACCGCGTGACGATCTACGCAAGCTTGTCCATCCGACCATGAAGATTGCGTCAATCCACATCTACAGCCACGACGGACGTAGGCGCGACCTCACCTTGAAACCCGAGGGGCTAAATATCATCACAGGCCTGGCTTCGACAGGCAAGTCGTCGCTATCGGACATCGTCGAATACTGCATGGGCGAAGACAATTGCAAGATCGCGGAAGGGTTCATCCGCGAGAGGGTGTCGTGGTTCGCGGTGACGTTCCAATTTTTGCACGAACAGGTGTTCGTCGCCAAGCCCAACCCGAAACCAGGGAAGGTCCAGTGCTCGCTGGCAATGGTCTTGCGCGGCAGAGAGATTCGAACGCCCGACTTCGAAGCGCTAATGCACAACGGGGGTGACGAGCTTGTCCACGAGGTTCTATCGTCCCTTCTGGGTATTCCGGAAGCCAAGACGCCGGTGCCAGAGCGGAGCAGCCGCACGGGCTACTCAATCAACGTAAAACACACGACTTTCTACTTGTTCCAAAAGCAGGGACTGGTTGCTAGCAAAGAGCTGTTGTTTTACCGGCAGGCGGAAGAGCACCTTCCTCAAGCCATTCGCGACACCTTCGCAGTGCTGTTCCGCATCTCCAATGTGGGCGACATGGAGGCTGAGGCTAACCGGCGCGCCACGCAACGCGAGTTGAAGATTGCACAAAGGGAGCTACGCGTTGCTCAGGAGACGGAAGATACTCTGGACACGCGAGGCCTCGGGCTGCTAGCTGAGGCACGGGCGGCTGGCATCCCGTTCAGCAACTCCGCTGCCAACAATGCGTGGAGTGAACTGGCGGCTTCGCTCCGGGAGGTGTTGGCATGGCGACCCGGACAGATTCCCCTTCTAGCAGACAGCGAGATGGCCAAGCTGCAGGCCCGTCGTTCGAGACTGCGCGCGGAACGACGGCAGGTTCAGGACCAAATCGCTGCCGTGCAGCGGTACGTCAAGGGTGCCTCAGACTTTCAGACCGAGGTGCAAGAGCAGCGTTCGCGCCTGGAATCCATCAACGCCCTGCCGCGTTCCCCTAGCGGCGCATGGCAGTGGCCCTTCCTCAGCGAAGCCGACGCACGCATGGACGGGATCGCCCAAGCCTTGCTGGAGGAACTGTCCAGCTTGGATAGGGATCTCGAGAACGTCGGTGGGGCGCGTCCCCGGCTAGACGAGCACTTGGCCGGACTCACCGACAAGGCTAGTCGCCTGAGGGAAGAGATTTACGGGATCGAGGTCGACCTCAACGCTGCTGTGCTTGCCGAAGAGAAGGCTGCCGCTCAAGAAGACGCTAACACCCAGGCTGCCAAGATCCAAGGGCGCGTCAGCTTCTATCTGGAGAGTCTCACGCCCAGCAACACGATCAGCACGCTCAAGCTCAAGGTCGAACGGCTGCAGGCGAAGTTGAATCAACTCACTCAACAGAGCGGCTCCGACGACGCGGACGCACGGATGGAATCAGTCATCACGCACATCTCGGCGGCGATGAGCGCGCTTGTGCGCGAGTTCAAAGCCTACTTCTCGGAGTTTCCGTTCAGGCTGGATATGCGCAATCTCACCGTGCTGGTTCAGCGGCCCGGCAACCCCGTTCCCATGATTCGCACCGGTGGCGGCGCGAACTGGCTGGCGTATCACATCTCCGCTTTGCTTGCACTGCACCAGTACGCTTGGGAGAACAACGTGCCGATCCCTCGGTTTCTCATGCTGGACCAGCCGACGCAGGTGTACTTCCCATCGCAGACTGCCTACGAGTCGGTCGCGGGCGATGCCAAGCGAGTGCGAACCGTTGATGTCGACCTAGCTGCAGCCAAGCGGCTCTTCGAGACGCTGTTGAACTACACCAAGGTACTCGTACCCGGCTTCCAGCTCATCGTGACGGAACACGCCAACTTCGCTGAGGACTGGTTCCAGGAGGCGCTCATCGAAGAGCCGTGGATGGATCCGCCGGCGTTGGTGCCAAAAGACTGGCCAAGCTGGGGTTCGTAACGTCTCGGTGTCTATCTTCGCGCGAATGGGCAGGAACACGGTCACGGAGTACGGTCCAGTTCAAATGGAGAATGGCAATCTTGTAACTAGTTTGGTGAAGTACCTGCACCAGCTGCCTGTCGCATTCACGGTACTTTGCCAGTCTCACATCACTAATCGTCCGTTTCGTCTTGCTATGAACCAAAACGCAGAACCGCTTTGCCTAGACTATTTTTCCACCGGCGTACCTAGCGGGCTATCTTTCGAGATGGCGCTCGATGAGCTCGCCAAAGCATGCGATCGTTCAGCGAGAGGTCTAAGTCGTGTGAACGAGATCTGTTTTATCGGATTGGTTTCATATTTTGAAGCGTTTTGCAAGGACCACTTTGCATCGATCATCAATATAGAGCCGACGCTCCTGAAAGGTCTTCGGAAAAGTGGGCACGACACATCGATCGATCCAGAGAGACTACTTAATTTTCGTGATGATTGGATTGTCAAACTAGGATTTTTGGTCTCTGAGAAGTACGACTTTGGCACAGCACAAAAGATCAATGCGCTGTTCATGGCGCTGCTTAAAATCAGCCCATTTTCGAAAGACGAAGCAAAAGAATATGAAGAAATTTTGAGAGACAGAAATTTGCTGGTTCATCACGGCGGCACAATCACTCTAGCTTATGCCAATCAAACCAGTGCACTCGAAAACAAATCGTATACGCCATACTATGATTCGCTAGTGGTGACAGCAGACTATTTCGATCAACGACTCAAGTTCATCCGCGACATTGCAGCGAAATTGCGCAGAGCAACACATTCTGCGCTCAATTCATATATCCACCAGTCGGGTGAGCAATATAGCGAGGAGCGCAAAAAAGCGCTAGACGCATTCCTCTGGCGGTATGAGGACGAGCCGGATCCTGATGAGCCCATTATTGATGGCGCCGACGCGCACCAACTCTAGGATCATTGGGCGCTTGCAAGGGGTGTTGCTTTTGTCGTTAATGCGCAGGATTCGCCTGTTCGCGATACGAATCTTGACAGTACCCCCAGACTGTCAGCATTCCCGCCGACTCATCGCGGCCGCCATATCGCCGTTGGTCTAATCGCGGTAGGGATACCCATTACTGTGCACCCTCCGCACCGATCGCGGCGTGCGATTCGTTCTCAGCGGGAGCGGCGGCACAGCAATGCGGCGGCTGCCCGACCCGGTGTGCGAGCTGCGCGAGCGGCGCGGACTGACGGTCTGGCTCGTCTTTAAAGTTAGATACCCAACAACCTAATCCGACGGTCATAGTTCATCCGGGTGAGTACCTTTTTCATTGCCTTCACCTCTCTCTCGTCGATCTTTCGAATATCCAGCTCATAATTCCGAAGACTGGTTGTCAAACGCACTACGGCCGATTTTCTGTCAAGGTGCAGTGCTTCCAGCAATTCCTCATCGTCTTCCACGTACCGTTCAAACGAAACGCTCACTCCTCGCTCCCAATCGCCCAGCAGGTGTTCGTATTTCGGCGTGCGCAGAAGGGTGAGGCTTTCGATCTGTATCCGCCCGAGAATACCCGTGGTAGAGAGTGCGGCCGATTTCGTGGAAACTCCAGTACCGTCGCGCAGAGTGTTTAGCGGCGGCGCCGATTCGTGCATACACGTCAACATCGCACACTGTTAGGAGAACAGTGCGCGCGAAGACGGATTACCGCCGCGGCGCTTCCCGGGCGTCGCAGAAAAAGCTCAGGGTGTCGTCATCCTTGATCTTGACATGCCATTCTCCAACACAGTATTTGGCGTCGGAGAACTTCTCCTGCCATCGGTGTGAGAGCTTGCCGATCCAGGCACGCGCTTGCGATGGCATCTGCGGCGAGGCCGCGATCTGCTGCAGCATCTGCAGATGACCAGGATCTCCCCAGCGAGGGGTGGCTGCAACATGCGCGTTCCAGACAAGCACCACCAATTTGTATATCTCGCGCACCACGGCGATCGGCGTGTCTTCTGTAATGGCCTCGGACAGAAGCGGTTCACCGAAGTCCAGAATCGTCTCGGAGATCTTGCGCTCGGCCTTGCCCGCGTTTGTCTTGTTCATCGTTTCGTTCCGTTGATGCGCGCGCAGTTCAGTGGCGGGTCGCCGGGCACGCAACCGGCAAGGACGATGTCGAGGCCACGCTCGATGTTGATCCGGCCGCTCCAGAGGGCTTCCAGTTGTACGGGGCCAATTCCTCGATCCGGTTAACCGGGTGGTCGTTAATCCGCCCGAGCACGTCGACCAAATAGTCGTACGGGTTCACATCGTTCGCCCGGCAGGTCGCCAGCACGCTGTAGAACACCGCTGCGGCCTTGCCCCCGGACTCGGAGCCGAAAAAGAGATGGTTCTTTCGAGAAATTGCGACCCTGCGGATGGCGCGCTCGATGAGGTTCGAGTCCATCGCCAGGTTGCCATCGTCGACGTAGCGCGTGAGCGCTTCCCAGTTCGACAGCGTATAGGCGATTGCCCGGCCCAGAGCCGATTTGGGCAAGACTTCGCCCGCCCGGGCCTGCAGCCAAAGCTGGTAATCGCGCAAGAGCGGAACCGATTCCTCCAGCCGCACCCGTCTTCGCTCTGACGGATCGGCATCGCGCAGCTTGCGCTCGATGTCGTAGAGCTTGCGGATCCACGCCAGCGCCTGCGCGGCCACGCTCTCGCGGGCTGTCTGGGGCGACTCCTTGCGAAGCTGCCGGTAAATCTTGTAGTACATCCTGCGTGCATGCGCATGACAGGCTACGTGCTGGATCTTGCCACCGCGGAACAGTGCCGCCCAGCCCGAGTAATCGTCGGCCTGCAGGTAGCCCTGGTAGTTTCGCAGCAGCGCCATGGGATGACAGCCAGCGCGGCTCGCCGTGTAGTCGTAGTACACCACCCTGGGAACCGGCACCCACTGGGCATCGCGCAACACCGCTCCCGCACTCGCATAGCCCCACAGCCGCACCGTGCGGGTGCGCTCCAGTTGTTTGCACAACTGTGGAAAGGGTGTGTCGTCGCCGAAAATCACCCGCGCGCTGAGCAATTGCCGCCTGAACGCCTCGTACAGGCACAGCATCAGCTTCGAGAGCCGGATCGTCCAGTCGCTCATCGTGTTGCGCGAAATCCGCAACCCGTGCATCGCGAACTCTTCCTCCAGCCGGTAAAACGGCATGCCCGAGTCGAAGTGCGCCACGATGATGCGCGCAAGCAGCTCCGGGCTTGCATTGCTCTTCATCAGCGGCGACGCCTGGAACGTCACGCCGCGCACCGTCGAGACCCCGTCCTTGACCAGCGCATAGCGCAGGCACGCATGCTCGACGACCGAAATCCGGGCCGGGGTGTACTTGAGCGTGCGCGTGAGCGTCTCGCCGATCACCGTCGCCTGGTCGTACTGCGCCAGTTCCTGTTCCGGCATCGCATGCACGACGCGCTCGCGCGGAAGATCGTCTGGCAGCGCCGGACGGCCCTTGCTGCGGCGCTTGCGCCGGTGCCCCTCCACGGGAATCGACAGATCCGGCTCCTGTGGCGGCAGTGGCGCTTCGTGCTCCTGATCGAAGATATCCAGTTGCCACTCGCTCATGCGCTCGCGGCTCGCCCCGAACATCTCCTGCCGCGCGTTGGCCAGTTTGGCCCGCAGCTCGAGCAGCACCTGCTGCGTCTTCGCCAGCAACTCGCTTTGCCCCTCGACTCGTTCGCGCAGCCGTTCGATCTCGCGCTGCTGCTGCTCGATCGTCGCATCGCGCACGGCAATCTCGCCGAGCAACTCCGGCAGGTTCCATGCCCCCAATGCCATCGGCAAGGGTTGTTTCGCGGCAGGGACGTTGAGCGGTTGCATAGGTCAGCATTATCGCCGCGATTGACCCGCTCATGAGCATATCTTCACGATTCATGCGACCACCGTTGCGTTCACCGCATGCACGCGCCGGCGCACACCGACATCGATTCCTTCAAGCCATGTCGTCAGTTCTGCAAGCGAGATTCCGCGCCGCGCGATCGCTGCGGGATCAGCGAGCGATCCGCTCTCGAAACGCTTGTACATCAGCCAAAAACCTGTGCGGTCGTAAACCAATACCTTGATCTTGTCCCTGCGCCGACCATAGAAGACGAACACGTGTCCACTGAGTGCGTCCTGATCGAACATCGGGCGCACCAGCATCGAAAGTGAATCGATTGACTTGCGCATGTCGATCGGCTCGGCCGCGATGTAAACCTTGACTGCCGTCGAGAGCATCATCATCGCGTTCCCCCGCCAATACGATCGATCATCGCCTGAAGCAAAGGCTCGATCGAATACACCGGAAGTCGCAGCCGAATCCCGTTGCCCAGAATCAACTCCGGTACGTCGCATGCGCTGCCGTTGGCGGTGGCGTTAACGCCGCCATCGACGATCCCAACGCGCACAAAACCTGTCATGGCCTGCGCTATCGCGCCCGTCGCACTTGCGGCGTGCGTGTCGC
This sequence comes from Paraburkholderia sp. A1RI-2L, assembly GCF_048957375.1. Classification (NCBI taxonomy): domain Bacteria; kingdom Pseudomonadati; phylum Pseudomonadota; class Betaproteobacteria; order Burkholderiales; family Burkholderiaceae; genus Paraburkholderia; species Paraburkholderia sp. A1RI-2L. The sequence goes on from NZ_JARBTA010000002.1 coordinate 56,309, forward strand.
CGCTTCGCTCAGCTTCGCGCGCACGCACCAGATACCTCGACATCGAGGAACGGGAAATCCCGCTGCGTTTGCAATACGCCAGGATCGACAAGCCGCTCGCCCGATACTCGTCCACGAGCTCCTGCCATGGACGTGTACTCCGATTGGGCCGTTCTCTGCGGGGCAGTGCGTGCGCCGCTGCATCCCCAGACAACCTCTCCGTTTCCTGCATGAATGTTCTCCCGTCGTTGCAATGGGAGAATCGTCCGCCTTCCGCGCCACACACTCAATAATGGGGATTCTCGGGCGGATACTTCGATCTCGGTTGGATCCGCTGGGTCGATGACCGCAAAGGATACGATCAAGTCATCCCCGTTCTCGGTCGAGATAAACGCGACGGTTTCCATCATCTCCGGTCCATGATTTCGGCAGTCACAACGCACAGTCTTCGCGCCGCGTCGCCGCCTTAGCGACGAGAAGGAGGTCAAGTCCGAGTCTGACTCAAGCGATCCGGCTTCCTTCAGTTCTGACATCCGCAGCAAGGCTGCCTGTCGCTAGCAGAAACACTACAACATCGTGACGGCAATCGATTTTGCAGAGCACTGGGATGGCTTATCAGTGCCCAGAGAAGAAATGGTATCGTCCGCCGGTTTTGACGCCCGGCCCGCGCCCCGTCACGATGGCGCAGACTGAGAAGACACCCGCAGCGACCACCACGTGGCAATTGAAATGGCCTATGGCTGGATTCCCTCGCAAACAATCTTTGACGCTGGCCGTGAATTTCGTAGTCCTTAATCGAGCGAGCTACGATCTTTTTCGAGGCCGGCCCGCAGACGTGCAAGGGGATGGGTATTTCCGACGGCAGGCGGCGTCTGTCAGCGGGCATCGAGGATATCGGCGACCTGATCGCCGACTTCTCGCAGGCGCGGCAGTTGGCGGCTTGGCATTCGCATTTTTGAGATTGCGAACGAGACTGGCGCGCTGGCCTCGCTTGTCCTGCTCCCGGCAGCGCCGTCGCCGACACACGTAACGGCCAGTGCGTGTGCGGGACGTGTCGCTCAGAGGTCACCCTCGTCGATCTCGACAACGAATGGTGTGGCCAAGTCGACCGGACCCGAAGGTTGGTAGTGAACGCCACGCTCCTGCACGATTTCGCGGATGCGCGACGCAATCCTCGCCTGCGCCGGCGGGTTGCTCCTTTCATGGCGATCGATGGCTGCCGGATCGATGACGATGACAAAGGGCGTGTTGCGTCCCGGTGCGTCATCCGGCCCGACCACCTACCATTCGACAACGACATGGTTCGGTATGCTCCCTTCAAGGAATTCAACGTCAGACGGGAATTCCTCCTGGAGCACGAGCCTGATCCATTCGGACTCGTGGGACATGGTGATCTCCGCGATCGGATTCCGGAAATCCTAGGGGCCACGACAAGCATCTGGACGGACGTTCGAACCCGCATCGTTGCCGCGAGCGGCTCACACGGTCCGACGTCTCAGTGAGTTCGCGCGAGCGTACGAAGGAGGATGTGCCCGTTCTCCGTCATGCGAGGCCGCACGACACCGCCCGCAAGCTGCTCCATCGCAACCAGTTGACGTTCGAGCAGTGCGTCAAGTTCGTCGCGGTCGGCAATCTGGTCGGCGGAGTCCTTGACCAGCATCAATGTCGCAAATTCGTGGGGACTGAGCATACCTGCCTCCTGGAAGAATGAGTAGGTGCTGCATCGGATTGCATCGGCCACCGGGCTGCAAGCGGTGCCCGCCCGGCCATGTGCCTGCTTTCTGCAGCGCATTACCGGTCGCGTGTCTGGCTGCGGTATGCAGCGAGGGAGTCCATGGTAAAAGGCTGTTCGGGAGCACGGCAATTCGGGGTGTCCCGCATATTGGGAGATTTTGGCCGTCGGGCACTGCGAGGGACGCGGCAGTGACGAAACGCGTCATAGAAGCGAGCCGGTGAGCCAGGGGCTCTTTCCAGCCATCTACGGCCGAACCGCTCCGGCAATTGGCGACACAAAAATGCGCGTCGAGGCCAACCATCGTACGCGCGAACAGCTACTTGCAGGCATGCGTGCCCCGAGTTAGATCTCCCACCCTTCACTTGCATTGTCAGGCTCAGCCTGGGGGACGCAGCGCAAGCTCAGCGGCAAGAAAGAGGCGCTGTTGATCGCCACCGCCTGCGACAGAGGTACTAGACTGGAAGTCCGCCGGCGCCACGCGCCCGGCGACCCGGCACTGAACTGCGCTAACGCATCAACGGAACGAAACGATGAACAAAGCAAGCACGGGCAAGGACGAACGCAAGATCTCCGAGACGATTCTGGACTTCGGTGAGCCGCTTCTGTCCGAGGCCATTACGGAAGATACGCCGATTGCTGTGGTGCGCGAGATATACAAGCTGGTGGTACTTGTCTGGAACGCGCACGTCGCAGCCACCGCCCGCTGGGGAGACCCCGGTTATCTGCAGATGCTGCAGCAGATGGCCGCCTCGCCGCAGATGCCATCGCAAGCGCGTGTCTGGATCGGCAAGCTCTCGCACCAATGGCGGGAGAAGTTCTCCGACGCCAAATACTGCGTTGGAGAATGGCACGTCAAGATCAAGGATGACGATACCCTGAGCCTTTTCTGCGACGCCCGGGAAGCGCCGCGACGTTAGTCCGTCTTCGCGCGCACTGTTCTCTCCACAGTGGCGACGTCGCCGCCTGCCACGCTCCCCGACGGTACTGTAGTTTGCCCAGTGGTTCGGCAATTGGCTCAGTTTGACATTGGCGGCAACACTGACGCATCAAATGCCAACATCGCCAGATCTATAATGAAAAAATTCAGGATATCAACGATCGCATGGAGCCGTACTTTATGAGTCAAGCCCGCGGGCGATATGCGGGATCCCGCGACAGCGGCCAACGCCAGGCTCGCCAGGAAAAGAAGTCTCAGCCCAACCGGCCGAGACAACCGTATGTGAAGGCGCCTGCCCAGGACTCCGCCCAGACCGCCTCCATTTTCAAGACACGGTCGTTCCAGTTTCTGGTCGATACGGTAGGCGCAGAGAATATCGCCATCGCGCTTGAATCCAGCATGACGCGCGTGGCCGAACTGCTGAAGGGCGAAAGATTCACACCTGAGACCGCCTTTCATATGGAAACCACACTTGGTTTGCCGCAGGGCTTCTTTGACCAGCCCAATCCCGGGCTCGCGACGGAGACCATCGCCCGTCTGAAGTCACCACTCGACTTTATTCAAACCGACGACGGAACAGACGCGGAGTCCGAAGCACTCAAGCCGGCTTCTGTCCTGACCGTCGACCCGCAACCCTCTCTTGAAGACCGTTTGTCCGAGGAAGCGCAAATGCTAAGGAAAGCAACCAGCGGTACGCCCAGGGCCGTGAAGACCAGTCCGGGCGGAGCGGCTGGACAACCCGAAGCCCGTACGCCGCGAAAGGCTTCGCGTTCGAAACACGGCACGTCGCCTGAAACGGCCCAGCAGCAGTCACTGGCACTCAACGATGGCGCCGACGTAGAAAACATCCGGCGCGCGAACCTCCACGTTCTCACGAGTCGCACCGGCTCGAAAGCAAGACTGGGTGTGGTTATGGAGTTGAGTGGCTCCAACATGGCCCACCGGCTACATGGCAAGAAGCGCCTGGACACTGTCGAAGCCAACCGGTTCACGGAACGGCTTGGCTTGCCCGCTGGCTGGCTGGACACCCCGCGCTCCGAAGCCGAGATTCCAGCGTCGGTGTCGCAGATGCTTGCGCCTGCTTCGCGCGCACGCGTGTCCGGTCAACCACACGAACCGGTTGCGGCCGCAACAAATAACGACGTGCCAGTGAAGGCCGCCGGTACGAAGACGCGTGCGCGGCGCACGCGCGCGAGCGATCCAGAAAGCTCAACTGCTTCGGCGGATGTCGCCGCAGAAAAAGAGACGAACGTTGTCGGCCCGCAAGATCATGCGAACGTTTTTCCCGGCGACGTGACCGGTCACCGGCCTGAAGAAGGTCGTGACGGGGCCCCGGCAGCGACACCGGCAACCCCAGAGTCGTTCGCGGCGTCCGCCGTACCGCAGCGAAATCCGGCAGCGCTTGCGCTCGCTTCCGTGACGAGCCTGGACAATCTTCACGGTATTGAGCCGATAGCGGAAGCCTTGATCAAGACGCTGGCAGGCAAGGCACGCACGGGTCGCCTGGACGAACTGAAAGCGCTGGAACTGCTGCAGCAGGCGATCCTGCTATAAGCCGGTAGTAGCGCGCCGGCCCCCCTCGCGCCATGACGCACAAAGCGCATCGCGGTGACCGGGTCCCGGTACGCAAAAAAAAATGCGCCATGTCAGGTCGACTTGCCACCGACCTGCATCGCCGGGCTGACCGGAGAGGTCAATCATCTGACGCTGCCGGGGACGGCGGAGACTGAATTTTTCTCGCGGGTTTTCCTGGGCATACTGAACAGCGTGTGCCAGGCTATCCGCGGCGCGGAGTTCGCCTGCCGTTCAATGGAGTCTGGACATGTGACGGCGGCGGGCAGTTGCCAAAAGCGGATTCTCGTCGGCTTCGGCGTCGCGCATTGCCGCACCGTCATCCGCAATCACAACGTGGACGTCCTGCGCGAAGGCATCTTCGAAGCAGCTGCGCGCGCGTGCAACGCATTCATCTTCCGGCGCATCGCCCGCACTCGCGGCCGCCTGCGCAGCTTTAGCGGCCAGGCCAAATGCGGCGACGATCTCTTCCCACGTCAGTCCGGTCGTCATCGCTTCCTGCACGAGCTTGCCCGCGACAGCACCAATCTTCGCTCTTGGTTCATCGGTCATCTGCTTTTGCTCCCACAATCCTTGTACCGCGCACCTGTGGTATCACGCTTCCTGTTTCCGCGGGTCAGGCCGATGCGTCACAGGCGGCTACAGCTACCAGGACGGCTATTCTAGCGCCTGCTCATCGCTCACTACTCACCGGGTCCGTTGCTCCAATGTCCGCTGAACAGCGGAATCGTTCCCGCGTAGCATTCCTGGAAGGACATCGCGGGCAATGCGGCCCGCGACGCCATTTGACGGGCCGAAGCGCGTTTCAAGGTGAACCAGCCCATCTTTCCCGCGTGTCTTCCAGGTCCTCGACCGAGCCGGTATTGCGCCTCCCATCGTGAACGCCAGTTCGCGGACAGACTCCGGCTCCGCCTGCGCAATCAGCGCGAGGAAGGCACACCTGTTTTATTCCTGACCCGGGCAGCAATGCCCCTCTGCCTGCTCCGACTTTCCAGCAGTTCGTGGGGAGTGTCGCCAACGCAGGAAAGCGGAGGGCGCCGTCAGGCGTTTGCTGGAGTTGCGGCGCGCGGACAGTTAGTCGCGTTTATAGGCGGTTTCGCAACAAGGCAGCATCGAGGCATCGAAAGGCGACCACACAGAAAACGCGACGACCCGCGATACAGGGACAAAGTTTGACGGGTGCTCTTGCGCTGCGGTGAAGCGTCCCAATATGCGAACCCGAAATCCATTCGCCAGCTGTCGAACATGTCAAACAAGAACTACCGTTCCCCGCGTCGTCCGTCTGCCAGTGCGCGTGCAAAATCGCTCTTTCTGCCCATGCCCCGCAAGGAATCCTCGGATCTTGCGCTGCGTGCACGGATTGCGCTCGAGCGTCTGCGCAATGGAGAAGCGGACCGCTCGCTGGTCAATCTCCTGTCGCAGATCATCATCATCACGAGCTTCATCACCCGGGCCGGACACGGGCAGCTCGATATCGCGGACATCGAACGCGTTGAACGTGGCCTCGGAGAGGTACTCAATCAGGCAGACCACACTGGCGTCTGGAATGTGCCTGAATCGTTGACTGACGGTCTCACCGCCGTTGTCAATGAATACGACCGCGCGCTCAGCGTGACCCGAATGGAGATCGTAGTGAGGGCGAGTGATTACCTCGGAAAGCTGGTGGGTAGGGTCGCGCATGACACCCGCACCAACGACAGTCATCTCCAGGTTGCACAATAACGTCGTCAATGCGCCCCGTCGCGCATTCGCACATCAGTCTGCTCATGCGCATTAAAGGCTGTCGGTGAACAAGGACGGGCGGACGTGAGAGAGGCTCACGCGAACGTCATACGGTTATTCTGGCACCTGATGGTAACCGGCTCCCATGGACGGGCACCAAAACGCCGGGCTTGCATCACAGGGAAAGCGAGTCGCCGGCGGTACAGCCTGCGATGGTCGGCAAAAGCGCGCAAGCGCTCACAACAGAACAACGACAGGTGTATCGCGCGCTACACTGAGTCCATAACCCTGCATAGCCCTGTGCACATTGCATGCGCTCCCGGCAACCACATCTCCGAAAGATAAAAGCATGGACATCCGCGTTGCGTACGAACATAGTCTCGCCACGGCGCCGGAGGACTTCATCGTTCAGGTGCCTTCGCAGCTCGTGACCGATATCCCCGCGAACGTGCCGCGCGCGCTGCTGCCGGAGTTCATCGCGAACCTGATCGTCGAACGCTCACCGGCAATCGGAAAGATTCGCAATCTCAGAATTCTCTAGCGGGCTATTTTCAGCGGTGATGCCTGGGTGTCGACAGGCGTTGTGCCCAGCCTCCTGAAAACTCAGAAGAGGCTCTGTTGCCGGATATCGCGCGCGGGAGGCAATGACGGTTTCTGGCGTCGCGCGCCCGTGCGCCGGCGAACAACACGGCGTACATGGGCGATCAGCTCGAAGCTTCCGTTCGCAAAACTGAGCGTGAGCCTGAATTGCGTCAGCCCATCCGGTCCGATACCGGGCTGCGCCCGCAGCGATGCACGCATGTCGAGCCGACGGCAACGGTCCACGAGCTGCGCGCGGCTCATCCCCGGCCATGCGAGCGAGATCAGCCGACCAACCGCCGGAGGAACCGACTCGGGTGGACAGTCAACTGGCAACGCGAGAGATACGAGCGCGAAACGATAAGCCATTCGGTTGACGGCGCGCGGCGCTGTGTCCGCACTTCCTCACGCAGAAAAATGGCGCCGCTCTCAGCAAGGCGACGCGCGAAGGGACCTGAGTAATCAGTCGTAGCGGGCCGCGAATGCGGCGTGGCCAGCATGTCACTCCGCCAGCGACGACTGGATTGCCCGTTAGCCGTTACGCTGCTGCGACTTCAGGCGTGGCAGCAGCCTCAACTGCGGCCGGTGCCTTTCTGGCTGCGACCTTGCGCGGCGCCGAAGCCTTTTTCGCGGGTGCTGCGACCTTGCGCCCACGCACACCCTTTGCCGGAGCCGCTGCTGCACGGCCAGCCTTTTTAGTGGCGACTGCCGTCTTCGCCGCCTTTTTAGCCACGACACGCTTTGCGCCAGCCTTCTTCGCAGGCGCTGCCTTTGCGTCGGCAGTCCTGGCCGTTGCCGCAGCTTCAATCAGGAATTTCGAACGATCCTTGACGTCGCGAATCCAGAGCGGCGCCAGACCACGGCCCGACCACGTCGCACCCGTTTTCGGATCCGCGTATTTCGGCGCAACGTGATGTACGGCCGCACCTGGGGCTTTTGCTGCCGCCTTTGCCAGCGTCGTCCCAGGTTTGCGACCGCGTCGTTTTGCAACAAATCCTTCGATATCAGCGACAGTCAGTCCGTGCTTTTGCATCAGGTCACGGATTTTCGTCAGGCCCACCGACGACTGCTTTTCAGCAATCGTGGCCGCCTGTTTTTGCAGCTTTGCAATTTTCAAGTTGATTGCGTCCAAAGTAGCCATATTCCAATCCTCCCTGTGAGTTTTTCGACCAGGCGATCCTGAAACTTACCTGGCTTGTTTGCCAGGCACTTCGAAGTTTGGTCTGCCCGGCAGAGCTGACGCCATCGTCAATGGCGGTGATTATGACTTTATCAGTACGCTCGTGCAAACTGAATGCCCAGCGCCCCAGCAGTTCCAGTGTTACTGGACATTAAAACCTGAGTTTGATTCTCCATTTCCCGGACACGTACCCCGCGTTTCGTCGCTCGCGTGACCGATACTCTATTCCGTACACGAACTCATGAGTGAAACACAAGATTACAAACTGTGCGGGAGCTAACCAGGCAGCACCTTCCGGTTGATTTATACTGTCTGAAAAGAAAGCGACCGCCAGTCGCTGCGTTTTCGTGTGCTGTTCCCAACAGAGCGCCGTTCGAGAATACCCTACCCACTTCGCTACCGCAGCATGGCCTGCTGGAGTCGGGTGTTATCCTGGCGGCACGCGGTTTGCAATTACCGGCCCAACAACAGCTTGTTGTGCGGAGAATACCGAATGGATGAAAGAAAGCGCGATAGCATCGTGGCCTATCTGCGCAGACGGATGGCCGAATTTGGAATCAGACCGGAAGACATCGCGACTTCACTTGCGGCAGATCAGGCGCGTTTGCGGGCGGTGCGTTTTCGCGACGCTTCCGGTAATACATGGGATGGCAAGGGCGCTGCGCCGCAATGGATTGTTCAGGCAACCAGCGCCGGGCAGTCTCTTGAGCATTTCGCCATTGATGGAACGCCGAACCGGCACGCAGACAAGGGCACTGGCGCCGACTGGCGCAATGACCCGTTTGCTGGCACCAGACTGGCCACAATCAGGACAGAGGGCATTCCCGCCGCCTGAGGTGATGATCAAGGGTCAGCCAGGATCTGAAGCCAGACCGCCTCTTCCTTGCGCCAGGATCGTGGACGTGCGCGAGTTGCGCCTCGATGCCGATCAGGAATAGTGCTTCCACCATGGGTCAAAAAGCCACGTAGTACGCGACGCGCGCGAGCTGGCCAATGACTGGAAATACACCGACTGGAGCGCGCCTGACGAGCCAATGCGACGGGATCATGGCGAGGGGCAAGACTTCTGGCGCCCCGTCCTTCGCTGGATCTGCCGCACCTGTTTCAGACACGTCCGACTCTGGAGCGCAGCCGGTATCGTCAATCAGTTGCAGCGCGCGATCTGCACCGGCAGGCTCGCGTATGAGCGCGCACGGCGCCGCGACGAAATGATCGTGATATCCGGCTCGTTGATGCTGCTGGCAACCGTGGTGGTTGCAAGGCATGCGCAGAGGATGCGGGCGCCCCTTGACCGCCGGTGGAGCAATGGTGAAGGGATCGGCTACGACGGGTTGTGACGGCGCACTTCGCGTACCTAAATTCTCCGGCGACAGTCCCATGTCGCCGTCAGCCCCGTCAAGACGACTCCGGGCTTGCCGCTAAAAGCGGCTTCAGGAGCCCGGCGTCGCCATGTCGCCTGTCGTTCCGGACGCATCGGTTTTCATCCCGCTCTTCCGCTTGAACCAGTCTCCGAATGACGAGTCATCTAACGCGTATTCCCCGCGGGCCGAACGCCAGACCAGGTCTTTCTTGCGGAGTGCGTCGAGCGCCTTCTGGATGTGAGTCGCGGCGAGAGTCGAGCCCACAATCCGCGAGCAGGCGGTGATGGTCACTTCAGAGAAGGGTTCGAATTGTGGTCCGCCTTCGACAAGCAGGCTGAGCACCGCCTGCTGCGGCCTGCTCAGGTTGTCGTACGCCCTCGAATACTCGTCCCAGATTTCATCCTGCCGTGCGATCGCCCCTCGCGCCAGCCGCTCTCCAAGACTGTGTGCGGCGCCTTCATCCAGGGCGATTTCCGAAATGATTTTCTTCAGGACCTCGGGGCGATGGCCCACCAGCTTGAACGCGTCAAATACGGCATCCGGTTCAAACCGGTTGTCTTCTGCCAGGTGCTGATTGATTCGCCCGGTGTACCAGTCAACGTAGTCGCGACCAAGAAACGGGAAAGGTTGAACAGAACTTCCATAGAACGGCTGCTTCTTCGTGAGCACGAGGTGCAGGAGTTTGTCGCGATGTGAACCCGTGCATACGATGAAAAGTCGCCGGGCACCGTGCGCATCGACGCCGACAGTGTCGCGCGCCGACTTGAGCGAGAACATCAGGTCATCGGCAGAATTGAGTACCTCCTGCGCTTCATCGACGACGAGCATCACCGGCTTGCCGGCTACTTCGGACAGTGTTCTAAGGGCGACCGCGAGTGTCTTGCCGTCGGGTGCGCCGACGTTTCCAAGCCCGAAATCCTCAAGGGTTACGGCCGCGGCACTCATGCCGGACTTCAGGGCAAGTTCGTCGGCAACCCGGCTTTGCTCGATGCGCAGCGCGTTGACCACGGCCGTCGCGACGAGTCGCGTCGGCGGGGTCTGCTGCGACTCCCACAAGTCCACATACACCGGCAGCCATTGCCTCTCGACGGCCTCTGGCATCAGGTCGCGCCGGAGAAAGGTCGTCTTGCCGGTGCGCCGCGGTGCGGCCAGGAACAGGCCCGAACTCGCATCCACAAGTCCGTCGCCCGTCAGTGCGTCGCAGTAGTCTGCGGCCAGCTTCTGTCTGGTGAAATACTGCGACATGGCAATTACCCGAGATTATCCATTGTAGGATAAATTATACCAGTAAAAGATAATTTAGTATAACCCAGAGGACACGCGATCCGACCGGCCTCCCAGCCACAGTCGGCGAGGGATTCTGGCTAGATTCCGCGCGGCGCAATGACGACTCTCAGCGTCTCAAACCGTGTCGCGGTTTTCTCGAGATCCCGTACGAGACCGGCAGGATTCTTGACCCGAAGCTGCGGATCATAGACGAAGCAAACAAGGTGTCGGGCTTCGGGATGTTCTGAATATCGCCTGATGTCAACGAGCAACTCGTCCGCGAGTTTCTTGTCCGTCAGGTTTTCACGCGTCATTTTCGTTTCGACCGCGATGCCCGGGCCGACCAGGACGAAGTCGATGCGACTGTTCTGTGCCGCGACGGACGGAGAAAACTCCTCATCACGGACATCGTCGAAGTCCGCAGCGAGCACGGCCGCAAGGAGGTCCTGGACATCGTACTCGTCGTCAACGGCGATCGTCCGGCGGTTTGCATGACGCCGCGCCAGTCGCCTCGCGACAAGGTGGAAGCGCTGGCAGATCTGCTCAATGCGGGCGACGGCGTTGCTGGCGTTACCCGAACTGGATACGTGTTCAGCCCACGGATAGGCTGCGCCACATTGAGGACAGCGGTTGGGCAACGACCAGTTTGCGACGATGACGCCCGGTGCCCTGGGTTTGCCAGGAATGCGTGCGTTGCAGTGAAGGCAATGACCCAGCAGGGGCTCCCCGCAGATGAGGCATCGTCCGTCCGGGGGAGTTCCGTTGGGGTCGAACTGGTCCGTCCGGACATGGCCGTTACGGCACACATATGTCTGAGTTTCCTGCACCACGGTCATCCGCTGTCGTTACCAGAATCTGGTGATTTTAAAGGACCGTTAATTGCTCTGGCGGGTCATTCACCCCGCGGCCAAACCGTTTCAGAACACGATCAAGCTACCGTCGCTTTCTGGCTCGTGAACGGACGCCATGCGTGGCGACGCACGGATCTGGATGAGCCCCGACGATGTCCCGGGAAGCGCAATTACCGTTAATTATCTGAATGACGATAATTTATACCAAATTCGATAAACAAGGATAGTTCAACAGTTGCCCGCGACCAGCTCACCTGATTGGGGCGCCTCTCCTTAGGCACAAACTTCGCTGCCCGCCCCTTTCCGAGGCGGAATTGTCTCCGCACTGCGCAGACAATTCATCCCGTCCCCGACGCACTCAGCATCGAAATATCTGGGGGAGTGGGTCGTACGTCGACGCCCCGGTGACTTTTCTGGAGAGACCGGTTACGATAACTGTATATTTATACAGTATGTATTGGGGGCACCATGGCGCTGCCGCTACTGAACGTCGAGGCGATACACCCGGATTTGTGGCGAGCCTCACAACTGGCTTCGGCGCACGGCCGCACGGTGACGAGCGGACACGAGGCGCTCGACGCGGAGTTGCCGGGCCACGGCTGGCCGACGGGGGCCCTGACCGAGGTGATCATCCCGCAACCGGGCTGCGGCGAACTGCGTCTGCTTAAAGCTGCACTTGAAGCCGTCGCAACCCGGCCCGTCTTTGTGCTGCAGCCTCCGCATCGGCTGCAGCCGGCAGCGTTCACCTGGTGGGGTGTGGGCGCAGAAAACATCCGCGTGCGATGAGCGAGGCCACAACGGTGCGCGACGTAAACGAGTACGCCATCACGCGAATGCTCTTTCGCGCCTCACCGATCGTATGCAGCACCAGCTGCTCCGCACCGCCATCGGGAGAAAACGCGGATTCGACGGTCGCAGCATGCGCCGGTACGACCATGAGAACGGCGGCCGAAACGAGTGCTGCTGCCGCGGCTGCGATGACAATTTGTTTGTTCATAACGGGGTTCCTATACGGCCAAAGCCCCTCTCCTGTCGGAGCGGGGCCGTTGGCGAAGAGATGAAAAGTGCGTTCAGCAGGACTTGGGATGCTTCGCCGGAAACACCAGCACGCGCCCGTCCTCACAGATGCGGAAGTCGCCCTGTTCGCCCCGGGGGGGCGTGCACGACGATCGTTGGACGGGTAGCCTGCGGCCGTACCGTTGCCGGTGTGCATGCGCCGAGGGACGAGGTGCCCGCTGCCGCGATGAGCAGCATTAAAAAGTTCATCATGGAAGGTTAGAGAGAGAAAAATGAGGAGCCCCCTGCGGGGAAGCTCCCCGCAAGGGTTAAAAGAAAGTCACACCGCCAGGGCTTCGACGTCGATGACGGCATCGGCCTCGAGTACGAGATCGGGCGTCTGCGAGATAAAGAATTCGCGCGCATAGCCTCCCTGACGGAGAACCTCGCGCTTCATCTTCATGAACTGGACTTTCCGCTCAGGATCGAGCGGGCCGTCCGATTCGTCGCTGAACAACGTCTCGTAGGGCTCACCGGCATTGCGTGCGAGATACAGGGCGATGCCGCGTGTCAGGCACTCATTGATCCAGACCTTCTGCCCACCCGACATCACCGACACTGCCTTGGTGCTGTCGTTGTCGGCGTCATGGACAAGGATCTCGAAGCCTTCACGCAGGTCACCGCTCGCAAGCTCGCGCTGCGTACGGATTTCGACGGTGAAGCGCGGTCCGTAGCACGCCAGCAGCAGGTCATTGACCGTCTGCGTGAGTGCGGGGCCCGCATCGTCGATCGTCAGCGCCACGAGGCCATCGTTGCCAAGACCTCGCGTGAGCAGCTTCCAGTGCGCGATCTCATCCGAGAGACGTTCGGCCTGTGCCCGTGTCGCATCGAAGCCCGCCAGTTCCGTCCTCATCGCGTCGCGCTGTGTTTCGCGCGTCGCGTGCTGACGGATCAGGGCTTCAACGCGTGCATCGAGCGCGGTGGTGGCCTCCCGGTTCGCCAGCAGCTGCCTGTCGAGTTCCGCGATTGCAGCCGTGACGTCCTGCGCCGCGAGGCGTGAGGTTTCGCTGTCGATGTCGCGTAGCTGACCCTGCAGGCGCGTCGTCTCCGCCTCCCGGCGTTGAGCGACCTGCGCCGACTGCGCACCCATTTCGGCAAGCTCTGCCTTCACCTGTGCCAGCGCCGTTGCCGCGGCTTCGAGAAGCGGCTTGCGGGCCGCAAGCTCGGTGGTCGACTGCAACGTCCGGCGAGCGGTGGCCAGCGCATCGGTTGCCGAACGAAGCTCGTCACGTTTGTGCGTGAGCTGCGCAACGATGGGGGCAAGCCCCTCGGCAAACGCCTTCTTCGCGCGGTACTGCTCGCGAAGATCGTTCACGGCGATACGCTGCTCTCCAGCCTGCTGCGACGCAGAGCGGGCCTGGGAAAGCAGGGGGCACGTCGAATGCATGGCGTGACCCGCGCATGGCACCTGGCCGACAACCGCGGCCTGCTGCTCAAGCGTCTGAAGCAACTCGGCCTTGGTCCGGCCTCGCGACTGGAGGCTGGTCAGGGCCGCGTTTGCTTCGGTCAGGGCCATGTGCTTCGGCTCAATCGCCGCGACTTCGGTCTGAAGCGCCTGAATGCGCGCCTCTTCCCTCCCGATCGCGAGCCTCGCCTGATCACACTGCGCCTGGGCGCCTTCGATCTGCACACGCTGGGCCAGCGTTGCCTCGTGTGAAACACAGGTTCTCAACAGAGCCGTGTTGCGCTCGTTAAGACGACGGGTCAACTCACCCGCATCCGCGACGACGGCATCGAGTGACGTCTGCACCTCAGCCCGCATTTTCGCCAGCTCACGCAGGCGGGCCTCCGCCGTTGCCGACTCGGCCTGCTTCGCTGCGAGCGTCGCGCGCTGCTGCCCAAGCGTCTGCGCAGTGGCCAGAAGGCCCTCGCGCTCGCGCCGTGCTGCGGCGATCGACTCCGCGTCGGACAGAATGGCCTGCTCAGTCATCGCGAGGGCATCGCGTTTTTGGGCAAGCGCGGCGAGCTCGCGCTGGATGCCGTCCAGTTTCGCGGACAGCACCTTCGCCACTTCCCCAGCCTTCGCCGAGAGCGTACGCAGATGGTCGATATGCAGCAGTTCGGCCAACAACGACTTGATCTCGCCCGTGTTGTACGAGGCAAGCGGCCGCCGGTTCTGCGCCGAGAAAACGCTCGTAAAAAACGATTCGAGCGAGCCGCACACCGATTCGACACAGCGGTCATACGTCTCCGCCTTGCCGTCCGATTTCGTGCCGTCAGGCGCCGAAAACGGCTGCCAGAGGCCGGCCCTGTCGCGCCACGCGAGGAAATACTCCGCCTTGCCTGTCTTGCCCGGCTTGCGAAACGCGAAGGTCGAGCGGTAGCGCACGTTGGCGTGCTCCCACTCCAGGATCTTCTGCGCCTGGGCGCCACACAGATGGTCCCAGTACGAGAAGGCATCCACTGAGAGCTTCGCCGCGCGCGAGGGCATGATGCGGTACGGATGCAGGTTGTCCATCAGCGTGGACTTGCCTGCGCCGTTCGGCCCGGTGAGCGCGATGAGTCCACTGGGCAGCGATTCGAGATCGAGCGTGACGCTTTCGCGTTTCATCCCGTCGCGAACGCCCATGAAGCCCTCGAGAGTCAGGATCAGCGGTCGCATGGCAGTCCCTCCACCAGCGGTACCTCGTGCAGATAGTCGGATGGCAGCCAGGGCACGTCATCGTCATCCGGCAGCGAGGCGGCAATCACCGGATCGGGGACCGCTGCTTTCACCGGGACAGGGGCTGGAGGCTCAATCGTGCCGTCAATTGCGCGTTCGAGTGCCGTGCACGCGGCACGAAACCGCGTGCCTGCCATCGTCAGCAACTGCTCCCAGCTATCACACGCCGTGAGCGCCTTCAGTTCGCGGGGTGACCACTGGCTCGCATAGCCATTACTGTGCGACCAGAGCAGGTTCGTCATTTCGACGTCAGGCGCCACGACGAACTCAATCTCCGTAGCGTCGACGTCCTGAACCATCACGACGAAGCCGTGGCGGACTGCAATGAC
Source organism: Paraburkholderia sp. A1RI-2L (assembly GCF_048957375.1). Lineage (NCBI taxonomy): Bacteria > Pseudomonadati > Pseudomonadota > Betaproteobacteria > Burkholderiales > Burkholderiaceae > Paraburkholderia > Paraburkholderia sp. A1RI-2L. Next base: position 71,538 of record NZ_JARBTA010000002.1, read on the forward strand.
GGCGCCGCGTGCGGGACCATAGGGTTGATGGAACAGACCGGCCGTGAATCCAGCATGCTTCACGAGAAGCTGCTGGATCTCGCGGGCGGGCGTCGCGGTAGTGAAATGACGGACCCATTCGGGACCGGCGGGGTAAAGACCAAACATGGGCACACTCCAGGGTGATGGACGGAGTGCGCCCCTGCTGGGGATCGCTCCCCGTCAGGGTCAACAAGAAAATGGATGCAGCGGGTGCTGCGCTCGATGCGCCATGGGCGCGGGTGAACCTTGTTCCGGCAGTGCGCTCATCGGGAACGCACTGTCGGGACACGGCAGTGTCCACGCGCGGGCGAGCCGTACTGGCCCCGCCCGCGTTTGTGGCGGCATCAATCAAGCCGCGAAAATCACGCAGCAAAGAGATCGCCGTCAAGCCAGGCCGAGCCGTCCCCGTGCGCATGAGTTGCCTGCACAACGGGTGTGGCGTCGGCCGCCTCGACAGCCTGCGCCTGATTCACGACAAGCGAGAGCGGCGCAACGGACGGCGTCTGATCGAGGCGAGCGAGTACCGCTTCGGCGATCGCACCGGCGTCGCCCGTGTCGAGCAACTGCAGGCGCTCGAGCACAGGTGACGGATTCACGTTCGCCAGCTCGCACCAGCGATCGAGCTTCGCGTCGACGGACGTCTCCAGGCTGATGCCCTGTGCGCGACTGCGCACGACCGGGAGAATCCGGGGCTCGACCTTCAGGCCCCGCGAGTTTGCGAACATCGCCTCGATGGCGGCACGGTCGACCGACTGCCGGTGCTCCTCATCGATCTGCCAGCGAACGCGCACGAACGCATCGGACGTTCCGGCGGCCAGCTGCGCGAGCTGCTCCATGTCGGGCGGACCGTCGAAGTCGATGCAGAGCATGCGACGCGACGGCGTGGGCACCAGATCAGCCGAAGCCGAATCGGCATCCACTTCCCATAGCAGGTAACCCTTCTCGCCCTGCTCGCCGTAGTGAAAGCGGCCGATGGAACCCGGGTAGGCGATGCGGCGGCCGCCCTGCTCCCATGACTGCGACTTGTGGATATGCCCGAGCATGAAGGCCGAGCACTGCGCGTCGAACAGCGCCGAGAGCGAGAACTCATGATCGAATCCCGCCATCGTGACGCCATGCTCCGTTTCGCAGCCGACGACTGTGCCGTGTGAAATGCCCACGGTCGCGATGCCTGCCTCGCGAAATCGCGCGTTGGTACGCCCCGACGCCGCCAGATACGTCGCCAGCACATCGCCAAGATCCGTCGCCGCGGCGAGTGCGCCAACACTCGTTGCAAACTGCCCCTTGTTGACGGTTGGCAGGCAGGTAAACACGGCTTCCGGTTGCATCGCGATCAGCGAGGCCAGTTCGTCCTCGTTGAAGAGCGGCCCGGTCGATGCATGAAAGCGTCCACCGACCAGTGCGACCTGCTGGATGCGACTGGCGACGAAGACCTCATACGTCGATCCCATGAGCCCGAAGATATCGAGCGTCCCGGGCGGCTCATGCGAGAACGTGCCCTGCAGCATGATCACCGGCATGGCGGCCGCCAGACGATGGATCTGCCGTGCAAGCGCGGAAAGCGCAGGCGAGTGGGCATCGAGCCGGTGATCGGTCGAGTCACCTGAAACCACGGCGACGCGTGCGCCGCGCGTGATCGCGTCGTGCACGGCGAAGCCGAAGCAACGGTCCGCCTCGTCCAGACGTTCCGGCGAGTAATGCAGGTCAGAAAACTGTGCGATCTTCAAGATGCACCTCCGTAAACGAAAAATGGCCACCCGTGGGCAGCCTCAATGAACGATGCCGCGTGGAGCGGCGCTACGAATGGGAGCGAGGGTCGAGTACGCCGCGAACGTGCGTGAGCGTCTTGCCGAGCAGGTTCAGTCCGCGCCACTTCAGCGGATTGCCGATCTCAGGGTCGTCCGCTTTCAGTCCGACGCCCCAGATGCAGTCCCATGGACTTGCCTCGACGAGCTCAGTCGGATCTGTTGAGAGCAGCACGTCCTTCAGGCGAGCGTTCTGCGAGAACTTCTCGCGGCAGCCGACGAAGACGATCGACTCGCGCTTCGATTCCCAAATTGCGGATTCAAAGCCGGCGACCTTACGGCCAATCGCCTTCTGCTTGCGAGGGTCGTGCGTTGCGAGGATCGCGGCGGCCGACTGCTCGTCGCCGAAAAGCTTTGCCTTCGAGAACATCATGAACTGGTCGACTGACGAGAACGCATGGCCGCGATAGACAAACCGGCAGCGATGCCAGTTGCTGAGCGCGTCGTCCGCGCCAAAAAACATGGTGTAGTTGCCGATCCTTTGCACCGGACGACTCCTATAGCGAGGAATGGATGGCCGCACGAGGCGGGCGTTTTTCGATGCGCTATTGCGCGGTCGAAAGCGTTTGAGCAAGCCTGCTTGCTGAAACACTCTCGCGTCGCGGTCTGGAAAAGAAGGGACGCCGACCCCGTAAGGGGCCGGCGAGAATCAATCGAAAGCACCACCCACAACAGCTTCGATTTCCCGGTGCAGTGCGTCAGGATCATCGAGCGCAGCAGCCAGACGGACGTTCATGCTGTCAACGTCGTCTAACAACGGCGATAGCGGACAACCCTGCGGCGTCCCTTCGTCCGTTGCGCCAACCAGCCCGTTTTCCATCACCCCTGCCGTCAGAAAGGAGCGAATCAGTTTCAGGACGCGCCTGTCACTGACCCGCTTTGCCACCCGGCTCATCAGGATGTCGTGGTTCACGCGATCGAAGAACTTTTCGAGGTCGAGGTCTACCACCCAGCGGTATCCCGCCTGAATGTAGCCCTGCGCGCGCTCCACGGCCTGATGTGCCGAGCGTCCCGGACGGAAGCCATAACTGGAATCCGAGAACGTCGGGTCCCACTGCCTTTGCAGCACCTGCAGTACCGCCTGCTGGACGAGCCTGTCGAGCGCAGAGGGAATGCCGAGCTTGCGCACGCCCCCTCCATCCGGCTTGGGTATTTCGACCCGCCTCACAGGTTGCGGCCTGTACGTGCCGTTCAGCAGCGTGACTCGAATCGCCGGCCAGTGCTCACGCAGGTACGCCGGTAATGCCTGAACCGTCATGCCGTCCACACCCGGTGCACCCTTGTTCGCTTTCACACGCCTCAACGCCTGCTTGAGGTTCTCCCGTTCACATATTTCTTCCATCAGTCGGTCACAAGCCGACGGGCTTTCAGACTCGGGGTTCGCCGCCATAGGTTCAGCCCCTCGGACGTCGGCCTTCGGGGCTTCACCCCTACCTCCGGCGCCAAGGACGCGATGCGTTTTCTGCTGCGCTCCCATGTCGAGTTCTCCGGCTTACTCGCCGCTCCTCTCCGTTTGGGCCTTCAGGCGTCGCCGCCCTAATATGCCCGCTGCTGACTCCTGCACGGTGGTCAGCGGCCCTTACGAACCGCTCAGTCCTGAATCCAGGACACCGGGCAGGCCTCCCGAAGGTAAGTGCAACCGCCTTCGCCACACACCCGCCAGATTTACCACCCCGGGCCTTGATGGCTATGGACTTCGCGATCATTGGCTCGCTCGTCCGCCCGGGTAGGCCTCGCATCTGGTTTCTGTTCGTCGGGTCATGGCTTTGCTACACGCTTCCTTCAGACCCCGCCTCACGGCGACGCCCTTGCGTTTCGCTAGTCCTTCACCACCATCAGGTTGGACAGGGGACTCACACCCCCAAGCTGTTGCGCATGCTCGGCGCACCCAAAAAAAAAGCCGACGCACAGGGCGTCGGCGGGTTGCAGAAGTTGGGATACCGGCTCACGCAGCGCGCCGGTCCAGCACGGCGCGCGCATACGCGAGCGTGCCGTCCTTCGCGCTCAGGCGACGAGCGGCGCTTTCGTTGCCGCGCACGAGCGCGTAGCGCAGCGTCGCACCGTGCCGGAAGCTCTGGATCGTGCAATAGCCCTCGCTGATCGCGCGATCGATGTGCTCGACGCCAGTCAGCTCGCCTTGGCCCGGTCCGATGTAGCGGGCGCGGGCCGCTACATCGCGGGCTTCCTTCAGGTCGCGCTCGGCATCGCGTTCGGCCTTCGCCTGCGCCGCGTCGCGCTCCCACTGCGCCTGCTCATCTTCGTTGAAGCCGCAAAGGTGAAACACGGCGCGGCGACGGGCGGCGGAACGCAGTCCGAGAACCTTCACGCCGAGGACCTCGTGGAACGCCATCTTGCTCGAACGGTTATGCTCGTCCGAGGTGTCCAGCACGTCGAGCAGCAAGCCGACATTGCGTTCGTCCAGCGCGCGAGAGAGACGGTTGCCGTACGCGAAGGTATGGCGCCCGTGCTCAAGCCGCGCGATGTTGCAGCGATGCCGGTGCAAGCGCCGGCTGATGTTGCCCGCGGCCAGCGCCCTGTCGGCGTAGTCGATCGCACGCTTGCGCACGGTGTCGGCAACGAGCTCGCGCACGCGCTTCGCGAGTGGCGAGACCGGTTCGCCCACATCGACCGGCTGGTCGAACGTGGCAGGCAGCGGCAGATCGTCGATGAGGCCGTTGGCATGCAGCACGTCCTCGACCTCGGGGTGGCTCGGGCGGTCGGGCAGCAGCCGCGCGACCATGGTCAGGATGTCGGCATTCTGTGCGTCGATCGTCTTGCCGTTGTGCTTCATCACGGAGACGACCGGTTCCAGCTTGGCACCAGGCATGGCGCCGCGCAATTCCGGCACGCGGATGAGCGTTTGCGCCCAGTACGGGCCGTAGCGGAATGCTCCGGCGTTTTGCCGGTAGTCATCGAGCACCGCCTCGGGCACCGGCAGGTTCGCGAGCAGTGCATAGGCGACCTGCACTTCGTGGCGGCTGTTGACGTCGCGGGTTCCGGGAATCGCGGGACCGCAGTAGCCGAAGCTGAAAAGGCGCGTCATGGTCTCGATGCAGAGTTCGCAAAGCTCGAACCGGCGACCGCGCTCGCGCGCTTGCGAAGTGGCCGCCTCGACCTGGTTGGTCGAGAGCAGCAGCTGCGGCTTACGGCACACGTCCACGAACTCGAACAGGCCGTCCCAGTCCGCTGCGCGGATCTGCCACGACTCGCGCTGCGCGCCTTCGTCATCGAGGAATCCGCCGCTGCGCACCTCCTCGAGCATGGTGGTGACGATCGACTCCGCGCTGCCGGACTGACGAAGCGCCAGTTCGCCGTTGTAGCGGATGACGCTCACGTCGGCCGGCGCACCGCGAAGCTCGATGAGGGCCGTGTCGGTTGCCCGCACGCGCTCGTCGCGGAACAGATTGAAGAGACCGGCGAGCGTGCTGGTCGAAAGGACTGCGTCGGGAATGCAAAGCGTGTACATGGATGAAGCTCCTATGAGGCGAAGCATCACCCATCCGGGGCGATGCCCCGCAAGGGAAGAAAAAAACGGAAAAGTTGAAGGTCAATCGATATCGAGCAGGCGCGACACGACCGCAGCGACCGACCAGGCGAGCGTGCGGTTCAGCGTCTTGATCCGGATGAGCGGCACGCTGCCCCAGTGGCCATTGCCGTCGCCCTTCTCGTGAAACCGGACGTGCTCGATGGGACAATCCAGCCTTCGGACCGGCCACGCTCGACGGAGAGGCAAAGGCGTTCCCGTGGACCGTCTGTCTGTGGCCATGGCGCAGTTTCACGCAGGCCGTAGACGTTGGTCTTCGCGTCGCCGACGAAGTTGGAAATGGCGACCCACTCCGGTTCAAGTTCGGTCTTGCACAGGTGTCGGCCGATTTCGCGGGCCACCTCTGCGACCGTTTTGCCGAGCGTATCGAACGGCGCGGCCGCGAGTGCGACCGGCAGATCGAGTTCAAGCGTTGATTGCATGTTTGCGATCCTGCAAATAAAAAGGGCCACACCGTTAGGTGCAGCCCTTGATGGGATTTGCCGGCGTTCAGCCGGCGCTACAGTGAATTGTTCAGTGCGAATGCCCGCGGCGTTCGCGGTCGGCCTTGCGGCCATTGTGGTCCATGACGAGACCCAACGCGCTGAACGCGATTGCGACCGCCAGTGCGAAGAAACTCCAACCCATAGTTAGTCTCCGTTCATCGACACGATACCTGCATAAAAGAGTACCACAGCGGCAACACACAAATTGAGCTCGGCGAGGACATTCTGCCACCCCCAAGTCGTCGTCGAGTGCCAGAAACCGGTTGCGCCGATCGTCGCGCCCGCAGAGAGCGTGTGGAGGTAGCGTCCGGCCTGCTGTCGCTGGTCCTTGGTTGGCTGACGAATGAACTGTCGAAGCCGCGCGACGAAGCCTTTCGCAGGCGGCCTGACCGCTTGCCCGGCGGGAATCCGGAAGTCGCCGCGCAAAGTGGGCTCAATATCGATCTTCTGCCCGTGAAACGTCGCCTTGATGGAAGGTCGCGCTTCCGTCGTATCGAGCGCGCGCACAATCTGCTTGAGACGCTCCGAAACAAGCACGTCGCCAGTCTCTTGATTCCACGTAGCCTGGTCGACGATCGTCAGGCCGCCCGCGTATTCGATTTCTATCTCGATGATCTGCATCGGAGGCCCTCCTAACGGCGTTCGTGATCGAGCCCGTTGGCAAGGCGCAGCGAGCCGAGCATCGCCTCATAGCCCTCGCGCGACGATATCTGCTCGAGACTCACCGCGTTATCGCCACCGCCCGAAAGGTCGGCGCGGCCGCGGCGGGTGCGGAACGAAACGGCGACACTGTTGCGCGCCGGTGCGTCCGCCACCTCAACGATGAGGCGCCCGGTGTTGAGCCTCACGCGGCAACCCTGACCCTGTGCGGCCGGATGCTCGGTGATGTCGTGTTCGCCCGTGCGCAGACGCAGGTCGCCTGCCACGCGGCGCAGGAAACCCCGCGCGCGGCGTGTGATTTCAGTCTCGCGTGCCGCGCCCGCACTGCGGCGGTCGGCATGGAGTACTTTCGTAATGTGATTCATGGAAACCTCGAAACAAAAAAATGGCGAGGCGTCCCGGAAAGGGAAACGCCTCGCCGTGCTGGAGAGGAAGGCCGGCATGTCGCCGGCGAATGAAAAAAAGCGCCTCAGTGCGTGACGCGCGCGCCAGAGCTGCTGGTGACTAGCAGAACCTGGTCGCCCGGCTTGAAGTGCTGGTCGTCAGGCTGCGTGACCACGAGCATCGAACCGTTGGCCTTGCGGACCACGATTTCGAGGCCAGCGGTGCGTGAGAGCGCAGCGCCTACGCGTTGTGCGATGACGCCTGCACCTGCGCCTGAGATCGCACCTGCGATGTAGCGGCCGTTGCCATTGCCGATCACCTGCGAACCGAGAAACGCACTCGCGCCCGCCGTGATGAGGCTGACCAGTCCCGTGCCATCGCCCGGCGTCTGGATCGTGATGTTGCGCACGCGAACTACCGTGACTTCCTCCAGGCTACCTGTTCGTTGAACGTCGGAACGCTGGTAGACGTCGGGCGAGCCGAAGTCAGTCATGTTCGCGCAGGCGGCGAGCGTGGAGAGGAGAAGGATGGAGAAGAGAGTACGGATCATGGTTGCCTCGCGAAATTGCGGGCAACCGTCCCGTCAGGGGCGTTTGCCCTGTCGGGAAGACATGGATGAAGCGAAAGGCGCAGACCGGACAAACCGGTCTGCGTATGGCTGTGCTCAGGACAAGCGATTCAAGTTGTGAAGCTCGACGTGGCCGCTCGAGACGAGACGGCGTTCGGCATCAAACGGCAGGTCATAGTCCCAGATTACCGTGGCGGTGCGATCGCTCCAGACCGAGACAATCGTAGCGGGGTGAAGCTGGGGCGGACTGGACTGAACGTCCTGTGCCATGACACGTTGCTTCTCAGAAAAACCATTCAGTTCCGAAACCTTGAAAGCGGGTTGAGCGGAAACGTTCAGCATGGTGCGGCTCCTGAAAGGAAAAAGGGGAGCCGCATCCCTTCCGGGAGTGGGCTCCCAGGGGGATTCAAAAGATGGAGGCAGGACAGTCGACCGGCCGGTGAGACAAGCAGAAGGCACAACGGCAAGCCGCTGTGGTCAGGTCGATGCGCCAAAAGCGCGGGGAATAGGGACAGTCTACGGGTCGGCGGTCGCTGCGCCGACCGGAATGATCGCGAAAACCACCTGGCTTTCGTCTCGCGGGGCCGCCCTCACCTCGCGCACGATGTTCGCTGTACCGCGACGTCGTTGTATCGCCCTGGACTCAGCACCAACTCTCGACGACCCACCATGCCCAGCCTTATCCAGTCCACGCCGCCGATCGCCAGTATCGGGCTGCTCGCCGATCTGACCGGCGTTGCAGGTGCGCTCGGTGCGATCATGCCGGATCTTTCTGCAGCGATCGCCAGCGCGGTCCTGCGTTCGCTCGGCGAGGACACACATACACGTTCCGTGCGGCGGCGTGAGCGCGTGCTCGGTGCGCTAGCGTGCGCGAGCGTCGGGATCGTGGCGCTCACAACGACCGGGCTGTCGCTGGTCGCCCTTGCCGCCTGCCTGCTGTGCCTCCCGTTGCTTGTCGCAGCGGACATCGATCGCCGCCACCATCTGCTGCCCGACCAGATCACGATTCCGCTGCTCTGGCTCGGTCTCTTGCTCAATCTTGGCGCCATCGTCACGCCGCTAAACGATGCCGTCATCGGCGCAGTGACGGGCTACCTCGGGCTTCGCACCCTATCGTGGGGCGTCGCGGCCGCGAGCCGTTCGGAAGGCATCGGCCACGGCGACTTCAAGCTCGTTGCCGCGCTGGGTGCGTGGCTGGGCTGGCAGGCGCTGCCGGCCATCCTGTTCATCGCCGCCGCGCTCGCGGTCCTCACCGGACTGTTGCATGCTGCATCGACCCGGGCGCGCACGCTCCCGCGCCTCGCGTTCGGGCCGTCGCTCGCGGCCGCCGGAATATTCGTTCTGTTCGTACCGTCGCTGCGGCACTGGTGACGCTCGCCGCGCACACAGAGGTACAACGGACGAAAAAAAGCGCCGCCCGTTTGAAAGGGCGGCGCTTGGGTCAAGAGAGCAGCCGATACCGCATCACCGGGTCGGCCCTCGCGATTCGCTCACCTTCAGCAGGTGCAGCGACCAGAAGGCCAGCACCACGCCGAATGCGAAAACGACGACACATGCGCGGACGTTATCAATGAGCAGGCCATCGACGAACGCGAGCGCACTCACGAACGGCTTGAGGGTCCACTCCTGCACCTTCGTGCGCAGCACGGGCATGAACGTCGGCTCTGCGTACCGGAACGCCACACGGGCGATGTATTCAGCGCCGCAGAAGAGCGAACCGAACGCCGTCGCACCGAGGAGCAGCGGCAGCCACTTCTCGCCGCCGAGCCAGTACATCGTGTAGCGATACGCGTATTCGTCCTGCAGAGCAGCGACGGCTTCGGGATGGCGTGCGATGGTGGCGAGCAGCCAGCCAAAGACGAACATCGGCACGACGCCGTACAGCATGAACACGAGCGTGCGCGCTGCCAGCTTCGTATCTCGGTCAAACAGTTTTTTCAACATCACGAACGTCCTTTTGAGGTATGCGCAAGGACCGCCCCTCCCAGTGAGAGGCGAAGTCCTTGCAGTGGAGAAATGAGTCACACGCACGCGTATAGCGTTGCGCTGGCCTGATGGCCGGTGACTCGATGAGGTCAGCCCTTGCGTGTCGCCTTTCGGCGGCGTGGAGGCTTCTTTGCAGACGGCGCTTCGTAACCGAAGCGCGCCCATGCAGCGGGGTCGATCGGAACCGGATTCGTGCGTCCCGTTGCGAGATTCACGAACACAGCCGAATACGACAGACCACCATTTCGAAACAGCGACCAGAGCAGGTTGAACGCCTGCACCGAAATCGCCTGATTGATGACGAGCGACTGCTTGCGCAGCGCGTCCGCCAGCGAGCACGAAGGCGTATCGTCGCCCTTGTCGTTCTTCGGATTCAGCAGGTCCGGGAACAGGTCGCCCACGTGGGGCAACCGGTCGTGCCGGGGCTTGCCGAATTCACCGAGAATGACCTGGCCACGGTCCGTCTCGTTGCCGCAATCGAGGTAGTAGCGACACTTGCCCCGTTTTGCGGCCTGCACGATGGCGTGGCGCGCGCGTCGCGAATCGACGCAGCCAATCACGAGATCGGCATGCAGGTTGATCTGCGAATCGACGCGTCGCGGCTCGGCAATCCAGTCCGTGCCCATCAGCAGGTTCAGCCGGTTCACGAGCAGCGTCGCCTTGAACTGGCCGACATCGTTCGGATAGAACCCCTGCCTGCCGACGTTGAACTCGCTCACCGTGTCATCGTCGTAGACCGTGCACTCGATACCACCGGGGTGACCAAGCTCCACCATCGCGTGATGCAGGCGCGCGAGCGACGGCAACAATGCGCTGCCGGTCCCGCCCGCTCCGACCACGACGACTTTCCAGGCGCCCCGCGTCATGTGCTCGGGGGTAGCATGCAGAATCGGGGTACTCATACGACCTCCCCGGCCAGTGCCGACAGCCAGCGCGCCGGAGCGCCCGCCTGAACCTCGAAGCGGCCTTTCGCACACAGACGCAAGGCAATCGACGGCGTGCGATCGCAGTTGCCCAGCACGAGCGCGAGCTTCACGTCGTGCAGGTCATCACGATCATCGGTCGACGAGAAATACGCCCTCCCGTGGCCGTGCGAATGGCAGTCAACGACAAGCCACTCGGCCTCGCGCAATTGCGGACGCTCGTAGTGCAGATGGCCCGGACCGTGCGAGAGCGATGCGAGGCGCTCCATGCGAAAGCGCCCCGTCACCGCGTCCCACACGATCCACGCTCCCACCTCGTTGGGCAGTGCCGCCCGCGCGAGGCGGGCGAACTCCACAACGAGCGCGGCGGGAATCGCGCCGCAGCGCAGCTCCGTCAGTTCCTGCGCCTGGCCATACGGTACCGGCGTATGCCAGTCGAATGAGCCAAGGCGCCGGACCAGCCGGATCCACGGGCGGTCGATCTCAAGAAACACGCCGTTCGACGCGATGAGCAGGCGCTCGCCGGGACCGGACATCGGCGCCACCGGTTCGCGCGTGGGCACCATGACCGACGGGAACGAGCCCTGCAGGACGTTATCGACGGGATTCATTTGGCCCCTCCGATCTGACCTGCGACCAGCTTGCCGACCGTCGCATCCTTCATGGGGACGAGCACTTCGAGCGGAAAGGCCTCGAACTTCCCGCCCAGCATGTCGGTCCAGAACGAGTGAAACCCGTCCTTGTACTCAACGCGTTTGCCACCGGGATTCGGGTGCGTGAAGGCGGAGGTGAAGAAGCCCTCTTCCCAGCCGTCGATGGCAGAAACTTCAATGCGCCGTGGCACTTTGGCCGACCCGATGCAGATCTGGCCGTGGTCCCAGGTGTTGAAGTACGGCGGCTCAAAGAGTGCCGTGCCCGCCTCGGGACGCGCGTCGCCCTTCACCGCAAAGACGCGGAAACCGCCCGCGCCAGCCTGAAACACGAGGCCCGGATGCGGCACGACCGCGGTGCGCTCGCCCACCTTTCTGCACTGGAAGAACACACGTCGACGCGCAGGTGGAGTCCACCAGGTCACCGCGGCCGACGTCACGCCCAGCACACTGCCCGGCAGGAACTCGGCGCGCGGCGCTGCGTTGCGATCGAGTTGCACCAATGCATCGATGAGAGCGCGGCGGCTTAACGGCCGTCCCGCACCGATCACCGGTCGCCCGGTTTGACGCTCCGCTGCGACTGCATGCACCGTCGCGTAACACGAACCATCCCGTGCCGAATACAGCAACAGGGCCGAAGACAGGGCTACGTCATGCCCGGTCTGGCCGATATGAACACCTTTCATGGAAGAACCTCCTGGTTAAGGGCTCACCACAAGCGCCAGCAGGCGATCGAGGTGGCCAAGCATCTGAAGGGCAAGGCCCCACTGCGCGTACTGCGCGCGGATGCCCTGCTTCTGGTTGGAAAATGTGAGGAAGCGGCTGTACTCGGAGGCTTCACCACCCTGGTACTCACCGTTCATAAAGTCGTCGAGCGTCTCGCTGATCCGCTCGTTGTTCTCCAGCACGAACGTGCAGCCCGAATACATCGGCCGCGCGTCATAGCCGTCGTCGAGCAGCGGACGGTTTCCCGCACGCCGAAGGAGCCGGTGCAGCGCCGCAAGCTCCACGCAGACCCGTGTCACAAGCGGCGTGGACCCGGTCTGCAGACCGCGCAGCTCGTTCTCTGACAGCACCTGGGAGCGTGCGCGGCGCCCCGGCACCCTTGCCGGAATCCGGATTTCGTCGGGGCACAACTGCGGGCGAAGGACGGAAGGCAGGTACCGCTCCACCGTCTCCTTGTCGTCACCGTAGAAGTCCATCATCCATTGGCTGACGTCCTTATCGGTCGCGCTTTCGTCGCCCTCCCAGTGACGGCAGGCCGCCTCGCAGAGGAACCAGCCAGGCGTGCGGATGAGCACGGTCTTGCCCGAGACGCGATCGACAAGATTGAAGAGCGTGTTCAAAAGCAGCGGATGCGCTTGCCGTAACGGCTGGGCCAGTGCACCGACCTCATGGACCCACTCGTTCTCCAGCTTCACGCCCAGATGCAGCGGGCCCGTTGCCTTGAAGTCATCGTGCTCGTACTGGTGCTGGATGATGTCCATCACGGCGTTCGTGTCGCACAGGTCGAGGCCCAACGAGATGAAGCGAAGCGGCTGACGGATCTGCCGCTGCACCCATGCATAGAACGCCTGCTGAAACGCATCGACCGGACTGGCCGGATCGTCGACGTCAGAGGCGCGCAGGGGCCCGTGCCGGAACTGCTCGAGCACGGTTCCCTCCAGCTCCACGTCAGCGCGCCACCGGATGGTGGCCTCGCGCGGCACATCGGGACTGAACTGCGGCAGCGTCAGAACACAATCGGAAGATCGATGTCGGGCAGCGGCAGCGCGTGGCGGTTGCCATGCCCCGCCGGCTGTTGCATCGACCGTTCGATCAGCGAATGAAGGATCGAACAGCATTGGCGAACCTCGTCGTCATATAAAAAAACCGCCCTTTCGGGCGGTTCCTGGGAGTGGAAGCCGCTCGCCGGATCGGCGAGGGCCTTGAGCAGGGTTTTCTTACGCATGGGCGCCCTTTGCACCCGCCGCGCGTACGAACCGGAAGGACGCCACTTCACCGGCGTACTCGGGACCGTCGACCGTTGCGGTCGTCAGCTCCGGGTATTGCGCCGAGTAGAGATCGCGCACCTGATCCGGCGTGAACGCCGGGCCGGGATCGGGCAGACGCATGCCGTTGTAGGTGAACTCGCGGGTGAGCGTTGCAATTGCGATGGTCATGGCGCGCTCCTCACAGAAGACTCAGGAGGTCGGTCTGGCCAGCATCGGATGCCGCCGGCGCCGACTTCGAGGCAACGTTCGCAGGTTGCGGTTTGCCACTCCCCTCGCCCGTCGACTCTCCGTCATCGCTTTCGCCACCTTCATCGGCGTCGTCGGGCGACGATGCGGGCGCGGAGAGCGCCGGCTTCGAGCCCTTCGACAACGCCTTCTGCGCCTTGCCCGCCTGCGATTTCTCGGCCGCCTGCAGGATTTCCGCCGTGGCGCTCACCTGCTCCGCGAGGGAGCGGTGCGCGCCTTCGAACGTGCGCAATGCATCGGCAAAGCCTTCATCGAGTGCAGCCGGGCTGGCCGTCAGCACCAGCGGCTGACGCAGCGCCGCCTCTTTCGAGTCGCCGCCGGGCATCACGACCACGGCCATCTGGTCACCGGCCATCTTGAGTGTGAGCGTGACCTTGCCGGTCTCGCGCACGAACGCTTCGAGTTGCTGGAACATGTAAAACCTCACGAAAAAGAAAAAACGCCGCGCGAAGGCGGCGTGAGAAGAAGAAAGGAACCGCGGCGTTCGCCGCGGTCTGCATCAGAACTTCAGAACCTTGAGCACCTTGCCCGTGTAGTCGAATCCCTCGACCGACAGCAGGGCGTCGATGACTTCGGCCTTCGATTTCGCGAAGACCTTTTTGAAGTCGTCGCCCATGGTGGCACGCAGCCCCAGTTCGTCGGCCACCACCTTCATCTCGGACTTCGTGATCAGCTCCAGAAACTCCTTGTCGAGTTTCCAGTGCTTCGCGAGATCGAGCTTGTGATGGCGGCACATCTGCATGAGATACGGGACGTCGACGCCCTGGATCGCGGACATCGCGAGCGCGACCAGCAGCTTCACCTGTACGTCGGACTCCAGCTCTGCTGCCGCCGAGGCGGCCTTCGAGAAGTCGCCGACGGCGGGCTTGTCGTCGATGAGGCGCTCCCAGATCGTGTTGACCGGTTCGGCCGCGATGCTGCGTGCCTGACCGGTCGCAACGACCGCGATCAGGTACTGGCGCGCGAGCGCAACGTCGCTGCTGACCTCACGACGCAACGCCTTGCGCCAGAGCGCGACGCGGTACGTCTTGACGCGATCGGACTCAGCCACGACCGTGGCCTCGGGCGTCGATGCAGCGGCCTTGTCGCCCTTCGGCGCGCTTGCAGCCTTCGATGAGCCCGTCGCCGCTGCAGCTTTCGCCGCAGCCGTGTCAGGACCTTTCTCGCTTTTGATGCGCGCGGCCACCTTCTTCATGTTGCAGACGGTGTCGAAGCACTGGCCCTTGTAGATATTGCCCATCGAGTCGGGCAGGCCGCTTACCGCCGCGCCGAAGTTCTGGCACGCGTAGCAGGCTTTCAACTGTTCGGCGCCGACACCCTTGGGACCATCCGCCACGAGCTGGATGCGCGTGTGGTTGTCGCCGGGACGCACGATGCGAACGGTCTGGTACTCGTCGCGCAGGCCTGCGGCCGTCGCTTCGAGCTGCTTTTCCGTTTTCTCGTTGTAGCAGGCGCGGTTCGTACAGCTGCCCGTGCCGATCGACTCGCCGAACATCTCGGCCTGGGCGGCCGAATTGTGCTGACACCCCGCGCAATCGGTCTTGTCGAAGATCGCAGCGGGCAATGAGCACGAGACCTGTTCGAGCGTCTTCTTCAGATCCGCGACCGTGCGGTTCTCTTTCACGACAACCGGCAGGAGCTTGTCCTGCTGCCCCTTCGTGAAGGCTGCGAAAAGTTCAGCGTGGCCGAGCTTGATGGTGCGCGTGTTGAGCGCATCCAGCACCGCAGCGCTGCAGTTCATGAGCGCGAGACGCGAGTCGAGCACCTGACGGCTCCAGCCTAGCTGGAGCGCCGCCTCGTCCCGGTCGCCCTTGCACAGGCCGACGAGTTCCGCCGCGTCGATGGCCTCCTCGGACGGCGCCAGGCCGTCGCGTTGAATGTTCTCGACGAGCGCGACAGCGCGCGCTTCGGATTCGCTCAGCGGTTTGACGACGACCGGCATCGGATAGTCCTCGCCGTGTGCTTCCATCGCCGCGCGATAACGGCGGCCACCGGCGACAAGCTCGTGAGAGCCATCGTCGAGCGGACGCACGATCACTGGCTGCATGACGCCCTGCACACGCACGGACTCGACCATCTCCGCCATCTTTGCGGGGTCGAAATATTTGCGGGGATTGCGGCCGAGCTTGATATCGCCGAGCCGGAGGGTAGGTTGCTGTTGCATTGCGGGTCTCCAGAAGGGGAACCCGTTCCCCAACGGGAAGAGGATTCCCGATGGGTGAAAGAAAAAAGAATGGCCGCGAGGGCTGGGGTCGATGCGCATGAAGCGCGGTAGGTAAACAGACGATACCGCGCGGTGGCGGATCGAGATGCCGAAAAGATCGCCGATACGGGGTGGCTTTTAAAGAAAAAATGGCCCGGAGCGAATCCGGGCCGTTGTTCATCATCTGGTCAGGCTTATGCGCAGGGCGCTCAACGCTTCTGCATCTAATTCTCGGGGATACGCTAAAGAGGGCAAAACACGAGTGCCGCCCATCAGACCGCGGAAGGACGCTATTCGGTTTCCGCGATGATCACCGGCGTGACATTGAAGGCGATGTCACTCCAACGACGCTCGCCGTCATCGACGAGCTTGTACAGATCTGCCGCGAGCGACTTGATAGTGACTCGCCTCGGGACGACTTCGAAGCCGATAGAGCCCTCCAGTTGCACGAGCAGGCAATAGCAGCGATTTTCCGGATCGTCCTCGAGCACAACAAAGCCCTTGAGCTTCGCTTTAGCGACGCGGAATTGCAGCGCTGCAGAGAACACCGCATGGCCGTCATCCTTCGGATCGCGATATTGCAGGCGATCCGAATCCGCGCCGGCGTCGAGCAGCATCTCGAAGACTGTTCGGCTGCCCGGTGCGTTGAGGGCTTCGACCTGCTCGATCATGTCGAGCAGCCGCCGGGAGCGGATGCTCTCGCGATCGATAGGCAGTTTCGCGCTGGTGAACGGCTGTGGCTCATTGACCGTTTGCTGGCTGGCCCCGCTACACGTCAGAGATTCATTCGAAAACATGAGGTGACTCCCAAAGGAATGAGGGAGCACCGCCCCCTGTCGGGAGTTGGGCTCCCGAAGGGTGAAGAGGAAGGAAATGCGCCCAGATATAGGGCCGGTCGATGCGCTTGAAGCGCGGGTGGTAGAGGAGACGATACCGCGCAATGGCGCTTCGAGGCCGCGGAAAGATCTCCGATACCGGCTGGCTTTTAAAAAAAGCCCGGAGTGGTATCCGGGCCGTCGTTCAGAACAAGGTCATCTGGTCGATCAGTTCAAGGAACGGTTGTGCACGCGGCTGCCCCGCCACCGCTTCATCGAACAGGTCCGCAAGGCCAGCCGTGTCCACCTCGGGTTGGTCGAGCACCGCGACATCGCCGTCTTCGACCGCGACAGGCAGAGCCGGTAGATGCGCGGGCGACTCGCATGGCGCAGCAACCGCAGCGAAAACCGGTACGGCATCGTCACATGCCGGTTCGGTTTCGCTGCCGAGCAATTCGCGCATGGCATCCTCCGAGCCGCGGGCACGCAGACGATGGCTCCAGCCGCCGAGCACGTGCGCCGGCGTGAACCAGTGCCCCCACACCTCCATCGAAAGCGCGTTGCCGTGTACGACGATGGCCGGAATGTGCAGCAACGAGAGTTGCAGATAGGCCATATGAACGCAGCAGGGGTCGATGTCGATACACGTTGCGTGCATCGCCTGCTGGTAGTTGAGGCCCGCGTCGTGGAACGCCTCTGCCGTAGCGATGACCATGCCCCCGGCCCCGCACGCGGGTTCGTGAACACGTTCGAAGCCGCGTGAGCGTGCCGAGTCGATCGTAGCTCCAATCAGCATCGAGGCCATAAGATGCGAGACATGGTACGGCGTGAAAAACTGCCCGCTGCGGTCGTTACCCAGGTCGAGCATCATGTATGTCTCGCCGAGCACGTCGGTCAATCCACCGCCGAGCGCACCAACAGAGCGTGCCGCGACCAACACCTCGACGCGCTTTTCGAAGGACAAAGTGAGCTCGCCCAGCATCCTCGGGAAGCGCGCGACCTCTTCAGGCTTGTATTTCCCGACGATCTCCAGATAGCGCTTCTCGCGCGTGTCGCACTGCGCGCGATCCACGCTGTTGCTGATCGCAAGCGCCGCCATTTCAACAAAATCGCGAAACACCGTATTGATGTGGTGTCCGTACGAGAATTTATTGAACAGGGCGACGAGATTGCGCTGGTGTGCGTCCGCCGTCAGATCATGCTTGCGCTGTGCGCTCTTCTTGCTCATGCCCACTCCAAATGTAAGAAGGGCATGGCCCCTGCGGGCGCGATGCCCCACAGGGATAGAAAGGAAAGCCGGCAAAGCCGGTACAGGTCGATGCGTCGATGACGCAGGTGATGACGCCATGGTAAGCGCGAACCACGCGAGCCGACGTCCGCAAAGCACGCAAAACTGCACCAGCTTTCGCCTGATGTGCCGCCGCGTTATCCACAGATTCTGTTGGCAACACTGTGCAGAACGTCGTGCGGAACAAGTCGGCGGCCCCCCTATGAAGCCCGAATCTGCGGGCTTTTGGGCCAATCCCGTCACGTCGCGCGCCCGACAATTGACGCGCGCGGGCAATGCTGCCCACGCTCACTGGAGATACTCATGCTGGATCTTGCAAAACCCCGGGCGTGGGCGGGCTCGCTCACGTTCATTGCCGCTGTTTCGGCGCTCGCCTTCCCCTTCTTCTGGTTGTTTGTCGCGGCTGTAGCCCGGGAGCCGAACGTCGTCAGGATTGCCGGCGTTGCATTCGCCGCCGCACTTGCACTCGAAGCCATCCGACGGGTACGGATCGGACGGCTTCGCAAGGAACTCGCCGACGCCGACGACCAGGCCGTAGTAAAAATCTCGGTGAACGGCGTCGAGGTCGGCGAGGTCCCGGAGCCGGTCTTCGCCAATATGAAGCTCGTCGTCGCCAATGACGCACGTAATTACGTGACGCAGTTCTCGACCGCCATCGCTGCGATCTGGCGTCACGCTGTCCTCGCGCTAACCATCACCGCCGCTCTGCTGGGGATCTGGCTCGCATGGCAATGTCTTGTGTGTCCGGATGCTTTCGCGCACGCGATCCTGGCGTTCATCGCCGCGAGCAGCGCGCATTCCGTTCCCGTCGACGCGCTCGCGGCGGAACTGCACGCGGTCGCAGCCGCCGTCGCCAGCATCTATGCGATGCTCTTCATGCTGCTAACGTGCGCGCGCTTGACCTTTGGCGCTCCGGTTTCTGTATCGGGGGCGTTTCGTGCCGACCTACACCGCCGTGTGTGTCTGATCGTCGGCACACCGGCGGCGGGCGAGGTGTCCCTGCGCCGCGCGCTGGCTGCGTGAGGCTCACCGCGCCGCCTCACCTCCCTCGTGCAGGCGCCTGCACGTCTTTTCCCGGAAAGCTGCACTTTTTGTGGAGCTTTTCGGTCTTTCCAAAGCCTCGCGGAAAGACCGCCAAATCCCGCCTCTTTCGCCCGTTGACTCCGCGGTGGCTGCCTCATCATGTGGCCATGGACTTCGCGGCCGCACAACATGACGGCACCTCGTCGCTCCGCCTGCGACGTGTTCTCTATCCCACACTCCCCGCCGGAATCCGACCCGGCGTCGTCATCGAACACGAACTGGATCGCGGCATGGTGACCGTTCTCGACACCGAAGACGGCACGTTCTGGCGTGGCCGCGCAGATGACGTTCAGGTTCTGGCCTGAACCGCAGCAGCTGATCCGCCACGACCCCAACGTGACCAAGGAGATTCGTCCATGATCAACGTATCCTTCGATGGCAGCAGGTTTGCCCTGTCCGACCTGGAGGAGTATCCCGCCCGCTTCGCGCAACGCCTCGAGCGCACGAGAGTCACCACCGGATATGCGCGCTGCCTGTGCCCAACCGACGAGCCGCGTAAGCTGGTGATTCGCAGGTACGGCTCTCTATATTTCCTCGCCGGTTGGCCCGATGACGGTCCTATGCATGCCGAAGGGTGCGAATTCCGAAAGACGCCGGGCGACGGCACTGGCCGCAGCTCCGACAGCCGCGCGGCGATTCTCGAAGGCCCCAACGGGCTCAACGTGCGTCTGGACGCGTCACTCATTCAACGCGAGGCGGCATCCCGCCGCTCTCGCCCGCGTGCCACCGCAGGCTCGTCGGGCACTTCCCGGCGCGCGGCCCCGCTGCTTGCCTTTCTGCAGGCGCTATGGGCCAACGGGCGGCTGAACGCCTGGGACGGCTCGCCCCAGACCCGCGGATGGAGCGCGGTGCAAGCCATGCTGCTCCGAGGGCTCGGCGAAGACACGCGTATCAACGGCGTGGCCGCTCAGGATGTGTTGCACGTGATGCGCCGTTACGAGGAAACGGAGCGCGATGCGATCAATTCCGAGTTCGAGGCGTTCGTCGGCCGGATCACCGACGACGGCGCTGTGTCGCGGCGCGCGCTGATCGTCGGCGAGATCGGAGAAGTGGCGGACACGCCGTACGGCAAATCGATCTCGCTTCGCCAGCGCAGTCAACGCTACTTCACGACCACGGCGCTCATCGAGGAGGCCGCGAAAAAGTATGGACACGCCTGGCGCGCGATCGGCGAGGCGAACGCCCGTGTCGTGGCGCTCCTTCTCGTTGAGCGCACACCGAAAGGACATCTGCGCGCGGTCGACCTTGCCGCGATGCTGTGCTCCTCTGCTTTTCTGCCATGCGATTCGATGCACGAAGTCGCGATGGCCAACCGGCTTGTCGCTGAGCGCCGCATCTTTGGAAAGCCCATGAGTATGGCAGAAGGCGACGTGATGCTGCCGGACTTCTACCTGCTGGACACCAGGCCCACGACGCACATTGAGGTCTACGGCATGAACGGACTCGCGAGCTACGAACGACGCAAGCTGGAAAAGCAGGCGCTGCGCGAAGCAAACCGTATCCCGGCCGTTGAATGGAATACCGATAGCGAACAGCTTGCCGACGTGCGCCTGCCCGCCCCGAGTCGGCGCGGACAAGTCGGTGTCAAACGCGCCGACTGAAGGTTCAGCCAGAGCCGGCCAAAAAAAACGCCCACGGTTCCGAAGAACGCGTGGGCTGGTTTCAAGGTTTGAAGGCGAGGCGAAACTGGTCTCCACGCGCCGGTTGTACCCGACACGACGCAGCGGCCATCCACCGATCCACTTCGGCCGCACGGTGCGCGACCGTATTCGACACTCCGGCCTGACGCGCCTTCACTCGCGCAGCGAAATCGGCGGCCATTGAGTCGACGCTGGCCACCCACTCGTACATTTTGAGGCGTTCCAGCGCCTGCCCCTTCACGCCGAAGCAGTGAATTTTCGCGCCAGGCGGGAGATGCCCCTCGAGGCCTTCGAGAATTGCGAACAGGCCGTGACGTTGATCTGTCAGGTGTCGCCGACAGACGGAGCCCAGACCGATCAGCGCCGGCGGAGCGATCCACGGCATCCAGCGCTCCCACACCTGCATCATCAGGTCGATACTTCGACGGTAATCGTCCACCGCCCAGCCCTGCGCCACGGGTACGGGAATCCGGACCATGTTCTGCACCGCATTCGCACTCGAGGTTCGGGCGAGCTCGTCCTGCCATGCATACACGACTCGCAGCATGCCCTCAAGCAGCGTTGCCGTCGCATTCACCCTGTAGTCGATCGCCTGCTGGTCCACCGCTAGCTCGGGCTCGCAGCACAGATCGGGCTGCGAGACCCACGCCGCCCCGGAGAACGAGGCCAGTTCAACGAACTGTTCCATCGTCCAGGGATAGATGCCTGCAATCCCCGGCTGTCTGCCCTTCGACTGGAACAGCTTCATCGCGGTAAAACCCGCACTGTCCAGCGCGAAGTCGATCTCCGTCAGATCGCTAGCCTGAGGAATGCGAAACCGTCCCGTCTTCGGGTTCCAGAAAGCAGACGCGGACACCATCCCCTCGAAGCCTCTCTCAAAGGCATGAAATGCCAGTTTCCCGCCACTGTGAGGTATGCCCCCACGTATTAAAAGACCGTCATCGACGTGCGCGTTCAGCTGCCACATCGGCATGCGGCCGTGCTGCGTTTCAATCGGCATACGAGTGCTCCATTGCAAGCGCGGAGCAGCCCATGCGGGCCGCCCCGCATGGGTGAAAAGAAGAAGGCCGCTTACGCGGCCAACGTGCATCTGGTTGCCTTCGATGCCGCGCATCTGTGCATCGCTGATCGCGTTCTCGACCAGGTGGCCATCGAGTTCAGCGGGCGTCAGGTTCAAACGCTCGGCAAGGCGCGCGAAGTACTGGCCGCGCCGTGCCATCTCCTGATAGCGCTGCGACGCACCGGCAGGCAGTGTGAGAATCGTTTCGTTAAGCCAGAAACGCGCCGATTCGATCGCAGCATGGCCCTGAACGCGGGCATACCACGCGTGGTCGAAAGAGCAGGTTACGAACTCGCATGCCCTTGAAGCGTCGACGTCGAGCTGGTCCGTCTCCTCGAAGTAGACAGTGCGCTCTCCACCGGTGGTCTGCGCATAGGCCGACACCCGCTCCGGGTACCGATACGGGTTCCATTGCTCAGCCACGTAGTCGCGAAGCCCATCGGTCGGCGCCTCAGCATCGAAGCGGCCAACGCGGTACCAGCCGTGCAGCGGGATTGGTACTTTCGGAAACGCCTCGACCTGTGGAACACGGTAGCGGCGCCCGAGGCGATGCACTTCGAACCACGCTGATATGGCCGGAAACACGTGCGGCGCGTAGTGATGCATCGACAGCATGAAGTCGATCGCCACCAGTTGAGCCGGCGTGATCATTTCGAACTGCACGTCGCACAGGTCGCGGTTTGCCGGTGTATCGGGGATGCGACCACTCGCGAGGTCCGCATCGTGTTGCTCGGCGCGCTCCACTTCAAGCGCGTCGAGTGTGAGCAGGTACCTCAGAAGGCTCATCCTCTCCTGAAACGAGAGAACGTCGGGCTGCACCCGGATGTAGCCGTTCTCGCTCAACGACCGGCCGACCAGCTCACGCCTGCCGAGATCTCATTGCGTTGCAAGCAGGTAGTTACGGAAGTCGTTAAGACCCGACATGTATTCATGCTCAGGCTCACGCACCATCGATTCGAGCGACCGGTCGCGCTCGCCAGCGACGCAACAGAAGACGCAGCCGAACCTGGACCCGCAGGCCGCACGCTGGCCGTCCTCGCCGAGTACCACCCCGCACATTCCATCGTTGGCCGCACGGTAAAGATCGGACAGGCGCTAGATCGTCCGTTGCGAGAATGGACACGGGAAAGGCCGCTTCGCTTCCTCGGAAAACAGCGTAAGCATCGTCCACACGTCGTCGGCGCTCCAGTCACGAAGCTGGGACACGGCGAGCGCGCCGCGCGTGTCACGCACGGCTGTCGTCGCGCTTTCACCGCGCTCACGCATCGCAGCACCGCGCGAAGCGCTCTCGACCAGCCGGTTTCCCAGCACCGTCACGATCTCGCGATCGCCACGCGCGGCCGCATCGCGTTCGAGCGCCGCTCGCAAACGCCCCTGTGGGATCAACTTCCAGTCTGTCGCGCATGCGCGGGTGCGCTTGCCGTTTCGCACGCCGTTTTGCGGGGTCCGTACCAGCGTGCCGCGACCGATGGTCGATACCACGAATTGCGCCGCAAGCGATGGCGTAGCGACGTGGGTCGACACAGCCAACGCCTGCCTGTCGGCAAAGTCGTCAATCTCTTCGAGCATCGTCTGGATATGGCGGGCGAGACTGCTGTTCTCGATCGTTGTGTCGGCGGTCGAGATGAAATGAGCCGGTTGGGCTTCGCCGGCGAGGCCGACACGGCGCACGGCCTCGAGCATGAGAATGGTGGCGCAGGTCGAGTCCTTCCCGCTTACGGTGCCGCATAACGGATGGCCCGCTCTGACAAGGGCGATGAGCGCCGCGATCGCGGCTTCCATCTTCAGAATGATTTCGTCAAACATGGTTGCTCCGGTGCGCGGAGCGCTCCCAGCCGGGGAGCGTCCCCGCATGGGTTGATAAAAGAAAGGGTCTTCGCGCTTTTCTGTGGGTAAATTTCACCGACCAATGGTCTGAAAGCCAAGCTGGGCGTGGGTTTGCGGGATTTTCTGGCGTCGAAAAATCTGGCATGATTTCGCGATGGCTACTTCGCGCAAACGCAAGCGTCTGTCCGACGCATACCGCTTCGACGGATTCCGTCCTCTCGAAGAGCTCCATGGCGTCTTTGGCGACCGCATTGCGCGCGTCATTACTCTTGTTCGGCGCTCAAAAAAAAGCGCTGCAAGGGATGTGCGCGCGCATGTCCGGGTTACGACCACAAGCGAATTCTTGCGAGAGATTTGCCCAGTGGAGGTTGCAGAATCTATCTGGATCTCGAAGTATTCCGGGTCCGATGTCGATGTGATGGAACTGTGAAGCCCGAGCGACTGAGTTTTCTCGCTGACAACCCGCACTTCACGAAGCGCTTCGCGTGGTATGTCGGCCGTCGCTGTCGGGAAAGTACGCTCAAGGATGTGGCTGACGAGTTCAATCTGGATTGGCACAAGGTCAAGGAGCTGGACAAGCAGTACATGCGTGCTCAACTGGAACGGTTTGGCTCGCCCGGGCCGAAGGTCATCGGTATCGATGAGATTTCGATCGGCAAGGGGAAAGCAGCAGGCTCGTACCGGATTGTAGTGAGCGACCTGATACGGGGTCGTGCGATCTGGTTTGGTGGCGAAGACCGCAAGGATGCCAGCATGCGCCAGTTTTATGACTGGCTGGGCGAGAAGAAGACTCGCGGTATCCGTCTGGTCGTCATGGACATGTGGAGACCGTCTTACAACGTTGCAAAGGAGCGCGTCCCACAGGCCGACATTCTTTACGACAAGTTCCACGTCATGAAGCAACTCCACGAGGCCATGGATAAGGTTCGCAAGAGCGAATACGCGCGCCTGCAAGGCAAGCAACGACGCTATATCAAAGGCCAGAAGTATGTGCTGCTCAGTCACCGTGAGAACCTGTCGATGGAGGGCCGCAAGTCGTTGAAGACACTGCTGGCCGCCAACAAACGCCTTAACATTGCGTACCTGCTCAAGGAATCGTTTGGGCAATTGTGGGACTACGAGCGCGAAGGATGGGCCCGCCGTTTCTTCGATAACTGGAAAGCCAGTCTGAAGTGGCAGCGCATCGACCCGTATGAGAAATTCGCCACGATGGTCGAGAGTCATTGGGATGGAATCGCTTCTTACTGCAAGCCAGAGAACAAGGTACCACTGGGCTTCGTTGAAGGGCTCAATAACAAGATTCGAGTCATCCAGCGACGGTCATACGGACTACGTGACGAAGAGTATCTGCGGCTGAAAATCCTCACCTGCATGCTCCCTCGGCTATGAAAATCCGCATTTTTTACCCACAGAAAAGCGCGAAGACCCAAAAGAAAGTTAGTCAGTCAGCGCCGCCATCTCCTCGATCATCTGGCGATAGGTGATGAGGCCTTCCTGATGCCTTTGCATGACAGCCGAGCGGCGAACACCTCGCGTCCACCGGGCAGTCGATGCGATGCGATCGAGCGCTCCGCGATCGGTCACGCTGTAGCCCATTCGCAGCGTCTCTTCGACCGCCTCCTCAACGGAGTCGAAGCAGAGATGGCCAACGAATCCATCAATATCGAACTGCTGTATCCGCCACGTCCTTTCGCCGGACGCGTCCGGGAGCACGAAGGCCCATGACTGGCGATCCTTCATCCGGCATTCAACTC
The DNA here is from genome assembly GCF_048957375.1 of Paraburkholderia sp. A1RI-2L. Lineage (NCBI taxonomy): Bacteria > Pseudomonadati > Pseudomonadota > Betaproteobacteria > Burkholderiales > Burkholderiaceae > Paraburkholderia > Paraburkholderia sp. A1RI-2L. The sequence goes on from NZ_JARBTA010000002.1 coordinate 96,474, forward strand.
CAATCGGCTTACCGTCAAAGGCAGCCATCAGTTGCTGATAGGCGATCTGTAGTGGACGTGCGACTTCGCGCAAGTGACGCGCGAAGTCCTCCGGAAGGCCGCGGCAGGACGCTTTGCTGACACGTGCCCAGGAAGCGGACACGTAACGTCGCGGGCTGTGAGCGGTGTTTTTCATGACGGCTCCAGAAAGAACAGGAGCCTTCCCCTTCGGGAGAGGCTCCCGTGAGGAAAAAAGATGCCGGCAGTGCCGGACGGTCGATGCGCCAGAAGCGCGGGTGAATCAACAGCGTAACCCCAATACGCAGGCACGTCCCCCGGAAATGATGCTCAAATCGCGGTCTCTTTGCGCAAGGCTGGATACCCGATCAAGGTCCATCATCGGTGACGTGGACGGCAACGACGGAACAGTCGACCGTCTGGTCAGCGTACACGCCGAACTTACTCGCCCCACGCCGCCAGAGCACTTGACTTCCGCTCTCGCGCTGTAGTCTCGAAGAGATGACTGAATGTCGTGAAATGGCTTTCCTTTTCACACACACCGAATATGCCTGCCCAAACCTGTTTGCAGCCAGCCCCGAACGAAACCCCGCCTCGCGCGTCGCCCGCGCGCCGCCGGGCCATGCAGACCGCGAGGAACTAGAGATGGAAAACACAACGATCGAGTGGGGCTGACCACACGCTGAACCCGTGGGAAGGTTGCCAGAGTGTGAGCCGCGGATGCGACAACTGCTACGCTCAGGCGCGCAACGCCCGGTTCTCCGGCGGCGTCGCGCCGAACTGGGGGCCGGGCGCCCCGCGACGACGTACCGCACCGGCGACGTGGGATCACGCGCGGCGATGGAACGCGAAGCATGAGGCGTTCTTCGCGACACACAAACGTCGACAGCGTGTCTTCTGCGCTTCCCTTGCGGACGTGTTCGACAACGCCGTGCCGGATGCGTGGCGCATCGACCTCTTCCAGATGATCGCCAAAACGCCCAACCTCGACTGGTTGCTGCTAACGAAACGTATCGGGAACGTGCGAGCGTACATGCAGCGTGACGGACTCGCGTTCGACCTCATCGCCGGCGGCAACGTATGGCTTGGTGCAACGGTAGTCGACCAGATCGAGGCTGACCGCAACGTTCCAAAGCTGCTTGCTACGCCAGCGCGTGTGCGCTTCGTCTCGATGGAGCCGCTGCTCGGGCCGGTAACCCTTCCTTTCGATCGCGTCGCGCAATGGAACATGCTGGCCGCCGGACAGAACCAGACCAACGCATCGGCGTCGATCGACTGGGTGATCGTCGGCGGGAAGAGCGGTCCGAACGCTAGGCCTATGCATCCCGGCTGGGCCTCGTCGCTTCAAGCGCAGTGTGCTGCGGCGGGTGTGCCCTTCTTCTTCAAACAATGGGGCGAATGGCTGCCCGCACTGCATGCGAGCGCCGAGCAACACGCTCGCGCGAAAGCCGCCGGGTCGATGTCATGCTTTGGCCTGTTACGCGACGGAGCCGACGCGGTGATCCTGTCGGGCGACGACGCATACATGCTGAAGGTCGGCAAGAAGCACGCGGGCCGCTTGCTCGGCGGCGTCACGCACAACAGCTTTCCGGAAGACGGCGAGCCTGGTACCGACGCTCGCGCCCGAGACGGGAAGCACGTTTTTTAATCAAGCACTATCCGTGAGGAGAGCAGTTTTGCAAGGGATGGAATCCAATACGGCAGCGTTCCATGAAGCCGCCGCGGCGCCCTGTCTTAACAAAGAAGCGGCGATTGCCCTTCATACCAGAATGACCGAGACGGGCAGCACTTCATATGATTTCGGGCTGTTTTACGAAAGCATGCTCGTGGCCGGCGTATGGGCGAGCGGTACCGAAATGGCCCGGGATCTGAAGATTCAGGCGAGTCGCGTCTACGTAAAATGCAGACTGACTGTGGTCCCTCAGGCGCTCGCGGACTTCTTCGGTCGCGCACGGATTACCGGTTCGCTCGCCGAGACCGTGGATTTCGCCCTGCGTTACTGCGGCCACAGTAGTCCGTCACGGTTGCTCGAGCGCGCAGCGCTGATGCCGCCGAACGCGACCTTCGATGAAAAGGTTCGGGCCGTATTGAGTGTGGTCGAAGATCCCCCCCGCCCAACGCGCCCCGTTTCGAACTGGTGAAGGAATTCGGGCTCGCGCATCTCAGACGCTCATCCATTGCCAATCACAAAACCATGATGCACGGGAACTGCGAAATCGCGGAATTCGCTTTGTTCTATACCACGTGCCCGAAAGAGAAAATCTGGGCGAATGTGGGTTCGATGGCGAGAGCGTTGGGGATGCCGGCGCCCTTGGTGCGTCAGGTGCTTACCCCGGCCGACCTCCCCGAGGGAAATCGCTGATCTCGCGTTCGCTTCCCGACCGTGCATGGTCTAGCCAGCGAGTAAGAGCACCTGCACCGCTCACCTTGCAGTTTTGAAATCTCGCGGCCAGTGGATAATGTCGGGCAATCCATCCACGCCAACCGCCATGTACGAGCAGCTCATTCCCTGCGACCACTGCGGCGGCCGCCCCACCGTCGGCCGCTCCCAACGCCTCACCTCGTTCCTGCCCGACCCGACATACGACTGTACGCAATGGGGACGCCTCGCCGGCCCGCCCCGTATTGGCGACACCCTGCCCCGGCCGCCTGAAGCGCCCAAGACGGAACATCTGGTCTGCATCTATTGCGCCGAGTGCGGCATGCAGACACCGTGGGAAGCCATCGAGCCCAACGAGCGCGCAGCCATGAACCGCGTCGGCGAGCTGTGGAACCGGCGCCTGAACCGTCCCGAGGCCGAGATATCCGATCTGCAGCGCCTCGTTGAACGCGAAATCGGCGTTCCCGATATTCCGGCTGTACTCGACCTGCTCTCGCGCACCAAAGGCAACTGGGATGAAATGGGCCCGGTCTTCGCCATGCTCGCCCGCCGCCTCATCGACGCCACCATCGTGACCTTCGACGGCTGGCCCATCGAGCCGGTCCTCCAGGACGCTGCCCGCTATCGCAAGCTCGTGCAACTGGTGAAGTGGATTCAGGTCGAAGGTCAACGCTACGCGGAGTTCCCACGCATCTTCTCGCCCTCGGAAGACGGCGAACTGCTGTTCGAGGACCGCCTGGCGGTGGCGATCGACTCCCTGCCCGACCGCGACCGCTGGTAGTGGGCTGCACAAAAAAAAGAGACCGGCCATCGAGGCCGGTCGAAAGTTGTTCTGGCTTTGTCGAGAGGCCACCAGAACCGAGAGACAGTTCCTATTGTCCGTCCTCCCGCCTCATTAGCCGCCTCGTATCGTTCGTTCTTTGATACTCATTCGCGGCGGCGCGCTGTGCCACCCTATGCCGACGCGAGCAACCGGTAGAGCGCCTGCCGCGAAATCCCGAGTGCTGTCGCCGCGTGAGACTTGTTGCCCCCTGCTGCCGCGAGCGCGGCCACGGCCTGCTCCGGTGTCACCACAGGTTTCGCGAGCCGCTCCTGCCGCGCGAACGTAGACAGGTACGCATTCGCCTTCGTCACGCGACTATGCCCCGCCGCCTCGACCACCCGGCGCATCGCTTCTGCATGACGCGCCGGATCGGGACGCTCGCCCGCCCGCTTCACCGGCGCCGCCACCCCGGCTACCTTTTCATAGAGTTCCTGCAGATACTGGTGACGCAGGCCGTGGCTCGTCACGCCGAGTCCCGACTTCGTAATCCCGTGGCGCTCCATCACGTAGTAGTACCAGTCGCGCCACTGCCTGAGCGTCCTGTCTTCCGGCACCGTCGAACCCGTGACCGGATTGGAAAGATGAGCAGCCTCCTCGAGCACCGCGACCTTGGCCTCCAGCGGCAACTCGCGCGGCCGTCCGCCCTTGGTTCCGCGCGTCACCGCGAGGAATTCAACGTCCCTCACCGCCCGCTGCGGCTGCAGCATGAAGCTCTCTTCGAGGCGAAGGCCAAACGCGGCCTGCAGTTTCAGCTGCACCGCCACGCGCGGGCAGGTCTCGCCAATCTCCGCAATCTTCTGCGTCGCGTTCACGCCGTTGGCTTCCCACGATTTGTCCACTTCCGCGACATACGAGCGCACCAGTCCGTGTTCGCGCCGGTCCACGTAGTGCGCGAGCGTGCCGACCATTTCCGGCTTGTTGATCCAGCCAGCCAGCGCGCGCAGGTACGTCAGCTTGTTCTCGATCGTGCCGCCGCTCTGTTGCGCAGAGACCCACGTCTCGACCAGCCACGCTACATGTTTCTTGCGCAGGCTCCACGGGCTCGCCAGCGCGAAGCCACCCTCGCGCAGCTCCACGAACGCCTTGCAGATCGCGCTCGTTCGACGCTCCTGCGTCTTGATCGAGAGGGCCTTTCCGCTGATGCGCGTGCGGCTGTGCACCGCCGACACGTGCTTGTCGAAGAGGCGGATCAATTCTTCCGCAACTGTCGGCGTCAGACGATGGCCCCGTACCACCGCGCGTACATTCAGGATCGCAGCCATGCATACCTCCGTTGTGCGCCGGGCCCCACCCCGGCCATGTTCCCCTGCGCGAGCCGGTGACGCCCCTGCCCGACGTCCGGTACCTGCTCGCATAGATCGTTTTCGTGCCGCTCACCTTGCGGCTTCGCCGTTGTCCCCGGCGCGGGATGTACTGCCTTCCTGTCCTTTAGCGATTCCATCCGATCAGCCAGCCGCACGGAAGAGATGCGTTCGGACTGTCCACCTGCTGCGGCGCGGGGCGTTGCGCTTCGCGCATCACCGTCCCGCGTTCACTGCTGCTGCCGCCTGCTGTGGCTACCCGACCGACCCCGGACGCGTTCGTGCGTCTGGGCACCGCGCAGGACCATTGCGGCCTGCGGGTGCCCGGGCCAGCTGCCGGGCAATTCCTGTTGCGCTGTTCTGGTTACGGTAGCGCGCACCGTTCTGTCTTCCGTTCAGGGAGTCGCGAAACACCGGCGTTGCCGGCGCGCAAGATCTCCCCCGTCCCCAAGCACGTTCACGTCAGCCGCGGTGTATCGGGCCTCCTGAACGCACCCAGCATGTGTGCTGAAAGGACGTGTGTAATGCGCGTGAGGCAGGTCGTGGACTGTCCAACTGTCCGCGTCCACATTCGCTCATCGCGCATCATCGCGGCGGACACCCGCCGATCGTATGGATATCGCACTGTCCGGTGGTCCTCATGGTGGACCACCGTGGACTTGACGCGATTGAAAAAAAGCCGCCTCACGATGGAGCGCGGACAGTGGGGTGAAACGTGCCCTTGCGGGCGGGGGATGGTGGCCGGTTGGCCAGAGAGAGGACGCACGAAGTGCCTTGCACTTCAGGTCGATGCGTCAGGGACGCGGCAGGTATTGCCAAGAATAGCCGCCCGACGCAAGCGCGGCACACCAAAAGCTCACCAGAACAGGGCCGCTTTCGCTGACTTGACTTCTCGCAGCGCTCGATAGACTGGTCACAGCAATGTCGGAGAAAAAGATGGAGTTGCCTGGCACTGCGATGAATCTCCAGCAATTTCATGGAGATTGATCGAGCGCCGGTCTCATCCTTCAGCTTTGCTTCGTCATCGCTCTCTCGCACAGCCAAAGCCACCGCGTTTGGCCGTGCACCCGATCCAACCCGTTTGACCCTGTCCGAAGGAACACACGACATGAAAACCCCCGTCTTCGCCATCGACGTCGGCTACGGCAACACGAAATACGCGCATCGCGCGGCCAGCGGCACGGTCGCCACCGGTATGTTTCCGTCGCTCGCGCCGCTGGCCGCGAGCCGCTCACTTTCCAGTTTCAGTGAGGGCGTGCTCGGTGTGCGCAAGGTTGTGACCGTCACCATCGACAGTATCGAATACGAGGTCGGGCCCGACGTCCCGCTCACCGCAGCCTACGGCAAGACCGGGCGCGCGCTCGCTGACGACTACGTGCTCTCTGACAACTACGCGGCCCTGCTCTTCGGTGCGATTCATTTCGCGGGCCAGACTCACATCGAGCGTCTGGTGCTCGGTCTTCCGGTGCACAACATGAAGAAGTACGCCGCAGCGCTCAGGGAACGCTTTACTGGCGAGTTCGACTACGGCCATGGCCGCATTCTCATTGACAAGGTTGTGGTGATTCCGCAGCCCATGGGCTCGCTCGTGATCGCGACCAGCTCGCGCAATGGCGGCTTCGGGCGCGACGACGAACACCTGGTCGTCGACGTGGGCTACTTCACGACCGACTGGCTCTATGCCGTGGGCATTTCGATGGACGACAAGCGAAGCGACGGCGAGCCAGGCGGTGCCTCGCAGGTCTACCAGCGCATCGCGACCCTGATCGGGGAGGACGAGGGCGAACAGGTCGAGGGCATTGAACTCATCGACAAGGCGCTGCGTGAAAAGAAGCCGTATTTCTTCTACGGCAAGAACATCGATCTCGCGCCCTATGTTGCGAAGGCCGAGCCGATCATCTCAGGCGTGGTGAAGAAAATGCAGAACAACGTCGGCCGCATGCCCAACGTGCGCTCCATCATCCTGTCGGGCGGCGGCGCGGCGCTCTACGCCACGGCGATCCGGCGGGCGTTCCCGCGCCTGGTGATCGAATTGATCGACTCGCCGTGCATCGCGAACGCGCGCGGCTTCCTGCTGGTCGGCGAGGCCGGCCTTGCACGCGAGAGGCGCGCGGCATGAGCGGCACATACGAGATGGCGGTAACCATCAATCCGCTGGCTTCGCCGCTGCTGTATCAGCGGCTGGATCAGTGCGCGACGCCCCGCGAGCGCGCCGCCGTGCTGCGCGCGCTTGCCGAAGGCATGTTGCTCGCGCAACTGGCTGCGGGCGGTACGGCTGCGGCCGGTATCCTGCCCGCTGGCGCACTCATCGCGCCGGCGGGAGATCCATCCCATCGACCCGGAACTGCGACGGTCTCCGCTGCGGTCGCGGCCCCCACCCCGACAACGGGCGCGGACAATCCGACCGAGGGATTCCAGTCCGTTCGCGTCGAGGACTCCGAAGCTAACGGGCGAGCTGACATCGATGCGCTCGGGGACATGCTCGCAGGCATGTTCGACTGACGCGCCGCGCGCTTGACTTTGCGCGCGCTGTGCGAAGATAAATCAACAGCGCCGGTGTGGTGGTCGATGACCCCGCGCCGGTGCCAAACCGGAAATGGAGAGACGAAATGGAATACCAGCTTGTGAACGCGATCCTTCACGGCCAGCGTCTGGACGAGCCGCTGACTTGGGTGTACATCGCCGCGTGCGTCGCCGTCGGTATCGCCGGCTGGAAAGTCGGGTGCCTTCTCGATGCGTATGAGCACCGCGAGGAAAAGTGATGGAGCGCCTTCGAAAGGCGTGGACTGCGTTCCTGGGGTGGCACTGGTTCGCGCGCCGTGCCGCCATTGCAGCAGCGTGCTATGCGGGCTGGCTATTCACGATTTTCCTGTACTCCCAGGGACTCAAGAGCTTCGCGATCGACCTCTCGTTCATCTTCATGATCGGATTCGCCTGGGCGATCGGCGGCTGGTACGTGATTCTTGGCGCGCTACGCGTGTTTGGCTGGTGGACGCGGGCTTCGCGGTGGTAGTCCGCAGGAAGGACGAAAGACAAAAAAACGGCGGGTCCCACAGTTGCTGTGGGACCCGCCGTCGTTTCAGGGGTGAAAATCATTGAAGCGGCTTGGCCGCCGTGATGGCGAGCCGCATCGTGCAGAAGTCGAATGCCGCATCGAATGGCTGACCCTGCACCACGGTCCTGCATGCGTTGCGGTCGAACACATCGAACGCCACCGCATCGGACTTGCGCACGGGCCGGTTGCCGTTCGCCGCACCGTTGGTCGCAACGATCGTAAAGCGGTTGCCCACCATCATCTGGAAAAAGCTCATTTTCTGCCTCACAGGAAAAAGAGCCCGACGGACCATCCCCGGAGGGGACGAATCCCCACCGGGCAGGTTCAAGAAATGCCGGACTAGCCGACTTCAATCAGATGGCCAGCGCCACGTGTGATGCGTGAGATGCTGGCCGCCCCAAGGGGGCAGTTGCATTTGCTGCCATCCAGCGCGACTTCCATTGATCCGCGAAGTCTGTCCCACGTAGCTTCGGTCGATGCGGCACGACCGTGTAGCCTTCAGCACGCAACCGCTTGGCGAGGACCAGACCGGCACTCACGCCCGGAGACTGGCGCGTCCTGGGATCGATGTCATCGAAGTCCATGAAGATGTGTACGACCTTGATGCCGAGGCCTTCCGGGACAACGAACTTCGAGAGCAGAACGCGGTTCAGGCAATTCCAGACCGGTACGCCAGAGTCCATGTGCGCGCCGTAGACCGTTTCCAGTCCCTCTCCCACACCGATTTCTCCGTCGACGGGAGCCATCAAACGCACGGCACCGCCCGCGAGCGGGTTGAGCGTCATGTCGTTGAGCTTCGCATCGAGGATCTCGCCATCCGGCGACACGATCGTCGCCTTCGCGGGCTTGACCGAATCGAGGAACGTCCGATGCAATGTTCCAAGACGCCCATCGGGCAATTCGAATCGCGCCACGATGCCCGGCCACTTGCCAATCACCTTCTTGTCGTGGCGATACTCGAGCATGCCGAGACGCAGCGCCGGCGACGGCCCGGCCGTGAGGCCGGGCACGCGTTCCTGCAGATAGCGCATCGACAGATCGCCCACAGCCTGCGGCCTCGCATTACTCCACATGCCATCCAGCCGCTTCGCGACAAACGCCGGATCGGCCTTGCGTTTGGGCGCGGGCGCCGTCGAGGTGAGCGGCGCGCGTGACGGCGGCGGCGTGCCACCATCGAGCTGGCGCATCAATCGATACAGCCCGATGCGGTTCGCGCGGGCGATCAGCTGGAGGCCATCGCCTGCCATCGGATAGCCGTCGTTGCACTTTCGGCAAATCCAGTCGCCGCGGCCGCTCTTGTTGTCATAGGTAAACCGGTCATCGCCTCCGCACACCGGACAGGAACTTGCGTTGCCGGTCAGGCAGTCGGCGGAAATGCCATAACTCATCAAGGTCGAAATCCACGCTTCCGGGGAGAGCGCGAATTCCTTCAGCTTGCGTTGCAGCCACTCATACTTCTCGGGTGACAGCCCGCGTCCAGATGTACTCATAGTCACTCTCCATTCGGAAGTGGGTCGGGTCGGTGCCTGAGACAGGCGTGAAAACGCGTGCTCAAAGGAGCCGCCTGCGCGCGTGGCGTGGCGCGGGCGGCTCTTTTGAACACGGTTACGGTGTGAACAGAAACTGAGCGCGCAACGATCGGCGCGTGGACAGGAACGTCGTCGCGCGACGCACCCGAGGGTGCGCCACGACAACGATCGGTGAGGACTTACAGGATCAACAACCCCGACTGGTGAGAGGGTTCGGGATCAGATCGCAGTCCATGCGGCGCGCGGATAGGCACAAAGAAATGGGATGTCGTCATCGAGCGGATCGAAGCTACTACCCGACGGAGCACGCATGCCCGCGCCGCCGCCCGCTGACGATTGCGGCGGACGTGCGCGTGTTCCCGTTGCCGGCGGCGTCTGACGCGGCTGCTCACGCGCAGGTTGCGGGTTGCGGCCCTGAGGCTCGCTCTCGAAGTCGTCGTCCCCGCCCGGTTCGCGTCGGCCGCCACCGTTGCGGCCACCGAGCATCTGCATCTTGTCGGCGACGATTTCCGTCGAGTAACGATCGGTGCCGTCCTGCGCCTGCCACTTACGTGTGCGGATGCGCCCTTCGATGTAGACCGACGAGCCCTTCTTCAGGTGCTCGCTGACAATCTCCGCGAGACGGCCGAAAAACGAGACGCGATGCCACTCGGTCGCGTCCCTGAACTCGCCCGATGCCTTGTCCTTGTAGCGGTCCGTCGTCGCGAGCCGGATGTTGGCCACAGCGTCGCCGCTAGGCAAATAACGCACTTCAGGGTCCGCGCCGAGATTGCCGACGAGGATGACCATATTGACTGATGCCATGAGTTGAGTACTCCTTTTAACGTGTGATCGACCAGAGCCACTTGTCCCAGAGGACCTGCTGGCCGTTTTTCATGATGGGGCGCCCACTGTCAGTGAACGCCGGTACCTGGATCTTTTCGAGGCGTCTGAGGGTCACGACGTCGCCGACGCGGCAACCGCTTTGCGCAATCGCGTCCTTCAGGCCTTCGCCCTGCAAGGTGCGCTCGCCCGACAGCGTGTCGATGTGCATTGCAAACGACGTATAGAACGGCTTGCCCTGCGGCTTGCGGCTCGGAAACTGCTCCTCGCCCCAGCCAAGCACCCGGCCTACCGTCGCTGCCCCGCGATCGTCGCGCCGAGGGACCCGCTCCCGCGGTTGCCGCGGCGCAGTGGCCACGTCGTGGGCATCGGCATGATCCGGCGCGTGACCGGCTATCTCATGAACGATCTCAGCGGCCGGCGCGCTGCGTGCCTGTGCCGTTGCGGCCAGACCCTGGGCCTTGCCCTCTGCGCGGATCGCCGTGGCGATCGCGTCCTTCAGCGACGCGCGGTGCTCGCTCACGAGCGACCAGTGCGGCTCGGGTTCCGGCAGGATCTTGGTGCCGAAGCACGTATCGCGCGGCCCCTCCTCGAATGCCGGACTGAACTGCACGATGCAGTCACCCTCATCCACGAACAGATTGGGAACGCCGCAGATGAAGACGAACGTTTCGTTGGGCGCGCCCTGCCCGACCGTGCGGATTTCGGATGCACGGGGCCGCGACGGCGAAGGCCGCGCGGCGGGCGCAGCGACGGGAGGACGGGACGGAAAGAACTCCGCGAACGCGCGCAGAAGATGAATCCCAGCCATGATTGACTCCCTAGATCAGCGAACCAAAACAGAGGCGGCGCAGCTCCTCCAGATCGCGCGCAAGCAACGGCGTATCCAGGATCACCTGCTGCAGGGTCTCGGGATCAATGCCGTTCACGCTACACACGTGCTCGTAGGGCAGCGCGCCGCTCCAGTAGCCCATGATCCAGCCAAGGGTTGCGCGATGGTCGTCAGCGTCGACTTTCACGTTGCGCAGGCGCTCGCTGAGCATCGCAGCGCAGTCCATCAGGGACTCAGGCATGCGGTCGCCGCGGCGACTGTCGCGCGCGAGTGAGACGAGCGCATCGATCATCGCCTCGCGAACGGACGCGCTCCAGTACTGCGGGTCGGGGAGCGGGTCGGGTTTGGGTTGAACGACGAGCACCGGAGTGGCCTCGCCGCCGAAGATGTCGAGCTGCCAGGCAGCGACGTCTCGTTTCATGGGATTGCTCCGGAATGGCCGGGCAATCGCACCCCTGGCCGGGAATGGATTCCCGGGCCGGGTAGAGGGAACACCGCGGCAGGCGCCGCGGTGCAGGGGATGGACAGGACCCTAGTTGTGGGTACCTGTGCGCTTCATGAGAATGACGACGGCCGATTTGGCGTATTGCCGTGTCGGTGCCACCGCTTCAGGCTGTGCAGCCGCGGCAGCAGCAGCGGCGACGGCAGTCGCCTGCTTCTGTGCTTCCACAGCCGCAACGCGTTCTGCTTCGGCGCGGGCACGCTCGGCCTCGGCTTCAGCAGCTTCGAGCGCCTTGGCCTTGCGCTTGAGCGTCTGGACAAACTTGCCACCAACAGCGAGCGCCAGGAACAGGCTGACAAACATCGATATCGACGCGAGGTAGAGGACGAAGCACACGGCAACGAGTTTGCCGGGTGCCTTGAGAAGGTCCTTAATCAAAAGACTCAGCATTTTTCTCTCCAGAAAAAATAGCGCACAAGGGAATGGCCAGGCTATGCCTGGCGGTTTCGATGCCCAGATGGGGCAAGGAAATCCTGCGCGTAGCGCGTTCGCCGTGACCCCGCAGGAGGCCACCGCGATCGGACTCGCGAGACGGAAGGGAAATGGAATGAGCAGCACGAGGACCGTGCGGCAGGTTCGATGCGTCGAAGACGCGGGGGTAAAGGCAGATTACGGCAGTTGCGCGGACAACGAAGGGCGAAATGATCGCGAATTCGGGGGAGCTTATGCCGAAGGGCGGTCTCGTGCAGGCGCCTGCACGTCTTTTCCCGGAAAGCTGCACTTTTTGTGGAGCTTTTCGGTCCGCAACCGGACGCGCAAACGGCGACGATCCCGGCGACTTGACTTCGCGTGGCCTCTGACACACTCGAATCACCCCCAACTCATTGCGTGAGCATCCAAATGACCGCCTTTATCGTCCTCGCAATCCTTGCCTATATTGGCTACCGCTATTCGAAGCGTGGCGCCCGCCGCAAAACCGGCTGGCGATTCTTCGGTCCCGCCTACGTGCCGGGTCACGGCGGGCCCTACGCACCGCCCACCACCCGCGCAAGCCAGCGCGGCGAGGCCGGGGAAGCCGCCGTGCATGCCGAACTGCACCGCGTGCTGACGTGGCTATGCGGCGACGACTTTCATCTGCATGACGGGCCCGTGCTGATTGAGCATGCGCCTGGCACCGCGTTCCCCACCGCCGAAATCGACCACGTGGCCGTAACGCCGTTCGGGATATTCGTGATCGAAACGAAAAACTGGACCGGGCGCATCGCCCACGGCGCGGGATACGACGACCTGGACGTGATCCGCCCGGACGGCACGCGCGAGACGCGACGCTCGCCCCTCGCACAGAACCGCACGAAGGTCGCTTTTCTAAACGAGAAGCTGCCGCGCCTGTGGCGCATCGAAGGGCTCGGCGTGTTCGCCGCTGCTGCGTGCACACTCGATCGCGACCTTCCGCCCACCCTCCTTCACGTGAGCGAGCTGGCTTATTTCCTCAGAATGCGCCGCCACGAGTTCCTGCGCTCGGGCCAGAAACCCGTGAACGTCAAGACGGCGTGGGGCGCGATTATGCTCAATGCATCAATTAGCATAACGAAGCTAGAGGAACACGTCAAAAGGCTAAGGGAAAACCCTAAAGTATGCCCGGTAGGTGCCGATTAAGAGAGCACCCGATTGTGAAAGCTGTGTGTTTTTGATCGCCTTTCGAGCAGGTGTCGCCAAAAAGCACGCGTACCCTAGCTCTGTAACCGGGACCGGCGCCCGCTCCGCGCCCGATCCGTTGCACGCGCAACGGACAACTCCTGAGACCGACACGAAGGAAAAAAAAATGACGAAGAAAAAAACGCCACCCGTTGATCCTGATTTCGACCCGACCGTCCCGGAGGACGGCGCCCTCGTTCCCGCCGGCGAGAGCATCGGGGATGTCTACAGCGTCCACCTGCCCTCGCGCGACGAGATCTCGCAGGTCGCACGCGAGATGTTCGGCGGCAGGCTGCCTGACGAGATCATCCAGCAGCTGATGCAGATCAGCACCGATATCAACGAATCGGTGCGGCGCATCATGCACGAGCACATGGCACTCGGGTTCCGCTTCGGCGAGACCTTGAGGCTTTTGCAGACGGCTTATGCGCTGAGCTTTGGCGACACCCCGACCACCACCACGCGGGCCTACACCGATGCGCTGTCCTATCTTGAGAGGCTGCATCGCATGTCGAAGTCGAAGATACGCGTGCACCTGAAAGCCTACGCGCGTTTCCATGACAACAATGACGCCGTCGAATTCCTGCGGCTGACCGACATGCAGCTTCTGATCGTCAACGACATCGGCGACGACATCGTCGAGGCGATCATCGCGAAGAAGAAGAATGACCCGGAGATGTCGACGCGGGAGGTGAAGGAACTCATCGAGGTGCTGCGCCAGCAACAGGACCGCATTGCCGCCGACCAGGAACGACTGGAAGCCGCCAACGACGAGAACGCGAGTCTGCTTGAGCAGTTCAACACGGCCAACCTTGAAGCCCAGCGCCTGCGGCAGGAAGTCGAGCGGACGCGCGCGCAGCAGACCGAGACGCAGGCCGCGAGCGACCGCCTGCAAAACGAACTTTCGCTGGTCGCGCAGAGCAAGAACGCCCTGCATCAGCAGTTGCACGAGATGGAGCGCGAACTCGACGCTACGACCCGGCAGGTGACTGAACTTAAGACCCGCCCCCCGGCCCAGGACGATCCCCAAGTCAAGGAAGACCTGCGCCGGATGAGAGCGCATTACGACGACTTGATGAAGAAGTCGGACGAACTGGAAGATCAGATCGCCACGCGCACCAAAGAAGCTGAGCGTATCGCGGCGCAGCTTGACGCGAACGCCGCAGCGCTCGAGGCAAGCCAGCGGCTCGATCGCGAGATGAACGATCTGGTGCGGCGTTTCGGCGAGTTCGTGCAGGCATACCACAGTGTCCAGGTGATGTGCACCGCAGATGGCAACGCTGGCCGGTTCGCACCGGTTTTCGAGGCGCTGGACGACCTCGTCGGGAAGTTCCACACCGAAATCATGGCTGCACGCAAGGCGGCCTGATCCGGCGGGGCACGGGGCCGTGGCCCGCTTGAGGCCACACGAGATGACATACGTTGAGAAACACAGAAAAAACACAAAAATGCAAACGACACACAACCGGCCGAAAACCGTCGACGACTACAAGGCCATCACGCGGCTGCACGTGCCGCGCTGGATCGCGCAGCGCATCCTGGCGGTCAATTACGATCTGGTCGAGCACATCAAGCACGTGCTGGTCAAAGAGCCATCGTTCAATGAGATCTATGGGGTCGACTCCCGGGAGATCGATCATCTGGTGCACAACGCGGGCTCCTATCGCAACCTGTTGGGTACGCCGTTTCTGATCCTCGCGCCGTCGCTTCCGACGATTGAGGACTGGCGGTGCTTATTTGACGACACGCCGACGACGCTAACCGTCGATACGCTGCGCAGAAAGATGCCGCCGCTGCGCTCGCCGTTCACCACCCAGGCGATCCAGCACCACAACCGGCAGTTCCTCGACCTGGTGCAGTCCGTCGCGAACACGACCGTGCTGAGCGCGCCGTTGCTCGCCATGGCCCCCGACGTCGCCCAGTATCTCGGCGCCCTTCCCGGCTACAAGTTCCGCACGGCACTTGAGCTCATCGGCGACCTGCCGCTTTTCCGGTGGCGCTTCGTCAGCCCCGCTTTCTGGTTCGAGTTCACGGCCAACGAGCTTAACGTCGACCAGGTTGCCCACCACATCATGGCGACGACGCCGTACCGCGCGGGCGAGCTGCCCCATACCGCGAACTGGACGGAGCTGCGCCTCGGGCGCGAGACCCACGAAATGTACGCGGCGGCGCTCATGGCACACGGCTGCCGGGCGAGCACGGCCTCGAACCTCTTTGGACTGCCGCAAAGCAAGACACGCCAGATGTACATGGACATCCACGGCAAGCGCTCCCCCTGCGGCAATCAGCCCAATTCGGTCCAATGGTCCGTTGAGCGGCCGCAGCAGCGCCTGCATTCGACGGTATTCATCTGGCTGTATCGCTCCGCGCTGGAAATGGGCGCCAACTCGCCCCAAGCACTCATCGCCTCCGCAGACCTGTACAACCAGCTTTTCGCGGACCGCGCGCTGCTCGCCACCGATCGCGGCTTCAACCTGACGCGCGCGATGGCGGCCGACGCGCGACTGTCCATGGGCCCGTGCAGGGCGTGCCGCACGCACTACATCGTGTCGAACAACGAGTCGAAGATCGAGATGCAGCACAGCTTCCATTGCCCGGCGTGCAGCAACGGCCTCGGCACGCGCGGCAAGGGAGCGAAATGATGCACATCGGCGAGGAACGTTTGGACCTGCCCGCGGGCATGGTCGTCTTCAGCGCCGATGGTTCAGCGCAGTTCGGCTGGCAGCATCCCGAAACCGGTGCGTATTACGCCGAGGACGACGGGCACTGCATCATTGACGCGGTAGGCGGCGTGCTGTGGCACGCTGGCTCGATGCACTGACAGGGGCACTGCGATGGATGATCTTGCGTGGATGGTTCGCGACAGCACATCGGCCTGGCTTCGCGGTTACGGCGACTTGCGCTTCGACCAGTACGAGAGCTTCTATCGCGACGCGCGTACTGCGGACGGCTCAGGTTGCGACCTCGAACAAATCAACGAGGAATACGGGCAGTGGGTGACCGAGCGCCCTGGCAGGCTCGTCCACCTGCTCAACCGGCCACTCATCGGCCGTGCGCTGGTCGGGTTTTTCGCCGTGTGGGTCGCGGCCCAGGCCCTCCCTCACGCGGCGGGGCTCGCGCCACGATCGACCGCGGTATTGCTTGGAGTCGCGTTCGTCGGTCTGCGCGTCTTCCATCGAAAACGGCGCAAGTCCGGCTAATCGATGCACCGTGCATGAAATCCGTCCTGTGCGGCGGGTTTCTTATGCTCCCACTTAAAGAACTTTCGGATTCTTTCCGTTAGCGCTAGAGTGCGCCGCTCAGCCGCTGCGGTGACTTGACTTCGCGCACGGCCTGGCAAACTGGTATCAGGCTCGCGCGAGGGGCGCGGCTTATCACCAAAGGACTTGATCTCATGAACAACAAGAAGAATTTCCCGGCTCTCACGGCCCTCGCCTTCGCGGCCGCGCTCACGCTTGCGGCATGCGGTGGCGGTGGCGGCAGTAGCGGTGGCGGTGGCAGCAACAATTCGGCGTCGGGCTCGGGCACCGGCACGACAACCTCGCCTACCGTCACCGGCACGCAATCGACGGCTCAGTACCCGGCGAACAGCGCACAACAGGCTGCGTTCACCCTACTCAACCAGTACCGGCAGCAATGCGGCTTTGCTGCGTTCCAGGAAAATACCGTACTCGATGTGGCAGCGAACAACCACTCGAAATGGGAAGGGCTAAACAACACCGTTTCGGATAGCGAGCAATCAGGGCAACCGGGGTTTACCGGTGCGGACTACGCCACTCGCGCCACGTATGCAGGCTTTCCGGGTTCGGTTTATCTGACCGGTGCCAGCGGCGCGGGACAATCCGTATTCTCGACAAGCTTCGTGGCCGCCACGGCTGGCCAACAGTTTGTCTACGGCCTGCTGGGTGGCGCTTACCACGCAGTTGTCGCGGCTTACCCGGCAAACATCGTTGGCTTCGGTGAATATGAAACCCAAGCTACCGCTGGTTCGTACACCTATACCAACTCGTGGCAGTCGATAAGCTTCGCGAGCACGCAAACGCAGACGCTCAGCAACGCTCCCCTAACGTTCCCGTGTCAGGGTGTAACTGGCCTGCCGTACAGGGAAGTGGCGGAAATCCCGACTGCGCCGAACGCATCGGCCTCCGGAACGGGCACGCCGGTCGTCGTGATGGGGAATGCCACGGATACGATCGTGCTGCAGTCTGCAACGATGACTGACACCACAGGCAATACCGTCACGTTGCAGTTGCTCAATTCCGCGACCGATCCAAATAAGCTGGTTTCGACGCACGAGGCGGTTGCCTACCCGACATCACCGTTGTCGCCGAACACCACATACACGGTTTCTCTGGCGGGCACATACAACGGAGCGGCGTTCTCGCGCTCGTTCTCCTTCACTACGGGGAATGTGATCGGCTGACAGCAGGCAGCCCAGAAAAGCCCCACGCCACTTAACGATGCGCGGGGCTTTTTATCGTCAAGTTCCGCCGCCTTGTCCGCCGTCAGGTGATGGAACCATGGGAATCATCACTACTCCGTCAACGGTTCCACTAGGACTCAGCGCACAGGTAGCCATGTATGTGTTCCAGAGCGACCCATCAAAGTTCTCAAACGTGGGGCCTGAATAGGTGCCGAAATACCAGGCGTCCGTTGTTGCAGCTGAATTCGGTAGCTTCATGCCTACCTGCGCATTCATTATCTCGATATTGGTGAACGGATCATCCGTTGAATATGTCGGCCAATTCAGGTAGTGGTCCGTATTTGGTCCCCAATACCACCGCGAGAAATCCTGATATTTGGTGAACTGCGAAGCATTGGCAGTGTTCCAACCGAAACCAACTCCAAAGATTGTCACATTCCCCGTCACTACCGCGTTCGTACAAACCTGGGACGGGTCTTTTGGCGGTGCCGTAGGCAGCATACACCCCGGCGCACTCCAGCTTGATCCGTTCCAAACCGGGCCGCTAGTCTCGATCTGTCCACCCGGACACGGGGGCGGCGCCTGATAATTGCACGACGGCGCGCTCCACTGCGATCCGATCCACTGCGACGCGACGCTCGTTGTCCACCCTGCAGAAGCCGGACACTGTGGCTGCGGCTGCGGCGCGTTTGCCAATGCAGGCGTGCACGTCGAGTCCTGATAGCCCGGTGAACAACGGACCGGGTTGGCCAACGCGGCCGGCCCCAACAACAGAACGCCGACGAAGACCGCCGCGCGCAGGATTACTTTTCCCAGATTCACTTTCTGCGCCCTCCCTAAAACGCGCAATAGGTTGTCGCCACGGCCCACCCGCCGATGCCCGAGCCGCTTCCATCCGTGATCGACACAGTCCACGGCCCCGTACCGGACACCCCGTAGTTCACCGTCGCCGTCGGATCGACATAGAGGCTCTGACCGTCGATCACGATCTGCGGCGTTCCACCAGCCGCGCAGCTGGGCGCGGGCACCCCGGAGCCGTTTGCCACCGTGTAGTAGCCGTACCGGAGAATCGTCCCGCCAATCGGCAACCAGATGCCGCGCTGGCAGGAGAGCATGAGCCCCGACCCGTCAGCATCACCCGCGATTCCCGTGCCGCTGCACGCGGTCCTGGGCACTGCGACGTTCCCGACCTGCGCCGTACCCGTGATGGTTGCGTTGCCATTGACCGTCGCTGCACCCGTGTTGATCGGCGCCGGCGCCGTGCCCGCAGCGTTCTCAACCTGCAACGTGCCAGGTGTGCGGATCGAGTTACTCACCGCAACGTTGGATGCGGAAAGGGTCGGCGATGCAATCGTGCCGGTCGCATCGATGCTGTTGACGTTGTGCAGGCTCACGCCATTGACGTTCTGGTCGCCTGTCCACGTGAGGCTCCCGTCGCGCCGGATATAGAGCGAGGTGCCATCGTCGACTGACCCGTTGGTCGCGAGGATTGCCGCGGCCGGTGCGCCCGGCAACGGATTGCTGGCATTCCATGCCCCGTTGATCCCGTAGACGGTCGCTGAATTGCGCGTCGACGAATAGCCGAACTGCCCGTTGCTGGCGTTGCCTGCAAGCGCGATCTGCGCGGCGCCCTCGACGTCCGACACGCCGTTGCGCGTATACGGCATCGACGGGTAAAACGCCCATGTGACGTGACAGTTGCCCGCGGCCTGCGTGCAACCTGCGGGCACCATCGACATCTGGATGGTGTAGGATCCGCCCCAGAACGGCCCTGTAGCATAGTTCTGCTTCAACTCACCGGAGCTTTTGAGTTGCGCCAGCGTCGGCGCGCTCAGGACCGGATTGCCGCCCGAAGCGGTGTACTGCGTCAGCAGGTTCGAGAAGTTGTCGCTCACCCAGCTCGCCAGCGCACTGACGATCACCCCCTCGTTCTGCCCTTCGGCAGCCAGCACCTCGGCGCGGCGCTTCGCGACGTCCTGCTGGATCGACACGACCGTCAGGATCGCTGACGCCGCGAGGAACACCACCATCTCGATCAGGCTGCCCATCGCTCGCCGTCCTCAGCTGCGCGTCGTGTAAAGCTCGACGGTCGCTACCTTCCCCGCCGAACTGCACGCGCTGCCTGCGGCCGAACTGCTGAACGCAGTCGTCGGGCTGTAGACGACCGTGCCGTTGATGCTGACTTCCGTAAAGACGTTGGCCAGCGCTGCGGCGCTCATCGAGCACACGGCGGCCGGCACGGGATACGACGTAATCACCGCGTCATTGGCGTTCGTGACCGTACCCGGCGTGGCCGTGACGTCGCCGCCGAACATGCCCTGCACCGTGCTGTAGTCGCTCGCTACCCGTGCGCCTGCCGCATCGAAGGCATGGTTCTGCGCAAGCGACGTCAGCGACTCACCCGAGAAGTTCGCGTCGTTCTGCGTGGCGTTCTGGATGCCTGTGTGGAACATCGTGGCCTCGCTCTTGAAATGCGCGGCCTGCACCATGTTGCGCACGAAAGGCACGCCCAGATAGATGATCAGCGCGAGCAGCGCCATCGCGCCGAGCACTGCACCGGCTTCGATGAGCGAGAGTTCGCCAGTCTGCTTTTTCCTGCGCGCGAGGCGCCGTTGCGTTTCCAGGCGGGCCATCGTGGTTTGTTGCGTCTTCATGGTTCTTGTCCTTGTCAGAAATTGCCTGCGCTTGCACCCAGCGCGCTTTGCAGGCCAACGAGTCCGGTGACGGCATAGGAGCCCACGCCCACCCCGATAAAAAGCGCCGCTGCGATGCCCAGCAGCACGTAGTGCGTGATACGGGCGTTGCGGCGCACCGCCTCCACCACCCGGTCGAGCGAGCCGCGTCCGAGCGACTTGACCGCCTCGACGAAGTTGTCGCGCCGCTCTGCGTCCGCGATTCGGTCCACGACAAGCGCCGAGAAGATTCCGGTTTCGAGCGCACGCATGGGCTCTTCGGGCTTCAGTTCCAGCCGCCGCAGCATGCGCGTGACGTGCCAGCGCAGCCACGGATCGGCATTGACCTTGATGCGCTCGAGCGCGCCGCTGAGCGTGAGTCCGGAATCGAAAAGCCCGGACAACGAGACGATGAGCAATGCCGCACGCAGGTCGCGACGGTTGCGCCACATAAGGGGTGCCGCGTCGATCCGGTTGCGCATCGGCCCGGTCCAGCGCTTCAGTCCGTAGAAGTACGCCCAGACCAGCGCGCCGATCAGCGTCACGTTCAGCCACCAGTAATCGGCGCAGAACGTGTCGATGGCGTACAGGAATCGCCCGGGCGCGCTCCACTGCTCCAGCGGCCGGATCTCCAGCACCTGCGGATAGATGAGCGCTCCGAACATGGCGCCAAGCCCGTACATGTACGCGAGCAGCATCACCGGGTAGGCCAGCTGCATCGCCGTCGTCGTCGCCAGCACGCGTCGCGCCGAAGCGGTCATCGAGCACAGTTCGAATCCGCGCCGGGCCGCATCCTCCTTCGTCGAGGATTCGGCCAGTTCGAGCAGCGCATACTCCTCGCCGGGAATGAACGGCTTCATCGACTGCGCGAAGCCCTCACCCTTGCCGAGCCGCTCGCCGATCGCGTGATAGACCATCCACACGATCTGACGGCGTTTGCGGGCACGCTCCTCCAGTACGCCCAGCCGCTCCATCAGCGTCTCGCGGTTGCGCAGCCCCTTCGTCGCCTCGATATCGAGCCTCGATTCTTCATAGAAGGCTTCACGCACTTTCTGGAAGCGCCACGTCGCGAACTTCATGCGGTCCCGGTACGGCAGGCGCATGAGCAACGGATACAGGAAACGGCCGCTCACGACGGCATCCTCCCGTCGCGATCGGCCACGACTCGATAGGTGCGGAACGGCTTCATCGAGCGGTCAATGAAGCGCGGATCGATCAACCCCTGTGACGCCTTGTACAGCGCGTGCTCGTAGATCGTCTTGCCGGTCATGTCCGCCGAATTGAAGTCAGCCTTGCGCTCGCGGCGCCACGCCTCTTCCGCGCCGCGCCAGTCGCGCACGGAAATCTTGTCGAGGAATTCCGGCGTCGGCCGGTACAGTTCCATGGCGAGCGTCTGCCCCTTCGTGCCGGCCGCAACCTTGCCGTCGCGCGCAAGCAGCCCCTTCTTGCGGCAGTGTTCGCAGCCATCGTCGTTGCGACAGGCCATCTTCGAAGTGTCAAGGCCGAACTTCGTGCGCAGCAGTTCGAGATCGGACGCACGCATGACGTCGGCAGCAGGCAGCTTGCAATGCGGGCACAGCATCGGGATCAGTTTCTGATTGCCCACTGCATTGATGAACTTCTCGGAGGCCACCTCATCGGCCGTCATCCGCAGACGATCGCCGAGCAGCCGAATGAACACGCCGATGATGCTGTCCGCGTGGATGGTCGTGCGCACCGGGTGACCGGTCAGCGCAAGCTCAACGACAAGGCCCGCCACGGTCGAGTCGAGGATTTCCGCGACGGTCAGATCGTCCGGGTCCATACGCATGAGCGTGCGGATGATCGAGGCCACCTTGCGGCGGAATTCCTCTTCCGTTTCATCCAGACCGCGCGGCACCGACTGGTCGGAGAGCCACGGCATTGGGTATTCCGACGGCATGCTCACGGCGTACTGCTTCATGAGTTCGCGCCCGTCCACCATCCATGCCAGCGCGCGCAGCAGCGTGCTCTTGGCGGAACCCGTCTCGCCCGAGAGCAGCACCGCACCGCCGCTCGCGTGGCCAAGCGAATCCACGATCTCCAGCTGGCTCGCCTCAAGCCCCATCGTGTGCGGCAGGCGCACGCTGTACTTACGGAAGTTGCCGTCCAGCAGCCGCAGGGCGACGTCGAAACCGGCGACCTGCGGCGCACTCTGCCAGCGGATGTTCAGCGTATCGGTCGAGAGCGCGAGCGGAATCATGGCCGACTGCGCGGCCGTTGGCTGGAACGCATTGCCGCTGTTCGTGTTGCGCTGGACGAGATCCTGATAGGCCGCGGAGAGCGCACGCAGTACAGTCGCCTTCGGCATTCGACGGTAGGTGTAGAGATCGCCGTCGACGCGAAACCGCAATTCAGCATCGGACTCGTAGTCGCGCGATTCCCAGTGCACGTCATTGGAGCCATAGGCGTGCGCGGCGTCGATGATGTCGCGGAACAGCGCGATCGCGCGCGAGCCTTCGGGTACGTGCGACGAGAGCCGGATCCGCCCACGCTCGTAGACACCAGCGATCACGTCCTGGGTGGCAATCATTTCCTCACGCACCGAGATGTGCAGACGATCGAGGTCGCGCAGGTACGTCGTGTAGAGCGGCGTCTGGTGGAACTCGCGTGTGGTGATGACAACCGCCATGCCGGCCTGCATGTCGACGGCCACGAAACTGCGCCGCGTCTCGGACGTGATGCGAAGCGTTGCGTCCGCCGTGGTGTCACAGAGGATTCGCTTGAAATCGGCGAGCGCCTCGGCCGACACGAGGCGCGGCATACCCACCGGCGCGTATTCGACGTCCGGCACAGTGATCGCGTGCTCTCCGGCTACCGGGGCAGCCTCGGCTTCGGGCGGCGGGACATGTGCGCCGTCCCCTTCATGCGACGAGCTTTCCTCGCGGCAAACCTCGGCCTGCGCGTCCGCCCTCACCTCATCTTCCCGAACTGTCCTCGCCTGGTCGGTCGCGCCATCGCCCGGTTGCGCATACGCTTCACTCGCGCGCTGTGGAGCGTCGCTCACGGGCTCCCCATCAAACCGCACGCTTTCCGGCTCGCTTTCATCCGCGAACGTGGCTTTGGCGCCTGTGGGTACGTCGACAAACGCACCACCCGGCACCTCGATCGGATCGACGTCCGTGATGTCGCCGTCCCTTAGCCGCGCGCCCAGCGACCCGGGCGGCGCACCCGCGCCCCTGCGTGCGGGCCGGGCGGTTTCGAACACGGGCTCAACCGGCGCGGCGTCGCTTTCCTCCACGAAGCCCGGACGCCAGCCCCGAAGGCGCGCGAAGAGCGACGCGCGCGGCTTCGGTTCGTTTTCGACATTCCCAAAGAAAGACATGTTTTCCTCCCCGACTGAAGTTGTCTTATTGCGCGGTGGACGGCGCGATCCACGGAGGCAGCGGCGCGCCGACGTCGCGCAGCGGTCCCGACACCGCAACCGGCGTCGCATTGCCAGCGGGTGCGACGCCATCCTGAGCGCCCGAGCGCATCGCGACGGTGCGTGTGGCCTTGCCCTCGGCGACCGTCACAAACAGACCCTCGACCTTGCGCACGACCCATCCGTTGAGCAGCTTTTCTCCCCGACGCGCCGGATAGACAGCGCCGCCGTACTGATAGAGAACGTGCAGGCCCTGTTGATCGGTGAACGAACCGACGAATGTGACCGGATCGACGCGTGGTGAACGCCAGGCGGGCGCCACAAGTACAGGTGCCGGGGGCGTTGCAGGCGGCGGCGCCTCGGCACGAAGGGGCGCGGCCGACGCGGGGGCCGCGGGCGTAGCGCTCCCCGCGCCGTCGCCGTCGCGCAGCGCGCGGGCGACCTTGTTGCGCGCGAGCTGGTCGATATCGCGCAGCGTCAGATGCGCGTCGCTGGCCGGGGCGGGAGCCATAACCGGTGCCGCCACGGTCGCGGCCGCCTGCGAGGCGCTTACGACCGGCGCGGCTGCCATGTGGACGGCCGATGCAGCACCCGACGTTGCGGACGCAACGTTCGACGTGTTCGGGATTGCGGTTGCCGTTTTTACTGACTGCGCGGGCGGTGTCGCCGCGATGGCCCCATCGAACGAGGGCGTGGACGCTGCGAGCGCGCCGTTCGCCGGACCGACACCAAGTGCGAACCCGGCAGCAAGCGTCGTGGCAAGCGCGGTAGTGAGACGTTTATTGGACGACATAGTATTTGCCCTTCGCAACGAATTTGATTCCGACCTTGCCCATCTCCTCAGGCGCCTCGGTGTCGAGCGTCACCTTGAGGGTTTCAATCGTCATGTCCGGTGGCAACCGCGCGAGCAGCGGTGCCTGCCACCGGTAACCGTCGATCTCCCAGCTGCCCGAACGGATGAGCGGCCCGTGACGCTCGTTTGCCGGCGGCGGCGTATTGATGAGCGGCTGGGCGGGAGACAGCCTCACGCTGTAGCCGAAACTCTTGAGGTCGAATGGCCGGGTGGACAACTGCTGCGCCGGCGTCTGCAGCATGTCGATGAGCTGCTGCTCGCCAGGCCACGCCTTCGACTGCGTGGCGACGACCGCTGGCACTTCCGGCACCGCGGGGCCGCGCGCGCCGAGCGCGAGACCCGAGCGATCGAACGTGAGCGGCTGCATCGAAGCCGGTGCGCTGCGCGCGAAGTCCTCGAAGGTCCCGCCCATGCGCGTGTAGTTCAGCGCGCAGTAGCCCGCGCGCGGGCACGTTGCCTCCCTGAACTGCCAGCCCTCACGGTTCGAATCGAAGTCGACGATCGTCTCGATCAGCTGTGGCGCGAGCTGTGACGCCATCGGCGTACCCGCGGCGAACTCGTGGCGCAGGGCCTTCTCGTACTGCTGGGTCCAGGTCGGCCGCGCATTCGCGGGCAGCGCGGGCGGGCTGAATACGCTGACCGCTTCCTTGACCGCGAAAATGCCCACGCCTGCCGCGAGGAGGAAAACCACCGCATTGGGCACACCCACAGGGACACGGGCGAGCTTGCCGGCCTTCTTCAAGGCAAGCAGCTCGACCGTCTGGAAAGGCTCGTCGCCCTGAGCGAGCGCCTCGCCCGAGGCGAGCACAACGAGCGCCAGGCCCTGCCTGCGGCATTGCTGCGCGATCTCATCGCGCCGCTTTTCCGCCTGCGTGAGGCTCACGACCTGGTCGTTGTTGACCGCGCCGCGCACGACATAGACCAGATGCACACGCTGTCCGTCCTGCATGAGCACCAGCACGGCCGGGCGGGTACGCACGCGTTCGAGCATCGCCACACGCGCGGCGCCCGAGTAGAGCTTCACACCCTTGAGGTCGGAAGCGTCGGGCGCGCAGAATCCGCCGAGCATGACGTCGCCGACCTGCATTTCGACGTAATGCGTCGCCGTGAAGTCCTCCGCATAGCGGGCGCGTCCATCCTTTTTTCCCTTGAGGGGATAGGCTCGCCAGTCGAGGCCGAAGACCAGCCTCGCGCGCTTTTCACCCGGCAACGGTTCGGTGATATGCATGCCCATGCCTACATCGAGGGAACGACGGTTGCGGTGAGCATCACCACCTGGAACGTATGCGACTTGTTCCAGGCCCCGGTAATGCCCGCGATGCCCCCGTTTGTCGTGCCGTCGGCCGTGTCGGTGACTGCGCCGTAAAGAACGACGGTCTGTCCGTCCGAAAGCGCGATCGTCTCGTCGTCCTTGCTGCCGATCGTGTGGGCAAGCTGGATCTGCTGCGCCGTCTGGCCCGAGCCTGTGCCCGCCGAGGTGAACGGACCATTCGGCTTCGAACTGTCACGCCAGTACGCGAGGAGGATCTGGTTGTGATCGTTGACCGAGGGGAGGATGTGCAGAAAATCGCCGGTCGTTAGCGTGCCAGGCGTGAGGCCCACCACCCCGCTCGACGTGCCGGTGACGCTGCCCGCCGAGGGCGAGGTCGAACGCAGATAGTCGTCGCTCTGGAAGTTCGCCACCGATACCGGCAGGCCATTGAGCGTGAGCTTCGAGACCGTGTTGTCGGAGATCGTGCGGCCATACTTGTTCAGGCCGTTGATGACAGCGTTGGTGCCAGTGAATGGTGCGTTCGGCTCGAGCACAGACAGGCCAACAGTGCCGCCGCCAGAGGACAGCGACGTCGGTGAGGTGAAGTTCACCGCCCATTTGGCGAGCCCGCCCTGGATGCTGGTGTAGACGATATCGGCATTCACACCCGCCTGGGTGCCGCGGTTCAGCGCGATCTGGATCGTGCGCACGCGCAGCATCACCTGGCGCGTGGAGATCGCGTTCTCGCGCTTGAGCATCTCTCCCATGCGATCCGCCGCTTCCCGTGTGTCGTACACGGTCACGAGGCGGCTCTGCGGGTTCACGGTAATGCGACCCATCGGAGACTTCAGCTGCTTGAGCGTATTCTCGATCGACAGGATCTGGTCGAAGTCGCCCTTGCGGCCGCTGGAAGTCATTGCCGAGAACGTGCCGGTGTCCGTATTGGCACCGCCCGTGGAACCCGTCGACTGGTTGCCCGTCGACGTGTCGGTCCCCTTGGACATCCGCGACTCGATCGACACCTTGCCCGGGATCGCAGCGATCTGGTACATGCGCGTGACGAACCGGCTGATCGTGATGGCCGAGCCATCGAAGGACCAGTCGAGGCCGAGATCCTCCGTGACGTCGTGCAGATAGCGACCGATTGCGCACGATTCGCAGGGCTGGTCGTACACCGGCACTTCGGACGTTCTGACGCCGCCCAGGCTTGCGGGCGCGCTCTTGTCGTCGTTTGAGGCGCGCGGAATCAGGCTGTCGCGCGGGATGTAGACGTCGGGACTCACGCGCACCGGAAAACCCGAAGCGTTCGAGACAAGCGTCGCGAGCGTCCTCACGTCGAGCTTCGGCGGGAAGGTGATCTTCTTGTCGCGAAACACCGCAGGCAGCGTGGCCTCATACGCGAGGGGCACCGGGCGATCGCCGAGGAAGGCGCTGGGCACCACCTCAACGAGCGGAATACTGTTTCCAGCGCCGTCGAGCGCAGCGCTCGCCGTCGCATTCCCCTGGTCATAGGCACTGTTGACATCGCCTTGCGTGACGGCGCAACCGGCGATCATCACGACGCTCGACGTCGCGATCAGGGTACGGATGGGATAGAGGCGCATGGTCAGTCCTTGCAGTTGGCCGCGCGGGCGATCACGCGAATTACGTTGTTGGTGTGCTCGCACACGCGTGAGGGCGTGCGCATGTGGTCGGTCGCCTGCATGACCTGCGTGAGCACCGAACGGAAGTCGCCGCTGAAGGTCGCGTTGAATTCGACCGGCAGGTCATCACCGATCTTCCAGGCAAGCTGCCAGCCCTGCGTCTGCAACCAGCGGTCGAGTGCGTTACGCAGGTTGGTGTCCTGCGGCGTGATCGTGAAGGACATCGTGCCCACAGGCTCGCCGCCTGCCGCAGCGGGGGGGACCACCACCGTCATCGTGTCAGCCGAAGCCGAAGCCGGAGCCGAAGCTTGCGGCGTAGCCGGCGTGATCGGCGCAGCGGAAGCCAGGACCGTCGGCGCGACTGGCGCCTGGCTGGACGCCGGAGCAGCCACCGGTTGCTGAGCGGGCGCAGCAGCGCCCGTGCTTGCCGCCCTCGGTGCGGCCGGCGCTGCAGGAGCGCTACCGCTGCCGAGCAGTTGCCAGCCATCGCCTGCGGGCGCCGGAACCTTCGACTGATCGGGTTGCATGGCAGCGACTGCCATGGATACGGCGCTACCGAGCGCCAGTGCCAGCAGGGCCTGCGCAATGGTCCGGACGCGCGGACCGGAATCCTTGGGGAAGTGATTTCTCATGGTTTTCAGTGGCCCTGAAGGCGTCGGTAGATCGAATTGGCGTAGACAAGCTGGCGTGAGCTCGACGTCGCGTTATAGGCGCCGACAGCTTTCCAGGTCGGCCCGAACTGGCGGAAGTTCGAGGCGAGAATCCACGTCCCCACGTAAGCGTTCACGCAGGCGTTAAAGAGGTGCTCGCGGCGGATGCCATAGCGGGCGAGCACAGGCAGCCACGAACTGTTGATCTGCATGAGACCGATGTCCTCGCTGCCATTCGCATTGACGTTGATCGCGCCCGCATGCATGCCCGACTCCTGCTGAGCAATCGCGCGCACGAGCTGCGCACTGATATGCCGGTAGGCGGCCGCATCATCGAGACAGTCAGCGTGTGCGCCCGCCGGAGCCACCGCGAGCGCGATCAGGGAAAGGAGTGCGTAGCGCATCACGAGGTCGCTCCCGCACGCTCGAAGTACTTCACGTCGTGCCGTCGTAGCACGCTGACGGTCTGTCCGTCCGCCGTCACGATGAACTGCTCCGAGGTGCCGTTGAACTTGTAGAAACGGCCTTTCTGTTCGCCCGAGCCCAGGTGGTGCACGTCAGCGACGGTCACGTTGATGACGCTTGGCGCGAACTTGAAGAACGTCTCGCCCTTCTCGTCGAATACCGCTTCCAGATGGGCGCTGTTGCCAACGGGGAAGTCGTACACGGTGCCCGGGCTGCGCGCGACCTCGACACGGTGCGCCTCGTCCGAAACGATGAAGCGCTCCGCACGGTCGATGGTCATGACGCCGGTGTCGGCATCCCACTTCGGGTGCAGCGAAACGCCATCGGTCGAGACAAACTTCAGGTCCTTCGGCCTGGCGGCAAAGCGGATCTGTGTGTGCGTGTCGTCGCCATCGCGGATCGCATTTGCGCCGAAGTACGTTGCGAGAAGTGACTGCGCGGGCGGCACCGCCGCGACAGCGTCCGGGGCCGCCGGGGCCGAAGCCGCCGCAACCACCGTCGGGTCGGCATGCGTCACCGTTGCCGCGGCGTAGGCGAGTGCGCCGGACTTTTCGACGTCGCGGCGCAGGCGCACATGACGCGCGTCGAAATCGACATCCGCGTAGAGGCCTGTCTGCCCCATGAGCCGGTCGAGTGCCTGCATCCAGTTCTCGCCCTGCCGCGTCTCGAAGCGGTCCGCGGCGGTCAGATCGACATCCTTCTGCGCCGATCCGCTCCAGCCCTGCGGCACCAGCGCCTTGACGATCGAGGCGACCGGCATGGTGGCGTTCAGCGTGCGCACGGGCTCGAGCGCGCCACGCTCGCCCACGAGCGACAGGCGTCCACTAAAGCCGGAAAACGCGACAGGCTGGTCGTCGCCAGAGCCTGGCACCGTGCCATGTCCGCCGATAAACGTGTTGGCCCGCTTCCAGCTCGCCACGGCTGTATGTCCGGCGACGCTGTACTGGATCGTGGCAGGTGTGCCGTCCACGACCATGTACGGCCCTTCGGCGTGTCCACCGGCTACCGTGATGACCTGTCCGGCACGCGGCTGGATATAGGTCTTCGAGCCGTCGTTGAAGACGAGCGCCGGACGCTCGGCGATGCCGCCCGCGATCTCGTAATCGAAATTAAAGGGATCGGTATTGGCAGCCAGAGCGAGGTGTGCTGCGCTGAATGCGCACAGGGTCGCGAACGTAAGAAGACTGCGCGTCATAGGCCAGCCTGGATCTGGTTGAGGTGATGCGCGAAGCGCGCGAGGTAAGCACTGCCCGGCACCGGGTTGGCGCTGTGGTAGAACGCGATGGCCTTCGCGACCGAGTGCGTGCGGCTGTAGTTCTCGTTGAGGATCGCTTCCGCAACGTGAATGTTCGTTGCGGGCGCAAGCGCATCCCATGGCGAGGCGAAGCGCTGCCGGTGAGCGCACCAATGGATCTGCATGATCCCTACGTCAAAGTCGCAACGGCCCGCCGCAAGAAGGGCGCGCATTGCGCCGTACGCATCCTGGCGGGAACGGAAGTAGTAGCCACGCCCTGCGACATTCAGCGTCCACGGCCACGCGCGCCCGTGGTAGGCGGTTTCGTTCAGTGCGATGCCGGCCAGCACCTTCGGATCAACGCTCGTGTGCATCAGGACGAAGGGCGTCTCGGCCTTCGCGCACGCCCAGCCGCCCCGGCCTTCGGCGATCGCCGCCTGTGCGTCGTCATCGAGCTGCCCGGGTTGCAGCCAGCCGCTGCGCACCATGAGCCCGGCGAGCGAGACCACATGCGAATCGACCGGCACGGTGATGCCCTGTGCCGGCGTGCTCGCCACCGTCTGGCCAACGAGGCGCGAAGCCCATGTGTGAAACGGCGCAAGCCCGCAGTAGAGGACGGGCGCGCCGTCGAGCGACGCGACCTCGCGCGCGTCGTGCGAGGCCAGCACCAGCGCGTCGGGGCTGATGATCCGCTCGATGGTCGCGGTGTGCGCTGTCACACTCGCTGCGGCCGAGAACAGCAAGGGAACCAGTGCGAGCCTAGCCACGGTACGGCTCCAGGTGGATGTTGCGGTTCACCTTGATCATGCCGCGCTTGCCCGGTGCCACCTTGATGGTCGGCGGAATGCTCTGGTAGCGGCTCAGGATCGACTGCGACGTCTGTGCCGCGACCTGGCCCGCGGTACTGCCCACCTGCGTGACACCGTACGGACCGCTGGTTGTTGACGAGACACCGTTCTTGTCGAACGCGCCGAGCAGCACGGCGGTGAGTGCCGACGCACCGAAGATTTTCAGGAAGTGGTTGTTGACGTCGCCCGAGAAACCCGCTTCGCCGTTCTCGTCCGCGCCCTGTGCGCCATAGAGCGGCACTTCCTTGCCGTTGGGCAGGCGCATCTCGGTGGCGGCAACCTGGATGCTTTCCTGTCCGACCTGGATATCGCTCTGGTACGGGCCCGTAATGGTGGTGCCCTTCGGGATCATGAGGCAGGTGCCCGTCACGCTGTCATAGACGTCCTGTTCGACGACGAGCGCCACCGTGCCCGGACGGTCGGAGTTCTCACCCTCGGCGGTGAGCACCGGAATGTGATGCGGCGGCGAGAGCGTGCAGGTCTTCTCCTGGCCGATGAACCCGGCGCTCAGGAATCCTTCGCCGGAGCTCGATTGCGCCTTCGCATCCTTCAGGAACTGCAGGTCGCGATCGGCGGAGGATGCGCGGGCGTTACCCTGCCCCATCGCCGCCGCAAGCGCCCCTGCCTGCGCGGCGGCCTGCCCTGCTGCTGCCTGCTGCGCGGCGAGCTGTTGCACTGCCATCTGCTGGGGCGTCATGATTCCCCCCGCCGCGGCGTTGTTCTGCGAATCCGCCTGCTCCTTGACCTTGAGGCCCGGAATGAAAATCGGCGAGGCGTAGAGACTGTCCTGCTTCGCGCTGGCCGCCAGGTTCCCGTTGTTCGACTCCCGCTCGTACTGGTCCAGCGACAGTGCCGGCTTCGTTGACACAGGCTGGGCGTCCGATGCTGCGGCAGCTTCGCGGCGGGCCTTTTGCTCGGCTGCGCGGGCGCGCGCCTGCTGGTCGGCAATGATCCGGTCGATATCGTCACTGGCCGGTGCATGATCCACCGAAGCGGCGGTCTTCGCGGCCTTGTCCTCCTTCGCCTGTTCGGCCGCACGGGCGCTTACCTTCGACTGGTAATAGAAGCCCATCGCCCCGATGGCGAGCGCGAAGATGAGACCCACCGCCATGAGCGCGTTGCGCGGCGACTTGCCCTTGACCACGCGCTCCTGATCCGCGGTTACCCCCTGGCTCTGGCTCGACATGGCTCAGAACCTGAAGATGCCGGGACGACGGCGTGTGACGGTGACCTCGTCGTCGCCCGCGCGCAGCACGATCCGGTCGGCCATCTGCTGGACAACGATGTACTGCCCGCGACGGATGAAATTCGGGCTCACGTCGTCGCCGTGGTCCTTGACGATGGGCACCGCGAACGGCGCGCCCGCGGGCAGCCGCAGCCACACGAACCTGCCGTCGTCAAAGACCGTCTCGGGCCTGAACGCTGCAGAGCCATCGACCTTGTAGTCGAAATTGAGCTTGTCGGGCGGCACGCCAAGGGGTCCCGAATCGGTCGCGCCGCCGTTCCCGCTCACCGCACCATCGGCTGCGCCGTCGGCATCGCCGCGCGCGCGCACCTTTGCCATCAGCGATTCGGCATAGTGAAAGCGCACGCTCTGATAGAAAAGGCCACCCAGCGGCGACGACACCAGCGTCATGTCGTACTCGCGCAGGTTCGTCGTCAGGTGCAGCGTGTTCACGAGCCCGGGCCTGACCGGCTTGATGAACACGTGGTTTGCGCCGTCCGTGTCGATGAGCCAGCTCACCGAATCGCCCATGGCGGGTTCGGCAATGAGCTTCTCGCCCGGCGCGAACTCGATGGTGGTGTTCTTGGCCGGTGCGGTGATGATGCGAAAGATCTGGTCGCGGCTGTAGCTGAACACGACGATGCGCGCGTCGTTGGGCATTGTGACCGGATCGGTGCCGGAGTTGTAGGGGTTCACCGGACTCATCGGGTCGCCCATGATCGAGCCAACGTCGAGGGCGGCTGCGGCGGAAGCGGCCCGCGACGCGCCGAGGGCGGAACCGGAAAGTGCGAGCGCGCCGGCGAGCGCAACCACGAGCGCCAGAGCGCGGGGGGCCTGGATCGTCATACCGTTTTCTGGAGAGTGAAGAACGGGAAGAAGATCCCGAACGGGTTGGTCCCCACGGCTTCGTCCGAGCTGGCCGGCACGATCTGGTAGCGCAGCGTGAGCGCATAGCGCTGCACGACGGGCTTGTCCGAGGGGAACTGCGTGGTGGAGGTGGAGAATTCAACGACGACCGTTGAGTCGTCGAGCACGGAAACACTGCTGACCGCCACCTCGCGCACGAGCTTCGGGTTGGTGAGGATCGACTGGAACGGCGCGTCCTGGTGCAGCCAGTCGCCGAACTGGTTCCTTGCGTTGCCCGTCATCTGAGCCTTGACGGCATTGACGTTGCGCGCGAGGCGCGAGCCCTCGATCGTTGGCGTCAGGACCGGCTCAATGGTGAACCAGCGCTGGACCGAGTCAGCGACGGACGAGCGCAGCGCAAGGTCGTCGGGCTTGTACGCGGCGAGCTGCTTCATGAGGGGACGACCACCCGCATCGGCGGCAATGCCGTAGCTCTTGACCACCGACGGCGGCGGCTGGCGCGTCCACACTGCCCCGCCCGCGATGAACGCGAGCACGAAGCAGAAGGTCTTCCAGTGGTTGGCCTCGACACGCAGGCGCGTGCCGCGATCGAAGATGATCTTTTCGGGATCTTCCTCGGAATACCCTCCCGGTGCGGGCGAAAGGGCAACATCTTTGCGGGAACGACGGAACAGGGGCATGACGCGCGCGGACAGATTGGCTTGCGTCGATTGAAACAGTCCGGCACCTCCTCCTTCGGAGCAAAAGGGAAGCTATTTTGCATACCATTGCGGCCAACCATCGACCGCGGCGTCTCTCGTGCAGGCGCCTGCACGTGAAAACGCGGAATGGTGATGCTTTTGGTGAGCTTTTAGGCCAGGTCTCCTTTGACGGGAGCGTTAGAATCGCGATGTTTCACCTGTTTCACACGCAGCGCGAAATCGAAAGACAACTAAGTCATTGATTTTTCATAGGCCTGCTTAATAAACTGGCAAATTGGCGTGCAGGCGCCTGCACGAAACATTACGATCCGATGACAAATCAAGACGCGAACATTGCAGCTGCGCTGGCCGAACACTCGGCGATGATCTCGCGGGGCGCTAATGCGTACGAGTTCGGCGTGTTCTATCGAAGCCTGATGACCAGGGCGGGACTATGGCGAACACAAGCTGAACTGGCGAAAGCCATGAATGTATCGCGGGCCCATGTGTCGAAGGCCCTTGCTGCCGCGCGCCTTCCCGGAGAAATCGTGGGCATCTTCGGCGCGAGACAGATCACATTTCGCCTCGCCGAGTGTCTGAGCCGTCTGATTGCTGAATTCGGAGTGGACCATCTGCAAAGGAACGCTACTCGCGTTCCGATAAATGCCCGCACGACCGATGAGATTCTCAGGTTTCTTGCAGAGGGCGAAATACCGGAGTCGACCGATAAACCGCGCCTCAGCGTCATAGAGAGCGGCAAGGCCCTCCGTCTAGAGTTGACAGATCTCCACATCGTGCTTCCGTACCTGACCCAGCTTGAGCACATGATCGCGTGGTCCGTGTCGGTGATTCTGAGCGACCCGGCTCGCGGTCCTCGCCGGCCACGGCGATATAAGCGACGCGCGCGAGTTAAGCCTGCTGCAGTTGACTTCTGATCTCCGAACGGCAACGAACGCTTACCGCGTGCCGCTGCCAGGTCCCAGCGGCCGACCGTCGCCATCACCCAAGAGGGTGCACGCGCGGATATGGCGATTTTCGCTGAAATCGGCGAATTTCGCGTCTGCACAAAACAAGCAGTCCCAAGCAAAGATGCCGTTTGTGCTTCCAGATTTCCTCGCCGTGACTATCGACAACTATTGCATTTCGCTGTCAAGGCGAATCCGGAAGCCGGCAAACTGGTGCCGGACACTCCGATTTTCCGACTCCTTATTTGGTCTTCGCTTTGCCAGACTTCGTCTTGTTGAAAACGTAGCTCGCGAATCCGTCTTTCAAGTCCGGGTACTTCTGGATAGTCGTTTCAGCCAGTTCACCTGTTGGATCGACACCCAAGCGACGGAGCGTAAGTTTGCCACCTGGACTGGTCCTATAGGTCCGTCGCCAGTCCTCTCGCTGCCTCGGTCCAGCGACTTCGTATGCTTCCCATCCACGCCGGATTTCTTCGCCTCTCTGGCCTTGCGCGTGAACATCCTGTGCTGCGATCCGGAGCGCAATCCGAGTCTCGGCCTGCTCTCGCACCTCAAGTTCGCGCTGCTCATTCAGCGCCATGTTTTGCTGAATCTCGATCATCTTGCGCTCCGCGTCAGAGATGATCCACCTTTCCTTCAATGCTTTCATGAAGAAACCAGCCGGACTCTTCGATACCTTGCCCATTTGCAGGCTGAAACGTGTGCGCTCGATCGCCTGTTCAAGGCGCTCGTCCGTGTAGGTGTCGCGCTCGGCAGCGATCTGGTTAAGCTGCGAACTAGAGAGCCCGAACTCCTGCTTCAGCGTTTGGTAGATCGCTTGAGCGTGCTCGTGCGTATGGAGTACGCGCTCCGCGATCTCTTTGCGCGCGATGCGAAATCTTAGTCGCCCTATCTTGCGAGACCCCGGCTCGTTGCGCGTCTCATACGACAGCGTGAGGTCGGAAACCTCGTTGATCTGCTCGACAGCCGGCGTGAGCCAGTCGCGTTTGAAGTACTTAAACTCCTGCGCCTTGGCACCCATCGCGCCTTGCCACGAGCGAAGTTCGTCAAGGGCGAGCCAGTCCGTCATGCCCTCGTCCGCGTAGGGAAGCAAGTGGTCGTACATAACTCGCGCGTAGCTCAGCGTAAAGAGCGACGTGATGCGCAGGCTCAGCCAGTGCGATTTGCCAGGGCCACGTATGATTCCGATGAGATCCGGCGGAACGCGGAACTGGAAGCGTCCGCCTGAATATGTGATGCGACCAATCAACTGCACCGAACCGAACGGTTTCTCTCCGTTTGCATCCGATGCTGCTGTCGCCTGTATCAGCGCTCTTTGCGCTTCGGTAATGACCTGTTCAAGGTGCGTGTTGTTGCGGCTCGAATAGCGCATGAGCCACTTGAAGTAATCCAACTCCACTTCGTACAAGTCACGAGGCCGTTCTTCCTGCGCGACAATGAAATATGCGGCGTCGATTAGGCGTCGTGCCGCCACCCCTAAATCAACAATCCGAATCAGGACATTGTTTCGCGCGAAACCAATGTCAGAGCGGGCTGTTTCGACGGGCAAGTCCTCGGCGTTCGCGTCGTCGAACAACGCCAATGCCAGTTGCCTCGACGTGGCCACCTGCCCTGCGATCGCCATTCCGGCCTCCAGCTTGTTGTTCAAAAGGTGATATGGACCCGTACGGTACCGACGGCAAGGTGCCCTGTCAACACAGATCACCTCACCTTTTCGCCTAGCCCGACACAGAACACCTCACCTTAGCTTCAACCTTTCACATTTCGCCTCACCCTTGCCGCCCAAATACTTCACCTTGCTCCTCAATCTGGTTCACCTTCCCGGGGTAAACGGTTCACCTTCGCGCTCAATCAACAGCACCTTTAACACAGAACACCTCACCTCTCTCGCCTAAGTCATTGATTTTATGGGCGACGAGTTTTCTGTTGGTTGTTGTTTGCTTTTTTTTATTAATTCACTAACAACCCGCAAACAAAGATCGTGCGAGTCGGTGCGCAAGGCGAAAGGATGACGAAGCTAGTGATGCTATCTGCGTATTTCGCCTCAGAAGCCACTGTAGGTTCGACTGTTTGGTCATTTCGCTGTATCCGCGAGGCTTGATTCGGTTCTGAGACTCCCGCTTTACGCTGCCGCGAAAGGTGAGGCAAATTGTGCACGTGCGGAATGAATTGTCGAAACACCGGCCTTTTGACCAGTCAAAGTGAGGTGTTCTGTGTTAGGTCCGCGAACTCTCAGGACCCACGTCGTTTGCGATGTTCTTTCGACAACGGCGATTGTTCACTCTGGGTCGACGTAAGCCATTGAATATATTGGAGTTGTTCGGTGTCGACATGAAAAAGGTTGCCTTTATAAGATTCCGATGGCAATTGTGCGCTCTGCCTAGTATTCTACGGTTCGTCAAAGATGTAACACAAAACCGTTGAAACAGACGCGGAGCGTGAAGAAATCAGCTCACCGTCGACAAAAAGAGGAACCGTCGCAATGAATCTAAGCGAGCTGCCAGGGATTGACCGCCGCGTCAAGCTCTCTAACCTTGGGGAATTTGCCGAGCGCCTGTCGGTAATGGCGAATGAACTGCGGGATCAAATCTTGGCGCCGCGGCCACGGAAGACGCCACCCGTCTTTACGATCGGTGAACTCTCGGAAATGTGCGGAATGGATCGCCAGAAGATCAACTATCTGGCCACGAAGGAAGGCGGCGAATTGCCGCCCGGGGAAGCTCATGGGACCGGAAGAGCGCGCATCTTCTCATTGAAAGATGCACGGACCTGGGTGCAGCAAGTATCCGACATTTACCAGACTCCGCTGGTTACCGGCACGCGTGAACATCGTGGGCGCGTCTTGATCACAGCAAACTTCAAGGGCGGCTCCTGCAAGACCACAACAACGATGTGCATTGGGCAGGGCTTAAGTCTTCGTGGACGCAAGGTACTGGTCATTGACCTAGACCCGCAGGCGTCTCTGTCGGAGTTGTGTGGCTTGTACGCCGAGAAGGATGTGACGTGGGAGGACACTGTGCTCCCGTTCATCTACGACCCGAGCATCGAAGGTGGCCTCGCGTCGAAGGTTCAAACGACGTATTGGGATGGACTTGACGTGATCCCGGCGCACAACTACCTGCACGACGCGGAGTTTCACCTGCCGACGGCGCAGCAGACTAATCCTGGTTTCGAGTTCTGGTCGGTGCTTCGCAAGGGTATCGAACCGCTACGGGCGCAATATGATTACATCATTCTCGATACGGCGCCGTCTCTGTCCTACATGACGCTAAACGGTCTGATGGCGGCCGACTCGATGGTGATGCCGTTGGTCCCGGAGAGCCTGGACTTCATTTCGTCGGTGTCATTTTGGTCACTGTTCGCTGAGGTTGCACACGGATTTGTCGAGCACGAACTCGACAAAACGTACGATTTCATCTCGGTCCTTTTGTCGAGGGTCGATTACGGCAACACGTCGTCGGCGCCCGTAGTGCGCTCGTGGTCCCAGCGGGCGTATGGGGATTGGCTTCACGCAACGGAAGTTCCGGCCAGTTCTGTTATGAGCAATGGTGCACTTGCCTTTTCCACCGTGTTCGATCTGTCGCGGGCTGACGCTGTGGCGAAGACACTGGCGCGGGTGAAGCAACCATTGATGGATTACTGCAAGTGGATTGATGATCAATATGTGACGCAATGGAGGGCCGGGCAATGAGCAGCCTGCGTGAGCGCATGATGAATAAGACGGCTGAGGTTCGTGCGGCGAAAGACATTAAGCTCGATCCTCAGCAGGAAAAAGCGACGAGCCCACGGACTGCGCCTGGCATGGCAGGTGCCTTGGCAGTCGCGCAACAGCGGATCATCGAGCTGGAGAAGACCGGAGCGGCGTCGGAGGTCGCGTTATCCGAGATCGTTCCTAATCCGTGGCAGCCTCGACAGTTGTTTAATGAGGCGAAACTGACGCAGCTCGCCGAATCGATTCGGGAGGCCGGCCTGGTCCAGCCGATTGTCGTGCGTCGGGTGGCTGCGGGTTATCAGATAGTCGCCGGGGAGCGACGTTGGCGCGCGCACAAGATGATCGGGAAGGAAACGATCAAGGTTGTCATCATCGATCTCTCGGACGAGGAGATGGCGATGCTGGCACTTGTCGAAAACGTGGCGCGCGAGGACCTCTCGGATTATGAAATTTCGCGTTCAGTCCGCCAGACGGAAAGGGAGTTCCCGAATCGTAAGCGTATGGCAGAGGCGTTGGGGATTTCACGTTCGGAGCTTTACCGTTACCTCGCGTTTGGCGACTTGCCCGATTTCGTCATCAAGGATCTGAATATCCAACCGCGATTGCTTGGTGCGCACGCCGCGCAAGATGTGGTGTCTGTCCTTCGCGAGAAGGATGCTCGAGCGCTTGAGATTGCCCGGAGCGTTTGGGTCAAAGTTGTGTCTGGAGATCTCGACCAGACCAAGCTCGCTCGATCAATTAAGCAGGAAGTGGAAGGCGATGGCAAATCTGACGGAGGTGTCAGTGATCGCAAGATCGAAAAGATTTTTGCCGGGAAGAGTCAGGCCGGATCCATTACGAAGGACGCTGTCGGATTCACTGTCAAAATTAAGGCGGGGATGCTGACAGAGGATAGGGAGAAACAAATACGTGCGCTTATCGCGCAGTTATTTTCGGACGATGCTTCTTCCGGTTAGTATCCTCTTAAGCCCGACCGAGTTCGGGCTTTTTTGTGTCTCCATTGGAGACAAACGCGGGCACGCTCTCCCGACTCGTATCCCGTAGCCCCATTCGGGGGGAGCATGGTCTAATCCAGAGTCACCGTACTGATGGATCGCGCGGCTCTCCCCCGAGTGTCTCCAATGGAGACACAAGGCCCGAGTGTCCCAGTCTGCACCTTGGCAATGTCATTTGGCGACGCTGCCCGGAAGATTACGGTACTTGATTGGCAACGCAACGAAGATCCGAACAGGCGCTATGTCTTACGCCATGCTCGACAGCGGGTCAAACTGCCCTGTCCCGGGGATAGTGTCGGGGATTCACGAATTAGGCAAAGGTACCCCCGGATAATGTCGGAACAGTCGGACTGACGCTAGCTGGCGCTGGATTTTGGGTGAGCACGGGCGCTTGCGCGGGGCGGCAACAATAGCAACAAGGGCACCATTGGTAGCGGTACCTGTGAACGTCAACCCACCTGTGGCTGGCGCTGCCAAGGGTGCCAAAATCATCGCGAGTCTCTGGCCTTTCAATCCAATGGTTTCGAGCGCGACGGGCGTACGTCGGAGTCGCCTGGTTCGCACACCCAGGCCGTCACATTCGATCTCGCATTGCTTCGCCGAATCCATGTGCCGCGCAGGATGACATAGCAGTCTGGGGCGGCGGGGCGCGGTGCGCACCTAGCGAGAGGAGCTGAGGTCGGATCGGCGTTCGTTTGCATTGAACAAATTTCATCCTGGCCGGGTCGCTCCTGAAGCTGCCCGCGCTTTCGACTCGCGGTGCGGACAATGCACCCGCTAGGGGCCTTGCATACGTCAATTCAACGTACGCGA
The DNA here is from genome assembly GCF_048957375.1 of Paraburkholderia sp. A1RI-2L. Taxonomy (NCBI): domain Bacteria; kingdom Pseudomonadati; phylum Pseudomonadota; class Betaproteobacteria; order Burkholderiales; family Burkholderiaceae; genus Paraburkholderia; species Paraburkholderia sp. A1RI-2L. The sequence continues at coordinate 136,029 of NZ_JARBTA010000002.1, forward strand.
ATGGGGTTGCAGCAGTAGCTGCTCTATAGCAGAAAGTGGCGAGCAAATGCCTTCGCCGCCCAGCTCTCTACAATCCGCCATAGAACGGCACCGGGCCTATTTTCGGGCAACAGACGGAATTCTCCAAAGCGTGGGGATTCGCCTCCGCGAGAACGACACGCTCCCCCAAGATTGGCTCAGCAACGGCGCCAAGTTTGCTGTGCACCGGCTGGCCTTCCGAGAGGCCAAAGATGCGAGCTTACGTTGCACTGGTCCTGTTTCCTCTCTCGCTCCCAGTCTTCATCGGACGACGCCAGAGCATGAGCCCGGGGCGACGTGGCTAAGCTAGCATTCGGAGCATAGGGCGCTTGAAGGACGTTGGATCATTGTGGTGCTCGGACATCCATTGACGATCCACTGGCCCACCGAATTTCGACGCGAAGCGAACGGTCGGCGCCGCACACACGACACGGCGGAACGGGTGGTCATGTGATGCAACTAACCATCTGCTCTTCAATCTGACAATTGAGACGCGTATCGGCGTGCCAGCGGCACGGAAATCCGCCTAACCGATAACCGCAGAGACGGTGTGCCCGATCAGATGCCCTCGGTACGCGAATTGTTGGGCGAATTGATTACGCAGACGAGAAAAGGGTCGCGTCGTGAAACATTCGGACTGTAAATTTTGATGTCTGCAAACCCTTACGCGATAGGGGTTACAGCCTAACCGACGCAAATTGTTTCACGGCGCCGAGAGGCGAACGTTAAACGAACATCGGTGAAATCCAGGCAGCGCGGCGTCAAACGCGGTAATCAGCAAAATCGTATGGAACGATACGTAATTTGTACTTTAATCGCGTCGCATTATTTCCGAGCACGTCCCCGTGTGTGGTAGCTCGCGCTGCCGCGCCGTCCATCGCGCTCTAGCACCGCTGCCGTCGGCCGAGGTGCGCGGCAGGCCTGTTTTGATCATCATGGCGCATTTCGCGGGGTTCAACGTGGCTGAATCGAGGCGAGCGTGAATTCTCTCCGCAGCGCGGAAAGAATCTGCGGCGGTGGATCTGAGAGTTCCGTCTGAACGACGTTTCCGGTAACTTGCCGCCTTGTGCCGACCCCGGCACAACGGCGGGCTTCATCCAGACGTGTATCGCGATGACAATCGCGCCAAGAGAAATACTGCAGGTCTTGAAGCGGTCGCTTTGGCTCACTGCCCTGACAGATCCATGTCAAAGACCATAGTCGAGCGTCGTAGCGACATTCGATAGGCCGAGCCGGGTCTGTCAAGCGCCTGTCGCTTCTCTAGGACCACCGCACCAGTAAGTAGTCGCGATATGCACTGCCATGAATCTTCTCGGCCCGTGGATTTGCCCCCCCTAGCGGTTGCGATCATCCTGCAGGCGCGAACGAGCAGCCTGAATTGACTGATGCAGCTTGGCTTCCAGTGCCTCGCGCGGCGGGAGTACCGTCAGATATTCCGCGAGATGAGTCCCGCTCTTGCCCAGCTCGAGCAACTCGATCTGTTCTTGCTTCTTTCCGGCGCACAGGATGATGCCGATAGGCGGTTGCTCGTCCGGCTCCTGCTCATGCCTTGAAATCTCTTGGCGAGGGGACACCACCGTGCCGTGCGCGTTTTTCGACATTACCGGGCCCAACTGTCAAACGGCCGTCCACTGCCACATGCGGTGGCTATCGGGCCGGGAAACGCGACTAACTGTCTTCGGCAATTCCGCGCCCAACACCGGCGGAGTGCGAAAAACTGGGGTCTTCAGGCAGGTGGATATCGCGCCCGTGGCGCACTGCTGGCGCAGCCGAAGTTGTATGGCTGCGACGTCTTGATTGAGCGCAGCGAGGATGAACCATTCGCAAGTCGGCTCGCCAGCCAGAACGTTCGTCGCGTGTCGATCCGGCGTCGGGATTGCGCATCACGCCTCGGGTAAAATGCCGGCACTGTGCGGTTGGCCGGGAATGCGTCCTGGAACCGCGGCGTTGCGCCGAACGTCGGCGGCAATGGCAGCGCGGGCGGACAGCCTCGCGGTTGCCACATACCGCATGGAAATACCATGAAATTCGATCATCCCGATCCCGAACTCAACGATCCGCTGACTGACGAAGAGCTGGATTTTCTCGAACGCTTTCTTTCGGGCAATGCCGTTTGCAGCGATGCGATGGATGCGGTCATGTTGCATGGTTTTCTGACTGCCGTCATTTCCGGACCGAACGTGATCTTGCCGGGCGCGATTCTTCCGTGGATCTGGGATGCCAGGCACGCAACCCGTCAACCCGGATTCCTGTCAGCAGGTCGCGCTCGCAAGGTCACCGGACTGATCTTTCAGTACTGGAACGACATCAACGACACCCTGAATCAATGCCCCGACCTGTTCGAACTCCCGCTGCACACGCGCGTATACAAGGGCGAAGAGGTTCCCGTCCTCGACGAATGGTGCGAAGGGTATTGCAAGGGCATCGACATCGACCGGGAGGCGTGGGAGCCGCTGATCGAACGACACCCCTGGTGGTTCAATATCATCCTGCTGTTCGGCACAGCCTCCGGATACCAGGAACTGGCGCGCCGTGACTACACGGTTGAGCAACGCCGGTCGTTCGTACTCCAGCTTGCGGCCTCGGCACTCAATATCCATCGCCACGGGTGTGAAGAACGTCGCAGATTGATGGAGCAGGGAGAGCACCCCGGCACGGTCCCGGCGGGTTCATCGCCGAAAGCCAGGACGGCGACGCAAACCACGCCGGGGAATCTGGACGCCCGGAACGGGAGCGTGTCCAAAGATGTGTTCCTTGTCGATTCGCTTGGCCGGGTGACGGACGAAGCGTTTCATCCGCTGGCATTGTCCCCGCTGGCTACGCGCATCACGCGTGGTGGCACGTCTGTCGACGTGCACATCTATCGCGCCGACGATGATGGCCGCGACGGATGGATACTGGAAATCATCGACGCGTCTGGAACGTCCACGGTCTGGGACGAGCCGTTCCCGACCGATGGGGCTGCGCTGGCCGAAGCATGGAGCACGATCAGCACGCACGGCATTGCGCCGGTAACCGGAGACGGGCCGGCACCCGCGCCGAAACACTGAGCGCGCCCGGTGCCAGAATCCGCCTGGCGCTCCCGGAAGGGCTAGCCCTTGCGCGGCGTGGGCAGACTCCCCACGGCGCAGGCGATACGTGATCTCCTTGCGGGTCTGTCTCCCGCCTGCATGCGAACCCGCGACTTTCCCATCAACTGTCCATGTCCTTGACCGATACCGATCGCCTCTCGCCAAGAATCACACCGGCCGGCCACCTGCTTGCCGCGCCGGACGTCGATGCGCCGGCCTTGCCCGATGACGTCGCGCTGGGCGCGGCCTTCACGCGCGGCCCAGGTCATGGGCTGCTCTATCTGGGAAGCGCGACCATCGGGCGAGCATTGCCGCCCGCCTGGGCATGGTGGCGCGACCTGGGGGCCCGCTATGTCACGGCCCTGTGCACCACGCCAGAAGGTGGGGAAGTCGCGGTTGCCCAACCGGACAGGGCGGACTTCGACAGGCTGATCGACGATGCGCCACCCATGGCGGGCGCGGAATATCTCACCCCGGATGTCCTGGCGGCACTGTGGGGCGAAATCGATGGCGCCTTGCGTGACGAGCTGGCAGGTTCGGGAGCGTCGCTTCAGGCATTCCTGAGGTCGCGTCATCCTGCCTGGAATCTGGTGGGCCGTGTTCATTTCAACCTTGCCGAAAACCGCAAGGACCCCGAAGCACCATTCGCGTTCCTGGCTACGTACGCGGCGCGCCTGTCAGCCCATGGCAAGACACAGCATCAACCGCTTTCGCGGGCGCTCGAAGAGTTTTCCGAGGCGCGCAACAAGGCGCAGCTGCTCTCTCTCCTGATGCCGGTTCAGCGCGCCGCTGAACGCTGTGACTGGCTGCGCGCGATGCTCGAGTCGCGCGAAATCTACCACCCGCTGCGCTGGATGCCGACTGACGCCTGGCGTCTTCTCTCCGATCTGCCGGCGCTGGAATCTGCCGGCATCAGGGTCCGGCTACCGGCGACCTGGGCGACGGGCCGTCCTGCGCGACCCGCGGTCAGGGCGAGTGTCGGGACGCAGCCACCATCGCTCCTTGGCAGGGAAGCGCTGCTCGACTTCAGGATGGAGGTGTCGCTCGATGGCGAAGCGCTCAGTCCGGCCGAGATCCGGAGTCTGCTCAAGGGCGCCGACGGTCTGCAGTGGATTCGCGGGCGCTGGATTGAGGTGGACACGAAAAAGCTCGGCCGCCTGCTCCAGCGTTTTGAAGGTCTCGAGCAGGCCGCGCAGGCGGGGCTGCCGTTGAACGATGCCTTGCGTCTACTGGCAGGCGTGTCCGGCGATGAAACCGAAGGCTCCGACGAGCGCGACTGGGCGCAGGTCGTGGCAGGCGACTGGCTGGCCGAGACGCTGCGGCAGTTGCGCCAGCCGGAAGGGCTGGCGCAGGTCGATCCCGGCGTCGACCTGAGAGCGCAGCTTCGACCTTACCAGCAGGCGGGGGTGCAGTGGCTCTACCTGCTCAGCCAGCTGGGGCTGGGAGCGTGTCTGGCCGACGACATGGGCCTCGGGAAGACGATGCAGGTGCTCTCCCTGTTGCTGATTCTCAAGCGCGATCTGGGCGCCCCGCGCCCGAGCCTGCTGGTCGCACCGGCCTCACTGCTGGCCAACTGGGCTGCGGAAGCGGCACGTTTCGCGCCGGGTCTGCGCGTGCTGGTGGCGCACCCGTCTGTGACGCCAGCGGAAGAACTGCGCGTCCTGGACAGCACGAATCTCATGCAGACCGACCTCGTCATTACCAGTTTCGGGTCGCTGCTGCGTCAGCCGGTTCTGGAGTCGATGCAGTGGCGCGTCGCGATTGTCGACGAGGCCCAGGCGATCAAGAATCCCGGCGCCCGGCAGACGAAACAGGTCAAGAAGCTGCAGGCCCGCTCACGCATCGCCCTGACGGGCACCCCGGTGGAAAATCGCCTGTCGGACCTGTGGTCCATTTTCGACTTCACGCATCCCGGCCTGCTGGGCTCGGCGAAGGACTTTGCCGGGCTCACCCGGCGTCTGGCGAAAATGGAGCACTTCGGCCCGCTTCGAAACCTCGTGCGGCCCTACATTCTGCGTCGCCTGAAAACGGACCGGCGCGTGATCGCCGATCTCCCTGAAAAAACCGAACTCAAGGCATGGTGTCACCTGAGCCCCATCCAGGCCGCCCTGTATGAACGCGCGGTCAAGGACCTGGCGGCGGCGCTCGATGGCACCGACGGTATTGAACGCAAGGGGATCGTATTGAGCTACCTGATGCGCTTCAAGCAGATCTGCAACCATCCGTCCCAGTGGTTGGGCGATGCGGCGTGGAAGCCGGAAGCCAGCGGCAAATTTGCACGGCTGCGCGAGCTCGTCGACGTGATCGCGGCGAAACAGGAAAAGGTCCTGGTCTTTACGCAATTCCGGGAAACCACTGAGCCCCTTGCCGCATTCCTCGGATCGCTTTTCGGCCGCGAGGGCCTGATTCTCCATGGGGGCACACCCGTAGCCAAACGGCGCGAACTGGTCAGGCAGTTCCAGGAGGACGAATCGGTGCCGTTCTTTGTGCTCTCGCTCAAGGCGGGCGGAGCGGGGCTGAATCTCACCGCCGCGTCCCACGTGATTCACTTCGATCGCTGGTGGAATCCGGCGGTCGAAAATCAGGCGACGGATCGGGCATTTCGTATCGGCCAGCGCAGGAATGTCCTCGTGCACAAGTTCGTTTGCCAGGGTACGGTCGAGGACCGGATTGATCAGCTGATCGAAACGAAGCAGCAACTGGTGAAGGATGTGCTTGAAGGGGGCGCGGAACTGCTGCTGACCGAGATGGGTGACCGCGAGTTGCTCGATCTTGTCAGGCTCGATATTCACTCCGCGCAGGAAAACTGATCATGGGAAAGAACGCAGATGGCTAACTTCGGTGGATGGAAACCTTACGTTCCGGTGGCCGAACGCAGGAAAAAAGCCGGGCAGCTGGTCGCCAGGGCGACCAAAGCTGGCAAGACGCTGTCACCCATTGCGCCGTATCGCGGGGCCATCGCGAAGACCTTCTGGGGCAAGGCGTGGTGCGATAACCTGGAGCACTACAGCGACTACGAAAGTCGCCTGCCACGCGGTCGCACGTACGTGCGCAATGGTTCGGTGATCGACCTGCAGATTACGACGGGCAGGATCCGTGCGCAGGTCATGGGGTCCAGCCTGTACGAGATCGAAATTGATGTCGCAGCCTGCCCGGAAAAACAGTGGCGCGACTTGAGCGCCGACTGTGCGTCCTCGATTGACTCCATGGTCGAATTGCTGCAGGGCAAGCTGTCGGCCGCGGTGATGGGGCGCATCTGCAAGCCGGGAACCGGGCTTTTTCCCGCGCCGAAAGACATCAAACTCGGTTGCAATTGTCTGGATTGGGCGGCGATGTGCAAGCACGTCGCCGCCGTACTCTATGGCATCGGCGCACGGCTCGACCAGCAGCCCGAATTGCTCTTTACGTTACGTGGCGTTGACCCCACCGAACTCGTCAATAGCACCGATGCGAATCTGCCCGGGGCAGGCGCCGTCCCGGCGTCCGGCAGGTTGCTTGACAATGCAGATCTGGGCGACGTGTTCGGTATCGATATCGACATGGAACCCCTTGCTGATCCGCCCAGGGTGCGGGGCAAGCGCACGCGCAAAGCAGTCAGCTCGCAGACAGTCGAAGTCACGACACCGAAGTCGACGACACCGAAGTCGACAGCACCGAAGTCGACAGCACCGAAGTCGACAGCACCGAAGTCGACGACACCAAAGTCGACGACACCAAAGTCGACGACACCGAAGTCGACGACACCGAAGTCGACGACACCGAAGTCGACGACACCGAAGTCGTCCGCGACTGCGAAATCGGCACCCAAGGGTAAGGTCGAAAGCAAAGCCAAAGCCAAGGTCGCGCCGCTGGACGTAGAGCGCCGTCCTGCCGCCCCGAAAAATGCGAAAGCAAAAACCGGCTCCGGCGCAACGCAGGCGACCCGTCCGGCTGCGTCTAAAAAGCCCACTGCACGTGCTGCGCCTGCCACGGCGAAATCCGCGAAACGCCGCGGGTGAATTTGGGCGCTGTGCCGCACCGCCTGATCCGACGGCTGATTTCGCTTTCAATGTGCGCAGCGGGATCGGGATGGGGCGGGTTGACGAATCCCGGCTGAACTTCAGGCTGGAGGCGCCTGACGCCAGCGAGGGCCCCGATCAGAATGCGACGAAATGGAAAATCAGGGAGTACATGTTGGGCAGGAAAAAGAGCGCAGAAAAATTGAAGGTGGTGGTCGCATCGAGCCAGTCATCGAGCGCAGGCTGCGGTTTCTGGCCGAGACGGCCGGGGTATGTCGACAGGGCGAGTACAGAGGAAATCTGTTCGATCGTAGCGTGACTGTTGTACAGGCATCGCAGCCGGTAAAACACTTGAAGAACCATAGCCGTGCACCTTGTCCGTCCCACCGGTCGCTCGTATTCCCTGCGGGTGGTCAATGTCATCTGGCGGCCGCCTTCCGCAACGTTTGCGGGGATTCGACTCGCAGTGGAAGCCGGTTGCAGCGCCGCGCGTTTGCGGCCCGGCTTCCGTAGCCGAACGGATCCGTAACCCAACACGGCATGGCCCACCTTCGAACTGGTCGCCCTCGCGCTGTCCACCGGGTAGGTGCCAGGATCGCTCCCGCCGTTCGCGACTCTGATAGACTTTTCGCAACTCCAGTTCGCGCGTGGCAGGCGTCTGATGCGTGCGATCGCGGAATCGAGGACAGGAGGGTTCATCCATGCTGCGATGGCTTGCAAACCTGATTGCACACAATGCCGCAACGCCGGAGAAGCAGGCTGAGCGCGCGCTCGGAGAATTGCGCATGGCGCTGTTCCAGGCCGAACAGCGGGTCATGGATGCGCAATTGCAGGCTGACTATTACCGCTCACGCATAGCGTTCTGCGAGGAGGTTCGGAAGGCCGGCATCGAACAGGTGTCCGATCAACGCAAGGGACAACGTGAAACGGTTACGCACGAGTTGCGACCGAACTTGAAGCTGACGACCTCCCCATAGCCTGCGCCGCACGCTCTCTGCCGCGCAGGGCGGGGGAGACCGATGTGGGGTACGGATGAGACGCCCAAAAGGCGTGCTCGCAGCAAAACCGCTATCGTTCCAGCAATGGAAAACGACTGGTGCTCCCGCTTCATAATGCCTGGTCGCACACACAACGACGCGCGCAATGCGCGGCGGCGGGTAGAACGGCTCCGTCGTGCCCTGAATTGTGTCGTCACATTTGATCGGCTGTGACCCTGACGACGACGGGCACCTGCTACCTTGTCCTTTCGAGGACTGACTCCACGCTGGGGCGTCTCATCCGGTTAACACGTTTACAGGATCACGAATAACCGGCGACCTTGACCTTGCCCTCGAAAAACGTATCCGTTATTGAGAGTGTGTAAAACTTCAGTGACGGAGGATTGAGCAATGGGTAACCCGAGGGCGCGGTACACGCTGGAATTCAAGGTTGAGGCGGTTCGCATGGTGCGTAACGGCCAGAGCCAGGCGGCGGTGGCAAAGATTCTGGGCATCAGTACGCAGACGCTAAACAGCTGGCTCAAGGCTGACGAGGCTGGCAAGCTCGCTGGCGCAGGCAAACAGGTATCGGCCGAACAGATGGAAATTGCGCGACTCAGGGCAGAGAACGCGAAGCTGCGCATGGAGCGCGACATCCTGGGAAAAGCGACGGCATACTTCGCGAAGAGGTCGGCGTGAAGTATGCCTGGATTGAGCGGCACAGCCGACAATGGCCGGTATCCGTGGCCTGTGAGGCGCTGGGTGTCAGCCCCAGTGGTTATCACAACCGCAAGGCCCGAGACGTTGATCCTGATCGGCCGCGCCGACGTATCAGCAACGATGCGTTGCTGGTCCACATCAAGGCCGTGCACGCCGAATCCAAAGGCGAGTACGGCTGGCCGCGCGTGTGGAAAAAGCTGCTTGCGCAAGGCATTCGCGTGAGCAAGGACCGGGTTCAACGGCTGATGAAGCTGCATGGCATCAAGGCGCGGACCAAACGCCGCTTCAAGGCCACGACAGACAGCAGCCACAACCTTCCGGTCGCACCGAACCTGCTGCAACGCGACTTCTCGCCGGCGAAGCCCGATCAGGTCTGGACGACAGACATCACGTATCTGTGGACCGACGAGGGCTGGCTGTACCTGACGGTCATCCTGGATCTGTTTAGCCGCCAGGTCGTGGGCTGGTCGCTCAAGCCGCACATGCGCACGGAGCTGGTTTCTGACGCGTTGCGTATGGCGTGGTTCCGTCGTCGCCCCGAGACCGGTCTGATCGTGCACAGCGACCGTGGGAGCCAATATTGCAGCGCCGAGTTTCAGGACCTGCTCAAGAGCTACGGCATGCAAAGCTCGATGAGTCGCCGAGCAAATTGTTGGGACAACGCACCGACCGAAAGCCTGTGGGGATCGCTGAAGCAGGCGCGCATCCACGGCAAACGCTTTGCGACGCGTCGCGAAGCGATGGACGAGGTAATCGACTGGTTGAGCTTCTACAATCATTCGCGCTTGCACTCGACGTTGAATTACGTCAGTCCGATGCAATTTGAACAAGACTGGCACGCCGCACAGCGAAAGGAAGCGGCATAATAAGTGCTCGGTTAGCGGATGCGAAAATCGCGGGCAACGTCAACCTATTGCGACGCTTGAGACCATAACCGGGTGGGTGAATGATATTCGGAATAGCGAGGTGGCCGTGGGCTCGTCGAACAGGAGATACTGCGATAGATACGGTTAGGTGTCCTATCTATAAGATAAAAAACTTTTCTTGAGTACACCGTACAGCTTCCGTTTCTAATGGAAGCGTTCCTTCGAAGCTCTCGCATGGGCCGTTCAGCGAACACTACTTCGACAGTATTACCCGGCAAACAAGTACCTGTTCGAATTCATCCAGGGAATGTCCTGGAGTTGCACACGCCGCGAGCGCTCCAGATGTGCTTCTCCTTCGGCGATCATATCGGCGGCCCTGTCCAGCACCTCTTGCAGGCGCGCCAGTATTTCGCTGTGCCATTGCTCCGTGTCGTCGGCGAAGGCAGGAGGTCTGGCGAGGCTTTCGAGCAGGGAGTGGGCAGTTTCGACGAAAGGCAGCGCACCGTGGTAGTCCTTGACGGCAAGCATCGCCTCGTCGGTTGCCTCTTTCAGCACCCGCAGATGCACTGCTGACGCTTCTTCACCATCCGGCGACGACTGCATCGCAGCGGCGTTGTTGCGTAAATCAGGCGTAGAGACGACATGATCTGTGTGCTCTCAATCTCAGGCGATACGGACGGACTGCGGGCGAGCGAGGGCTACCATGCGATTGAGTACACCCGCACGGATTGATACCTCGGTGGCTTGCGAGCCCGTCGCGCGCGCCCACAGACAGGAGCCCGTGAGTACCTTGAGCCGGTACATCAAGGTCTCGGCGAGCGATCGCCGGTGGTAGCCGCTCGCCTGCTTCCATTCGCGCCTGCTGCTTCCTTCGATAGCGGCAATAGCTGCATTGCGCCAGGTGGCGCCGGGCGTGCGGTCTGGCCACGGCTTCGCTCCCTCGCGCGGCGGAATCGACGGGCTGGCGCCACGCGCGGCGATCTGCGCGTGACAAGGCTTGGTGTCGTAAGCGCCATCGCCTGCGATGGTATCGATCATTACATCAGCCGGAATCTGGTCGAGCAGATCGGGCAACACTTCGCCATCGCCTTCGTCCTGATGGGTCATCAGCGCGGCGCAGATCTGGCCTGTGTTCGCATCCATCGCGAGGTGCACCTTGCGCCAGGTGCGACGCTTGGACCAGCCATGCTTGCGCACCTTCCACTCGCCTTCGCCGTAAACCTTCAGCCCGGTGCTGTCGATCACGAGGTGCATGGGCTCATGGGGACGTTGCGCCGGCAGCGCGACCTTGAGGGTCTGGGCGCGACGGCTCAAGGTCGTGTAGTTGGGTACCGGCAAGCTCGGAAAGGCGAGCTTGCGCAAGCTCTGGGCGAAGCCTTGCAGTGCGCGCAGCGGCAGATGAAAGACTTGCTTGAGACTGAGCAGCATCTGGATCGCTGCATCGCTGTAGACACGCGGTCGGCCGTGCCTGGTCGGGCCAGCCTCGGGTACCTGCGTCAGTACGCCTTCATCAATCCACATGGTTACATCGCCTCTTGCGATCAAGCCCGCGTTGTAATCCCGCCAGTTCCTGACGCGGTACACCCCTTTGGGTTCGCTGGCCTTGCGTTCGTCCTTGCGCATCTTCTCGGGGAAAAAATCGAGAATCTACGCAGCTCGATGCGAAGTTAACATCCTGGTCAACCCGAGCGTTGCACGTAAACGTCAGTCCACCTGGAAGCGCCCCAATTTCTGCAACAACGCCCATCGCAGCGGATAAATGACCAACACGCGACGGGCCGAGCGCATCAAGAAGCAGCGAGCGCTGCTGGAGGTTTGCATACTGCTCGCGCAATCCGGTTTCACTGGGCATGCGGATATCCATTTGGCATAAACCCTTGTTCTACGACCGGCATGTTAGTGGACGCCCAGGAGAAGAGGGTCATAGATCGTCACTTCGCGGTCGATGTGGCGAGGGCTTCCTGACGTGCGGCCACGAACGCCTTCGAGTGGCACTGTTCCGCGTGATTCAGCGCAGCGCGCCAGATAGCGTGCAGTGCGTGAGCCGCCTCCTCCCGATCGCATCGCCGTGGTCCAGCTGCGCCAGGCAGGAGCGCATCGTCGTGCTGCATACCATCGCCGATGCGGCCCGCATGGCGGCGCCCAGTGAGCGCCAGATGAGGCTGTGGGTGATGACGCGGGAAAGCGTTAAATCATCAGGATTGCAAAAATTGTCGACAGCTGCCTCTAATGGGCAAGGCGCCGCACGCGAACCCCCGGACGTTGTGTGCCGCGAGGAACTGGCCGACTGTTTCAATGCAATGGCGTCCTGCACCGAAAAAACCACGCACTCAGGCGTCCACGGACATTGCGGGTACGCAAGGTTCGGGCAGGATCTTCAGTTGATCGAGCTCTCAGCCCCCTCATTGTCGGCACGCGCTGGCCTTGCCTTGGCGGATCAACGTCTACGATCCGTCGCGATCGAACGGCTCAGCTGTTTTCGAAACGACCCCGATGTGTCCGGCAGGCGGGAGAGGGCGGCCGCATCAGCAACGCGAGCTGGCGCGGGTCGGAATGAAGCCAGGTGGAAGCAGGCAATGACCAGCCGGGGATGAAACCTGGAAGGCCGCCTGGTGGAGCAGGGGGCTGGCGCCGTCCCGGCCGTGCAGGCCCGCGTGACGCAGTTCAACTTATGCGTATGCCGCGGCGCGCTGTCGGTCCCCGGGATGCGTGGAATGCACGGTGAGTGCTCACCAACGTTAACGGGCGGTTGCACGGACGAACGCCCAGGATATGCGGGCCCAGGCGCGCTCCGAGTCAGGCGCGTGCGTTCGCGCCCGACGAAAAAACGCCCGCACAGGGGCGCGGGCTTGGAGCGTGTGCGTGGGTCGGGGGCCGCACGCACGCTTAAATATTAGGCGAAACCTGAGAGGTCACATTAAAAAATGACGTAACCTGTTGATTTATATTATTAATATTTTGTGTGCGAGGGTGGGGTCCCGGTGGGCGGCGCCCGGTCCGTCCCCCATGTTCAAACGTTGATAATGCGGGATTCTGTCAAATGCGGGTGCCGCGCAGGCTGGCGAGTATCGCAACTAACCGTCTTCCAGCCACCCAGCTCTCCGCTTTCCTACCCCAAACCCGCCTGCAGGCCCGCAGGCCACCGAGGACGCCAGCTCGTCTTGACCGTCGCCTGTCGACACCCTGAAGCCAGGCAGCCGGATGCCAGGTGAGTATTTATTCGGGAATGCAAGGCAAAAGTTGCCATCGATGCATGAGGTCAAGCGGGCTGCGTGGCGGGGTACAGGCGGCAACGGCGGGGCGCGAGTCTGCCTCTTTCCGGGGCGGCGCGAAAAACGCACGTCGCGTCACGGGTTTCGAAGCGCATGACGGGATGGTCGCATCCGGAGCCTCACGACGTCTCGTCGGACCGCTTGTTCCGCTGACCGAAGATAAGGGGCCTATCCTCCGTCAACGATGCTTTAACTTTCGATACCTAAGTAATGCGCTCGATTGCATTTTTCCTCGGGGCGGCCGTTTCGGCAGTTTTAGCTTTTAGTCCCTTCGTCAAGGAGGCTGAATGCTTCGCGAGGGCGGTTTTTATCGTTTCTGTAATGCCTTTCGCGCTTGCCCTGGACTTCCGCAGAAGGCAGCGCTGACTTCAAGCAAACAGCTGTCAGGGCGTTGCGCCGGATTCATTGACGCCGATGGTGCCGACGGCGCTTGACTCAAGCGCGGGAAACGAGTGGTGACGCTCACGCGCCGGGTTGAACTGGCCGGCCGCCGCGCGGGCATCATCCACATTCAGACCTGCCCCGGGCACCCACCGCCGGGCGGGAAATTGCCGGCTGCAAGGGCCAACGCTAAGATGCTGCAATCCAACCGGCCCCTTTCCGCTGTCAAACCGATCTTCCGATGTCAACGACCCTACCCAGGCAATCGCCACCGTCAAAGGTACGTGACGGCATGCACGATCTGCGTGTCATGCGTTACGGCTTCCTGTTGCGCGAGAATTTTTCCCTGATTGCGCTTGGCTCCGCCATTGATCCGCTTCGGATAGCCAACATGATCATAGGACGGCGCGTCTATGACTACAGCCTGATCGGCTCAGGCGACGAGTTCGTTCCATCGAGTGACGGTATCCGGGTGGTCCCCGACGTCTCGATGGCGGACAGCGCGCCTTTTGACGTGGTGTTCGTTGTCGGGCCGAATCCCATTCCGAAAAGGGGGATTGGCGCCGTTGTGGACTGGCTGCGCAGGCAGGCGGGCAAGGGCGCGGCGCTTGGCGGGCTCGACACCGGCAGCTATTTTCTGGCGCGTGCTGGATTGCTGAATGGATACCGTTGCACGATTCACTGGGAAGACCAGGACGTGTTGATGGAGCAGTTTCCCAAGCTGACAGTTTCCACGCGGCTGTTCGAAATCGACCGGGATCGCTATACCTGCAGCGGTGGCGTGGCACCGCTTGACTTGATGGTGCATCTGCTGGCGAATCCGCCGGGCAGCCAGGCACTCGCGGCGCGTGTGCTCGAATTGCTGGTCGCGGAGCCGCGCAGTCGCGAATATCGACAGCAGACTTCGTTGCGTCAATATATCGGCGCGGAGCATGAGAAGCTCGACGAGGCATTGCAAATCATGGAAAGCAACGTCGAAGAGCCGATTGCCGTGCCGGAGATTGCGTCTCATCTGCGGGTCTCGCAGCGGCAACTCCAGCGCTGGTTCCAGGAGCGCCTTGGCAAATCGCCAGCTGAGGCGTACCTCGAGATTCGTCTTCTGCGCGCCCGGCAGCTTCTGTACCGCACGGCAACTTCGCTTGAGGACGTGTGCGCGCGCACCGGTTTCACGTCGACGACCCACTTCTCCACGCGCTACAAGGCGCAATTCCAGATCTCCCCGATCGCCGACCGGCGTCGCTATCAGAACGCGCTGTAGCCATTCAGAGATCGCGGCAGGATACGCCCGTCGCGTATCGGCACTAAAAATTGACACAACCTCGGCGTACGGCGCCGAGGCGTGCAAGCGCAGGCTCTCCACACACGCAGGCAAGCGAACGATCGATTTCATGGTTAACCCGATTTGGCCAATTCGGGAACGACGTTGTCCATTTCGGAAATTCTCCAAATTCCCGAACTTCTAACATCTGCTCACACCCACCACGCTTTTTCACCCAGGAGCGAGCACATGAAGATGGAGAACCTGATTCGAATCGAGAATGGCGAGAAGGTGAAGCACACCTTTTCCGATGCGGAGTACGCAATCCGCCAACGCAAGCTGCGCGAGCTGATGGCGCGCGAGAATATCGACGCGGTGCTTTTCACGTCGTATCACAACATCAACTACTACTCGGACTTTCTCTACTGCTCGTTCGGCAGAAAGTACGGTCTCGTGGTTACGTCGTCCAAGGTCGTCTCGATCTCGGCCAACATCGACGGCGGCCAGCCGTGGCGGCGTACGGTCGGCGACTACAACGTGGTCTATACAGACTGGCAGCGCGATAACTTCTTTCGCGCCGTGCAGGGCGAGATCGACAACAAGGGCCGTGTGGGCATCGAGTTCGATCATGTGCCCGTCGAAGTGCTCTCGAAGCTGAAGGCGGCGCTGCCGTCGGTCGAGTTTGTCGACATTGGCGCACAGACGATGCGCATGCGCATGATCAAGTCCGATGAGGAGATTGCGCTCATCAAGCATGGCGCGAACGTGTGCGATATCGGCGGCGCCGCGCTCGCGGCGGCGGTGCGCGAAGGCGTGCCCGAGCACGAGGTTGCGCTCGCCTCCACGCAGGCGATGGTGCGCGAAATCGCGCGCCGTTTTCCCGATTCGGAATTAATGGACACGTGGACGTGGTTCCAGTCGGGCATCAATACCGATGGCGCACACAATCCGGTCACGACGCGCAAGGTGCAAAAGGGCGACATTCTCAGCCTGAACTGCTTCTCGATGATCGCCGGCTACTACACGGCGCTGGAACGCACGATGTTCTTCGATCATTGCCCCGACGAGCACCTGCGTCTCTGGAAGGTTAACGTCGAAGTGCACGAAGCCGGCCTGAAGCTGATCAAGCCGGGCGCGCGCTGCGGCGATATCGCGCAGGAACTGAACAAAATCTACGCGGAATACGGGCTGCTGCAGTACCGCACGTTCGGCTATGGCCACTCGTTCGGCGTGCTGTCCCACTACTACGGCCGTGAGGCAGGGCTCGAACTGCGCGAAGACATTGACACCATTCTGGAGCCGAACATGGTCGTCTCGATGGAGCCGATGATCATGCTGCCCGAGGGGCAGCCGGGCGCCGGCGGCTACCGTGAGCACGACATCCTGGTGGTCGGTGAACAAGGCGCCACCAACATCACGGCCTTCCCGTACGGCCCCGAGCACAACATCATCAAGGGCTGACAGGACAGTGCCGCCCCGCGGCGTGCGTCGCGGGTTTTCTTATTGACAGCAACCATCTTGCATGGGACCGGAGCCAGTACTTTGCCTGGAACCCGGGGGACGCGCTTGAGCGCGAGCCCGGGTCGAAAGCCAAAGCGCCGGCTCCGGATCGACAGGAGACGCCAGCGTGTTTTCCAGGGAACAAACCATCGCCGGATTCGATCCGGATCTCGCGGAGGCGATGCGCCTCGAGCGCGCGCGCCAGGAAGCGCATATCGAGCTGATCGCATCGGAGAATTACACGAGCCCGCGCGTGCTCGAGGCACAGGGCTCGGTGCTGACCAACAAGTATGCGGAGGGCTATCCTGGCAAGCGCTACTACGGCGGCTGCGAGCATGTCGATGTGGTCGAGCAGCTGGCGATTGCGCGTGCCAAAGCGCTGTTTGGGGCCGATTTCGCGAACGTGCAGCCCCATAGCGGGTCGCAGGCCAACGCGGCCGTGTACCTCGCCTTGCTCTCGCCAGGTGACACGATTCTGGGCATGAGTCTCGCGCACGGCGGGCATCTCACGCATGGGGCGAAGGTTTCGTTTTCCGGGAAGATCTTCAACGCGGTCCAATATGGTGTCGACGCCAGCACCGGCCTGATCGATTACGACGAGGTCGAGCGCCTTGCGCTCGAGCATCGTCCGCGCATGATCGTAGCCGGCTTCTCCGCCTACTCACGCGTACTCGATTTCGCGCGCTTTCGCGCAATTGCCGACAAGGTGGGGGCCTTCCTCTTCGTAGACATGGCGCACGTCGCCGGTCTCGTCGCCGCGGGACTGTATCCGAACCCGGTGCCGTTTGCCGACGTGGTGACCACCACCACGCACAAGACGCTGCGCGGCCCGCGCGGTGGCCTGATTCTCGGGCGCGCCAACACGGATATCGAGAAAAAGCTCAATGCGACAGTGTTTCCGGGCACACAGGGCGGTCCGCTGATGCACGTGATTGCCGCCAAGGCCGTTGCATTCAGGGAGGCGCAAAGCGCCGAATTCAAGGCTTACCAGGCGCAGACGCTCGCCAATGCACGGGCCATGGTGGAAGTCTTCACCGCGCGCGGCTACGAGGTCATATCCGGCGGCACCGACGACCACCTCTTTCTTGTCAGTCTCGTGGCAAAGGGCATGACCGGCAAGGACGCGGATGCCGCGCTCGGTCGCTCGCATATCACCGTCAACAAGAACGCCGTGCCCAACGACCCGCAATCGCCTTTCGTTACGAGCGGAATCCGTATCGGTACTCCCGCGATCACCACGCGCGGTTTCGGCGAGGACGACGCCGCAATGACGGCGCG
Source organism: Paraburkholderia sp. A1RI-2L (assembly GCF_048957375.1). Lineage (NCBI taxonomy): Bacteria > Pseudomonadati > Pseudomonadota > Betaproteobacteria > Burkholderiales > Burkholderiaceae > Paraburkholderia > Paraburkholderia sp. A1RI-2L. The sequence continues at coordinate 153,368 of NZ_JARBTA010000002.1, forward strand.
ACTGATCTGTGACGTGCTCGATCACCTGGGCGACGCGCAGGTGGAAGGCCGTGTGCGTGACGAGGTGGCGAAGCTGTGCGCGCGGTATCCGGTCTATCAGGGTCTGTGAGGACGCCATGAACGTGAGCACCTTCGACCTGTTCAAGATCGGCATCGGTCCATCCAGTTCGCACACCGTGGGACCGATGATCGCCGCGTGCAAGTTTGCCGGACGTTTGCGCGATCGTTCCGTGCTTGCTCGTCTGGGCTCGATGCGTATCGAGCTGTTTGGATCGCTTGGTGCAACCGGCAAGGGGCACGGTACCGACAAGGCGGTACTACTCGGTCTCGAGGGCAACCTGCCCGATACGATCGATCCCGACTATGCGGAACAGCGCCTCGCCGCCATCCGCGCGGCGAAGGAACTCGACCTGGCGGGCGAGCGCCGCATCGCCTTCGACGAAAAGACGCAGATTGCCTTTCTGCGGCGCGAGGTATTGCCGCTGCATCCCAATGGCATGCGCTTTACGGCGCTCGATACGAACGGATCGGTGCTCGATACTCAGGCGTACTACTCGGTGGGCGGCGGCTTTGTGGTCAACGATGCCGGGGAGCGGCTCAATGGCCTGCCGGGCACCGACGACGTGCCGTATCCGTTCCGGACCGGCGTGGATCTGTTGCGGCTGTGCGGCGAAAGCGGCCTGTCGATCGCCGATGTGATGGTGGCCAATGAGTGCACGTGGCGCTCGCCCGACGCCGTGCGCGCGGGCCTCCTGACGATTCGCGACGTGATGGCGGCATCGATTGCACGCGGCTGTGCGATCGAAGGCACGCTGCCCGGTCCGCTCAAAGTGCGGCGGCGCGCTTCCGCGGTTTTTCAGCAGTTGAAAGCGCAGTCGGAAGAGTGCCTGCGCGATCCGCTTTCGATGATCGACTGGATCAACCTCTATGCGATGGCCGTGAACGAGGAGAACGCCGCGGGCGGACGAATCGTGACCGCGCCGACCAACGGCGCCGCGGGCATCATCCCGGCCGTGCTGCAGTACTACACGAAGTTCGTACCCGGCTCAGACGATAACGGCGCAGTCACGTTTCTTCTGACCGCCGCCGCGATCGGCCTGCTTTACAAGGAGAACGCGTCCATTTCCGGTGCCGAGGTGGGCTGCCAAGGCGAGGTGGGCGTGGCGTGCTCGATGGCGGCGGGCGCGCTCGCGGCAGTCCTGGGCGGGACGCCGGAGCAGGTGGAGAACGCCGCTGAAATCGGCATGGAGCACAACCTGGGCATGACCTGCGATCCGGTGGGCGGCCTCGTGCAGATTCCATGCATCGAGCGCAACGCCATGGGCGCGGTAAAGGCCGTCAACGCTGCCCGGATGGCGCTCAGGGGCAACGGCAAGCACTACGTTTCGCTCGACAAGGTCATCAAGACGATGCGTGAAACGGGTGCCGACATGAAAACGAAATACAAGGAAACTTCGCGCGGGGGCCTGGCGGTCAACGTGATCGAATGCTGAGAGGAAGACACCATGAGCCGCTATTCGATATTCAGTCTGTTCCGCAACGGGTTGTCGTATCACGAGAACTGGGAGCGGCAGTGGAGGAGCCCGGAGCCCAAGAAGGAGTACGACGTGGTGATCGTCGGCGGCGGCGGGCATGGGCTCGCCACCGCGTACTACCTCGCGAAGGAGCACGGCGTGAAGAACGTCGCGATTCTGGAGAAGGGCTGGATCGGCGGCGGCAACACGGCGCGCAACACCACCATCGTGCGCTCGAACTATCTGTGGGACGAGTCGGCCGCGCTCTACGAGAAGGCGATGAAGCTCTGGGAAGGGCTCTCGCAGGACCTGAACTACAACGTGATGTTCAGCCAGCGCGGCGTGATGAATCTCGCGCATACGCTGCAGGACGTGCGCGACACCGAGCGCCGCGTGAACGCGAACCGCCTGAACGGCGTGGACGCCGAGTTCCTCACGCCCGAGCAGGTCAAGGAGATCGAACCCACGATCAACCTGAACAGCCGCTATCCGGTGCTGGGCGCATCCATTCAGCGTCGCGCCGGCGTGGCGCGCCACGACGCGGTGGCCTGGGGCTACGCGCGCGGCGCGGACCGCCATGGCGTCGACATCATCCAGAATTGCCAGGTGACGGGCATTCGCCGCGACGGCGGCCGCGTGACCGGCGTGGATACGGTGAAAGGCTTCATCAAGGCGAAGAAGGTGGCGGTGGTTGCGGCAGGCAACACCACGACGCTCGCCGACATGGCCGGCATCCGCCTGCCGATCGAAAGTCACCCGCTGCAGGCGCTGGTTTCGGAGCCCATCAAGCCGGTGGTCAACTCGGTCATCATGTCGAACGCGGTGCACGCGTATATCAGCCAGTCCGACAAGGGCGACCTCGTGATTGGCGCGGGCGTCGATCAATACACGGGCTTTGGCCAGCGTGGCAGCTATCACATCATCGAAGGCACGCTGCAGGCCATCGTCGAAATGTTCCCGGTGTTCTCGCGCGTGCGCATGAATCGCCAGTGGGGCGGCATTGTTGACGTTTCGCCCGACGCGTGCCCGATCATCAGCAAGACCGACGTGAAGGGCCTCTACTTCAACTGCGGTTGGGGCACGGGCGGCTTCAAGGCGACGCCGGGCTCGGGCTGGGTGTTCGCGCATACCATCGCGAACGACGAACCGCATCCGCTCAACGCGCCGTTCGCACTGGACCGCTTCTACAACGGCCATCTGATCGACGAGCACGGCGCAGCTGCCGTGGCGCACTAAATACGCACCGACGTTAGGAGAACATGAAATGTTGCTGATCGAATGCCCATGGTGCGGGCCGCGCGCCGAACTCGAATTCACCTGTGGCGGCGAGGCGGACATCGCACGCCCGCTCGACACCGACAAGCTGAGCGACCGCGAATGGGGCGAATACCTGTTCATGCGCGATAACCCGCGCGGCGTGCACAAGGAGCAGTGGCTGCACACCCAGGGCTGCCGCCGCTGGTTCAAGGTGACGCGTGACACCGTGAGTTACGACATTCAGGGTTACGAAACGTTTGGCGACGCCAACTCGCCGGCGAACGTCCAGGCGAAAGCACAACAGGCCGCACAACAAAGCGCACAGCAAGGCACGCAAGGGAGCAAGCAGCGATGAGCCAGAAGAACCGTCTCGGCGCCGGCGGGCGCATCAACCGCGCGATTCCGCTGACCTTCACGTTCAACGGGCGCACGTATCAGGGTTATCAGGGCGACACGCTGGCATCGGCGCTGCTTGCCAACGACGTGCACTTCGTCGCGCGCAGCTTCAAGTACCACCGTCCGCGCGGCATCGTGACCGCCGATGTGGCCGAGCCGAATGCCGTGGTGCAGCTCGAGCGCGGCGCGTACACCGTGCCGAACGCGCGCTCGACCGAAGTCGAGCTCTATCAAGGTCTCGTGGCGACCAGCGTGAATGCGGAGCCGAGCCTCGAGCACGACCGCCTTGCGCGCAACCAGAAGTTCTCGCGCTTCCTGCCCGCGGGCTTTTACTACAAGACTTTCATGTGGCCGCGTAAATGGTGGCCGAAGTACGAAGAGAAGATCCGCGAAGCCGCGGGTCTGGGCAAGGCGCCCGAAGTGCGCGACGGCGACCGCTATGACAAGTGCTTCGCGCATTGCGACGTGCTTGTGGTTGGCGGCGGCCCCACGGGTCTGCTGGCTGCGCATACGGCGGGCCGTGCTGGCGCACGCGTGATTCTCGTCGACGATCAGCGCGAACTGGGCGGCAGCCTGCTGTCGTGCAAGACCGAGATCGACGGCCGCCCCGCAATCCAGTGGGTCGAGAAGATCGAGGCGGAACTCGCGGCCATGCCGGACGTGAAGATCCTCTCGCGCAGCACGGCCTTCGGCTATCAGGATCACAACCTCGTGACTATCACGCAGCGTTTGACCGAGCATCTGCCGGTCTCGACGCGCAAGGGCACGCGCGAACTGCTGTGGAAGGTCCGCGCGAAGCGCGTGATTCTCGCCACCGGCGCGCACGAGCGTCCCATCGTGTTCGGCAACAACGACCTGCCGGGCGTCATGATGGCCTCGGCGGTTTCCACCTACATTCATCGCTATGGCGTGCTGCCGGGCCGCAAGGTTGTAGTGTTCGCGAACAACGACGCTGGCTACCGCTGCGCGCTCGACCTGAAGGCCTGCGGTGCGGAAGTCACGGTGGTCGATTCGCGTGCGCAGGGCAAGGGCGCTATGCAGGACGCCGCACGCCGCCAGGGCGTGAAGATCATGAACAACGCGGCCATCATGGCGGCGCACGGCAAGCTGCGCGTGAACTCGGTCGACGTGGTCGCGTATCAGAACGGCCAGACCGGCGCGAAAGTGGCTGATCTGCCGTGCGATCTGGTAGCGATGTCGGGCGGCTTCAGCCCCGTGCTGCACCTGTTCGCTCAGTCGGGCGGCAAGGCGCACTGGAACGATACGAAGGCGTGCTTCACGCCGGGCAAGCGCATGCAGCAGGAAGTGAGCGTGGGCGCGGCAGTGGGCGAATTCAGCCTCGCACGCGGCCTGACCCAGGCGGTCGATGCCGGCATCGACGCAACGAAGTCGCTCGGCTTCGCCGTGACGCGCCTGCAGGTGCCGAAGGCCGCCGAGATCACCGAAACGCCGTTGCAGCCGCTGTGGCTCGTGGGCAGCCGCAAGGCCGCGCCGCGTGGCCCGAAGCAGTTCGTCGACTTCCAGAACGACGTGGCCGCATCGGACATCCTGCTTGCGGCGCGCGAAGGCTTCGAATCGGTCGAGCACGTGAAGCGCTACACGGCCATGGGCTTTGGCACCGACCAGGGCAAGCTCGGCAACATCAACGGCATGGCGATCCTCGCGGACGCGCTCGGCAAGACGATTCCCGAAACCGGCACGACCACGTTCCGCCCGAACTACACGCCCGTGACGTTCGGCACTGTGGCGGGCCGCGAACTGGGCGACTTCCTCGACCCGGTCCGCAAGACCTGCATTCACGAATGGCACGAAGCGAATGGCGCGCTGTTCGAAGACGTGGGCAACTGGAAGCGGCCCTGGTACTACCCGAAGAAGGGTGAGGACATGCACGCGGCGCTCAAGCGCGAGTGCCTCGCGGTGCGCAACAGCGTGGGCATTCTCGATGCGTCGACGCTCGGCAAGATCGACATTCAGGGCCCGGACGCCGCCAGGCTGCTCAACTGGGTCTACACGAATCCGTGGCTCAAGCTCGAAGTGGGCAAGTGCCGCTATGGCCTGATGCTCGACGAGAACGGCATGGTGTTCGACGACGGCGTGACCGTGCGCCTCGGACCGCAGCACTACATGATGACGACCACCACGGGCGGCGCGGCGCGCGTGCTCACGTGGCTCGAGCGCTGGCTGCAGACCGAGTGGCCCGACATGAAGGTGCGTCTGTCTTCCGTGACCGATCACTGGGCGACCTTCGCCGTGGTGGGCCCGAAGAGCCGCAAGGTGCTGCAGAAGGTATGCAAGGACATCGACTTCGACAACGCAGCGTTCCCGTTCATGTCGTATCGCAACGGCACGGTCGCGGGCGTGAAGTCGCGCGTCATGCGCATCAGCTTCTCGGGCGAGCTGGCCTATGAAGTGAACGTGCCGGCCAACGCGGGCCGCGCAGTGTGGGAAGCGCTGATGGCCGCGGGCGCCGAGTTCAACATCACGCCGTACGGCACGGAAACGATGCACGTGCTGCGTGCGGAGAAGGGCTACATCATCGTCGGCCAGGACACCGATGGGTCGGTTACGCCGTTCGATCTGGGCATGGGCGGGCTTGTCTCGCAGACCAAGGACTTCCTGGGCCGCCGCTCGCTCAAGCGCTCGGACACCGCGAAGGAAGGGCGCAAGCAGTTCGTCGGACTGCTAACCGACGACGCGAAGTTCGTGCTGCCCGAAGGCGGCCAGATCGTCGCCGTGGATGCGCAGCAGAAGGCGGACGGCACCACGCCGATGATCGGCCACGTGACGTCGAGCTATTACAGCCCGATTCTCGACCGCTCGATCGCACTGGCGGTCGTGAAGGGCGGTCACAACAAGACCGGCGAATACGTCTCCATCTCGATGGCCGATGGCCGGCGCGTGAAGGCGAAGATTGCCAGCCCGATTTTTTACGACACTGAAGGGGTGCGTCAGCATGTTGAATGAAACGATGGATACGGCGCCCCTTGCGGAGCGCGCGGCAGCAGCGGTGCGGCTCGAGTCGCCTTTCGTCGGAGTGGCCGGGCTCATCAAGGCCCAGGAAGGCCGTGCGCCGAAGGGGTTCACCCTGCGTGAACTGCCGTTCCGCGATCTGGTGAACGTGCGCGGCGAACTCAGCGATCCGGCATTCGTGGACGCGTTCGCCCAGGTGGTCGGCTGCCAGCCGCCCGCGAAGCCCAACACGGTCGCACGCGGCAACGGCTATGACGTGTTGTGGCTCGGCCCCGACGAATGGCTCGTGCGCTCGGACGCAGCGGTCCAGGCCGGCGTGCTCGAAGAGAAGCTCGCCCCCGCATTCGGCGAGGCCTACGCTGCAGCCGTGGACATTGGCAGCGGCTACACGGTGGTGAAGATCGACGGCGCGCGCACGCGCGAACTGCTCTCGCGCGGCTGCCCGCTCGATCTGCATCCGAATCTGTTCAAGGAAGGGCAGTGCGCGCAGAGCGTCTTTTTCAAGGCCTCTATCGTGCTGATTCCGATGGGCGGAGACCGCTTCGAGCTCGTCGTGCGCCGCAGCTTCGCCGACTACTTCTGCCGCATCATGCTCGACGCCACCGCGTCGCTTGCATCATGAAGATCGTCGACGGCACTTTCGATCCGGCGCTCGATGGGGCACTCAAGGTGCCGGCAGCGCTCGAAGCGCCGCTCTCGCGCGGACGCGGCTGGAGCGTGTTCGTCGAGGGCTTGAGCGTGCCGGCGCGCATCGGCATTCATGCGCACGAGCACGGCCAGCCTCAGCCGCTTGTGATCGATGCGCAGCTCGGCTATCGCTCGATGCCCAAAGAGGAGAGCGACTGGATCGATTACGAGCGCTACTGCGCGCGCATCGCCGAATTTCTCGCGAAGAAGCCGCATACGCGGCTGCTCGAAACGCTGGTGGCCGATATTGCGGCGCTGTCGTTTCGCGAGTGGCCCGCGCTCGATACGCTCACGATCGAAGTGCACAAGCCGAAGATCCGGCCTGGTACGCGCCGCATTGGCGTGTCGCTCGACTGGACGCGTGCCGATTATCGGCAGTGGGCGGCCTGCCAGCGTGACGGATGGATACGGGAAAAACACGGCACACATCCGATGTGCCAATGACGGGGAGCATTCATGAACGGGTCTTCTGCTGACGTGACCGGCAGCACGTGCCGCTTCATCCTGAACGTGACCTGCGCGAGTGCGCAGGGCCAGGTGGCGGCCGTCGTCGGCTTTCTCGACGGGTTTCACTGCTATATCGACGAGCTCTCGGTTTTCGACGATCCGCAGACCGCCCGCTTCTTCGTGCGATGCGAGTTCCATGCCCCCGCGCCGAGGCAGCTGGGCCGTGAAACGCTCTCGGAAGCCTTTGCGCCACTTGCGCGCCAGCACGCTTTCGAGTGGGCCATTTTTGACGCGTGCGTGAAGCCAAAGGTGCTGATGCTCGTCTCGCGGCTCGATCACTGCCTTGTGGATCTGCTGCATCGATGGCGCATCAGTGAATTGCCGATCGATATTGTGGGCGTAGTGTCCAATCACCGCGATCTCGAGCCCATGGTCCGATCTCACGGGATCGAGTTTCATCATCTTCCGTTGACCCCTGAAACCAAATCCGCTCAAGAGCAGGCGCTCGTCTCGCTGATCGAGCGCACGAGACCCGAACTGGTCGTCCTCGCCCGCTACATGCAGGTGTTGAGCTCTGACTTGTGTGCGCGGCTTGCGGGCCGGGCGATCAACATCCACCATTCGTTTCTGCCCGGCTTCAAGGGGGCGCGACCCTATCATCAGGCGTACGCGCGCGGGGTCAAGCTGATCGGGGCCACGGCGCATTTCGTGACCGGGGATCTCGACGAAGGGCCAATCATCGAGCAGGTGGTGGAGCGTGTGGATCACACTTACACGCCGGAGCGGCTGCTTGCGGCAGGGCGCGACATGGAGCGCGCTGCACTCGCCCGAGCCGTGCAGGGCTTTATCGAGCGACGCGTTTTCATCCACGAAGGGCGTACGGTCATCCTGCGCTAGCGGCCCAATGCGCGGCGTTTTCTGGCACTATCCCGGGCGGTGCCGGCGACCCGCGAGTGTTCGGGCGCCCGGTCTGGACAGTGCGTGGCGGGGCAACAGGAATACGGAGATCCCGACCTGGATGCAGTCGAATACCGACAACCCGACTGCCGGGCGTATCAAGGCGGCGCCGGCACATCTCGAGGATAGCGAGTCGTTTGCGTCGCTCTGGCTGGCTGTGCGCCTGTCGCTGGGCAGCGCGATGGCCCTGGGTTTCGTGCGTTTTTCCTATGCCTTGCTCCTGCCGGCGATGAAGGCTGACCTGGGATGGAGTTTCGCCCAGGCCGGCGCGATGAACACGTCCAACGCGGCGGGCTATCTGATCGGCGCGGCCATGTTCCCCTGGCTCGCCCGCCATCGAGCGCCCAGCACGCTGTTCGTTGCGGGCGCCTATGCGGTGATCGTGCTGACGGCGTTGTGTGGTCTCGTGTCCGGCACGTCCATGCTGTTCGCGCAGCGGCTCGTGGCTGGCGTCGGCAGTGCGTTCATCTTTATCAGTGGTGGTGTTCTGGCGGCGCGGCTCGCGACAGCCGTGCCGCGCCGTGGCGGACTGATCCTGGGCCTCTATTACGGCGGGACAGGATATGGCATTGTATTGTCGTCCATTTTCGTGCCGGCCACGGTGCGTTCCGTGCCGCACGGCTGGCAGCCTGCATGGTTCGCGTTGGCCGCCGCCTGCGCGGCTTGTACGCTGTTCGCGCGCGGCGCCGCGCGCCGCATCGATGTGATGGGCACAGGCGTCACGCGTGCGCCAGGCGGTGCAGTCGGGCAGCGGACCGCATGGTGGGGCTATGCTCCCGCACTGGGCGGATATGGCCTCTTTGGCGTGGGGTATATCGGCTACATGACGTTCATCGTTGCGCTGTTGCGCAGCGAAGGCATGAGCCAGGGCGTCGTCTGTGCGTTCTATATCGCCTTGGGGGGCGCAACGGTCGCGTCGGCACGCATCGGTCGCGTTTTCTGGACCGCACGCGTGGCGGCCTCGCGCTGGCGACGTTCAATGCGCTACTGGGCCTCGCGACGCTGATGCCGGCCGTATTCGCCCATCCCGTGGCGGCAGCCATTTCCGGCGTGATCTTCGGCTCGACGTTCCTTTCCGCCGTCGCCTCGACGACCGCATTCGTGCGACACAATCTTCCGTCTGACGAATGGACGCGCGGCATCAGCGCGTTCACGATCGTATTCGCGCTCGGCCAGATCGCAGGCCCGATCGCGATCGGCTGGGTATCTGACAGCGCGGGCCTCCCGCGCGGGCTCGTCTATTCTTCTGCGGTTCTGCTCGTCGGCGCGCTGCTGGCAGTGTGCCAGCGTCCCCTCAAACGCCGCGCCTGATCCATCCAGGCGTCTGCCCGACGCTGGACGCCGGACGCTTCCTGGATCAGGCCCCTTCACACATCGCGCACCGGAACGGCAATGTTGCGGCTAACGCCCATTGCCGGCGCCTGCGTTTGCGCCATGACGCTTTCCGATGCGGCGACAAGGCCGGCGGGTGTTTACCCTTGATGTCGAATGGAGAAAGTCGCTTGTCGCAAATGGAAATTTTCTGGAGGCTACACCTTCTACCATTGGTTCGTGACGCGTCGCGATTCGCGCGAGCAGCGAAACATTGCGGCTTGCGCTGGCCGACGATTGGCGGCGAACGATGCGCGTAGCGCGATGGCCATCGTAAGCCTGGTTGTTTATTATTTGCGCGCGCAACTATTTGTCGCTGCACAATTTCACTCAAACAAGGAGACGAGTTGATGGACGCAAAGGTGAGAATCGGAGATCTTGCATGGCCTGAATACGCACGCCGTATCAAGGAGGATGCGCAGACCATCCTCATTCCGATCGGTGCGCTGGAGCAGCATGGCCCCCATATGTCGATGAATCCGGACGTGCTGCTGCCCACGGCGATTTCGGAAGAGGTGGCGCGCCGGATCGACGCGATGGTCGCGCCCGCAATCGCATACGGCTACAAATCGCAGCAGAAAAGCGGAGGCGGCAATCATCTTTGCGGCACCACGAGCCTGGACGGTCATACGCTTTCCATGACGGTCAAGGACGTTCTGAAAGAGTTCGCACGCCACGGCGCGCGCAAGATCTGCCTCGTCAACGGCCATTTCGAAAACTCCATGTTCGCTGTCGAAGGCGTGGATCTCGCCATTCGCGAATTGCGCTGGGAGGGAATCCATGACTTTCAGGTTGTCATGCTGTCCTACTGGGATTTCGTGACCGAGGAGACCATCGCACGAATCTATCCAGATGGCTTTCCGGGCTGGGCGGTCGAGCACGGAGGCGTACTGGAGACCTCATTGATGCTGCACCTGCATCCGCATCTGGTCGACATGACGTGCGTGCCCCGGCATGCTGCCGCCACGTTCCCGCCCTACGACGTCTTTCCACCGATTCCCGAATGGACGCCCGCGTCAGGGTGCCTTTCGTCGGCCGCGGCGGCCTCGGGGGAGAAGGGCGCACTGCTGTACCAAGTCTGTGTGGAGGGCATCGCACAGGCGCTGCGCGAAGCTTTCGAGGTCCGCAGAAAATCGGCTCAATGAACGTGTTTGCAACCGGAGATTGAAATGGCGAATCATGGAAAGCATGAACCGCGCAACGGTGTCGAGGCGGACAAGGCCTGGAGCGTGGAGCAGCACGGCATAGACCCGATCCCCTTGAAGGATCGTCACGGCACGCCGGCCGAGCTGTTCAAGATGTGGATCGGCGCAAACACGAATTATGTCGTGGTGGTCACAGGTGCGCTTGCGCTTTCGCAAGGCCTGTCGCTGTGGCAGGCACTCGGCGCGATCCTGGTCGGCAATCTGTTGGGTTGCTTTGTGCTCGGTCTCACGACCATCATGGGACCGCGCACAGGCACATCGGGCATCATGACCTCACGCAGCTCGTTCGGCCAGCTGGGCTCGTTCCTGCCCAAAGCCGTGAGCCTCATTTCCGCGCTGAGCTGGTTCTCGATCAACTCCGTGGTCGCTACACAGGCGCTGGAAACCTTGTTGAAGATGGGAGGCTTTCAGAGTCATGCGGTGGTGTGGGTCTCGCTGGCCATCATACTTGCCGCGGAGATCCTGCTTGCGATCTTTGGGCACGCGACCATCATTGCGGCGGAGAAGTGGATCGCTGTGGCACTGGCCATCCTGTTCGGCGGGCTGGCCGCGTTCGTGTTGCCACATACGAGCCTGGCGGCAGCGTCCGCCATCAATCATGGTGGCGGCACTTTCAACACGTGGTTGATCGCGATGGGCATCGTCTTTTCCTATCCGATCGGCTGGGCCAATTTCGCGTCGGACTACAGCCGGTATTTTCCGGCCGAAACGAGCTGGAAGAAGATCGCGCTCGCGGCCGGTGGTGGCCAGTTCGTTGCGCTCGTGTTCTGCGAAGTGATCGGCGTGCTGTTTGCGACCGCGCTGGGTGGCACGCTCGGTGACGACCCGGTAAGCCAGTTGGGCCGATTCCTGCCGACGTGGTTCATCGTTCCGCTCCTGTTCGCGATCATCCTCGGGGGGATTGCAGCAAACGTGCCCAACGGCTACACCGCCGGGCTTGGCCTGCTGGCCCTGCGTATTCCAATCAACCGTGTGACTTCGCTAACCATCATCGCGCTTTTCACGCTGTGCTTCCGGATCGTCACCGTGTTTTACGGGCAGTTCTTCGACATGTACCAGGTGTTCTTGAACTACATGGTGTTCTGGACTGCGCCATGGGCTGCCATTATCATCGTCGACTACTTCATGCGCGGCGGACGGTATAGCAGGGAAGACTGGATGAAATGGGGAAGTGGTGCCTACTGGTATAACGGCGGGATCTTCTGGCCCGGAGTCATCGCATTGATTGCAGGCACCGTGGCATGCGTCGCGTTTTCCAATTCGCCCACCTACGTCAGTCCGCTGATGCACAACGTCCTGGGATGGGGGGATCTGAGTTTTGAAGCTGGACTGCTGCTGGCCGGCTTGACTTACTTCGTGCTCGCGCGTCGTCACCCGCTGTTTCAAAAATCCAACTCGCCCGTTCCGCTCAGCGCAGAAGTGCCTTCCCATTCGATCTGAGTTCAATCCGGCGCTCAAATGCCTGTGTAATCCTGCGACCCGCGTATCGAGCGGGTCGCACGGTAGCGCGAATTTTCACGACGCCTTTCGTGCCAGGCATCGCCTCATATCTGGAGAAACATTCTACTGATGTGCGGTGTGTGAAGTCGCCGAGTCACTAACGTCGTAAATAATTATTCGTATAACTAATTAATTGGCACCGATACCATGAAAAGAATACTGATTGGGGCGATGATATCCGGACTGTTTTCCGTGTGTGCCCATGCACAATCAAGCATCACCCTGTACGGTCTCATCGATACGGGCCTTGTCTACACCAATAATCAACTCGGTCATTCGAACTGGCAGATGATCAGCAGCGCTACCCAGAATACCGTCTTCGGGTTGAAGGGGGACGAAGACCTCGGCGGAGGCATGCATGCCATATTCAGGCTCGAGCAGGCTTTTGTGCTGAACAACGGTGCACAGGCACTTCCTGGCGACGGTTTCGGGTCGCAGGCCCTGGTTGGTATGCAAAGCGATGCCCACGGGACGTTGATGTTCGGCCGGCAGTTCGACGTGGTGAACGATCTCGTGGGGCCCCTGTCTGCCGAATATAACACCTGGGGAGGCAGTATTGCCGCCCACCCGTTCGATAACGATAACCTGGCCTCCAACGCGGTCATCTTTAACAACACGGTCAAATACATCAGCCCGACATATCTGGGCGCGACGCTCGAGACAATGTATGCCTTCAGCAACGAGCCAGGAAATTTTGCCGGCAACCGCGCGTACGGGTTCGCGCTCTCTTACGCGAAGGGGCCGGTCAATCTCGCCGCGGGCTATCTGCAGCTGAACAATCCGGGCGCCGGACCTGGTGCGGTGACGACGAATGACGGCAGCGCTAACTTCATCGCTCAACGCCAGCGAATCTGGTCGCTGGGAGGCAACCTGACCTTTGGCGCTGCCACGGTCGGTCTCGTATGGAGCCACACGCAGATTGACAACGCGGCAGGCGTACTTTCATTTGGCACAGGCACGTATCTCGGGGCGAACGATCCGTCCGCAGGCACGCTGGATGGATCGTTGCGTCTTGACAATTATGAGGTGAATGCGAAGTATTCGCTGACGCCCGCACTTAGCGTGTCCGGCGCGTACACCTACACGCATGGCGCCTACAATGGTTTCTCACCGGGGTGGAACACGGGCATGATCCAATGCGATTATGCTGTCAGCAAACGTACCGATTTTTACCTCGAGGGGGCGTACCAGAACGTTCACGGTGCGCCAGCGAATTCGGTTCTTTCGCATGCGATGCTCAATACACTGTCACCTGCTTCGACGAATATGCAGGTGGCGGTGACTGCGGGCATGCGTCACACTTTTTAGGTGCGGCAGAATTTACGCGGCTGACAAAGTTATGGGGTCCCTCAAATCTTATTCATAAATGAGCACCGTCGACGGCGGCGGAGGGCATCTGGTGTACACCCGCCGTCTGTCCCTGGTATGGCACAGGAAACCTGCTACATACGATTTTTGTAGAGATGTGCGCTTGCTGTGCAGGAGCGCTTTAAACTGGTTGAACACTCAATGGGCGATCTGCCAGATGCCGGCACACCGTCATCGTCCTTGCCGCGTCAGGATCCCAGCGGGAAACAGGTGCCGCAGCAGCGGCACCCAAACACCACTGCAATGAAGGAGAGATTCGATGGCTAGCCCTACATCGTCGCTGCGACTAATGGCCAAGCGCTTGCTTGCTTCGGAGTTCGCAGCCAAGGTAGGCTTCACTGGATTCAGAAGGACGCGCGCCGCTCGGGCGCGCAATGCATACGCTGGGACATTCAATGTGGCGGGGCAGGTTGCAATGCTTTTTTTTCGTCAGCAAGACGGCACATGGCGGCCCTATCCACCGAGTGTAGAACGGCCAGCCATGCGTACCTGGTAGATTTCGGCGATCGCACTTGCCAGCCGAGTGATCGAACGAGTCATACGTGCGTGACTTCCTGGCAAGCTGCATGACGTTTCCAGACGACGTGTATCCTGGAGGAACGCCGCCAGAAAGAACATTGCTGACGTCTTTGATATTGAGATATGAAGACTTTTCATAATAGGTCGATTTCGATTTTTCGAGAAAACTTCAACCGCTCACGGCGCTCGCACAACTAAAGTTGTTAATAGATTTCAACTAAAGTTGTTAATACTCGTCCCCATACCGTCGATGGGTCTGCTTGCGCCAATGCGTTGTGGCACTTCCTGCGACCGTTGCACAATCTCATGTCCGCAGCTACGCCGGCGCTGTTCAGTAGTTAACAAGATTAGTTGAAGTCGTAGATTAGATAACAACTTTAGTCGACGCTGAGGCCTTTGCCATTAACAACTTTAATTGAAATGCAAACCGGCTGTTGCGCTTTACGCGGTGGGCCTCTGAGTTAGATTTTGCATCGCACCGCAGTGTTAACAACTTTACTTGTGCAAGCGCAAGTAAACCTATGGTCCGCACCCAGTTTTGCAACGCCCCATGCTTGATGCGGTGTTGGCTTGCTCAGTTCTATCCGGCGTCGTTGTGGGGACTGCTCCCCGCGCCACGATGAAGTTCGCGCCCGCGGTCCCCATAAAGTTGGGCGGCTTCAGGAGCCTCTTTACTTGCCGGGGTGTTCCACAGGCCGGTGTGCCGCGTACTTCATCAGGTTTCAGTCGTCGCAAAAGCAGATAGGTTGATGGTGAGCCTGCGTTCGTCAGGGCGATCCTGTCGCAAGGCTCGGATCAAAGGCGGTATGACGGGCAACGATCGCCCAGGCGGTGCGAGCCAGCTTGTTGGCCAGCGCGCAAGCCACCACGTTTGAGTGGCGTCGAGTCAGAAGCGCTCGGGTCCAGTCGGCGAGGCGGCCGATGCGCTTCTCCAGGCGGCGCATGTATCCGGCGCTCGCTGTCCACGATCATGCTCACGCTATCGCAAGTTATAGCCCCTCCTTAGGCGCGGTCTCCTAATGCCGCAAGCTACTGCTTTCCCACTTGTCACGCGCAACTAAATCTCGTGTTAGCCAACGCAATTTCGTCTCAGTGAACGCGATCTGGGGCCATCGGCTGGCTCATATCGAGTAAGCAGAGCGCGCTATGTGCACCAATACGACGACGCGCCGCGACGTTGCGAGCGTTGCCTTCCGGTGGACGTGCTACGCGTGGCGGACGGAACAATGACGGAGGTTGCCGCACAGATCGGAATAACGCGTGCGACGCCACATCGACGGATCGTCGCCCTGGCCGGGGCATCGATGTTTGACGCGACGAGGCGCGGGATCGCGGTTGTCGAGTCATTCTCAGCTCGATTTTCAGTCGGCGCGGCGACGCACGGCTGCCGCAATCATTTGTCGACCGGAAGGGGGCATGCATGCAACTTTTAATGCAAGAAGGAATTAGCCAAACCCGTTATGAATCGCTGTGAATTCCCCGTATGTCATACGTGTCGTGGCTGACGTGCTCATAGGGTATGCCCTGGTCTACGTGCGTCGAGATTCGGTAGCATACAAATTTTGAATGCAGTAGAGTGTCCGGCTTGCGCCATTGTCCTAGATCAATTTTTAGGCGCGTGCCCTAGGAGTCTGCGAGTTGCCCACCCCACGCAAGCGGTTGCCCCCGCTGAACACAATTTCTGCTTTTGAGGCGTCGGCACGACTGATGAGCTTCACCAAGGCGGCCGAAGAGCTTCACCTTTCACAGGGGGCAGTAAGCAGGCAGATCCAGGTCCTTGAGGACCGCATGGGGGTGCCGCTCTTCACTCGACGGCACAAAGAGATCCAGCTTACGCGCGCTGGGCTCATCTTCCAGCAGGCCATCGCACAGAGCCTGAATTCGATTCGCCGAGCTGTGACGATGATCGAAGCGCTTGATACCAGCACCGTAACCATCGCGGCAACCAATGCGATGGCGAACTTCTGGTTGATGCCCGCAATCTTCGAATTCCGCAGCCAGCATCCAAACATTGATATCCGGGTGCTGGCGAGCAACTCGCCCATCGACCCATGGCACGAACCAATCGACCTTGCCATCAGATATGGTGATGGCCATTGGCCAAACCTAACGAAAGTCAAGCTCTTCGAGGAAGAGATTTTTCCGGTTTGCGCCCCATCCTATCAGCGGAACCACGGTATTAAGACGGTGCAGGACCTGATCGAGTGCGAACTTATTGAATACGACTCCGACAGTGCGGAGTCGAATTCGTGGGACACGTGGCTTGAGAGCGCGGGCTTTCAGCCTGGCGCTGTGAGAAAGAGCCTGACGCTATCCCACTATGATCTTGTCTATCGCGCTGCCTGCAGCGGAAAAGGGGTGGCGCTCGCCTGGGCGTACGGTGTTCCGCAAGAAGACAGGGGCGCGCTCCTTGTTCGGCCGCTTGACGTCTCTGTCAAGACTGGCCTGTCCGAATACATTATTTACGCGGACAATGAGGAACTCAGTGCGCCCGCCAAAGTTTTCCTGGATTGGCTGATTGATTTTGCGAACCAGAGTGTCTGGGCATAGGTGCCTTTGTCGCCTAATACTCGATGGTTACGTCCGATAGCGGTATGGAGCAGCACGGAAGGACGTACCCTTCGTCCACCTCCTCGTCTGTAATGCCGCCGTTGTGATTCATCTCGACTTGTCCTTCCAACTTGCGAAGTTTGCACGTTCCGCACACGCCGGAGCGACACGCGTTGGGGATCTTGGGTCCATTCGGGAGAGCATGGAGCGCATCCAGAATCGTGGTGCCGGGCGGGCAATTGAGTTCTAGCAGCGATTGTGACAATCGGATTCTGGATATTCCCATGGAGCCTGGCACCTGCTTGGGTGTCAGCTCAGGCAGTTGAAACCTCTCCTGATGAAAGCGGGGTGCAGTGCCCCCGTTCTCGAGAAACAGGGTGCGCATTATGGACATAAACGCGTCAGGCCCGCAACAAAGCACCTGCCTGGAGGTCCAGTCCGGAATTTCCTGGTCAAGCAGTTCTTTGGAAAGAAGCCCGGGGGAGAATTTCGCGTCGACTTCATCCGAAATGTAGAAGTGCGGAGTAATGCCACGGGACGCGCGACCGATCTGCAGCAGTTCCTCATGAAAGAGGATATCGGCGGGCGTCCGTGCAAACTGCAAGAACTGAATGTTCGAGTTTTCGCCTTGGGCATGAATCGCCCGCGCCATCGAAATAAGCGGTGTGATACCCACGCCGCCGGCTACAAGGAGCAGTGGCTCCGCATGGTTATCCGGCAAGACAAAATCGCCAGCGGGCCGCGAGACATGCAAGCTTTCACCGACAGTCAATTTATTATGAAGCCATGTCGAGACGGCACCGGTCGGTGAATGTTTGACGGTAATCTCAAATGTGGTGTTGCCAAGCGTGTCCGGTACGGATGAAATCGTGTAGCACCTGTAAAGCCTCTCGTTTCCGGTATCGACCCCCAGCGTGACATACTGCCCGGCTTCAAACTGAAAAGATTCATGAGATTGTGCGAGAGAGAACTGGAACGTCTTTACATTCCAGTTCTCTCGCCTGATGCCAATGCACAATGCATCGGTGAAAGCGGTCGTCGTCATTCTGCAATGCACTCCACAGCAATTGCCCTCGGCTTACTCTTCAACTCAGTCTTCAACGTGCTCAGATACCACTCGATGAACTCGGTGACGCCGCGCTCGACGAGGGGGGAATATGGGCCAGGCTGATAACCCCTGGAGTTGATGCCTTGTTGATTGGCCTCGACAAGCCGCTGGTCTTGGGCGTTTGTGGCCTTCCAGACCGCGGTGAGATTATCAAGGTCATAGTCTTCGCCCTCCGCGGCGTCCGCGCTTACCAGCCACCACGTGGTCACCTGCGTTTCCGTGGCGCTGAGCGGAAGCAGCCTGAACGCAATGGCGTGATCCGAAAGGACGTGGTTCCAAGTATTCGGAAAGCGGAGCAAGCGTAGTGAGCCGACGTCCTCGTCCAGGTTGGTGCCCAATAGCTTCGTGCAGGCGAGGTCACCGTTCATGGTGAAGGAGACTCCGCGCTCCATTGCGGCGCGGACCATGCGATAGCCTTCGTCGGTTTCGATGGGCTTGTAGGGCAGCCCGTTGGCTGTCCAGCGCGCTTCGTCTTTCTCGCATTTCTGAGCGTATTCGCCGCCGAATCTGGGGTCCGTTGGTCCGTCAAACTCCGAAATCGTGCGCAGAAGCTCGGGGTGGCTTCCGGTGCAGTGATAACACTCGCGATTGTTCTCGAGGACCAGCTTCCAGTTGCCCTTTTCGACAATGGTCGACTCGAATGCGACCTTTGCGTTGTCGAGACCATGAGGCTGGATATACGGCGACACCTGTCTGCGGAATTCCTCGAACGGTGGTGGCGTCACTGCAAGCGAGATAAAGATGTAGCCTTCGACCGATTCGCAATGCACGGGCTTGAGCGAGTATTGCGATGCATCGAATTCTCCACCCATCTCCTTGCTGAACAGCAGTTTGCCATCCAGGCCATAGGTCCATTGGTGATACGGGCATACGAGCGTCCCCGACGAACCCTTGTCGCCGGCGCAGATCCTCGAGCCGCGATGGCGGCAAGTATTGTAGAAAGCCCGAATTTCCTTGCTGCGGTCACGGATCACGACAATAGAACTGGACCCGACCTCAAGCGTGAACCAGTTGCCTGGTTTCGGAATCTGCGCTGCAACGCCGGCGAGGAGCCATTGACGCTCCCAGATCAGTTCCAGGTCGCGCTCGAATACCGCTTCGTCGGTGTAGAACGGCTGAGGCAGCGAGTGTCCGTTCACGCGTGACTCGATAAGGGAGATAAGTTGACTGTTCGACAGCATGATGGTGTTCAGTTTGGTTGAAATGCGTCAAGGAACGTATACACCTGCCGATTTGACCTGCAGGAAGAGGGGCTTGCAAGCCATGAAAACTGATGCCTTGCATGAATTTTTGTTGGTCATGGGCGGGGCCTTGCCGTAACCCTGGCCATCAGCCACATGCCGACTGGTTTGAGCCACAATGCGCGCGTAAGCCAGTCGGGAAAGGCTTTGTGCTGGTCTCATTGCAATCCGTAGATCGCCGGGACGTCGGTTTTGCGTACGTTCTTCAGCTCCGGTGAGCAACCGATGGCATTCACAATTTCATACATTGAAGGCGCCGCAATGTGACTCGCGTCCGGCAAGCCAGCCAGTGCCGGGCCGCAGGCCGCTGTATGCAAATCCGCATGCGGTAGCTCAGAAAAACTGCTTTGACGACGAGATTCCGTGCTCGGATGATTGCCGGGCACCGCTCAAATCGAGCAGCTTTTGCATCCGCTGTGAGTCAGGGCAGTCGTGGCAGGGACCGCACCCGATTCCCGGCGATAACAATCTCGGAGGCGTCATGTCAGGAAATCGTGGAGTTGTGTATGTGGAACCCGGAAAGGTCGAGGTGCGGAGTATCGCGTTCCCTGAGCTTTCCGATCCGGCCGGTCGCAAAGCCAGTCACGGGGTCATCCTTCGGGTTGTTGCCACGAACATCTGCGGTTCCGACCAGCATATGGTGCGTGGTAGGACTACTGCGCCGGCAGGGCTCGTACTGGGACACGAAATAACGGGCGAAGTGATCGAAACCGGCTCAGACGTTCTCACGCTGAAAAAGGGCGATCTCGTTTCGGTGCCTTTCAACGTCGCGTGTGGACGCTGTCCGATGTGCAAGGCACAGAATACGGGCGTGTGTCTGACCGTGAATCCCGCGCGCGCTGGAGGTGCGTACGGCTATGTCGATATGGGCGGCTGGATAGGCGGGCAGGCCGAATTCGTGATGGTGCCCTACGCTGACTTTAACCTGCTCAAGTTCCCCGACCGGGATCGGGCCATGGAAAAAATTCGCGATCTCACCTGCCTGTCCGACATCCTGCCGACTGGATACCACGGAGCGGTGACGGCGGGTGTTGCTCCGGGTGCCACGGTGTACGTCGCGGGCGCGGGCCCCGTTGGCCTTGCTGCAGCGGCATCTGCGAGGCTCATTGGTGCCGCGGTGACTATCATTGGCGATGTAAATCCCAAACGGCTGGAGCATGCCAGACGCGTTGGCTTCGAGACGGTCGATCTTTCTGAAGATGCTCCGCTAGCAGACCAGATTGCCAATTTGCTGGGCGAGCCCGAAGTCGATTGCGCCATCGATTGTGTTGGTTTCGAAGCACGCGGACATGGGCACGCGGGATCTCAGGTCGAGGCTCCGGCGACAGTGCTGAACTCGCTGATGGAGGTCACGCGAGTCGCCGGAAAGATTGGCATTCCAGGCCTGTATGTGACTGACGATCCTGGCGCGAGCGATACAGCAGCACAGAAAGGCAGCCTCTCCGTTCGACTTGGGCTTGGTTGGGCGAAGTCGCATTCCTTCTTCACCGGGCAAACCCCTGTCATGAAGTACAACCGAAGCCTGATGCAGGCAATCCTCTGGGACCGCCTGAATATCGCAGATGTAGTCAATGTCACTGTCATTGGCCTGGACCGGGCGCCAGACGGATATGCCGAATTCGATTCGGGCGTGCCGAAGAAATTTGTTATAGATCCGCACGGCAGCCTTAAGGCTGCCGCATGACCTGCTCGAATCTGACTGGATGAAGCCAACGTCTGCATAGGGTCTCAACATTGCGACAAGGCAAGCCTTGTGACGTTACATAAATTGACGCCGGTCATAGGCCGGCGCGTTCTCGAAAAGAAATCGTGGTGGGTTCGGGGTGCAGGAATTCCTCCAGGTAAAGCGCACTCCAGAAGAACGCAGCCGATGCAGCAGTGGTGTCTTGTGCGGTCCGGTTGGCCCCTCAAGCGGGGCGCGCAACGAAACGCCAGCACTCCATCTGCGAGACATCGCAACGGCTTATCGGGCACCAGTCGACTCCGGTTCGTTTGTAGGCACCAGGGGCACTGGCCCCTGTAAACGGACGGTCGTGCCGGTGCCGCCTACACACAGCTTTCAGCCTTCACGCGTAAGGTCGACAAACGGACCATATGCTATCAACGATAGGTATCCGTCAGGAGGGATCTTGCCTGTTCGTGCACATTCTATATCCGTCAAGCTCACACTGATATTTGGCGCCGCTCTGACCATAACGATCATTGCGATTACCTTGTTTGCGACGTTCAATGTCCGCCGTCTGGCAGAACAGAACTTCAACGAATCGAGCATAGGCCACATCCGTCAGATCGACATGAGTTTGAAGGACATGTTTAGACTGATGCGCGATAACGTGATGTTCGTGTCGAACACGCCTTTGGTGCAGTCCGCAGACGAGACGGTGACGAATTACCTGATGCATGGCGGTGCGATGACGCCCGACAAGAATGGGGGTGTCGAATCACAGATATATTCTTTGTTCAAGGAGTTCGGCGAGAGCCACGCGGATTTGCGCTACGTCTACCTCGGAACGCGGTGGGGCGGTTATATCCAATGGCCGCAGAGCAATCTGAACACCAGGTATGATCCACGTGATCGTCCATTTTATGAGAAAGGCATCCAGTCACAGGGGGAGGTCCGTCGCACTCCTGCATACAGGTCATTTGGGGATGACAACGGGGCCGTCATCAGCTTTGTGCGTCCTGTCCGGAATGCACAGGGTCAGCCAACAGGTGTCTTTGGCATGGACATCTCGCTCAACAGTCTTGCAAAAATGGTTGCGCAGGTCCGATTTGGCCACACTGGATATCTGATGATTGTCGAAGACGGTGGGAACGTGCTCGTCGACCCGCACAACCCCGCAAACGCCTTCAAATCGATAAAGGAACTCGGTGGCGGCTATCGCGACCTCGCGCAGACCGCCAACGGCGCACGCTCGGTGGAACTGGATGGCATCCGTTACGACAGTGTTGTTTATACGTCGCCCGACCTAGGGTGGAAATATATCGGTTTGATTCTGCGCTCGGAAATGATGGCCGCGGCAAACCGCCTGACCCTCGCCCTGACGTTCGGTGGCGTCCTTTTGATCATCGGATCTCTTCTTTTGACAATCGTGTTGGGGCGCCGGCTGACTGAACCACTTCGGCAACTGGCGGACGGAATGAAGGAGATAGCGTCTGGAGACGGAGACTTGACCCGCCGCCTTCCCGTAACGAGTGGCGACGAAGTCGGAATATTGGCCATGCAATTCAACGCGTTCGTCGAGAAACTCAACCGAGTGCTGCTCGACGTCCGTGCCAGCAGTGAGACCGTACGAATCTCCGCGAGTGAAATCGCGGCAGGCAACGCAGATCTCTCTCAGCGAACTGAGCAGCAGGCCTGCGCACTTGAGGAAACGGCGGCCAGTATGGAGCAGCTAACGTCGACAGTAAGGAACAATGCCGACAATGCGAGGCAAGCAAGTGCGCTCGCTGTTGAAGCGACCGATGTGGCGCACTGCGGCAATGACGTCGTCGAACGGGTTGCGCACACAATGAGCGCGATTACCAAGAGTTCCGGTCATATCGCAGAAATTACGACGTTGATCGAAGGTATCGCGTTCCAGACCAACATCCTCGCACTTAACGCCTCGGTAGAAGCGGCTCGGGCGGGCGAGCAGGGGCGGGGCTTTGCGGTCGTCGCGGGTGAGGTACGCAGCCTCGCACAACGCTCGTCCGTCGCAGCGAAGGAGATTAAGGAGCTGCTCGATTCGTCGGTGACCAGGATTCAGCAGGGTTTTGTTCTCGCTGGCGAGGCGGGACAGACGATGTCGGAGATGACACGTGCGGTCAGCCGGGTGGCGAGCATTACGGGTGAGATCGCCTCGGCGTCGGATGAGCAGAGCCGGGGTATCGAGCAGGTGAATTTTGCAATCGCTCAGATGGACGATGTCACGCAGAAGAACGCGGCACTTGTTGAGGAGGCGGCAGCCGCATCGCGTTCGCTGGAACGAGAGGGGCGTCAACTGAATGAGGTTATAGCTGGGTTCCAGTTGCGACATCCCGACTAGCAGGTCGTTGGATCGACGCGCGGCGGAGTTCGCCTTGCAGGTGAGAACGTAGGCAGATCTGTACGCCACGCTTAAACGTGGCGAACAGTTGCGCGGAACGTGTGCTTCATCGTCTGAAGTTGACCTGATAGATAGCAAGTACATCGATTTCAGCTCCAATCTTTACCGGGGATGACTACACGTCCGATCCCTTCCATTTGCACTCT
The DNA here is from genome assembly GCF_048957375.1 of Paraburkholderia sp. A1RI-2L. Lineage (NCBI taxonomy): Bacteria > Pseudomonadati > Pseudomonadota > Betaproteobacteria > Burkholderiales > Burkholderiaceae > Paraburkholderia > Paraburkholderia sp. A1RI-2L. The sequence goes on from NZ_JARBTA010000002.1 coordinate 176,692, forward strand.
GGTATGGGTTTTTGATCCGTGCGTGGTTGCTTCTTATTTCGCTCAATTTATTAGGAATGCGATTGAATTGAAGGATCTTGAAAACAACGTCGTATGTGGAACAAATGTTTTCTGAAATTGCAAGGGAATAAGTGGTCTATCTGATCCCGCTGCATGCGTTGAAGTCATGCTGTGGTGAACAATATTTCGGTTTCTCTTGTCGTGCACGCTTCCTATAATCGCCACACATAAACCGATGTTCCGCACTTGGAACGTAATTGAGAGCCGATCTGAAGGAAGGGTGGGAGATGTCTGAACAATGGGTATGCGCCGGGCACGTCGGCGCGCTGTCGGAAGACACGCCAATGGAGTTCAAGCGGACCGATGGCGTGGAGATCGGAATCTATCGTGTCGGTGACGAGGTGTACGCGCTAGAAAACGTGTGCCCACATGCCTATGCACTGTTGACGCAGGGATTCGTCGATGAAGGCACGGTCGAATGCCCGCTACACGAGGCGGTATTCGACATCAGAACAGGCGAGTGCCTGAAAGGACCGGGTGGTCGCGGGCTGAAGCAGTACGCCGTGCGCCTCGCCGGCGAGGAAATCCAGATCAAGGTGGAATGAATGAAAGAAGCAATCCTGAACTTCAATCCTTTTCTGAAGCCGTGGCTAGCGTCGTCGCCGAATAACGTTGCGGGCAAGGGCGAGATTGAAATCCCGGGTGAAGTGGAGAACCGCATCTGGCAGACGCGGAAGGCCGAGCCCACGGAATATGAGAACGATTTCGGTGACGCGCTCGAACGCGTATTCGAGACCGGCGCGGTCGAATTGGACGATGTCGTCGCGGGCCTGAACCGCATCGGCTTTCGCACGATGGACGGCGCGTCGTGGACCGTCGAGCGCTTCCGCGCAGATATTGCCTCGCTCGCGAAATGACCGCGAGACGCGTCGACCCGCCGACAACCGCATCCGGAGCACACTGATGACGTCCCCCGCAGAACACGCAACCCAACATGACCCGGTCCGTAACTACCTCGACCGCGGCATCAAGAACTACTGGTATCCCGTCGCGCCGAGCTGGCAGGTGTCCACTGCGCCCGTCGGGCTCACGCGCCTGTCCGAGCAGATCGTGCTGTGGCGCGACCACGATGGCAAGGTCCACGCGCTCGAAGATCGCTGCCCGCACCGAGGCGCGCGTCTGTCATTGGGATGGAACCTCGGTGGCAACCTCGCATGCTGGTATCACGGCATCGAAGTCGATGGCGGCGGTACGGTCAACAAGGTCCCGGCAGTTGCGAACTGTCCGCTCGAGGGCGCGAAGTGTGTGAAGTCGTACCCGGTCCAGGAAAAGGCCGGTGCGATCTTCCTGTGGTTCGGCGACGAAGCGCACGGCGAGCCGGCACCTCTGAACCTGCCCGAGGAACTGGTCGCCGACGAGTACGCGCACTTCCTGTGCGTGTCGAACTGGAACTGCAACTACCAATACGCCATCGACAACGTGATGGACCCGATGCACGGCGCGTACCTGCACGCAACGTCGCACTCGATGGCCGAAGGCGACAAGCAGGCCGACATGCGAGTGCGCAAGACGGAAACGGGTCTGATGTTCGAGAAGACCGGCCAGCGCGACGTGAACTTCGATTGGGTCGAGCTCGGCGAAACCGGTTGCCTGTGGATGCGCCTCGCGATTCCGTACAAACAGAAGTTCGGCCCTGGTGGCAGCTTCGGGATCGTTGGATTCGCGACGCCTGTGGACGACGACCATTGTCAGGTCTATTTCTGGCGGACGCGCAAGGTTAGCGGCTGGCAGCGCGACGTGTGGCGCTTCCTGTATCCAAATCGCCTGGAGGGTTTGCACTGGGCGGTTCTTGAGCAGGATCGCTACGTTCTCGAAAGCCTCGCGCCAAACGCGCGCGATCACGAATACCTGTACCAGCACGACGTTGGGATCACGCGTGTGCGCCGGATGCTGCGCCAGCGCGCGCAGGAGCACCTGTCCGCGCTCGATGCACACCGCGCGATGCGGACGGCTTCGGAGACCGCGAATGGTTGAGCCCGCACCGGTCGTGTCGCTCAGGGGTCTCCGCGTGCTCGTGACGGGTGGCGCACGTGGTCTCGGCGCAGCGTTCGTGAAGGCGCTCGTCGAAGCGGGTGCGCAGGTCGCATTCGGCGACGTGCTGGCCGACGAAGGACTTGCGCTCGCTTCGCAGCTTTCGGAAGCAGCCCATGCTGCGCATTTTTTCGCGCTCGACCTCGCCGATCCGGTGAGCGTCGACACATTCGTCGCGCAGGGCGCCGCGGCGCTCGGCGGCATCGATGCGCTGATCAATAACGCGGCGATCACGAACTCGGGCGGCAAGTTGTCGACGGAACTCGATGTGTCGACCTGGGACGCCGTAATGAACGTGAACGTGCGTGGAGCATGGCTCGTCAGCAATGCGGCGCTGCCGCACCTCGCGCAGTCGGGTCGCGGAGCGATTGTGAACCTTGCATCGGACACAGCGTTGTGGGGTGCGCCGAAGCTGCTCGCGTACGTCGCCAGCAAGGGCGCGGTAATTGCGATGACGCATGCGCTGGCGCGCGAGTTCGGCACTCATGGCGTAACGGTCAATGCGATCGCGCCGGGGCTGACCGAAGTCGAGGCGACGGCCTACGTTCCGGCCGAGCGGCATGCGTTCTACATGCAGGGTCGCGCGTTGACGCGGGCGCAGATGCCCGAGGATGTGACGGGCCCTGTCCTTTTCCTGCTGTCGGACGCCGCGCGCTTCGTGACCGGCCAATTGCTGCCGGTGAACGGCGGCTTCGTGATGAACTGAACTTTTCACTCTGAAGGAGATGACGATGGCGGACGCCGATCTCGAACGCAAGTCGTGGGACCAGCCGGAAGGCACAAGCTTTGGCGACTGGATGGAAGGGCGCGTCGCGCGCTATGCGACGCGGCGCTACGACTGGGACGCACTGAAATTCCAGGCCGACTACGACCCGAAGTACCGCCGCGCTCAGATGCGCTATGTGGGCACGGGCGGCACGGGTGTTGCGAAGGACATGAATGCGGTGCCCGCGGGCGGCTTCACGTTCTCTACGATGGTGATTCCTGCCGGCAACATCGGCCCGAGCCACATTCATATCGACGTCGAGGAAATCTTCTTCGTGCTGCGCGGCAAGATGAAGGTGATCTGCGAGCGGCGCGAAGGCGAGATCTGGGAAGCGATCCTCGGCGAGCGCGACCTGATTTCGGTGCCGCCGGGCGTGTATCGCACGGAAATCAACATCGGCGAGGAAGACGCGCTGATGTGCGTGATGCTCGGCTCGCCGAAGCCTGTTACGCCGACATATCCTCCAGATTCGCCGCTCGCGAAGATCAAGCGCTAAGGCGAGTCGGGCGAAGCTATGAGTGTCATCGATAAACGGGAACGCGACTGTGCCGCGGAGTTCACAGCGCTGCTCGAGCAGTTTCCCGAGCAACGCTGTGCAACTGGCGTGGCTGGCACGATCGGCTACCGTGAGGCCGGCGCTGAGCATGCTGATCACGCGTTCCCCGTCGTGCTGTTGCATGGGATCGGCTCGGGTGCCGCATCCTGGGTGCGCCAGCTCGACGCGCTCGGCGCTTCGCGGCGCGTGCTCGCGTGGGATGCGCCCGGTTACGGCGTTTCGACGCCCGTGCATGGCGCGTCACCCGCCGCCTCCCAGTACGCAGCATCGCTGAACGCGTGGCTCGAGGCACTCAGCATCGAACGCTGTGTGCTGGTCGGGCATTCACTCGGTGCGATCGTTGCGGGCGCTTTCGCCCGCGCGACGCCTGGGCGGATCGCCGGGCTGCTGCTTATCTCGCCCGCGGGTGGCTATGGCAGTTCGCCAGCCGCAACGCGCGAGTCCCGCCGCGACGCGCGGCTAGCGATGCTCGCTGAGCTTGGACCGGCCGGGCTTGCGGAGCAGCGCAGCGGCAACATGCTGTCGCCCTTCGCGAAAGAGGATGCACGTGCATGGGTGCGCTGGAACATGGCGCGCATTGTGCCCGCCGGCTACGCGCAGGCGACGCACTTGCTTGCCAATGCTGATCTCGCATCCGAACTTGAGGGCTTCTGCGGCCATATAGCGGTGGCCGTCGGGGCGAACGATGCAATCACGCCGCCCACCGAATGCCAGCGAATCGCAGCCGCCGCACACATCGAACTGCAGGTGATTGCACAGGCCGGGCACGCAGGCTACGTCGAAGCGCCTGGCCCGTATTCCAAGCTGATCGGGTCGTTTTGCCGCCAGTGCGACACACAACGGAGCGCGGCATGAGCGAACCGTTGAGGGAAGAGGTCGCGGTTGGAAAAAGCGAGGCGAACTATCTAGTGCCGGGTCTTGAGCGAGGTCTGCGGATTCTCACTGAATTTTCACCACGCGAACCCGTGCTCGGTGCGCCGGAGTTATCGAAGCGACTTGATATTCCACGCACAACGGTATTTCGTCTGCTGCAGACACTCGAATCGCTGGGCTTTATCGAGCGCATCGACAGGGAGCGCAACTACAAGCTGGGGATAGCAGTGTTGCGGCTCGGGTTCGAGTACCTGAGTTCGCTCGAGCTGACCGATCTCGGCCTGCCCGTGATCGAGAGCCTGCGCGACTCGACTGGCTTTACGACGCATATCGTCGTGCGTGACGGCCGGGAGGTGGTCTTCGTAGCGAAGGCGCAAAGCCACGCTCCGGGTTTTGGCTCGATCTGGGTAAACGTTGGCACGCGGCTGCCAGCGCATGCGTCAACGCATGGTCATGTGCTCATGGGCGACCTGTCACTGAAGGAATTGCGAGTCTTGTATCCCGAGGGACAACTCGAACGCCTGACGAAGGCGACACCGGAGACCGTAGATACTTTGTTTGATGTGGTGAGCGGACACGCGCTGCGCGGTTATGCGCTTGGGAATTCGGCATTTGAACAAGGTATTTCAGTCGTCACAGCGCCGGTACGCAACCACACGCAGCGGGTCGTTGCATGTATCACGGTGACGGTACCGCGCCCTGAGATCGACTCGACACTGATCGAGGACGGCCTGATCGACAAGGTACAAAGCGCAGCGGCGGAACTGTCGCGGCGGCTCAACTACCGCTCGGATAGCGGGCACACGTTTCTTAAAGCTTTGGGACTGAGATGATAGAGATCGATTTGAGCGGCCGGGTCGCGGTCGTCACGGGCGGCTCGTCCGGCATCGGGCTCGCGACGGCTGAACTGCTTCTGCAGGCGGGCGCGTCGGTCGCCATTTGCGGCCGGGATGGCGAGCGTCTTGCGCGGGCTGAAGCCCTGCTGCGCGACAGCTTTCCGGACGGACAGTTGCTTGCCGCACGCTGCGACGTGCTCGATGAGTGCGATGTCGCTGACTTCGCACAGGCCGTGTCTACGCGCTTCGGCCACGCTGAGATGCTGATTAACAACGCTGGTCAGGGCCGCGTGTCGACGTTCGCCGACACGAACGACGACGCATGGCGGGAAGAACTGAATCTGAAGTATTTCAGCATCATCCGGCCGACGCGCGCATTCCTGCCGATGCTGCGAGACACGCCCGAACCCACGATTACCTGCGTCAACTCGCTCCTGGCATTGCAGCCGGAGCCACATATGGTCGCGACCTCCTCGGCGCGTGCCGGGGTGCTGAGCCTCGTGAAATCACTCGCGACCGAACTTGCGCCGCAGCGCATTCGCGTCAATTCGATCCTGATTGGCATCGTCGAGTCAGGTCAATGGCGCCGCCGCTACGAAACACAGGCGCAGCCCGGGGAAAGCTGGGACGACTGGACGAGCGCGCTCGCACGCAAGAAGAACATTCCGCTCGGCCGCTTCGGCCGTCCTGAAGAAGCCGCACAGGCGCTCTTTTATCTCGCTACACCCTTGTCGTCGTATACGACGGGAAGCCACATTGATGTTTCCGGAGGCGTTGCACGTCATGTCTAACAAAACCACCGTCGGCGAACTGATCGCCGCTTTTCTTGAGCAGTGCGGCGTCAAGACCGCTTTCGGCGTGATCTCGATTCATAACATGCCGATCCTCGACGCGATCAACACGCGCGGCAAGATCCGCTACGTTGGCGCACGCGGTGAAGCGGGCGCGCTAAATATGGCCGACGGTCTCGCACGCGTGTCGGGCGGATTGGGCATCGCTTTCACGAGCACGGGCACGGCGGCCGGCAACGCCGCAGGTGCGATGGTGGAGGCGCTGACGGCCGGCACCGCGTTGCTGCACATTACCGGCCAGATCGAGACGCCGTATCTGGATCAGGACCTCGCGTATATCCACGAAGCGCCCGACCAATTGACGATGTTGAGCGCAATTTCGAAGGCTGCATTTCGTGTGCGCTCGGTCGAAACGGCGCTTGCGACTGTGCGTGAAGCTGCACGTGTTGCACAGACGGCGCCGAGCGGTCCCGTCAGCGTCGAAATTCCGATCGATATTCAGGCGGCAGAAGTGGAGTGGCCGGCCGACATGACCGCGCCGCACATCACCGCGCTCACGCACGACGTAAAGCGTGTTGAGCAACTCGCCGACGAACTCTCGAAGGCGAAGCGTCCGTTGCTGTGGCTCGGCGGCGGCAGCCGTCATGCGCGCGCGCAGGTCGAGCGTCTCGTCAAGCTCGGCTTTGCCATCGTGACGAGCGTGCAGGGCCGCGGCGTGTTGCCCGAAGATCATCCCGCGACGTTAGGCGCGTTCAACGTGCAGCCGGCCGTCGAGAAGTTCTACAAGACCTGCGACGCGCTGCTCGTGGTTGGCTCGCGTCTGCGCGGCAACGAAACGCTCAAGTACAAGCTCGCACTGCCGCAACCGCTGTTCCGTGTCGATGCCGATGCGCTTGCCGACAACCGCGGCTATCGCAACGAACTCTTTATTCACGGCGATGCGGCTGCTGTGCTCGATCAACTTGCGACGCTCCTCGAAGGCCGCATGAAGATCGATCCGGCTTTTGCCGACGATCTCGCAGCGACGCGCGAAGTTGCCGTCGCTGAAACGGGCAAGGGGCTCGGTCCGTACAAGCGTCTCGTCGACGTCCTGCAACAAGCAGTGGGCCGCGACTATAACTGGGTTCGCGACGTGACCATCTCGAATAGCACGTGGGGTAACCGCATGCTGAAGATTTTCCAGCCGCGCGCGGGCGTGCATGCGCTGGGAGGCGGCATCGGCCAAGGCATCCAGATGGCGATTGGTGCGGCGCTCGCGGATGTGGCCGAGAAAACGGTGTGCCTCGTCGGCGACGGCGGCCTGATGGTCAATGTCGGCGAACTGGTGACGGCCGTCCAGGAAAACGCGAACGTGATGATCGTGCTGATGAATGATCAGTGCTATGGCGTAATCCGCAACATCCAGGATGCCCAGTACGGCGGTCGCCGCTGCTACGTGCAACTGCATCAGCCGGATTTCGCACAATTCTGTGCGAGCTTCGGCCTCACGCACTATCGCATCACGTCGCTCGGCGACGCCGACGAGATCATTCGCGAAGGCATGTCGAAGTCGGGCCCGGTGATGGTCGAAGTGGACATGTTGTCGGTCGGCTCCTTTGCATCCGCGTTCGCCGGCCCTCCCGTGAAGAAAGAAACGCCCGAGGAGCACAAGTATGCATAACTCACATGCCCATGCACCGGTCGATATTGCGATGATTGGCTTTGGCGCAATTGGCGCGACCGTCTATCGGACAGTCGAACAAGACGCGGCGCTTCGCATCGCACACGTGATTGTCCCTGAGGAGCAATGGTCTGCCGTGCGCGAAGCGGTTGGCGATGGTGTCGAAGTCGTGTCGTCGGTCGATGCACTCGCGCGTCGCCCCGAGTTCGTACTCGAATGCGCAGGTCACGGTGCGCTCCTCGATCATGTCGTGCCGTTGCTCAGGTCGGGCATCGACTGCGCTGTCGCCTCTATCGGTGCGCTGTCGGATCTTGCGCTTTTCGAGGCACTGTCGAAGGCGGCCGACGAGGGCGACGCAAGGGTGACGCTGCTATCCGGCGCGATCGGCGGGATCGACGCGCTCGCTGCTGCGAAGCAGGGAGGGCTTGACGAAGTGCTATATGCAGGCCGCAAGCCGCCGCTCGGCTGGCTCGGTACACCAGCTGAGGATCTGTGCGACCTGCGCGCGATGACCCAGGAGAGGGTGATTTTCGAAGGCACTGCGCGCGATGCTGCGCGACTATATCCGAAGAACGCGAACGTCGCGGCGACGGTCGCGCTCGCGGGCCTCGGCCTCGACGCGACGCGCGTGCGTCTGATCGCCGATCCCGCCGTCGAACGCAACGTGCACAGGATCACCGCACGCGGCGCATTCGGGGAGATGTCACTCGAAATGAGCGGCATGCCGCTGCCCGATAACCCCAAGACTTCCGCCTTGACGGCCTTCAGCGCGATCCGCGCGCTGCGCAACCGCGCGGCTCGCTGCGTGATCTGACCGGGCAATTCAGGCAATTCACGCAATTGAACGCCCACCTGCGCGATGGCGGGGTGGGCGCGCAGAGACAGACTTGTAGGACCTCTGAAATGAGTCAATTCGATACGAGCCTTGTACCCAACGGCGACATCCTTATCGGCGGCGAGTGGCGGCGTGGTCGTGGCGCGCCTTACGCAAGCATCTATCCGGCCGACCAGTCGCTGAACATGGAAGTCTCGACGGCGAATGCGCAAGACGCGTCCGAAGCCGTCGAGGCCGCCGACGCGGCCTGGCGCCACGCAGGCTGGGCCGAGCTGAAGCCGCACCAGCGCGCGCTGGTGCTCTACCGCATCGCGGATCTCATCATGCAGCACCACGAAGCGCTGGCGAACCTGCAGCGGCGCGACAACGGCAAGCCTATCGCCGAAACGCGCGTGCTGGTGGCGAGCGCGGCGAACACGTTCCGCTATTACGCGGCGTGCCTGGAAACGCTCGACGAAGAACTGACGCCGTCGCGCGGCGACTACCTGACGATGAGCGTCTACGAGCCGATCGGCGTGGTCGCGGCAATCACGCCGTGGAACTCGCCAATCGCCTCCGACGCGCAGAAACTCGCGCCCGCGCTCGCGGGCGGTAACGCGGTGGTCCTCAAGCCGGCGGAAGTCACGCCACTCGCGTCGCTTGCGCTCGCGCGCATCTGCGAGGAGGCCGGCGTGCCGAAAGGCGTGCTTAGCGTGCTGCCAGGAAAGGGCTCGGTGATCGGCGACGTGCTCGTGCGTCACCCGCTCGTGAAGAAGGTGTCGTTTACCGGCGGCACCGACGTGGGCCGCGGCATCGCGCGCATCGCGGCTGAGAAGCTGATGCCGGTGTCGCTCGAACTCGGCGGCAAGTCGCCGACTATCGTGTTCGACGACGCCGATATCGATCACGCGGTCAACGGCGTGTTGTACGGAATCTTCAGCTCGTCGGGCGAGGCGTGCATCGCGGGTTCACGGCTGTTCGTGCAGCGCTCGATCTACGACGCGTTCATGCGGCGTCTGGTGGAGGGCGCGCGCAAGCTGCGCGTGGGCGACCCGACGCGGCCCGACACGCAGATGGGGCCGCTGATCACGGCCAGGCATCGCGAATCGGTGGAGCGCTACGTGGCGCTCGGCCTCGAGGAAGGCGGGCGACTGTTGTGCGGCGGCGAACGCCCGTCGGGCGACGGGCGCGAGAACGGCTTCTTCTACCAGCCGACGATTCTTGAAGGATTGCCGAACAGCGCGCGCATCTGCCAGGAAGAAATCTTCGGGCCGGTGCTGGTCGCGATGCAGTTCGACGACGAAGCGTCGCTGATCGCGCAGGCGAACGACAGCGCGTTCGGTCTTGCCGCCGGCATCTGGACGCGCGACTACAAGCGCGCGTGGCGCACCGCGCGTGCGCTCGAAACGGGCACCGTGTGGATCAACACGTACAAGCTGTTTTCGATCTCCACTCCGTTCTCGGGCTGGAAGGAGAGCGGGATGGGCCGTGAGAAGGGGCGTCTGGGCATCCGCGAATACATGCAGCAGAAGAGCCTCTACTGGGGCTTGAACGACGCGCCGCTGCCGTGGGCGAATTGAGCGAAGGGGAATGACGCAATGAGCATCTTGGGTATCGAGCAGATCACGTACGGCGTCGACGACCTCGCGACGTGCCGGGATTTTTTCGCCGACTGGGGGTTGAAGGAAGTAGCTCACGACGATATGTGCGCACGCTTCGAGACGATGAACGGTTGCACCGTGCTGGTCGTCAAGGCCGACGATCCGTCGCTGCCGCCCGCGTTCGAAGCGGGCCCGACGTTGCGCGAAGTCACGTGGGGCGTTGCGACTCCGCAGGAAGTCGACGCGCTGCGCACGAAGCTGGCTGGCCAGCCCGGCTATTACGCACAGGACAACGCGGTCGGCTGCATCGATCCGAACGGGATGGCGATCCGCATCGAAGTGACGCGCAAGCGCGCGCTCGACATCACCGGCTCGCCGTCGAACGTGTGGGGCCAGACGGTGCGCGTCGATCAGCCGAGTCCGATCTATGCGCGCGCCGAGCCGGTCGAGGTCGGCCACGTCGTGTTCTTCACGAACTGCCTCGACACACAGGAAAAGTTCTATCACGAGTTGCTCGGCTTCGAGACGTCGGATCGTTACCCGGGCCGCGGCGCGTTCATGCGCTGCGCGCCGCATGGCGGCCACCACGACCTGTTCCTGCTTGCGCTACCGAATGGCAAGCGCGGCTTGAACCACGTCGCGTTCACCGTACGTGACATCCATGAGGTGTTCGGCGGCGGCATGCACATCGACCGCTGCGGCTGGCAAACGCAGCTCGGACCGGGACGTCATCCGGTGTCGTCTGCGTACTTCTGGTACTTCCATAATCCCGCTGGCGCGCTGATCGAGTACTACGCGGACGAAGACGTGCTGACGCCCGATTGGTTACCGCGCGAATTCGAGCCGGGCCCGACAGTGTTCGCCGAATGGGCGGTCGACGGCGGTCTCGACGGAAGCACGCGTCGGCAGAAGAATGCGAAGGCGCCGGAAGGCAAGTTCATGACGGAGCGCAAATCATGAGCGAATCGAACATGCAACAGGCCGCGCGCGGCACGGTTGTCGTGATCGGTGGCGGTCAGGCCGCCGGCTGGGTGCTGAAGACGCTGCGCGCGGAAGGTTTCGCGGGTCGCCTCGTGATGATTGCCGACGAGCCGCACCCGCCGTACGAGCGTCCGCCACTGTCGAAGGCCGTGCTTGCCGGAGACGCAAATATCGACACCCTATGCGTCGTGCGCCCCGACGAGTTCGACGCGCTGAAGGTCGAGGCGTGGCAGCCGGAACGTGCAGCATCGATCGACCGCGCGCGCCGCGTGGTGAAAACTGAAAGCGGCCGCGAGATCGAATACGACCGGCTGGTGATCGCGACCGGCGGGACGTCGCGCCGCCTGCCCGACGCAATCGTGAAGACCCCGAAACTGCACTACCTGCGCACTCTTGACGAAGCGGCCGCGCTTGGCGAGAAACTGCGCGCGAGCCGGCGCGTGCTCGTCATTGGCGGCGGCTGGATCGGCCTCGAAGTCGCTGCGGCCGCGCGCAAGCTCGGCGTCGAGGCTATCGTCGTGGAAGGCGCGCCGCGGCTGTGCGGACGCTCGGTGCCGCAGGTCGTGTCGGATTTTCTGCTCAACCTTCACCGCGAAAACGGAGTCGACGTGCATCTGGGCGCTTCGCTCGCGTCACTCGATGTGCAACCGGGCGACACATCGCAGGTGCGTGCAACGCTCGCCGACGGCACGACGATTGACGCTGATTTTGCGGTGGCCGGAATCGGTCTCGCGCTGAATGCGTCGCTCGCAAGCGACGCGGGGCTTGAGGTTGCCGACGGTATTGTTGTTGACGAATGTGGCGTAACGAGCGACCCGGCTATCTTCGCGTGCGGCGACGTCGCGAACCATCACAACGGCTGGCTGAAGCGGCGCGTGCGGCTCGAATCGTGGGCGAACGCGCAGAACCAGGCAATCGCGGCCGCGAAGGCCGTGCTTGGCGTGCATGCACCGTATGCGGAAATTCCGTGGTTCTGGTCCGATCAGTACGACGTGAACCTGCAGATTCTGGGCGATCTTCAGGCCGACGCGGACATTGTCGTGCGCGGCGACCTCGCTGCGAAGCGTGCGACGCTATTTTTTCGCGGAAACGATGAGCAGTTAAGAGGGGTCATCGCCATCAACAATGCGCGGGAACTGAAGCTCGCGCGAAAGTGGATGAGTCAGGGACGCGCCATGGACCGGGCCGCCCTTATGGACTCGGCGAAGGCGCTGTCATGACAGCGGACATGGAGAATGTGTGATGGCAACGCGCACGGAAAAAATCATTGATATCAGCCCGGCGATCCAGACTGGTATGCCTGTTTGGCCCGGGGACACCGAATTCCAGGAGTCCGTGGTTTGGAGCATGGAAAGCGGAAGCCCTGTGAATGTCGGCAGATTTACGATGTCGCCACATACCGGCGCGCACACCGATGCGCCGAGGCACTATCACGCTGAAGGTGCATGCATCGGAGAGGTAGAGCTTTCTCCTTATATTGGCCCTTGTCGTGTTATCCGGGTGCCGTCAGGAAAAGCGTCAATCACGCCGGATGATCTTGTGAGTATTGGAAACGAAATTCCCGAGCGGGTACTTATTCGAACGTACCAAAAGGTGGCGGCCCGATCCTGGGATTCAGATTTCACAGCCATCGCCCCCGAGACGATAGAGCACCTGGCATTGCGTGGGGTCAAGCTGATTGGTGTCGACACACCTTCTCTCGACCCCGAAGCGTCCAAAGAAATGTTGGCGCATAACCAGGTATTGCGCTTCGACATGCGAATTCTCGAGGGACTTGTTCTCGATGATGTTCCAGACGGAATCTATGAGCTTGTTGCTCTTCCGCTGAAATTTTCCAATCTCGATGCGAGTCCTGTGCGAGCCATTCTAAGAACATTGAATTGATGATCCCGGACTTCTGGATTTCAATATCTGACGGAGCATACAAATGAGTTGCCCATTCTCAGCAAATCAGTCTGGCACAGAATCTGCTGTCGAAAAATCATGGCACGACGCACAGCTGGATTTTTCAAAGTCCATGAGCTATGGCGATTACCTTCACATCGATGAAGTTCTCAGCGCTCAGCATCCGCTCTCTCCCGATCACAACGAGATGCTGTTTATCGTTCAGCATCAGACGTCCGAGTTGTGGATGCAACTCATGTTGCATGAGTTGCGTGCTTCAAGAATCGGTGTTCGCAGCGATGAACTTCAGCCCGTGTTCAAAATGCTCGCGCGTGTCTCCCGGATCATGGATCAGCTGGTCCAGGCCTGGAGCGTTCTCGCGACCATGACGCCTCCGGAATACACGGCGATGAGGCCTTATCTCGGCTTGTCGTCGGGCTTCCAGTCCTATCAGTACAGGGAGATCGAGTTCATCCTGGGCAACAAGAACGCAACGATGCTGCGCCCCCATGAGCATCGTCCCGAAAGTCTCGGGCTCCTCCAGGAGGCGTTGGAAACGCCGTCCCTGTATGACGAGAGCATCAGGCTGCTGGCGCGCTCGGGCCTTTCTGTTGACCACGATCGACTCAACGCAGACTGGACCCAGCCTACACGTTACAACGCATCCGTTGCCGGAGCTTGGCTGCAGGTGTACCGCAATCCGCAGGAGTTCTGGAACCTGTATCAGTTGGCGGAAAAACTTGTGGACATCGAAGACTCGTTTCGGCAATGGCGTTTCCGGCATCTGACGACAGTCGAACGTGTCATTGGATTCAAGCGTGGAACGGGTGGTACGGAGGGCGTCGGGTATCTCCGCAAGATGCTGGATATCGTGCTGTTCCCCGAACTTTGGCAACTTCGGACCGAACTCTGATTCTCGCTTTCGCCCTCGCAGGCACACGCCAAAACTCAAACTGGATTACTGGAATGTTCAAGCACGTTGAAGCTTACCCTGGCGACCCGATTCTCTCGCTCATGGAAGCGTATTTAGCCGACAAGCGACCTGACAAAACCAACCTCGGTATCGGTCTTTACTATGATGAGGCGGGGAGAATTCCCGTTCTGGATTCCGTCAAGCATGCCGCTTCGATGCTCCAGGCTGCATCCAGGCCCCACACATACCTCCCGATGGAAGGTGACACGGCATACCGGGCAGCTGTCCAGGAAGTCATCTTCGGAAGAGATTCCGAAGCGGTGAAATCGGGACGTGTTGCGACGATTCATTCCGTTGGCGGCTCGGGTGCGATCCACATCGCGGCACGATTTCTAAAAGCCTGGCTGCCTGAAAGCGCCATATGGATCAGCAACCCCACATGGGATAACCACCGCGTACTGCTTGAGTCTGCAAAACTGACGGTTAACACCTATCCGTACTTCGATGTCGAGAAGAACTGCATCGATTTCGACGCGATGATCTCGACGCTCGATAGCCTGCCAGAGGGCAGCATTGTGCTGTTGCAGCCGTCATGTCACAACCCGACCGGAGCGGATCTGTCAGCAGAACAGTTCACGGATGTCATATACCTTTTGAAGCGCCGTAACCTTTTGCCGTTCGTCGATATGGCGTACCAGGGCTTCGGCGACGGGCTTGACGAAGATGCCGCCGCGATCCGTCGTATGGTCGAAGCTGGACTTCAGGTCATTGTGACCAATTCGTTTTCGAAGAACTTCTCGCTCTATGGTGAACGTGTGGGTGCGCTCTCGATCGTATGCTCCGATCCGCAGAACGCGTCGCGGGTGCTTGGCCAGCTCAAAGCGACGGTCAGACAGGTCTATTCCAGTCCTCCCGCATTTGGCGCTCAACTGGTCAGCACCATCCTGACCAATCCAGAGTTGTCGAGTCACTGGCAGTTGGAACTCGGGACAATGCGACGACGCATGAAGGAGATGCGACAAAAGCTGCGTTCGGATCTTGAAGCGCTGGCGCCGGATGTAGACGCGCGCTATCTGACGGATCAGCGCGGCATGTTCAGCTACACCGGGCTGACTTCTCAGGAAGTTGAGGTTTTGCGCGAGCACAAGTCGATCTACCTCGTTCAATCTGGCCGGATCTGTGTCGCGGGGTTGAACGATAACAACGTCGGTTACGTCGGCGAAGCCATTGCTGATGTTATCAAGCAGCGGGCTGCCGCATTGATCTGACAGCAGGGGACCAGCCGAGTCTGGTTCCTCCTTCAACACCTCTATTTTCCTTCCATGTTTCGCGAAACTATCGACACAGGTCTTCCTCAGTTGAATCAACCTTTTTCCTGGGCCACCAAAGCCGGCGGACTTCTTTTCACTGCGCACGGACCGGTGACAATGGACGGGAAAATTTGCGGTGCCGATATTGAGGAGCAGGCCAGATTGACTTTCTCAAATTTGCAGCGAGCTGTGGAAGCAGCTCAAGGAGTCATGCCGGATGTTGCACAGGTATTGATCTATATGAAAGACGCTGGCCATATGCCGACTATCGACCGGATTTATAGAGAGTTTTTTCAAATGCCTTATCCAAATCGGTCGAGCGTTGTTGTCAAGGATTTTGTTCATCCCGACATGCTGATCGAGATCGTTGCGTACGTGGGACTCAGTTCCCACGCCTGAGCGCATGTGCGCCTGCGGTCAGCTATCAGCGGCTGTAGCTACCACGACCGGGGCGCCGCGCTTCTGGTCGGTCTCACAATCGCAGACTCTCCGGCAGCATGGCAAGACGTCCGGACGAGGCACACACCCCGCGCTTTCCATTGCATAGGACGAACGAAAAAGGGGCCGGATATAAGAGCGGGCGCCATTTCTGTAGACAGAGCGTGCGCCATAATCCGGAGCATTCGCCCACTGTTGCGCAATTCGATCTGTGTGGAGGCGAGATAGCGGCTGGGGGTGTGCTGGGGGTGTATCTGGACGTTCGTCCGAATCACCCCTTCGGTTGGCAGGCAGTTTCCTGCCCGCAGGTGATCCCCCGGGCCCAGATAGGTTCACGCCCTCCATTCCACACATTTGTGCATGCTTTGCATGTGATATTTCCGCTTTCGTCGCTTTGTGGAGCCTTCCTAGAATGACGATTCCAATGGCTATATCCGTGATTTCCGTATGAATGATTCTGGAACTACTGCACTGACTCGTGCGGGTGATGCTGTGTGGGAAGTACGTGGCGGTGCGGAAGATACTGGCGGCGGCATCGCGTGGGCAGTGCAATCAGCCGGAAGCTCGCTGGCGTCGGGATTTGGTCGGCTGAAGGCCGGCCGGACACCCCCGAAGACGCTCGATTACGATGAAGTGATTCACGTGCTCAAGGGGACTTTCGGGGTGAGTTGCGACGGCGCACAGCTCGTTGCTCAGGCGGGCGACGTTCTGTCGCTTAGCCGGGGCTCGGTCGTCACCTATTCAGGCAGTGACGCAGAGTTCTTCTTCGTCGTAACGGCCGACTGACGCAGGTACAGAAACTCACAAACGGATTGCAGCATGAATGCTTCAGTATCATCGGAAAAACTGCTTCCTGCAGACGACAGGACGAATGGCTGGTCAGCGATCCTGCCCAAGCGCGTTCCTCGAGAGCCAGCACGAAAGGAAGCCAGCTTTGACTGGCTTGTGGTTGGAGCGGGATATGCTGGCCTGTCGGCAGCCAGACGGCTGGCGACCCTGAACCCATCGCATTCCATTGCACTCGTCGATGCGCAGGAGGTCGGAGAAGGCGCGCACGGTCGGAACGCCGGCTTTGCCATTGACCTTCCGCACAACAACGATCACGATCCCAACAACACAGCAAAAGGTCATCGATACATGCGACTGAGTCGCTATGGGATCGATTCCCTTGAAGAGTTGGTCCGGGTGAATGCGATAGATTGCCAGTGGAGCAAGAGCGGGCGCTATGACTGCGCAGTCTCGCCTGAAATCGCTCGTACACTTCTGGGCGCGACGGCGGCGGAGCTCGATGCACTGGACGAACCGTATGAAGTTTTGCGCGGCGACGCGCTCCACGAGCGCTTGGGCACTCGATACTACGATTCAGCGATCTATACGCCCGGTACAAGGCTCCTGAATCCGGCAGCCCTTTCGCGTGGTCTGGCCGACTCACTTCCTCCGAACGTGCATTTATTCGAGAACTCCCCGGTAATGGACCTCGAGTCCGGGTCGACGGTCGTAGCGACAATGCCCGGTGGCGTACGGTTCTCCGCGCGAAACGCGGTGCTTACGAACAATGCGTTCATCAATCGATTTAAGTATTTCGAAAGGAAACTGCTTCCGTTCGTCCTCTTTGCGAGCCTCTCGCGGCCTCTGACGCACGAGGAGCGAATCCAGCTTGGGGGTACCGTTGACTGGGGAGTTACACCGGCCCACGGTATTGCGGGGGCGACCATACGGTACACGAAGGACTTCCGCATCCTGTTCCGGTATGGGTTCCAGTTTGCACCGACGCTACGCTGCCCGGCATCGCTGCGTGAGCGCATGAAGCGTACTCACCAGGTGCTGTTCAAGGCCCGGTTTCCGATGCTGCAGCAGGTGTCACTCGAGCACTTTTGGGCGGGCTACCTTTCTCTGAGCCTGAATGGCGCTCCTGGCTGGGGTCAACTCTCAAAAAATATCTATGCTGCAGTGAATTGTAACGGCGTAGGGATCGCAAAACAGACCACAGCGGGAGCGCTTGTGGCTGAACTAGCCTGCGATACAGGACATCCCCTAATTGGTGACATGATGGACCTGGGTTCGCCCGACATGCTGCCGCGACGACCATTTCTGGATGTCGGCGTGAGAACCTATCTGGCCGCCCAAAAGTGGAAGGGCCGCTCTGAGAAGTAGCAGATACGAGAGTGAGAAAATACATAGACATGAAGAGCGAGACACATTATCAAACAGCAGTGACGGGAAGCGAAAGTGGCGCCACGAAATGGTGGGTGCTGTTTCTTCTTACGCTCGTCTACACCGTCAACATCGCGGACCGCTATGTGGTATCGACGCTGATCGAGCCCATCAAGCACGAGTTCAAGCTCTCCGATAGCGAAGTCGGCTTCATGACCGGAACGGCTATCGCGTTGTTCTACGTTACGCTAAGCCTGCCATTAGGTCTGCTTGCGGACCGCGTCAATCGCAAGCGCATGATCAGCGTTGCATTAGTTGTCTGGTCTGGCTTCACGGTCATGTGTGGCGCGAGCAGCAGTGCGCTGACATTCTTCCTCTCGCGGCTCGGCGTTGGTGTCGGTGAGGCAGGTTGTATGCCGTGTGCTGTTTCACTATTGGCAGACAAATTTGCTCCGTCGATGCGTGGCACGGCAATGAGCCTCTTCTCTGTTGGTGCTGCTGTAGGTGCGCTGATGGGATCGGCGGGAGGAGGATGGATCGCGGACCATCACGGATGGCGAGCAGTCCTGCTCGTGTTCGGATGTCTCGGCGTTCCACTGGCAATCATATTGATGCTTGGTTTTAGAGAGCCACGGCGCGGCGTGTTTGATAAGCCCGAACGCGAAGTGAACCGCGCGGGTCTCAAGGAAACCTTGCGCCACATTCGTGACTGTAAAGCGCTATTTCACGTAATAACCGGAACAACGGTTCTTACGTTTTGGGGATGGGGGCTAGTCTGGTGGACTCCGTCGTTTCTTGCCCGGAGTTTTCAGCTGAGTGTCGGCGACGCCGGCGAAATCCTTGGCGTGATTCACGGTGCCGGAGGGGGACTCGCAATGCTGTGTACCGCTTTGGTGCTGAGTCGGCCCCGTGCGCGGTCGGGTTGTTCCCAGGCAAAGCTCGTGGCGTTGGTCACTGCGTTGGCTACGGTACCCTCGTTCGTTGCCTACGCGTCGCCCTCACTTTCCTTAACCCACATTATGCTCTGGGTTTTCATACCCACGATTTACGTGTATATCGGTCCCTCCGCGTCCCTGGCCCAGAATCTCACGCCTGCGGCCATGCGGGGCCAGGTGGTCGGCATTATCGTGTTCGTCACGAATGTCGCGAATCTCGTCATCGCGCCGCAGGCTGTTGGATTTCTTTCGGACACCCTTGCAACACATGTGGCGAATCCCGCCGAGTCGCTCCGATATGTACTTGTGCTGGTATCCCTGACAGGTCTATGGGCAGCGTGGCATTTCTATCTGGCTGCGCGCCACATGCGTGCCGAGGAATCGGAAAGGGCGTCCGCGCAAATGCCCGGTGTGTCGGTACACGGCTCTTGAAGTGCTGGCGTCTCGATACATGGCAATCGTGGGTCGGGCGCGTCATTGGTATTCTCAACGACATACCCGGTGCGCGTCATCTGCTGTTGGCGAACTGACCAGCGTAAGCAGTGCGCGCATGTTCAGATGTCTCGCCGCTGGGCACCAAAATTTCTTCAGCAACACAGCTACTTCTGGCCCCGAAGCCGGACGATTGGCGGAGGGGCTTCCCGCCCCCCAGCATTGCTGGCCCGCGAATACATCCCGCCGATGACGATCTGCCTGGCCTCATCGAGGTCACGGTCACAGCATGCTTCCCGTCTGTCATTCTGAGGTTCGCGTCTCCCTTTCACCGTGCGGCCGGCGTGGCACAGGCAGATTGAATGGGACGCGCTTCGTTGGCTTCCTCGAACCGCACACCTGCGTCAAGCACCGACTTGCCCAGTTGTCTTTGCGCGAGGCGCGAAGCAATCGCCTTGCCGATAAAGATGACCCCGCACTCCTTCACGAATGTGGCGCTACGTTTGTGCAGCCAGACTTGCGGCACTTCAGTCTTACATGAAGCGTCGCGACATGCGGCATTTTTGCTGGCGCGCTGCGAGGTGGCGATGGCCGACACAATAGTGGCAAGGCGATGGGATGACCCAAGCGGATTGAACCAATCGTCAATGTGATTCGAATTGCAAATCAGTCTGCAAAGACGATGGGCACCTCGTCAAGGAGGTTCCCGAAGCATGAAACGATACACCAGCTATTCTGCTTGGAACGCCACGTGGGCTCCGGCCCGTAAAGAGTCATGGCGATAGTCCGCGGGCATGAGGCACTAACTCACGATTCGCGGCATTGGGAAGGGAATCGGGGGGCATACCTCGCGCCTGTCAGCCTCTTAGTGAAATAGTCTGACCGAAAATGACCAGCTTTCCATTTAGGGAATAACCCGAAGATTGTGTGCTTGCCAGTAGGCCGCCAATTGCGTCGGTCAGCCGTTTCCCTTGACGCAGCGGGGTAGTCCTCGACTGACGAACCGTGCATGCGATTTATCATGCAACGGACCAGAAATAGTCGTTTGTCTTCGTCTTTATGTCGTCATGAAATGCGCTCAGCGGCACGCCTGTGCCGCCGCGCCACCGGAAGAAGCGGCGCGCAACGAAAGATGCTCGGGACGCTCAATGTTCGACTCCTTGAAACTCAACTCACTGCTAGCCTCCTGTGTGCCCGGCCGCCCGTTACCCCAGGCGTTCTACAAGGACGAGGGTCTATTCGCCGCCGATATGGCGTTGATCTGGGAGCGCCACTGGTTATTTGCCGGGTTGTCGTGCGAGATCAAGCGGGCAGGGGACTGGTTCACTTTGAATGTCGGCGAGAGTTCGATCGTTGTGCTTCGCGATCGCGACGGCGCGATCCGGGCATTCTTCAACACGTGCCGTCATCGGGGTTCTCGAATCTGCGCAGGCGAGCGCGGATCATCGCGCATGCTGTCCTGCCCGTATCACCAGTGGACCTACGGACTCGACGGCAAGCTGGCGTTTGCCGGAAACATGGGCGAATCGTTCGACGCGTCGCAGCATGGGTTGAGGCCTGTCGCGTGCGAGATCGTGGCCGGATACATCTTCATCAATCTCGCTCGTGAACCACAAGACTTCACGTCATTCAGCCAGCGTGTTACGCCTTATCTTGCGCCGCATGGCATCGATAACGCAAAGGTCGCGTTCGAGTCGACCATTGTCGAGAAGGGCAACTGGAAGCTCGTGATCGAGAACAACCGGGAGTGCTATCACTGCACGGCAAACCACCCGGAACTGTTGCGCACGATTTCCGAGTACGACGGCCCGACCGACCCCCGTTACGGTAGCGACGGAGTGGTGTTCGCCGCGAAAACTGCACGTGATGAGGCGCGTTGGGCGGCCGCGGGCTTGCCGTATGCCCCGGTCGAAGAAGCTCCGGAATACCGGTTGATTCGGGCCGCAATGGAGCGCGGCTTGTCGTTCACGATGACGGGCGAACCGGCCTGCAGGCGGGTGATGGGAACATTGCCAGAGCAGGACGTGGGGTCCCTGCGTTTGCTCCGGTTCCCGAATACGTGGAATCACGCGCTCGGAGATCACGCGATCGCATTCCGTCTGTTACCGCTCGGTCCGCGCGAGACGCAGGTTACGACGAAGTGGCTCGTCCACGAGGATGCTGTCGAAGGCGTTGACTACGATCTCGAAACACTTACCGTAGTCTGGAAGGCCACAAACGCCCAGGATCAACGACTTGTCGAGACTAATCAGCTCGGCATCAATTCGGTGGGTTACGAGCCAGGCGAATATTCTTCGCTCGCCGAAAGCGGCGTGATCGCGTTTATCGACTGGTATCTCGGTGCGATGCGCGATGGCGTCGTGCGATCGAGTCCGACGCTTCCTGTCCGGGCTGCGTGATATGAGGATTGGCGTTCCTTGTTTCGTCGATGGGAGTCATATTGCGCAGGCTCCCGTCGAGAAACGACGATCGAGATTTCGGACGCCAACGGTCCGCCGTTTAGTGTCTCGTCGCGTAGTCAAGTCGACGGCGGAATGGCAAAACGGGTCGTCGATCTCGATAGCGGCACTTGTGGTTCGAATAGTCCCGGTCCGCACGGGCTTCGCCGAGTGTCTGACGAAGGTATGCAGCTACGTGCTTGCCTGCTGTTTGTTGTTCAGGTCGAACTGCGGAAGTTTACGGGACGGTCGCTCCGAAACTGCATGCGATTTTGCATGAGTGCCATCGCAGAATTTCGTTTGAGGCCGTTTTTTGTGCTCCATACGATGCCAGCAGTAGGGGGCGAAGTATTACCGGCCACCGTGGCCGCGCTTTGGCAGGGAAGGTGTCAGCGCGCTTTCCAACAGGCGTTTGACAATCATTAATGTACGTTCGCCCGGCCGCGCCGCTAGCAGCGGTAGGCGAAGCCGGGAATTCAGGTCAATCATCGGGCGGAGTGGAATATGTTCAAGCGAGTTCTCCCATTCAAAGTGGCGCGTGCAATTGCCGCGTGTGCGATCGGAGTGGTTGGGATGTTGGGTTCACAGGCGCATGCAGCCGATCTTTCGCATTCCTCATGGTGTGAGGCAGCCAAGCCAGTCAAGTTCGCGGAAATGGGCTGGGACAGCGCAAAATTTATGACCGAAGTGGTTCGATACGTTCTCGAGAAGGGCTACGGTTGCAAGACTGACCTGATGACTGCGACGAATGCCATCGCGTTGCAGGCAATTGCGACCGGTGACCTGAACGTGATGGTCGAGTATTGGGCTGGCCGTACCCCGGCATATGAGAAGGCGGCTCAGGACGGCCGGGTGAAGATCGTAGGCTCACTTGTCAACGGCGGGAGCGTGGAGGGCTACTACGTCCCGGATTATGTGATCAAAGGCGATGCTTCCCGGGGAATCAAGCCGCTTGCGCCGGATCTGAAGAGCGTTGCCGATTTGCCGCGTTACAAATCGGTGTTTGCCGATCCGGAAGATCCATCCCATGGCCGTCTGTATAACTGTCCGATCGGTTGGCAGTGCGAGTCCGACACCGAACAGAAAATGAAGGCTTACAAGATCGGCGCGGCCTACACAGATTTCCATCCGGGATCCGGGCCGGCACTTGATGCGGCGATCGAATCGGCCTACACGCGAGGCAAGCCGATTCTGTTCTACTACTGGGAGCCGTCGACCATCCTCGGTCGTTTCCACGCCGTCAAGCTGGAAGAGCCGGCGTACAACGGTGCCTGCTGGAAAACCATCAACGGAAGCAAGGATCCGAACCCGTGTGGTTCCGCTTCGCCTCCGACGTCTTTGCGCGTCGTTGTTTCGAATTCGCTGGCAGACGCCGATCCGGCGCTGATGTCGCTCTTCGAAAAGGTGCAGTTTTCTATGGGCGCATTGAACACCACCATTGCGCGAATGGCGACGGAGAAGGTCGATCCCCGCCAGGCTGCGGTCGACTTCCTGAACGCTAATCCTTCGATCGTCGCCAATTGGGTCCCGGCCGAAGCCGCGCAGAAGGTCGAGGCAAGTCTGAAGTGACGTGAAGTCCCGCAGCCGGATTGTGCTGCGGGTTTATTCGATCCGGCTCACGGACGGTCGTTGTGAAGCACGCACGCCGGCCTGCCGGATATCCGTCCGCGGGCGGAGCCTGACAGAGAAGGGAAATGGAGTGAACGGCATCTTTTATACGCTCGATCTGGGCGATACGATCAATCGATTTTTTACCGGCGTCGTCGCGCGGTATGGTGACGTGTTTCATCATGTGAGCGCGGTACTGCTGACGTACGCACTCAATCCGGTGGAGGCGATACTCAGGGCATGCCCCCCCTTTGTGGTCATCGCTGTCATTGGCGTAATGGCGTGGCTGGGTGCCCGCCGGATCGGCCTCGCGGTTCTGTTGATGGCACTGACCTACGTGATTGGTTGCCTCGGTCTATGGGACAAGTTGATGGCGACATGCGCGATCATGTTGGCGGCACTGATCCTGACGACAATCATCGGCATTCCGTTCGGGATTGCAATTTCTCGCAGCGCACTGCTCGCGCGCGTATTCAATCCGGTGCTAGACATGATGCAGACGTTGCCGTCGTTCGTGTACCTGATCCCGGTCGTGATGTTATTTGGTCTGGGCCGCGTGCCGGCGATCTTTGCAACGATGATTTACGCCCTCCCTCCACTTGTGCGACTTACCGATCTGGGCTTGCGTCAGGTACCGGAAGACGTTGTTGAGGCATCGCGTTCCTTCGGGGCGACGTCATGGCAGCAGCTCATCGCGGTAGAACTTCCGCTTGCAATGCCATCGATCATGACGGGTGTAAATCAGGCCGTGATGATGTCGCTCGCAATGGTCGTCATCGCCTCGATGATCGGTGCCCGTGGCCTGGGCGAGGACGTGCTGTCCGGCATCAACAACCTCGACATGGGGCAAGGTATCCTGGCCGGTGCCGCAATCGTCATTCTTGCCGTTGTGTTCGATCGCATCACCCAGTCTTTCGGCGTGGGCCAGCGTGCGCGCCGTCAAGTTCGGAAATGATCAGATGACACCTTATACCCTTTGCAATATGAGTTCGTCGCTCGAAGCGGATTCGCGCAGCGCCACTGACGTGCGGGAGGACGTTCGCGTCGAGACGGATGGGGCCCGTAGTGCTGTTGACAGCGGAGCGGATGTGCCTATTCTCGAGTTGCGCCACCTGTACAAAGTCTTCAGTCCTCACCGCGGCCGCATTGGGGAAGCGATCGCGCTGGCGCGTGCTGGTATGCCCAAAGATGAGATTCTGCAGCAGACCGGATCCAATGTTGCCGTGCGTGACGTTTCGCTGTCGATTCGCGAAGGCGAAATTTTCGTAATCATGGGGCTGTCGGGTTCCGGAAAGTCTACGCTCGTGCGTCATTTCAATCGGCTCATCGAACCCGATTCGGGGGAACTGCTGTTCCGTGGCACTGATGTTTTGCGTCTTGGCTCGCGCGCTTTGCGAGAGATGCGCAGATATCACATTGGCATGGTATTTCAGAGTTTCGCGCTACTTCCGCACAAGACGGTGCTCGAAAATGTGGTGTTCGGACGCTGGATCCGCGGCGACGAAAAAGCGGAGTCCGACAGTGTGGCGCGAGAATGGATTAACGGTCGGCTCGGACTCAAAGGATATGAGCGAAAATATCCAGACGAACTGTCGGGTGGTATGAGGCAGCGCGTCGGACTCGCCAGGGCGCTCGTATCCGAACCTGATGTGCTTCTGATGGACGAGGCATTCAGTGCGCTCGATCCATTGATTCGTGGCGAAATGCAGGACATTTTGCTGGAGATGCAGGCGGACCTGCGACGGACCATTGTGTTCATCACGCATGATCTGGACGAAGCGATGAAGATCGGTTCCAGGATCGCGATCATGAAAGATGGCGTCGTTATCCAGACAGGAACCCCGGAGGAAATCTGCAATGCCCCGGCAAACGACTACGTACGGCGTTTTGTCGAAGCACGCGGACAATCCTGCCATGCCATCGGTCGACGGTCGACTCAATGAGCGTGGCCAATAGAGGGGAATGGTCAACTGGTGACAAATTGGAGCACTCGCTATTGTTCGGATCGATCTGTGCGTGGCAGGCGTCTTAGCATCGTCGGGGTCAACTAATCTCCGCTTGCACAATGAGACCGCACCTAAGGAAGGTCTGCAAAAGTCCTGACGTTCACGCCCGGGTGAACTATCCTGGGATGAGGAAGGTTAGTTGAGGAGAGTCTTGATGACGCAATTGGGTCTTGGTCTGGATCTGTCAACGAAACGTACGCGCAAACGGGAATTTCTCGATGAGATGCGGCGCGTGGTGCCGTGGTCAAGGCTGATTGCGCTAATCGAGCCACACTATCCCGCCGGTAAAACCGGACAACCGCCGTTCCCGATTGCGACAATGCTGCAGATTCATATTATGCAGCAGTGGTTCGGTCTGTCGGACCCTGCGATGGAAGAAGCGCTATATGACGTACAGCTGTATCGCGATTTCGCCGGGCTCGACAGCGGCATGACGCGCTTGCCGGACGAGAGCACGATTCTTCGGTTCCGCCACCTGCTGGAAACTCACGGACTGGCAGCGCAAATGCTCACGCTGGTCAACGCAATCCTGGTGGAGAAAGGCTTGATGCTAAAAACTGGGTCAGTGGTCGATGCCACCTTGATTTCGGCCCCCAGTTCGACGAAGAACGACTCCGGTACACGTGACCCGGAAATGCACCAGACGAAGAAGGGCAATCAATGGTACTTCGGGATGAAAGCGCATATTGGCGTGGACACGGAGTCGGGCCTGGTTCACACGGTGATCGGCACGGCGGCCAACGTTCACGACATCAATGCAGCCGAAGCGTTGCTGCACGGCGATGAAACGGATGTGTACGCTGACGCCGGATATCAGGGTATCGAGAAGCGTTGCGAGGCTGACGCAGTGCGCTGGCATGTCGCGATGAGACTAGGCAGGCGCAGACAACTGGACCTACGTGTTCGTCTCAAGCGGCAGTTTGGCTACACAAAGACCCGGTATCGTGGCTTGATGAAGAACACCGCCCAGATCATGACGCTGTTCGCTCTGGGCAATCTGTGGATGGCGCGCCAAGCTCTGCGGAAAACCTGAAACACCTGAAGTTGGAAGCTCCGAGTCTCAGCGAGTGTCGCGTGGCACGACGCAAAGTCGCGCGATCAACATCCGAACAAATTCTCAACGCTTACACCCGCGCAAGAAGCAAAAGGTCGGCGCTCCGAAAAAAGGGTTATGCAGACCTTCCATAACTAATTTTAGATTTCGCCTTTTCTGGAAAGATATGAGTGGATGACGGCTCTTGCTGTAAATCTTCTGTTTTTACTATTTTTATAAAGTAGGAGTACATAATGAAAAAGATAGTGTTTGCAGTACTATCCGCGCTGAGCTGCGGGTCTGCATGGGCGCAATCGTCTGTCACACTGTACGGCTTGATTGACGCCGGCGTTACTTATACCAATCGAGTCGATTCTTCGTCGGGCAAGGGAGCCGCCGTTCAATTCCAGTCTGGAGTCGCCCAATCAAGTCGATGGGGGATGCGCGGTGTCGAAGATCTCGGCGGAGGAATGAAGGCGATTTTCACTCTGGAAAGTGAGTTTGACGTCGGTACGGGCTCGCTCCTGGCAGGGGGGGCAGAATTCGGCCTGCAATCGTTCGTTGGCTTGGCGGGAAACTGGGGTACCGTCACGCTCGGGCGTCAGTATGATTTCATCGGTTACTATTTCCCTGCGTACGCGATTGCCGCCAATACACCTGCCGGTCTGCTGGGCTGGAGCCTTCCGACCTATGCATCGGGAGGATATGCCCTTGATAACCGGGTGTGGGGTGATCTTGTCAATAACGCGGTCAAATATGAGTCTCCTGTTATCGGAGGCTTTACGTTTGGTGCAATGTATGGATTCGGCAATGTTGCAGGTTCGATGGGCCAGAATAGCGCTAGTAACTTCTATGTGGGCTATGCCAACGGACCGTTCAGCGCAGCGCTGTCCTATATGTCGATTCATAACGTGACACCTTCGGATAACTCAGCCGAATACGCAGCAGGTGCAGCCTATAACATTGGCAAGGCGCGCTTGTTCGGCTATGTCACGGATGTACAGCTATCGAGCGGTGACAGGCCTCGCGCGACGACATTCGAAGGCGGAGCCACCTACCAACTGACGCCTGCGCTGTCGCTCGGCGGGGGGCTGCAATATCAAATACGTAACAATGACGTTGGCAGCGCAAACCAACTGATACTCAGTGCAGACTACTTCCTCTCGAAACGCACGGACGTCTATCTAGTCGGCACTTTGGCACATGACCACGGTTTTAGTGCGCAAGCAGAGGCCGCATTGGGTGCACCCTCCGGCACCAACGTACAGACGGCTGTACGCATCGGGCTCCGGCACAAGTTCTAAGGGGGGCAGACTGGCTGTCGTGGGCCTGAAGAAGCTACACTGGCGCGGGGCTTTCTTGCATTGAAAGAAGACCCGTGCCATGTGCTTTTTCAGCGGTGACAACGTTCTCGTTGCCGAGGTCGAGTACTGTTCGAACGCAATTTGCCGGATGGCTCTGGCGAAACGAGGCGTAGTAGTGCGCAGGGTGACTCAGCATGATTGAATCTGCACAAATGTGGTTGAGCTCGAACGGCGCATAGTGTGACTGGCTGGAGCGCGCCAGGCTGGTGGAGGCGTCGTGCGTGATCGCTCGTCGGGAGAATGTGCATCCTTTCCCGAAGGCCGATGCGGATCTGCACAATCTCTTCAATCTGAAAACTGGTTGGCTTCTCGACGATGTTTGTGGGCGATCTCCTGGGCGCGCTGATTCTCCTCTATATCGTGAAGGGCACGCTTGCCCTGCTGCCCAGACATCCAAGCCAGTCCTCACGCATGACCGACGGCATGTTCAGGATCCGGCTGGCGCTCGATCTCGCCTATAACAACCGCCTGGCTTGACGGCAGATATGGGGTGCACGACCCGTCAGGGCTCGAACAGGGCCGTCGAAGGTTCTCACCTTTGCGGGATCAACGGCTCTCGAAGTGCGGGAGCCTGGGCCGGCCGCCCAGCATTGGGAGCGCCTAGCGGTCGTCGGGAATCGCGACATTTCAGCCTGGATGCAGCACCACGTCGAGATGAGGGAGGTCAACAATCGGACATAACTCCACGAGGCGGGGTGCGATTGCGCCTCATCGCAACCCCTTCATAACTCTAGCGTGCGGCCTGATTGTTATATGCATTCGTTAGTGCAACGTGAATGCTGAACATCCCGTTCGTGAGGCGGGAATCGCCAGGCCGCTTCGGGAGCAAAGCCAGCAATCCCTTCATCGCATACAGCATGATTAGCGTGCCGGTGAGGTCGCGCACAAACATGCTGAACAGGCTTTCGAAGAAATGCCCCGTCGCACCGGTCAACGCAAACCACAGGTGATGCAACAGCGGATTCGCGACTGAATACGCAACGGCGAGCACAAGAAGTCGGGGCGGTATGAGATTCGTCAACGATGCGCGCAAGCCGCAATATTCTCTCGCGAACCTGTACACCAGATACGGAGCCGCTGACCCAAGTATTGCGCCAGCAATCGCACTCACAGGGTCATGCGGGAACCAGTAAAGAATCCGTTACCAGACCGGCAAGCAGCAAGAAGGAAACCATCGACACCAACCAGCAGCGTGCTCAATAGCCGTACGCCGGATGGAAGGAATATCCAGTTGATGCCTCGGACAAACGAGGTATGCGCAAACCCCTCCCGATTGATCCACAGCGATGCCACGAACGCTATCAGGGTGGCCGCGATCGACCGGAAATCTATACGCAAGCTCAACTTTGCGATGAACTCCCTTTCCCTTCGGACTATGATTGGCCAATCATAGCGCCCGCGTGTGGTTCTGCGAAATGCATCTTCAACAGCCTATGCGCAAGCTTAAGGTTAGCGCCCGGGTCACAATGCTGACCACTGCGAATCTCGCGACGCGTGGAGTCTTGGCAATCAGAGACAACATTAGGGGAGTTGCGCGAGAGGAGGGGGATCATCGCGGATTGCATGTTTCTCATCATGCCGGTGAGTACACAGTCCGCGAGGCTCCACCATGATGGTATTCGCGGCCACAGCATGCTGCGTGTCTCAAGAGGAGGCAGGTACGCGGCGTGCTGTCACGCATGTGTAATGGCTTCGAATCTGGGGCACAAATGGAAATCGATACGACAGGATGGTTCCCATCGGACGACTATGCGCCGGCCCGGGAGGGCTGGTACGAAGTCAGGCTCACGACCGGAGATACGGCATTCTCCCGGTTTATCGACGGACATTGGACGGAGCAGCCTGTGCTTATGTTCACGCACTGGCGTGGTCTGAGTGCGGATCCGGGTGACTCCGCCGACAGCGAGCACATGGACGCGCAGGCGGCCGCCGCACAAGGCGTACGAGCGGTGTGGAACGCGTTTTTCCCCGCAGTGGGGGATACGCACACACTCAAGAAATAGCTGCTGTCACTTACCCATGCAGCAGAACCGTCATTCGGGTGGCTGGTTGGCTCCGAAAGCCGGCAGACAGGCAAGGAATGCTCGCCGCAGCTCTTGTTGGGGCTAGTTCCGGGCGCTTCGATCATGACGATACCTTTTTTACTCAGATCTCGCTCCGCAGTGACAAGCCGCAATTCGCGGCGCAGAACATCGCATTCGGCGGGCGCGGCAATCAGAGCCCGAAACTCCCCGGTACCCAGCGTGACCGCATCGTTTGACATGGCTATATCCAGCATGCCAGGGGGCCGCGCATACAGCCGATCCATTCGCAAAGTCTTCCTGGATGCGCCCTGATCTCTTGCCGTCTGAAAAATCTGAGGCATAGATTTCCCGATGTCAAGGAATCGCGATTTCTGCATCAGCGCTTTAAGCGTCCCGACGGTCGAAAATCCGGCCGATCAGTTCGTCATTTTCGTGGGGACTGAGGGGTTTATGACTCGCGCGGCACTGTCGTACCTCTGAAACGAAAGGATGGCTAACCGGCATGCCCGAGGAGTACCACTGCGCGAAGGTTTTCTCTCAGCGCATAACGAGTCTGTTTTCGCCGTATGGAGGGCGGCCTGCGCTTTTCTCGCAGAGGGGGCGGCCGCCGGATGCATCGTGGCGTTATCCAGGCGCGAGCCCGTGAGCAACTGAACCCAGACATCGGACGCGGGGAATTGGCCCAACCGATGGTGTCGTATGGCAGCAGCGTTTCGAACGGAATGCTGTACTGCCGGCCAAGCGTCACTTGCCCGTATCCGCTTTTGATACCCACGTACGCCTGTCGTCCGAACTCTCGATTGCCTTGCAGCGAGACCCTCGTTGTCGGATTGAAGTCCGCCTCGATGCGAAATATCGCGGACATGCCGCCACCTAGGTCTTCGGTGCCGAACAGGCCCAGTCGCGATCCGTTGAAGAAGCCCGGGCCGAGCGCCACGGCACTGCCCAGATGGTCTTGGCACCCGGCCACTGTCACTCTCCCCAGAGTGACTGACTCGAAGATCAAATGGGCATTCCTCCCGCCTCAGAATCTAGCAGTTCTACTCATCCCGCCGTCCAAGTCTGCGACGTCGCGTTTGGCAGGCTCGTGAAGCACCACCCGCCGGGGCCCGAGGCTGACTCGACAATAGCTCATAACAGTTCTGATCGCAATCGCATGGCAATACATCGAGGAGGGATCGACGGTCAAGAAATGATCGTCTCGTAGGTACATACCCCAATTCTTTGCGCGCAATTCCACGATGTCATTGCGGTCAAGCTTGATATCCGTATTGCACCTGGATTGCGATCGACGACAATTCGACATATTATTGGCCCGCGCTTTGCCTCGCAAGGGGGAGGGAGATATCACTAGAGTGCCGTCAACGTCTTCATAGCTAGAAACGTAGGCCGCTCGCGATTGCCGTCACTTCTTCGACTCTTTCGCAGGTCGAGCCATCCGCGCGCGGTGCTGGCCACCTCTTCAACGGCTGATACGAATCAACTGGAATGTAGATGTTCGGCCGCGAAACGTGCCAGCTTTAGAGAGATCTTTTTTGTAACGAGACATCTGCGCTTCGGCGAATTCTCGTCGCTGAAGGTTGAGCAGATTCATACCGGAGCATGAGATGAACGTAAGAGTTGAGGGGCCCTCGAAGGAGAAACGCTACACCTACGAGTGGTACGTTGTGTGCATCTGCATGTTGGCGTACATTTTTTCTTTCGTGGATCGGCAGGTTCTCGCACTCATGATTGAGCCAATAAAACGTGATTTAGATCTTACCGATACCCAGTTTAGCCTTTTGTACGGCTTCGCCTTTTCACTCTTCTACGCGGTGATGGGGATGCCACTCGCATATCTTGCTGATCGCTTCGCGCGCCCCCGCATCATTGCGTCTGGCGTCGCGCTATGGAGTCTGGCGACTGCCGCATGTGGTCTAAGTCAGAACTTCGTCCATATGTTCATTTCTCGAATGAGTGTGGGCGTTGGAGAAGCAGCACTGTCGCCCGGGACCTATTCGATGCTCGCCGATATGTTTCCTAAGTCGAAGCTTGGACGCGCCGTGGGCGTCTATTCACTCGGTTCATTCATTGGTGGGGGGGCAGCGTTTCTTGTGGGAGCTTATGTGATTGCGCTACTGAAACATACCAGTGTCGTCTCGCTACCTCTTATTGGCGACGTTCGGCCGTGGCAGGTCACGTTTTTCATGGTCGGATTGCCCGGTCTGCTGATCGCCTTGATTGTCAAGCTCACCGTTCGCGACCCTGCTCGACAGGAACTTGCCCGCGATGATGAAGGCCAGATCAAGCGGGTTTCGACGGCGGACGCTTTGCGCTTTATCGCATTGCATCGACGCACTTTCCTTTGCCATTTCATGGGATTTTCGTTTTACGCAATGACTCTTTATTGCCTCATGAACTGGAGTCCCGCGTTCTATATTCGACGCTTCGGCCTCACCCCGGTCGAGGCGGGCTACGCACTGGGGACTGTGATGCTTATCTCCAATACGGCCGGAGTATTCTGCGGTGGTTGGCTGAGCGACTGGCTTCTGCGGTGCGGATACGCCGACGCGCCAATGCGCGCAGCCTCTATCGGCGCTGTCTGCATGCTCGTGCCATCTGTGGCGTTTGCGCAGACCTCGGGCCTTATCGCATCTCTGGCGTGGCTGGTCGTTGCCATGTTCTTCGCCTCATTTCCGCTCGCTACCTCAGTGGCCGCTATGCAGACCCTCTCCCCGAACCAAATGCGGGCTCAGATCTCGGCGATGTTTTTGCTTGTTTCCAACCTCATTGGCCTTGGTCTCGGGATGACCCTTGTTGCACTCGTTACTGACAAAGTGTTCGGGTCACCGCTTGCGGTCGGAAACTCTATGACGGTCGTAAATGCTTGTGGCGCCAGTCTTGCGGCAATCTTGCTCATCTTGGGATGTAAGCAGTTTCGCGCAAGTATGCAACGAGAAGCAATACGCATGAACGCCACAGCAGATCGTCCAGGTGAACCGAGTCGCGGACAGCTTGATGCCGACGACACTGTCGCCATTGACTCAAACGGACCTCTGTAAACTTCCAGCTTCGTCGCCCGGTCTAGCCGACAGACAACAAACATGCGCGAATAACTTATCTTGGACTCAATCGGTCCGGATCTAATTGTTCAATGGTGAAACCTGCGCTGAAGTAAGATTTGTCACCACACGATAAATTCGTCCGCGCCCCCTGAAATCATCTGAGTCAATCAGATTATTTCGAAGAAACTACTTCGGATGACGAATCGATACGGAGGTGGTGATGGAGTTGGATCTGCAACGTCGAATTCCATGCAAGAAATGTGTATGTGGGAAACTCGTTCTGCTATGTAGTGAAGGAACGATCCAGGTAATGCTTTCTTGCTTGGAAGGCGATCGAGCGGGGTATTTCGCGGAAGTCTGAATCGTTGTTATAGGATGGTTTTTAAAATCAATCTAGAAAAATAAGTTATTTATCGTTTGGAGAGAGGCGATGTTAAAGAAAATGAGCGCGACACTTCTTTTCGCGGTTACGGGGTCAGTGTTCGCACAGAGCAGCACAACGCTGTATGGCATTATTGACACAGGCGTGTCTTATTACAACAACGCTTTGTCGGGGGGCTCGTCGGTTGGAATGCCGACCATAACGGGTGAACTTCCATCGCGCTGGGGCATGAGGGGAACCGAAGATCTGGGCGGGGGCTACAAGACCTTCTTCGTGCTGGAAAATGGTTTCCAGCCGGCTACCGGCGCGTTGAACTACGGCGGACGTTTTTTTGGTCGCCAGGCGAATGTTGGCGTGAGTAGTACGTTTGGGTCACTCACGTTTGGCCGCCAGTTGAATATGACCATGTATGCCTTGAACAATGCTGACGTGATAGGACCGTCTATTCATTCGTTGGGTAATTTTGATCCTTATATCCCGAACGCCCGAAGTGACAACGCCATTGGTTATATGGGAACATTCCGAGGACTGACGCTCGGCGGCACGTACAGCTTTGGCCGTGATGCTGCGGGGCCTGCCGGCCCCTCGGCCACCAATTGTGCTGGCCAAGTTCCTGGTGACATGGTCGCGTGCAGGCAATACACGGCAATGATCGCATACGATTCGACCCGATTCGGAGTTGCTGCGTCGTTTGACGTGTCCCGCGGAGGCATTGGTGCGTCGGCACCGTTGAATAATCCGAGCTACACGGATACACACAATATTGTTGACGGCTATCTCAAACTTGGTTCCGCCAAAATTGGTGTTGGGTGGGTCAGAAGAAATACGGCAGGCGCTAGTCATCTTCAATCTGATATTTTCTTTGCAGGTGGAACGTATTCAGTTACGCCATTCCTGATTTTCGACGCTCAGGGAGTGCGTTACCTGCAACGCGGTGAAGGTGCCGACGCGGATGCGAACTCAACGTTGCTCGTTGGCCGTATTAACTATCTCTTATCAAAACGAACCACTGTCTACACATCAATTGGTTACGTATTCAATAGTGCGCGTGCCGCGAATCCAGTTGCCGCAGGAGGAGCAGTTAGTCGTGGCACGAACCAAGTCGGTGTAATGGCGGGATTGCAGCAGCGGTTTTGAGCGATGTAAATGATGAATAGACGAACTAAGACGCACTGCGGGAGGGTAAATAACTAAGGCGCCAAAGTGAATTCAGTGTGCGTTGCCCCTTGCCGGCTCTGCTTAGGCCGGCAAGGCGTGACGATCCGTGAGAATCGGAAGATCGCTTGGATCGCTGCGACGCGCAGATGAGCGCAGCGATTTTCTCGGCCTCTGAACGGCGTTGTTGCAGAAATTGGGGCGCTTCCAGGTGGACTGACGTTTACGTGCAACGCTCGGGTTGACCAGGATGTTAACTTCGCATCGAGCTGCGTAGATTCTCGATTTTTTCCCCGAGAAGATGCGCAAGGACGAACGCAAGGCCAGCGAACCCAAAGGGGTGTACCGCGTCAGGAACTGGCGGGATTACAACGCGGGCTTGATCGCAAGAGGCGATGTAACCATGTGGATTGATGAAGGCGTACTGACGCAGGTACCCGAGGCTGGCCCGACCAGGCACGGCCGACCGCGTGTCTACAGCGATGCAGCGATCCAGATGCTGCTCAGTCTCAAGCAAGTCTTTCATCTGCCGCTGCGCGCACTGCAAGGCTTCGCCCAGAGCTTGCGCAAGCTCGCCTTTCCGAGCTTGCCGGTACCCAACTACACGACCTTGAGCCGTCGCGCCCAGACCCTCAAGGTCGCGCTGCCGGCGCAACGTCCCCATGAGCCCATGCACCTCGTGATCGACAGCACCGGGCTGAAGGTTTACGGCGAAGGCGAGTGGAAGGTGCGCAAGCATGGCTGGTCCAAGCGTCGCACCTGGCGCAAGGTGCACCTCGCGATGGATGCGAACACAGGCCAGATCTGCGCCGCGCTGATGACCCATCAGGACGAAGGCGATGGCGAAGTGTTGCCCGATCTGCTCGACCAGATTCCGGCTGATGTAATGATCGATACCATCGCAGGCGATGGCGCTTACGACACCAAGCCTTGTCACGCGCAGATCGCCGCGCGTGGCGCCAGCCCGTCGATTCCGCCGCGCGAGGGAGCGAAGCCGTGGCCAGACCGCACGCCCGGCGCCACCTGGCGCAATGCAGCTATTGCCGCTATCGAAGGAAGCAGCAGGCGCGAATGGAAGCAGGCGAGCGGCTACCACCGGCGATCGCTCGCCGAGACCTTGATGTACCGGCTCAAGGTACTCACGGGCTCCTGTCTGTGGGCGCGCGCGACGGGCTCGCAAGCCACCGAGGTATCAATCCGTGCGGGTGTACTCAATCGCATGGTAGCCCTCGCTCGCCCGCAGTCCGTCCGTATCGCCTGAGATTGAGAGCACACAGATCATGTCGTCTCTACGCCTGATTTACGCAACAACGCCCCTCTGAACGGTCGGAGCCAATAACCAAGCTCGGGGTTGATCAATTGATGCATTCCTTGCCAGATGCCTTTGCTGCCAGGCGGGGATCGCTAGCTCGCGGGCAGTAGCCGCTGAGTTGCGCGAGCTTCATGAGGCTGTGTGATGTAGGTCGCGCGTTCGCGGTACGTGAGATGGATCTGAGCCTTCTTGGCGATCGTTTTCTGTTAGCGAAGCGAGGCGAGATTGAAGCTGAAGGCATAGTACGCTGCACACCTGGTTCCTGACGGGCATAAACCCGATATACGAGGGAATGGGCGTCACTTCCGGACGCGCGACGGCAACGGCGAGCTCAACGCGATGATCAACGCCTGCCAGCATCGCGGCGCGACCCTCACGCGCATGGGCAAGGGCAATCAGTCGACTTTCACCTGTCCGTTCCATGCGTGGTGCTACAAGAGCGACGGACGTCTCGTGAAGGTCAAGGCGCCCGGCGAGTACTGCGACGACTTCGACAAGTCCACGCGCGGCCTCAAGAAGGCCCGCATTGCAAGCTACAAGGGCTTCGTGTTCATCAGCCTCGATGTCGAGGCGACTGACACGCTCGAGGACTGTCTCGGCGACGCGCGCATCTTCCTCGACATGATGGTCGCGCAGTCGCCCACGGGCGAGCTCGAAGTGCTGCCCGGCAAGTCCGCCTACACCTACGAAGGTAACTGGAAGCTGCAGAACGAGAATGGCCTCGACGGCTATCACGTGAGCACCGTGCACTACAACTACGTCGCCACAGTGCAGCGCCGGCAAGAAGCGAACGCGCAGAACGGCGGCGCGGCGAACGGCACGCTCGACTACAGCAAGCTAGGTGCGGGCGACGCGGAGACCGACGATGGCTGGTTTGCGTTCAGGAATGGCCATAGCGTCCTGTTCAGTGACATGCCGAACCCCAGCGTGCGTCCCGGCTATGCGAGCGTCATGCCGCGTCTCGTCGAGGCATACGGCCAGAAGAAAGCCGAGTGGATGATGCACCGCCTGCGCAACCTGAACGTCTATCCGAGCCTCTTTTTCATGGACCAGATCAGCTCCCAGTTGCGCATCGTGCGTCCGGTCGCCTGGAACAAGACGGAGGTCATCAGCCAGTGCATCGGCGTGAAGGGCGAATCGGACCAGGACCGCGAGAGCCGCATTCGGCAATTCGAAGACTTCTTCAATGTATCGGGAATGGGCACGCCGGACGATCTCGTGGAGTTCCGCGAACAGCAGCGCGGCTTCCAGGCACGCCTCGAACGCTGGAGCGATATCTCGCGCGGTCATCACAAATGGGTGGCGGGCGAGACGGCGAATACGCGCCTGCTCGGGATCGACCCCGTGCTGTGCGGCACGGAGCTGACCCACGAGGGGCTTTACGTCAACCAGCACGGTGCGTGGCAGACCTTCCTCGCGAACGGTCTCGCACAGCAGTCGAACATCACGAAGGAGGGGTGAATCATGCCGGTCACCTTGCAGCAATCGGTCGAGCAGTTTCTCTATCGCAAGGCCGAGCTTTGCGACGCGCAAAGCTGGGACGAGTATCTCGATCTCTTCGACGAAAACAGCGAATTGCACGTGCCCCAATGGGACTCCGAGCACGTGTACACGACCGACCCGAAGCGCGGCATGTCGCTCATCTACTACGCGAACCGCACGGGACTGGAAGATCGTGTGTTCCGCCTGCGTACGGGCAAGTCGGCGGCTTCGACGCCGCTGCCGCGCACGCTGCACCAGATCACCAATGTGCGCATAGCAGAGCGCGAACACGGCGAACTGGAGGTGAAGGCCAACTGGGTGACGTTCTACGCGCGGCACGGCGTGGCCGAACACTTCTTCGGACGCGTCACCTATCAGCTGCGTCCAGCCGGCGACACCTGGAAGATCGCACGCAAGCATGTGCTCCTGCTGAACGACACGATCAACGCCGTGCTCGACTTCTACCATCTGTAAGCGGGAGCGCCACGAAATGAGCCACAAGGTTGCATTCAGTTTTGCCGACGGCAAGACGGTATTTTTTGACGTCCGCTCCGGCGAACTCCTGCTCGACGCCGCGCTGCGCAATGGCGTGAGCATTCCGCTCGATTGTCGCGAGGGCGTGTGTGGGACCTGCCAGGGACGTTGCGAGTCGGGCAGCTTTACGCAGGACTATGTCGACGAAGAAACGCTCTCCGCCGCCGATGTCGCCGCGCGCAAAATCCTGTCCTGCCAGACGCGCGTGCAATCCGATGCGTCGTTTTACTTCGACTTCGATTCGAGCCTGTGCAGCGCGGGCGGCACCACGTTGCTCACTGGCCAGGTCACGGCCGTGAAGCAGGTATCCGAAACGACGGCCATCCTGCATCTGGACGCGAGTACGCATCCGGGACGGCTCGATTTTCTGCCCGGGCAGTATGCCCGCGTAAAGGTGCCAGGCGCCGATGTGTGGCGTTCATATTCGTTCGCCAACCGGCCCAAGGATGACAATCAGCTGCAATTTCTGATTCGTCTGTTGCCCGATGGCGCGATGAGCAACTACATGCGCGAGCATTGCGCGCCGGGCCAGACGATCGAGTTCGAGGCGCCACTCGGCACGTTCTATCTGCGGGAAGTAGAGCGGCCCCTGGTGATGGTCGCGGGTGGCACCGGCCTGTCCGCATTCCTGGGCATGCTCGACGATCTCGCGCACAAGGGCGGCTGCGGCCAGAAAATTCACCTTTACTATGGCGTCACGAACGCGCGCGATCTGTGCGAGCTCGATCGATTGAAGTCTTACGAGGCGCGCATCGCGAACTTCGCGAGCGATATCGTGGTGATGAATCCCTCCGAAGCATGGCAGGGCAAGACGGGGCTCATTCCCGAGCATTTCGACCGCGCGACGCTCGAGGCGAGCCTGTTCGACATGTACCTGTGCGGACCGCCGCAGATGGTCGAGGCAATCAAAACGTGGCTCGCTAGCGAACGCCTCGACGGCCACCGTCTCTACTACGAGAAATTTGGGGACAGCAACGGCGCGCAGCCAGCCGCGTGAGGCTGCGGCGCAGCATGCATTTGGGGTGTTGCGGTATTTTGTCCGTGCGTGGCGTGGTTTACCATTGAGTAATTGTTTATCTCTCAGTGACACGCCATGCCAACCCCCGCCGTCAACGATAGTCGAGGTATCGACGCGCTGCGTCACGACCTCGAAGGCGCGCGCGACTGGATGGCGTCGATATGCGGACCGCACGCGCTGCAGGTGCGCAGCCCGAAGGCACTGCAGTTCCATCATTCGGGAACAGTGATGCGCTCCATGGCGAGCACGTTGGGCTATGTCGAATACGGCACCGACGTCACCGTCTCCGTGCACAACGACGCGCCGCTCAACTGCTATAGCGTGAGTCTGCCGCTCACCGGGCAGCAGGAGCTCGCCGCGCGCGGTCGCCTGTGGCTGTCGGACCAGGACAGCGGCCTCGTCCTGTCGCCGCACGAGCGGCAGGACCTTGCGATCATGGGCAATTGCCGCAAGATCATCGTTTCGATTCCGAGCCCGGCCGCGCGCCAGGTGCTGGAAGGACTTCTGCAACGACCGCTCGACGCCGCCTTGACGTTCGAGCCGCAAATGAACGCTGCCGATGGCAATCAGGCCGCGTGGTGGCGCATGGTCAAGTTTCTGCTGGCCGAGATGGGGCAGGTCGGCCCGTTGCTCAATCATCAGCAGATGGTGGGAGATCTCGAGCAGGCGCTGATCAAAGGGCTGTTGCTCTCCCAGCCGCACAACTATTCGCAGGCGCTTGCCGAGGCGATGCGTCCAGCGTGCCCGCACTATTTGTTGCGCGCGAAACAGTTTATCCACGACAACGCCCGTGAAAGTATCGCGCTCGAAGACATCGAGCGTGCGGCCGGCGTGTCGCGCTACAAGTTGTTCGAAGGCTTCAGGCAGCATTTCGGGCATGCACCCATGGCCTATCTGAAGAGGCACCGGCTCGAAGCGGTGCGGCGCGAAATTGTTTCGGATTGCTCGGATCGCAATGTTTCTTCCATCGCGATGAACTGGGGCTTCTCGCATCTCGGCCGCTTTTCCAGCGACTACAAGCAGCTCTTTGGCGAAACGCCATCGCAAACACTCAGGCGTGCGGCGAGACGTTAGATCGTTCGACGAGGAGTCGCACGAAGTCAGTATGGACGGGCGGGGGGCACGCTATGAGCATAGAGACGACATGTGCCGCTTATTGAGGCAAGCTATGCACGCCGGCTCGGCGTGCAGGTGGACTCAGGACTTGCGAACAGGATTCCTCGAACGATCAGCGCATCATGGCACTGAGCTGCGTGGGGAGGTTCACCGCATGGTGAACTGATGAATACCTCCATGAGCATCCGCTTGCGCCATATCCGCAGACTCGACTCCAGCCCCCGGTATGGCGCAATCTCTTGATACGCGTGTCACTGGAAGTGATGCACGTAGCGCGGCGCCAAGGGCGTTCCCTCGGGCCGGTTGCGCGCATCCGCCTCGAAATAGGCATTGAACATCAGGTGGTCCTGCTGGGAGAGGCTATACATTGCCCCCGGCCCTCCTATAACCCATGCCGCTTCACGCTGCCCGGACACATTCTGGCCATTCACATTCATGTCGGTGATCTGGTGCAACCGGTAGCCGTTGAGTCTGGTCCTTATCCCGGCAAACAAAGGCGGTGCGCTTGCTTAACACCGATCCCTCGGATCAAGCCGTCTCGTGTGAGGAGACCTGCATATCGGAACACCGACGTTGGTCTCGGAGTCGGCTCGGTCTTCAGGTTCAAGACACAGGGCAGCGAGCACAAGCAAACGTGGCGATATCTGAAATTAGCGGTCGCGAAATAGCATCGAAGCGGTCGACGCTAAATCCCGCAAGCATGGGGGCGTCAGCCCAGGCGTCCAGATTGCCGAATTGAAACGGCAGATCGAAACAGTGGCCGCTGTGCAAGCCTTCCAGCATGCTCTCGGTCTCGAAGGAGGAAAACTGGACGTTTTTTCCTAGTTGTTTCAGCGCTCTGGCGTACTCTGCAGGAAAACGCTGGAACTGCCGCCAGGACGACGCCGCGACCAGTTGCCGATAGGGTGACAGCCCGGACGATGCGCCACAGAATGCACCGTTATTTTGGAGCTCGGGTGGCAAATCAGCGGGTAACCATTGGGATAGCGCCTCATCCACTTGTGCCTGGGTTGCATTGCGCTGCTCAGGCACGTTGAAGAAGAAAGCGGCCGATTCATCTGCCGTGCAGCGGATGTACACTGCCTCGGCATGGCATGCCCGCGCAGCCCATGCCGGATCGAGCATCTTCTCCGGCATGCCGGCACTGGCGACTGGAAGAAATGCCGATGACGCATGGCCCAGCCCTGGCGGTTCCCTGACCAGCGCAGACATGCCCGCCTCGAGAAGCTTCTCGACTGGTGCGCCTTGCAGGTCTCCGTCGACCAGCAGGCTGGCTCTGCGAGTCACTTCGATTTGCCGCTCGGCGAGCCAAGGCGTGCGGGTGCCCATGCTCAACAGCGCCACGCGATGGATCCCCCCCCTCGTTTGCGGGAGGACAGAAAGCAGATGCGCATACCAGCCGCCGGCCGATTGGCCCATCAGCGTGACCCTTCCGGGATCTCCCCCAAATGCATGGACGTTACCAAGAACCCACTGCAGGGCCAGCAGAAGATCGGCGGCAGGAATGGGCAGTGCATGAGCATCCGGCGCGCCGAGGTGCCCGAAAGGGCCCAGGCGATAATTGACGTTGACCACGACGAGTCCCTGCGCGGCAAGCTGTGATCCGTCGTACCACGCCATGGCGCCACCGCCCGTCATCCATGCTCCACCATGAATGAAGAGGACGACGGGCAGCCCTTGTCCATCCGGTGGCGCCCAGATGTTCAAAAAGAACGCATCCTCGGATTGCGTGTTGGCGCGCCCATGGCCCATTGCGGCGGATAGCTTGCCGGGCAGTTGAGGAAAAATCGGCACCTCGTGCTGCCGCGATGCCATCATTCTTCCCGTCGCGGGGCGAGGCGGTGCGAACCTTGAGTCGGCTACCGCGTATCGCAGTCCATGCCAGGCATGCACTTGCATGCCATCAACAAGCAGCTGCTCGGACGGTGCGCCCGGAATGTCGCGTGGTCCCATGGCTTAGAGCTTCGTGGAAATATAGTCAGTCCCAGTCATGCCGTTGCCATGTAGTTCGTACCCCATGGGCGCCGTGATGGAAGCGTGACGGGTTCCCGTATTGATGTCGCGCCACATGCGGCCAAGCAAACTGTTTTCGGCGAAAGCTGCGGTGCCGTGCAGCCAGCACAAGTCATTGACCGCATCCACCAGTTCGTGTCCAGCATGCCCGATGCCGGCACGGTGACGCGCGCGTCGTTCGAGCGGCATGGGGACGCTGCCCGAGGCTGCAGTATCGATCTCCGCTGCGGCGCGCTCGAGCAACAAGCGTGCTGCGTCAATCTTGATGCTGGCCGCACCAAGATTCTGCACAAACGCGCCTGAATCCACCTGCTTCCTGTAGTGCGTATAGGTTATGCCACGTTTGCCCGAGAGGTTTGTCGTATAGTCCAGCGCCGCATACGCAGCCCCCAGTGACGACGACTGAATGGTTGTGGACATCGTCAGATGCGGTGTGAGTCGGCGCCCGAAAGTTGCGTGAGGATCCTGTTCGGGAACATTGCCCATCAGTTGTTCGAAAGTGATGACCCGGTTCTTCGGAACCCACAAGTTTTCGGCAACCATCGTATTAGAACCGGAGCCGCGCATGCCGATGGTGAACCACGTATCCTGGATTTCGAATTCTTCTCGGCGCATCAAAACGAAGCCCACCTGCTGAGATTCGGCTTTTTCATTCTCCTTGATGAAGAGGATGCCAAGTGCCCAGTCCGAATAATTGCTGTTGGAGGCGAAGGGCCACTTTCCAGTGATCCGCCACCCGTCGCCATCCGGTGTGGCCGTACCCTGAGGTTGGGCGAAAATCGACGCGGCCTTGATCGGGCCATTCGCAAAGACCTCGTCGAGCATTTCATCGTCAAACCGGTTGGCAAGCATGACGGAACCGTTGGAGATCACAACGCACCATGCCGCAGCGGGATCGTAGTAGCTTACCGCCTTAGCCGCTTCCAGCAACATCGAAGCGCCTCCCTCGTAACCTCCGTAGCGCTTCAGGGTTGAGATGCGCCAGACACCGGTAGTGTCAAGCGCATCGACCGATTCC
Source organism: Paraburkholderia sp. A1RI-2L (assembly GCF_048957375.1). Taxonomy (NCBI): domain Bacteria; kingdom Pseudomonadati; phylum Pseudomonadota; class Betaproteobacteria; order Burkholderiales; family Burkholderiaceae; genus Paraburkholderia; species Paraburkholderia sp. A1RI-2L. The sequence goes on from NZ_JARBTA010000002.1 coordinate 219,274, forward strand.
TGCGGGAGCATACGATTGCGGTCGGCGATGGCCGCCTGCTCGCGCAGCACGGGGCCAATCTCGTGAATGCGGGCGACGAGTCTGGCGGTTTCCTCGCTCGAGGGCGGGCCAGAAACGGTGACGCGGTCGACCATTGAGATAGCGGAAGACATAGTGATCCTTATAATATTGAATTGCAACCACGAATCAGGAAAAACCGGACTCCGGCTTTTAAATTACATTGACTTACTAATGATTATATTTGACATCGCCGGACTGAATGACGCGGTGATGTTGAAACATCACCTAACTCCTTGAGTCTGGGTGGTGCTGACAAATGCGACGCAGGAGATTCCTGCAATAGTTGAGCGCCCGAAATGAAATCTACTTTCTATGCCAGGTCGCCCCGCAAAACGCCCTGATGCACGACGTCATTTCCGTCGAGACTGACGGTGCAGTTGCGCATCGGGAAGTCGAAATGGCAAGAGGTGAATCGACCGGCAGCGGGGTTAGCTCCGGTAGAGAACAGGAAGTTGCCAGCAAAGGCGCGCAGTTCAGTCCCGTTGGTGTCCCGCTTGTCATACATTACTAAAGAATCCCAACGGGCCGCAGGAGCCATGCCCCATCCTACGTGACTGACGGCATAGGCATCACGCTCCGTCCAGTTGGTGTAATAAGAGCGTATTAATTCCGCATCGAGCCCTTTCCCTTCAATGGCAGTCACGAAGTCGTTCTCGATGCGCAGCGTGACGGGTGTTTCCAGGTAGCGCTTGAAGGTCAGATTGACATCGCCACGGTCAAGCACAAGCGTGCCGTTGACGCTACCGTTGCTCGGGTAGCAGATGCACAGCCCAGCCGGCCAGTAACCGAAGCTGCCTGGCCGGTCAGCAATCCCCGCGCTGCCACGCCCCTGGACCCCCGCGAGATCGACGGTCAGATCTGTGCCAGCGGCCGAGGTAACGCGCATGGCCCTGGCCTCGGTGATTAGGCGTGCGCCCAGCTGACATTTCTCGTGAACCATCGGGCTGGGCTTCACCCGCTCCAGAATCTCGGGGTGTTCGTCGCTGATCATCATGATCCGGGCGCCGTTGGCGAGCAATGCAGCCCGCTCCACCGAGTGCAGCAACCCTTCCACTGTGCAGTCAACGATGAACTGGCTTGAGGAAAGTGCCTGGATCACTGGTTCCAACCCCTCGATTGCCAGTGAGGTGCCCGTGGAGCGCAGCGGGACCGTCCCCTGCAAACGCGGCGTAACCAGGCGTACGTGAAAGACTTTCGCCCCCATCTGAATCAGCGCAAGCTCGGCCAAATCGGCCAATACCGAACGCGACTGCGATTCTGACAAAACGGCCGCCACCTCTCCCGGCTTAACCTGACACAGTCCAAATACCTCGACGAAATCGGCAATCCACTTGCCTTCAATACGCTCAACAAGCATGCTCAATTCTCCAGTTTAAGTGTTGAATACCCGGCGTCGTCATCTGGCGCAACGCTCTGCATTTGATCCGTCAATTTTTCTGCTTTCTCGTCACCTTATGCGCATGCTGGCTGCGTGGCGGTGGCGAGTTGCGTGAATCTGGAGCTGTGAAAAATCAAAGGGGCTGCTTCTTTCCTCAGACTCAGGTCATGGATCAGCAACTGAATGGCGTAATGGTCACCTGCGGGATGGACGTCAAAGACGCTGCAATCGAACCAAAGAGGAGCACCGAGAATGTGGAGTGCGCCTTCGCTTGTCGCTTCGGTTTGGACGTTCTGAAACCTGGTGGCTTTGTCGTGAGAAGCCAGTTGCCTGCAGATGGCAGCATGTTCGACTCCGAGAATTGAGACGCCCAAACGGGGGGCTTTCGATAGAACGCTCCACGTTGAGGAGGTCTTTTGAACGAAGAAGGCGGCAAGGGGAGGCTCAAGCGAAACCCCTACCGAAAAACTGGAAGCGACAACGACGTGCGGCTTTCCGTTGTGTTCCGCAGCGATGGCGGCGACTCCAGAGGGAAAGTGGCTGAAGGCTTCACGTACCACCTTCGATTCCAGGCCGACAGGTTTGTTCATTACGATCACTCCGTGTATTTGTGCGTACTTCGATGAACGGCCCTGCGTTGTACCCGCAACTGGCGCCGCCTCAAGGATGCCTAGTTTGTTACGATCGTCTAGAATTTGCAATATGTATAGGGAAAATACCTACATGATCTCCGCTAAACAGCGTGCTAGGTGGGGATACTTGGCTGATTTTTGATGATGCGGCCCTTATTCAATATTGCAACTATGCTGCTATCGTATATAAAGTGGTATAGTCGTCGTCTAGTGAGGCTTCTCGAGTCGCCGAGATGGTTGCCCCACAAACCCGCCTTGCGGGGGAGCGGCGACGTGAGGGCAAAGGCAGGGGCGAGATGCGATATCCCACGGAGCTGGAAAAGACGGTCGTGCAACGCATGAGACTGCGTGGGAAGTGGGCCGATCGAGCGATGGTCGGGGCCTTCCCTGTAGCTTTCGTAACGCTATATGGTTGGCGCCGAACAATCCAACGAGATAGCGTCTCCCGGACGATAGTAGCGGAGCCTCCGAACCACAGGCCATCGAGCACTTGCGTTCAGATACGTCACGGACCTCGAAATTTGTTCGTCGATGTATTCCGATGTGCGCGATTCCCGACATCGTTTGCCGCCCTGATGTGAAGCTTTTTTATTAAGGATATCGAATAGTGTATTTGCACATTGTTATGATGGCGTTCAACAAGGAGATAAGTCCATCACTCAGGACGCAATTCGAAAAATGGTTTCAGAACACGGCTCGCGACTGCGACGGCGTTGAGCGCTTTGATTTTGTTGACAACCAGTCGCGCACGTCAGCCAGTTACTCGCATGCTCTCGTTTCAGTATTCTCGAGCAAGCAGGCGCTGGATGCCTACCGGGCCAGTGCCGCTCATAGCAAAATGATGGCGGAGTTGGGCTACTACATCAAAGAGATTGCCGTACTCGACACCGACTTGGAGCAGCATTGCCGACTCTGAAATTTTGCTTACCCCAGCAGCCGGCCCAAGAACTCCATGTGCACCAAAGAGGCGTTGTGGGTGGCTCCGCGGAAGGTTTGAGAGCTTACGGTATGCAGTTTAGCCTTCCGCTGCGGACTGACATGTAAGATGGCGACTGTAAAGTAATCAGGGACTTCCCCTTCCATGGGGCGCAGCACTGACTAATGGTTTCCGCTGAGTGCACCGGCTTTCGACTTCTCGGGAGCACGCTGGGATCGCCGGCCAGTGGTAGAGCCTGGGGGAGTGGGCCAGCGAGGCGCTTGATGCGTTTAAGATAGCACTATTGCATTAGCATTGAGATACGAGATGAAAGCTTCCGTCGCTATTGACGAAATAATTGCCGGACGAGAACACTGGAGCCATGAACAGCCTACACATCATCGCTACCTTCTGACGTTTTTCGGACTGTATGCGCGACCTGCGGGCAAGGCAATTCCCGTTGCGGCGGTCGTCCGCCTTATGGCCGAACTGGGCTCCGAACCGTCAAGTGTGCGCTCGTCAATTTCCCGGTTGAAAACAAAGGGCGTACTTGTCAGCAAGAAAGCCGGGGCGGGCAGCGAATATGCGTTATCGGAGCTTCTTGAGCCACATATGCAAGCAGGCGACGAGCGGATTTTTTCACCTCGCTCGATGGGAATCGGTGATTCTTGGCTGCTGGTTTCGTTCTCGGTGCCGGAAAGCGAACGCCAGAACCGGCACAAGATCCGCGCTGGGCTCACCCGGATGGGATTCGGGACCGTGGGCGCCGGATTGTACATCGGTCCAGAACACTTGCAGGCCGAGGCTGCCGAATATATCCGGGAACACCAGCTTTGGAACTATGTTCAACTATTCGTTGGTCAGCCTGGCGGTCATGGCAACCTCCAGGAAAAGGTGGCGCAATGGTGGGATCTGGAGGGGTTACGCGAAGAGTACCAGGTATTTGTAGACTCCTATCGGCCTGAGTCCATAAAGTGGCAGTCCTGGCTACGCGATGGTACTGGAACCGCGGGCGATGCATTCAAACTCTATATTGCGATGGTAACGCATTGGCGCAGGCTCCCATTTCTGGATCCGGGTCTCCCTCCCGAGCTATTGCCGGCAGACTGGGTCGGGATCGCGGCGCGCAAGGTCTTCACCGATTTGCATCGCGTCCTCAAACCATTGTCGGCGCAGTATTTCGCCCAGGTCATTGGCGAGTACGCTTGATGCCGAACTGATTCGCGGAAGAAGGCCGTTCGGCAGCATGTTTCCGGGCCGACTAGCATAACTTTTGTGTCCGAGGGACGAGGACAAGCTTGTCCGCGTGACGCGTACAGAGCTCAAAGCATCGTTCGCGGTTGGGCGCCGTCGACCAGCGACGCCCAGCCGCTGTGTTCTCCATGACGCCACCACGACGCGGTAAAGCAAAACCCGATTGCGAAATCAAATTGTGCGGGTCTCGGGTCGGATTCCGCCAAATCTGTACTGCCGGTGGAGCGTCTGAACCTGACGGGCCCTTTCCCGTCCATTTCTAAAACGCGATGCCGCAGTCCGGGAGTCCGGGCAGTATTTATGTATCAGCATCCTGACTGGTGGCTCAATATCCACGGAACATCCGACCATGACAATCGCAAATCAGCACATCATTCTCACGGGCGACCGCCCGACCGGGCCGCTACACCTTGGCCACTACATCGGTTCGCTCTATGCTCGCGTGCAGCTTCAGTACGAGGCACGGCAGTTCCTGATGCTCGCCGACACGCAGGCGCTGACCGATAACGTCGGTCGCCATCAGAAGATCAGCAGCAACGTTCTCGAAGTGGCACTGGATTATCTGGCGGTGGGTATAGACCCCGCGAGATCCACCATCTTTATCCAGTCGCAGGTGCCGGAACTGGCCGAATTGTCACAGTACCTACTGAATCTGGTAACCGTCGCGCGGCTTGAGAGAAATCCGACCATCAAGGAGGAGATTCGCCTGCGTGGATTCGAACGTGATATTCCGGCGGGCTTCCTGACGTATCCCGTGAGCCAGGCAGCCGACATCACGGCCTTCAAGGCGACACGGGTACCGGTCGGTGATGATCAGTTGCCGATGATCGAACAGACCAACGAGCTGGTACGTCGATTTAACAACTCCGTTGACCGATCTGTGCTTGTGGAATGCGATGCGGTGCTCTCCAGCGTCCCACGATTGCCCGGTATTGACGGCAAAGCGAAAATGAGCAAGTCGCTTGGCAATGCGATTGCGCTCAGCGCGAGTCCGGATGAGATCACAAAAGCGGTGACCAACATGTACACGGACCCGAATCATCTGCGCGTAAGTGACCCGGGCCGGATTGAAGGCAATGTCGTCTTTGCCTTCCTTGATGCGTTCGAACCTGATGTCCCCCTGGTCAATGAACTCAAGGCCCACTACCGGCGTGGCGGGCTTGGCGACAGCATCGTCAAGCAGAAGCTGAACGAGCGGCTCCAGGCACTGCTTGCGCCCATCCGGGAGCGCCGTCACGAGTTCGCACGTGACCGCGCGGAAGTGCTCGCGATTCTCGGACGCGGTACAACTCGCGCACGAGAAGTCGCCGGTACAACTCTGGCAGAGGTGAAAAATGCACTCGGCCTCACTTACTTCGCGTCTAAGCGACCGTAGATACTGGGCGGCCGAATGCGCTTTCTGCTTGCGTCGATGAATACGTGCCATACACCACTGCCCGAGAGGGCTTTGATCGCGACGTGGGCCTGCCCTCGCCCGTCAAGACGGGATCGCTGGGCGCTTACCTCGAGTTAGCGAAGCGGGCAGCCCAGATGGGGGTACACGTTCTTTTCGTGCGTTTTCTGGCGGTTTCACCAGAAAACGCTTTCAGTGTCAACTAGTTGAAAATTCATCAAGTTGCAAAAACGTATGAGGCCGCTCAGCCGTGCTACGAGCAGCCTTCCTGCGCCGTCACCGCCTGAAAATACTTGAGAAGGACAAGTACCCCAGCCAACGCGGCCAACGATAACCGACAACGGTTCTGGACCGGGCGTCCTCCGAGCTTACGTTTCATGTCCCATTTCAGAATGTCAGTGTCCCAAAAGAGAAGGCAGGCCTGATCTAAACCTCCGAGATTTACGTCACCGCTCGGATGTTCGTTTCGAATTTGCTGCGACGCGCAGGTTCGGGAGTACAAAGGTCTCGTCAACAACGGTATTCGGGCGGCTGAGATGCTCGACCGCGCAATTTAACATAAATATAATTATCGAAGTTAATTCGTAATCCTATATTGTTAAAATAAAGCAGTGCCGGGGTTTAGAGTTCCGGCCATATGAAGCCTGTAGCGCGTCAGCCAGCGCGAATTTCAATGAGCATGCTGGCCACGAAGCAAGTTATGTATTCCATGCTGCGCCAGCGTCAGCGGCGCGCACGGACTGCGTGGGGGCTCCGGCTCGATACGTACGGAAAAGTCGACGTCGATGCCATGAGATGAACATCCGTCATCCCAGCAGCTGCGTGTGCGGGGTGACCTTGTAGCCGTGGGACAAGACGAAATCACCTCGTAAGGTACGTTCGGCGAAGGATCCATTCCCGACCGCGCATAGTTGCCTGCCGCAAAGCCCGGCTGCTCTGCCGGCCGAGACGGGCCGCACGTTGATGCATTGTGACTCATAGGTTACAATGACGCGCATGACAAAGCTGATCATTACCACCGAATTCGACGCCTGGCTTTCCCGCGTACGGGATCGTCAGGCTGCGACGGCGATCACCGGTCGGCTCAAGCGTGCAGCGTTAGGCAACCTCGGATACTGGCGTGCGGTCGGCGACGGCATCTCGGAGATGAAGATCGACGTCGGTAAGGGGTATCGGGTCTATTTCACGCAGCGTGGCGACGTCCTGGTGATCATTTTGTGCGGTGGGGACAAGTCCACGCAGTCCGCAGACATCAAGCGGGCGAAGGCCATCGCGGAAGAGCTGGAGGATTGAAATGAAAGTAAGCGAGCTGATGGAGTTCGACGCTTCGAAGTACCTGAAGGACGAAACGGACTACCGGCTGTACCTTGCGCAAGCGTTCGAGGGCGGCGACCCGGTCGAGATTCAGGCGGCGCTCGGGGACGTTGCCAAGGCGCGAGGCATGACGGCGCTCGCGCGCGAGTCGGGCATTGCGCGTGAGGCGCTGTACCGGGCGCTCTCCAACAAGGGGAATGCGGAGTTCGCGACGATCATGAAGGTGATCGGGGCGATGGGCCTGCACCTTACGCTGACGAAGCCCGAGGAAGACCTGAAAGCGAAACTCAAGGCAAAGGCTGCAGCGAAGCCTGTCGCGGCGAAGAAGAAGGCTGCGACGGTCGCGAAACGTGGCGTCAGCACGGCGACGAAGGCTCGTGCCGATGCTACGGCCCGCAAGACCGCCAAAGGGCGCACCAAGGCCAGCAGCGCCCACGCGCACGCCTGAAGCACCATCCCACTCGCAGCCAACGATCCGCCGACACCGGCCTCGCAGGCTTCGTCGCCTATGCGACATCGAATAATGGATAAGAACAATCGCGCTCCGTCTCGCAAAGAGATGCTGAAGCGCGGCATTCTGCCGGGTGCCTTGATTGGCATCGCAGGCGAGATCGGGTATGTCTCGGGCTGAGTTCGGTCGCTTTACGAAGCGCATCCGCCGACTGACGCAGGATCAGCGGCGAGCTGGGTGCAGGCCTTCGGATCGTGTTCACTTCCAGAGTGATTCGCGCAGTACAAGATGACATTTGGCGAATCGCCTGCGGTCTCGCTGTGGGACCGCTCCTGACTGAACTGAGCGCTTCCCGTGAATGTGGCTCGTTTAGTAATTTTACATAATTCTATTGATCAATTTCTATAGGAATACTAATCATATGCCATTGACGCAAAGGGTCGGTCGCACAGCGGGAACCGGGCGCGGGTGGCCCGTTGCATGTCCTGCCCATCAGCTCAGATTCGAGCCAATTCACTGGAGCACGTTGCCGGGGCCGTCGCACACGGGACGGCGCCGCCCGTCCACGAGTCCTGTGCCGTGGCATGGATGTCGTTGAAGATCTTGTGCAGGCCAGCGTGGGAGGAGGGCCGTGGCGGCCACGGTCCCAGAGGCAGGCAAGACAAACTGGTCGGCACTTGCCAGCACGGGTGTCCGGCCATTTGCGGCATCCAGAAATCTGGATACAACCGATCGGGCGTCGCCAACCAGCAATCCGCTCCTGGCGCCGCGCGCAGACAAATTCGACGACTTTAAAAAGCGGGCAACCAGTTGATTCGAGGTCGCCCTGCGATCTTTGTGCGAACAGCGCGTCAGGCCTCGCAGACAATTGCCGATAGTATCAGCGGAATGACCTGTTGAATTTCTGCATGACCGCCCGCTTTTCGCACGAGTGCTTCGACAGAGTCGGCCGAACCGAATACCACCGCTCCGTAGACTGGACCCGAGGACGTCTTGGCACTTCCGGGTTTGAAGAATGGGTCACCCGGCTGGTATCCAAACACTGCGCGAACTCGCAGTCCGTAAGCCGTGAGTTCCGTCGTATGCGTGGGCCGAAACGCATTGACCGAGTCCGCCTCGACGTGAATCGGGGTGGGGTCAATCGACTGATCATTGATGAGGTTGGCAATGAACGCGTGTGGATTGGATTTGCACGCGAACTGTTCGTCGAGCGTACGCCCGAACGCCGACGTTGTGCAAATTCCGGCACTCGTTATGACTGCGGAAACCAGAGGGACGAGAAGGCGCTTGTTCATGGCAGACCGTGGAATGCACCCGGCTCGATATCGTTACCTTGCGACACGCGACCACGTGTATTCGCGAAACGATGCGGATGCGGGTGCGGGGGATATTGCATTTCGTTTCTGGAAACCATTCGAGCGTGCTGACTGCCTATGCGCAAGGATGGCTACTACAGCGCAACCTGCATGATGTCGAGCGCTGCACGAGGTGACGTGCGTTCCAGTGAACGGCGCAGATCGTCCGGTAACTCCGATGTCTCGGCTGCCGTAAATCCGATCTTCTCGAAATAGCGTTCGGCGCCTGTGGAGTCGACGACCAGTGACTCGATTCCGCACTCGCGCGCATCGGCGACGAGCAGAGAAAAGATGAAGTCGCCGAGCCCCGCGAACCGCGCGCGTCGTGCGACGGCGATGCATCGAAGTAACCCGACCTTGCCATAGTGCTCCAGGCCAGCGCATCCAATGATGCCGCCACTGTCCCTGGACACCAGATAGCGATCGATGTGTTCGCGGACGCCCTCGACCGGCAATTCGCAGGTACGCAGCAGGTCCTCGACCTCGGGGAGGTCTTTCTTCGTTGCATAGCGGGGGCGCATCACACCATCTCGACAAGCAAAACACTGGTGTCGATGCTATATCGCCGCGGTCGTTCATGCGCCCAGGGATTCTTCGTAAGGCCATATCGGGACGTCTGGTGCGAACGAGAAAGTGCTGCCGCGACCAGGGCGGCATGCGATATGAATCTCTCCACCCATCAATCGCACAAGTTCGCGCGCATGGTGTACTTCACGCCCAATGCGTGTTGAAGCTTTCGTACGACGGACAGCGGCGCTATGAAGAGCAGCAGCGCCAGCTCAGCATCGCCGCGCTCAGGCGTCGCGCATCCGCGCTGGGATTCGAGATCACCCCGACCGGCCAGACACCCTGAAAACCTGCCGTATCCTTAGTGTTTCTCGTGTGGTCGGAAGATGGCATGAAAAAAAAGAATCTTGAACTTGAAGACATGCGGGCGACGGTTTCACCGCCAGGGGGTTACGTCTGGTGGGGCGACCGCAGCGATCTGCTGGCTACAGCGGCTCACGCGGCCGGTTTCGGGCGAATCGAATGATGCTGGTCGACCCTCCCGAGTCGTCAGCTGCCATGCCACCGCAAGGAGGTAGGGTCGGTACAGTTGCCCGCTGCATCGCCACTTTCACAGGCGTCTGATCAGCCCTTCCGGAGATTGTCATCGCTGACCACGCCCTGTACAGCATGGTTACCTGACCGTGCGGAGGGGTGGATTAAACGGGCATTGGCGACAGCCTGACGCATACAAAAAGCCCGCATCTGCACGTATCGTGAATATGGCAAACGACGACGACCGTGGCGGATCACGGAGCCACGAACAACGATTGGAGAATTCCATGCGCATTACGCTCCATCTCGACACGTTCGACCGCATTGACCCGAATGCCTATGCGATTCTTTGGATCGACAACGAAACCTGCAAGTGGTCCCGCGAAGGTCATGCCGGTCTCCAGCTCCCCGAATGGGGAATGCTGCGGGTCGAAAGCCCAGGCGCGCTGGTTTGCGGTCAGCATGATGCGCGCCCTCTATTCACCCTCGAAGGTCTTGCACTGGAAGGCCAAACTGGTCCGTTTGAGGGAGAATCAGGCGAGGCACTCTGGCACTGTGAAAACGGGCCACGCATCGCAGGACACTGGCATGTACAGTGCATCGACAAGGATGCAGTGCCTGCCGAGCACAGCGTGTTCGCAGAGGACGAGGTGTAAGGCGAATCTCAGGCCGCCGGCGGTACAGAATGCGCCAGGAGGCTCAGGGCGGCCCTGAGCTGTTGAGGCCAGAAGGGGCCATTCAAACGAAACGGCAGGCGTTGCGCGACCTAACGTCGGCCTGCGAGCGGCCGAAAAGTGAGTGAAGCCGACGCCCGCATGTCCGACATGCGCCTGTGATCACGGATCGTTCATGGCCGTTCTCCGCCCAATACAGATGGCACGCGCTGCAGCTACCTTCGCATGCGAAAGGCAGACGCAGCAATTCCCTGATTTGACGCATGGATAATGGTTGCCAGCATGAGATCGCGATGATGTTCGGCGCTTCGCGCGCAACGGTCTGGGACTACCTGGACCGTGCCCGGCGTGCGCAACTGGACTTCGGGAAAGGTGTTGCCATCGGTCGGCAGTCGCCGCGCGCTGCCAACAAAAACGCCACCCGCAGGTGGCGTTGCTCGTGCCCGGGGCAGTATGGATCAGTCCTGCCCGGATTCGGCCGTGCGACGCGCGCGCACCCTCAGCGTGGCCCGGTAGATCGGCCGGGCGGGCTGCTTCGGCAGCGTACCATTCGCGATCGCAGCCTCGGTGTGTTCGAGGACCACGGCAACGCCGCGCTTCTGCATGGCGACCACTTTCGGGCGCAGCCTGCTAGATGCGTTCAAAGCCATAGAATCCTCCTTCGTCAGTGGCGGGGCGCGTCACACACCGGAACGACGCACCGAACTCGCCGCGGGCAAACCGCCGCGACATCCTATTATAGAGCGAGTCAAGCTTGCCGTTCTGCGGGGCGTAGAAATACTGGCGCACGGCCGGAAACGCGAGGGCATGGCCCTCGACGGCCACGGCCAGCACTTCCATGAACTGCCAGATCATGTCGGGCTCCGGCAGCGGCCACGCGCGCGGGTCGAACATCGTGTCCCGGTCGGCCCCTGCGCGCAGGAACTTGACGATGCGCGAACCGGGCGCCGGGATGAAGCCGTTGTTCCACGCGACGGCTGTCTCGCGCACGAAATCGGGGTCGTTGCCGGCATACGCCATGACGTCGGCGAAGAATACGAGAAACCGCGTGCCGGCGAAGTCGATACCGACTGCCTCCATCGTCGAATCAATCGGCAACGGTTCGGTCACGACGATGGCGTCGTCCGGCGGGTTCGGAAAAAGGCGCGCGATCAGCGCCGGGGTCACATAGTCGATCATTCTCGGGTCTGGCTGGTTTCTGCCAATTGTATATAGGAGCGCCAGATCCGCGACACGCGGGCGGCAGCCGGCCGGCGCAACAGCGATGCGCTGAAAGGCCCACGACAGCGCGTCTGCGCGCGATCGGCGGTACTGCCTGCTTCACCGCCATGCTGGCCTTCGTCCAGCGCGTGCCGCCCGTCGCGCAGCCACCGGGGACGGCATCTGCGCCGGGATGGGCCGCATGGCTCGCCCGCATCGCGTCAAGCTGGCCTTCCAGCATGCCCGCCTGATGACGCAGATCGCCCAGCTGCGCCTGCAGCGACTGGATCTCGACCTGCGCGCGCTCGCCTTCGCGAACCGCGCGTTGCTGTGCGCTGTCGATGTCGCGCTGCAGACGCGTATTCGCAGTGCGTTCCCGCTCGATCTCCAGCAGCGCGCGCTTCTCCGCGGCCTGCAGGCGCGTCTCGGCCAGCGCCGTGCTGCTGCGCTGTTTGTCGAGTTCGGCGGCGAAATCGGTGCGGGCCTGCGCAAGGGCGGCATCCCGTTCGCGGCCTTCCTGCTGCAGCCGCGCGAGCTCGCCTTCCAGCGCTTCGCGCGTCGCCCCTGCGGCCGCCTGCGCCTGCTCGAGTGCCTGGATGCGAACCTGCGCGGCGAGCAGGGCGCCTGTGCGATGCTCGAGCGCCGTTCCGGTGCGCGCCAGATCCGCCTGCAGGGCGGCGACTGACGCCTCGGCAGCGACTCGGGCGGCTTCAGCTTCATCCCGCAGCGCCGCCAGGGCGTCCTGTGCGGCACCGCTCGCACGTGTCCAGAGGGCGGCCACCCGCTCGCCGGGGGCGCCCCGCAGGTCCTCGGGCAGGTCGGCGTGCTCGATGCGCACGCGGCTTTTTTTCCCGCAGGTCGACCCAGAATTCGGCGAGCACCTCGGTGGGCGTGCCCATGCTGCCGCGGCGCACCAGCTGGTACAGGCGGTTGGCCGTCGGCGTGATGCCGAAGCGGAAGAACAGCAGCGCGCAGACTTCGCGATAGAGCTCGCGCGTCTTTGGATGCGCGACCTTCAGGCGCTCGATCCCGGCGGCCAGGGCGACGTCGGGGGCGACGGCGGGGACCGTTTCGGCGGACAGGGTATGGTGCGTGGAAATTTTCGGGGTGAATTTTTATAAATATTACTACGTAATATGATCAATTTCTGACGATTTTAACGTGATACACGACATTAGGCGTATAATGTCGTGTAGTGTATAATTCAGCATCGTACCCACTCGGGGTTCTACGCCGGAACCCCAGAAAATTCCGTCATTCCACATTGTGAACGTCAATCGGTTTGTTGCCTGACGTGCCGAGCGAGTAACTCAGTCGGTAAATGCCTGCCCGAACTGCCGTGCCCGCTTTACATCGTCGGTATGCAAGTAAATCGACGTGGTCGAAATCGACGCGTGACGCAGGTTATCTCGTACGGCGCTCAGCTCAACCCCTCTGGCGATCGCGTGGGTCGCATGGGTGTGCCGCATCCAGTGCGGAGAGGCCCGATGCAGCTTTTCAGCCAGCACCGGATGGTCGTTCTTGATAATCTGCGCGACGAGCCGAAAAAACCGGCGCATGACTTCCCACAGCCGCAAGGGCTTGATGCCGGCATCGGCGTCGTCAAGGCTGCCAATCAGGGACGTGGTCGGATTCCAGTGAGCACGGCTGACAGGAAGCCCCCGCTCCTGCAGATATCGGTCCAGCGCTGTGCGCGCTAGGGGTGTCAGGGTAACGCGGGCTGGCTTGCCGCCCTTGCCGACCACGTGCAGCCAGTGATCACCGGCTGCGTCGACTTCGATGCTGCGCAGTGTGGCGTCAGCCAGTTCGCTGATCCGCAGTCCCGTTGCGTAGCCGAAATCCAGCATGAACCGCAACCGTTGCGCAGCGGGCGCCTGCCAGCCGTACGACCACTCGAGCCCGTTGGCGATGGTGCGCGTCAGCATCCATTCTCCTTCGGTGAAAGCGTGCGAGGTTTCAAGAGCCATGGCGCGCTTGCTGCCGCGTACCTTGATGCCGGAGAATGGGTTGGCCACGACGTAGCGCTGCTCGACCAGCCAGCGGAACATGGCGCTGAGCACGGCAAGCGCATGCGCAATCGAACGGGCCGAGAGGTTGTCGACAAACGGGCGCCAGTCCGTTGATGTGCGCGGCCGCGGTGGCCCGACCCAGCGTTCTCGCGGTGTAGGTCTGCGCAGAAACGCCCTGTAGTCGGTGGCATCCCGGGTGGTCAGCGAAGACAGCGCCTTGCCGCGAGCAACGATGCCCCAGAGAATCAGCCGTTCGGCTTCCTTGCGGTAGGCCCGCTGCGTGGCCGGGGATTCGTGCAACGCGAGCCATGCCTGGATAGCGTCGTAATCGTTGTCGACGCCGAGGATGCAGGCCGACACCGGTGCGCGGAAGGCGCCGGCGGATCCGTCGATCTCGTGCGGTAGCCGTAGTTGCTCCCAAGGCGTCACGACTGACTGCCGATCCGCGATGATCAGTGCGCGGGCCCGCTCCGTGAGCGCCGGGTACGCGGCAAAGAAGGCCTCGATCCTTCTTGCACTGGCCGGCCCGAGACCCGGAATGACGGTCCACCACTGCCGGCGACGCGGAATCCGTACCGTGAGATCGGCCAGGGTCCGGATGCCGGCCGCGTGCAGGGTGCGGGCAGCGCGATTCGGCAGCCAGTGCGCAATGTCGTCGCCGATCTGCGGAGCTGGCGCAGGCATGATGCGCAGTAGCTCGACAGCCTGCGTGGTGGCGCGCGCATGATGCATACGCTTTTGGGCCGGGCATTCGAACAGCGTGGCCAGATCTGCCCGCTGTCGGTTACGGGCATAAAGTGCCAGTTGCCGGCGGATCTGGCCGATGACGCCGCGGGCTGACTGGCTGTGGCTGAGCCGATCTTGCATGTACCGGTGTGCCGCCTCACGCGAGGATGCGCCCTCGTACCAGGCACGCAGCGCTGCCAGTGCATCAGCATCAGGAAAGTCGGTCGGGATGTCGGCGGCGGACGGGCTCGTGGGGCGCGTTTTCATGTCATCGAGTTTAATATGGAAACAATGCCACAGAGATAATAAAGCTTATCTCTGTAGAATGCGGGAGTTCAATATTTCTGTCGTACCCCATGTCGTGATATCACAAAATTGAAGGATCTGACGTTGCGTGGAGAGGATGGTCGATGATCAACAAGAATAAGCTGCTCAGCGTCTTTTCCGACGCCGAACAGGAAGCCCTGTATGGCCTGCCTGATTTCGACGATGCGCAGCGGCTGGAATACCTGGCATTGACCGAATCCGAACTGGCGCTCGCCAGTAGCCGGCCCTCCATACCCGCGCAGGTCTATTGCATCTTGCAGATTGGCTACTTCAAGTCCAAGCACGCCTTCTTCCGCTTCGATTGGGACGAGGTTGAGGACGATTACGATTTCGTGTTGAGCCGCTATTTCCACGGCGAGCCGTTCGAACGCAAGCCGATCACCCGGCACGAGTACTACGCCCAGCGCGAACAGATCGCTGAACTGTACGGCTATCGACCGTGGGTGGCCGCCTTCCTGCCGCAACTCATGCAGCAGGCCGCGCAGATCGTACGTCGCGACGTGACACCGGGATTCGTCGCCGCCGAGCTCATCGTGTGGCTCAATGAGCACAAGATGATCCGGCCCGGCTACACGACCTTGCAAGAGCTAGTCAGCGAAGCCCTGTCCGTCGAACGTCGGCGGCTGGGCGACCTGCTCACCGGCGTATTGGACGAATTGACCCAAACCGCGCTAGACCAACTTCTGGTGCGCGATGATACTCTGTCGAAACTGGCGGCGCTGAAACAGGATGCCAAGAATTTCGGCTGGCGTCAGATGGTCCGCGAACGCGAAAAGCGCGGCACGCTGCAGCCGTTGCACGAAATCGCCAGGACGCTGCTGCCCCGGCTGGATATCTCGCAGCAGAACGTGCTGTACTACGCAAGCCTGGCGAACTTCTATACCGTCCACGACCTGCGCAACCTGAAGGCGGATCAGGCGCAGCTCTACCTGCTGTGTTACGCCTGGGTGCGCTTCCGACAGCTCACCGACAACCTGGTCGATGCGATGGCCTTCCACATGAAGCAGCTCGAGGAAGAAAGCAGCGCGGGCGCGAAACAGTCACTCATCGCCGAGCAAGTAAAACGCCATCGGGAAACGCCGCAGATCGGCCGCCTGTTGTCGCTCTATGTGGACGACAGCGTAGCCGATCCGACGCCGTTCGGCGAGGTGCGTCAGCGCGCCTATAAAATCATGGCCAAAGATGTGCTACAAAACACGGCGCAACGCATGACGGTCAAGCCGCTGAGTCAACTGGCACTACACTGGTTGGCGGTGGACGGCCTAGCCAAACGTATTCGCCGTCACCTGCGCCCCTTGTACGTCGAGCTCGACTTCGTCGGCACCTCCCCAGACAACCCGTGGCTCGCGGCGCTGGCTTGGGTCAAGGGGGCCTTCGCCAAACAGCAGCGCCTGTCACAACGACCGCTCGCCGAATGTCCCGCGGCCACGCTGCCGAAGCGCCTGCGACCGTACCTGCTGATCTTCGGCGCTGATGGTCAGCCGACCGGTTTGCACGCCGATCGCTACGAATTCTGGTTGTACCGCCAGATCCGGAAGCGCTTCCAGTCGGGAGAGATCTATCTCGACGACAGTCTGCAACATCGTCACTTCTCCGACGAGCTTGTTTCGATGAACGAGAAGGCCGACGCGCTGGCGCAGATGGAGATCCCGTTCCTGCAGCAGCCAATCGATGCCCAACTCGATGCGTTAGCGGCCGAGTTGCATGCACAATGGCTGGCCTTCAACCGAGAGCTGAAACAGGGCAAGCTTACGCACCTGGAATACGACAAGGATACGCAGAAGCTGATTTGGCGCAAACCGAAAACCGAGAACCAGAAGGTGCGTGAGCAGGCATTCTACGAGCAACTGCCATTCTGCGATGTTGCCGACGTGTTCCGCTTCGTCAACGGCCAGTGCCAGTTCCTGTCGGCGCTGACGCCATTGCAGCCGCGCTACGCGAAGAAGGTAGCGGACGCCGATAGCCTGATGGCGGTTATCATCGCTCAGGCAATGAACCATGGCAACCATGTCATGGCGCGCACCAGCGACATTCCGTACCACGTTCTGGATAGCACCTACCAGCAGTATCTGCGTCAGGCGACGCTGCATGCGGCCAACGACTGCATCAGCAACGCCATCGCCGCGCTGCCGATCTTCCCGTACTACTCGTTCGATCTCGATGCGCTGTACAGCGCCGTCGATGGGCAGAAATTCGGCGTCGAGCGACCGACCGTGAAGGCGCGTTACTCGCGCAAATACTTCGGACGAGGCAAAGGCGTCGTCGCCTACACGCTGCTGTGCAATCATGTCCCGTTGAACGGCTACCTAATCGGCGCGCACGAGTACGAGGCGCATCACGTGTTCGACATCTGGTATCGCAACACGTCGGATATAGTGCCGACTGCGATCACCGGCGACATGCACAGCATCAACAAAGCCAACTTCGCTATCCTGTATTGGTTCGGGTTGCGCTTCGAGCCTCGCTTCACAAACCTCGATGACCAGTTGCAGGAATTGTATTGTATCGACGACCCGGCGCTGTACGAGAAATGCCTGATTCAGCCGATCGGACAAATCGATCGGCAGCTCATCACCAGTGAGAAGACAAATATCGATCAGATCGTCGCCACGCTGGGCCTCAAAGAGATCACGCAGGGCTCGCTGATCCGCAAACTATGTACGTACTCGCAGGAAAACCCGACACGTCGCGCGATTTTTGAGTTCGATAAGCTCATTCGTACCATCTACACGTTGCGTTACCTGCGCGACCCGCAGCTCGAGCGAAACGTGCATCGCTCCCAAAA
The DNA here is from genome assembly GCF_048957375.1 of Paraburkholderia sp. A1RI-2L. Lineage (NCBI taxonomy): Bacteria > Pseudomonadati > Pseudomonadota > Betaproteobacteria > Burkholderiales > Burkholderiaceae > Paraburkholderia > Paraburkholderia sp. A1RI-2L. The sequence goes on from NZ_JARBTA010000002.1 coordinate 236,789, forward strand.
CCGCCTCGAGTCTTACCATCAGCTTCGTTCGACCATCGCCCAGGTCGGCGGCAAGAAGGAATTGACCGGCCGCACCGACATCGAAATCGAGATCAGCAACCAGTGCGCCCGGCTGATCGCCAACGTCATCATTTTTTACAACTCGGCGATTCTGTCGCATCTACTGACGAAATGGGAGGCCAGTGGCAACGCCAAGGCGCTGGCGCGGCTTACGCAGATATCACCGGCAGCCTGGCGGCATATCCTTTTGAACGGGCACTACACTTTTCAAAGCGACAACAAAATCGACCTGGACGCGCTCATTGCAGGGCTCGAATTGGAGTGATCGAATTTTCGGCGGTTCTGGCTTGGAATCCCTTATTCCTGTTACGGTGGAATACGATGCCACAACCAGGTAATCCTTTACCCCCAGCCGTGGTCAACACCTGGCGACTGAGCGTCGGCACGTCGCTGTTCGTGATCGATATCCTGGCCGACGGCAGCTGGCGACCGGCGTATATTGCGCCAAAGCGGCTGGGTGGCTGGACGATGGATGTGTTGCCGAACATGCCGCCGACGTTAGTCGATATCGCTCCCTCGGTACGCACCTGGGCGCGACAGTACGGCGCGAATGTAACGAACCGGCGCACGCCGGCGCGCCGGTTTCCCGCGCAAACCGCTTCTTCGAACAGGACGCCAGAATGAACATGCTGAAACGTCGTCTCGATGCGACAGACGAAAAGCTGCAGGAGCTGAAAACAGCCCGCAAAGCGGCAGCTAAGGCGCAGCGCCAGCAGGTCAAGCAAACGCGCGCGGATCGCGAGCGAAAGATCATGCTGGCCGGCGAGGCGTTGCTGCGGCGTGTCGATCGCGGCGAGTGGGATGAAGCCGATTTCCGCGCGATGATGGACGATTATCTGTCGCGGCCCGCCGATCGCGCGCTGTTCGAGCTCGACGATGTATAGCCTTTGATGTTCGACGTCGACGCACCGCACAGCCAGGTCGGCAAATGTTGATTTGATTCACGATGAAGGATGCCCGATGCTGCCAACGCTCCGCATGAACCGGAATTTTGTCGAGGCCTTGCTGGCCGAGCGCGCGCCCTGCTTTGCGATGGGACTCGTGGCCGAGGGCCAGACGCACTATGCTTGCCTGGCACTGCGGCCGGTGGATGACATTCCGAACGACGTAACACGCAGCGGTTTCAACTTTGGCCACTCGATACGCGGCACCGACGACTTCGAGGTCGTACACTTCGGCTTAGAGTTTTACGGCTACCGCATCTTCAATGCGCTGATCAATCCGAGCAACTTCATCGCCAGGACAATCCTGTCGCACATGGTCGACACGAAGGCGTTTTTCTTCTTCGCGGTCAACCCGTCAGGCGGTGTGACGGTGTTCAAGTCCGGCATCGGTGAATGCAGCCTGGACAGCATCGAGTCTAATCTCGAGCGGATACTGCGCTCGAGCACGTCCGATGCTCAGTACGACGCGGCGCTGACAACGTTCAGCGACCATCCAGATCCGGTCGGGCCGATGCTGCACTGGGTTTGCCGGGACTGCGAAGATTGTCTCGACCTGTCCCACAATGTAATCGAACTGGGCCCCGCGTAACGGTCCTGATGGTCCGTGTGACCGAGACCGTCATGTCACTCACCGGACGTCGCTCCAACATTCTTCGGCTGGAATAAGCCGATTAATGTTCACAATGTGGAACGACGGAATTTTCTGGGGTTCCGGCGTAGATCCCCATCCTTTTGATGCGGAATCTGGCGCTTTCATCCCGCCGCGTCCGTGAGGCCCAGACGCATCCGATAGTCCCCGAGCAACTGCTGCTCGTCGAACTGCGCTGTGAGCTTCGTCAGATCGGCGGTCAGCGATTCACGTGCTTCGCGCAGCCGCGTCAGTTCAGTCGCCTCAGTCCTCGCGGTGTTAGCAGCGCATCGTGCTCGGCCTTGGTGCGTGCGTGGTCGGCGAGCGACTGGTTCAACGTATTCTGTAACTACTTGCTGTGCGCTTGCAGCTCGCGTAGATGCCTTGTCGCGACGCCGGCTTCGGCGACGAGCCGCGCGCTTTCTCTGTTCAACTGGGTTATTTCATTTTGCTTGACGATCAGCGTTTGGTTCACCTGGCGCAGTTCAGCCTGCAGTTACTGAACCCCCAGCATCCTTGGCAGCGCGGGTCGAATGAAAATGCGAACGGGCTATCGAGACATCCCCAACGGCACCTACATTTCGGTGTACCAATTGGCTACTCAATACCGTGGCGAGGCGGCTGGATGGGCGACCGAGGAAAACCCTGAACCACGGAACGCCCGCCGAACGATTTCAGCAAACTGTTGCATCCACCGGTTGAATCCGCACGAGCAAGCGGTCATTCAAATGACAGTAATGTAGATCGTGTCGTCGACATTGCAATCAAGCGCTCTTTTTTCAACGTTGGCTGCACCGGCCCGTCGTCTGCTCACGTGCTTAATAGCATCATCAGCAAGGCGGTCGACACCGGTACGAACTTCCCAAATTAGATGATCTGCAGTTACGTCCGGTCCAGAAAACACGTCACGTCGTTGCGCACCGCCTTGCCTTAATCGCGCGACAACCTTCCCGCGTCGCCACACGCCATCTCACGCTGCGCAAGATCACGCTTCCCCTCCCGCAACCCGAGGTGAGCGCTTCCGTCTCACCTCGAATAGATCGCGACGCCACTCCTTATATAGCTCGAGACGTAACGCGCAGCGCGCTCGACCTCTCTGACTGGCGTCCGAGGATCCGCCTCATGGCGGACACGAGGTCGCCTGCCGCATCGGCCGGCAAGGACGTCGCCCGATAGGCGACGTGGAAATCCGGCCGCACCAGGATGGCGCCGGTGTCGATGATCTCGGAAATTCTCGCGAAGTCGCCGTAATGATCCTCGTAGGCCTGGCCAGGCCCAATGATGCGCACCGTCACTGCCACCCCGAGTTGCCGGCTCACGGCCGCCGCGGCATCCTGCCAGGCTGCGCCGCCAATCCCGGTAAAGAGAGTGAAGTTGCCCTTCCCGCAGAGATCCTTTGTTGAGATACGGTGTCCATCACCACTCGCATAGACCCAGACATGCGGCATGGGCGCTCCAGGCCGCGTCGACGCCTGGTGATAGAGCTCGACGTCGCGGAAGACTTCGTCCGGCGAATTGTCTGCCACGATCGCGGGACTGTCGTAACGCTGATTCATTTCGACGCCGTGGGCGTTGTAAACGTAATTGGTCCCGGCGATGGCCTCGCGTAACCGCGTGCGCTGCGCTTGCGCCTCGGGCCCAGGTTCCTTGCGGCGAGCCATGTTGCTCTTCATCTCGTCGGCGCTCTTGGCCTGCGGCAACCCCAGAGCCATCGCGATCGGCGGGAAATCCTCAAGCGACTTGTTCGCCCTGCAGACCACCTGCTTCGCGATCGGCGCCCGCTCGATCGTGTAGGTGTCCAGCAGGCTCTCGTCGGCCGTGCCGTTCAGCACCATGGCGATCTTCCAGGCGAGATTGAAGCTGTCCTGGATGGAGGTGTTTGAGCCGAGTCCGTTGGTCGGCGGATGCCGGTGGACCGCGTCGCCGGCGCAGAAGACCCGTCCTTGCTGCAACCGGGTCGCGTACATGTCGTTGACCGTCCAGGTCGAGATGCCCTCAATTTTCAGCGGCACGCTGTCATCGCCGATCAGATTGTGGACGATGCGGCGGGCGAAGGATTCCGAGATCTCCGGCGGGCCCTGCTCGACGTCGTACCCCCAGATCGCCAGCCATTTGTTCCACGGCCGGACCATGCGCACCACGCCGATGCCGAGACCGCCGATATCGGAGCCGGGCTGGATGACCCAGTAAAGGACCGATGGACGATGCGCGACGTAGCGGTCGAGATCAGCCTCGAACAGCAAGTTGATGGAACCGGACTTGCCCATGGTACCTTCGAGCGGCAGGTCCAGGTCTGACACGACGCGGCTGTTGGCGCCGTCGGCGCCGATCAGATATTTCGACCGGACGGTAAACTCTTCGCCATTCAGACGATCGCGCAAGCGCGACGACACGCCGTCAGCATCCTGTTCGTGTCCAAGATACTCTGTGTCGAAGCGCACCTTGCAGCCGTCGAGTGCGGCCGACTTGACGAGAATCGGCTCGAGATAGTTCTGTGGCAGGTCGCACATGGAGGTCGGCGAACATTCGTCGTAATCGGCGCGCCGGCGAACATCCGTCCCCCAGGTGCGAATCCGACCGAACTCCTCGCCGGCCAACGAGGCGCAGATGGTGTTCTCGCCCATTAGGTCATTCGGCGCGGCGTAGAGGCGGGCTTCAGCTTCGAGACCGAGATCACGCAGGATCTCCATTGTGCGTTGGTTGGTGATGTGGGCACGCGGCGTCGGAGCCGTCCAGTTGTACTTGTTAATGAGCATCGTCCTGACACCGTATCGCGCAAGCAGTGCCCCCGCCGAAGCGCCCGCCGGCCCGGTGCCAACGACCAGCACGTCGGTTTCGATCGTCAATGCCATGTCTTCCTCCGTCAATTGTTATGTCTCTCTCTTTGTGAGAAGAAACAGGGATTGTTCATCTCGCGTTCGGCCAAGTCGATTTTTTAAACTTCACCGTCTTTAACGCGCGATGAATAGTAAGGCTGAAGAGCCTTTGTTGCGCGCAAAGTAAAAATGAGCCACTTCGCGCAAAGAAAATCCGAGCCACCTCCAGTACAGTCGGCCTTTTTCGCGCGAAGGCTGGCGATGCTCCACAAGGAACAGTGGATGCAAATTCATGTGCTTCGCTTTAGCTTGAAGACCCGATGTCGACTTTGGAACGGGCTCTTCACCGCTACCGTACTAAACGCGGAGTGCAGGTCACATTATTTGAAATCCGGTCTTCGCCCACGAAACGCATTGACTAACAATGTTTCCAATGCGTCCGATTCCAGCGGACGCGGATTCGGATATTGGTCCCTTAGCGCGAGGTCGCGTACCCTCGGAATATCTTCAGGCCGCATACCGATTTCGGCGAGACTGAGTGGTGCTCCAGCATTTCTGGCGAGATCATATAGCGCGCTCGGGACGTCACTACTGCCGGCGACTTCCTGAAGCAGTCGCTCAGCTGGCGCGGCGTACGGCAGATTGTATGCCAGTGCGTGTGGTAGTACGATTGCATGTGTCTCCGCGTGGGGAAGATTAAGGGTTCCCCCAAGCGTGTGGCAGAGTTTGTGATGTAGCCCCATGCCCAAGTGGCACAGTGCAGTGCCACACATCCATGCCCCAAAAAGGGCATCCGTACGCGCTTCGGCGTCAGTCGGCTTTGCCACCAGGCGCGGGATTGCATCGAACAAGGCGCATATGCCCTGCTTACACATGGTCTCGAGAACGGGATTGAGGTCGGCCGAGTACAGACCTTCTGCGGCGTGAGCGATCGCATTCAAGGCGCTCGTCACCGAGATAGCAAGCGGCAAATCGACCGTGAGCAATGGATCATAAATCACGGTCTTCGGTAGCACCTTGGGGTCGCGGCCGGTCCTCTTCATTCCGCCTTCCGTGACACCCCAAATGGTAGTCATTTCACTACCGGCATAGGTCGTTGGTATAACCAGACTTGGGACGTCAAGGTTCATCGAAAGGATTTTTGCGAGTCCGGTGGTCGATCCTCCCCCGATCGCGATGATTGAGTCGGCGTCAGTATCGTTAAAAGCCCGCTCGGCTTTCTGGATGACGTCGACGGGAACATGCATCGTCGCGCCATCGAAATATCCAGCTACCCTGTCACCTATCGGACGGACGATATCCTTCGCTAACTCGCGTTGTTCCGGGCTGCTTAATACCAAGGGCCGGCGTGCGCCAAGGCGTCCTATTTCATCTGGCAATGCAGAAGCAGTGCCCGCCCCGAAGACGACCCTCGGGCTCAGGTAGTCAAGCGTGAACTTCTTCATGAAGGGTCCTTCAACATTGCAAGCAGTTCGAGCGTCCGAGCATTGGCCACAGTTGTCGCCGCCTGATCGAAATTTGGGCTGGATGACCGTGCAAATGAATGCCCCACTGGATACCAGTGCAGACTCAGATTTTTGTTTCGACCGAAATGCTCTTCGAGAATGCTACGGGCCTCTTCTGTGACATAGTGATCTTTGGTACCCATGTGGAACATCGCCGGTCGTGTAATAGCTGGCACCAGTGAGACCTTTTTTTCAAGTCCCACGCCGTAATAGCCGATTGAGCAATCGGCCAATGATCGCGCCGCCACATCAAACGCCAGCGCACCTCCCAGGCAGTACCCGACTACAGCGACACGACCGTTCGAGAAAGGGAGCGCACGAGCGTATTCAATGGCGCATGAAAGGTCATTGACTCCTGCCTCCATGTCAAAGTCGCGAAACAACGCAAGCGCCTGTTCCCGTTCCGATGGTACGTTTGCATCAAGCTCGATATTCGGCGCCTGTCTCCAGTACAGATCCGGACACACGCAACCAAAGCCCGCACCAACGAGCCATTCCACGGTTTCTCTTATGAAAGGCGTGATCCCGAAAATCTCCTGCGCGATCACGACGATGGGTGCGGAGTCCGTCGTCGGCTTTCCGAGGTAGGCACCAAAGCGACCACCCGAGCGCGACGTGATCTCAACGCCGTCTGATAACATATTTAGTCTCCAGTTACACATGCGCAGTTGCATTCGAGGCGATCCACAGCCGCGGCCTGCGCTGCGCGTTTTGCCTAGCTGACGCGTGCGTATTGGCGCACCTTGTCCTCGTCAAGCGTCATGCCGTGACCTACGCCAGTGGGAACCTGCAGTTCGTAATCCCGGATCTCGAGTGGCTCGTGGCTCAGCGTGTCTGCCAACACGAAGGGACCGATCAGTTCGCAACCGAACGGAAGCGATGGAACCGTAGAATAGAGCTGAAGTGCAACCGATGTGCCGATCGTCGAGTCAAGCATTGTTCCGCCATACGATGCAATCCCGCTTGCTTCCGCGACCGCTGCTATCTTTTGCGTCGCCGAGACCCCTCCCATGTTGCAAAGCTTCAGCGAAAAGACATCCACACTTCGGTCGCGCGCGAGATCGAATGCCGAGGCCAACGTACTCAGGCTCTCATCGGCCATGATGGCCACGCGGTTGTTGTCGGAGAGCCGCCTCAACGCTTGCGTATTTTCGCGGCCGACCGGCTGTTCGATGAGTTCCACGCCAAGCGCCTCCAGTTCAGGAATGTAGACGGACGCCACTTGCTCGTCCCAAGCCTGATTCACGTCAACGCGAAGGTAGGCCTTCGATCCGAGACTATTTGACAAAGCCTCCATATGGATGAGATCGTCTTGGGGCGACCGGAAGCCAAGCTTGACTTTGAAGCGATTGTGTCGTCGTCTTTCAATCATCTCGACGGCAGAATCGAGATCGCGTTTCGTATCTCCGCTCGCCAATGTCCAGGCAATCGGAATCGCACTGCGCAACGGCCCGCCAAGTAACTCGGCGATCGATACGCCTAACGCTCGAGCTTTGAGATCCAGTAACGCCATCTCGACCGCAGCCTTTGCAGAGGCGTTTCCGGTGACGGCACGCGCCATGGTTTGCAGTGCACCTGAAACGTTGAACGCATCAGTTCCGAGGAGGTGGGGCGCGAGATACCGTTCCACGATGATCTTGATCGTCTCCGCACACTCTGCGCTCCAGACGGGACCACCAACGCTTCCACCCTCGCCGACACCAACGAGCCCCTCCGAATACACCCGGACGATAACGTAGCTCTGCTGGTGCACGGTAGTGATCGACATCTGGATCGGCCGCTTGGTCGGCACATCCACGATCACTGCTTCAATCGCGTCAATCTTCACGGGTTTGCCCCCGCCTGCGCACGCGCGGGCTCGATAACGAAGTTGATGTTCATCAGGCGGACACCCTCTTCCACAATATCGGGAGTAATCAGACTAGACTGGACGCCGTTGCAACAGTCGTCCGTGATCCAATCTCCACCTTCGAAGTAGTACTGCGTGGTCAACGTTTCATATCCCGGCGCCTTCACCTTGAAATGTACATGAGCGGGACGCCACGAGTGACCACCCATGGTTTCGAGCAATGCGCCCGTGGGACCCTGATCCGGGATCTGATACGGCACCGGCATCGTTGTGCGCACGCGGAAGCTGCCATCGGTGCCCACCCTGAGCTTCCCTCGATAAAAATCAGTCGGGATGTCGTCATGGAAACCGCTGTACTTCCCATCGGGCGTCGAATGCCAGACATCAATCGTCACGTCCTCGACAACGCTCCCGTCGACCGCTTTGACCGTTCCCTGGATAAGCAAAGGCTTGTGGTCGTCCGTGTCGTAAGTCTTGAGCCGGTCATCGACCAGAGGGGCGTCGTCGCGATAGTAGGGTCCCTCGATAGCAGGCGTTGAACCTTCGCTAATACGAGCCTTCGTCGCAGCCACGGTGCTATTGAAAAAAACATCGCAAAGAAGAGCGGTTTCACGCTGTTCGGCTACTTGCATGAGGTAATGAACCGCAGTTCGGTATTCCGCCTCAGTAACCTCCTTCTGGTCGAGCACCCGCTGTACCGCCGCGACGATCGCATCGACAACATCCTTGACTCTTTTGTTCACTTTGCCTCCGTCATGAAAACATGAACACGTGGGCGACAATTGCCCCGCACAGTCATAATAGAGACGGCAATCCCATACCGTCCAATACCTTTTCTCCGCCTAGACCATACGGTTTCGGTATGTCTTTCCCTAGTTGCGAGACCGCAGGTGCTTGCTCACAATCGCCTTGTAACAGGCAGCGCAACGGGACGGAACATGGAAATAAGACAGTTGAAATACTTCGTCGCGGTCGCGGAGGCGGGAGGTTTCGGAACAGCGGCACAGAGGATGCACATATCGCAGCCACCGCTTACTCGTCAGATCCAGGCCTTGGAACGCGATATTGGGGCAAAGCTTTTCGAGCGGACGGCACGGGGCGTCGAACTCACCGCCGCCGGAAAGGTGTTTCTTGATGACGCGCGTCAGTTGCTCGCGCTTGTGCAGCGGTCTTCGCGGCGATCGCAAGCTGCCGCTAGAGGCGAATCGGGTGAGCTGAAGCTCGTCTACTTTGGGACTCCTGTCTTTGAGACGGTTCCGGCGTTCGTCAGAACGTTCCTCGCAACGTATCCCGACGCCACCGTCGCCGTGTCTCACATGACCAAGGAAGCTCAGCTCGAGTCTCTTCTTTCAGGGGTGGTGGACATCGGATTCGGGCGCTTCTATCCGGTGACCGAAGGCGTGTCGAGTTGGAACATTGGGACGGAGACGCTTCACGTCGCCGCTGCCGATCCGTGGGACACACGCGTTTCCCGTGCCCGTGCAGTTGTAGACCTACTCGATGTGCCCCTCATTCTTTATCCACGCGGCGACCGACCAAGTTTCGCCGACAAGGTAGTTTCCATATTTAGAACGGAAGGAGTGGAGCCAAAAATCGCAGCCGAGGTCGAAGATGTCAACGCGGCCCTCGGGCTCGTCGCGGCCGGCGCCGGCGTCACGCTGGTCCCGGCCTCGGTGGCCGCGATTCGGCGGCCCTTCGTCCGGACGATGGAGATGGCCGATGCGAGCGCCAAGGTGCCGGTCAGCCTGACTTACCTGACCGACTCTCGCGTACCCGTGCTTCGCGCATTTCTCGATGTCGCAAGACGCGGGAAAGGACAGAAATAGCGCGGCTGGCTACGTGTACGATTTCGTGTTCGAACGCGAACTCCGTCAAGCAACTCGACCATCCATCGCCGCCGTCAGGCGCCAGCGCGAAGACGACTACCATCGAGATAGATCACCCGCCGCGTGGCGCCCGCAACGGGCCTCCTCGAAGGCGAATGCAACCCCGCTCCCCTCAGCACGGCACATGGCCACCCAAGATCGAACCCAGGCGGCACGCAAGAAGACATCGGGCCCGGCCGCGGCCAAACCCGCCAGCGAATCGACGCTGTACGTGCAATCGGTCGAGAAGGCGATGAAGGTGCTGATGGCCTTCGACGGCTCCAAGCGCCAGCTTTCGCTGTCCGAGATCTGCACGCTCACGCAGCTCGACCTGAGCGCCGGGCAGCGCTTCACTTTCACGCTCACGGCGCTCGGCTACCTCAACAAGGAATCGGAAAGCCGCAAGTACGAGCTCTCGCCGCGGCTGCTCGACTTCACCTACCATTACCTGGCGTCGAGCGACGTGGTGAACCGCGCCACGCCCTTTCTGCAGCAGCTCAGCCAGATGACGGAGGAGGTCTGCAACCTCACCGTGCTCGACGGGCCGGACATCCTCATCGATCAGCGCGGCGACGGCACCGCGATCGTCACCATCGACCGCCCGCAGCGGCGCAATGCCTGCGACTTCGACGCCTGGACCGACCTGAAGGCCGCCTTCGAGCGCTTCGCGCAGGACCGCTCGGTCCGGCTCGTGGTGCTCACCGGCAGCGGCGGCCACTTCTGCGCCGGCGACGACATCGTCGCCTTCGCGGCGGCCAAGGCCGATCCCGCGCACGCCGAGGTCTACCGCCAGCGCATCCAGGAGGCCTATGCCGCGGTACAGAGCGCCCCGCTGCCGGTGATCGCGGCCATCAGCGGCGTCTGTGCCGGCGGCGGCTGCAGCCTGGCCATGTGCTGCGACTTCCGCGTGGCCGACGCGACGGCGCGCGTCGGCGTGCCGGTCGCGAAGCTGGGCCTGGTCTATCCGACCATCCAGCTGCAGCGCCTGGCCTGGCTGATCGGCGCTTCCAACGCGCGGCGCTGGCTCTACAGCGGCCAGATGTTCGGCATCGACGAGATCGGCCGCACCGGCTTCGCCGACGCGGTGGCCGAGGGCGATGTCGTCGAGGCGGCCTTGCGCTTCGGCGCACCGATGACCGCCGCCGCGCCCTTGTCGATCGCCGGTTCGAAGGCGCAGTTGAATGCGGTGCTCGCCGGCCAGGTCGCGCAACGGCGGGCCGAGCTCGACGCCATGGTGGCGCGGGCCGACGACAGCGAGGACTTCCGCGAAGCACGCGCGGCCTTCGCAGAGAAGCGCACGCCGCATTTCAAGGGCCGCTGAATCGCAGGCCCCGCCCGGGCCTCGCTGCTAGGCGACGTGCCGCCGAGGCGCCGACACGGCGAAGGCCGTGCTGCGCACCAGGTCGGCGAAGCGCTGCTCGTCGCGCGCCGGTTCCCAGCGTGCACGCGACACCGCGACGTTGATCGCGCCGATGCCGCGCCCGCGCGCATCGGTGATCGGCGCGGCCGTGGAGATGTCGGAGAGAAAGTACTCGTCCTCGGTGCGCACGAAGCCGCGCGCGTGCGCGACGGCCACGCGCTCCTTGATCTTGCGGCGGTCGACGATGGTCCTGGGCGTGTGCCTGACCAGCGTGCTGGCGTCGAGCAGCGCATCGACTTCGGCCTCGGGCAGCGTCGACAGCAGCGCCAGCCCCGGCGCGGTGCAGTAGGCCGGCAGGCGGGTACCGACGATCACGTTGGGATGCAGCACGTTGCGGCTCACGATGCGCTGCACGAAGACGATGTCCGGCCCGTCGAGCACGGTGAGGTTGCAGACCTCCTCCGTCATCTGGCTGAGCTGCTGCAGAAAGGGCGTGGCGCGGTTCACCACGTCGCTCGACGCCAGGTAATGGTAGGTGAAGTCGAGCAGCCGCGGCGAGAGCTCGTACTTGCGGCTTTCCGATTCCTTGTTGAGGTAGCCGAGCGCCGTGAGCGTGAAAGTGAAGCGCTGCCCGGCGCTCAGGTCGAGCTGCGTGAGCGTGCAGATCTCGGACAGCGAAAGCTGGCGCTTGGAGCCGTCGAAGGCCATCAGCACCTTCATCGCCTTCTCGACCGATTGCACGTACAGCGTCGATTCGCTGGCGGGTTTGGCCGCGGCCGGGCCCGATGTCTTCTTGCGTGCCGCCTGGGTTCGATCTTGGGTGGCCATGTGCCGTGCTGAGGGGAGCGGGGTTGCATTCGCCTTCGAGGAGGCCCGTTGCGGGCGCCACGCGGCGGGTGATCTATCTCGATGGTAGTCGTCTTCGCGCTGGCGCCTGACGGCGGCGATGGATGGTCGAGTTGCTTGACGGAGTTCGCGTTCGAACACGAAATCGTACACGTAGCCAGCCGCGCTATTTCTGTCCTTTCCCGCGTCTTGCGACATCGAGAAATGCGCGAAGCACGGGTACGCGAGAGTCGGTCAGGTAAGTCAGGCTGACCGGCACCTTGGCGCTCGCATCGGCCATCTCCATCGTCCGGACGAAGGGCCGCCGAATCGCGGCCACCGAGGCCGGGACCAGCGTGACGCCGGCGCCGGCCGCGACGAGCCCGAGGGCCGCGTTGACATCTTCGACAATCGCCGTCACGCGCGGCTCGACCCCGGCCCGGCGCATCAAGGCGATCACTTCGTCAGCGAAACTCGGCCTCCCCTCCTTGGGGAAAAGAACGAGGGACTCGCTCTTGAGCCGCAGCAGCGTCGGATCCTGTCTCAGCTGGCGCGCAATGCTCGAACCCGCTGCGATATACAGCCGTTCGTAGTGCAGGTGCTCCACCGTGATTCCAGGCTCCTGGGGGTAGAAGCGGCCGACACCGAGATGGATGGTGCCGGCACGCAGGGCCTCGATCTGCCGCACCTTGGGCATCAGGGCCAGAGACAGCGTCGCCCCCGGGACCGCCTGCGTGAACGCATGGAGCAATGCCGGGACGGTCTGGTAGATCGCCGTGCCGAGGTAGCCGATATCGAGTTGGCCGATCTCGCCCCGGCTGGCGGCGCGGGACCGGTCCACGGAAGTCCGACCCAGTTCGAGCATGCGCCGTGCATCTTCGAGAAACGCGGCCCCGGCGGGCGTGAGCTGCACGCCGCGCGCGCTGCGCTCGAACAACAACACGCCCAGATGCTGTTCGAGCGCGTGAATCTGTCGCGTGACCGGGGGCTGGGAAATATGCAGCCGCCGCGCGGCGGCACCGACGTTGCCCTCCTCCGCGGCAGCAACGAAATAGCGAAGCTGTCGAAACTCCATTCTTCACTCCTGGTGGCTGGCTCCGGCTGCCGGAGAGCCATACCGATCCCGTATCGCTCGCGCTGATGGAAGGTATTAGACCATATGGCCCGGCATTTCTAGACTACCGCCATGATAAAACTCGGCTGCTCTCTCGTCTGCTGGAACATCTTCAGGCGCGCTGAGCCGTCTTTTTGAAACAGTCTCTTAGAAAAGGAGCAAAAAAGTGAGCGTCGTCGCAAATCCCCTTCATCCTCTTTTCGCCGCAGGGGTCGAAGACATCGACCTTCGAGAGGCCTTGGGTTCGACCGAGGTCCGAGAGATCGAACGGCTAATGGACGAGAAGTCGGTGCTGGTGTTCCGGGGGCAGCCCCTGAGTCAGGATCAGCAGATCGCCTTCGCGCGCAATTTCGGGCCACTCGAAGGCGGTTTCATCAAGGTCAATCAAAGACCTTCGAGATTCAAGTACGCGGAGTTGGCGGACATCTCGAACGTCAGTCTCGACGGCAAGGTCGCGCAACGCGATGCGCGCGAGGTGGTCGGGAACTTCGCGAACCAGCTCTGGCACAGCGACAGCTCCTTTCAGCAACCTGCTGCCCGCTACTCGATGCTCTCCGCGGTGGTGGTTCCGCCGTCGGGCGGCGACACCGAGTTCTGCGACATGCGTGCGGCATACGACGCGCTGCCTCGGGACCTCCAATCCGAGTTGGAAGGGCTGCGTGCCGAGCACTACGCACTGAACTCCCGCTTCCTGCTCGGCGACACCGACTATTCGGAAGCGCAACGCAATGCCATGCCGCCGGTCAACTGGCCGCTGGTTCGAACCCACGCCGGCTCCGGGCGCAAGTTTCTCTTCATCGGCGCGCACGCGAGCCACGTCGAAGGCCTTCCGGTGGCCGAAGGCCGGATGCTGCTTGCGGAGCTTCTCGAGCACGCGACACAGCGGGAATTCGTGTACCGGCATCGCTGGAACGTGGGAGATCTGGTGATGTGGGACAACCGCTGCGTTCTTCACCGCGGACGCAGGTACGACATCTCGGCCAGGCGTGAGCTGCGCCGGGCGACCACCCTGGACGATGCCGTCGTCTAGCGCACGCCATGGCGCACGCCCTTTTCGCGAAGGCCCCACAAGATGTACGCAACCCTGATCAGCGGCAGCCGTAGCCTGGACGGCGACACCTTGGCGCAGCGCGTCCTTCGAGCGGCGGGCGGCCTGGCGGCATGGGGATTGAGGCCCGGTGATGTCGTCGCCATCCTCATGCGCAATGACTTTCCGGTGCTCGAAATGACGCTGGCCGCGAACCGCGCCGGCATCGTTGCGGTGCCTTTGAACTGGCATGCGAACCGGGACGAGATCGCCTTCATCCTCGAGGACTGCAAAGCGCGTGTGCTCGTCGCGCACACCGATCTGCTCAAGGGCGTTGCATCCGCGGTGCCCGAGGCCTGCAAGGTGCTGGAAGCCGCGTCGCCGCCCGAGATCCGGCAGGCCTATCGGCTGTCCGATGCGTCGTGCACGGCGAACCCGGGCACGGTCGACTATGAAGGCTGGCTCCAGGCATCGGAGCCTTCGACGGCCTTGCCGGTCGCGGCGCCGGCCAGTCTGCTCTATACCTCCGGCACGACGGGCCGCCCGAAGGGCGTGCAGCGCGCCAACGGCACGCCCGAGCTCGCGGCGAAGTTCGGCCTGAGGGTTCGTCTGGCGCACGGGCAAGAGATTCGGCCGATCCGGGCCGTGCTGACGGGGCCGCTCTACCACTCGGCACCCTATGTCTATGCGCTCAACAGCTTGCGCTTCGGCGAAGTCCTGGTGCTTCAGCCGCGCTTCGACGCGGATGATCTTCTCGACCTGGTCGAGCGCCATCGCCTGAGCCACATGCATGTGGTGCCCACGATGTTCAGCCGGCTGCTCGACCTCCCGCCGGCGCGCAGAGCCGCTTTCGATACGTCGACGCTGAGCGCCGTGACGCATGGGGCGGCCATGTGCCCGCGCGATGTCAAGCAGGCCATGATCGACTGGTGGGGCCCGGTCATCATCGAGTACTACGCCGGCACCGAGATCGGCGTGATCGCGACCTGCACGTCCGAGGAATGGCTGTCGCACCCAGGCACCGTCGGCAAGGCGCCCGAGGGCGTCCGCATCGCCATCGTCGATGACGAAGGACATCCGGTGCCCATCGGCGACAAGGGCGAGATCCTCGTTCACGCCGACGTTGCCGATCTGGTGACCTACCACAATCGGCCCGAGGCATTGACGGAGCTTCGACGCGGCGAGTGGATCACGCTCGGCGACGTCGGGCATCTGGATGCGGACGGCTTCCTGTGGATCAGCGATCGCAAGAAGGACATGGTGATCTCCGGCGGCGTGAACATACTTCCGGCGGAACTCGAAGAGGAAGCGATGAAGTTGCCGGAGGTGCGCGATTGCGTCGCTTTCGGCATCGCCGACCGGGACCTCGGCGAAGTCCTGGTCCTCGTGGTCGAGCCGCACGCCGGCGCGCGCGTCGACCTCGAAACGATGCGGGCCACGCTCAAGAACAGACTGGGAGGCCTGCGTTGCCCCAGGTTCTTGCTGAGCATGCCGGTGCTGCCGCGCGAAGACAGCGGCAAGATTGCGCGCCGCAAGCTCAAGCAGCAGTACATCGACAGCATCGCGCCATCGTCGGCGGCAGCGTAGGCCGGATGGCGGCATCCGACATCGTCATCGGCGGCTATGCCGAAACACCCGTTGTCTTCGGGTCGGGTCGAAGTGCCTACGACCTGGCGGCGGACGTCCTGGACGAGCTCGCACGCAAGTACGGCATCGCGCCCGCCGATATCGACGGGCTGGCGGTCACGGCCGCGCTGAGCGAGGGCAGCAATCCCTTCCATGCGGCCTTCATGTCGGACGCGCTGGGACTGGCGCTCGACTGGCTGGCGACCGGCACCACGGGCGGCTGCGCGATGTTGTCCGCCGTGGCCGCAACGGCTTCGGCGCTGCGCGACGGGCACTGCAAGGTGGCGCTCGTGCTGGGCGCCGACGCTCCCAGCACCCACTTTGCCGCCGAGTTCCGCGGCTACCACGACGAGTTCATCGCGCCGACCGGCATGACGCGCCCGCCCGGCTTCTTTGCGCTGCTGCACAACGCCTATGAACAGCGCTACGGTGCGCTCGATGCCGCGCTGGGGAAGATCGTGCTCACACAGCGCGGGCACGCGTTGGAGAACGAGCGCGCATGCGAAAAGCTGCGAAGACCGCTTGCCCTCGACGACTACCTGAAGTCGCGCAAGGTCTCCGATCCGCTGCGCCTGCTCGACAGCGTGATGTTCTGCGACGGCGCGAACGGCGTCCTGATGATGCGGGCCGAGACGGCGTCCGCGATGGGATTGTCCAAATGCGCGCGGCTGGCCGGCTACGCCGAACGCACGAACCACGATGTGCAGGAACAGCCGCCCGACCTGCTCGCGTCGGGCTTCGTCCAGGCCGGTCCGCGCGCGCTGCGCCAGGCCGGCCTGACCGTGCAGGAGATCGACATGCTGCAGCTGTACGACGACTTCACCATCGCCGTCCTGATGCAGCTGGAGCACATGGGGTTTTGCGGCCGGGGCGAGGGCGCCGCCTTCATCGAGAAGACCGATCTAAGATTCAGCGGCGGCTTGCCGCTGAACACGGGCGGGGGCCAACTCTCCGCGGGTCAACCAGGCTTGGCTGCCGGCGGACTGGGCCTGGTGGAGGCGGTGCGCCAGCTCTTCGGCGAAGGCGGCGCAACCCAGGTCGAAGATCCGCGCAATGCGCTGGTCACGGGCATCGGCGGCCTCGCCTATGGCCGGGCCTGGATGATGAGCAGCGCGCTCGTGCTGGACCGATGAGCGGTCTTCGAACTTCGACTGTGGCCATCGGCCACTACATGGACACCGCGGCGTTCTGGGCGGCCACGCGCGAGCGCCGGCTGCTGGTCCAGTTCTGCACGCAAACAGGACGGTGGCAGGCCTATCCGCGGCCTGGCAGCGTCTACACCGGGCGCCGTCGTCTGGCGTGGCGCGAGGTCAGCGGCGACGGGGTGTTGGCAAGCTGGACCGTCGATCGCATGAACACCCCTGCGGCGGCCGACGCCCCCCGCATGCACGCATGGATCGACCTGGTCGAAGGCGCGCGAATCCTCAGCTGGCTGGTCGACTGCGATCCCGCGCGATTGCGCGTGGGCCTGGCCGTTCGGGTCGCCTGGATCTCGCTCCCCGACGGATGGCAGTGGCCCGCCTTCACCATCGCCGCGCATTCAGGCGGGCCCAACGGAAAGGCACCCTAGCCTTGCAACACGCCTGGGGCCTTGATTTCTGGCGCACTCCGTTCCGCCATCGCCAGCCGCTGAAGCCAACGGCGTGCGGCGAGCGGCGCGTGATCCACCGCGATATCCATCATTCCGCCGCTGCTGGACGGCTCGATCCTGCGAATGACTTCCACGCCGTCGAGTGCCCAGTTTCTCTGCTGGTTCTCCATGAGCACCTTGTCTTCCATCACGGTCTTGCGGAACTGCTCGAACATGCCGACGGTCAGCGCCTCGTTGTCCGGCAGGAAGTCGCGATAGAGCGCGGAGAACTTGAAATGCGTGGTCGATGTGGAGGGGGTACAGGGCCCCGGCACCCGAAGCCGCTTGATCTGCGTCGGGTCGTTGTTGCCGACCGGTTCGACCTCGATCTCCAGCAGCATGTTGGCGCCGGGCCAGAAGCTGATGCGTTGGCTGTTCTTGACGAAGTCCCATCCGAACAGGTTCTTGAACGAGGGTCCGGTGGACGCCTTGTCCCAGTTGCGTGTCACCTGGACCTTGGCTTCGCTGACGTCGACGGTCGGGCGCGTGAGCGCCACTTCGGGCGTGCCGACGGTCTCTGGATGGGCGTAGGTCACATGCGACAGGTCCAGCACGTTCTCGATGTTGAACAAAAAGGGCGCCTCGACGAGCAGGGCTTCGGCGGGCCGCCCGACGTAGCGTCCGGAGCTGCAGATCTCCGCGTAGTCGGGCACCAGCGTTTCGTTTGCGAGCGCCGGATCGCCCGGCCAGATCCAGACGAATCCGTCGCGCTCGACCACCGGATAGGAGCGCACGCAGGCGCTCGGTGGGACGCGAGACTGACCGGGAATGCTCGTGCACGAACCGTCGCCGGCAAAGGTCAACCCGTGATAGCCGCACTGGACTTCGTCGCCGATCAGGCGCCCCAGGGAAAGCGAGACGCGACGGTGGCTGCAACGATCGGCCAGCGCGGCGACACTGCCGTCATTGCGACGGAAGAAGACGACGGGCTGTTCCAGCAGGGTTCTCGCCAGCAGCTGCCGCCCCACCTCGTGCTTCATCGCCCCGACGTACCAGAAATTCTTGGGATACATGGTCTAGTTCTCCTTCGTTTGCGGACCGTGCGCTGAGCGTAGGGCGAGCACCTTCCAGTGGCATCATGAATGTGATGACGAAGCGCGAAGAAACCCTTGATTCATCGCCCAAGCCGGTCAAGTCGGCATTCCGGGCGATCGAGATCCTCGAGTACTTCGCCGCGAGGCAGAAGGGCGCCACCATCACCGAGATTGCGGCGGCGCTGGACTATCCCCAATCCAGCACCTCGATGCTGGTTGGCAGCCTGGAGACGATGGGCTACCTCACGTTCTCCGAGAAAGACCACCTCTTCCGTCCCACGCTGCGCGTCATGCTGCTGGGCGCCTGGCAGCACGAGGCGTTCTTCGCGAAGAACAGTTTCGTGACCGACATGAAGGCCCTCGCGATGCGCACGAAGGCCGGCGTCATGGTCGGACTGCGCCAAGGCATTCACGTGCGCTTCATCCTGTCGCTGTTGCCGAGCTTGAAGACCAACGCGCTGTGGTTTCCGCCAGGCGTCCTGCGTCCAGTCTGCAGGTCGGCGGCCGGCAAGGTCTTGCTGGCGAACGAACGCGACGAGGACATCGAACGGATCGCCTCTGCCGCGAACGCGGAGGCGGCTGACGGTGTTCAAGTCAATATTCCGGCGCTGATTCGCGAAGCGCCCCAGACAACCCGTGGCTCGCGGCGCTGGCTTGGGTCAAGGGGGCCTTCGCCAAACAGCAGCGCCTGTCACAACGACCGCTCGCCGAATGTCCCGCGGCCACGCTGCCGAAGCGCCTGCGACCGTACCTGCTGATCTTCGGCGCTGATGGTCAGCCGACCGGTTTGCACGCCGATCGCTACGAATTCTGGTTGTACCGCCAGATCCGGAAGCGCTTCCAGTCGGGAGAGATCTATCTCGACGACAGTCTGCAACATCGTCACTTCTCCGACGAGCTTGTTTCGATGAACGAGAAGGCCGACGCGCTGGCGCAGATGGAGATCCCGTTCCTGCAGCAGCCAATCGATGCCCAACTCGATGCGTTAGCGGCCGAGTTGCATGCACAATGGCTGGCCTTCAACCGAGAGCTGAAACAGGGCAAGCTTACGCACCTGGAATACGACAAGGATACGCAGAAGCTGATTTGGCGCAAACCGAAAACCGAGAACCAGAAGGTGCGTGAGCAGGCATTCTACGAGCAACTGCCATTCTGCGATGTTGCCGACGTGTTCCGCTTCGTCAACGGCCAGTGCCAGTTCCTGTCGGCGCTGACGCCATTGCAGCCGCGCTACGCGAAGAAGGTAGCGGACGCCGATAGCCTGATGGCGGTTATCATCGCTCAGGCAATGAACCATGGCAACCATGTCATGGCGCGCACCAGCGACATTCCGTACCACGTTCTGGATAGCACCTACCAGCAGTATCTGCGTCAGGCGACGCTGCATGCGGCCAACGACTGCATCAGCAACGCCATCGCCGCGCTGCCGATCTTCCCGTACTACTCGTTCGATCTCGATGCGCTGTACAGCGCCGTCGATGGGCAGAAATTCGGCGTCGAGCGACCGACCGTGAAGGCGCGTTACTCGCGCAAATACTTCGGACGAGGCAAAGGCGTCGTCGCCTACACGCTGCTGTGCAATCATGTCCCGTTGAACGGCTACCTAATCGGCGCGCACGAGTACGAGGCGCATCACGTGTTCGACATCTGGTATCGCAACACGTCGGATATAGTGCCGACTGCGATCACCGGCGACATGCACAGCATCAACAAAGCCAACTTCGCTATCCTGTATTGGTTCGGGTTGCGCTTCGAGCCTCGCTTCACAAACCTCGATGACCAGTTGCAGGAATTGTATTGTATCGACGACCCGGCGCTGTACGAGAAATGCCTGATTCAGCCGATCGGACAAATCGATCGGCAGCTCATCACCAGTGAGAAGACAAATATCGATCAGATCGTCGCCACGCTGGGCCTCAAAGAGATCACGCAGGGCTCGCTGATCCGCAAACTATGTACGTACTCGCAGGAAAACCCGACACGTCGCGCGATTTTTGAGTTCGATAAGCTCATTCGTACCATCTACACGTTGCGTTACCTGCGCGACCCGCAGCTCGAGCGAAACGTGCATCGCTCCCAAAACCGCCTCGAGTCTTACCATCAGCTTCGTTCGACCATCGCCCAGGTCGGCGGCAAGAAGGAATTGACCGGCCGCACCGACATCGAAATCGAGATCAGCAACCAGTGCGCCCGGCTGATCGCCAACGTCATCATTTTTTACAACTCGGCGATTCTGTCGCATCTACTGACGAAATGGGAGGCCAGTGGCAACGCCAAGGCGCTGGCGCGGCTTACGCAGATATCACCGGCAGCCTGGCGGCATATCCTTTTGAACGGGCACTACACTTTTCAAAGCGACAACAAAATCGACCTGGACGCGCTCATTGCAGGGCTCGAATTGGAGTGATCGAATTTTCGGCGGTTCTGGCTTGGAATCCCTTATTCCTGTTACGGTGGAATACGATGCCACAACCAGGTAATCCTTTACCCCCAGCCGTGGTCAACACCTGGCGACTGAGCGTCGGCACGTCGCTGTTCGTGATCGATATCCTGGCCGACGGCAGCTGGCGACCGGCGTATATTGCGCCAAAGCGGCTGGGTGGCTGGACGATGGATGTGTTGCCGAACATGCCGCCGACGTTAGTCGATATCGCTCCCTCGGTACGCACCTGGGCGCGACAGTACGGCGCGAATGTAACGAACCGGCGCACGCCGGCGCGCCGGTTTCCCGCGCAAACCGCTTCTTCGAACAGGACGCCAGAATGAACATGCTGAAACGTCGTCTCGATGCGACAGACGAAAAGCTGCAGGAGCTGAAAACAGCCCGCAAAGCGGCAGCTAAGGCGCAGCGCCAGCAGGTCAAGCAAACGCGCGCGGATCGCGAGCGAAAGATCATGCTGGCCGGCGAGGCGTTGCTGCGGCGTGTCGATCGCGGCGAGTGGGATGAAGCCGATTTCCGCGCGATGATGGACGATTATCTGTCGCGGCCCGCCGATCGCGCGCTGTTCGAGCTCGACGATGTATAGCCTTTGATGTTCGACGTCGACGCACCGCACAGCCAGGTCGGCAAATGTTGATTTGATTCACGATGAAGGATGCCCGATGCTGCCAACGCTCCGCATGAACCGGAATTTTGTCGAGGCCTTGCTGGCCGAGCGCGCGCCCTGCTTTGCGATGGGACTCGTGGCCGAGGGCCAGACGCACTATGCTTGCCTGGCACTGCGGCCGGTGGATGACATTCCGAACGACGTAACACGCAGCGGTTTCAACTTTGGCCACTCGATACGCGGCACCGACGACTTCGAGGTCGTACACTTCGGCTTAGAGTTTTACGGCTACCGCATCTTCAATGCGCTGATCAATCCGAGCAACTTCATCGCCAGGACAATCCTGTCGCACATGGTCGACACGAAGGCGTTTTTCTTCTTCGCGGTCAACCCGTCAGGCGGTGTGACGGTGTTCAAGTCCGGCATCGGTGAATGCAGCCTGGACAGCATCGAGTCTAATCTCGAGCGGATACTGCGCTCGAGCACGTCCGATGCTCAGTACGACGCGGCGCTGACAACGTTCAGCGACCATCCAGATCCGGTCGGGCCGATGCTGCACTGGGTTTGCCGGGACTGCGAAGATTGTCTCGACCTGTCCCACAATGTAATCGAACTGGGCCCCGCGTAACGGTCCTGATGGTCCGTGTGACCGAGACCGTCATGTCACTCACCGGACGTCGCTCCAACATTCTTCGGCTGGAATAAGCCGATTAATGTTCACAATGTGGAACGACGGAATTTTCTGGGGTTCCGGCGTAGATCCCCCACTCCGTGACGTCATCTGGAGCCCTCAGGCCGTGAAAAACACCGGTCTCGTTGCCATCCAGCCCGTCGAATCGCTCGTCGTGCCGGCCGCGCTCGATGGCCGTGACGGCAGCAACCGCGGCGTGGCCGGCCAATAGCCACAATAGCCAGCTCGCCGCGGACAACGACCTGGACGCCCTGCGCGCGTGGCTGTCGAACTACGCCGATACGAAAACCACCTTCGACAGCTACCGCAAGGAAGCCGAACGGCTGCTGCTCTGGGCCGTCGTGCAGCTCGGCAAGCCGCTGTCGTCGCTGACGCACGAGGATCTGCTGCGGTACAAGGTGTTTCTCACCGACCCGCAGCCGGCCAGCCGCTGGGTCTCGCTCAGGGACGACGGCACCCGCGGCGGCAAATACGCGCGCGCCGACGCACGCTGGCGCCCGTTCAACGGCCCGCTTTCGCCGGCCAGCCAGCGCCAGGCGCTCATCATCCTCAATGCGATGTTCACCTGGCTCGTGAGCGCCGGCTATCTGCGCGGCAATCCCATGGCGCTGCTGCGGCAGCGCGCGAAGCGTTCGGCGCCGCGCGTGACGCGCTATCTGTCGACCTCGCTATGGGACGAGGTCAAGGCCTGGGTGGAACAGCTCCCCCAGCAGAGCGAAGCCGAACGCAGATATGCCGCACGCTGCCGCTGGCTCACGACGCTGTTCTATCTGCAGGGCATGCGGATTTCGGAGGTCGCGGGCGGCCGCATGGGCGACTTCTTCCGGCGCCTGGGCGCCGACGGCCAGGACCAGTGGTGGCTGGAAACGGTGGGCAAAGGCGACAAGGCGCGCATCGTGCCGGCGTCACCCGAGCTGATCGCCGAGCCGCGGCGCTATCGAACCGCGAACGCCCTGGCCGCCCTGCCCGCGCGCGCCGAGGACCTGCCGCTCATCCTGCCGTTTCGGGGCACCGCGCGCTGCCTGTCGCGCTCCGCCGTGCACGACGCCATCAAGGGCATTTTTGGCAGTGCCGCCGCCTGGCTGCGCGACAGGGATGCGGAATTCGCCGATCGCGCCGATGAACTCGACCGGGCCTCGGCGCACTGGCTGCGGCACACGGCCGGCTCGCACCAGGCGGACGGCGGCGTGGACCTGCGCACGATCCGCGACAACCTTGGCCACGTCTCGCTGAACACGACCAGCCTCTATCTGCATGCCGAAGACGACGAGCGTCATCGCGAAACGGTCGATCGTCACCGGATGAACTGGACGCCGCCGCCCGCCGGAAGCAGCAAGGACGAGGATTGACAGCGATCCCCTTGCGTTGATCATCCTGCCGGGCAGGCCGTGGCCGGATGGCGACCTGGATCCTGCGCGCTCGCGAGAGCTAGTGGCTCGGACCCTGCCCTTCAAGTCGTTTTATATAGCCGAACGCACTTTGTCTGCTAACAAGCGTTAGGGTTCGGGGTACGAGCTCGGTGTGGCCGCCGGTCTTTCTTACCAAGCATCCTTTGCCATTGCGCATGAGCGGAACGTTTACTCTTTCACACGCGGCAAGACTCTTTCGACAAGGGCAGCCAGGTGTTTATCTAGGTCAAGCTCGTAAGACACAGCGAGGCGGGCCACACCCTTTGCCATCGCTCGATGAAACGGCTTCAGATGATTCACGTCGGCCAGTGTCTGTCTCCTGTCCATAACGAATTTAGTAGGTTTATCCTCCAACTGCGTCCGGCAAGCCTCTTGCATTTCTGACAGCAAGTTCTTCACTTTCGGGGGAAAGATCGTAGCTTGCAATGTTTTGGTGATTTCCTACCGCATTTCGAGAATCGAGGCGGCAAGCCACTCCGGGCTTTGGACGTGACTGGCAAGGTGGGAAGCGTCTCCTTTTTCATCTACATGAAGAACTCGTCGATCGTCCAGAAAGACCAAGAGCTTGCGGATAGCCTCCTTTTCTGAGGTTGTTGATTGCCACGACACTCCAACAAGCGGGGTCGACACTCCTGTGAAATTTTCCCGAAGCCACTGAAATGGTCGCTTAAGCATCCTGTCCGCCTTTGGGTGAGTGATGGAGAGAGGCAAAACGCGTCATGGGAATTCTAAGTCTAGTCTGCCGATCTTTTTCCGATGCAGCTTACGTATTAGCTGAGAGCTCAAGCCGCGAAAGCGGCGAAGCGACGCCAAGCGCCGAGCTGGGGCGAGGGGAATCACCCCGCAGGCCGTGCTGATAGCGGAGCGAACCATGCCACCACCCCGGTGAGTGCCTGCGTCCAATGCTGGACGGAATGGGCTGCAAGCCCGAATGGCTTTCCTAAGCGATTTCTCTATTGCTTTCCACTCGGCCTCGCTGGCTCTCTTGATCTTCTGACCGGAGATCAGAGTGGCGGAAAAAACGCATGACTGCCGCATGAAATTAGCTTATTGACGGCTTCTCGTTAAAAGTTCTAGAATATCGTCAAATAGGCCCCGCCATGCTATACAAACTCGAAGTCGAAAACTTCTTCTCTGTCCGCGACCGCCAGGTACTCGATCTCACGATCGACGCCAAGGTGCCGGATCTCGACACGCGCTTCGCCCCGATCTTTGAGGGATCGGCTGCGCGCGCGCCGAAGGTCGTTGTCCTGTACGGCGCCAATGCGTCCGGCAAGACGACCGTGCTGCGCACCCTCGAATTTATCGTCACGATGATCCGCGACAGCGTTCAGCGCACCGTTCCCGGTTTTGCCGGCTGCGAACGCTTCAACGATGCCGAATCCGCGAACCGTCCGATAAAGCTGGCGATCGAACTCGGCGGGATCATGAACGTCACGCCGAACGTGCTTCAGCGCGCGCAGTCCGGCGAGAAGGTCGAGCAGGGGTTCTATCGTTACGAGTTGGAACTCGAGGTCATCGACGGACTCGCCACGCGCATCCAGCATGAAGCCCTGCACCAGAGGCCGAACGGTCAAGGCAAATGGCAGCGCGTGTTCGACCGCGACGCCGAGGGCAAGGTGAAAGGCTCAAAGTCGTTCAGCCTGTCAGGCTTCCAGCATCTGGTGAAGACGCTTGCCGCCAATCACACGGTCCTGTCCTCCTTCGCGAAATTCCAGCACCCGACCGCGCAAATCTTCGTCGATATCGCGCGCCAGGCGTTTTTCTCGATCGAGCCGGTCGCGCACACGAACACCGATAAGGCCGTTATCGATTATCTGAAAAACCAGCCGAACATCGTCTCGCGCCTCAATGCGGAAATGAACCGCATCGATATCGGCGTGGAAGGCCTGCGCTTTCAGGATGGGAAAGACGGGCCGTTCCTGATGTTCAAACATGCCGGCCTGGAGCATGAAATGCCGTGGCTGCTCGAAAGCCACGGGACGCGCGCCTTCATCAAGATGTTCCCATATCTGGTCGCGGCACTCGACCAGGGCGGTGTGATCGCGATCGACGAAATGGACGCGGCGATCCATCCCCTGGTGCTGCCGGAATTGCTGCGTTGGTTCTATGACAAGCAGACGCGTAACAGGTATGATGCGCAGCTCTGGCTTTCCTGTCATTCGGCCTCGCTGCTCGACGATCTGAACAAGGAAGAGATCGTCATCTGCGAAAAAGACCGTCAGGGGCGCACACAGTTTTTCAGCCTCATGGACGTGAAAGTGCGACGCGATGAAAACCACTACCGCAAGTATTTGAGCGGTGCCTATGGTGGAGTG
Source organism: Paraburkholderia sp. A1RI-2L (assembly GCF_048957375.1). Lineage (NCBI taxonomy): Bacteria > Pseudomonadati > Pseudomonadota > Betaproteobacteria > Burkholderiales > Burkholderiaceae > Paraburkholderia > Paraburkholderia sp. A1RI-2L. Next base: position 262,537 of record NZ_JARBTA010000002.1, read on the forward strand.
CCGCTGCTCGGATGAATCGAAGGCGCGCTCCCCATATCCCACAGAAGCGGCAGATTTACATCGGCTGTGAAGGCGCTTCCGAAGTCGGCTATGCGGCTTTGCTGCAGGACTTCATCAACGAGGCCGGCCTGCCCGTCCATCTCAAAATCGACGAGCTGGCGCCTGGCGCCGGTGATCCCCTCGCACGCGTCGAACTGGCGGTCATGCGCATCGGCATGCTCGCCAAAAAGCGAATTGCGCCGGCCGCTGCCTTCGTGCTGCTTGATACCGATCAGATCGCGCTCGATCAACAGCGGGCCAACCGGGCTCGGCGACTGGCGATCGACAACGATATCACCATCGTCTGGCAGGAAAGCTGTTTCGAAGCCGTCCTGCTCCGGCATCTTCCGAACCGGGCAGCGAATCGGCCGCCTGACAGCAGAGCCGCCGAGCAGGCCATCACCAGGGAGTGGCCGGAGTACGAAAAGCCCATGTCGCGCGCGGCCCTGGCCAGGCGGATCACGCTCGATTCCGTCCTGCAGGCCGCCGGCGTCGAGCCCGATCTTGCCGGCCTGCTTCGCAGCCTGGAATTGCTGGCCTGAACCAGCCGGACGGATCTTCCTCTTGGCAAGAGTTCATTCCAGGCCATCGGAAAGATGCACGCCAACGCGTCGTTACCCGACGTCGCGACCATCGAATAGAAGATGACACCCCGCTCCTCACCCTGCCACGAGTCGAAGGTGAACACCCGCAACCGCAGGCGGTCCTCGAACTCCTGCGCCCGGGGGTGCGAAAATAGAGTCTTTGTCAGCAGCGTGTGCCGTTTTCGGAATGGCGTCACGACCGCCACTGTCGGTGGGTTCTCATCCCCCAACATTTCCATAAGCCATTCAGCGATGAATTCGGCCCTCCGCTGCGTTGGTGGTGCGGCTGACCGACTTGCCGCTCGTATCCACCTCGTCAAAACGAATCACATCCTCGAGTGGGAGACCGCAGATTTTGAAAGCCTGCAACTGCCCATCGTAGAAGAACCGAAGAACCGCGACGAATAGCCGATGAGTTCAGGAAATGAGCGGAAATGCTTGCGCAAGCCTGCCTGAATCCAGCGCCGCGTCTGCTGGTAGACCGTCTCCCACGGCGGAAAGTCATTGGGCAGCAGACGCCACGGTGCACCCGCGCGGACAATCCAGCGCAAGGCGTTGAACATTTCGCGCAATTCGTAGCGACGCTGAGGCGCGTCCTGACCTGATTCATCAATATCAGGTACGGAGGGGCGAAGTACCACTCTTCATCCGAAACATCCGTTGGGTAGGGTCTGCGTTTCTTCATCCCGCCAGGGTACCAGGTCTGGCCGAAAGTTCATAACACCTTCTAAGCGGAGACATCGCCGAGCGTATATACAAGCATCCAGTCACCAACGCCACGCCACCCAACGAGCGGCAGATGGGGAAAGTCTGTGTGGCCGAGGGCACATTGGACCGCACCCGGCGCGGGTGGGTGTCCATAGAATCTATACAGGCTGACGAACCACTGGGACGGTGAATCATGGGTAGCCCACTCAGGACGATCGAGAAACGGCTTGAAGGAAACGCTCTCGCTGTCAGGGCTCTGGTTGACGCCGGATCACCTCGTGTGGTCAGGCACGCAGTGGTGGGAAGCGCAGTATCTGGAGCAAGACGCAAGTATCCACTCCCAGTCATTGGCTTTCGCAGCGGCGAGCTTGCCGTCACTGGATACCTGCTCGGTGAACGGGGCGGCGCTATGCTCATCGTCCGATGCAGTTGTGGGAGACCAGAATACAGCGTCGACCCCGTCAATTTCCGCACGGGGGCCAGTACGCGATGCGACGTATGCGCCAACGCAGCAGCCAAGGGCAAGAAGTACTGGCGCTACTACGATGCCATGCCCGACACCGGACATCGATCCCGCCTGCTCAACCGGCTCGCCGCCGCCATCACACGCTGCCACAATCCTAACGACGAAGGCTATGTCAACTATGGCGGTCGGGGTATTCGCGTTTGTGAAGAATGGAGACGAGACCGCACCGCATTCCTGCGGCACGCCGCCACGCTCCCCGGATGGGACGACCCCACACTCGACATGGACCGCGAGAACACAAACGGTCACTACGAGCCCGGCAACATCCGATTCATCACCCGAACCGAGAACGCCAAAAACAAGCGTAAAATCCGCGAGCTTGAGGCAGAGATTGACCGTCTACGATCTGCTCTCTACTGGGCCGAAGGACAGATTCAACGTCTGGAGCGATGCGCGGCCGATGATCATCCACAACTGCAAATTGGCATTGGGCTTCGGCATGGGTGTCAAGTTCACTATCTCCATGCCTGGGCAGGCCAGGGACAAGAATGGTAGGCCGCCAGTGCTCGAGCCGTCCTTTGCCCACTACATCGTGCATCACGTCTACCGGGGCAACCTCGCAAGGAGATCCAGTTAGGCTCGGAATTCGTCACTGCCGTGAAGCTCTGGGCCGAACTGGAGAAAGCGAAGACACCTTCCGCAATACATACAACATTCGGCCGGCAATTGGGTGGTGCTGCCGCCATTCGCGCAGTCGCAGCCTCGAATGTCAGAGGCCGATGCGAGTAGATGAGCACTCGCGCCCCTGAGCTGCCATTGAAGTTCACCTCGTCTCCCTTCAACTACGTGTTCGCCCCCTAGCAGGGATATCGGTACGCACACGGACGGCTGGAGGGATCTGCACCGTGTGGCGCCTGGCGCCGTGCAAAACCGCGTATCGGTGCTGGCCTGCCAAGGTTGCCTAAATCTGCGTATATTTGCATTGCCAGGGCGCAGCACGGCATCGCTCAATGAACATGACCGGTTCAGTGGACACGACTGAACCCGCGCTCCATAATCGACTCGCCCTATTTTCCGCTTCGCCCCCGAGCACCATGAAGACCGAACCAAACTATCCCGACTGGTGGCGAGACGCCATCGCCATCGAGTATCTGCCCTGTCGCAACTATCGTGAAGGCGAGCGCATCGGCCGCATCGATTTCGGCCTCGTGTCCGACGATGCATGGACGCAGGCGCTAACCACTCACCGAATCGTGTCTTACGGCACGCTGGTCCATAATGTCGATCCCGATACGTTCCGGTCACGCTTAGCGCACAGTCTGTTCAGTCCTGTAGTTGTCCCGCTCGTCGATGGCGACTCGAAGGCGATCATGCCACATGGGCAGGTCAGCCCGCATCACTTTCCGTGGCTGACCAACGATATTCACGTTGCCGATCCGATCGAGGGTTTTCACAGTCACATCCAAGTGTTAGATGAGGGCGTCCTGTACCAGTGGGAAGTGGCCCGACTGGAGGGAGTCAAGGACCGTCACTACGGGCGATGGGTTTCCGATTACGCGGACCTGTCCGGGTTCGACGCCCTGTACGATCCGTTCCAGGAATTGATGTCGCTGAGGCGAACCGCCTCGCCCGACGACTACGCGCTTCGCGCCGAGGCCTTTGTCGCCATGGCGAGGGCGACACGGGCGCGCGCCTTCGCCGAGTTGCTAAACGTCCACGAGGATTTCAAGAGACAGTCCGGGCGCAGCAAACGCAAGCTCATCGAGCACGCTCCCCCCGTGCTGTCGCACTTTGAAATGATGGCAGTGGAGGACAACAGGGTCTCCACGCGGGCCATGATGGCGCCGGTGTTTTACCGATCGGCCGTACGGCATTGCGGGTACGACAAAAGCATTCGCCAACCGGGTGCGCCGGTTTCAGTGCGTCTGCTCGACGAGATGTATGGCGCGCGCGCGGAGGCCGTCATCATGGCCATGGCCTGCCTCGAAGCCGTCGCGAACGAGATCGGCTACAAGCACTATGCCGGTCTGTGGGAAGGCATGGAGAAACTCTCTATCGACGACAAGTTCCGGCTCCTCTTTAGGCTGTGCGGCCAGGAAAGCGCGTTTGACACCGCGAAGGCCCCTTGGCAGGCGCTGGGCGCTCTGATTAAGGCGCGGAACGGGATGATTCATTTCAAGCCGTCGTACAAGCCGGTGAGTATCGACAAGGGCATGTCCGTGACAAGCCTCAGCAGACTGCTGGGTGATGAGCTCGTATCGATCCTGCCCACAGCCCTGTGTGGCATGGTCGAAGCCGTGTATCTCGCCTGTGGCCTCACCGCTCCCCCGTGGCTGCAGGAGCAACCGGGCTGGTCGCTCGCGCCCCGCCCGGCCTGACCGGATACACCGTCAGCGGATTCCCGCGTGCGCGGCTGGTGCTGCCTCGTGCAGCAAACCAGCCCTCTGCCGACATACCATCGCCTATCGACGAATGTCGGGTATGGCCGACGACCCGACGCCGGCCTTCGCCAATCGAATGGCCGCTTGCTGGACGGAACAACCATCTGAATGTCTGTCGACGCAACCGGACCAAGGTCTCCTCTTGACCGCTTTAGGTCCCAACCATCGAGTCAACGTCGACATAGGCACGCCTGGCGCATCCAGACGTGCGCTAGGCCAGTCAAGTCCTTTTCCGCCCAACTACAACAGACCCGGCGAATTCGGCTTACCTGCGCCACCTTGAGCCCTTTTGGGTCAGAAGGCGCGAATACGCGGTCTTTGGGCTCCAAGCCTCAGCCTCGGTGCGCAGGCTGCGCAAACATGCTGGAATGCCGATTGAAGAGCCAACGCTGGGCAGGCGGCATCGTAGCCAAGCATTGTCCAGTGCAAATGTCAGGATCGACGCCGTGCGCGAGCCTGTCGAACGTCGCATTGCTGAGTAACGCGCCGTGCAAATTCTTCGCACGCGCTAAAGCGCACATGGTAGGCGGGCTATCTTTACTTCCGTTCGGACAGTCCTTGTGGTTCGCCGTAGCGCTTTCCATCGTTTATGCTGCGGTGAGCTCCGGCGCGTCGCTACCACTCGTATCGGCGCGCTTTTTTATGCCGCTTCTCCGCCGCGTCGGAGGACGGGCACTGCACAGGTGTAAGATGCGCTAGTCTGAGCCCGGCGCCGGGTTCGTTACGCAAAAGCCGTAAGGGGAGCGTTGAAGTGGCTACACACTTGGTGAACTTGGATGCACTGATCCCGCGAGACGACTTCGAATCGGTCACGGATTCGCCTCTCGTTTCGCTTTCTCTCGCGGCGGGCTTAAAGGTGAACGAGCTAGAGTCCCACGGCCTCACCTACCTAACGCTCAGAAAGCCGGATTTCCAGCGAGAGACTGCAAGTTGGGACCCGGAAAAGGTCGTGGACTTGGTTGAGAGTTTCCTCGATGGCGATCTCATCCCAGCACTGATTCTTTGGCGTTCTCCAACTAGCGGAAACATATTTGTCATCGACGGAGCACACCGACTCAGTGCGCTTATCGCCTGGGTGCACGACGATTATGGCGCGTCGTCTAAGTCGTTGGATTTTTTCGAAAACCTTGTGACGCCTGAGCAGGTCGAGGCCGCGACTAAATGCCGGGCTCTGATCGAATCTAGGATTGGTAGCTACAAGAAGCTCACTCTGGCGTTACAAAAGCCAGAAAACTCGACTGCTGAACAGGTGCGCCGCGCAAGAAACATGGCGGTTCTTCAAGTTCAATTGCAGTGGGTTAGTGGCGACGCGAAAAAGGCCGAAGCGTCATTTTTTAAGATTAACCAAAAGGCCACAGCAATCAACGCCACAGAATTGGCGATGCTGAAGTCGCGCCGCAAGCCTAATGCGATAGCGACACGTGCGATCATTCGTGCAGGGGTCGGCCATAAGTATTGGTCGGGATTTCCTGAAGAGGTGCAGCAGTCGATCCAGCGTTTGGCGCGGGAGATTTACGACAACCTTTTTACCCCCGTCCTAGAGACGCCGATCAAGACCCTCGATCTGCCGGTGGCCGGGCGCGGCTACTCTGCTGAAAGCGTTAAGTTGGTTTTTGATTTCGTCAACTTGGCAAACTCTTTGAGCCTTCGCGGGAAGCAGGAAGATGACTTGGAAGACGACTTGTCGGGAGATGAGACTGTACGCTTTCTGAAGAGCGTCAAGCGCCTATCGAACCTGATTTCGGGCGCCCATCCGGGCTCGCTCGGGCTGCACCCCGCAGTTTACTTCTATAGCCTTGGAGGTCGGTATCAACCCTCTGCATTCTTGGCAACGGCGAAATTGCTGGACGATTTCGACCGCACAAACGCGTTTCCGAGATTCACCGATGTTCGCAAGAAATTCGAAGATTTTCTGGTAAAACATCGTTACCTTGTAAATCATGTCGCAGGTAAATTCGGAAGCGGCCCGCGAAGTATGGAGCCGATCCTCGGCATGTACAGGACGATTATTAGTTGTTTGTATGGGAATGCCGACGAAGAAGAAATCTTTAAACGCTTCCGCGAGGACCCCAAGACAATCACTCTCGCGCCCTATACCGAAGAAGAACAACGGGCTGGCAGGAATTTTCGAAGTGAAACAAAATCGGCGATCTACTTGAAGGAAGCGATCGATAACGCGCCACGTTGCCAGATTTGCGGTGCGCGAATCCATAAGAAGGCGGTCACCATCGATCACATCAAGAGAAAGGCTGACGGTGGTTTGGGCACGTTCGAGAATGGGCAACTGGCTCATCCGTATTGCAATACAGGGTATAAAGAGCACAACGTATCCGGTAGCATCGCCCGCTGATGTCTCATTTGATGGCGCTGGGGCCGTCCTTGTATGTCTATTTGAACGCGGCGGCTCGTAGCACGATTCGCAAGGAATCAGGCAGAGCCACGAGAAGCGCTCTGTCGTGATCATTAGCGACAGGCGGCCGTCGCAGTTCCTCGACCCATATGAGACGTTCGCCTCAACGAAAACTGGACATTCAACGTTTAGGAGCACCCGCTTCGCCAAGTTAGAAATGTGCTCATAATTTCTCTGACATTCGCAGCGAAAAATTCAGCTCGTATTCCAAGTGAATCACCACGTTCGTAGAACGTGGTTTCGCCTTAAGCCCCCCATAGGCATGCCCTTATACACAAGTCACCGCAAGCGGAAAGGCACAGTGCAGGTGACGAAGCAAAAAAGCGATTGTTAACGCTGCGGATTTCCTGTTTACTCTCGGATTTTCTGCATGAAAATTCGGGACGATGCGGGGGTGTGGGTGGACGAGGAATTCGAAACGCTGGATCTGGGTGATCCACGGCGAGACCGGCGCGCGAAGGAACTGCTCAAACGGTTTGCCAGCCGGCCGACAGCCAGCATTCCCGGTGCGTGCGAGGGGTGGGCCGAGACGATGGCGGCCTATCGCTTTCTGGGCAATGAGCGCATTGAGTGGCGCGACATGATGCAGCCGCATTGGGATCGCACCACAGCGCGCATGGGGCAATTGCCGGTGGTGCTGTGCATTGCCGATACGACGGAGCTGAACTTTAACGGCCAGGATATCGAGGGCGCTGGCCCGCTCAGTTATGAAGCGCAGGTGGGCATGTATCTTCACGCGACCTATGCGGTGACACCGGATCGGGAGCCGCTGGGTGTCGTCAATTCCTGGATGTGGGCGCGTGAGCCGCGCGAAGCCAACGGCAAACGCGGTGGTGTCAGGGAAAGTATACGGTGGATCGAAAGCTACGAGATCGTGGCCGAACAGGCGCGAGCACTACCTGAGACGCGGTTGGTGTATGTGGCCGATCGGGAAGGTGATATCGCGGCGCTCATGAAGCGGGCGCAGGAACTGGGCGAACCGGCTGACTGGCTGATCCGCTCCCAGCACAATCGTGCCCTGAAGGATGAGGAAAAGCTGTGGGACAAGGTGCACGCGGGTAACGTGCTCGGCCATATCAGCTTCGTGTTGCCCGGGCGCAGTGGCCAAAAGGCGCGGGAAGTAAGGCAGGAACTGCGTAGCCAGCGCATCACGCTGCCCGGGCGGGCCGGTATCACGCTCACCTGCGTCGAGGCGTGCGAGGTGGATGCACCAGTGGGCGCCACGCCCGTTATCTGGCGTCTTGTGACCAACCGCGAAGCGGTTGATGCGGATGCGCTCATCGAACTCATTGACTGGTACCGGGCGAGGTGGGAGATCGAAATGTACTTCAATGTCCTGAAGAACGCCTGCCGGGTTGAGGCGCTGCAGCTCTCGCAGATGGAGCGGGTCGAGAAGGCACTCGCGTTGTACATGGTCGTATCGTGGCGTATTGCACGGCTCATGCGTGTGGGCAGGACGTGTCCGGAGCTGGATGCGTCACTGTTCTTTGCGGCTGACGAGATACATGGCGCTCACGTACTCTCAAAAAAGCCACGCCCGAAAAAGCCACCAACGCTCAACCAGATGATACGGATGATCGCATCACTGGGTGGATTCCTCGGGCGCAAGAGCGACGGTGAACCGGGCGCGAAGACGCTGTGGATCGGTATGCAGCGGGTCATGGATGCCGTGATCACCATCCAGATCTTGCGCGACGGCTACGATACTTCTGTATAAGGGGATGCCCCATAGGGGGGCACACCTATCGGCCCTTCTGAGAAGGTCCTCTACCCGGTTCCAGCTGAAGCTGCTCTTGATGCATCTCTTCCTTCTCCTGGAACCGTACGTACTTTTGAATCATCTCGCTGTTCAGGCCTACGGAATCCACGCAGTAACCCTTTGCCCAGAAGTGATTGCCCCAGTACGGTTTCTTCTTCAGAAACGGAAACGCCGTAAAAATTCGTATCGCGGTACGTCCTTTCAGGACGCCCATCAGTCCCGATACCGACAGCTTCGGCGGAATGCTTACCAGGAGATGGACATGGTCTGGCTGAACGTTGAGTTCTATCACCTCGCAACCCAGTTGCTGACTAAACACCATCACGCATCTGTAGACTTCCTTGCCGACCGGACCTTGCAGCACGCGAAACCGATATTTCGGCACCCACACAATGTGGTATTGACAATGCCATATGACATGCGATGCTCTTTTGAACCTGCTCATGCTTCTGTTCCTTTTTATGCGTTGTGGGGACAACACACAGAAAGGTACCTGCATGGGCAGGTGCTCTAACAGGCATAGCCAGTTAGGCGATGACCACGTCCATAGGACGTGGATTTCGACTTGTCATTAAAAGTATTCCGGGCACCTCTGATGCTGCATATTTAAGTTTATCAGATGCGCCGCTGGCAACAACTACACCGTATACGGGGCTACCTTTCGCAAGATTGGTTCTTACCCACGCCATGTAGCGTAATATTTGGCCGATCACCGCGTCAGAGCCGCGAGCAAGCTTTAACTCAAGAACATAGAATGCACCATCGGCACCTTTTGTGAGGATGTCGATATAGCCGACGGAGGTTCTGTACTCGATAGCAGGCATATCTGAGTCATCCCTATACAGGTCTAGTTGCGTCGGCAATCCTTCGATACGATTCAAATTCTGCGCCAAATAGTCCCTCAAATGAGACTCCATGGCGAAGCGTGAACTGGCCGAATTTCTTTCAGCGTCACAGACTATGCTTTCAGCTTCAAAAGGCTCCTCATCGGTTGCGGCGTTAGCATCCGATTCTGAAATTCTTTGAACATAGTGGTTGCCTTGGCTATTTTTTGCAATTTCCCAAATACCATGCTTTTCTGGAAGGTAGAACTCGTAGCGTCCATCTTCCCTGCGATATAGGCGGTCGTATTGATTTCCGGAATCTGTTCGCCTAACTTTTTTTCCCGCTCCGTAATGTACCCTTGAGTTGGCATTCACGGTGATCGACGTCGCATCAGCGCGCACGTTGGCCGCACGCTTTATGGGTGGGAAGTTTGCTTTGAAATAAGCCTCAATTTCAGGAATGGATGCGGCACCATTTAGCGCTTCTATGACGTTGCCCGCGATTTTCGCATCCGCTAACCGAGCACTTATTATGCCGCTTCCTTTCGCTGTGCGGCGTGCCAGTCTTGTTCAAATTGCATCGGACTGACGTAATTCAACGTCGAGTGCAAGCGCGAATGATTGTAGAAGCTCAACCAGTCGATTACCTCGTCCATCGCTTCGCGACGCGTCGCAAAGCGTTTGCCGTGGATGCGCGCCTGCTTCAGCGATCCCCACAGGCTTTCGGTCGGTGCGTTGTCCCAACAATTTGCTCGGCGACTCATCGAGCTTTGCATGCCGTAGCTCTTGAGCAGGTCCTGAAACTCGGCGCTGCAATATTGGCTCCCACGGTCGCTGTGCACGATCAGACCGGTCTCGGGGCGACGACGGAACCACGCCATACGCAACGCGTCAGAAACCAGCTCCGTGCGCATGTGCGGCTTGAGCGACCAGCCCACGACCTGGCGGCTAAACAGATCCAGGATGACCGTCAGGTACAGCCAGCCCTCGTCGGTCCACAGATACGTGATGTCTGTCGTCCAGACCTGATCGGGCTTCGCCGGCGAGAAGTCGCGTTGCAGCAGGTTCGGTGCGACCGGAAGGTTGTGGCTGCTGTCTGTCGTGGCCTTGAAGCGGCGTTTGGTCCGCGCCTTGATGCCATGCAGCTTCATCAGCCGTTGAACCCGGTCCTTGCTCACGCGAATGCCTTGCGCAAGCAGCTTTTTCCACACGCGCGGCCAGCCGTACTCGCCTTTGGATTCGGCGTGCACGGCCTTGATGTGGACCAGCAACGCATCGTTGCTGATACGTCGGCGCGGCCGATCAGGATCAACGTCTCGGGCCTTGCGGTTGTGATAACCACTGGGGCTGACACCCAGCGCCTCACAGGCCACGGATACCGGCCATTGTCGGCTGTGCCGCTCAATCCAGGCATACTTCACGCCGACCTCTTCGCGAAGTATGCCGTCGCTTTTCCCAGGATGTCGCGCTCCATGCGCAGCTTCGCGTTCTCTGCCCTGAGTCGCGCAATTTCCATCTGTTCGGCCGATACCTGTTTGCCTGCGCCAGCGAGCTTGCCAGCCTCGTCAGCCTTGAGCCAGCTGTTTAGCGTCTGCGTACTGATGCCCAGAATCTTTGCCACCGCCGCCTGGCTCTGGCCGTTACGCACCATGCGAACCGCCTCAACCTTGAATTCCAGCGTGTACCGCGCCCTCGGGTTACCCATTGCTCAATCCTCCGTCACTGAAGTTTTACACACTCTCAATAACGGATACGTTTTTCGAGGGCAAGGTCACTATGGCTTGAATTACAAGCTTCCAGTTTGGGGTTGTCGGGTCAAAGCTCATATTTGTCAAGTTTTCTAACGAATAAAGTTTTATCCACCGCCTCGGCGCGACTTTCCTTTTCCATAGCACGAGTCGATCAGCGGCAGATAAACGCTGTCGGACTGCACCGCCGCTACCGCGGTGGTCATGGAAATTGTAAGCCCAAGAATCTGTTGCCGGATGGGGGATTTTTTGTCTGCCCCGAACAGTGGTGGGCAGCGTTGAACTGGTGTGCTGCCGCCCGGAGTCAAGCGGGACTGGACAATGCGAGGTAGCCGCTGAGTGTAATCAACAAAACGTCAATCTGTTTTCAGCGTAACCTATCTGCTCGACCAAATTCATGAACACGGAAACACGAACAGCCGGTTTCGAGCTGAAGCTCGACCGATGGACTTGGACGACTAGCGCCCGACCACCGAGCGCCACGATCGTGTCCGGCGCGTGGGCGATGCAACAGGCATAGCACGACCCAATGCAGACGTTGTTGCTATAGAAAAGCGGACGTTGAAGTGAAGATAATTTGCAACCGCGCGGGGTGGCTGTCTCGGAGAGCGCCCCGCCTTCGGCTGTCAGGTTGACCGGAGTTTTAGACCTGGAGCGTATAGATAAGATCAGGCTACCCATGGCCTAACAGATTGATGCATGACGACGCCTTCCCAATCCTCCATCTGATCGCCATAGCCTTTAGCATCGAGTCCTATGAGGGGCGGAATTTCCAACACTTTTTCACCGTATGAAAAAAGTTGGTCTATCGCGCGAATGTCCGAGCCTCTGACGTAATTCAAAGTGTTCTTTTCTGCTCCCGATATAGCCTGCGGTTTGAAATCAGCAACGGAAACTGGCGTCGGGTATCTTCCTGCCCAGACCGCGAAGTAGGTGAGTCGCTGAAGCAGTTCTCTGCCAGAATCAGTAACAGGCATTCCTGCCTTGGCCGCTAACTTCAGGAGGTTGTGTGTCTTTATCTCTTTTAACAAATCTGTCGGATCGACGGTTCCTTGTGACGACGCGGCCTTTGCAACGATTGCCTTCAACAGATTTTCAGCCACAAAGCCTGCTATCATAAGGTAGCAGCCGTGCACACGTTTGTTCATTGGCAATGCTTGTCCCAGAGTGCTGCGCGTAGCCTTGAAAAAATCTATGGCTGGTGTCCGCAGGTAATTCAACGTGCATGCCAACTCGGTTGCGGTATCGATCCAAGATTTCGGATCAAGCACCCCATCATTGAAAATTGAATCCCAGTAGTCGTCGCTTTCTGGATAGTGGAAGTTCAAATGCAGCACAGCAGCCTCCGTGCAATGGTCTATCAATTATTCAGATTCAAAACCGCCGGGACCGTTTCTTGTCGCCCCCGACGATACCCTCTGGCGACTCTCAAGCAGCACGTTCGACCGCATGCTTCGAGATCCGGCAGGCCGATTTTCCTGTCGCGGCTGGAGTCCCTCGATGCAATGCAGGAAACAGCGCCGCCGCTTGCCAAGACGCTCGGTGTGTCGGAGACATTCGCAACGGAGCTTTTGATGAACGTTCCAAAGGGCAAGTATCTGCGGGTGCCGCCTCCATCGAAAACTCTGGCGGCATCGCCATCCGTGCGGGCGTGTACTCCGCCATAACGCCGGTCTGAAAACGAAAAGCCCGCTCAACGCGGGCTTTCTGTCAACGTCGCAACGGGCTTCAGGTTGCGGCGGCGTCCTTCAGCTTCTTCAGCGCACGAATCTTCAGCTTCACCGTTGCCGGCTTCGCATCGAACCAGCGCTCTTGACCCGTGAACGGGTCCTTGCCGAAGCGCTTTTTCTTCGCCGGGACGGCCTGGACGCCGATTTTCACCAGGCCCGACAGCGTGAACTCACCTGCACCCTTCTTATGCACCGAGCCCAGAATCGTGTCTTCGAGCGCAGCCAGAACGGCTTTGGCCGCTTTCGGCTCGACACCGGCCTGCTCGGCAACGTACGTTGCCAACGAGGCCTTCGTGAACGTGTCCTTCAGCGGCTTGAGTACGTCATTGGTCACAGCCTTCTTCGCCGGAGCCGCAGCCTTGGGCGCGGCCTTCCTCGCTGCCGGCTTTACGGCCTTCGGTGCTGCCTTCGTTGCGGCCGGCTTTGCCACCTTCGGGGCTTTCGTTGCGGTCTTCGTTGCCATCAATAATCCTCTATCAGGTTGAGAACCGCTTAAGACGGTGCACGACGCCTTGCGTTACTGCACCGTCTTAAGCTGGCGCCTAGCGTATCAACGGTGTCCGCGATTCGCAACAGGAAAACACCTTCTGGCAAGGCTTTTCGTCATCGCCAGCGCACGAAGCCCGGGACGCGCAGCGGGCGGACCTGGGAACCGCGTCTGAACAGGGAGAAGCGCGCCGCCGCTTGCGTCGGCGCATTGCGAGCGGTCATCTCCGCTCCTGCCGCTCTCGACGCGACACAATTCCGCCGCCTGCGCGCGCGTCCCCGGCTGCTGCCCTGAGTTCAATGCGCTCGATCTTGAACGTTGCGACGACAGAGACATACTCCCAGGTATGTCTCTAATTGGCCCCGCCACACCGCCTTTTTTTTCACGGGTGCGCGGCCATGACGCTGTCCCTCGCTGGCGCGACTCCCTGAGACCTCCATGACCGACGAACTCGCGCTTCCCTCGCCGCCCCCGCCGTAGGCGAATCGCAATCGCGCGATCTCGCCGATCCTCGCCGAGGGCGCGACCGACGTCGTTGCCGTTCTCGGTTCGGTAACTTAAATTGCGCCAGCTATGGTGTGCCTCGGGGAAGACAAACAGATCGGCGGTGCCGTTGCGAATATATGCACAGTCGTAGCGCAAGGGTTTGCCGGCTCGACCGGGATCGGTTGTCGTCTCGCCGATGTGCCGGGTCAAACCTTTCCGCGCTCGAAATCCGGCACGAACGCGAGCCCGTGCCGCACGGCGTCCAATATCATAAGGACTACAAACCAAAATGCGATCAATAGAATTATGTTAAATTCATGTCACCAGGCAAGGCGCACAGAGGGTCCTCCGTGCCGTGGCCATGGCGGCAAAAAAATAGAACTACGCGTGCTGCGCTACCTAGCCGAGATGGATGTTCATGTACTCAATCGAGTTCCGGCGCGGTGGACGCGCCCGTGAGCATGGAATCGCAAAGCGCTCGCCGCGCGCGTGCGCCTTCTCGATCAGGTGCGCCAGTTCGAGCGGCACGGCCTTCTATCAGCGCGGCAGCAGCGCTGGCCGGCATCAACTTCGACGCTAGCGATGTGTTCCGGATACGCAATTCCATCTGCAGTCCTCTTCACTACACAACCGGCCGGTCCACGACGGCGCGCACGCCGCGCGTGAACCAGACGGCGCCGCAGGCCGCAAGCCTCTCATGCAGCGAGGCGACAGTATCGATGAGCGTCATCACGCCGTCGTGCTCGTCGATGTGGATGCCCGCGAACTCGCGTTGCGCAGGGCGCGCCAGCGCCGCGCTGATATGCTGAGCGCCGTGGAGCGCCGCATCGCTATGGCGCACGCTCAGCCGGTTAGCCACGCCCACCAGGCCGCGCATGCGGCTCACGACGCTCTCCGCGGCGGTGTGCTGATAACACAGGTCCACTTCGCCGATGAGGGTGACGCAGCGATGTTCGACCTCCACGCGCACCCCGGTTCGGGCTCAAACTCGCCTGCCAACGCAAGGCGCCCATGATCGCGGTGGCTAGATAGGCGTCGGGATGGTCGGGGTCCGGCGGCGGGTCGATCGACAGTTCCAAGCGCGATCGCGCGGCAACCGGCCACGCGCCCGGCGGCGCGCTCGGTTGCCAGCTTCTGCGCATAGTCGGGCGCCCACCCCGACAACGTGACGATGCGATCTTTCACACCGACCTTGATGCCCGAGGCGTCGAGTGCGAGATCCCGCGCCAGTTCGAACATCGCGGGGACCGCTCGGCTGATGCCGATCAATCCACGGCGCGACGGGCAGCCTCGCCGCCGGCGCTCAGCTCGACGATCTCCGAGGTAATCTCCTCCTGGCGCACTGCCCGATAGTGCTGCGTGAGATCATTCAGGCGCTGCTGCACGTGGGTGCGCGCCGCGAGCATCGCGCGCACGCGCGCTTCGTTTTCAGCCGCGAACGAGAGCATCAGCGCTTCGCACAATTGCACGAACACATAAAAGTCGACGAGACCGGACAGCAGCCGCGCCGGCGCGAGGTTGACAAGCGGTGGCTGCGCGCGCGGGGATACCCGGAAGCGCGTGAATTCGAAGGGAATGAGGGTGCGCTGCGCGATCTGCAAGCGTGACTCGCCGGGCTGCGCACTCACCACCGAAATCCGGGCGGCGCGCTGGCCGCGCGCGAGCCGCGCGTAGAGCGCATCGGTAATGCGGACCGCCAGTTGCGGAATGGCGTCGGGATGCGCCGCCATCGGTGCGGACCAGGCAGCGCTCAGGCCGCGCGAGGCGGCGGCGCTCGCGAGCCGCGAACCGACGAGCAGCCAGCGGTACGTATGCGCACCGCCGTCCTGATGCAGCGCGTGCTCCGCCAATTCGTCGTTGAGCGCGCCGACGAAGCCCTGCTCCGTGCCGACGACGATGCACACGTCGCCGCCCCCCGCGCCGGCCGCTGGACCGCCGGCCGCGCCTTCGGTCGCGAACGCGAGCACTTCACCGATCGCCGCCCCCGCCGTCGCCGCCGCCGCGCGGATGCCGGCCAGCCGCTCGCGCGCCTCGTGCGAGCGCGAGGCCGCAATGCCGCGCATCGCCGCGATCACGGCATCGAGTTGATGCGTCGCCGCGATCCGGCTCTCGATTTCGCCGAGCTTGCCGCTCATTCGTGCTCCCTGGCGGGCGCGCCGCCCGCCGCCGTATCGGAAATCCGCTCGCGCACCCACTCGCGAAGCTGGGCGAGGTTTAGCGATGCTTCGGCATCCGAATGAACCGTCGATCGCTGTGCATGCCGCTGCGCGAGGCGCTCGCGAATCTGCGCGGCCACGCTCGCGGGCGCCGCGTCGAACACGCCCGCGGCGAGCGCGGCGAGCAGCGCCACCTGGTCGCCCGTGCCCAGCGCGCTGAAGCGCGGCTGCGCGAGCAAGGCGCGAATCCGCTCGCCGCGCGCGATCTGCGCGCTCACGCGCGCATCCGTGAGGCCGCCAAAGCGCGTGAATATCTCCAGTTCGAGGAACTGCGCATAGTCGAGCCGCAGGGGCCCGGCCACCTGGCGCAGCGCGGCTGTCTGCGCCTTGCCGCCCACGCGGCTCACGCTCAGCCCCACGTTGACCGCCGGCCGCTGGTTGGATGCGAAGAGCGCGGCATCCATCACGAGCTGGCCATCGGTGATCGAGATCAGATTCGTGGGGATGTAGGCCGAGAGATTGCCCGCGTCGGTCTCGGCGATGGGCAGCGCGGTCAGCGAACCGCCGCCCAGCGCGGGGCTCAGCTTCGCGGCGCGCTCCAGCAGCCGCGCGTGCAGATAGAAGATATCGCCGGGATAGGCCTCGCGGCCTGGCGGCTCGCCGGTGAGCAGCGCCAGTTCGCGGTGCGTGGCCGCGTGTTTCGAGAGATCGTCGATCACGACGAGCGCGTGCTGGCCGCGGTCGCGGAAGTATTCGGCCACCGAGAAGCCCGCGAACGGCGCGATCCATTGCATGCCCGGCGACGCCGCCGAGGACGCGACCACGAACACGCAGCGCTGCGGCGCGCCGCGCTCGCGCACGGCGTCGATCACGCGCTGGACCGCCGTGGCGCGCTGCCCCACCGCGACGTAGACGCAGACCACGTCGCTCGCGCGCTGGTTGACGATCGCGTCGACGGCGAGCGAGGTCTTGCCCGTCGCGCGGTCGCCGATGATGAGTTCGCGCTGGCCGCGTCCGATCGCGAACAAGGCATCGACGATCAGCATGCCGGTTTCGAGCGGCTCGGTCACAGCGGCGCGCTCGACGATGGCCGGCGCAGGCCGCTCCACCGGTAGCCACGCGCTGGCGGCAAGCGGTGCGCCGCGATCGAGCGGCCGGCCCAGCGGATCGATCACGCGACCGAGCAGGTCCTCGCCCACCGGCACCTGAAGCACGGCGCCTGTACGCTCGACGCGCTCGCCCGCCGCCACGCCTTGCGCGCCGTCCAGCAGCACGATCCTCGCGAGTTCGCTGTCGAGCGTGCGCACATAGCCCGTCGCGCCACTTGCGAAGCGCACCGTCTCGTCGAGCGCGACGTCGGGCAGTCCCGAAATATGCGCGACGCCGTCGGCGATACGCTCCACGCGCCCGAACGTTCTTGCATCGGCGCCAGGATGCACGCGCGCGAGCGCGCTGTGCTGACGCTCGAACCAGCGGTCGGCCTCGCCCGCCAGATCGGCACCATGGGCATCCTCGGCCGAGGTGTCAGCGGCGCTCAATGGCGTGCTCCAGCAAGGTCTCGCGGATATCGTCGAGATCATGACGCAGGTGGTTGCGCACCACGGCGTGCGAGCCTGTGAGTTCGAGCCCGGCGATCAGCGCCGGGTCTTCGCGCACCTGCAAGGTCACGGGCCGGCCGAGCGCCGCGCCGAAGGCCGTGACGCACGCCGCCTCTTCGGCGGCGCTCAGCGCGCGCGGTGCGGCGAGCGCAAGCGGCTCTCCCGGCGCGGCGAATCCGGCGCGCGTCTCGGGCGGCAAGGCGGCCAGCACCCCGGCCGTGCCGTCGATAAAACCCGCTACGCGCGCCTGCGGCGGCAAACGGTCGAGCAGCCGCCCCGCGATCTCGACGGCAAGCCGCACTGCATCGTTTTCAATCGCCCGTGCCTGCGCGGCGCGCGCGCGTTCGATCTCGCCAGCGGCATCGGCGCGCAATTGCGCAGCCTCGGCCCGCACTGCGGCGAGCAGCGCGTCCTTGCCTGCTTTCGCCTCGGCCTGCGCGGCCTCCAGCACCGCCTCACGCGAGGCCGCGAGCTTCGCGGCCTGAGCGCTCGCGGCCTGCTGCTCGGCCTGCGCCGCGCTCCGGCACGCCAGGGCATCGGCGAGCAGCGCCTGCGCGGCCTTCTGGCGCGCCGCCACGATCTCCGCCACGGGCCGGAACAGGAAACGCGCGAGCAGCCACACCAGCACGAGGGCATTGACGGTCTGCAAGGCAAGCGTCGACCAGTCGATATGCATGGCCGCGGCCTTACTTGACGAACGGATTGGCGAACAGCAGCAGGAGCGCGACCACGAGGCAGTAGATCGCCATCGTTTCGATCATCGCGAGACCGACAAACAGCGTGCGCGAGAGCGTGCCCGCGGAGTCGGGCTGGCGCGCGATGGCGTCCATCGCGGCCGCGACGGCGCGGCCCTCGGCGAGCGCGGGCCCGATGGCGCCGAACGAGACGGCGAGTGCGGCAGCGGCAATGCTGACGATTTCGATGAGGTTCATGGTTGTTCCTGTGCGCCATGGCCGGCGCCGGCCTGCGCGCCGCCCGCCGCGGCGCCGACGAACACCATCGCCAGCACCGCGAAAATGTAGGCCTGGACTGCGCCCGTGAGGAGATCGAGCGCCATCAGCGGAATCGGCACTAGCAGCCCCGCGAGCGAGAGCACGATGCCCACCACGAACACGCCGCTCATCACGTTGCCGAACAGGCGCACGACGAGCGAGAACGTGCGCGTGAGCTGCTCGACGACATTCAGGGGGATCATCACCCAGGTGGGCTCGGCGAAGGTCGCGAGGTAGCCGCGCAGCCCGCGCGTGCGCAGGCCGTGAAAGACGGTGGCGGCCAGCACGATCAGCGCGAGCGCGGCATCGGTTTCGATATGCGCGGTGGGCGGCTCCACGCCCGGCAGCAGCGAGGACCAGTTCGCCGCGAGCACGAACACGAAGAGCGTACCGATCAGCGCGCGGTACGGCGCGGGATCGCCTTCGAGGGTGTCGCGGATCTGCGCGTCGAGCGTGGTGACGAACAGCTCCAGCACAGTCTGCGCCTTCGAGGGCACGAGCGCGAGCCGCCGCGTGAGCAGCGCGGCGGCGATGGCGAGGCCGGCCATGATGGCCCATGTCACCACCACGGGCGCCGTGATCGGCAACGGGCCGAGATGCCAGAGCGGCGCGGTGGCAAGCGGCGAGGTTTTCATCGCTTCACCGCCGTGAGCCGCAGCACGGCGTGGCGCGCGAGCAGCAGGCCCGCGATGCCCGCGAGCAGCGCCGGGGCGCCCGCGCGTGCGAGCGCGAACAGCACCAGCGCGGTCAGCAGACAGCGCACGGCCTGTGCGCCGAGCGCGAAGCCGATGCGGCCCGCCACCAGCAGCCGCGTATTCCAGCGCAGCGCCGCGAAGTGCGCGGCGCCGGCCCCGGCGCCCGCGGCGAGGCCCGCCAGGCAGGCCCAGATCGTCACATGTTCCGTCATCCTGAAGAATCCTGTCGATGCATCCATTTCCAGGCGAACCAGAGGCCCGCCGCCGCGCCGAGCATGAGCAGCGGCGCCGAGAAAAACACGCGCGTACCGAATAGCCGGTCGAGCACGCGGCCGATCACGAGGCCCGCGAGCGTCGGCAGCACGATGGTCCAGCCGAGAATGCCGATCTGCCCGAGACGGCTGCCGAGCGACGGTTCGGGTTGCGCCCGGCCGCGCGCCTCGCGCACGGCGGCCTCGCGCGCCGCACGGGCAACGTGATCGGGCTCATGTGTTGGACCGCTCATCGCCGGTGCTCCCGCGGCGCCGGAATGTCCTGCCCGTCGGGCACGACCGGACCGCGCAGATACCGCACCATCTGCCGTACCGCCTGCGCGTGCAGTCGCACGGTTTCCACGCGCACGCGCCGCCCGGCGTCGAGCTGGGCCGCGCGCACGCGCGCCACTTCGCGCTCCAGCCATTCGAGCGAATCGCCGGCTATCGCCTCGCGGCACGCAATCGCCACCACACGGCCGCCGGATACGGTCATGACGCCGCCGTCCACGGCACAAAAGCGCCGCGCGCCGTCCGGCGCGGCCCAGCGCACCACCGAAGGGGCGAGCATCGTGATGAAGTCCGCATGACCGGGCCGGATGCCGAACGAACCGCTTTCGTCCTCGGCGCGCAGGGCGCGCGCCATGGCGTGGTTCACCACCATCTGGAGCGGCGTGGCAATCGTGAGGTCGAGCAGCGCGTCGTTCATGCGGGGGCTCCCGCGTGCGCGTCCGCCGTGGGTGTCGTGGGCAAGCTCGTCGAGGCGCGTTCCTTCGCGCGCGCCTCGTCGAGCGTGCCGACCATGAAAAGCGAGCGCTCCTGCCACTCGTCGCACTCGCCGGCAAGAATCGCCTTGCAGCCCGCGAGCGTCTGCGCGATCGAGACCGAACGGCCCGGCTGGCCCGAGAACGCCTCGGTCACCGTGAACGGTTGGGTGAGAAAACGTTGCAGGCGGCGCGCGCGTTGTACGAGCAGGCGATCTTCGGCGCCCAGCTCCTCCACCCCAAGCAGCGCGATCACGTCCTGCAATTCACGATGATGTTCGATGAGCCGCCGCACCTCGGTCGCGATGGCCGCGTGCTCCGCACCCACCACCAGCGGGTCGAGCAGCACCGATGACGACGCAATCGGGTCGATGGCCGGATACATGCCCTCGGCGGCCATCGCGCGCGAGAGCACGACCATGCTGTCCACGTGCGCGGCGATGGTGGTCACGGCCGGATCGGTGAAATCGTCGGCGGGCACGTAGACGGCCTCCACGGCCGTCACCGCCGCGCCGCCCACCGAGACGATGCGCTCCTGCAAGGCGGCCACCTCGCTCGCGAGCGTGGGCTGATAGCCCACCCGCGACGGCATGCGCCCGAGCGATGCCGATACCTCCGCGCCCGCCTGCACGAAGCGGAACACGTTGTCGATCATCAGCAATACGTTCTGGCGTTTCTCGTCGCGAAAATATTCGGCGATGGTGAGCGCCGTGAGCGGCACGCGCCAACGCGCGCCGGGCGGCTCGTTCATCTGGCCATACACCAGCACGGTGCGCGCGAGCACGTCGGAGCCGCGCATGTCGGAGAGCATCTCGTGGCCCTCGCGCGAGCGCTCGCCCACGCCCGCGAACACCGAGATGCCCTGGTAACGCTGGACCATGGCGTGGATCAGCTCCATCACGAGTACTGTCTTGCCGACGCCCGCGCCGCCGAACATCGCCGCCTTGCCGCCCTGCGCGAGCGGCGCGAGCAGATCGATCGCCTTGATGCCGGTCGTGAAGATTTCGGTGGAGCCGCGCAGCGCGGCAAGCGCAGGCGCCGCGCGATGGATCGGACGGCGTGGCGCCGCAGGGTCGAGCGGTGCGCCGCCGTCATGCGTGGCGCCGCTCACGTCTAGCAGACGGCCGAGCACCGCCTCGCCCACCGGCACTTCTAGCGGCCCGCCCTGGGGCTCGACACGCGCGCCGCGCCGCAATCCGGCCGTCGATTGCAAGGCGAGCGCGCGCAATGCCGTAGGACCGAGATGCGCCTGCACCTCGGCCGTCAGTCGCGAGCCGTCGTCGCCCATGATCCACAGCGCGTCTTCCACGTCCGGCAGCGGGCCCGTCTCGAACACGACGTCCACCACGGCGCCGCGCACGGCGCTCACGCGTGCAGCGCCAACAGGCACGGCCTGGTCTGCAGGCGTCGTCGAGATATTCGGGTCGGTGGCGCAAATGGGCACGTCGTTGCTCCGCATGGCACGGGTTCGATTCGTCCAGGATAAGCGCTGGATGCGCATCTCGACTGATCTCGGTCAATTCGCTGCGCCTCGCCCTGCAAATCGGCGGGTATGGCCGTCTCCCGCGCGCTCGTCGAAGAGGCGAGGCGCGCCCCGAGTCGTTCTGGGCGCGTCTCGCGCGCGAACAGCTCGACAGGATGCAACCAGTCATGCGCGCGATAGAGATGAGGATTACCGGCTGGGTGCGCAACCTTTTGGATGGCCAAGTGAAGGTATTCGTGCAGGGTTCGCCGAAGCAGCTCCTCGACACGTGCATCTGGCCAGGAAAGGGCATGCCCGGCACCCCCATCGACGAATTCGAGCTAACTGACCTTCCGGAGGGCACCGCGCAAATTTCATCGGCTCGCGTAGTCAAAGCCGGCGGCCCGTCTACCCCGCCTTCGGATGAGTGGCGCACGAGCGCGTGGAAGCGAGGGTCATCAAGTGCTTTGCGCTTCTCAATAGATGCGAGTGAAGTGACGAAGGAGCGAATCGCCGTGCTGCGCCATACCAGGCCGCACGGCCTCGCCGGCGCGCCTCTCCATCGTGACAAGGCGACATTCAGCGGACGGTATCCAGTCGTTCCCGTTCAGCATGAATGCGGCCTGTCATCGCGCCACACTTCGGGTGCGCCTTTTCATCTGGCGGGAATGGCCTGGCGTAAGCTACCTCGCACCCAATAACAAGGAATCCTTTACGCCTTGAAAGAACACATGCCATCTTCATCAATTCGACAAAGCCGCGTGCAGGAGCAAACGTGTATCACCAGGACGCCGCCCACAAGTATAGAAACAGCGTGTCGTTGGAACTTGCGTTGCGCCCGTTACCATCGTAGTTGCTGCTCGCGCCAAGGTATTTGGTGAAATGCGTATACTGTAAGCCGATGCGAAGGTATTGCACCGGGATCCAAAAAATCTCAGGCGTCCAGCCTTGCGTATTGGGGGAGAAATTCGCGCTGCCGGCGTAGGCGACGCTATCAGAACTACCCGTCGTATTGAAGAATGAAAGGCTTATACCGTATTTGTTCTGGTAGACGTATGACGCCTTAAGCCGCAGGCTGTTCAGATTCCCCGACGTGCTGTCGCCCAGAACGAAATTGTTCGGGTCGTGGATATTCTCTTTGACATAGAGCGCCTGGGCGGTAATCGTATGCGGGTCGAGGATGTATTCATACTGCGCGTCCGCGCCAATATCCCGATAGCGGGTTACGCCCTGCACGAATATCGGGAAATCGTTTGCATCGTTGGGATAGACGTTCACGTTAAACCCGAACGCGCCTAGCATGACACTATGTGGACCCCAGTCACGGGTAAAGGCGATTCGCGCGTATGGGTTGTACCCGCGCAGATAGATCTGCGGGTGAGCTGGGTCGCCCGCACTGTTTCCATGGCTCAGGAACGACCAGATGCCATCTGCCGTGCTGTACGCCGTCAATTCCGCGTAAATCGTCTTGTTCCAATACATATAGGCGCCCGTGCCTACGACCTGTTGGGCCAGTGCCCCGTCGATAATTGGCAGGTTCTCAATGCGGGCAACCGGGCTAATCGTTGAGGAAATGTAGGGGTAGCTCCACGCCGGCGCGCTATTCCACACGTCCTGCACGGTGGGATTGTTGTGCACGGTCAGGCCGAGTATCAGGTCGCTGGTGTCCCCGATGATACTGTCCACAAAACGGAAGTCGGTGTTGTCCGACCCCCAGCGACCCTGCCACCGGCCGTCACCGTTCTGGTGATCGTAATTCGAGTATGTGAACTGAGCGAATCCGCCAATATGATCGGTAATTTTCCCTGCGAGGAAGATGCTGGCCGAATCGAACATTGGAAGGCCGTTTTTGGGATTGATGGGCATCCCGTTAGAGTCGAGGTTATTGCGTGTGTTACTCAGATCGGCAGTGGCCATTGCTGCTAGCGGAATCGTGCGCTTGCCGATGGTGTAGCCATTTAACTTGAACCACCGCCCGTAGGGAGTCAGTTCAGGAAATTGCCCGCCGGCGTGACACGCCACGCAACTTTGCCCCGTCTGTCGTGCGAATATGGGCAATGCATGGGCTGCAGAAGCCTGGAGCAGGCAAAGTGCCGCCACTACAGCAATCCAGGCGCGGCGAAGCAGGTAGCAGCATGTTCGGTCGCGGGCAAGAGCGGACGTCGTGATCATTTTTCCCCCTGCGGTGTCGCCGCCTTGCACTCTTCCTTGAAGGCATCGGTAGCGAAGGCGAATCATTTAGCCATGAGTGAATCTCGCTGTGCCTTGGCTGCGGCGCATTGATCAAGATCAACTGGCATACGGAACAACTTGTTCAGAGTCCACTGCCCCCGCCATGCGGGGGGGAATGGCTTATCTGGATTGCAGGTAGGTCACCACGGCCTTAGCCTGTTCGTCATTCAAGGTATGTGCAACTGCACTCATCACAGGCGCATTGCCACGCGTACCGTTTTTGAAAACCTCGATCTGATGCAACAGATACTCCTTGTGTTGCCCGGCCAGCCGTGGGAATGTGCCGGCTCCCTGGGCCTGCGCGCCGTGACATGTTGCGCAAGCCGGCACGCCCTTATCCGGCACCCCACGTTCGAAGATTTCCTGTCCCCTGGCCGTCAAGGCGGCATCTCCACTCGCGCCTCGCGTTGCCGGCTGGTGCGAGAAATAGTCGGCCAGCGACTTGACAGCGGCGTCGTCCAGCAGTGCGGCAATGCCCCACATGTAATCGCGGGCAGTGTTTTCACCACGCGCGTGCTCGCGGAATCCTTTCAACTGGGCTTCGATGTATTCGGGGGTCTGCGCATTGAGCTTCGGAAACATCGGCGATTCGCTACGCCCGCCTACACCATGGCAGCCGGAACAAATCTGCATGGCAATGCGGGTGCCATCCTCGCTCTGTGCGAGGGCTGGCGTAAAGGTGAGGCCAGCTGCAGCAAGCAGCGCAATTACGGGCAATCGTGGACCGAGGATCATTTTTTATCTACGTTGTCTTCAAGTCGAACGGATGGAAGATGTCAACCCGTTCGGGCAGCGTAGGATATTTTTGAACTCAAGACAAAGGGAAAGTTGAAGGCGGACGTGTTGCCCCACACACGCGACGTATTCGGCTTTCTTGTCACAAGCGACGGCACTACAGTGGCGAGTCCCGAGTGTCTCCATCACGATCGCGCCGGTGCTCAGGTGCAAATGTTTCCCCGGAACCCGCCGGTCGACCTGCGCCCTGTCGAAGTGCAATTCAGGGGCGATTTGAGGTGATCGCGTCCGGTGGCAGGCAGCCATGAACTCACCCGGACCGTACCTCGCTCGTTCACTAGACTCCTCATCCCCAGTAAGCAGCGCTTCGACTCCGAACGCTTCGGCTCCTCAAACAGGCGCCTGCTTCATTAACGCCGTTGGTGTACAACGCCCACCCGAGTCAACGCACGACAAACTTTCCGTACATGCCTTCTTCAGCGTGCCGAGGGGTCGGGCAAACATACCAGTAGGTGCCAGCGTCGCGAGCGACGAAGGTTGTCGAGAGCGCCGCGTACCTAGCTTGTCCGACATCCTTCTTGCTGCGCCATGGGAGAAGTGGTTCGACCTGCGCGAGGCCGGCCCCCGTGTACATCATCGACATATAGGGGTATGGCGGTGGAGCTGGGGTGATGATCAGGCCGTGCTCCATATTGCCGCCATAGTCCATGTTCACCAGATTCAGATGAACCGTCGCGCCACGCGGAACAACGAGTGTCGGATTCGTGAGACCGGCGACCTCAAAGGTCTGGTCGTCATGTCCCGGTTGCACCGTGACCATGTTGATGGTGATCTCCGTCCCGCCATATGTAATGGCGTTGGCACTGGTGTCGACGTGGCCCTGAGCGGCGCTCTCACGCAAATACTTCGCGACCTGTGCATGGGTGAAAACACCGCCCTCCCAGGCTGAATCGACAGGACGGTCTGCGAAGCCGCCCATCATGCCCGGTCCCATTGACCACCCGCCCGGCCCATGGGGACGGCCATCGCCCGTTTCGCGCTGCCATGCTCCCGTTCCGTAGCCACCCATCATTCCGGGGCCCATGCCGTAACCCCTCCCGTAACCCGATGCCGCAGATGTGTCGGTGCTATTGGTGGATTGCGCCCATGCCGGGATGGATGCGAGCGCAAGCGCAGAGGCCGCCAAGGCCGCCAAAACCCGTCTGTTCATGATCTCTCCCCTGCTAACGTGATGAAACCGCGCCCGCGAAGCACGGCCTGCACTTCTGGGCGCTCCAGGTCTGCGCGCCCGTTTTATGATTCGTCGGCGTCGATCTCACCGTACGCGCAGCGGTCGTCGAGTATGCCAGGAGCCGACCGGCTTCGAGTACTTCGTTACCGTTGGCAAGGTGAGGACCGGCTAACCAAACCGGGCACCACAGCCCAAGCCGCGACAATTAGAAGCACGAGCAGCCATTCGAAGCCGCCCCCGCCGCGTTGCGGCAAACCACATCATCCGATGTTCCACAACTTGACTTGACCAAAGGCTAATTCGTCCAGCCGGTATTCTTTTGATTTACATCACGGCATGACTATTCTTTGCGGCCAGCCGCTGGTCCGCACCCGGGACCGGTTCGCCAGCAGCGATGGCAAGCCAAAGTAGCGTACAAGCCCTCGACGACCTCCTCGAAAGGCAGACGACAGCCTGAAGTATCGCCAGTTCGATCAAACGTCCAGCTGCCAGACACCTCGGCGTCGCCCTCGCGAATCACGTGTGCACGGTGTGCCAGTGGCCGAGTTCCGCCGGGCACGCCGCATCGCTGGGTGCCCATGCGACTTATCCACAGCGCCGCTTCGATAAAGCGACGATTGTCCCTGGCCACTCGACCACGATCACCTTCCTTGCCCTGCAACATCGCTTCGGCACGTTTACAGTCACCACCTCTCCTGTCCCGAGATCGAATAATCTCTTCACATCTTTTCTTTCATGCCGTGACTGATGAGCCACCAGTTCACCGGATACGTGGTAATGAATCCGGCCAGCATTGCCAGCTGCATGAGAAGCCAATAGCGTAAATTGATCGGCTCGAGCCCGGGAAACGCCATGGCGAACGCCACCATGCACGCGAACATACCCATCTCGTAGGCCACAAGTGAAAGCGTGTCGGCCTTCACGGCAGCGACGATGCCGTCGCGCAGACCAAGTCCCCGCATCGGGGCGATCGAGAAAAACTGGAAGGCGATCCCAATCAAGTAGGCAAGCACGAACGCGAGAAGCAGTTTCCCGCCCAGTGCCGAGCCAGCCGCTCTGAAAGTAGTACCGAATGCTACCCATTCACCAATAAAGTCGCCGAGCGCGCAGCCCGCGCCGCAGTGCATCGCGCCTTTGAACGCTGCATGCCACATCGGAGCCACTGACTTGTCATCTTCGTCGTGACTCCTGCTCGCCGTCACGCGAACGGCACGCCCCAAGGAAACATAAAAGACTAGCCCTGGCGGCCCCCAGTACAACATGGTCAACGGCCAGACGACCGCCATGACCGTCATGCGTTGATGCCGTCCGCCTCCTGTCACGTCCCAGGTAACCCAAGCCGCAGAAAGGACGCTGGCAGCGAGCCAGAGGGCGACAAATGCTTCGAGTCCATTTTGTTCCATTCCTTGCACTCCGCAATTCGGCGCACGGGACTTGCAGCAAACCCTGGTCACTCCGGCGCGGCACAGCCGGAGCGTCGACTGAGATGTCGCTCTGGCCGAGCAAATTGAAAAATTGCGTTCCACTGGCGCAGGTGAGCGACGACCTTCCATCACGAATGCGGACGCAGATTCCCATACCGGGCATCGTGGCGGACCATCGCAAATCGCTCACTGCTTCGGCGTTCGCACGAACGTCGGCGCAAGCAGGTACCCGCAACGTCCATTCCTTGAAACATACGGAGCGCTTGCGGCGTGACCGGTTCAAGTTGTGGGAGCGCGCGAGACAGACAGGCGCGACAGATATCATCCGGAGTGGCCGCGCAATGGCGGTTAGCCGCGACAACCCGCGCAAGCACTATGAGGAAGAGGAAGCAAACGCCATCGGTTCCGGGCCCTTCTTCCCCATTTTTCCCGGCGATTTGGCAACGATACCGGAGTCGACTATCGTAAGGACGAGGGGGATGTGGTCCAGATGATGGGATCTATGCCTTGCGAAGTGTCTCCCCGGTTAGAGCTTCATCGAGCCCTACCGGCCGCATTGACAAGCACCACCCAATCACGAGAAGGGGACGATCATGATCGAGATTGTTACCGGCCTGCCGGACGGCGTAGCAGGATTCGTCGCCACGGGGCGTGTTACGAGAAAGGACTATGAAGACGTGTTGCTTCCAGCGCTGGAAGCAACACTTCGCAGTCACCCAAAGGTCCGCTGCTACTATGAATTGGGACCCGACTTCTCTGGAATGGACCCGGGTGCGGCATGGGAGGACTTCAAGGTCGGTATGCAACACATCACACAGTGGGAGCGCGTTGCCGTCGTCACGAACGTCGAATGGATCCGAATTGCACTGACTGCGTTTCGATTCATGATCCCTGGTGATGTCCGGGTATATTTAAATGGCGATGCGGCAACAGCGCGAGCATGGATTGTCGAAGGTAAGTCTCCGTAGAATCGCACATCCTCAATTCCCGGAAGCGCAGCCACTCCCGGGAACCGGGTACGGCCAGCACGACGCATTTCGCCGGAGCGCAGCAAAACGACAACATGAACGCTGCCGACCAGCGGGGAAGCCAAGCACAAAAAAATCAGCCAGGTGCCAGGCGAAAGCGAGCGGCGGACGAATGAGGCATCAGCACCAACCAGGCTTCGCCGCCATTTCTGACATCCTGCGTGGACATAGACGCTTGCGACCCGATCAATAACGCAACAGGGCGCCCCGCCACGCGCGAGGCTTTGGCGCGTACCAGTGAAAGCGTTGACCACGTAGCTTTGAGGAATCGACTTCGAACTGCCGCTGTCCGCGCGGCAACGCCGAAAACCATTGCGACCGCGAGCGGCCCACACCGCCGATGGAAATGAACACCGAGGCACCGCCGGCAGGCGAAGCCAGCGCGTGGTCCAGTCGTTGCGGCGCGGCGCTCCCTTATACAATCGTGTTTTGCACGACAACTCAATTACGTCTATATTTTATGTCACATAGTGATCTTTCCCCACCTAAGCTCACCAAAATATGGACAGGCCTATGCCACCGAAGCCCCGTCAAGTAACGGAAAAGGTGACACGGGCCGACCTGGAGGAGCTTTCGGAGTTTCGCTATCGTCTGCGCAGGTTCTTGCGAATTTCCGAGGAATTCTTGCATGCGCAGGGGATAACGCCTCTCCAGTACATGCTCATGCTGCACACACGCGCGTTTCCCGACCGCGACTGGGCTACCGTGGGCGAAATCGCCGAACGCCTGCAGGCTTCGTCGCACGGAACCGTGGCGCTGGTCACCCGCTGTGAGGCGGCCGGGCTTGTCTCCCGCGTACAGAGCCCATACGACCGCCGTCAGTCACAGGTGCACCTGACGCCCAAGGGGGAGCAATGCCTCATGAAGGTGGCCGCATTTCACAAGCAGGAGGTTCAGTCCTTCGGTTGGGCTTTCAGGGACAAAGAGGAATAGCACGAAGCGACAAGAGCCCGTAGTCTCGTGCCAACGAAGAGGAGAACGCCACACACGGCACAAGAACAAAGCATTAGGTCAGGGGTGACTGAAAGCAAGGAGTTCAGCATGAGCACACCCTCAAGCCTGACCCTCGAAGGCAAGCTCCGGCGTGATGCCGGAATCGTAGGGCTATTGTTTGCCAGCACCACCAGCATGATCGGCTCGGGCTGGCTGTTCGGCGCATTTCACGCCTCCCGGATCGCGGGGCCGTACAGCATCGGGAGCTGGATACTGGGCGCCATCATCATCATGTTGATTGCGCTGTGCTTCGCCGAGCTCGCCGCGCTCTTCCCGCGCAGCGGCGCGCTGGTCCACATGAGCCACGCCAGCCACGGCGAAGGGCTCGGCCGCATCTGGTGCTGGCTGCTCTTTCTGGCCTATGTGCCCGTGCCCGCAGTCGAAGCGGAGGCCATCGTCACCTATGCCAACAACTATCTCCCCTGGTTCATCCGCCCGGGAAGCTCCGGGCTGCTTACGTTGACGGGATTCGTCGCCTGTGCCGCGCTGCTCGGCGTCATGGCGCTTCTGAATCTGATGGTCGTGCGCTGGCTCCTCAACGTGAACTCCACCATCACGTGGTGGAAGATCTTCGTGCCGCTCGCCACCATCGTTGGGCTGATCGCCGCGAGCACCCATTGGGACGTCATGCACGCGGCGCCCGGCACCTACAAGCTCTCGGGCATGTTCACGGCATTGCCGGCCGCCGGGATCGTTTTCAGCTATCTCGGCTTTCGCACAGCCATCGACCTGGGCGGGGAGACCGCCAACCCGCACCGCAATATTCCGCTTGCCGTGATAGGTGCCGTGGTGCTGGCCGCCGTCGTCTACATCCTGCTCCAGGTCGCGTTCATCATGGCGCTCTCGCCCGGCGACCTCGCGCACGGCTGGGCGCAGTTGAGCTTCCAGGGAGAAATGGGGCCGTTTGCCGGACTAGCGGCCACGCTCGGGCTGGGCTGGATGGCGACGCTGCTTTACATCGACGCCTATGTTTCGCCGGGCGGCACCGGCCTCATGTACATGACGGGCGGCTCGCGCGTCCTGTTCGCCACCGGTGAGCTGAGCGCGGGCCCGCGCGCGCTCACGCGCCTGAACGGCAACAGGATTCCGTGGCTCAGCGTGCTCGTGATGTGGGTCGTTGGCGTGCTGTTTCTGCTGCCCTTCCCGGCGTGGCAGCAAATGGTCAACTACATTACCTCCGTCACCGTGCTGACCTATGGCCTCGGTCCCGTCGCGCTCTTGGTCCTGCGGCGCAATCTGCCGGATCTCCAACGGCCGTTCCGCATGAGCGGCGCCGCGATCATCGCCCCGCTCGCCTTTATCTGCAGCAACCTCATCATTTACTGGACCGGGTTCAAGACCAACAATTTCCTGTTCACGCTTGTGGCGATCGGCTTCGTGATTTACGCCGTCCACTATCACTTCATTGCGCGCCGCAGCGTTCACGACTTCGGCTGGAAGCACATCGCATGGCTGCTGCCCTGGTTCGGCGGCCTCTGGGTGCTTTCGTGGCTTGGCGGAATCGGCGGCGGACGCGGAGTGATCGGCTTTGGCTGGGATATCCTGGTCGTCACGGTCTGGAGCATTGTGGTGCTCCTGCTTGCGCTTCGCAGCTCGCTTGACGGCAGCGAAACCGCTGACATGATGGCGCGCATGAACAGCACCAGCTAACGACCACAGTCAGGCGAGCGCCGCAAAGCAACCGATGGCAGCCGGGAGCACAGGACCATGAGCGAAGGGATAAGGCAACAGGATACTGGGAAGGCCGCTCGCCAGGCCGTTCCGGTCGCGGCGGGGCGCGCCGTACCGGCCACCCTGCCCGATGACGAAGCGCAGCCGATAGGCATCTATCTGCTGTGCTTCTATGCCTTCCTCGTAGGCATCGTCACCGGACTCGGGGCCGTCGTGTTTCGCGGCCTGATTGGCGCCGTGCACAATGTGTTCTTTCTCGGCCATCTGTCATTTTCCTATGACGCGAGCCGGTTCACACCTGCGGCGCCATGGGGCGCCTGGGTGATCCTCGTTCCCGTTGCAGGCGCGCTCGTCGTCACCTGGCTCGTCAGCACCTTCGCGCCCGAGGCAAAGGGGCATGGCGTGCCAGAAGTCATGGACGCGATCTATTTCAAACGCGGCGTGATCCGGCCGGTCGTCGCCGTCGTCAAGTCGCTTGCGTCGGCGTTTGCGATCGGCACCGGAGCGGCCGTGGGCCGGGAAGGCCCCATCATCCAGATTGGTTCGGCGCTCGGCTCGACACTCGGCCAGGCGATGCCGATGGCTGCGGGCCAGCGCATCACGCTGGTCGCGGCCGGGGCGGGCGCGGGGATCGCCGCCACCTTCAACACGCCTATCGGCGGCGTACTTTTCGCGACCGAACTGATGATGCCGGAGATCAGCGTCAACACGTTTCTTCCCGTTGCCCTCGCGACCGGGACAGCCACGTTCGTCGGGCGGCTCTTTTTCGGAGGCGAACCCGCATTTCTGGTGCCCGCGCAGCTGGGCGCGTTGCCCAATCAGCCGGGCAGCGCCCTCACGATGATGCTGTACGCAGTACTCGGGGTGGTCACCGGCGCTGCCGCTGCCGTGCTGATACGCGCGCTGCACTGGGCGGAAGACGGCTTCGACCGCATCCATAATCGCTACTGGCGCCACGCGCTCGGCATGCTGCTTGTCGGTGCGTTGATGTACGCGCTGATGCGTTACGCCGGACACTATTACGTCGAAGGCGTGGGTTACGCGTCGATCCAGGCGACGCTCTACGGCCAATTGCAGGGCGGCCTGTTTTTGCTTCTGCTTGCTGCCGCGAAAACGTTCGCGACTTCGGTCAGTCTCGGCTCCGGATCGTCGGGTGGGGTCTTCTCTCCGTCACTGTTCGTCGGCGCGACGCTGGGCGCCGCGTTGGCATCGGCGTTCCAGTTCATGCTGCCGGGGGTGCCGGTGAGCGCTCCTGCGTTCGCCATGGTGGGCATGGGCGCCATGGTCGGCTCGGGCACCGGCGCCGCCATGACTGCCGTGGCGATGATCTTCGAGATGACGCGCGACTACGACATCGTGCTGCCGATGATCATAGCCGTCGCGTTTAGCCTGGGCACCCGCCGCCTGCTTTCGCACGAGAGCATTTATACGCTGAAGCTTGCGCGCCGGGGGCACGTCATTCCCAATGCCTTGCATGCCAACATGTTTCTGGTGCAAAGCGCTGCACAGGTCATGGAAACCGATGTCCTCGTGCTCGACGAGGCCGTGCCGTTCCGGAATCTGCTTCGCTCGCCAGGCGACCCGGCCTTTCGTCATGTGGTTGTCACACGCGATGGCAAGATAAACGGCGTGCTTCGCATCAATACCGGCCTGCGGCGCGCCGTGAGTCGCGACGACCTGACGGTGACGCTGGGCCGGCTCGCACAACACAACTACATCGTCGTCGACGAGTCCGATGCCGCATTCGACGTCATCAGCCAGTTGCGGCAGCACAGGGCGACGATGGCGGTCGTCGTCGCTGGAGGTCTATCGGGGCCGTTGCGAGTCAGCGGCGTCATTGCAAAGGAGCACATTGCGGATGCCGTCGCCAGCAGCATCCGCATTTTCCCGGCTCGCGCAAACAACGATGCGCGCGGGCCGCACGGCGATGCGCGTGCGTTGCAGCGCGAAGTAGCGTCGCGTGGCGCAGACGAGGAGGACCGTCATGAAACTAACGACTGAATGGCGCGCGGTCCGCAGCCGCATTGAAGCGGCACTGCATTACGCGAAGCTGCACAATGCCCCGGGATCCAGCCGGCCTGGCGAAGACAATCGCGCATGGGTGATCGTCTACCGGACGGCGAACGGTTTTTGCTGCATGTACCAAGAGCTGCCCGTGGATTTCGAAGACATGCTCGACGTCCAGACGTGGGCAGAGGAAATGGATGTACGCCCCTACTTCATGGGCATGTGAATGGCTGGGTGCGCCAGGGTACCCAGCCATAGTGATACGAACTACTGACGATAAACCAGATCAGCGCGCCGGTTCTGGGCCCACGACGCCTCATCGTGGCCAGGCGCCACGGGCTTCTCCTTGCCAAGACTGACGGCCTCGAGCTGGGAGCCGGATACGCCGAGCGATTCGAGCTCGTGCAACACGGCTTCGGAGCGGCGTTCGCCCAGCGCCAGGTTGTACTCGTCCGTGCCGCGCTCGTCGGTATTGCCCTGGATCAGCACCTGCTGGGCCGGATGATTGCGCAGATAGTTGGCATGGGCGCGCAGCAACGGCAGATAGTCGCTCTTCACGTCATAGCTGTCGAAATCGAAATAGACGCTGCGTTTGGCGAGCGGACTGTTGGGATTGTTCAGCTCGTCGACTGAGGACGCTGCCCCGGTGACGGGCTGCATCGTGGCGGCATTGGTGTTTGCCGTGCCACTGGCTTGCGGCACCGTCGTTGCCGAATGACATCCGGCAAGCAGCGCAGCCAGCAGGATTGCCGCGCAGGATCGATTCAGGCTCATCCGAGGCTCCCCGTCCGGGTGGACATGCGTAGCACCACTATTTTCATTGCATGATGCAGTCTAGGTGGCAATATGCCCGGATGCCAGCGTATTTTCCCGCGTTGGTGTTGGATTTCACGAATGCTCTCGCGTAACCGGATCCTCCGGCAAAACCGCGCACCTGAAGCGACAAATTTAAGCTTCATTTAAGTATTGCGGCTCAAACTGGAGAAAATGTCATGCTGTGACTATTTATTGCAATATGCTTTCAGCGGGTGCATCAGAAGTGAGCACGATACCGTTGTATCCTCAGCTTGCCGGATTGAAAACGTCCAGTTACCACCGGTAGAGTACCGGCGGCAACTCCCCTGACCCAGCGTTGTCGCTGGGTTTTTTTTCGATTGCCCATATGCGCACCTCCTCGACGTCGCCTACTCCTTCTTCACGCATGAGCGCGCCGGAAATGCGCGCGACCGTGTCGCTCGCCGCGATCTTCGCGTTGCGCATGCTCGGCCTCTTCATGATCATGCCGGTGTTTTCGGTCTACGCGAAAACCATTCCCGGCGGTGACAACGTGCTGCTCGTCGGCATTGCGCTCGGGGCCTACGGTGTCACGCAATCGCTCCTGTATATCTTTTATGGCTGGCTTTCGGACAAGATGGGCCGCAAGCCGGTGATCGTCATCGGCCTCGTGATCTTTGCCCTCGGCAGCTTCGTGGCGGCTTTCGCGCACGACATCACGTGGATCATCGTCGGGCGGGTGATTCAGGGCATGGGGGCGATTTCCTCGGCGGTGCTCGCGTTCATCGCCGACCTCACTTCCGAGGAGCACCGCACCAAGGCCATGGCGATGGTGGGCGGCTCGATCGGCATGTCCTTCGCGGTGGCGATCGTGGGCGCGCCCATCGTGTTCCACTGGGTCGGCATGAGCGGCCTGTTCGCCCTCGTGGGCGTGTTCTCGATTCTCGCCGTGGGCGTCGTGCTGTGGATCGTGCCCGATGCGCCCAAACCCGTGCATGTGCGCGCGCCGTTCGCCGAAGTCCTGCACAACGTGGAACTGCTGCGCCTGAACTTCGGCGTGCTCGTGTTGCATGCCACGCAGACCGCGCTCTTTCTCGTCGTGCCGCGCCTGCTCGTGGACGCGGGCCTGCCTGTGGCGTCACACTGGAAAATTTATCTGCCGGTGATGGGCGTCTCGTTCGTCCTGATGGTGCCTGCCATCATCGCCGCGGAAAAGCGGGGCAAGATGAAGGCTGTGCTGTGCTCGGCCATTGGGCTTATCCTGATCGGCCAGCTTCTGCTCGGCTCGCTTGCGCATACCATAGCAATCGTGGCGACCGTGCTGTTCGTGTACTTTCTCGGGTTCAATATTCTCGAAGCCTCGCAGCCCTCGCTGGTGTCCAAGCTCGCACCGGGCAACCGCAAGGGCGCGGCCACGGGCGTCTATAACACCACCCAGTCGATCGGGCTCGCGCTCGGCGGCGTGGTGGGCGGCTGGCTGCTCAAGCACGGCAGCGCGAGCGCGGTGTTCTACACGTGCTCGGGGCTCGTGTTCTGCTGGCTCCTGATCGCGGCCAGCATGAAGGCGCCGCCGCTGCGCCGTGCCTGACTTATTTGCGCCCTGGCGCGAACTGAATGAAACGCCTGTACCATCCGTACAACGACAATCGACAAACAGGGGATACAGATCGTGCGAATCTTCGGGCTGATCGACAGGCGAACGTTACAGCGCGCCAACCGGCTGTGGCTCCACTATGGCGTGTTCTGGCTGGGCGCGATCGCCGTCGGCCTCGTCGCCGTGCTCTACGCAAAGCTGATCGATTTTGGCTATGCGCTGTTCCTGCGCTACGCAGCTGAGCGGTTCTGGCTGCCGCTCCTCGTCGCGCCCGCAACGGGTGCAGTGACGGTCTGGCTCACGCGGAAGTTCTTTCCCGGCTCCGAAGGCAGCGGCATCCCGCAAGTCATTGCGATGCTGCACGGACCAAACGAACTCGGTCCGCGACTGCTCACGCTGCGCATCCTCGTGGGCAAGATCTTCATCTCGTTCCTCGCCATTCTCGGCGGGTTCACGATTGGCCGCGAAGGACCGACCATCCATGTCGGCGCCGCCCTGATGTTCAGTCTGAGGCGCTTCTATCCCCAGCGCTTCCTCACCATCCGGCCGGGCGTGCTCGAACGCAGGCTGGCACTCGCAGGTGCAGCCGCGGGCCTGTCCGCGGCATTCAATGCGCCGCTTGCAGGGGTCGTGTTCGCCATCGAAGAGCTCATGCGCAGCTTCGAGCAGCGCACGAGCGGCGTGCTGATCACGGCCATCATCTTCGCTGGCGTCGTCTCGCTGGGTCTCCAGGGCAACTATGTGTATTTCGGCACGATCGATATCGGCTCCGGGTTGCCACAGTGGCTCAGCGTCGCCGTCGTGCTGACCGGTGTGCTTGCGGGTGTGCTGGGCGGCAGCTTCTGCTGGCTGCTGCTCAATACCCGGCGCTGGATGCCGCGCATGCTGCTCGAGATGCGCGCGCAACGGCCGGTGCTGTTCGGGGCGCTATGCGGCCTCGTCATCGCCGTCGTTGGCGTGCTGTCTCACCGTCACACGTTTGGCAGCGGCTACGCCGAGGCGCGCGGCATGCTGGAAGACACTGCGCATGTCAGCGCGGCCTACCCGATCCTCAAGCTCATCTCGATGGTGGGATCGTATCTGCCGGGCGCGCCCGGTGGCTTGTTCGCGCCGTCGCTGGCCATCGGCTCCGGCATCGGCAATACCTTGCACATGGTGTTCTCGCAGATGCAACTGTCGATGCTGATTGCGCTCGGTATGGTCGGCTATCTCGCAGCGGTGACGCAGAGTCCGATCACGGCATTCGTGATCGTCATCGAGATGATCAACGGCCATGCGCTCGTCATCTCGCTGATGGCCACCGCGCTCATCGCGAGCCGCGTCTCGCGTTTTTTTGCACCGCCGCTGTACGAGGCGTTGTCGGAGCGCTATCTGCGCGAGCCGTGAGTTCGATGCCAACGGCGCGCCTCTACCGATACCAACGGGATTGAAATGAAGCTTGCAGAAAGGCTGGAGCGTCGCTTGCTCGGCACGGCCCGCGCACTATGCATCGCCGCCCTCGTCGCAGCCGTGATGGCGATCACCGCCGTCATTTTCGCACTCGCGGTTCCCGCCAAACACAGCGCAGCTGCGGATTCGTCAGTGAGCGTGACCGATGTACTCGCCTCGCTCCCGGGCTCCGAGACGGCCAACGATGCCATCTCCGGCAATAGCGCGAACGGCAACATTCCGGAAGTAAGCGTCCAGGCCGCGGCGGGCCTCGCGATCCCGGCCCCGCTGCGTCAGGTCCTGAATGGGGATAACGCGAGCCAGCCGCTGCTCAACGCGTGGCTGGGCAACGTTCCCCCGCCCGACCGGCAGCAGTTCCTGAACAAGCTTTCGGAGGTCGTCACTCGTGCCAGCCAGCATGCAGCAACGTGGGAATGGGACGATCGCGAACGGTACGTAGCGGCGGCGATGAATCTGTATGCGCGCGTCAAAATCGAGCGCATCGCCGCAGCCGAGCGTGCCCTCGAGATCGCGCACGACAGGAGCGAGCAGTTCAGGGCTTCTCTGGGAACGCTGCTTGCCCTGACGGGATTCCTCACGCTGCTTCTGGTTCTGATGTCGATCGAACGTAATACGCGCCATCTGCGCGTCGAACGGAAGGATTAGGGTGGCCCCGGATGCCTGTTGATTACCGACGCTAATCGCCAGGAAACAGGAAGCGCTCTCCCAGCATGCGCGGCGCAAGCCACGCGCCAATCTGCGGGACGTTCATGAGGTTCACGACACAATCGCGCAGGAGAAGTCCGATACGGCTGCGCGGCGTGAATGAGCCCGCAAAGCGCACCGCTGCATCCTGCTGGCGCAGCATGAAGCCTCGCAGACGCGGCTCATACGCCAAAGGCACGCGCGATGTTACGGCGCGTCATGCGTCAGCGGTAAAGTGCCCCGCTGGTGCTGGCCTGAAACAGCGCCTTGATGGAATCACGGTTGAGCTGCGATCGTGTTGACAGAACATCGTTGAGCGCAACAGCCTGCGGCAGATCGCGAGCGAAGTTGTCGGGATAGTACCCGTAGCTCACCATCCCGGTCATACGCAAATGACGCATCTGGTTCACGAGACGCCCCGTTGGTATGCGTGCGCCGGAATGGGCGTCGGTGGCTTCGAGCAGGAAGACCGTCCGGTGAGCACCGTTCGGCACGGACCGCACCTCTTCGCTCAACGAATCGAGCCAATGATCCACCGACGTGATGCCCTGGCGAGAAGGCATGGCGAGCAACCCGACATAGTCATACGTGCCGAGGAATGCCTCGTAGTTCTGCGCGTAGCGCCGTCCCGCAAGTGGATCGACCAGGGCATCGGGAAATATCGTCCGAACGGTCAGTACTTCGTCGCTGTTCTGGCTATCGAGCACGATTTTCCTGAGCTCCTTTGTGAAGTCGAGCAGATACCGGGTCTTCATGTCGCCCCAACGCTTCGCCAGTTCGGGGTTGGAGCGAATCTGGTCGATACTCTGCGGCAGGTCCCAGCGGGCAAGCGTCTGTCGCGCATGCTGCCCCGCGTCCTCGTAATCGGTAAGCATCGCGTCCTCGCCGAACAGCACGCCGTTGAAAGCGGAATACTTGCCCAGGTCCTCGTACAGTTCGCGCACATACGCCCGCGCAGCAGGATCGAAAGGGCTGAGCCGCCGCACGCCGGAGGCACCGGGCGGCAGGCGGTTGCCGGTTGCCGCCGTGACGAACTCCACCCGCCTGTCAAGCTTGGCCGGGATCGCGAAGGCGAGCACCGGTAACCACGCGTAGACCTCCACGTGAGCACGCGTGTTCAACTGCCATGCTGCGCGGGAGAACAAATCCGAGCGCATCGGCAGGTGCCGGTTTGGAAAGTACACGGCGCGTGCGAACCCGGAACGTCTGGGGTCCGAGTACGCCTGGAGGTATACGGAGCTCGGACGCAATGCGTACATTCGATCGATCAGCTCGCCAAGCTTCTTTTCCTGCGCAGCAGGTGAGGGGTCGTACACGTCGTCCAGTGCAACGACGGCAACCCGTTCCACCGGGTTGATTTCCCCGCGGTTCTGCGCGGGTTCGCGCATCGAGCGCTCCAGACCGCCAACGTCGATATCGTAGGTCGCCAGAATCCGGCGCAGCCGGTTGAGCGGCACATCACGCGTGTTCGGGCCGTCCTCGAGCGTGAACTGCGTGGGCATGCCAAGATCCGACGCAATAGTGCGCACGGCAAGGTTCTGTGCCCCGTAAGGCCAAACCATCGCCCGCACGGAAGCGCCCGTCTGCGCCCTGATTTGCTGCATGCATGTGGCCAGGTCCGACTGCACGCGCGAATGGAATTCGGTGTCCGTTTCGTAGCGCTGCTGATCTTTCAGGTACAGATGCGATGTTGTTGCCGGCAACTCATTGCCTTGCGGATTGGCAATTGCTCCGTGATGCAGGTCGTGCGTATGGCACGCCAGCTCGACCAGCCCAGACGAGGCCACGTTGCGCACGTCATCCCATGACATGAAGATGTTACGCGGCACGACCAGCTTATCCGAAAGACGAACGCCACTTTCGACAGGCGTATCGATCCATGATGTCACGATGCCCATGACTGCCGGATAGCGGAAGTCCTTCAACAGCGGCAAGACTTTGTCGTGATGGCTCTTGAAGCCATCGTCGAAGGTCAGCAGTACCGGGCGCGGCGGCAACGGATCGCCGCCTGCGCGTGAAGCCAGAATCGCGCCGATCGTGACAGGGTGGTAATGGTTGTCTTCCAGCCACGAAAAAATCGACGTCAGCGTGCCGGTGTCGACCGCGTAGGGATCGATCAGCCCGTTCGTATGGTACTGCGCTCGCAAGTTGTCGCGCACGTCATGGAAGCACAGCACACGAAAGGTCACACCGTCCGCCGGATCGGCCGGTGGAAGAATGTCAATCAGCCTTGCGGAAGCGAACGATGGGAAGAGTGTCCCGCCTGCCATGGCACCCAGACACCCGCAAATGAAACGTCGCCGAGTCTGCATCATCGGCCTCCTTTCAAAATCTGACGTCGGAACTGAACCGTAAACAACGTAGCGTCACGTGTGAGGAGCGTGATGTTTTGCACGCCCGAGGCTGGAGTGCTGACGAGGAAAGTCCTGCCGTTCCACTTCTCGTGGCAATCAAAGTACCGAAGGTGCGCACGCGCCATACCTGGATGAGCACACGAATTCCAGGCAAGGTTTGGAAGGCTCGCCGGGTGACCAGCCCGATTGACCGGGTATCTCGTGCTGTCATTGCACTCAGCAAAGTTTCCGATGCGACCCCGGAGGTCTTATCCAAAAGCGATGCGCTTTTTATTTCCCCGCAGTGGATCCTGCTGCCGTCAAGGCAGCAGGCGGATCTACCCCCACGAAACGGCGGAACACAATGAACTCGATCAGCAGCAACCGGGTTACGATCTTTTAATCAGCCGGTACATCTCCTGCTGCAGGATAACGTCACGTACTGCCAACCGAAAAACGCACCCCGAACCGGACTTGCGCAACATCGACCGAAACCACACAACAAATTCGCGCGTCGTCGCGGTCACCATGTCAATCGCAGGATAATCGTCGCGCTACTCTGCTATGTCATGGGCGTACAAAACGCCATGATCACAAAGATTTCACGAGCCGAAAGACGCACAACGCACATGACCGGCATCGTGACCGACCTGGGCATTGAACTCGGCAAGGGTTTGTACTGGAATCGGTACCGGCTGCTTCGGCCCACCACGTGTATCACCTCCTTTACCGCAAGGAGGAGGACCTCAACCCGAGACTCAAAATTTTCAGGAAATGGCTGGTGGCGCGGCTTCAAGCGTCGATATGAGGGCTTGGCCAGGAACACTACGCACGACATTCAAGTCAGCGGCTAGAGGCTGGCCGTGTTGACAGCGGCTCCCTTCCAAGGGGTGTAAAGGCGCGCTTCAAACCGCACTTGAACTCCAGTCGTCCATATCGTGCCTGACGGTGTGTCGGTTGGCGATAAGCGTCTCAATGCCCGGTTCGTTGTTCATGGCGCGTTGAACGGCAAGTTTGGTTGCCTCGTAGTTCGTGCGGTACATGTCCCGTTTATCGAGATTGGCGTCTGTGGCGCAGCGCGGATCGATCCACACGAGGCTGATGATGCATAGCTCGTTGGCCTGGTCTTTAGGCAAGATCCCTTCGATCAGGCAATCGACAATGGCATCCGACGTAGCCGACTGCACGACGCCACCAAACAACTCGATAGTGGCCATGTCTTTGAGCGTCACCTTTGGGACGATCATCGTGGCAGGGCGAACCATCTGATTGCAGGC
Organism: Paraburkholderia sp. A1RI-2L; assembly: GCF_048957375.1. Lineage (NCBI taxonomy): Bacteria > Pseudomonadati > Pseudomonadota > Betaproteobacteria > Burkholderiales > Burkholderiaceae > Paraburkholderia > Paraburkholderia sp. A1RI-2L. The sequence continues at coordinate 303,569 of NZ_JARBTA010000002.1, forward strand.
GCGAATCGCGAACATGGCCGTGTGTCCTTTGCTCTGCGCCATCATATTGGCGAACGCGTGACCGACCGGTCCGTCGACGCGGCCTATCAGGACTTCGGGCATCGCGTCGGTCACCTGGCCGGGCGCCGCGAATACGGTGGCTTCGCCTGCGCGGAACGTCAAATCGAGACTCATCGTTACTTCCTCCCTTCGATAGTTGGACATGGGAGGTTGGCTGCATGCAAGGACAGTGCCACTCGAGTCAACGCCCTTGAGCAGCCATGGCGTTGCGCAACGTGTATCGCTTTCGTGACACGGTGACAAACCGGCATCACCTCTGCAGCACCTGACTGCGACGACACCTGCACGTTGCAGGCATGCCCCGGGCGGATCCGAATTGCGCGTGGATTGACGTAGCGATACCGTTGCGTAGCGCTGCCCGGTGCTCAACGCCTGTCGCACAGCGCCCCATTTCAGCAAGGAGATGACGAGCATGACTGAAAATGGCGGGAGCATCGCACGAAGTGCGTCGCCAGCTCGCACCTTCAATGTCGACCTCAACGCTTCCGGGCAGGTTCACACCGGCGTACAGGCATGGTTCAAGATCCTCCACGACAATTACTTCCCGCTCGACGTGAAGATTGGCCGCGACTTTCGCTCGGGCCTGCTCACGCGCGTCGATATCGGAAACATACGCGCATGCACGCTGAAGACCGATCCAATGCTGACCGAGCGCCGCGCGTCGCGCGCCATGCCGGACGGGCGCGACTTCTACGTGGTGGAAATACCTCGGGAGGCGTCAGTACGGGTCGCGCAGCGCGGTCGCGAGGCCATCGTTCGCCCGGGCGGCTTCACGGTCGTCAACGGCGCGGAGGGCTACACGTTCGAGACTGCGCAACACAACGAGGTCCGCACCTTGCGCATTCCATGCCGCTCGCTCCGCGCACGCCTGCCGAGCCTCGACGACTGGGTCGCAACAACATGCGACTCGAGCCAGCCACTGGTGGCGCTCTTTCTCGATTTCGCGGCCTCCTATGGCCAGCATGGCCCTGCACTGCTGCCGGCGCACCACGAGCGGCTGGAGCAGCAACTGCTCGATTTGCTGGCAATGGCACTCCTTGGCGCCGACGACATCAGCAGCGAAACGTCCGTGCGCAGCGCACACCGGCAGCGCGCCTTGCGTGCGATTGAGCAGCACTTCTGCGACCCGGCGCTCGACCCGTCCGGCATCGCGCGCGCGGTCGGCGTGTCCGAGCGCTATCTGCAGAAGATTTTTTCGGAGCGGCAGGAAACCATCTCGGCAACCATCCGCGAACGCCGCATTCTCGAGGCAAAGCGCCTTCTCGCAAACCGCGCACAGCTACGCCTGAGCGTCACGCAAATCGCGTATGCCGTAGGCTTCTCCGATCCCGCCTGGTTCAGCCGCGTGTTCCGCCAGGCCACCGGCGTTTCGCCTGCCCGGTACGAAGGCGACACCCCGTAAGCCTCGGCTCAGGCAGCGCCGCGCGGCCGGCATTCTCCTGACAAAATCCTTACCGGCACCGCATCCCGATCGCCCACCATCCGGGCGCTCCAGTCCAGGCTTTTGTGCGCCACTGTGCAAGTGAGCGGCTTTTCCGCTTTGTAGAGTGCGAATCAACGGGTTCCGTCGTGCCGGATGGCGCGCGGGCCCGCAGCACCCAGGACAAAAGGAGAGATGCCGTGTATATGACCATGCCCGATACGTCCCGGTCGCTCGTGCAGCGCATCGTCGATCACTTCCGCACGCTGATTGAAGACGGCAAGCTCCAATCCGGCATGAAGATTCCGTCGATCCGCAGCTTCGCGGAATCGCACGGCGTCAGCGTGTCGACTGTCGTGGACGCCTATGACCGGCTGGTCGCCGACGGCCTGCTGGTGCCGCGCCAGAACGCCGGATTCTTCGTGCGCAGTTTTCAGCGCGGCGGTCGGCGCGATTACGACGCACGTAGCGACGAAGCCGCGGGCTTCGATTCGCTGTGGATGCCAAACCGCATCTGGCAAAACCATAACGTCGAAATCAACCCGGGCTGCGGCTGGATTGCGCCGCGCTGGCTGGACGAAGAAGGCCTGCGACGCGCAATGCGCAACATGTCGCTCCATACGAACGGCTCGATGGCCGGCTACGGCACGCCCAAGGGCTATCTGCCGCTGCGTTGGAAGATCTCCGACTGGCTCAATCAGCAAGAGGTCTTCTGCCCGCCCGAGCAGTTGCTGATGACGACTGGCGCCGCGCACGCGCTCGGGCTTCTGATCCATCTGCTAATCAAGCCCGCGGACACGGTGTTTGTCGATTCGCCCGGGTACAGCCTGCTGTTCCTCCATCTGAAGCGGCTCGGCGTGAATATCGTCGGCGTGCCGTGGACGCCGCTCGGCCCGGACATCGCGGTCCTCGAGCAGTTGCTGCGCGAACACAAGCCGCGCGCCTGGTTCACGAATCCGCGGCTGCACAATCCAACGGGCGCGTCGTGCTCGACTGCCACCGCACACCGGATGCTCCAGCTTGCCACGAAACACGACTTCCTGATCGTAGAAGACGACGTATGCGCCGACCTCGACAGCGCGGCCCGCCGCCCTCTTGCGAGCATGGACCAGCTCGAGCGCGTGATCTATGTGGGCAGTTTTTCGAAAACGGCTTCTCCGGCCCTGCGCGCCGGCTATATCGCCGCGCATCCGGACCTCGTCGAGGACCTCACGCAGTTCAAGATGATTACCGGCCTCACGAGTTCGGAGATCAGTGAGCGCTTCGTCTATCAACTTCTCACCGATGGCCGCTATCGCAAGCATCTCAAGGGGCTGCGCGATAACCTGTCGCGCGCGCAGGACGAAACGCGGCGCAAGCTCGTCCAGGCGGGTATGGTGTTGTTCAACGACGCACACGATGGACTGTTCGTGTGGGCACGCCATCCGTCCCACGACGACTCGCGCGCGCTCTCTAACCGCGCGCTCGACAAGGACATCTATCTCGCGCCCGGTCATCTGTTCATGCACGACGAGGCAACCACGCCCTGGCTGCGCTTCAATGTCGGCTATTGCGATCACGATGCGCTGTTCGAGTTTCTGGCTCTCGCGTAGCGCAGCGCAAAAGCAGCGCAAGCCGGCGAATGCCGCTTGCGCCATCTTTATACCTATCCTGCGCCCGTTAGAACTGGTGCGTCACGCCAAGCCTCGCCGCGACCTGCCTGCTCGTGCTCGACGGATTGAAGCCCGCAATCTGGGCCACGGGCGCGTCGCCTGAGGCGTTCTGGAACGCGCCCATCGCATAGAGGAACGTGCGTTTGGAAAGCGCGTACTGCGCGATCAGGTTGGCCTGCTGATACTTCGGCGTGGTGTCGCTCACGTGCGCGTGCCCGATCGTATAGGTGAAACCCGCGCCAAGAAGCAATGCGCTCGTGACCGAGTACGTTCCGGAGATTTCATAATTCTGGAACGTCATGTCGCCGCCGCCAACCGCCGAGCGAAACGCGGTGTCCGAAAAATCCGCTGACACTTTCAGCGAGCCCCACACGTATGACGCGCCCATTGCGAGCACGCTCTGGCTGCGGGCACGTGCGAGCGCGTCGCCATAAATGGCGTTGGCGAAGCCGCCACCCGACGCGTAACCCGCTACAGCCGTCAGCGGATCGTCAACGTGGAGATAGCCAACACCCGCGCTAATTGCGCCGCCGGCGTATGCGAGCGCCACGCTCCAGGTCGAATCGGTCGAAAACGCGCCCGCGTGGCCGCCGGGCGAGTAATGGCCTTCGAACGTGATACCCGCAATCGCTGGGCTCACGTACTTGATCGCGTTCGGCACCGAAAAGCCGTTGTCGAGATTGTCCATATCGTTCGGATGTGCGAAGTACCATCCTCCGTATTGCCCATTCAGCGTGAACGGTTCCAGCAGATCGACGTTTGCATCCCATTGCCGGCCAAGCGTGAGCGTGCCGTAGCGCACGGACTGAATGCCGACATAAGCGTTGCGTGAAAACGCAAGGCCGCCACCCGCCTGACCATTTGCGGCGTCAAAGCCGCTTTCGAGCCGGAAAATCGCGCTCAAGCCCCCACCCAGCTCCTCTGTACCCTTGACGCCCCAGCGGCTGCCGAGCGGCACGCCGCTCTGCATCTGAACGAGCCGGCCGCCGCTGCCCGCCACCGCCTGGCCGTTGCTCGCGTTCACCACGTTGTTCGCGTAGTCCATGCCAAGGTCGACCACGCCATATAGCGTGACCGAGCTCTGCGCCTGCGCACCGGCTGCAAGCAGCAGGAGCGGCAGTCCTGCGCTCACGAATTTTTTCATTGTCTCTTCCATGTTGATTTGATGTTGAATGGGTGTCCGCGGCGCGGGGGCGCGCTCACCTCGCCATGCACCGCGCGAAACTGCTTAGAGCACCACGTCGCGCACGAACGTCCCCTTGCCAGCGAGCGTCAGGGCCGCGCGATAGACAAGCGCCGCGCTTACGGCCGCCGCGGGAGCAGAGAATGTCGCGACGGCGCCGCCGCATTCGAGCAGCGCGATGCCGATCGCGGTTGCTGCGAGCCACGCGCCGAGCCCGCACAGATTGAGCGCGACCACGCGCTCGCGCCGATATTCGATCGCTCCACCGAAAATCGCGTTGTAGTGCGGCGACACGATATGCGTGACGGAGATCGCAACCCACGCAACGACGAAGATGCCCTGATACGCGAGCGCCTGCAGGATGAAGCTGAAGACGTTCGTGAGCATGAGCGCATAGACGAGCGCGCCAACTATGATTGACCAGACGAATTCCGGCAAATGCAGCCCGATCGCACTTTGAAAAAATGCGTGCATGTTCGTCGACGCGAGATAGAAGTTCGCCGTGTTAATGCGCGTCTGGGTGACCCAGACGAACAGCAGCCCGCCGAAACCCATGAGTTTGAGCAGCGCCATGACCACCGACACTTCGCTCAACGCGCCTTGGGTCGCAAGCGTGCCAGCGAGAAAGATGCCCGCCACGCCGTTGCAGAGGAACGTGAACGTGTAAAAGATCCACCCGAAGTTCAGGTTCGCGTGATAGGCGGCGTCCTGCTTCTTGCCGAAGCGCGCGTAGTCCCACGTGTACATCATGAGAATCCAAACCCCCATGAATGCGGTGAAGCAGTTCCACCACCCATTTGCCGGCGCGCCGCCGGACGGCCCCAGATGCAGCCAGGCGCTGTGGTCGCCGCTCGCGGAGAATGCGGCGATCAGCGCTGCCACGAGACCGATCAGGTAAAACGGCAGCAGCACGCCGTTGAACTTGTCGAGCCAGCGCTGCACGCTGCCGAACACGAGCAGCACGCTATAGGTCACGACAATCAGGTAGGCCAGATGCAGCGAGATGGACGGAAAGTAGGCGTTGATCGCAATGGCGATCACCGAGCCTTCGAATAGCGCATAGTAGATCGCCGTTGCGAAGAAAATCAGGGTCGCCAGCGGCGCGCCGAAACTGCCGAACACGACGCGCGAAAACAGCGCAACCGACAATCCGCTCGAGATCGCGAAGCGCACGATCACCCGGTTGATCACACTGTAGACGGCGACCGAAAGCGCAAGCCCGATCAGCGCATTGACAGTGCCGAAATGGATAGCGAGCGTAGCGGATACCACCAGCCAGAACATCGCGCTGCAGATCGCCCACCACGCCATGGTCAATGAGCCCCGCGACATGCGTGCGTCGTCAGGAACCGGGCTTGCGGCATAGCTGCTGTCGTGCTTTTCCGCATTGGCATCAATCTCCATAAGTCCTCCGAAATAATTTTGGTGTAATCAAGCGCCAGGAATCCTGCCTGCTTCATCGTCAGGCGAACCGCGCGACGCACGGCCCGCCACACCGATTCAGCGTCAGGCCGCTTCGCCTTCGTCCGTCAGCACGTAGACGCCCGTTGCGTCAAGGCGCGCGCTCCATTGCGGCGGCAACACGATCGAGGTCGTCACCTCCTCAATGACCGCAGGGCCGGCAACCACGTCGCCCGCACCCAGCAACGTGCCGTCGTATACCGGCGCATGCACCGTCTCGACGTCCTGCCCTCGCCCGAAGATCATGTTGCGCCGCTCCTTGATCGCAATCTCCACTTCGCCAGATCCCGCGTCGATGGTCTGCGCGGGCGGCTGCTCGAGCACGCCGTACACGGTGCTTTCGATGTTCACGATCTCCACCTGGCTTTCCGGCTCCGCGTACGTGAAAAGCTGCTTGTGGCGCTCGTCGAACAACTCGCGAATATGGCCGATGGTCTCCCTGCTGACCTCCATGGCGCCGATGTTCACCGAGCACTCATGCACTTGGCCGCAATAGCGCATGTCGAGCTGGCGCTCGACCTGGATGCGCTCGCGCGGGAAGCCCTCGCGTTCGAGCGCCGCCACTGCGTCGGCCTCGAGCCGGTCGAACTGCCGCTGCACGCGCTCGAACGACGTGTGCGGCTCGATGCGCATCGGGCACGCGGCCATGTAGTTATACTTGACATCGGAAAGCAGTTGCCCGAACGCACACAGCCCCGAGGCCAGCTTGGGCACCAGCACCGTCTTCACGCCAATCTCGCGCGCGAGGCCCGCGATGTGCAGCGAGGTTGCGCCACCGGCAGCGATCAGGACGAAGTCGCGAGGATCGTAGCCGCGCTCGATCGAAACCCGCCGGATGCCGTTGATCATGTTCACGTTGACGATGTTGTAAATGCCGTATGCCGCCTTGCCAACACCAAGCCCGAGCGGCTTCGCGATGTGCGTTTCGATCGCAGCCTGCGAAGCCTTTCCGTCAATCTTCACCCGGCCGCCGAGCAACGACTCCGGATTCAGGTAGCCGAGCACGACGTTTGCGTCGGTCACCGTCGGCTCCGTACCGCCGCGCATATAGCACACCGGCCCTGGCACGGCGCCGGCGCTCTGCGGCCCGACCTTCAGCAGCCCCATCGCGTCGATCCACGCGATCGAGCCGCCGCCCGCACCAAGGGTCTCGACCTGGATCATCGGCGTGCCGATCCGGTAGCGCAGGAAGTCGATATCCTTGTTCACGTTCGTCACGCCGTCCTTGGTCAGCGTGATATCGAACGACGTCCCGCCCATGTCGACGGTAATCAGATTGCGATAGCCAAACGGCTTTGCGACGAACAGCGCCGCGCGCGGCGCAGACGCCGGCCCCGAGTTGATCGCATTGACGGCGCGCGAGGCCATCGCGGCAGGCGACGCCATGCCGCCGTTCGACTGATAGAAACGCACCGGCGACTCGACCCCGTTGTCGAGGTAGAAGCGTTCGATACGGCTCACGTAGCGTGAGAGCACGGGGCCGAGATAGGCGTTCACCACGGTCGTCGAGGTGCGCGTGTATTCGCGCATCTGCGGAAACACTTCGAGACCCACTGACACATACACATGCGGCAGCATCTCGCGCACGATCTCTGCGGCGCGCCGCTCGTGAGCGCCGTTGGCAACGGACCACACGAACGAGACCGCGACGGCCTCCACGCCTTCGCGGCGGAACAGTTCGCACGCGGCGCGCACGTCGTCCTCGTTCAGCGGCGTGTGCACCGTGCCGTCGGCCAGAATGCGCTCGCGGATCGGTCTGCGCAAATAGCGCTCGACGAGCATTTTCGCGGCCGGATAGCAGGCGTCGTAGCGGTGTCCTTCTTCCTTGTGCCCGAGGCGGATTTCGAGCGAATCCTCGTGGCCGGCCGTGCAGATGAGGCCGGTCTTCACACCCTTGTGCTGGATCAGCGCGTTCAGCGCGACAGTCGTGCCATTGACGCACAAGTCCAGATTCGAAAGGATTTGCCCGACCGGCTGGCCAAGCGCCTGCGCAATCTGTCCCAGGCCGTCCGCGATGGCGCGGGTGCCGTCCTCGGGCGTCGAAGTGGCCTTGAAGAGGCGCATCTGGCCTGCGCCGTCCGCGAGAACGAAATCGGTAAACGTGCCGCCTGCGTCAACGCCCAGGCGATATTGCTTGCTGTTCATGGTGTCTCCTTCGTCTTGCGGTTAGCGGCGGCTGGCGCGCAGCACATCGGTAGCGGCGCGGTCCACGCGCAGGCTTTCTTCGTCGATTACCACCCCATACTCGGCGTGCGCCGCACCGATTGAAACAATGCCGTTGCGCACGTCTGTCGCCACCTGCTCAGGATCGCGCAACAGTGGCGATCCCCAACCGCCGCCGCCTGGGTTGTACGTGGCGAGGCAATAGCCGTCGCGCACCGTCATAACCGAGTTTTCCTGATGCGATTCGATCACCTTGCCGTGGCGCTTCAGGTCGACGCGGCCGAGTTTCGTCTCCGGCAAGGCACTCGACGCACCGTTGGCGCCGATCGCGGGCAGCTTGCGCCCCTCTCCGAAACTCACGACCGTCATTTCATGGCCGATTGGCTCGACTTCCCAGACCGTGCCGCTGCCACCGCGATACTGGCCCGCTCCTGCACTGTCCGTGACCAGCCCGTAACGATGGATCAGGATCGGATACGAATATTCGAGCGTCTCGATGTCGCCCGAATACAGCGCCCCGAAACAGGACTGTGGCCCGCACGCATGCCAGCCATCCATGTAGCCGGTTGCGCCCGCGCCCGATACGAGCGACGCCAGCACCATCGTGACGTATTCCTCATCGTTTCTTTGATCGTGTCCTGCGATATTCACCCCGCTCGAGTGGCCCCATGAGCCGACTGCACGCTCGGGCTGCGCCTTTTCCAGCGCGAGGCGCACCGCGTCGGCGAGCGTTTCCATCGGTGTCGTCGTGCAGTTCACGTGCGGCGCGGGCTCGCGCGCGTTGCACAGTGTCCCCTTCGGGCCAAGGTCGACGCTCACACAGCGGTACAAGCCCTCGTTATACGGTGGATCGAGCTGGGCGAACATCATCAGGCCGAGGTAGACGCCCGAGATCGAATTGCCTTCGTAGGAGTTGATGAAGTAGGGAATCTGCGGCGGACTCTCGATACGGATGCGGCACGAATCCGCTGCGATGTCCACGGTCGCCTTGATCTCGATCTCGCCGAAGCCGTGGCCCGAATCCTCCAGTATCGCGCTCGCCTCATAGGTGCCGTCCGGTACCGCGCGGATGATCTGGCGCATGTGTCGATCGGCCATGTCCATCAGCTCGTCGATACATGCACGCACCGTCTCGACACCGTATTTGTCGAGCAGCGCGATCAGGTTGCGCGCGCCAACGTTGACCGCGCCAAGCTGCGCCTTCAGATCGCCCTCCTGGTCGCGGCGCGAGCGCATGTTGCTCAACATGAAGTTGACCATGTCGTAACGCTCGACGCCACGGTCCCAAAGCTTCACAGGCGGAATGCGAAGACCCTCTGCGTAGATCTCCTTCGCATCCGGGTTATAGCCTGCTGGTACCGGGCCACCAATGTCGGTCACGTGGCCCTTGCACACCGTCCAGAACGCCAGCTCGCCCTTGTAAAACACCGGCTTGTACATGCAGCAGTCGACGATATGGCTGCCTTTGTAGACCGGGTCGTTGTGGTAAATGATGTCGCCGTCGTGGAGATCATCGCCGAAGAAGCGTGCGACCTCTTTCATGGCCGGAATCAGTCCGCCCAGGTGGATAGGAATATCCTGGCCTTGCAGGACCATCTCGGGCCGTTCGTTGAAGATCGCATTGCTGTAGTCGTGCGCAACGTTGAATACACTCGAGCGCGCGGTCTTCTCCAGCGTCATGGTCATCTCGCGCTGCGTGGTTTCGAGCACGCCGCGCACGACGGCAAGCGTAATCGGATCAACATCTCGTGCCATTGCTGTCTCCATCTGATAAGTGTTTTTCCGGGCTCCCGATGAGGAGCCCGATCCGAAGCGGATAGAACGAGAGTAGAAAGGCAAAATTGGCCCAACAATGCACAGCAGAGCGGCTTCGCACCCACGCTGTGTTGCCGCTGCGAGCCATACACGCGCACTGTGCGGCTAGCGCATCCGGTACGCCCCACGGGCGCGCTCAGGCACGGCGCCGCCCCCGATCGCAAGCTCGTATGTGGTGGCCATCGCCGCCTTCTTCACCGCGATGAAAAGCGGCCACGCTGGCGCATCAGTTCCCGATGCAGTTGCGCATCGGGTTCGAACGGCGCCCGGCCATGCAGCCAGAACTGATTATTCAGCACAATCAGGTCCCCCGCCGGCAACGGCAGTGCCGAGGTGCCAGCAGACGCCTCCATCGAATCGGAAAGCGCCTGCAGCCACGCCGCATGCTCGATGCTTTCTGGACAAACGAACTGGTCGATATAGCAGATGCACTCGCGGTCATTGACCTTGAAAAACGTCGGCCGCGCCACGCATTGCGTGATGTTCTTGCTCGCAGGTGAGCGGTAGGTAAACGGATACGCGCCGAGCGGATGCTCGCTGAAACGTTTGAGCTCCTCCCAGTCGTCGAGATGCAGCAGTCTCGATTCGCCACCGCGTGCGTGATGCTCGGAGAACTTCATCATCAGCAGCCAGTCCGTTGCTTCGTCGACGAACGTACCATCCGTATGCAGCGTGAAGCGACGATACGCCTGACGCAGATACGAATCGCTGGCATCGGTGGCCTCGACCACGAAGCGCGCATAAAACGCCCCGGACATTGCGTCGTAATTAGCTGGCCCGATGAGATGGCCGATGGCCGTGCCGAATTTCACGTAATCCTCATGATCAGATGTGACGCCCTGAACCCCAATCGTAAAGCCGCCACTATCGCGCTCATGCAGGATCGCGCGCAGCGTCTGCCTGAAGCCGGCACCCAGGCGCTCGTCCAGCGCCTGGGCGAGCATGAAGCGCGCGGTCGGCACATATTCCAGATGCTGGCTGCTCATCGAGCGGTGCGATTTGAAGAAGTCGGCAAGCGCGTGCTCGTCGAGCTCGATGTGATAAAGCCGCTGATGTTCCACGTGCGGCTGGACGCGAAACCCGGCGTCGCCGGCAACATTAGTGAACGCGGGACGTGCGAAAAGCTGCTCTCGTTGCATGATCTGTCCTTGAGTGACTGTGCTGGATGAGAGCGGGCGCCCTGGCGCCCTCGACGGCGTGTCGGTCCTGCCGGCCCACGCCGCATGGCGCGTCGCGACAGCTCGCAGCGAATGGCAATCGGGGAACCTGTGCTGTCGCTGCAGGCGTCATCCTGCGCGGAGCAAGGTGTAGAGGCGGCGCCGACCCGTTTCGCACGGGTGCGAAACGAGCCGGCGCGGCACAGGCAAGCGCCTGGTGAACCGCGTTACATCCCTCTGCGCGAAATACTGCCCGGGCGCGTGTCTGGCGCTTCGGACAGACTGCGTTCGTACTGGAGATGCAAGTCCTTGAGCGCCGCAACGAGCGCGAGCCCGGCGCGGCCAATGTAGCAACGCTGCACACGGTCGATGACCGGCGCCGCGCCGTCGCGCAGGCTGTGTCCACGCAGCAGGTCGCCAATGAAGGTCCGCCCATGCTCCGTGACCAGTGTGCATGAAGCATCGAGGATAACCGCGTATTTCGCGTCGATCTCCACGGTGACCGCCAACGACTCGAACAGATGCTGAGCAGCCATGCCCTGGGGCAGCCGCGCGTGTCCCGCCACGAACAGCGTTTGAGCGCGGTTCATGATCGGGTGCACCACGTCGCGGCGGCAAGGCTGCGCAGTTGATGGGTCTGCATCGTTCGCTCCCGTTCGATATCTGGAGTCCAGTTTAGGAACGGCGATATCACGCGGCAATGTACAGCCCACTGCGAGCGATCCACGTACTGTCCTGCTTCCGCCGGCAGTACACTGGCGGCCCATCATTGAAAGAATTTTGCCGCGGGAAGGCTGATCAGACCGATAAATTGGGCTGTGAATGGGCCCACCCGGCGCGGGCCGTAAAAGCGCTCCGTTTCGGAGGAGGTGCATGACTACCCTGGCCCAATTGATTCCTCTAGGCGCCGAGCCAGGCGTCGCACTGGAAAAGCACCTCGATGCGATCAAGCTGCGAATTCGCCAAACGATGCTGGCTTGATACCCGCGCGGGCTGTCAGGCTTTGCTTGCCGAGGTTTGGCCTATACCACTGCAACCGTCATATATAGAGGATTTCGAATTATTCACTACACTAAATCACTCCGACCGCGTGTGGAGCAGCAATGTGCAGCGGCATGCTCCTAGCACCACGGCCTCGCGTCGTTGTGCCCGAGTTCTCTCCCGTTTTCGGCCGTTCGTAAAACGCTCGCCGTCTCCAAGACTTCCGCAATAACAGTAAATAGCGTGCGCTATGTCGGTGATCTCGCGCAGACGCTTTTAATTGTCCGTAATGCCGGTTCTGTGCGTCAACCAGCCTTCGGCAAATGCATTTTTAGGATTCTCGCACCGTGTTCGAATTGATCGAGGTGATCAGCCCACGCCTGCATCATGTTCCTGCGCACGGGCAAGTCTGTCCGCACTTCTGCAAAGAACGATGTGCAGTGTCGACGGCGCCGCGTTGCTCGATTTCCCTCAACGCAGCCAGCAGTTCGACCGCGGAAATCTCATTGATCGGGCGTTTTGCGAGGAAGAGACAGGGCGAAGCCCAGCCTTTGTACTACGGATTGCAGTATCGGAAAGGGGCATGGTGGTAACTCCTGTTTCCCGCTTAGAGTTACCCCAAAACTTACCCCCCGAAAAAACGCGGGAAGTCAACGGACCTAGCCGGCAACTCAGGGAACAGGACGTGGGCCGAGAAGCCCACCCAGAAAGGGGGTTTGGCGAGTCCAACGGAATACGCTGGCACTCTATGGAACAGCAAATGGTGGGCCGGGTCGGACTCTCATTGCAGGCGCTCAGGCCCGTCACGTAAGGGATTGGCAATGTGGCGATATGCGGTTACCCCCAGATCTACCCCTGCTGAGTGGCGGAACAAAATGGAACGAGCCGCAATCAGCGCGAGGCCTATGAGCAAAAGCACCCCGGGCCAAACTCTACGCGCCGAGAGAGAGCATGGAAAGGACCATTGGCTGCCTGAGGACGGGGGCGGATGGCTGCTCGACAAGTTCGCTGAGCTAGCTCCCAATATCAAATATATTTCGCAAACGGCCAACTGGGACGGACAGCAATCTCTCTACGTCCGATTCAAACTTGCTTCCAGCCGAACCGCCTCAGCGAGCCGTTCGTCATCCGCTGCACTGCATATGGGCACTGGCCGTGGCAGGGGGCACCAATTTTCCGAAAGCCGGGCTGGACAATTCACCGCCCAATCACGCCATCCTTCGAAAACATCACCGGCGCACCCTTCCTATTGATCACGACAGCCGTCAGCGCAGCGCGGTCGGCGCGCTGTTTCGCGGTGAAGTCCGGCGAGCCGCTTTGCGTTTCAAGCACGAAGCCATCGAGTCCAACACCCGCCACACCATCGCGCGTGTCGACCAGATCGGTAATCGACCCGCTTGCGCGCGAATCGACATGCGACCAGGTTTCGCCCCGATCGCTACTCTCGTACAGATTGCCGAGCAGACCGCCGACAAAGAGCCGGCCGTCCGCCGCGGCAACCCCCGCCCATAGCGAACCCTTGCCCCCCGTATCCAGCCACGTCCAGCTCGCGCCTCCGTCCGTGGACCGCAATACCGCCCCCTGCTCCGCAGTCACATAGATCGAGTTGGAGCGATCGCTAAAGACACGATACAGATTCCGGTCCGCGCGACTGCCGCCAGCCGGCTTCGGCACCGGAACCCGCGTCCAGGTGCTGCCGCCGTCGTGCGTCGCGAGCAGCAGCGACCAGAGCCCTACCGCAAAGCCGTCGCGCGCATTGAGAAAATCAACCGAGAAAAGCGGCTGGTCCGTCGACGTATCGACTCGCTGCAGCTTCCAGGTCTCGCCGCCGTCCTCGGTGGCGATAATCGTCCCCCAATGCCCGGCCGCCCAACCGTGCGCCGCATCCGCAAATGTCACGGCGTTGAGGGTCGAACTGACCGGCACCCTGGCGGCCTGACGAAACGACCGGCCATCGTCGTCGGACAGCAGCACGACGCCGTGCTCGCCCACCGCCACGATGCGCGTCCCCGCGCGCGTTGCATCGAGCATCATTTTGGTTTCCGGCGCGCGCCAGGCATGTGCGGGCGCCTCGATGAGCGTAGCGGGCTTGTCGGCCGTTTGCGCGAGCACCGGCAAGCAGGCGCACAACCCGGCGCAAACTGCGATTGTTTTCAGCATGGCTATCTGTTCCAGAAAAGTCCGTTCGGCTCAGTGACTCAGCAGGCCCGGCGCCCGCGCGGGCTTCGTTCGAGGGAACCAGCGCTCGAGCAGCGACGCAAGCGCGGGCAGCGCGATCATCGCCATCAGCAGGTTGACCACGAACATGAAGGCCAGCAGCTTGCCCATATCGGCCTGAAACTTCAGCGCGGAGAAGCTCCAGGTCGCCACGCCAATCGCCAGCGTGATCGCCGTAAAGATCGTCGCCACGCCGACTTCGAGCATCGCATGCTCCACCGCCTTCACGATGCTTTCCCCGCCGGCAAGATGCAGTTGCAGCCGGTTGTAGATATAGAAGGCGTAATCGACGCCAATGCCCACGGCAAGCACCATGACGGGAAGCGTCGCAACCGTGAGTCCGATGTGCAGCGCCTTCATGAACCAGTAGCCAACGAAGGTCGCCACGGTGAGCGGCGCACAGCAGGCCACCATCGCGCGCCAGTCGCGGTAAGCCAGGAACACGAGGACCAGAATTGCCGCATACACATAGAGCATCATCGGCAGTTCGCTCTTCGCCACTTCCTCGTTGGTTGCCGCGAGCACGCCGGCGTTGCCCGCCGCGAGGCGTATCGCGACCCCGGGCATCTCGTGCGTCGCGCGGTATTGCTTCACGTCCGCAAGAATGCGATTGATGGTCGCCGCCTTGTGGTCGGCAAGGAAAAGGTGAACGGCGGTCATGCTGCAGTCGCTGTTCATGAAGCCTTTCACGCGCCCGACTTCGGCCGCCAGCGCGCCGTAATTGCTGGCTTCGATCGGCACCACGTTCATCTTCGGATAGCCTTCGTTGTAGCCTTCGTTATACGTGCGCAGCATCGCCGGAAACGACTGCACCGACACCACGCCAGGCTCGGTTTGCATGGCGGTCGCGAAATCGTCTTCATAGAAGCCGAGTGCGGGCCTGTCGCACGACGAACCGTTCGATTCGAAAACCACCGTGAGCCAGTCCAGTCCGACGTCGTAGCTGCCGGCAATCGAGAGCGCATCGTGGTTGAAGCGCGCATCCGCACGCAGTTCCGGCGCGCCCGGCTCGAGCGTGCCGATGACACGCTCGCGGCTCTGCCACACGGCCACTGCGAACACGACCAGCGTGAGCGCGATGACCAACGGCGCGTAGCGCGGCTCGGCCACGCGCGCGAGCCCCTGAAGCCACGCCGAACGGCGCTCGCGCCGCTCGAGGGCGCGGTCCGCATAGGTCTTCGTGAAATCGAAGCACGACGCCACGACCGGCAGCATGAAGAGATTCGTCACGATCTTGTAGCCCACCCCGAGGGAAGCCGTGATGGCCAGCTCCCGCACCATGGGAATCGGAATCAGCAAAAGCGTGATGAACGAAACAAAGGCAGTGACGAGCGCGAGCACGCCCGGCACCAGCAATCCGCTGAAGCTGTGGCGGGCGGCCTCGAGCGGCGTGCGTCCGAGCGAGAGTTCGCGCACGATGTAGTTGACCTGCTGAACACCATGGGACACCCCAATCGCGAAGACGAGGAACGGCACGAGCACCGCAAGCGGATCGAGCCCGAAGCCGAGCAGCCTGAGCGTGCCGAACTGCCAGACGAGCGATGTCAGCGAACAGGCGATCGGCAGGATCGTGAAGCGGATCGAGTGGCTGTACCAGTACACCGCGAGCGCGGTAAGAACGAGCGCGATGCCGCAAAAGCCGAGCACCGACGTCGCGCCGTCGGCGATATCGCCAATCTGCTTGGCGAAGCCGATGATCTGGATCTCGTAGCCTGCGTCCTCGAACGGCTTGCGGATCTGGCTCTCCAGCAAGCGGTTGAACGCCAGGTAGTCGAGCACCTTGCCGGAACGGTCCCGTTCGGTGAGTTCGGCCGTGATCATCGCGCTATCTTCGTGATGCGAAACGAGCGTGCCGATATAGCCGCCCTGCGTCGTGGAGCGGCGAATCTTCTCGATGATCGCGGGCGTCAACTGGTCCGGCGTGACCGTGCCGCTGATGATCGGGTCGGCGCGAAAGCCATCTTCCGTGATCTCGTTGACGTAGGCATTAGGCGTCCAGAGCGACTGGACGCCCAAGCGGTCCACATTCGGCAGATACGTCACGGCCTGCGTGACCTTGTACAGGCGTGCGAGCCCATCGGGCGTCCAGATGGAGCCCTTGCGCGCGCGCACCACCACCGTGATGCGGTTCGCCCCGAACAGGTCGTTCCGGTACTTCTGGAACGTCTGGATGTACTCGTGTCCGATCGGCATCTGCTTGTCGAAGCCTGCGTCCATGCGCAACTGCGTGGCGAACACGGCCATGACCGCGGTGAATGCCGCAATCGCAATCAGCACGACGGCGCGATGACCAAACAAAAGCGTCTCAAGACGACAGACCAGGCGATTTAGCACGAAAATTTCCCTTCTGATTGGCAGATGCGTTTGACAGCAAGAACGCGCCTCCCCGTTCGAGACCTTAGAAATTCCGGGTCGCGAACATGCCGACAAAATTGCGATCCGCGAAAGGCTGGCCCACCGTCTGGTGGCCGCCAAAGAACGCCGTGAAGTTGATCCCGGCCTGCCATACGGCCGGGTTCTGGTTGAACAGCACGTAGACGTTGACCGACTTCGCCCCTTGCAGGTAATTCGCGGAGAACGTCGGCGTATAGCCGTAGAGCGCATCCGAGAACGTCACGCCGGGCGTCACCTGCCAACCCGGGACGAGGCTGCCGTCGTAAGTCCAGTTGAAGTCGACGGTCGCGCCCACCGAACTGGACGTGCCCTGCGCCATGACGATCGGATAGCCGACACCCGAGCCATAGTTGAGCCACGGCAGATAGCCAGCCGCGGGAACCTGCGTCACGGACTGGCCGCCCACCGTGCGCGTCACGCCGCTCGAACTGAGGCCCGGATAGTAGATCCACGTCAGCTCGGTAGTCAGCACGGCCATATCCGCGCCGATCAGCTTGAGAAACGGATACTCGCTGCGCGTGAGGCTGAGAATGCCGTTGATGTCATACTGAATCTTCTTCTTGTCGGCCCACTGCTGGCAGTCGACGCCAAAAACCCCATTGGTGTTTGAATCGAGCGGACCGCCCGCGCCGAAACAGCTTGAAAGCGCAACGGCATCATGCGGACGATACGAGAGCTCGGTTCCGATTGCCCATTCGCCGAGTCCGAAGTTCGCGCTGACACCGAAAAGCTGGCGATTCTGGAGAAAGGAGAACTGTGCGGTCCCGTTGGGCAGCGCCGATATCACTGGCGACTTGTCGGTATAGTTTTCGTAATAGACCGCGAAGTTCGCGTCGATGGTTCGCGGCCGGTAGTTGAACTTCACGCCGAATTGCGGCCGGTATTTCGAGGGCAGTTCAGTGGACACCGGAATGCCGATCGTATTGAACGGCGGCCCGGCGAAGTCTCCGTTGACGAGCCCGCCGTTGATCGCCGCAATCGTTCCTGCGTTGCCGCTATTGGGCCCCGCGATGGTTCCCGCGCTGAAGCCCGCCGCGTTGAGGTTGTTCGTGTTCAGCGTAAGCGGTTCCGCACCGCGGCCAAAGCTGTTCGTGATCGACCAGTACGTGCCGACCGGCGGATAGCGATTTCCGTTCCATTGGAACTGGTAGTAATCCTCAGTACTGAATCCATGAGAAAGGTCGGCTGCAAAGCTCAGCATCGGCGCGGGACGCAGCGCCTGCTTGAGCTGCGTGCCCGGAATCAGCAGCTTCTGGATATCCAGCGAGTTGGTCGCATTGATGCCGCCCGCCGCGAACGCGCTTTCGCCCCAGTTGATCACCTGGTTGCCGAGCCGTACATGCGCCGGCCGGTCGCCGATCGTGAAGTCCTTCTCGACCCACAAATCGAGCAGTTGCGCGTCGTACACCGCCTGGGATTCCGCCGCGCTCGTGAGCGGCGTTCTCGCGGTATCCTTCGCGAGAAAATCGTACATGCCGGTGCCGCGGACCATGAACTTCACGCCCTCGCTCGGCATCGTCAGGAGCAGCTCGCTGGTCGCGCTGACATACGTGCTATAGAGCTGGCCTTTCCGGTAATTCAAGTTGCCGTTGTCGCCGAAGCCCCATTGATCCGTGTTTGCCGCCGCCCCGCAGCCCTCGGCGTTGGGATCGCCGATCAACGAACAGCTCGGAATTTTCAGGCGTATGCCGGCCCCTGCCGTGAGGTTGGTCACCCACGACCCCTGCATGTCGCCCACGCCCGTCGTGAACTCATAGCCGTATGCGCTCGGGTTTGCCGCCCCCAATGCGACGAGCGAAGCGCAAACCGACTTCCCTATCCCCTGTGCCTTCATGGCTATCCTCTTTGTATGGGTTGAGGCGCAAGGATTGGGCATGTGCTGGCCCGCGCCCCTTGCGCCGCACCCGGATCAACGCTCGCTGATCGAGCGCAGTGTCTCCGCACTGTAGTAGTCCGACTTGAAGCGGCTGTCGTTCGACTGCGAGTACCAGTGAATGTCCTTTCCCGCACCGATCGGCGACTGGTCGAACACGTAGCGTCCGTCGTTCAGGTCGTACTGCGCAAACGCTTCGAGATCGCACGCGCCGCCCAGCTCCCAGACCGGAATCGGGTATCCCTCGCGCACCTTCCAGAGCTTGCCCTGCGCGTCGTAGTCTTCGCCGACGAGCGCGAGCCAGCTGTCCTCGTCGAGATAGAAGATCTTCTTCGACGCGACATGGCGCGCCTTCGGCTTGACGGTCGCCTCGACGACCCAGACGCGATGCATCTCGTAGCGTCGGCTCGCCGCGCTCAGGCCGTCGGGCTTCGCGACGTCGGCGAACTTCGCGTTGAAGTCGTACATGGCGAAGTCGTTGTATGGCACGAGCATTTCGCGCTTGCCGACCAGCTTCCAGTCGAACCGGTCGATGAAGCCGTTGAACATGTTCGCGTCGTCTACCGTGTACTGATTCTCGTAACCGATCTGCGGCGCGTCGTGCGTATACGCAGGCATGCGGCGCACGCGGCGCTGGCCGGGGAAGTAGTAGAAGGTTTCCGAGTCCTTATCGTAGTACTGGCGCTGCATGCCGCCCTGTCCCGCCATCGCGGCCGGCGAGTTGTAGCCGAAGTAGCCCGCGAGGCTAAGCTGGTCGACGTCGCTCGGCGTGTTCTTGCCCAGCTTGCCCGACGGGAGATAGAAACTCTGCGGTCCCATCGTCATGATCCAGTCGTCGCTGCCCGGACGCGGCGACACGGCTGTCGTCGTCGAAGGCCATTCGATACCGACGCCGCGATAGCGGTACTCGAAGTTCAGGATGGCCTCCGCGCCGTTTTGCGGCTTCGGAAAGGCGACGCCCGGAAAATACGCCGACTGAAGCATCGAGCCGCCCGCATCGAGCTTCGCGGCGGTCAGGTTCTCGCGCGAATTCTGCTCGGCAACCTCGGGAAGCTGGCACTCGCGATGCGCCGGATAGACATCCATCCGGTATCCCTTGCGTTGCTTGATCAACTGAATCTGACCGGCCGAGAGGTGAGCGGCATACTTGTCGACGTTCGAGGCGTCGATCGAATAAAGCGGCTTCTCCGCGCGGTGCTTCCAGAAATCGCCGCGGTATTTGCCGTATGCCCAGCCCTGCTCGGGCGCCTCGCGTCCCGCGAACGCAGGGACGACCCCATCGCTGCTCGCCGCGGGATTCGCGCCCGCCGGCGTGAGGTTGTCCGCGGACGCCGCCAGGCAGACAACCGAAACGGTGGCCGCGACGATACATGCGGCACCCATGCTCCGCTTCTTCATCATCTCTCTCCCTTCTGTCAAGTCGGGACCGACTTTAACGGACCGTGCGTTGCGCGCCTGGCCCGAATCGGCAACTCGCACCCTTGGGGAAAATACGGGTGTGCCAGCTTGCAACCCGCCTTCCAGGCGTTTTTTTTCCGTGGTACGGTCCACCGCTACGGGTCCCGCAAGACGGAGGCGCGCCCGCGCGCACGTTCCAGAACCTGTCCCCGGAATTCAGCAACTCTCTTCAGGAAGGCCGGCGTAACCCGCGCGCCCGGCTTCGAACTTTGCAATGGCTACTCACTATTCCGTGCGGCATTACGCCGACGCCGGCGAACATGCGCAGCATCTCGCCAACATCAAGCAGCAATACTTTCAGATCGAAAGAGGGAAGTTCGGCGGCACTCTGGAACAGTTCGACCTGGACGGGCTGCATCTCTTCTGCGAACAGGTCAACCGGCGTGTCGTGGAATGCGGCCGGGTATCGGCAGGCATGGTCGGCATCGGCTGGGTTTCGCATTCGTCGGTGGCGCCCACGTCGCGCGGCCGCGAAATCACCAATCGCACCATTGGCGCCGCGCGCAGCGACAACGATTGGGTCGTGCACCTTCCATCGGACGCCACGATGTTCGGCATTACCCTGGCCGAGTCGGAATTCGACGGCATGGCCGAACATCTCAGCCGTGCAACGTACCAGCGCGCCGTCCGAAGCCATACCCCGACGCCACACGGCGAAACGTCACCGGAGGCGCTCCACAGGCTCCATGCGCGTGTGGGCGAGCTAAGGGCAAACGCTGATCGGCTCACATGCCCCGCCACGCGATATGCCTTCCGGAAAGCGCTGCTCGACGACGTGTTGCTGGCCATGGAGGAACTCGCGCCTGCGCCGCGTGAGGACTTGACCCGGCTCACCTACAGCGAGATCGTCCGGCGCAGCCAGGACTACGTGATGCGTCACGCGGGCAGTCCGGTGACGGTTCTCGATCTTTGCACCGAGCTGCGCGTGAGCCGCCGCACGCTGCAAACGTGCTTCCGGCAAATCACCGGCGAGTCGCCTGCCGATTATCTGCGCGCGGTGCGGCTGTGCGGCGTGCGCAAGATGCTGCGCGAAGAACACGCCGCGCAAATGAACATTGCGAGCATCGCCGCCCGTTGGGGTTTCGTCCATCTCGGCAAATTCGCCAGCAACTACCAGCGCCTGTTCGGCGAGCTGCCCTCGCAGACTCCGCGCTTCGGCTCTCGCGCCTGAACACACCGCGCCGAACGCGCCGCTCCGAACGCACGTTACTCACACCGAAAACCGCGTGGCGCTCGCGCGGTTTCCTGCCATACGCTCGCCGCACCAGGGCAAGCCCTCATCCACGATCTGCCGATTCGAGCCATCGGGTCCGCTCATACCGTATTACAGTCCGCTCCGAATCGAGATTCGATCGAGGAGTGAACATGAGCATCAGAAAGCACGCTGCGGCTGCCGCGGCGGTTCTGGCATTCGCGGGCGCCGCAACGGCCGCTGAAAAGCCGGAAGAATTGACCATTCAGAAGATGCCGGCCTGGCATCCTCATGAGATTTTTATCGTCGATCCCTCCGGCGACGCCGCCACCGACGGCCGGATCTACCTGTACGACGCGGACGCGCGCAAGGAGCTTGGCCAGATCGACGCGGGCTTTCTGCCGGGCTTCGTCATCTCGCCCGACCACAAGACGAGTGTCGTCGCGACGACTTATTTCTCGCGCGGATCGCATGGCGCGCGCACGGACGTCATGGAGTTCACCGATAACAGCACGCTCGATCACGCCGGTGAAACTATCATCCCGGCGAAGCACGCCCAGTCGGTTCCCTCGGCCTGGAACACGACATTCAGCTCCGATGGGAAGCACATCTACGTTTCTAATCTCACGCCGTCGGCGTCGGTGAGCGTGGTCGACGCGCGCTCGCGCAAGCTGGCCGGCGAGATCGACATGGCTGCCTGCGTGCTGGCCTTGCCGAGCGGCCCGAGCAAGTTCACGGCGCTGTGCGAAAGCGGCAAGGCGCTGACCATCACGCTCGACGCCAACGGCAAGGAAAGCCATCGCGCCATGTCGGAACCGTTCATCGACGTCGAGCGGGACCC
This sequence comes from Paraburkholderia sp. A1RI-2L, assembly GCF_048957375.1. Taxonomy (NCBI): domain Bacteria; kingdom Pseudomonadati; phylum Pseudomonadota; class Betaproteobacteria; order Burkholderiales; family Burkholderiaceae; genus Paraburkholderia; species Paraburkholderia sp. A1RI-2L. The sequence continues at coordinate 325,436 of NZ_JARBTA010000002.1, forward strand.
GGCGTTTGCGAACGCCTCGCCGTCGCAAGGCGGCTACGTATTCACCACTTTCCACGGCATGGTTCGCACTGCGGATTTTCGTGGCGATAAGGCGGTATTCGGCAAGCCCTGGCCGCTCGTCACCGACGCCGAACGCGCTTCCGGATGGCGGCCCGGCGGCCTCCAGCCGACTGCCGTCCACGACCGGACGCATCGCCTCTACGTCGCCATGCATCAAGGGACCGACGGCTCGCACAAGGAACCCGCAAGCGAAATCTGGGTGTTCGACCTGAACACCCACAAGCGCATCGCGCGATGGAGCCTCGCGGATCAGAAGATCCCTCCGCTCGTCGCATCGATTCAAGTCAGCCAGGACGACCATCCGCTGCTCTACGGCCTCACGCTGACCGGCGATCTGGTGGTGCAGGACGCGCCGACCGGCAAACTCCGCTACATCACGCAACACGTGGCGCGCACGCCGACGCTGCTCGTGAACCCCTGAGGCCGCCATGCAGATCGATCCTGTCCTCGCTGACGCCGCGCAATCGGGCGCGGCGATCATCGTCCTGCTGGGCGCGCTGGCCAAATGGAGACGTCCCGTCGCGTTCCGCGACGCACTCTCCGCATGGCAGATCGTGCCGGAAAGGCTCGTCTGGCCTGGCGCCATCGCGATAGCGGCCGCGGAAACGCTCGGCGCGCTCGCGCTCCTTTGCAAGGAAACGCGCGCGGATGGCGCGACGCTGCTCATCGCCCTGTTCGTCCTCTTCGCCGCGGGTCTCACGCTCAACATCCTGCGCGGCCATACGAACATCGATTGCGGCTGTTCCGGCCTGGCCGCCCTCGCGCAAAGAGAGCCCGACGCCGTCCCGCGCGGCATTGGCTGGTGGCACGTCGCGCGGCTCGGCCTGCTTGCCGCGCTCACGGCCACGGCTTACCTGGAAAGCACCGCGCGCCCCACCGTCTCATTCGACTATCTCACGCTTTTATTCGCTGTCCTGTCGATCGTCTGCGTGCTGCTCGCGCTGGACGCACTGATCGCCAACGGCCCGAAGCTCGAACACCTGAGGAATTCATGATGCAAACCGCTCTTGCCGTTTCCACCGCCATGCTGTGGGCAGCCGTTCTCGCGCTTGGCGCAATCTGTCTCGCGCTCGTTCGTCAGGTCGGCATCCTGTACGAGCGCATCATGCCGGCCGGCGCGCTGATGATCGACAAGGGTCCGGCCGTCGGCGCGATCGCGCCGGTTTTCGAACTGACCGATATCCAGGGGCGCGCGGTGAAGATCGGCGGCCTCGACGCAGCCGGCAAGGCCACCCTGCTGTTCTTCCTCTCGCCGACGTGTCCGGTCTGCAAGAAGCTCCTGCCGCTGCTGCCTTCGATTCAGACGAGCGAAGCGACGCCGGTCAACGTCGTGCTGGCAAGCGACGGCGACCTGGCCGACCACACGCGCTTCGCGCAGAAGCAACGGCTCGAGCGCTTCCCGTACGTGCTTTCCCAGGAACTCGGCATGGCTTACCAGATCGGCAAGCTTCCGTACGCGGTCCTGCTCGACGAAAACGGCAAGGTGCGCGCGAAAGGACTCGTCAATACGCGCGAGCACCTCGAAAGCCTGTTCGAAGCGAAGGAACGCGGCGTGGCGTCCCTGCAGCAGTACGTGCACGGTGAACAGCACGCGTGAGCGCCGCCCCTCATTCAATTTGACCGGAGATCCCCTGTATGGCGTGGTTTGATTCATGGTTCGAGCATTCGGCGCGCGGCGTGGCGCAGCGAAGCTCCCGGCGCAGCGCGATGGCGCGGCTAGGCAAGGTGCTCGTTGGCTCGGCGCTCGTTCCCTTGCTGCCCGTCGATCGCACGGCTTACGCAGCAGACAGGCCCGCCGCCGCGAGCGGTGCGGGGGCGACCGCCCTCGCGCCGGGCGTCGACGACCCCACGAGCTGCGACTACTGGAAGTACTGCGCGATCGACGGCTGGCTCTGCAGTTGCTGCGGCGGCACGTCGAGCAGTTGTCCGCCGGGCACCACGGCTTCGCCGATCACGTGGATCGGCACCTGCCGCAATCCGCACGACGGCTCCGACTACATCGTTTCGTATAACGACTGCTGCGGCAAGACTTCCTGCGGGCAATGCTTCTGCAACCGCAACGAACGCGAAAAGCCGCTCTACAAACTTTCGCTCAATAACGACATCAACTGGTGCATGGCGAACAGCAATTCGAACTACCACTGCTCGGTTTCCGTTCTTCTGGGAGCGGCCAAACAATGAAGATCGATACTCTCAAGTCCTGCGCAGCCGCTGCGCTCATCGCGCTCGGCGCGATATCCGGCGCGGCCCGCGCCGAGGCGATCCATTTCCCGGCAGGCAAGGCCACTTTCGATGCCCGCTGCGCCGTCTGTCACCAGGCCGGCGGCAAAGGACAGGACGGCCTCGCGCCGCCGCTCACCGCGTATCCCGGCCACTATGCGGCCTCGGCGCAAGGCCGGCATCAGCTTCCGGATACGGTCCTGCACGGCATGTATGGGGAGATCCGCGTCGCGGACAAGACCTACAACTTCAAAATGCCCAACTTCGACAGCCTCAGCGACGACGAACTCGCCCAAGTGCTGAACTACGTCGTATTCGACCTGAACGGCAGCAGCCACGGCGCGGCGAAACCGTTCACGGCGGCGGAAATCAAGGCCGCCCGCGCGAAATCGATGGACGCCGGCGCTGTCTACGCTCAGCGCGCAGCCGTCACGAAAGCACTGGGCCTGCGATGAAGGCCGTTTTCCGGTCGATGACCTGCTGCCTCGTGCTGGTCTCGCTCTGGACGAGCGCTGCGACGGCGGGCGAACTCGGCGCGGCCGCCGACCATGACAGCGCGTGGCCCCTCGCCCGGCAGCACTGGATCCAGAACTGCATGGGCTGCCACACGGCCACCGGCGGCGGCATTGCGGGCAAGGTCCCGCCGCTTGCGCACTCGCTTGGCTACTTCGAGCGCGTGCCGGGCGGGCGCGAGTACGTCATGCGTGTGCCGGGCGCATCCAACTCCGCACTCTCGGATCAACAGTTGGCCGACGTGCTGAACTGGCTGCTCATGACCATGAACCGCGAGGCGCTGCCGCCGGACTTCAAGCCCTATACGGCGGAGGAAGTCGCAGAACATCGCCGCCCGGCGTTTGCGGACGTCGCCCCGCGCCGTGCGGCGCTCGTGCGTGAAATGCAGCGGCGCGGCATTCGCGAAGTCGCGCCCGTTTACTGAAACGGCCGCTGCGCTCATCCGACGTTTCGTCCGTCGACGCCCCTGCTCCCGGGGCACGGCGCAATTCAGGCTGCGGTCGTGCGCCCCACTGCGAGGCGCAATGCCTCGATATCGAGAACATCGATCGCGCGGTAGCGGGTCTCGATCAAGCGCCCCTCCCGGAACTGCCTCAAGGCCGCTGCAACCGCCTCGCGCGTAACACCCAGCGCTTCGGCAATATCCGTCTGCCGCACACCGAGAGACCGTCCGCCTGCACCCCGCTCCACCTCGGCGACGAGAAATTGGGCAACCCGTTGCGGCACCGAGAGGCGCAGTGCGCTGTCGAGCCTGTCCGCCGCATGAATCAGTCTTTCGGCGAGTTCCGCGAGCAGCCGGTCGCGCAGATCGGGTTTGCGGTTCAGCAGATCCCTGAACTGACGATCGGAGAGGCGCAGCAGCCGGACAGACCCTACCGCCACGGCGTCATGCGTGCGCGCGCGCCCCGTCAGCAACGGGATCTCGCCAAACGTCTCCCCTGGCCCGAAAACGGCGGCGTTCACTTTGCGCCCGTCGAGATCGAGACGGCTGAAACTCACCTGACCCTCGATGATGACCTGCAGCGAGCGATCGCGATCGCCCTGCCGGTGGATCGTCTGCCCCGGGCGGTAGCGCACTTCCTTGCCCTCGGCGAACAGTTCGGCTCGCGTTGCCTCGTTGAGCACGGCGAACAGCAGATGAGGGCCGAGAGGGTCCTGGACAGTCATCGGTAACCCCAACATTGTGAACTACTTCATATTCTACCCGGCACCCGGCTGATAAAAATTTCGCGTGGCAAGCGTGGCATCGCAATCCGTCAGGAGCAAAAAGCGGTGCCGATCCATTCACGAGCCAGGCAAAGACAGAATGAACGATGGAGACAACACAAGGACGGAGCGCGACAGCCCTCCGCCGGGGGCGTTTCGCCTCGAAATAGCCGATGGCGCAGGATCCGGCTGGCTGCGGCCCGGCGAAAGCGTGCTCAAGGCCGCGGTGCGCCAGGGCATCCGCATTCCGCACCTCTGCATGACGGGAGAATGCGGGTCGTGCCGCTGCCGCCTCGTGCGCGGAAAGGTCCGGCTCAAGCGCGACATTTCCAGCCATGTCGATGCCGCGGCCTTGCAGAGGGGCCACCTGCTGGCCTGCCAGAGCGAGGCGCAAAGCGACATTCTGCTCGCCGTGCCGGGCCTTTCGCATGGCATGGATGCAGGCGCGTTGATCAACACCAGCGGCCGCATCAAATCGGTTACGGAACTGAATCACGATATCCGCCTGCTTACGGTCGAGCTCGACGAGGCCCTCGCCTACCGCGCGGGACAATACGCACAGCTTTGCGTGCCTGGACATCCCTCGCTGGAGTCCGCGCCGCGTTGCTATTCGTTCAGTTCTGCTGCGCAAGATGGACCGCAGACCGAGGTGCAATTCCACGTGCGGCGCGTGCCCGGCGGTCAGTTCACCGAATGGCTCTTTGCTGAAGACCGCGTCGGCCATGCGCTCGCCATCACGGGGCCGCTTGGCGATTTCGGCTTTCGCGACGACGGTCGCGCGGTCGTATGCGTGGCGGGCGGCAGCGGGCTCGCACCGATCAAGGCGATGCTCGAGCACATGAGCCAATTGCCGCGCGCGCCGGACACGACGCTGTTCTTTGCCGCGCGCAGCCAGCGCGACCTGTACTGCATGGACGCGCTGGAACGCCTGCAACGTCACTGGCCCGCGCCGGGGCGCCTGCTCGTGCTCCCGGTCCTCTCCGGCGAAGCCCCCGACTCGGGCTGGGAGGGCTTGCGCGGATTCTGCACCGACCATCTCGAACGTTTTTGCAGCCTCGCGGACACCAGCTTCTACCTGTGCGGGCCACCGCCGATGATCGACGCAACGCTGGAAAAACTGCGCGGGCAAACGCCGCCGCATTGCATCCATTACGACCGGTTCTTCGACCGCAGCCATCTCGCCGAAGCCGCCGCCTGATCCCGAACACCGGAGACAAACATCATGATGAAGAAAACCCTTATCGCCAGCCTGCTGCTGTCCCTCGTTGCACACGCGCACGCCGCCGGCACTCCGATTCGCCTCACCATTGGCGGCGCGATCAAGAACTCGTCGCGCATGAACATCACGCCCGAACGCTCGCGCATCGACGTCCTCGTCGAAGGCGCGGGCGTCATCACCGCTCAGGGCAAGACGGTGCGCTTCTACGCGCTCTGCAACGTGATCGACACACTGGACGGCACGAAACAGGTCGAGGGAGGCGGCGACTGCGAGCTGAAGTCGACGGGCGGCGGCGTCGCCTACCTCCATTACAAGGGGGATGCCGAACACGCCGATCGCGGACAGATTTCCATCGAAAGCGGCACGGGCGACTTTGCCGGCATCTCGGGCAGCGTTGCTGTCGAGGCCAGTGTCAGCCCGACCAAAGTGGGAAAGGCGGTGTTCCTGATGGAAAACCAGCGCGACAGCGCCAGCCAGCCGTGAGCAAGGGGAAAGAACATGAATGTCGCAATCGTGTTTGGCCTGATGTTCTTCCTGCTCGTCGTCGATCTGTCGACGGGACAATTCCGCAACCCGCAAGCGTCGAGCAAGCGTGAACTCTGCACCAACGTGTTGAGCCAGATCCTGACCTTTTCGGTTCGGGCGCTGCTGCTCGTGACGCTCGCCTGGCCGATTGCCCGCTTCCTGCCGCAATGGAAGGGCGCGCTGGCTCAGGTACCGGTGTGGGCGATGTTCCTGATCATCCTCGCCATCGACGACTACCTGAACTACTGGCTGCATCGCATGGCGCACCAGTGGCCGCTGCTGTGGCGCCTGCACAAGCCCCATCACACGCCAACCTACCTGAACGTGCTGATGGCTGGGCGAGAAAATACGTTCTACTACTTTCTCGTTCCGGCTTTGTGGATGGCGCCTGTGTTGATCTATCTCGGCGCCGGCACGGCTTCCGCGGTGGTATTCGGGTTCAAGGGGGTCGTGACGCTGCTGCAGCACACGGGCTATCGCTGGGACCTGTGGGTACGGCGATATCGCGCTGGCCGCCTGGTGCTCGATATCGTGGAGAAAGTCGTGGTGTTGCAGGACTTTCACCACGCGCATCATGGCCTTGGCCGTTACGGCAATGCTTCTTCGAACTACGGCAATATCCTCTGCGTCTGGGACGTGCTGCACGGCACGACCCACCAGAGTCAACCACGGCGGCAGGACGCCTACGGCGTGCCCGCGGGCATGCCCGTGGAGCCCGGAATGGTGCAACTGTTCTGGCCGCTTCTGCGTGACGGGCGTTCGAGTTTGCAGCAAGGGACGCCGTTGGCCCAAAGCTCGGAAGCAGCACTGACTGCGGCGGATGCGGTGATCGTCACGGCCAGCGGCATCGCCATTGCCGTAACGAACTGAAGATGGCGTGACTGAGGCGCGTACGAACGCCTCGTCACTTAATGTGGATGCGCGCACAACGAGAGCGGCCGGTTCAGAACGGGCCACCTTGGGTGCGCAAATCGCTTACATGTTCGGATAGTTCGGTCCGCCGCCGCCTTCCGGCGTGACCCACACGATGTTCTGCGTCGGGTCCTTGATATCGCAGGTCTTGCAGTGTACGCAGTTTTGCGCGTTGATCTGCAGGCGGTCGTCGTCCTGCTCATCCTTCACGAATTCGTAGACGCCTGCGGGACAGAAGCGCGATTCGGGGCCCGCGTAGGTTTTGAGGTTGATGCCGACCGGCACCGTTGCATCCTTCAGCGTCAAATGCGCGGGCTGGTTCTCTTCGTGATTCGTATTGGAAATGAACACCGAAGAAAGGCGGTCGAACGTGAGCTTGCCATCGGGCTTCGGGTACTCGATGGGCTTGCACTGCGACGCCGGCTTGAGCATCTCGTGATCGCGATGCTGGTGATGCAGCGTCCACGGCACATTGCCGCCCAGCAGTTTCTGCTCGATGCCCACCATCAGCGTGCCCAGGTACAGGCCCTTGCTCATCCACTGCTTGAAGTTGCGCGCCTTGTAGAGCTCCGTATAGAGCCACGACTGCCTGAACGCTTCCGGGTAAGCCGCGAGTTCATCGCTCTGGCGGCCGGCCTGCACGGCATCGAATGCGGCTTCCGCTGCGAGCATGCCGGTCTTGATCGCCGCGTGGCTGCCCTTGATGCGCGCGGCGTTCAGGAAGCCCGCGTCGTCGCCTACGAGCGCGCCGCCCGGGAACACGAGCTTCGGCAGCGACATCAGACCGCCCGCCGTCATCGCGCGCGCGCCGTACGAAACGCGCTTGCCGCCTTCCAGATACTTGCGGATCGCCGGGTGCGTCTTGTAGCGCTGAAACTCCTCGAACGGCGAGAGATACGGATTCTGGTACGCGAGTCCAACGACAAAACCCACCATCACCTGGTTATTGTCGGTGTGATAGAGGAACGAACCGCCGTAGGTGTCCTTTTCGAGCGGCCAGCCGGCCGTGTGGATCACCAGACCCGGCTGGTGCTTCGCGGGATCGATCTCCCACAGCTCCTTGATGCCGATGCCGTACACCTGCGGGTCCGCGTCCTTGCCGAGCTTGAAATGCTCGTTCAGTTGACGGCCCAGATGGCCGCGGCAGCCTTCGGCAAACAGCGTGTACTTCGCGTGCAACTCCATGCCGAGCTGGAAATTCTCGGTGGGCTCGCCATCCTTGCCGACGCCCATGTTGCCCGTGGCCACGCCCTTGACCGAGCCATCATCGTTGAAGAGCACTTCAGCCGCCGGAAAGCCCGGGAAAATTTCCACGCCCAGCGCCTCGGCCTGCTGGCCCAGCCAGCGCGTGACGTTCGCGAGGCTGATCACATAGTTGCCGTGGTTCTTGAAGTTGTCCGGCAGCGCCCAGTTGGGCACCGTCTTCGCGCTGTTTTCCGAAAGGAAAAGAAATTGATCTTCGGCAACGGGCACGTTCAGCGGCGCGCCTTGCTCTTTCCAGTCGGGAATGAGCTCGCTGATGGCGCGCGGATCCATAACCGCGCCCGAGAGGATATGCGCCCCGATCTCCGAGCCCTTTTCCAGCACGCATACGCCGATCTCAGCGCCTTTTTCCGCTGCCAGCTGTTTCAGGCGAATCGCGGCGGACAGGCCTGCCGGCCCGCCGCCCACGATCACCACGTCGTATTCCATCGACTCGCGCACAGGCGCGAAGCCGTCATTTTCAACTGTCGAGATACTCACGAAACCAGGCCTCCATACCTGCCGATATCCGGTATAAACATCGTTTTCCACAAACCAACGCTCTCAGACGATGCGCATTGCCGGCCGTCTGCGTTCGGGCGGAAATACGCACCACGATCCGTCTTCATGCCGGAAAAACAAAATAGAAAGAACACCTGACGAATTCGCAGTCTCCACGCGCACATAGCGCCACGCACGTTTGCGGCAATATCCGAACCCGGTGACCCGCGCCCGCCTTTCCGGGCTCGCGCCAATCCACTTCTCAACGAGCAGACGCAACGATCGTTCCGCGGTTTTCATCGATATCTCCAGTGCCATCTGTGCGCAGCATGCTGAGGAGGGCCAAGGTCCATTCCTGAAACAACGCGACTGTGCCCTACTTCCGAACGAAATGCCCGACAACACGGGCTACTCCAGGTAGCAAGGTAACGCCATGCGCGACGGACCTCCCCCCCCAAAAAGGCGGGGGTATCTAACCGCTCTCGCGCATTACTCCGCCGACTGCGGCGGCGCGTTCGACTTTTGTGCCGCCCGAGTGCAACACCTCTTGTCACAGCAAAATCCGGTATCCGCCACGCGGCGCGATGTGTCGCCGCGCGGGGAAAGATCCGTTTCCCATGTGGCAACGCCTACCACCCCCAACGTTGGGGGGGAGACTGGGGCCGTCATTTGCCTACGCTTGGTCATCCGAGGCATTCAGACCGCCACGGACCGCAATCCCGTAACCCTCCCGTCAAGGACATGGATGCAATGCTCTCGATGAATGCATTGTTGAACCCGGGCTCGGTCGCTGTGGTCGGCGCATCGGACGATCCGACCCGCATAGGCGGCCGCCCGATCGAAGCCATGCGGCGGCTCGGCTTCAGCGGCCGCATCTTTCCGGTCAATCCGCACCGAAACGAAGTGCAGGGACTGCCCGCCTACGCTTCGATCGCCGCATTGCCGGAAACGCCGCACGCCGCGATCGTCGCCGTTCCCGCCCCGCAGGCGCTGGATGCCGTGAAGGCGCTGGCCGAGCGCGGCGTTCGCGCGGCAATCGTGTTCAGCGCGGGCTTCGCGGAAACCGGCGCGCCGGGCAGCGCGCTGCAGGCCAGCCTGGCAACAGCCGCAAGCCGCAGCGGCATGCGGCTGCTGGGTCCGAACGCACTCGGATGCGTGAACTTTCACAGCGGCTTCGTGGGCAGTTTTCTCTCGACCGACGTCACGGCCAACGTGCGCCCCGGAAACGTGGGCATCGCCAGCCAATCGGGCGCGTACGGAGGGCACCTTCTCGCTGCGGCCGCCGACGCCGGTGTCGGCATCTCCAGCATTTTCATGACGGGCAACGAGGCCGATCTCGCGCTGGCCGACGTCGTCCACTTGATGGTGGAGGATCCCGACACCACCGTCATCGCGCTCTACGCGGAAGGCATTCAGGACGGCCCGGGCCTGCTCGCCGCGCTGCAGGCCGCGCGCCGGGCCCGCAAGCCTGTCGTGATGTTGAAGGTCGGCCGCAGCGCGCTGGGCAGCGCCGCAGCGCTTTCGCACACGGCGTCGATCGTCGGCGACGACGCCGTGTGCGACGCCGTTCTCGCCGAAGCCGGCGTCGTGCGCGCGAGCACCACTGAGGCGCTTCTCGACATCGTGCGGCTTGCCACGCGCGGCATCTTTCCCGAACGCAATACGCTTGGCATGGTCACGGTCAGCGGCGGTGCGGGCGTCATCGTTTCGGATGCCGCGGAAGCGCTGAAGCTGCCCATGCCGGAATTGCCGGCACACGCGCAGCACACCTTGCTCGAACTGCTGCCGATTTGCTCGCCACGCAATCCGGTCGACACGACCGGCCAGTTCATCAACGACCCGTCCATCATCGAACCGTTCGTCGACACCATGCTGGACGAAGGTGGCTATCGGACGTTGCTCGGATTCTTCACCTACGCCGGCACCGCGCCCAACGTATGGAGGGGCCTGCTCGAGCGGATGGCACGGGTGCGGGCGCGCCATCCGGACCGCCTTTATGTGCTGATCCTGCGCGGGTCGCGCGCAACGCTGGACGCTTTCGAGGAACAAGGCTTCACCATTTTCGAAGACCTCAACCGCGCAGTCGCCGCCATTGCCGCCATGGGGCACATTGGCCGCAGCTTCGCTGCAGACGCGCAGCCGGGTGCCCCGGTCCCTGCATTAGCGCCGATTGCACTGCCGTCGGGCCCGCTCACCGAAGCCCAGGCCAAGCAGCTGCTCGCCGCCGCGGGTATCGCCAGTGTCCCGGAACGGGCCTGCGCCGATGCCGAATCCGCCGTGCGCGCGGCGCGCGAATTCGGCTTCCCCGTGGTTTTGAAAATCCTGTCGCCCGATATCCTGCACAAGTCCGAGGCAGGCGGCGTATTACTCGGCGTAAGCGATGAAAGCGCCGTGCACGGCGGCTTCGGCACACTGTTTCAGCGCGCCCGCAACGCCGTACCGCGAGCCCGGCTGGACGGCGTGCTGGTAGCCCGCCAGATCATGGGCGGCGTGGAGTGCATCATGGGCATTCAGCGCGATCCGGTCTTCGGTCCGATCGCGATGTTCGGCCTGGGCGGCGTATTCGTCGAGATCCTGAACGATGTCGTCCTGCATCGTTGTCCGTTTGGCGTCGACGTCGCCGAGCGGATGATCCGCTCGATTCGCGGCGCACCGTTGTTGCTCGGCGCGCGCGGCCGGCCAGTTACCGATATTGCCGCACTCGCACGCATGCTGTCGAAGCTTTCGGCCTTTGCGATAGCCGCCGGGCCGCGCCTGCAATCGCTCGATCTCAATCCCGTCTTCGCCATGCCCGAGGGCGAAGGGGCCCTGGCTGCCGACGCGGCCATCGTCGCCGACGAAGCTCCGGGATCGTGAGCCCCATCGAGCCGGAGTGCCCGGGTTCGTCCGGGCGGCGTCTCCGCTCTTGACCATTCATCTGCAGTCCAAAGTATGACCACTACAACAGGACCTTCCTCGCGCCATGAATGAAAGCCTCTCGCACTTCAGTGACCTTTCGCTGCTTGTCCAGCCGCGATCCATCGCGTTGATCGGCGCATCGGAGCGGCCCGACAGCATCGGAGGCCGCACATTCGAGAATCTGACCGCCTGGTCCGATTTTCACGGTGAGCTCTACCTCGTGAACCCTGGCTATGCCGAAATTCACGGACGACCCTGCGTACCGTCCATACGGCGCATCGAGCAGGCTCCCGATCTGGCCATCCTGGCCGTGCGCGCGGACGCCGTGCTGGAGACGCTGCGCGAGTGCGGCGAGCACGGCGTGAAGTTCGCGATCGTCTTCACGTCCGGCTTCGGCGAAACCGGCGAGGCAGGACGAGCGATCGAGGCGCACATGCGTGAAATCGCGGCGAGCACCGGCATGCGGATCTATGGCCCCAACTGCCCCGGCCTGAACAACATGAATGCGCGGCTCGGTTTGTGCTTTTCGCCCGCATGGCGCATCGACCAGCGCAGCGGTCCGATTGGCGTCGCGACCCAGGGCGGCGGCCTCGGCCGCGCCTTCATCCAGGCCATGGACCGCGGCGTGGGCATCGGCCTTTGGTGTTCCGGCGGCAACGAGGTCGATCTCGAAGTCAGCGACTTTATTGACTACATGGCTGAAGCGCCCGACATCAAGGTCATCGTGACGACGCTCGAGGGCGTACGCAACGGCCCGCGCTTCATGGCTGCCGCTTTGCACGCCGCGCGCCTCGGCAAGCCGATCGTCGCGCTGAAGGTCGGCAAATCGGCCTACGGCGCGAAAGCCGCGCAGTCGCATACCGCCGCCATTGCGGGCGTCGCTGAAATCAATAGCGCCGTGTTCCGCGAACTGGGCATCGTCGAGGTCGACGACATCGACGAAATGATCGATGTCGCTTCGCTGCTGTCCCGCGCCGAGCCGACCGGCCGCGAACAGGTGGCCGTCTATAGCTTCTCCGGCGGGACCGCCGCACTCGCGTCCGATATGATCGGGCTAGCTGGCCTGACGCTAACCCGATTCGCCCCGCAGACGCTGCAAAAGCTGCGCGACACCCTCCCCGGCTACGCGGCGATCGACAACCCGGTCGACGTCACGGCGGAAGTGCTCGTCAATGCCGAGGTGAGCCATGCTGCCCTGAAAGCGACGGCAAGCGATCCGCACGCGGACCTCGTGCTCGTGCCGATTCCCGTCGAATACGGAAGGACCACTACGCTGCTCGGCGCAAGCCTCGTCGACGTACAGCGCGAGGTGAGCACGCCCATCGTCCCCGTGTGGATGAGCGACCGCACAGGCGAGGGACATCGCACGATCATCGAAGGCGGGTTGATGCCGATGCGTGCCGTGGGCAACGCCGTGCTGGCCGTCAAGCGGTTCATCGAATACGGGCGCTGGCGAGCCCGCTTCGACAACGCGTGGACCCCGCTGGGCGCAATCGCATCGCACGCAGCGAACATGGGTCTTTCCGAAGCCAGAACGAAGGCGCTATTGGCAAAAATCGGCATTCCCGTACCCAATAGCCGCGTCGCCCGCACAGCCGATGAAGCGGCGCAAGCCTGGCGCGACGTCGCAAACGGCAGAGCGGTCATGAAGATCGCGAGCGCTTCCATTACGCACAAGACCGATATGGGCGGCGTGCGGCTCGGCATAACGTCGGAACGCGAAGCGGCCGAAGCATTCGGGGACATTCATGCAAACGGATTGCGGGTATGCGCGGCTTCCGATCTCGAAGGCGTACTGATCGAGCCCATGCTGCCGGCGCCGTTTGTGGAAGTGGTAGTGGGCATTCACCAGGACCCGGTGTTCGGTCACGTGTGCACGTTCGGACTCGGCGGAGTCGGCATCGAACTCTTCGGCGATGTCAGCAGGCGGCTGCTTCCGCTCACAGCGCAGTCCGCCCGGCAGATGATCGAGGAGACCCGCTGTCACGCGCTGCTCAAAGGCTATCGCGGCCAGTGCGCGTATGACGTCGACGCGCTGGTTGCCGTCATGGTGAAACTGAGCGACTTCGTCGCGAGCCACGCCGATTCGGTCGGCGAACTGGAAATCAATCCCCTCGCGGTAAGACCGCAGGGACACGGCGTCGTCGCGCTCGACGCGGTCCTCTGCCGTCACGGAGGCGAACCGGCCGCCAGTCAGCTGCCGGGCGGCCCGTTCCGTTGATCGAGGCGCGCAACGCCCGCAACCCGCCCTATTTCGTCTCGCGAGCCTTGCCGCTCCAGTAAGGCTCGCGCAGATCCTTCTTCAGAATCTTGCCGGCGCCGGAAAGGGGCAATGCGTCGCGAAACTCCACGGTCTTGGGGCATTTGTAGCTTGCAACGAACTCGCGGCAATGCTCGCGCAGCGCGGTTTCGTCGAGCTTCGCGCCAGGCTTGAGCACCACCACCGCGTGAACCGCCTCGCCCCAGTGCTCGTGCGGCACGCCGATCACCGCGCACATCGCCACGGCAGGATGACGCGCGATCACATTCTCGATCTCGGCGGAATAGACGTTTTCGCCGCCCGTCACGATCATGTCCTTGATGCGATCGACGATGAACACATAGCCCTGCTCGTCCATGTAGCCGCCGTCGCCGGTATGGAACCACCCGTTGCGCATGGCGCGCGCCGTTTCCTCCGGTTTGTTCCAGTATCCCGGCGTGATATTAGGACCGCGAACGACAATTTCGCCCACCGTCCCGCGCGGCACCTCGCGACCTTCAGCGTCGACGATGCGGATGGTGACGCCAATCCCGCCGCGCCCGACCGAGCGCGAAAGCCCGCTGCGGCGTGCGGCCTCGCTGTGATTCTCCGGCGGATTGCTCGACACGACGGGGCACGTCTCGGTCAGGCCATAGCTGTGCGACAGTTCGATCCCCGGAAACTGCGCGAGGAGTTGCTCGACCATCGCGCCTGCGCTGGGCGACGCGCCGTAGTAGAGCCGGCGCAGGCTGCTCAGGTTGTAGCGCGAAAGATCGGGATGCGCGAGCAGCGCCTGAATCATCGTCGGCACCAGTACCGATTCGGTCACGCCTTCCCGTTCGATGGTCGCAAGCAACTCGCCTGCATCGAACGACGGCACCAGCACGTGCGTGCCGCCCGCGAGGAATTGCGTCGCGACGCGTCCAAGCCCCGCCACGTGAAAGAGCGGCGCGACGTGCATGACGACGCAGTTGGGCGGCTGCGGCATCTCTGCGAGACGCGGCACGCAACCTGACCACAGGTTCAGATGCGTCTGCATCACGCCTTTCGGAAAGCCCGTGGTGCCGCCCGTGTACATGATGCAAGCGAGATCGTCGCCGCCGCGCCAGGCATCCTCGATGGGCGGCGTATCGGCGATCAGCGTCTCGAACGACAGCATGCCCTCGGGCGCCTCGCCGTCGCCCGCATAAATCACGAGCGGCGCGTGCTTCGCCTTCGCGCGAATCGCCTCGACATGGGGCAGGAACGCATCGTCGACGAGCAGGATGCGCGTATCGCAATCGTCCAGCGAGTAGACGATTTCCGGCACGCTCCAGCGCACGTTAATGGGATTGAGGACGCCGCCCCCCCACCAGACACCCATGATGTACTCGACGTACCGGTCCGAATTCGGGGCCAGCATGGCAACCCGGTCGCCATGCGCCATGCCCAGGCCAACCAGGGCGCCCGCGAGGCGCGCGACACGTTCGCCAAATTCGCCGTAACTGCGGCGACGCCCGCGAAACGCAGTGGCCGTCCGGTCCGGGTATTGCTGAACCGCACGATGAAGGCATTGGGTGAGGTACATCGTGATTGTCTCCGTTGTCGGTATCCAGATCGGAACGCGCAGCCCTGAAATGGAAGAAAAATCGTCCGCGCCAGTATGGCGCCAGGCGCGAGATCGCCGCCCCCTCGACTCAGGGGGCAGGCCGTTCGGGCCGTGCGCATAAGTTCCGTTTCCGCCCTCGCCGGGTGCGCCTGCCGCGCGAGGCGACCCCGAGGCAACCCTTCACGCCGCCCCCCGACATGACCCGCCTCGTCCTCCTGCAATTCCCGCTCTCCCCACCCGGCGCTTAAGTGCCGTCCTCGCCGCCCCCCGCGTTGGGGAGTGGCCCGGAACCGACCTCTAGCGATGATTCGATCACCCGAGCGCCCCGCACCACCAGGGTCCGCTCGACAGCAGGATTCATCAAGCATCCAAGACCGCGAGGTAAGCATGACCCGAACGCCAATACCGTATGGCATCACCGGCTATGGCGGCTATGTGCCCCGCCTGCGTATGCAGCGCGCCGCCATTGCCGCCGCCCATCGCTGGATGAGCGGAGCGGCCGGCGCCGCGCCGAAAGGCGAGCGCGCCTTCTGCAGCTGGGACGAGGACAGCATCACGATGGCCGTCGAAGCCGCCCGTGACGCGCTCGGCCAACGCACCCGCACGAACATCGAAGCGCTGACACTCGCCACGACGCGGCCCGCCTTTGCCGACTTGCAAGGCGCGAGCATCGTCGCTGGCGCACTCGAGTTGCCCGCTGGCGTGCGCACGCTCGAAATCGGGCAATCGCAGCGCGCCGGCGTTGCCGGCCTGCTGAACCACCTGCGCGCGGCGCGAGAGAACGTGCTGTTCGTCGCGAGCGATCATCCCTCGGCGAAGCCTGCCAGCGCGCAGGAACTCGCGTATGGCGCAGGCGCCGCTGCATTCACGCTCGGCAACGAAGGTGTGATCGCCGAACTCATCGGCAGCGCCAGCGAGGCCAATCTGTTCGTCGATCATTTTCGCGCCGCCGATGGCAAGCACGACTACTACTGGGAAGAGCGCTGGATTCGCGACGAAGGCTACGCGAAGATCGTCCCGGCCACCGTCAAGGCCGCGCTCGAAAGCGCGGGCGTGCCCGCCGATGCGGTCGCGCACTTCGTATTTGCCGCGCCGCTCAAGGGCGTGGGCGCAGCCGTGGCCAGGCGCGCCGGCATCGCCGCGCAGGCCGTAGCGGATCATCTCGACGAACACTGCGGCTACGCGGGCGCCGCGCATCCGTGTCTCATGCTCGCAGCCACGCTCGAACGCGCGCAACCGGACGACATCATCGTGGTGGCGGGCTTCGGACAGGGATGCGACGTGCTCGTGCTGAAGACGACCGCGGCCATCGCATCGTTCAGGCCGCGCCGCGGTGCGACGCAGGCCATCGCCGACGCCCAGGTGCATGGCGACTATTTGCGCATGCTCTCGTACGACAACGCCATCGACCTCGAATGGGGCATGCGCGCCGAGAAGCAGGTCAAGACGGCGTTCACCGAGCAATACCGCAGCGCGTGGCAGCTCGGCGGCTTTGTGGCCGGCAAGTGCGGCTGTTGCGGCACCGTGCAGTTCCCGCAGCTGGCTTATTGCGTGAACGATACCTGCCACGCGCCCGCCTCGCAGTTCGAGCCCACCGCGCTCTACGACGTGGACGCGAAAGTGCTGACCATGACCGCCGACTGGCTTTCGTATCACCCGGCCCCGCCGCTCTATGTGGGCTTCGTGCAGTTCGACAACGGTGCGCGCGTGCTCATGGAAGTCACCGACGTCGGCACGGAAGGTCTCGATGTCGGCACGCCGCTGCGCATGGTGTTCCGTATCAAGGACATCGACAAGACGCGCAACTATCCGCGCTATTTCTGGAAAGCCACGCCGCTTGCGGCATAACGGAGGCGACAACCATGGCAAACGGTATCAAGGACAAGGTCGCCATTATCGGCATGGGCTGCTCGCGCTTTGGCGAGCGCTGGGACGCAGGTACGCACGATCTGCTGGCCGAGGCATTCAACGAAGCGCTCGCGGATGCGGGCATCGCACGCAACGAGATCGGCGCCGCGTGGTACGGGTCGTGTCTCGATGCGGTGAACGTCGGCAACTCGGCCGTCCCGGCGTCGCTCGCGTTGCGCCTCGATGGCATTCCATTCAGCCGCATGGAAAACATGTGCGCGACCGGCACCGAGGCGTTGCGCGGCGCGGCCTATGCGGTCGCGTCGGGCGCGGTGGACATCGCGCTCGCGATCGGCGCGGAAAAGCTCAAGGACACCGGTTACGGCGGCCTGCCGCCCACGTACAAGGGCACCATGAACGATTTGTGGCTGCCCCTCGGCTCCGCGCCCGCCGGCTTCGCTCAACTGGCCGATGGCTATCGCACCCGCCACGGCATCGCGAAAGACGAACTCAAGCGCGCGCTCGCTCGCGTCTCGTGGAAGAGCCATCAGAACGGCGTGCTGAGCCCCAAGGCCCATCTGCGCAAAGCGGTGACGATGGAACAGATTCTCGGCGCGCCGATCATCGCCGAGCCGCTCGGCCTGTTCGACTGCTGCGGCGTGAGCGACGGCGCGGCGGCGGCCATCGTCACCACGCCGGAGATCGCGCGCGCGCTCGGCCGCAAGGACATGGTGACGATCAAGGCAATCCAGTTGAGCGTCAGTTCGGGCATCGAATCGACGACCAACGTGTGGGACGGCAGCCACGTTCGCAACACGCGCAACGCAGCACAACGCGCCTATGCCGAGGCCGGCATCACGAATCCGCGCGAACAGCTCGACCTGATCGAAGTGCACGACTGCTTCTCCATCACCGAGCTCGTGACGATGGAGGACCTGTTCATCTCCGAAGCGGGACGCGCCGTGCACGACGTGCTCGACGGTTTCTATGACCGCGACGGCGGCGTGCCGTGCCAGATCGACGGCGGCCTCAAATGCTTCGGCCACCCCATCGCCGCATCGGGCTTGCGCATGGCCTACGAAATCTACAACCAGCTGCAGGACCGGGCCGGCGAGCGCCAGCTCAAGAACCCGGCCATCGGGCTCACGCACAACCTGGGCGGCGTTCCCTACCAGGGCGTCGCCGCGATCAGCGTGCTGGGTCTTCATCACTAAAAACGGATCGTCAGGATTCCGATTCATCGAGGAGTACGTAATGGGTTTGCTCGAAGGAAAGGTTGTCATCGTGACCGGCGCGGGCGCCGGTGTCGGCAAGGGTATTGCCTGCGAGGCCGCGCGCCAGGGCGCGCGCGTAATCGTCAACGACCTGGGCGTGAACATCGACGGCTCCGGCGGCAGCGCCGGCCCCGCGCAGCAGACCGTCGACGAGATCCGCGCGGCGGGCGGCGAGGCTGCCGCCAATACCGATAGCGTGGCGGAATGGGACTCGGCCCAGAAGATCGTCCAGCAGGCGCTCGACACCTTCGGCCGCGTCGACGCCGTCGTCAACAACGCCGGCAATCTGCGCGACACGGTGTTCCACCGCATGACCGAAGAAGAGTTCGACGCAGTGGTGCGCGTCCACCTGAAGGGCTCCTGGAACATGTCGCGCGCCGCCGCGCCGCATTTCAAGGCGCAGGAAAGCGGCGCCTTCGTGCACATGACCTCGACTTCGGGGCTGATCGGCAACTTCGGCCAGGCGAACTACGCCGCCGCCAAGATGGGCATCGTGGGACTGTCGAAATCCATCGCGATCGACATGCAACGCTTCAACGTGCGCTCGAACTGCATTGCGCCGTTCGCCTTCACGCGCATGGTCGGCAGCGTGCCGACCGAATCGGAAGAAGCGAAGGAGCGCATGAAGGTCTACATGACGATGGAGTCCGGCAAGATCGCCCCGTTCACGCTCGCCCTCCTCACTGACAACGCGAAGCACGTCAACGGCCAGATCTTCGGTGTGCGTAACAACGAAATCTATCTGTTCTCGCAGCCGCGCCCCATCCGCACCGCGCACACGGCGCAAGGCTGGACCGTGGAGTCCTGCGTCGAGCGCGCCATTCCGATGTTCGAGAAGTCGTTCTACCCGCTCGAACTCTCGCGCGACGTCTTCGCCTGGGACCCGGTCTGACCGGAACCCCGGTGCGCCCCGCCAGTACGCAAAGGAACAGTACACATGGACTTCCAGCCTGATCGAAACCTCGAGGCCTTTCGCCAGAACCTGCGCGCCTTCCTGCGCGAGCGTCTGCCAGCGGACCTCGTCCGCCCGCTGCGCACCGGCACGCGTTCGGCGCGCGAGGACGTGACGCGCTGGCAGCGCCTCCTCAACGAACAGGGTTGGGGCACGCCCTCGTGGCCGGCCGAACATGGCGGCCCGGGCTGGAGCGTGCAGGAACGCCTCGTGTTCGACGAGGAGTGCATGAACGCGGGCGCGCCCACCCAGGACGGCGGCGCGCAGAAACTGCTCGGCCCCGTGCTCAATGCCTTTGGCACACCTGAGCAGAAGGCGGCGCATCTGCCGTTGCTGCTGAGCGGCGAGCGTCAATGGTGCCAGGGCTTTTCCGAGCCGGGCTCGGGCTCGGACCTCGCCTCGCTGCGCACGCGCGCCGATCGGGTCACGGACGATGAAGGCGACCACTACGTCGTCAACGGCCAGAAAATCTGGACCAGCTACGCGCATCGGGCCGACTGGATCTTCCTGCTCGTACGCACCGATCAGGAGGCGAAGAAGCAGGCCGGCATCAGCTTCCTGCTGGTCGACATGAAGACGCCCGGCATCACGGTGCGCCCGATCCGCAGCATCGACGACTGCCATCACCTGAACGAGACGTTCTTCGACAACGTGCGCGTGCCCGTGTCGAACCGCGTGGGCGCCGAGGGCGAGGGATGGTCGATCACGAAGTTCCTGCTCAACAACGAGCACGCCTCGACGGCCGACCTGCCGGTGCTGCGGCGATACCTGAAGCAGTTGCGGTCGCTGGCGGTGGTCGCTCGGGACGGCGCGCGCCCGCTGATCGAGCGCACCAGTTTCGCCCTGCGTCTCGCGCGCTTCGAAGCGGAAACGAACGCCATCGCCATGATGGTGCAGCGCGTGGCGGCACTGGAGCAGGATCACAGCCCGGCGGCGCATGCCATGGGCTCGATCCTCAAGGTGCGCGCGACCGAACTGCAGCAGCAGATGAGCGCGTTCGTGGTGGAGTCGCTCGGCGATCACGGCGCAATCGCCTATCCGGGCCCGCAGGAACGCGACGCCGCCACGCTGCCGATGCAGGAGCTTGGCCGCGGCCTTGCCAACGAGATGTTCTTTCGCCGCGCCTCCACGATCTATGGCGGCACCAGCGAGGTCCAGCGCAGCATCGTCGCGCGTGCGCTGTTTCAGTTCTGAGCGCGCGAAGTCATATCGAAATCGAAGGAACCGAAATGAAGACGTATCAAACGATTGCCGACCTTCAGCCGCTGGTCGGCGAAGTGATCGGCACGAGCGAGTGGACGACGATCGACCAGGCGCGCGTCAATCTGTTCGCCGACGCCACCGGCGATCACCAGTGGATCCACGTGGACCCGGAACGCGCAAAAGACGGCCCGTTCGGCGGCGCGATCGCGCATGGCTTTCTCACGCTGAGCCTGCTGCCGGTTTTCTCCTCGACGGCGTATCGCATCGAGCAAAGCCGCATGGGCGTGAACTACGGGCTCGACAAGGTGCGCTTCCCCGCCCCGGTGCCGGTGGGCAGCCTCGTGCGCGCGCATTTCCGCCTGTTGGCCTGGGAGCCCCTGGACAACGGCGGCGCACAGATAAAAGTCGAAATGACGGTGGAGCGCGAAGGCTCGGCCAAGCCGGTCTGCATCGCCGAATCGATTTTACGGCGCTATCCCTGAGACCCGGGGCAAGGCGCAACGGCCAGGCGGCCGCAATCTAATCCAATCAGGAATGGAGGAACAAAGATGGATCTGGGACTGAAAGATCGCGTGGCGATCGTGACGGGCTCCGCCCGCGGCATTGGTGCGGAGACGGCGCGCATGCTGGCCACCGAGGGCATGGCCGTGGTGGTCACCGACCTCGACGCGGACGCGGCGCAAGAAAACGCGCGTCATATCGAGGCGAACGGCGGCAAGGCGATCGCCGTGCAATGCGACGTGCGCAGCGAGGAGCAGGTCCGCAAGATGGTCGGCGCCGGTGTCGAGGCATTCGGCCGGATCGACGTGCTGGTGAACAACGCGGGCCTCGTAAAGGACCGCACGCTCCTCAAGATGGAGGAAGCGGACTTCGACCTCGTCCTCAACGTCACGCTCAAGGGCGCATTCCACTGCTGCCGCGCTGTGCTGCCCCACATGCACGAGCGCGGCTGGGGCCGCATCATCAACATCAGCTCGCGCGCGATGTTCGGCAACGCGGGCCAAGCCAACTACTCGAGCGCCAAGGCAGGGCTCGTCGGGTTCACGCGCGCGCTCTCGCTGGAACAGGCGCGCAAGGGCGTCACGGTCAACGCCATCGCGCCGGGCTTCATCGAAACGGAATATATCCAGAGCCTGCCCAACTACGACACGATTCGCGAGAACGCGCTTGCCAAGAACGCCGTGACGTTCGCCGGGAAGACCAGCGACATCGCGGGCGCCGTCGCATTCATGGCCTCCGAGCAGGCCCGTTACATCACCGGCACCACGCTGTTCGTGACCGGAGGACGTTATGGCTGATCTCGATTGCGATGTCGATGGCCTCGACAGCAGCCAGCAGCTGCTGCGCGACAACATCCGCCGCTACCTGAAGCAACACGTTGCGCCGCGCATCCAGCAGGCGGAGCGCGACAAGCGCTTTCCGCACGAAGTGCTCACCGGCCTTGGCGACTTCGGTTATCTCGGCGGCTATTTGAGCGAAGCGGACGGCGGCCTCGGCATCGACTACCTGACGTGGGCCGTGATGATGGAAGAAGCCGGCTATTGCTGGCTCTCGCTGCGCATCCTGCTCAACGGCCTCAATATCGTCTCCGGCATCATCAACGCGTACGGCACGGAAGACCAGAAAGAGCGCTTCATGCGGCCGTTGCTGCGCAACGAGCGCAAGACGTTCGTCTCGATCTCCGAGCCTGACGTCGGCTCGAACGTCGCCGAAATCAAGACTCGCGCCGACAAGCGCGGCGACCGCTACGTGCTCAACGGCAGCAAGCTGTGGATCACCAATGGCCTGTTCGCCGACTTCGGCATCGTTGTCGCGCGCACCTACAGCGAGCAGTGCGACGGCAAGCTGTCGCTCTTCCTCGTCGAGGTCGGCGAAACGAAATTCGACGTGAGTCCGGTCGAGACGATGTTCGCGCGCAGCACTGGCACCGCCGCGTTTACATTCGAGAATGCCGAGATTCCCGCTGCGAACCTCATCGGCGTGGAAGGCGAAGGGCTGCGGCAGATCCTGATCGGCCTGAACTTCGGACGCCTGAACGTTGCGATGGGCGCGGTCGGCGCGGCGCAAAGCGCGCTCGATCTTTCCGTCGAGTACGCGAAGCAGCGCAAGCAGTTCGGCCGCGCGATCGGTTCGTTCCAGCTGGTGCAGAAGCATATCGTCGACATGACCGCGAAAACGCTGGCCGCCCGCGCGCTCGGCTATCGCGCCGCGCGCGCGATGCAGAACGGCACGGCGCGCACGGAATGCTCGATTGCCAAGCTGTACGCGACCGAAGCCGCCTTCGATGTCGCGAACCACGCGCTGCAGGTGCACGGCGGCATGGGCTATGCGAGCGAGTACCCCATCGAGCGCATCTTCCGCGATACGCGCGGCGGCATGATCCCCGAAGGGACGACCGAAATCCAGACACTCATCATCGGGCGCGAGATCCTCGGCATTTCCGCGCTCACCTAAGGAGACACAACATGACTGAAACCAGCGTCCTCGACGAGATCGCCAAGGCGTCGATCTACTGGGAAGACCTCACGCCCGGCACGACCTACACCACCTCCTCGCGCACGATCACGGAAGGCGACGTGGCGGCGTTCGCCGCCCTCACCGGCGACTTCAACAAGGTGCACGTGGACGCCGAATACGCGAAGGGCACGATCTTCGGCCAGCGCATCGCGCACGGCATGCTGGTCGCTTCGTTCATGGCCGGCCTGACCTCGCGCTCGATCCCCAACCAGCTGATGGAAGGCGCGCTCTTCAGCGTGCTGGAAAACCGGCTGAAATTCCCGAAGCCCACGTTCATCGGCGACACGCTGCGCGTCGAGATCGAAGTGCTCGAGCAACGCGAAACGAGCCGGCCGGAGCGCGGCATCATCGCCTTCATGCGCCGCGGCATCAACCAGCGCGACGAAGTCGTCGCCGAGATGGCCGCGACGTGCCTGTTCAAGCGACGCCACCCTGCGGCGCAGTGAGTGCGGAGACAGACTCATGGTAAAGACCGAAATTGGCTACACCACGACCGATACCATCATGGTCCGTGGTCTGAACCTGTCGACCGAGATCATCGGCAAGTTCGATTTCATCGACATGATCTTTTTCACGACGCTCGGCCGCAAGCCCGAGCCGCGCGAGAAGGTCATGGTCAACGCGTTGCTGGTCACCACGGCCGACCACGGCATCACGCCCAGCTCGCTTGCCGGCCGCCTGACCTATATCGGCGCTCCCGAAGCGCTCCAGGGCGCGGTCGCGGCCGGCTTGCTGGGCGCGGGCAGCGTGTTTCTCGGCACGATGCAGAACGCGGCCGAAATGCTGCTCGAAGGCGCGAAGGACTTGCCGGAGAACGCCAGCGACGAACAAATCCGTGAAGCCGCCCGCGCGGTGATTCGCCAGCACAAGGAGCAACGCCGCGCGATTTACGGCGTGGGGCACCCTATCCATATCGACGGCGATCCGCGCGTTCCCACGCTGCGCGAACTGGCCCGCGAGAACGGCTACTACCACGTGCACTGGCGGCTGATGGACGCGATCGGCGACGTGCTCACTCAGGAGATGAAGAAGCCGCTGCCGCTGAATGCGGTGGGCGCGATCGCGGCCATCGTCGCCGCGATGGGCCTCGATCCGCTGATCGCTCGCGGCCTTTCGCTGGTCGGCAGATCCGCGGGCCTCCTCGCCCACATCATGGAAGAGAAGAGCGCGCCGATGGCCCGTGAAGCCTGGCAGCTCGTGCTGAAGGACGACCCGCGCAACGTCCTGCCCTGATCGCCACCCTCTGTGCGCCCCGCGTCACCTTGCGGGGCGCCATCTTCTCATTCGTGGAAAAAGGATGCTCTCCATGAACACCTCCCCTGCTTCAGCAGTTTCGCGGCAGCTCATGCATACGCGCACGATGAGCTGCAACGGCTATCTGCGCAGCGACGGCCTCTTCGACATCGAAGGCGAACTGCGCGACATCACCCCGATCGACACCGATCTCCTCTTCAAGCGCGTGCCCAAAGGCGAGCCGATTCATCACATGCGCATCGTGATGACGCTGGATACAGCGATGGTGATCCAGAACGTGACGGCGCATATCGAGGCGGGGCCGACCGTTTACTGCACGGACATCGAGTCGGCTTATGCAGGACTGAAAGGCATGCAGATCGGCGCGGGCTTTCGCAAACAGATCAAGGCGGTCGTTGGCGGGGTGAATGGCTGCACCCACCTGACCGAACTGCTGGGCCTGCTCGCGAATACGGCGATGCAGACGCGCTTCGCGGTGGGCCGCGTCGAGCGCAATGGGCGGCTGCCCGCCGACGAGTCCGGGACGATGGCCCCGCCCGCAGTCATCAACAGCTGCTACACCAATCGCGCCGACGGCGAGGCCATGAAGGTGCTGTGGCCGCTGCACAGACGGCCGGCGACTTGATGCATGAGGCCGGGAATCAGCCCGGCAGCCGGCCGCGCTTCAGCTGAAACGATACGGACACGCGGTCGGCCGGATAGCGCGTATCGGAGATCTCCAGGATGCGGCCGTCCTGGCGGCGGTAATGCCGCACGAGCCGCAGTCCCGCCGACGCGGGTTCCACCTTCAGCCGCTTCGCGAGCGCGGCGTCGATCAGTACGCCCCGCACGATCTGCCTGATCTCGTCGAACGGCTGCCCGCTTTCGCGCTCGATCATCGCGCTCACGAGTTCCCCCGGGCGGCTGCGGATCTCATCGATCAAATGCGCAAACGCGGCATCGATATAAATGTCCGCCCATGCGAGCGGCGCTCCCCGCTTTCCCGCCTCGACGCGCAGCCCCGAAAGCCTAATCCACTGACTTCCCGGCGGCGCCTCGAGGCTGCGCGCCAGCGTGCGATCGAGCTTGACCGGCGTGACCGTCTCGATCGAGCGCACCTCGGTCGCCGCGACCCTCATCAGGTCTTCCGGTGTTTCGAACGATTGAGTGAAGGCCGTGCGCGGATTCGCGCTCTCGACGATCGTACCGACCGACTTCTTGCGCGAAATGTAGCCGAGATCCTGAAGCATCTTGAGCGATGCCCGCACGGTGTGCCGGCTCACGCCATGCAGTTCGGCCAGTTCGGGCTCCGTGGGCAGAAGACCGCCTACCGCATAGCGGCCGGCGCTAATGGCCTTGATGAGCGTTTGCGCGAGTTCGGCGTAACGGGTGACCGGCAGGGATGGATTGACCGGAGGGGTCCTGGGTTTCGCGCTCATGTCCTGCTGGGTTGTCGCTGGGTTGTCATTGCCACAGCGCACGTAGCGCTGTTCAAGGAGTTACCGATTGTACGCGCAACGGGAGCGCCGCTTGCCGGCCGGCCGCGCCCGATGACGTGCGCAGCCGGCGCTCGACTAGCCCGCGAAAAAGCGCTGCTCGGCCGCGGAAGGCAACGGCATGCCCGTCACCCTCGCCTTTTCCAGCACGCTCCAGAAGTACCGGTAAGTGGCGCGGTCGTGCAATTCGCCCTCGTACTGGATCGGCCCCCAGGCGGCATCCTGCGCCGCGACGAGAATTGCGGCAGCGTCCACCACTTCTTCGAAATCCGGCCGCATGGCGTTGACGATCGGCTGGATCTGCGCCGGATAGATGCTCCACATACGCAGAAAGCCAAACTCGTTGCGCGCCCGGCCCGCGTCGGCGGCGATCACGGCGGCGTCCTTGAGGTTCAGGCAGACGTTGTGCGCCGGCACGATGCCGTTGGCGAGCGCCGCCGCTACCACATCGGCCTTGGCGCGCGCCAGCAGCGCGTGCTCGAACTGCCCCGGGCTGCGCATCGCAGCCGCCGGAATCGCGCCATGATGGCCGCTCACGAAATCCATGAGGCCGAAGTCGAGCACTTCGATGTGCGGCAACGCCGCGATCGAAAAGACTTCGCGCAGCGCGCCATGCGTTTCGATCAGGACGTGAACCGGAACGGCGCGATCGACGCCGTTCTTTCGGGCAACTGACTGAATCTGGTCGATCACCTCCGCAACCTGCGCTACCGTGGTCGCTTTCGGAATCGTGATGTAGGCGACGCGCTGCCCTGCCTCACCGACGATGATCTCCACGTCCTGACGCCATGCAGGGTGCGACGGATCGTGAATGCGCGCGCCCGCGCGGCCAAAACGGTTGAGTTCCGAGTTGAGCATGCGGGCCACCATCTGCGCGTGCTCGCGCTCCTGGCCGGCAGCCGCGCCGTCTTCGCAGTCGCAGGTGATATCGAAAACCGGGCCGTATTCGGCTTGCAAGCCGAACGCCTTGGCAATCAGCTTTTCGCTGCCGGCGAAGTGCTCGCAGGCAGGCAACGCGGGAAACGGCTTTTCGCCCGAAAAAAGGGCGTCTTTGGGATGCGTGTGGACAGTCATCATTGGCTCCGTGTTGCAGATTTTTTGGGCATGGCGATCGTGTAGTCGAGATCGAGCACGATATTGGTCGAATGAGCGGGACGGCCAGCGCCGGTGTCGGGAAAGACGATCGAGGCGGCCTCCACGTTCTTCGCCGCGATCATGCGCAGGCGCAGGGCGCCAACGTGGTCGTCGCCGAGGTCGAACTTGTCGGTCACGGTGGTGGCGCAAACGAGGGTGTCGCCGGCCAGGGTGGGGTTGACGTGGCTGCCCGCGTTGATGGCGAGCATCGTCAGCGCATTTTCGATCCCGTCGTACGCGAGCGCCTTGCAGATCGACATCACGTGGCCGCCATAGACCAGGCGACGCCCTTCGTTGGCCGATGCGGCGCGCGCGTCGAAGTGCGCCTTCGCGGTGTTCTGATACAGCCGCGTGGCGATGCTGTGATCGCTGTCGTTGACCGCCATCGCGCCCGGGTGATCGATGCGTTCGCCCACGGCGTAGTCGTCCCACAAATCGGCGACTCCCGTGAGCGCGGTGATCTGCGCGACTTGCGGGCCGAACGGATGGCGCGGCAGGCTCCCGACCCTCACCAACTCCGGAAGCGTCGGCACATGGGCCTGCGGGCAATCGGCCTGCACGTCGCGCTTGTGGACCATCACCCAGCGGACCCACGTGAGCACCGCTTCATCACGCTGATTCTTCGCCGTGGAGCGCACATATACGATCCCGCTCCTGCGGCTCGTGTTCTCCTTCAAGCCGATCACCTCGGTTTCCACGGCGAGCGTGTCGCCGGGAAAAACAGGCGCGAGGAAGCGCACGTCGGCATAGCCGAGATTCGCAACGGCGTTCAGCGAGATGTCCGGCACAGTCTTGCCGAACGCCGTGTTGAACACCAGCAGGTCCTCCAGCGGCCGCGCGTCGAATCCCAACTGACGCGCGTTCGTCGTGGCGGTGCCGAGCACGGAGCGGCTTCCCGTCAAGCCGATATAGAGACTGCGGTCTCCTTCGGTAAGCGTGCGCGGCGTGGCATGGCGCAGCTTCATGCCCACGCGGAAATCCTCGAAAAAATTGCCGCTTCGGTTCTTGCTCATTCATCCTCCGGTTCGTCAGGCCTCCCGCAGGGCGGCACTATGTACGTACATATTCACGAAAACAAAGCATGCCGTCAACCGTTTTCGAAGATGCTGGATTTTTGCGCGTTTTTCTGTATTTTTAAGTGCATATTTGAACTTAACACCCCCCGAAACCGTGCGCTCCGAGATCGATCGCGCTGCTAATATGTCCGTACATAGTTGCGCCCCTGCGCACCTAAGGAACATGGACCGGTCTTCAAGGAGCCCACAATGCAAAGACTCACCGACGAGCGCCGCATGATTCAGGAATCTGCGCGCCAGTTCACGATGGAGCGCGTGCTTCCTCTCGCCAACAAGCTCGACCCCGAAAAGGGCAAGATTCCGCGCGAACTCATCGACGAAATGGCCGAACTCGGTTATTTCGGCATCCTGATTCCCGAGGAATACGGCGGCCTCGGCCTCGGCGCATACGAGTACTGTCTCGTTGCCGAGCAGCTCTCGCGCGGCTGGATGAGCGTGGCCAGCCTGATCGCTCGCGGCAACGGCCTGATCGGCGCGCTCAAGAGCCTCAGCCCCGAGAAGAAGGCGGACTATCTGCCGCGCATGGCGCGCGGCGAATTCCTCGGCGCTTTCTCGCTTTCCGAACCGAACGCGGGCTCGGACGTCGCCAACATTTCGTGCCGCGCGGTGCGCGACGGCGACGATTGGGTCATCACCGGCAGCAAGTACTGGTGCACGTTCGCCGACGAAGCCGACTTCATCCTCGTGATTGCCCGCACCGACCCCGAGGTCGATCCCAAGGCGCGTCACCGCGGGCTCTCCGCCTTCATGGTCGAAAAGCCGAGAGGCGAGCTGCCCGCCAACGTCGCCGGCAGTCCGATTCCGAAGATCGGGTATCACGGCTGGACCACGTGGGAACTCGCGTTCGACGGCTGCCGCGTTCCCGCATCGAGCATGGTCGGAGAGGAAGGCAAGGCGTTCTATCTCGCCACGGCCGGTCTCGAAACGGCTCGCGCGCACACGGCCGCGCGCTCCATCGGGCTCGCTCAAGGCAGTCTAGAAGACTCGATGACGTATGCCCGCGACCGCGCGCAGTTCGGCTCGCCCATCGGGCATTTCCAGGCCATCCGCTTCAAGATCGCCGACATGGCCACGCAAATCGAGGCGTCCCGCGCGCTGCTGTATTCGGTGTGCGAACAGATCGACGCGGGCAAGCGCTGCGACACGGAAGCCGCGATGGTGAAGCTGTTCGCCAGCGAGATGTCCGAGCGCGTGACCAGCGAAGGGCTGCAGATTCACGGCGGCGCGGGCTACACGACCCATTTCGCCGCGGAGCGTTACTGGCGCGACGCCCGCCTCACGAAGATCTTCGAGGGGACGTCCGAGATCCAGATGCGCATCATTTCCGACGCCCTGCTCGGCAAGGCCGCTGCGTAGCCATAGCCGGCTTTCACGAGACACAGGAGAACCACATGGAGACTTCGACCGCCACGGCGGACCATTCCCGCGGGGCGCTCAGCGGGATACGCGTCATCGATCTCACGCAAATGCTGGCCGGGCCGTTCTGCACGCAGATCCTCGCGGATCATGGCGCGGATGTCATCAAGATCGAAGGCCTGAGCGGCGACGGCACGCGCGCCAACGGCCCTTACTGCGAAGACGACGCGCTGCGCGATTTCGGCGGCTATTTCCAGAGCGTGAACCGCAACAAGCGCTCGATCGCCGTCGATCTGAAAACGGCTCAGGGTCTCGACGTCGTGCGCAAGTTGATCGCGCAGGCCGATATCGTCGTCGAGAACTTCCGCTCCGGCGTGATGGAGCGGCTCGGTCTCGCGTGGGAAGACCTGCGCGAACTCAATCCCCGGCTCGTCTACGGCGCGGTGCGCGGCTTCGGCGATCCGCGCAGCGGCGCGAGCCCTTATGCCGAGTGGCCCGCCTACGACGTCGTCTCCCAGGCGATGGGCGGCATGATGGGCATCACCGGGCCCGACCGCGAGACGCCCATGAAGATCGGCCCAGGCGTGGGCGACACCGTGCCGGCGCTCATGCTCTGCATCGGCTTGCTGGCCGCCGTGCTGCGGGCCCGCGAGACCGGCGAGGGGCAATTCGTCGACGTCGCCATGACCGACTGCGTGCTGGCCATGTGCGAGCGCATCGTCTATCAAACCTCGTATACGGGCGTCGTGCCGACGCCGGAAGGCAACCGTCACCCGCTGCTTTGCCCGTTCGGGCTGTTTCGGGCACGCGACGGCTGGGTGTCGATCGCGGTCGCGCACGACGGCTTCTGGGAAAAGCTCGCCCATGCAATCGGCCAGCCCGAATTGATTGCCGACGCCCGGTTCGCCACCAACGCCGCGCGCGTGAAGCACACGCAGCAGGTGGTGGAGATCATCGAGGCCTTCACGTCGGTGCGAACCAAGGCCGAACTGGCCGAATGCTTCGGCGGTCGTGTTCCGTTCGGACCGGTCTACACGTCAGCGGAAATCTTCGACGATCCGCACTACCGCGTGCGCAATATGCTCGTGGATGTCGAGCAGCCCGGATCGGACACCCGGGTCAAGATCGCCGGCGTGCCGATCAAGATGGGCAGCACGCCCGGCGGCGTGCATCACCGCGCGCCGATGCTCGGCGAACATACGGACGAAGTGCTGTTTGCGGCTGGCTACGATGCCGGCGCCGTTGCCCGCTTGCGCGAGTCGGGCGCGATTCGATGACCACCCCGGCGGGCGCCGAGCCGGCGCCCGCCGTTCCGTTTCACCCCATTCCCGTTCACGGCAACGCGTGCCTGCGTCGTCCCTTCCCTTTCCGCCAATACCGCATACCGGCCTCACCCCAGCTCCAGGGCAGATTCGCGTTCCGCAAAAAACAAAACGCGCATGGATACGTCATATCCATGCGCGTCTAGCCACACGTAACGTCAGAGTGCGGCAGTCAGCTCCGGCACGGCCTCGAAGAGGTCTGCCTCGAGGCCATAGTCGGCTACACCGAAGATCGGCGCTTCGGGATCCTTATTGATCGCCACGATCACTTTGGAGTCCTTCATCCCCGCCAGATGCTGGATGGCCCCCGAGATGCCGCAGGCCACATAGAGTTGCGGCGCGACGATCTTGCCCGTCTGGCCGACCTGCCAGTCATTCGGTGCGAAGCCTGCATCGACGGCGGCGCGCGAGGCGCCGAGCGCCGCACCCAGCTTGTCGGCGAGCGGCGTCAGGACTTCGGCAAAGCGCTCGCTGCTGCCGAGCGCGCGGCCGCCGCTCACGACGATTTGCGCATCGGCAAGCTCCGGCCGGTCGCTCTTCGCCACGACGCGCTCGACGAAAGCGGAGAGGCCACTATCCGGCACCGCGTCGATCCCGACGACCTCTGCCGCGCCGCCTTGCGCCGCCACCCCATCGAACGCCGTGGCGCGCACGGTGACCACCTTGACGGCATCGCTGCTCTGCACGGTCACTATCGCGTTGCCGGCATAGATGGGCCGCTCGAACGTGTCGGCGCCGACCACGCGCGTGATGTCCGAAACCTGCGCGACGTCGAGCAGCGCAGCCACGCGTGGCGCGACGTTCTTGCCGCTGCTCGTGGCCGCGAAAAAGATGGCCGCATACGCAGGCGCAAGCGCGACGACCTGAGCCGCCAGATTCTCCGCGAGGCCTTCGGCAAGCTGCGGCGCATCGGCATGCAGCACGCGCGCGACGCCTTCGATTCGCGCGGCCGCAGCGGCCGCCGACGACGATGCATGGCCCGCCACCAGCACATGAACCTCACCGCCGCACTGACGCGCGGCTGCGACCGCGCTGAGCGTCGCGCCCTTGATCGAGACATGGTCGTGTTCGGCCACGACCAGCACATTGATCCGTTCAGTCATGGATTTTTCCTCAGATAACCTTTGCTTCGTTCTTGAGCTTCGCAACCAGCGTCGCGACATCGGGGACTTTCACGCCGGCGCTGCGCCCGGCGGGCTCGACCGTCTTCAGCGTCCTGAGCCTTGGCGTCACGTCGACCCCAAGCTCCTGCGGCGTCACCGTATCGAGCGGCTTCTTCTTCGCCTTCATGATGTTCGGCAGCGTGGCGTAGCGCGGCTCGTTCAGCCGCAGATCGGTGGTGATCACCGCGGGCAGCGCGAGCTTCAGCGTTTCGAGGCCGCCGTCGATCTCGCGCGTCACGATCGCATGACCCTCCACGATATCGACCTTGCTGGCGAACGTCGACTGCGCGAGACCCGCCAGCGCGGCGACCATCTGGCCGGTCTGGTTGCAGTCGTTGTCGATGGCCTGCTTGCCGAGGATCACGAGCTGCGGCTGTTCCTTCTCGATGATTGCCTTCAACAGGCGCGCGACCGCGAGCGGCTGCAGCTCTTCGTCGGTCTGAACCAGGATGCCCCGGTCCGCGCCGATCGCCATGGCCGTGCGCAGCGTTTCCTGGCACGCCGCCACGCCGCACGAAACGGCGACCACCTCGCTCGCCGCGCCCTTCTCCCTCAGCCGCACCGCTTCCTCGACGGCAATCTCGTCGAACGGATTGATGCTCATCTTCACGTTGGCGAGATCGACGCCAGAGCCGTCCGGCTTGACCCGCACTTTCACGTTGAAGTCCACCACGCGTTTTACCGCAACCAATACTTTCATTTCTCTGCTCCTTTAGCCGTCGAGGCCGCCGTGACGTGACGCGACGGCCCCCTCGTGCGCGCACCCGCGCGCCGGTTCAAACCGTTTCGGTCTCTGCGCGCAGCGCTTCCTGAAGCGCAGCCGCGTTCGCTGCCTCGTGCTGGTCGCTGGTGCCGAACAGAATGTCGGCCACGACGGCGCGCTTGAAGTAGTGCCCGACGGCGTATTCCTCCGTCATGCCGATGCCGCCATGCAGCTGGATGGCCTGACCGCAGACCCACTTCGCCGCGCGCCCGATGAATGCCTTGCCTTGCGAGAGCGCCAGTTGCTGCGTCTTGCCGGATTCGCATTCGAGCGCCGCGAGCATCGCGTACAGCATCGAGCGGGAAAGCTCCAGTTCTGCCGCCATATCGGCCATGCGATGCTGGAGCGCCTGGAAGCTCGCGATCGGCACGCCGAACTGCTTGCGCACCTTGAGGTATTCCGCCGTGATTTCGATCGCACGTTCCATCGCGCCGACAAGCTCGGCGCACAACGCCGTAATGCCATGCGACAAACCGGAACGCAGCGCCTCGAGGCCGGTCCCTCGCTCGCCGAGCAATGCACTCGCGGGCACGGCGAGCTGCGCGAAAGTCAGCTCGGCGGCTTGCGTGCCGTCGTGCAGCGGCAGGGCCTGCTGCTTCAGTCCCGCAGCGCCGGCAGGCACGAGAAAGAGCGAAATGCCTTCGTCTTCGCGCCCGGCATCCGCGACTCGCGCCGAGACGATGAACCAGTCGGCATGCCCCGCGCCGAGCACGAGCGTCTTGGCGCCTTCGATGCGATAGCCGTCCTTGCCCTGCCTCGCCAGCGTCTGCACGATGGCGGGATCGCCGCGTGACGACGCTTCGCTGTATGCGAGCGCGACGCGTTGGGCGCCGTCGGCAAGCGCCGGCAAGAGCGTGTCCTTGAGCCCAGGCGCTGCGGCGGCGACGAGCGTCTGAGCCGCCAGCACCGCGCAGCCCAGATAAGGCTCGACCACGAGCGCTCGCCCGAATTGCTGGGCGATCAGCGCCGTGTCGAGCACGCTGCCCCCAAGTCCGCCATGCTCCTCGGGCAGCGCGGCCGCGAGCCAGCCGTTCTCGGCGAATGTGCGCCAGTTTTCCGCGCTGCCGCCCTGCGCCGCCTTGACGATGGCGCTGCGTGTTTCGAATGCGTAGGCCTTATCGACAAAACGGCGCACGCTGTCTTCGAGCATCTGCTGCTCGTCATTCAGATTGAAATTCATCTCGGGCCCATCCCTCAGAACTGAAACATCATCTTCGCGACAATGCCGCGCTGGACTTCGCTCGTGCCGCCGTAGATCGTGGTGGCGCGGCGGAAGAACATTTCCGCCGCAATGCTTCGCGCCTCGAACTGAAGCGCGTGGATCGTCTGCGCGCCTGCGCCTTCGCCTCTCGGGCCGGCCCATGCGACCGCGCCGTAGTCGCCGAGGCACTCGACGAGAAACGCGCTCATCTTCTGCTGCAGTTCCGTGCCGCGGACTTTGAGGATCGACCCGATCGCATGCGCGGCGGGGCTATGGTCCTCTTCCAGCGCGGCCACGCGCTGCACCAGCACCGTGATCGCCTGCAGTTCGGCTTCGAGCGCAGCGAGCCGCAAGGCCACGTCGCCGCGCTCGATCAGCGGCGCGCCGGCAAAATGCGTTTCGCGTGCGAGCTTGCGCAGCTTGCGCTGGAACCGCATCAGCGACGGCAAATCGGCCGTCGAGGCATGTTCGTTGTTGAGCAGGAATTTCGTGAGCTTCCATCCGTCGCCTTCCGCGCCGATCAGGTTGCCCGCCGGCACACGAACGTTGTCGAAGAACGTTTCGTTCAGGTGGTGGCAGCCGTCGATGCTGATGATCGGCCGCACCGTGATGCCCGGCGATTTCATGTCGACGAGCAGGAAGCTGATGCCGGCCTGCTTCTTGACGGTCGTATCCGTGCGCACGAGCAGAAAGATCCAGTCGGCTTCGTGACCGTAGCTCGTCCAGATCTTTTGCCCGTTCACGACGTAGTGGTCGCCTTCGCGCACTGCCTGCGTGCGCAGCGACGCGAGATCGGAACCGGAGCCCGGCTCGGAAAATCCCTGGCACCAGATCCGCTCGCCGCGAAGGATGGCCTGCACGTGCTCCGCTTTCTGCTCGGGAGTGGCGAAATGATTGAGCACCGGACCGACGAGCCGTTGCGCGAACGTGTCCTGCGAAGGGGAGCCCGCTGTCGAGCATTCCTCGTCGAATATGAGCCGCTGCGCGACGCTCCAGCCCGTACCGCCGTGCTCTTTGGCCCAATAGGGCGCACCCCAGCCGTGCTGGTTCAGAATGCGTTGCCATTGCGCCAGTTGCGCGCGCGGCGAACGCACGCCGTCGGTGCGGCGCGGCAGGTCCGGCGGCAAATGCTTGCGCAGAAAATCGCGCACCTCTTCGCGAAACGCGCTGAGGCCCGGGTCCGATCGAAAGTCCATGCGTAGCTCTCCAGAATGAGGGCAAACGCGGCGCATACGCGTCTGCCAGATTGAACGCATGGTAGGAGAGCACCCGGACCGACGACGCCCCCCGCCGCTGGGGGTTCTTAAGCATGCGCAGGTAGGCAACAGCGTTATGTCTCGCCACCCATGGCCCGATCGGCGAAAGGTTTCCGTGCATGCTGAACAGGCCTTAATCGCGCGGCAAATTTGCCCCCCGCGTTGGGGGGCCGCGATGCGCGCGTTTCGCGTCACCTTACCCGTGTCCAGGCCGAACCGCGCATCTCGCGCGCAGCCGGCGGACGCCAACATAAGGGCCGCCCGAAAGATGGCCGGAAATACAATCAGGAGACGCTATGAAGTTGAAGTCAGTTGCTGCCGCCACATTGGCCGTCATGGCAGCAGGAGCGCACGCGCAAAGCTCGGTGACGCTGTTCGGCGCACTCGACGCGGGTTTGATGTACCAGAACACATCGGCCGCAACCTTAAGTCCAACCGCTGCCAATACGGGGTCGGTGTTCCGTTATAAGGACGGCGGCATTTATTCGAGTTTCTGGGGCCTGCTCGGGACCGAAGATCTCGGCGGAGGCTATCGCGTCAACTTCAAGCTGCAAAGCGCGTTCAACACCGGGACCGGCGCGCTGGGCCTTCCGGACACGGCGGGCACCGTGGCGCTGTTCAACCAGATCGCACGCGTGGGCGTGTCAGGACCGTTCGGCTCGTTCGACGTCGGCCGGCAGATCGCGCCCATCGCGATCGCCATGGTCGAGACCGACGCCCGCGGCGCGCAATATTTCGGCAGCATCCTGACCGCGTGGGCCGGGATGAACTTCCAGGCGGGATGGTCGGGCGCGAGCACGAACGTGCCCATCGGCGCGCTCTTCGACAGCAATGCGCTCGTCTACCGCACGCCCCGCCTGTTGGGCGCGCAGCTGGCGCTCGAATATGCGCCAGGCGGCGTCCCGGGCAGCCTGACGGCAGGCTCGCGCGAGTCCGCCGTGCTCTCGTACCAGAACGGCAGCCTCGATCTCGCAGCGGCCTGGTACGACGCGCATGACACCAACCCGTCGCCGGTTGCCCCCGCCGCGCCCACCGGCATCAACAACAACCGGCAGTTGTACTTCGGTGCGAAATACACGATCAGCAACTTCTTCGTATCGGGTTCTTATAGCAACGGCAAAAATCCCGCTCACTCGAATCTCGTGAACTACGACCTCTGGTCGCTCGGCGCGGGATATCAGTTCACGCCGGCCTTCAACGTCACGAGCGGCGTCTACTATCTGCGCGACAAGAACAATTCTTCGAACAAGGCCATCACGTGGGCGGTCACGGCCGACTACAGCGTCTCGAAGCGCACCGTTCTCTATGCGGACGTAGGCGGCGTCAACAACATGGGCACCATGCGGGTGCCGGTGACTTACGGTCAACTGGTCGCCCCGGGTCAAGGCACGGTGGCGGTTCTGCTCGGCATACGGCATACGTTCTGATCATCGGGCCGCACGAGAGTGCGGCCCACGCTGCGGCAACACCATGCCTGACGAAGAAAGGGCCTTGCCTGGGAGACCAGGCAAGGCCCTTTTCATGTTTCATTGCTGAGCCTGCAGAAGGTTCGAACCGCGGCGCGCGGCGCGCGGCGGATAGTCAGGTAGTCAGCCCTGCCCGGCAGAGGCGATCGTTTCCGCCGACTCGCCAGGCAAGTTCGGCGCAGCAGGCACTGCGGGTACCGCGATTCGCAGGCGCTCCATCGTTCGCGCCGGATGAACGAGCGCCGCGCCGATCAGGCTGCCCACGACCGACAGTGCGCCGCACAGCGCGAATCCGGCCTCGTAGCCATGCGCCCCCGGCATGCCTTGCACGAGCCGCCCCATCACCACGGGCGCGATCATGCCAGCGAGCGACGCCACCGAATTGCCGATTGCCAGAATCGCGCCTCGTTGCGGCGCGGGTGTGACCTCGGCCAGCAACGCCGGACAGAGCCCATAGGCGATCGGCGTGCAACCGAACGTCAGGATCAGAATCGCGAGGCGCAGCGCCAGCGGCATTTGACCGTCGAGCAGGCTCATGTAGCCGAGACCGGCAGCAAGCTGGCAGCCGGACGTGTACCAGCCGCGCGCGATCCGCGAGCGCACGCCGCGTGCGATCAGCCGCTGGGCGATGAACGACAGGCCCAGCGACACCGGCACGGCCGCGGCCATCACGAGCGCGTAGTAGCGTCCCGAAGCAACCGCGTCGTATGACAAACCCTTCTGGAAATAGACGGGCAACCACGTAAAGCCGAGCGCCACGCCCCAATACGACACGAACTGCAGCAACATGCTGCCGAGCACCGTGCGATCGGCGAGCAAACGGCGATAAGCGACGCGTGCCTGCGGCGCGGCCGAAGCAGGGTGATCGTCGAGGCGGCCTTCCCTGCCGAAAGCCAGCCATAGCGCCGACCAGATCACGCCGATGCCGCACAGCATGACGAAATTCGCCCGCCAGCCCCAATGCCGCGTCACGAGCGGCACAGCCACGCCGGCGGCCAGCAAGCCGATGCTGCCGCCCGCCACGTATAGCGAAACGGGCAGGATCCGCTTGCTGGGCGGAAACCATTTGTAGACCGCATGCACGGCGACCGGATAGGCGGGCCCCTCCGTGAAGCCGAGCGCGACGCGTGACGCCATGAACACCAGCATCGACGAGGAGACGAGCAGCGGCAACTGGAACAGCGACCAGGAAAGCGCAAGGGCGAGCGCGATGACACGGGTGGAAATGCGGTTGGCGAGAAAGCCGCCCGCAATGCCGCCCACGGCGAACAGCCAGAAGAAACTGCTGCTCACGATGCCGAACTGCAAGGGACTGATTGCAAGCTCGTTCATGATGGGCACGGCCAGCATGCCGATGACCACCTTGTCGAAAAAGTTGACCATCAGAAAGGCCAGCATCAGCAGCGCGATGCGCCATGCCTTGAACGGCTCGTATTCCGTGCTCATATCGTCTCCTTTGTGGGGACGTCGCGCACGGCGCTTCGCTGCAAGCGCCTCGTGGCGCCGGGCACCGAAAGCCGCCGTGCAAGCGCCCTTTTTATCTTGCGTCGTTCCGGATCATGTCCGCCGCTTTTTCGCCCACCATGATGGCCGGCGCGTTCGTGTTGCCGGCCGGCACCGTGGGCATGATCGAAGCATCCACCACGCGCAGGCCTTCCACGCCGCGCACCCGAAGTTGCGGGTCGACCACGGCCCTCTCGTCCACGCCCATCCGGCAAGTGCCGACCGGGTGGAACACGGTCTCGGCTCTCGTTCGAACGAAGGCGCGGATCGCGTCGTCGTTCCTGTTGTCGTCGCCGAATGCTTCCGTCGCGATCTCGCGTCCGCCCTCGCGGGCGAGCGCAGGCTGCGCGAAGATCCTGCGGATCAGCTTCACGCCGGCGACCAGCCCTTCCATGTCGCGCGCGTCGGACAACAGGCGCGCGTCGATGATGGGCGCATCGCGCATGTCGCCGGAGCTCAGTCTTACGTGCCCCCGGCTATGGGGCCGCAGTACGCAGGCGTGGCATGAATAGCCGTGCGGCGGCTTCGTCTTGCCTTCGCCGCGCTCGCCCACCATCGCCGCTGTGAAGTGGAGTTGCAGATCGGGCTCGGCGAGATCGGGGCGGCTCTTCACGAATGCGCCCGCCTCCGCGATATTGGACGCCACCATGCCCGTGCGGTGCCGGCGATAGCGCAACACTTCGCCGAACATTCGCGCGAAGCCTCGCATCGAGTAGCCGAACAGATCGGTCGAATCGACCTGCTTGTTGATGACGATGTCCGGATGATCGTGCAGGTTTTCGCCCACGCCGGGCAAATCGTGAACGATGCCGATGCCAAGACCGCGCAGATGGGAAGCAGGCCCGATACCCGAAGCCATCAGCAACTGCGGCGAGTTATAGGCCCCGCCGCTTACGATCACTTCGCGCCGTGCCCGCAGGGTTTGCTCCACGCCGTCGCGCACGACCGTCACGCCAACGGCCCGACGGCCTTCGAAGCAGATGCGCAACGCCTGCGTGTCGGTCAGCACGGCAAGACCCTTGCGGCCGCCGTTCAAACCGGCGTTGCTGGCGTCTGCCCGATGGAGATAGGCGCGCGCGGCATTCCAGCGTTCGCCGTTGTGCTGTGTGACCTGAAAGAGACCGGCGCCTTCCTGCGTCTCGCCGTTGAAGTCCGGGTTCAGACGCACGCCCGCCTGCTGCGCAGCCTCCAGAAAACGCCGCGAAAACGGGTTCGGCGTACGCAGATCGCTGACGTATAGCGGCCCGCTACCGCCGTGCCACGGATCGTCGTCACGGCCTGCGTATCGCTCGTTGCACTCGCTGCGGCGGAAATACGGCAGCACGTCCTCATAGCTCCAGCCATTGCAGCCCAGCTCCGCCCAGTGATCGTAATCGCGGCGGTGGCCGCGGATGTACACCATCGCATTGATCGACGACGAACCGCCAAGACCCCGGCCGCGCGGCTGCCAGGAGCGACGCCCGCCCATCGCGCTCTGGGGCTCCGAGTAGTAGCCGTAGTTGCGCACCCCCCGATGGCCCGCCGTCTTCGCGATGCCGATGGGTGTCCAGACGGTGTAGTGGTGATCGTGCGGCCCCGCTTCCAGCAACGCCACCGTCACACCCTCATCCCCGGCAAGCCGGCTCGCCACGGCGCATCCCGCCGAACCCGCGCCGACGACGATATAGTCGAATTCGCCGGCGCTCGACGGGGAAGGTATCTTCCGCCCGTTATGTGTCATTTCGCATTCCCTATCGTTGTGCGGGCGCCGTATGCATTTACGGCGCTGGTCGCTATGCGGCTCCGACCACCGACTTGAACTCGAGGAATTCCGCAATGCCGTATTCGCCGAACTCGCGCCCGTTGCCCGACGCCTTGTAGCCGCCGAACGGCGCGCTCAGGTCCATGCGCGCGCCGTTGATCAGCACGGCGCCCGCGCGCAACTCGCCCGCCACGCGTTTTGCACGCGCGGGATCGGCAGACCACACATAGGCGGCAAGGCCGTAATCAGTGTCGTTCGCCAGGGCAATGCCGTGCGCCTCATCCTCATACGGAAGCATCACGAGAACGGGACCGAAGATTTCTTCGCGCGCGATCGTCATGTCCGGGTGCACGTCCGCGAATACCGTAGGCTTGACGTAGAAGCCGCGTGCGAGGCCATCGGGCCGCCCCGGGCCGCCCGCGACGAGTCGCGCGCCCTCGCTCACGCCAATTGCGATCATCTGCTGGACCCGTTCGAACTGGGCACGGTTCGCCATCGGCCCCAACTTGTGCGCCGCTTCGCGCGGGTCGCCGACGCTCAGCGCACGCGCGGTGGCGGCCGCGATGTCGACCGCCGCCGCATAGTGTTGACGCGGCACCAGCATGCGCGTGGGCGCGATGCACGTCTGCCCCGAGTTCATCATGCAACTCGCCACGCCAGCAGAGACAGCGGCAGTCAGATCCGCGTCGTCGAGAATGAGGTTCGGAGATTTGCCGCCCAGCTCCTGCGCCACACGCTTGACGGTCGGCGCTGCATTGATGGCCACGGCCACACCAGCGCGCGTCGAGCCAGTGATCGAAACCATGTCGACGTGGCGATGGCTCGACAACGCTGCGCCCACGCGTTCACCGTCGCCATAGATCATGTTGAACACGCCGCGCGGCACACCCGCCTCGTGCAGAATTTCGGCGAAGAGGTACGCATCGAGCGGCGCGGCTTCCGAGGGCTTCAGGACGACCGTACAACCCGCGGCCAGCGCGGGCGCCACCTTGGCGGCGATCTGGTTGAGCGGCCAGTTCCAGGGCGTGATCAGCGCCGAGACGCCCACCGGCTCGCGCACGATGGAGGTCGAGCCCCGGCGGGTCTCGAACGGAAAGTCCTTGAGCGCAGCGATGGTGGTCGCGATCTGCCCGAGTCCGGCGGGCGCGTGCAATTCGCGGCTGAGCCATGACGGCGCGCCCATTTCCGCGGTGACCGCCTCGGCGAGATCCGCCATGCGCGCCTTGTAGCATTGCGCGACGCGTTCCAGCAACGCGAGCCGGGTTTCGCGGCTGGTGCGCGACCATGCGGGAAATGCCGCGCGCGCCGCAGCGACTGCGCGCTCGACATCTTCGGGGCCGCCCATCGCGAGCGTGCCGATCACGGCTTCAGTGGCGGGATCGACGATATCCACGTACGTCGCGGGCGACGACGCTTCGACCCACGCGCCGTCGATGTAAAACTGCTTCAATTGCTTCAATGTCGTCTCCTGTCCATGGGGCCCGGCACGCCGCCGGCCCGCGTTGGCGCGTTGGCGCGTTAACCGCGCTCTGCCGGTGATGCGAGATTCGCCTTGCTGTCCAGCTGGTTCTGATTGTCCTGAACGATGCGCCAGAGCAGCTTGCCGGCAGCCGAGCGCGGCAGGCTCTCCACGAATTCGATCTGGCGCGGCACCTTGTAGGCCGCCATGCAGCTGCGCGCCCACTCCATCAGCGCCTCAGGCGTGAGCGTGTCGCGCGCTGTGTCGCGCAGCACCACCAGCGCCTTGACCGTCTCGCCGCGATGCGCGTCGTGCGCCGAGATCACGCATGCTTCCCGCACCGCCGGGTGCCCATGCAGGCGCGACTCGATCTCCGCCGGCCACACCTTCAGGCCTGATGCGTTGATCATCCGCTTGAGCCGGTCCGTGATGTAGAAGTAGCCATCCTCGTCGTAGTGGCCGATATCGCCGCTGCGCACGAAACGCTTGCCGTCGATCTCGACGAACGCCGCCTCGCTCGCGTCGGGCCGCCCCCAGTAGCCGTCGAATTGCGTCGGGCTATGCATCACCAGTTCGCCGGGCTGGTTCGGTCCGAGTTCGGTGCCGCCGTCCGGGTCGATCACCCGCGCATCGACATTGATCTGGGGAATGCCCGCACATTGCTGGCGCGATGCCTGCGGCGGGTTCATGTGCGTGCTGCCGCAGGTCTCGGTCATGCCGTAGCACTCGATGTACGGCACGCCCAGACGCTGCTCGATCTGGCGCGCGACCGCCTCCGGCATCGCGGTGGCGCCGCCGTATAGACGGCGCAGCGAGGAAAGGTCGTGCTGCGCCAGTTCCGGGCGCCCGAGCAGTTCGACGAGCATGGGCGTAACCGCGGCCCAGCATCCGATGCGGTGGTGCTCGATGAGGCGCGGCACGGCGGCCGCGTCCCAGCGCGCGAGCAACACCATGGTGCGGCCCTGGACCAGCGCCTGGTTGAGCGCGCACATGCCCGCCACGTGACTCACCGGCAGGGTGATCAGGTCGCTGCTATCGGGGTCGTCGGAAAACCACAGCACGCGCTGGTTGACCACGTACGAAAACGCGCGGTGGCTGAGCATCGCGCCCTTGGGTTCGCCGGTGGTGCCCGAGGTGTAGCCGATCACGGCCAGGTCCGCGCTGCCGGCAAGCGGCGTGGGCGCGATGCCGGCGGCGAGCGCGCCGGCAAATTCGTGCACGCCCGCTTGCGTGAGGCGCTGACGCGGCTCGCGCACGAAGGGGGGAATCTCCATGAACGGCACGTCGCGCGGCTCGCCGGCGAACTCGGAGCACGCGCCGACCACACATCCGGCGAGCGCGCCGCTCTCGAGGAGCGGCGCGAGGCGCGGCAGCATATCCTGGGTGGTGATGGCCACGCGCGCACCGGAGTCGGCCGCGTAGTAGGCGACCTCGGCGGCCGTGCTCATGGGATTGGCGGGCACGACGACCGCGCCGCAGCGCAGCACCGCGTAATACGCGATGGCGAAATGCGGGCAGTTCTGCATGAGCAGCAGCACGCGATCGCCGCCGCGCACGGAAAGACGCTGCTGCATGTAGCCGGCGAGCTTGAGCACGGCTTCGTGCAGCGTGCGGTAGCTCATCTGCGCGCCGTAGTAATCGATCGCGGTTTTCTCCGGGCAGCGCGCCGCGCTGGCTGCCAGGAAGCTGAACAGGTTGGACTCGGGCGCCCGCAGCGTATGGGGCACGCCCTCGGGCCAGTGTGCGTAGTGTCGTGTCAGTCGCGCCATGGCGGTGGGTCACAAGGTTGGGCGGGACGGCGTCCCGGTTGTCCGCATCATCGCTGGCCGGCTGCGGCGCTTCACTCCCCGACGCGGGGGGCAAGGGTGGCGGTGCTTATGCATATGTCTCGCCGCACCCGCGGCGAGACGCTAGACCCCGTGCGTCTCGGCCTCGCTCGCGCTGAGATCGCGAAAACGCGCCGCGGCGCCGCCCCGCCCGCCGACTCCCAGCTTCAGGTAAATGTTCTTCAGGTGCCATTTCACCGTCTCGGCCGACACGTTGAGCACCGTGGCGATCTTCTTGTTCGACATGGCCTGCGCCAGCAACGCAAGAATCTCGCGTTCGCGCTCGCTCAAGGCATCGACAGGCACGACGGCAGCCGACACCCGCGGCACCGGCAGCGCCGCCGCGCACGCCTGCGCAGCACGCAGGCGTTCGCCATAAAACGCGAGCACGGGATCGGCTACTGTCTGGCTGGCCAGTGCGGCAAACATGCCCGGCGCGCTTGCCGCGACATCGAGCAGCGTGCGCATCAGGCCAAGCGCGTGCCCCTGCTGCAATGCCTGAACGAACGCTTTGCCCGCAGCAGGCAGATTGCCCACGCCGTGATGCGCCATGGCCAGTTGCAGCCGCAGCGTCGTCGAGAGTCGGCGTCGCCCGTTCTGCTCCGAGGTGGCAACCAGGGCTTCGAGACGACCAACCAGACCCGCGTAGTCGCCGGTGTGCAGGCACATTTCCACGCACGCGCGGGCGGCGGCAAAGCGAATGCGCGCCGCCATGTCCGGCCCCGCGCCCGCATATCGCATTTCAAGCGTGGCGAGGCGTTCGACTACGGTATT
Source organism: Paraburkholderia sp. A1RI-2L (assembly GCF_048957375.1). Taxonomy (NCBI): domain Bacteria; kingdom Pseudomonadati; phylum Pseudomonadota; class Betaproteobacteria; order Burkholderiales; family Burkholderiaceae; genus Paraburkholderia; species Paraburkholderia sp. A1RI-2L. Next base: position 369,122 of record NZ_JARBTA010000002.1, read on the forward strand.
GGCCCGCTCCGTCTCCACCTGCTCCAGATGTCTGCGCAACCGGAGCACGAGCGCCTCCGCCAGCACGCGGTCGAGGCCGTAGCGCCCGGCATACGATTCGAGACGGTCCAGCCAGGCGCAAGCCTGGGCTCGCCGCCCCGCCGCCCAGTGGGCGTTGGAGAGCACGGCGAACGCGCGCATCACGATCTCGGGCAGCGACACTCGTTCGAGCATGCCGATTCGCGGCTCGAGCAGCTGGCAGGCCGCCTCGATGTCGTTGGTTTCGTAGAGCGTATCGGCCAGCAGACTCGCCGCCATGCACGCGACGCCCACATATGGCGGCCCCTGGCGCTCGGCCTCGTCGAGCACTTCGCGAATGATCTTCTCCGCCTCCTTGATGCGCCCTTCCATCGAGAGACTCAGCGCACTCATGCAGCGGCCCAGCAGGTTGCTGCGCGGCGCCCCGGCGCGGCGCGCCATGTTGTCGAGCACGGCCCGCGCTTCGTCGTATTCGCCGCGCGACATGTGCAACCAGGAAAGCACGTTGCTGCGGCCATTCCAGGCGAAGTCGTCGGCATCGTCCGGTATCGCGCGCAGCTCGGGCAGCATGGCGACAATTGCGTCGGTGTCGTCCTGCTGAAGCGCGAGGGCGGCCCGCAGCAAGCGCAGCGCGTAGCGCTGATGCTCGTCGAGCGCATCCGAAGAGGCTTCGAGCTGATCGAGGCTGCGCCCGAGCGCCTGGAAGTTGCGCGAGTAGAGATGGACATACGCCATCACGATATGCAATGCAAAGCGTTTCTGGACCAGTTCGAGCGGCAACATCCGCAGGAGTCCCGACAACTGGTTCAGCTCGCCTTGGGCCAGCAGCGCCTGCGCGCACCGCTCGACCATGCTGGCCGCGGCGGAGGGATCGCCCGCCTTGACGGCATGGAACACCGCATCGTCGATCTGACCGTGCGCCTCGAACCAGCGCCACGCCACGGCGTGCGCGCAACGCAACGCCTCGGCGTCGCGTTCCGCCAGACGGGTCAGCAACGTTTCGCGCAGCAGCGGATGAATGCGATACCAGATCTCGCGGTCGTGGCTGCCCACCTGCGTGATGAAGAGATTGTCGGCTTCCAGCTGCGCGAGCCGCGCCCGGATATGGGCCAGCGCTTCTTCGCGCCCGACGACGCTCGCACAGAGCGGCGCGCTGAAGCGATGACACACGGCCACGCGAGTCAGCATGTCCAGATCGTCCGCGGCGAGCCGCAACAGGACTTCGCATTCGAAATAATTGGCGAAGGTGCGCGGATCGTGCACCTTCACGACCGGGTAGTCGCTTCCCTGGCGGGTGCGCAGATCGACCGCGAACAACTGCAGGCCGGCCACCCAGCCGTCGGTCAGCGCATGTAGCGCAGCCGCGTCGCGCGCTTCGATCGAGCCGAGCTGCTCGCGCAGATAACGTTCCGATTCCGCTTCGCTAAAGCGCAGGTCGCGCATGTCGAACTCGCTCACGGCGCCCTGCGATCGCAGCCGGTCCAGCGAAAGCGCAAGCGCACTGCGCGAGCACAGCGCGAGATGCAACTGGGGCGGCGCGTAGTCGAGCAGCCATTGGAGCGCCTCGAAAATACGCGGATCGCTGACGTGATGCAGATCGTCGATCATCAGCATGATATGGCGCTGACGCTTGCCGAGCGCCTGCACGAGCGTGATGACCCAGTGCTCGATCGCCGTATCGTCGCTTCCCTGCGCGACCAGCAGCGCGGCATCCCGCACCACGGCCGGGTCGGCCTCCGCGATGCTCGCGAGGAGGCAGTCGAAGAACCTCGCGGGCTCGTTGTCCTCGCTCGAAAGCGACAGCCAGCTCACGTCGAAGCCCATCGAGATGAGCGACTTGCGCCACTCGATCATCGTACTGGTCTTGCCGCTGCCGGCCTGCCCCTGGATCACGACGCAACGGTGGCGCCGCGCCTCGAGCAGGCGCGTCATGAGGGCATCGCGCGCCATCATGCGCCGCGTGCTGCGCGGAGGCAGCAGCTTGGTGCTGGCGACGGGCCGCACGGCGCGATCGGGCTGCGCCTCCTCGCTCATCGGGTAGCCCGTGGCCGGCGCGGCAGCCTCCATCGGCTCGGCATGCCGGACTTCCGCGTCCAGCGCGCCGCCGTTTCCGAAACCCGCCAAAGGAAGCGCCTGCGCCCCATATGCGTTCATGAACCAGTGAAACGCACGCGCCCCATGCGAGACGCGCTGCTTCTCGATGAACGAGAGGACTTCAGCGATATGCTCGGGCAAGCCCCCTGCGCACAGTCCGGCCTGCGCGTCGCGCAGGTAGCCCTGCAGCAGACGCAGCCAGGCGCTGCCGTTCGGCGCGAGCCGAACCTGAAAATGCTCGCGGCCGCAGAGCCACTGCTGAACCGCCGGATGATGATGAGATAGATGATTGTCCGCGACGACAAGCAAACGCTTGCCCGGCTCCAGCCGCGTCTCGAGTTGGCCGAGGAAGCCGAGCCACGACACATGACGCTGCACGTTGACATGAGTCCCGCCGCTGCCGCTCATCAACGCCCGCAGGGACGTAATCAGCGATGTCGCCAGGTGACGCTGCCAGGCGTGAACCGGACGCGCAACCTCAGGCGCTCGCGCCAGGTGGTCGTCTGCGGGAGAAGCTTCGATCCGTTCATCCAGCGCGAAGACGAGCGCGTGCTCTGGTGGCGCGATATAAAGCCCGACGATCGCCGCCTGCCGGCCGTACAACTCCGGCAGTCCGTCGCCCCGCTGCGTGCTGCCCGCCTGTGGCGCGATGCCAGTCGCCCTCCAGTGCCGCGATACGCTTGCCGCGCTCACGCCCAGTTCCGCCGCGAGCTTGCGCGTGCTCCAGGCCTTTTCGCCGTTGCCCGGCGCCTCGGTCGTGAGCGAGACGAGCCGCGCGACATCGAGCTTGATGGGCGGCGCCCCGCGCGGCAGTTCCTCCTTGATGCCGGCGATACGCGAGCGGACATACCGCTCGCGCCAACGCGCCACCTGCACGCGGCCAATGCCGAGGTCGTGAGCGATAGATTTGTTCTGGGCGCCGTCAGCTGCCATCAGCACGATTCGCGCTCGCTGGGCGAGTTTCGCATTGCCATTGGACGAAGCAACCAGTGCAACGAGTTCGTCGCGCTCGGCGGCGGTGAGAACAACAGGAGGAGCGACACGCATGATCGTACGGGATGAAATGACTGTTGAGGATCGCGAAACGTGCCGTGATCGTTACCGCTCACGGCTCCACGACATTGAAATCTCCGCTGAAACGGTCCAGCGTGGCCAGCAATGCCGTAAAGCGATCCGCCTCGCCGTCGAGCACGATATGCCCTTGCGCGATGGCGTCCGGGAACGTGGTCTGCACCAGAAGGATCCGGTTCAGCGTTGCGCGGGACAGCGACACCGTCACATGCGCAGGCATGACATGCGGCGTTTCCGAGTGGGTCAGCGCGCCGTGCTGCAGATTGAGCGCATAGCGCTTGCCCGTATCGGTGAAATGCCACGCGAAACGGCTGTGCATGTGCTGGGCCTTGAGACCATCCACCCGTATCGCGAGGTAGTCGAAGAACAGCGTGTCGCTGATCGCGCACACCATGTCGGCGCTGCGCGGGTTGACCGCCGCGGTGCTCGCGCGGCCCTCGCGCAGTTCGCGGGCGCCGAGCAGGAACGCGTTGCGCCACGTCGCCGATTCGGCCTGGAAGCCCATCTGTTCGAGCGCCGCCGCGCACAGTTCGCGTGCCTCGCGGTTGCCGGGTTCGGCGAATACCAGATGATTCATGACCTGCGCGACCCAGCGGTATTCGCCACGCTCGAAGTCGCGATGCGCGCGTTCGATCATGGCCTGCGCGCCCCCCATGTACTCGACATAGCGCGGACCCGACATCTCGGGCGGCAACGCATGCAGGTTGCTCGGGTTGCCGTCGTACCAGCTGAGGTAAAACTGGTAAATCGCCTTGACGTTGTGCGAAACGGTTCCGTAGTAGCCGCGCGCGTGCCATTGCGAAGCGAGACTATCGGGCAGGCGCATCTGTTCCGCAATCTCGATGCCGGTGAGGCCGTGATTCATCATGCGCACGGTCTGATCGTGCAGGAACTTGTAGAGATCGCGTTGCTGCTCGATGAAGGCGGTGATGCGCGCATTGCCCCACGTGGGCCAATGGTGCTGGGCAAACACGACGTCGGCATGAGGCGCATAGCGCTCGAGCGACTCGTTCAGATAGTTCGACCACAATCTCGCATTGCGGACCTGCGCGCCGCGCAGCGGACAGAGATTGTGCAGCGTGCGCGTGCCATTCTCGGCCAGGTTCAGCGCACGCAATTGCGGAAAGAAGAAGTGCATTTCAGCGGGTGCCTCGCTCTCCGGCGTCAGCTGAAACACGATCTCGATGCCGTCGATCACGTGCGTCTCGGTCAGCTCGCGAATCAGCAGCGTGGGCTCGATCAGCGTGACGGTGCCTCTCGGCCCGGTCTTGCCGAGCCCTGCATCGATCTGGCAACAGGCGTTGCGCGCGAGGGTGGAGCCGCCCTGGAACTGCGCGCGGCGCCACATGACGGTTCCCGCCATGACGTTTTCGGACACGGCCTCTTCCATGAAGCCGAACGGCGCGATCACGGCCACCTTGCCGGCGCGCACGTCGGCCTCGGTCGTCACGCCCTTCACGCCGCCGAAATGATCGGCGTGGCTGTGGCTGTAGATCACGGCGACGACGGGTTTCGCGGGCCGGTGACTCAGGTACAGGTCGAGCGCCGCATGAGCCGTCTCGCGACAGGTCAGCGGATCGATGATGATGAGCCCCGCATCGCCCTCGATGATCGTCATGTTCGACAGATCGAAACCTCGCACCTGATAGATGCGTTCGGTGACCTTGAAGAGACCGTGAATGAGGTTGAGCCGCGCCTGACGCCACAATGACGGGTGAGCGGTTGCCGGAGCCACCGGATCGTTCAGGAAGCCGTAGTCGGCCACGCTCCATACCAGCTTGCCGCAGGCGTCGCGCACTTCGGCATCGGGCACCGTGCCGATGAACCCGCGTCTTGCCTCCTCCTCGTCCATATGGTCTTCGGGGGGCAGTTCGCGGATGGCCTGCTGGTGGGCCGCTACGGTCGACGGCGTGGCGAAGCGCGCTGCATGCTCGTTTTCGGACGGTGAGATGGAAGGGGCAAACGACATGTTCAGGGTCTCCGGCTATCGTCTTGATGTTTCGTTGTGCTACCCATATGGCGAACTTTCGGTCGATGTTCGATCGATGCCCCCGGGAAAGCGGCATCCTCGGCCGCACCGCACGAAGGCGTTTCGTATGAGCAATGCAACGGAAAAGCCGGGAGTCAGATAAATCCGAAGGCCACAGGCGATATTTGATCGCCTGGCGGCATATAATTCAAATGAAAGTTTTTTATTCGAGCCATGCAAAAAAGGTTAATCCGTGAACCTGAAGCGACTGGAACATTTGGTGGCGGTAGTTGAGGAAGGCACACTCGCGGCGGCGGCGCGGCGAGTCAATCTCACTCAACCGGCATTGACGCGCAGCATCCAGGCTCTGGAGGACGAGGCTGGCATGGCGCTCCTCGATCGTGGTGCGCGCGGCGTGACCTTGACATCGACGGGGCGCATGGTGCTCGAGCGCGCAAGGCGCATTCTGTTCGAGGCGAGCTGCCTGGAGCGGGACCTCCAGCTCGTGCAACAGCACGAAATGGGCGTCGTGCGATTCGGGCTCGGCCCGTTTCCAGCGGCGATTCTGCTGTCCCGGGTGCTAAGGGTCATGCAGCGCGACTGGCCCAATCTGCGCGTCAACGCAGAAGTGAATAGCAGCGAAGCCTTGTTCGCGGCACTGCAGTCGGAGCAGCTGGATTTCGTGCTGACCGCAAACCGCCTGATGCCGCTCACCGTCGAACTGGAAGTGCGTCCGCTGATGCCCGAACCGATCGGATTTTTCGCGCGGCCGCTTCATCCACTTTGCGCCGGTCCGATTGAGCTGGCACAGATCCGCGAAGCCAGGCTGGCTTCGGTGCCGCTCCCGGTCTCCGTACACGAACTCTGGCGAACGATGCTTCGATGCCGCCCGGGCGAAGACGTGGCGACGCGCGTAGAAAGCACCGATTTTCGCGCGTTGACACAGCTCGCCTGCCATGAGGATGTGGTTTTGATCGCGCCGAACCGCGCTGTGGAAGATGAGCTCGTTTCGGGCGAGCTCGTTCAGTTGCTGATCGAAGATATGCAGGATCTGAAGGTGCAATATTCGATTGCTTATCTTGCGCAACGGACCCTCTCGCCTGCCGCCGAGAAAGCGATTGCCACAATAGAGGCGGTGGGCTGAAGGTCCTGAAAAGGCGATGTACCGCAGATGCCTGACGCTGCGGCGTCGCAGTGTGCGCCATTGCGATTGGCTGCACACAAATTTCGGATTACCTTTCAATTCTTTGCGTGCCTATCATTACCGCACGACAGGCTTCATGCTTGACATGGCTTTGCGGATTGCGGTCTCGGCGGGGACCTTGGGGTATCTCGCTTCATAGCCTGCGACGTACCCCCAAAACTACCCCCACGAATCGGTGGCAGTCAACGGAATGAAGCGGCTACCCAAGGACGTCCGGGAAGACCGGCGCCGCTATCCAAACTGCACTGAGGGTAAGAAAAACAGAACGTCCAGGAACACCCTGGAACGCTTTGGAATGGTGGGCCGGGTCGGACTCTCATTGTAGGCGCTCCGGCCCGTCCCGTAAGGGATTGGCAATGTGGCGACACGCGGTTACCCCCAGATCTACCCCTGCTGAGTGGCGGAACAAAATGGAACTGGGCCGCTGAAAGCGCCAAGCCTGCCGTCGGCACCTCAGTAGCGTTAACCGGACGGCGATGTCGTCATATTACAACTCTCTCAGCACCGCGACGCGGGATGAATTGCTTCCGCGCGACGCGTTTTTCTTCATGAGCGACCGCCGCGCATTTCGCACTTGGGCCCGCGCTCTGTGAGCACGCTTTCACCGGCACACCATGTCATCTCGGACAACGAAAAGGCACGCGTGGCGGGCTGTTCACGTGCGTGCATCAGTTCCGGTCTGTTCTCGCGATAAGCCCGCGTTTCGAGTGGTGCAAACGGTAACCATCGCCGTCAGTTCTCTATCGCCCTTGCCCGCGAATGGACCTCGAAGACCGCAATCGCGTGCCGCTGGGCGGCAACCTGCTCCTCCAGCGAGAACGCCGCTTGCGCTGCCTGCTCGACCACGGCGGCATTGTTGCGGATCACCTGATCCATGCGGCTCACTGCCTCGTTGACCTGCCCGATCCCGCTGCGCTGCGCTTGCGAAGCTTCGAAGATGCTGTCGTTGATCTCGACCACGCGCTGAACCGCACGCCGCACGTCGCCCATGGCTTGCGCCACCTGATCCGCATGTGCGGCGCCACCCGAGATGGACTCAACCGAGTTGCGCACCAGCACCTTGATTTCTTTCGCTGCGCTCGCCGCTCGCTGCGCGAGACTGCGCACCTCCCCGGCGACGACGGCGAACCCGCGGCCGTGCTCGCCGGCACGCACTGCCTCGACAGCGGCATTCAGCGCGAGGATTTTGGTCTGAAACGCGATCCCTTCGATCACCGCCGTGATTTCCACGATCTTCGCCGAACTGGCGGAAATCACGCTCATCGTGCCGCGCATCCGCTCGACGGCCATCACGCTGGTTCTGTCGCGGTAGGCGATTTTGGCGAACGATAGCGATATGATGAGGATTGCTTAAATCGCCAGCGAGTAGAATTGCCGGGCGGCCGATGGCTTGAGTTTGCCTGCGTCTATCATCTGCCCCTTGGCGATCATATGCATGATTTCAATGCCACTCAACAAGATGCAAGCACAGCGAAAATCCTTGAATCCCAACATGGGTCGGCTACGGCGCTTGATCGCCCGATGGTCTTGTTCCACGATATTGTTGAGATACTTGGCCTGACGGATCTTGATGGGCGTCTCACGCGCGGCGTTCACGGAGTGCAGCCCGGCCAGATTGGCACCACTCCTGTCGATGGTTACGGTTTCGGGTGCGCCATTCTGATTGATGGCCTTCTCGAAGTACCGTCGGGCCGCGTCCTTGTCCCGCTTGGCTCGCAGCAGGAAGTCAACCGTGTTGCCGGCCTTGTCGACGGCGCGGTAGAGATATTTCCATGTGCCCCGGACCTTCACATAGGTCTCGTCGACACGCCAGCTCGTGCCGACCGGGCGCTTTGCAGCGGCGGAACGCCGTTTCAAGCACCGGCAGAAGCTTGATCGCCCACCGGTGCACGGTCGAATGATCGACCGCGATTCCGCGTTCGGCCATCATCTCCTCGAGATTGCGCAAGCTGAGCGGGTAGGCGACGTACCAACGCACGCACTCCAACATTATCTCGAGCGGATAGTGCAACGGCTGCGTCGTGGCACAGGACGCAGTGCTGGGTGAAGTCGGTCAAGGTTTTGCGTATGCGCAGGCACGCCTCGAACCCGCATGCATTTCGCACTGCATGCGCTTCATCGGCCGCGCTGCGCGCGCCGTGGAGATTGCACAGGAGTACGTGAAAACGCGCCAGTCGTTCGGCAAACCACTTGCGGCGTTACAGCAGGTGCAAGCCATGATTGCCGACTCGCACATTGACCTTCACGCAAGCCGCCTCATGACCTGGCACGTCGCAGCATTGATGGATGCGAGTCAGCCTGTCAAGCAGGAGTCCGCTATGACCAAGGTCTTCGTATCCGAAGCGGTCAACCGGGTTGCTGACCGGGCAGCGCAGATGATGGGAGCACTGGGTATGTCGGAAGACACCCCAGTCTCGTGGATCCTTCGCGAGCTACGGCCCTTCCGCATTTACGACGGCGCTTCCGAAGTTCACCGCGCCGCGCTCGCGAGACGCATTTTGCAATTAAGCGAGAAATCTTCGTCATGACTTCCTTTCAAGCTCTACGCCTCCATGCGGGCGAATCCGAACCTGTGCGCCGCATCGAGTGCTTGCAGATCGACCAGCTCAGCCCTGGCAACGTGTTGATCGAAGTTGCCTACTCCAGCATCAATTACAAGGATGCCCTCGCCTCGCGCGGAAAAAACGGCATCATCCGGGAATATCCACGCATCGGCGGCATCGACTTGACCGGACGCGTTGCACATTCCGATGACGATCGGTTCAGGCGAGGCGATGAAGTGATCGTGCATGGCTTCGGTATTGGCGTGGACCATGACGGCGGTCACGCAGCGTTTGCGCGCGTTTCAGGCGATTGGGTAATGCGCCTGCCCGAGGGCCTCTCGCTCTTTGAGGCGGCAGTGCTGGGAGCAGCCGGCTACACCGCCGGTTTGGCGCTGCACTGGATGGAACACAACGGATTGTGTCCGGAACGCGGCCCAGTGCTGGTCACAGGCGCCACGGGCGGCGTCGCCAGTATTGCCATCGACATGCTGGCTCAACGGGGTTATCAGGTGATAGCCATGAGCGGAATGGCCGATGCGCACGACGAATTGAGAGCGCTCGGCGCCAACGAGATCATTGACCGGTCCGAATGCCAGTCAAGTCCGAAGCCGCTCGAAAAGGGGCGCTGGGCTGGCGCGGTGGATTCGGTGGGCGGTAAGACCCTCGCCTGGCTGCCCCGCACGATGCAGCCGGAAGGCATCATCACCGCCTTCGGCAACGCCGGCGGCACGGATTTCGATACGACGGTGTTGCCGTTCATCTTGCGCGGCGTCCGACTGATCGGCATCAACGCCCACAGCCCTATGCCGCTACGGCATGAAGTCTGGGCCAAGATCGCAAGCATTTACCGTCCCGCCAGGTTAGATCGAATCGCGCACCGCATAGCGCTCGAGCAGCTGCCGGAGCATCTCGACATGATGCTGGAGGGAAAATTGCGGGGGCGAACCGTCATTCAAATGCATAGATGAACGAGGTGAGTGAGCTTCCCCTGAAATTTCGCCTTCCTTTGGGTCGCGTATAAACTCGACCCAAAGGAGGGAAAGCAGAGATGTTCGAGGTGCCGCTTCAGGTGTCTGATCACAATCGAGTAAAACAACGCTCTGGTTCATCGCATGCAACTCCATTTGAACACACGCTTTCCTATTGCTCACATCACTATCTAATAAGGGTCGCGAATGCCGGTAATGCCACGCTCGCGTAGCGCACGAATCAGTGTCGAGCGCTCCCTTGCGACGTTCGTCAAGGCCGGGCGGCGATGCGCTGCGATCTCCTCCGCCGTATAGGGCTTGAAGTCCTTCGGCAACGCAGCGGGGTTCATCGTAACGAGCAGCCAGTTCAGTACATCCGCAAGCTCCTGGTCCGACAACGCCGAATTGGATGCCCCCGGGACGCGCATGACGTACTCGCGTCCCTGCGGCAAATGCTCGAAGTACCCAAGCGAGTTGGCGAGCGGAGGAATTTTCCCGGCAACGCCCACCGCGCCTCGCGTATGGCAGCCCATGCAGTTCAGCACCCAGTTCTGTTGTGCAAGCGCGCCGCCGGAAAGCGACTGCGCGCCCGCGATAACCGGGACTTGAACGAAGCAGAGGCATGCGAGTACATGCCATGCTATCTGCCTTGCACCTCTGACCCGCGCGCGCATCATGGCCCCGTCGATCTCGCGACGGCCGGCACACAAACGTCGGTGCCAGCGTGCGCTCCATGTATCGAGTTCATAGTCCCAATCCCTTTGTGACCGACGCACGTTGCGTATGCACTGCCGCTGCATCCAGGCTTTGCGCGCGGGCTGTGTGAATCTCGGCGGCCGTGAACGGCTTCGTGCCGCCATGCGACGGGTTCAGGTCGAACACGACGTAGTTCAGCACCTGCGCGAGGTCCTCATCGCTCAGCGTCGCGAAGCTCGGCATCTTGAAGTTGTAGCTCTTGTCATGCACCTTGATCTCGCCGAACATCCCGTGCACGACCGTCGCCGTCAACTGGGCACGTCCTTGCGCAACCGTCGAGTATTTGCCCGGATATTCCGTGAGCGGCGGTGCGAGGCCGTCCTGTCCTTTGCCACCCGCCTGATGGCACACGGCGCAATGCGCCCCGAACAGGCTCTCGCCTGCGGGAAAGTGTGCCGCCTGCTGTGCGTGGGCGATATTCGCCATGGCGATCGAGCCGGCAGCCGCCATGCAGGCGGCGAAGATCTTCCAATCGTTCTTTCGTTTCATTGCTTTGCGGCTCCAAGAAGAACCGAGACCGAGCAGTGATAGTTCGCGTTGCCGCTTGCCATGCACCAGTTGATATCGTTGTTGAGCGAGAGCTTGTACAACGGCTTCTCACGTTCGTTGCGATTGCAGAAGCATCGTCCGCACGAGGTCTTTCCACAACAATCGTTGTACGAAACGATGTAGTCGGAGCCGTCGTGCGGATTGCGGCAGGTGCCGATCCACGTGATCGGCGAAGGCGTCGTACCGGGCGGGCAACTGCTCGAAGTGCCGCCGCAGCAACTGCAAAGCCAGCCATCGATCGCGCAGTATTTCCAGTAGTCGCAGCTTTCCGGATCGTCGATTGCCGCCGGCAACGCCGCAGCGCCCGACGCCCCTGCTTTCGCAGACGCCGCGTCCGCCGCATAGGCGGTGCGGTCGACCGGAAGCAGTGGCAGCATCGCCGAGCCCACCAATGCCTTGCCGAGCTTCGCCATTGCGCTGCGCCGCGAGCTGCGCTGCGCGACCGTGCGGGCCGATCGCTCGAACCATGAATCAAACATGCCCATATCATTGTTCTCCGCTGAAGTTGAAAGAGGTCTGCACGTCACACGTGCTGCGCATGTTGATCGTGATGGGCGCTGCCGTGCACGAACTCCTGAAGCGAGCCGACGCCGCGCTCCTTCGCTTCAAAGAGGCTCTCCAGATGCTCGCGCGTATTGACGAGGCCCTTCGCACGCACCTTGCCGGTCTCGTCGAGCAGCACGGCGTATGGCAGCTTGCCGATCTGGTACGCGAGGCCGAGCTCTTGCGACAGCACGTACGGGAAGCGTTCGAGGTGGTGCTTCCGGGCGAAGCGCGTGTGCTCGTCGAAATCGCCGTCACTCGCGAGCACGACGTTGACGGGTGTCGACTCGCTCGCTTGCAGCGACGGCAGCAGCGGCAGCAATTTCTTGCAGACCGGACACGTCGGCGAGAGGAAGAACAGCAGCGTCGCCTTGCCGGACGGATCGATCCCGCCAACCTTCAGGTTCGCGCCACGAATATCGGACAACTCGAACGTCGGCGCGATTGAGCCCACCGCCGGCCCCTTGTCGATCATCAGCGCGCCCGCGGGCATGATGCGTTCACACAAGATGCCGACCTGGCGAACGAGCGCGAGACAAATCGCGCCGAGCGCGAGCACGGCGAGCCACAGCAGCGCAGTGGAAACAGTAAGAGCGGTTTGCATCATGAATTCCTCAGGTGAGAAAGCCGCGGCGCATTGGCGATCAGCGCGTCGACGATAAACAGTGCGCAGACCATCAGCAGCACGGCAAAGAAAAGCGTCAGGTAGTCGAACCACACGATCTGTCGTGCGGACGATGCGATGAAAGCGGTGGCAACCAGCGCCGCGAGCAGCAGCGCGCGCGCGACGTGGGGCCAGCCGATGCCGCGCGGCGCGCTCGCCTGCGATGCGCCAAAGCCCGAACAGCCGCAATCGATATCGGTATGGCCGCGCACAATGTTCAACGCCAGTGCGACCGCGAAGGCGAGCAGCAGCGCAACGAGCACGGCCGCGCCGATGGTCCGCGTGGCGGGAAACAGCAGTGCTGTTGCGCCAAGTGTTTCCGCAGCCGGAATCGCGAACGCCACGGGTGCAATCAGCAGGTCGGGCAGCAACCCGTAGCCGCCAAGCGCACGGCGGAACACGGCGAGCCCGCGCCACTTCGCGAAGGCGCCGAGCAGCACCACGACGGCCGTCCCGGCCTGCATCCCCGTTGCGAGTACAGGATCGGTCATCATTGCGGCCTCACGGATTGACGAGCAGCGTTGACGAATTGCCAAGCTGCTTCTCGACCGTTTGCAACTTGCCGGTGCGCGCATCCATGACCACGAGGTCGGACGTGGCCGTGAGCCCATAAAACAGCGGCTTGTCATCCTGACTGACCTGTATCGATACCAGCGGATCGATCTTCTGTTGCGCGAGATCCCAGCGCGCGATCCGCTTCTTCGTGTCCAGATCGAATACCCAGATCTCGGTGCCCGGATTCTTGTGCATATCCCCGGCGCTCTTGTGCATCGCGACGTAGTAAAGATGCTGTTTCGCCTGCACGGCGGTTTGCTGCATGCCGCCCGGACGCCAGCCCTCGGCGCGCTCGGCATCGCTCAGCAACGACCAGGGTTTGCCGAACACCGGCTTGTCACCTGCGAAATTCGCGCTGCGCACCCGGCCCAGGAACGTCGTGAACAGATAGCCGCCCTGATACGGCGATGCGTTGACGAACGCAGGATCCTTGTCGACGTCGATAAACGCGTCGGACATCGATCGCTTCACCTCCTTGCCGTTTGCGCCGAGCGTGATCGTGAGTCCCTTGCCGCTTTCGCAGAGTGCGGTGAAGCGATCGTTGCCGGACGGATAGCCCAGCACGCAACCGTCGGTATCGACTTCCGACAAGACTTTCTTCGAAGCCACGTCAATCACCGTTACCGATGTCGCGGGCGTGATGTTGGCCACGTACAGACGCTTGCCGTCGGCACTGAAGATCGTGTTGTAGGGCGACGGAACGTGCTGGGCGTGCTTTGGCGGAATCACGATCTCGCCCGCGTGATCGAGCGTCGTGTTGTCTGTGATTTCGACGACATCTGTGCGGGCACCGTGCGACCCGCGCGCGTAATAGGTTGTAGCTGCATAGCTCGCCTTGTGATCCGGAGAAATAGCGAAGCCGGCGCCGGACCCGGCATCGATCTGGCCGAGCAGCCTTTTCACGTCGGCATCGTACAGATACACGCGTCCATCCGTCATCGACGGCATGGAAACATCGACGACGAAAATCTCGTGCGGGTGCCACGGCGGCATTTTCTGCACCACGAGTTCCTCGGGCTTTTCAACCGCACTTGCACTACCCGTACAGGCCGCCGCGAACGATAGCGTCGCGGCGACAGTCAACATTCGTTTTCTTGCTCTCATATCGCCTCGCATCAATTCTCTGGGTTTGCGTCAGATAGACCTGTCTCGCGCCGCCACGGCCGGAGCGAGCGGGTAGAGATGGTCGTCGAATTCGTCGAGCGAACGGAACGAAAGCGTCCGGCGCGCTTGCCAGTTCTTCACGTCCTGCTCGAATCGCGCCAGAACATCGGCCCGTTCTTGTTCGCTGATATAGGGGACGTGGTAACCGAAGAACGGCTCGAGCACATCGAATCCCACATAAGCCAACGTGCCGCGAAGAAGGTGCGTCAGCATGATGTCGATTTCGTCGTGTACGGCCTCCTTGCCGAACATATGCGGTCTCCCTCCGAGCGTCGCGGTCACCCACGCGCGCTTGCCCTTCAACCCACCGCGATCGTAAAAGCGCATGCCGCCGTAAAACTGGCCCGAAAGAAACACGCGGTCGATCCAGCCCTTCAGGATCGCGGGCGTCGAAAACCAAAAGATCGGAAAATTAAGGATGACGAGATCCGCCCACAGGACGTTCTCCACCTCCTCGGTGATGTCGGGCGACAACGTTCCGCCGACGCGGCCGGCCCGCTGCTCTTTTGCGTACACCAGATACTCCGGATCCTCGCGCGCGCCAAAGTCCGCCGAGCTCGCTACGGGGTTAAATCCCTTCGCGTAAAGATCGGACGTGCGGACCTCGTGGCCCGCGTCGATCAGTACCTTCTGCGCTGCATGAAACATCGACGAAGTGAACGACTGAGGCTCCGGATGCGCATGCACCACGAGCACCCGGTACCGCGTGCCGTTTTCCAGCAAGGACATGATTTTCTCCATCAACAATTAACTTTTGATAACGAATTGAAAGCCTGAAATGGCGATGCCGTTCGTGCCTTCTTGGTAGAAAGACGGTTGCGATGAATGTGCCTATGGCCCGGCCAACACGCCGTCCTTAGAGAAGAGAACCGGATTGCCCATTTTGTCCACAGTCGCTGCGGTCAATGCCGAGCGGTCCTCGCGCTGCTGGACTTCGAACAATTTCCCGCTCGCACCCTGCTTCAACACGAGGCCGTCCAGACCCACGCCAACGAGGCTGTTTCCGTTTGCAACGAGATCGGTGATCGAGCTCTTCGTGCCCGCGTTCAGCGCCGTCCACGTCGCCCCGCCGTCGACGCTCTGGTACAGGCTGCCCAGCAAACCACCTACCACGATGCGTCCATCGGGCAGCGCCACGCCCGTCCATAGCGTGCCTTTGCCGCCCGTCGACAGATAGCTCCAGTTCGCGCCCCCGTCCGCGGATTTGAGCACCATGCCCTGTTCCGAGTCGATATAGAGCGCACCCTTTTGATCCGCAAAAATGTGATACAGGTTGCGGTCCGCCCGCGTGCTACCGGGCGGCTTGGACACCGTCACTTTCGTCCACGTCTTGCCGCCGTTGTGTGTTGCGAGCATCAGCGACCACAAGCCCACCGCAATGCCGTCTTTCTCGCTCGTGAAGAGCACCGAGAACAATGGCTGGTCCACGGAAATGTCCATGCGCTGCTTCTGCCACGTCTCGCCACCGTCAGTGGTCGCGAGAATCACACCCCATTGGCCGACTGCCCAGCCGTGCTGCGCGTCGGCAAACGTCACCGCCGAGAGCGTTGCCGAAACCGGCACTTCGCGCGCCTGACGCCACGTCTTTCCTTCGGCATCCGAAAGTATGATGACTCCGTGCTCGCCCACCGCGACGATGCGCTTGCCCGCACGCGTGGCGTCCAGCAACATCATGTGGGCCGGCTCCGCCCACGCGTGGGCGGGCTTTGCCGCACAGTCCGCCACGGTGCCCGGCGGCAGAGCCCAGACTGCCGCGCTCGCGCACAGCGCGGCACAAACGACAAACATCTTGATCATGACTGCGTCTCCCATGTTCAGTGACTGAAGAGTCCCGGCGCGCGCGCCGGCTTGCGGCGCGGGAACCACCGTTCCAGCACAGAGGCCAGCGCCGGGAGTGCCGTCATCGCCATCAGCAGGTTCACGAGGAACATGAACGCCAGCAGCTTGCCCATATCGGCCTGAAACTTCAGTGCCGAGAAGCTCCACGTTGCCACGCCGATCGCGAGCGTGATCGCCGTGAATATCGTCGCCACGCCCACTTCGAGCATCGCGTGCTGTACCGCCTTCACGATGTTCTGGCCGCCCGCGAGATGCACCTGCAGCCGGTTGTAGATGTAGAACGCGTAATCCACACCGATGCCCACGGCCAGCACCATGACAGGTAGCGTGGCCACCGTGAGCCCGATCTGCAGCTCCCTCATGAACCAGTAGCCGATGAAGGTCGCCACCGAGAGCGGCAGACAGCACGCCAGCATCGCGCGCCAGTCGCGGTAGGCGAGGAACACAAGGACCAGGATCGCCGCGTAGACATAGAGCATCATCGGCAGCTCGCTTGCGGCCACTTCCTCGTTGGTTGCAGCGAGCACGCCCGCATTACCCGCTGCGAGCCGCACCGTAATGCCCGGGAACGAATGCGTCGCGCGATACGTCTTCACGTCGTCCAGAATCCGGTTGATCGTCGTGGCTTTGTGGTCGGTGAGGAACAGGTGCACTGCCGTCATGCTGCAGTCTGCCTTCATGAAGCCCTTCACGCGGCCCACGTCCACCGACACCGCGCCGTAGTTCTCGGGATCGATCGGCACGACATTCATCTTCGGATAGTCCTCGTTGTAGCCCTGGTTGTAGCGGCGCAGCATCGCCGAGTACGACTGGACCGACACCACGCCCGGCTCGGTACGCATCGCACTCGTGAGATCATCTTCGTAGAGGCCGACTGCCGGGTTATTGCAGCCCTTCTGTGCAGACTCGATCGCGACCGTGAGCCAGTCGAGCCCGATGTCGTAGCTCGATGCGATCGACGTGGCGTCGCGGTTGAAGCGCGCGTCCGCTCGCAGTTCGGGCGCGCCCGGCTGGAGCGTGCCGATCACGCGGTCGCGGCTTTGCCACGCGGCCAGTGCGAACACCACCAGCGTGAGCGCGACGGTGACACCTGCATACTTCGGCTGCGCGATGCGCGCGAGGCCGCGCAGCCATGCCGAGCGCCGCTCGCTGCGCTTGAGCGCACTGTCCGCATAAGCCTTGCTGAAGTTGAAGGACGAAGCCGCAACCGGCAGTAGCACGAGGTTCGTCACGATCTTGTAGGCCACCCCAAGCGATGCCGTAATGGCCAGTTCGTGCACCATCGGAATCGGAATCAGCAGCAGCGTGATGAACGATACGAATGCCGTTACGAGCGCCAGCACGCCTGGAATCAGCAGACCGCTAAAGCTGTGGCGCGCCGCATCGAACGAACTGTTGCCGTGCGCAATCTCGCGCACAATGAAGTTGACCTGCTGCACGCCGTGCGAAACGCCAATCGCAAACACGAGGAATGGCACCAGCACCGCGAGCGGGTCCAGACCGAAACCCAGCAGCTTCAACGTGCCGAACTGCCAGACCAGCGATGTTAGCGAGCACGAAATCAGCAGCACCGTGAAGCGCACCGAATGGCAGTACCAGTAGACCGCGAGCGCCGTGAGCAGCAGTGCAATGGCGCAGAAGCCGAGCACGGCCGTCGCGCCATCGGCGATATCACCAATCTGCTTGGCAAATCCGATGATCTGGATTTCATAGCCCGCATCCTCGAACGGCTTGCGGATCTGCGCTTCGAGCAGGTGGTTGAACGCCACGTAATCGAGCACCTTGCCGTTACGGTCGCGCTCGTTGAGTTCGGCCGTGATCATGGCGCTGTCTTCGTTATGCGAAACGAGCGTGCCAATGTTGCCGCCAAGCGTGGTCGCCCGGTGGATCTTCGCGACAACATCAGGCGTAAGCTGGTCGGGAGTGATCGTGCCGGAGATGATCGGCTCGGCGCGAAAGCCCTCGTCGGTGATCTCGTTGACGTAGGCGTTCGGCGTCCATAGCGACTGCACGCCAATGCGGTCCACGTTCGGCAGGTACGTGACCGCCTGGGTCACCTTGTACAGCCGCGTGAGCCCTTCCTTCGTCCAGATCGGGCCCTTGCGGGCGCGCACGACCACCGTGATCCGGTTCGCGCCGAGCAGGTCGGAGCGGTACTTCTGGAAGGTCCGGATGTATTCGTGGCCGATCGGCATCTGCTTCTCGAAGCCCGCGTCCATGCGCAACTGCACGGCGAATACCGCCATCACGGCGGTAAACACGACAATCACGCCAAGCACGAGCGCACGGTGGCCGAAGAAGAATTTTTCCAGCGTCTTGACTAAACGTTGCAACACGACATCACCTCTTCAAGTCTCTCGACGTTGCCGGTCAGAAGTTCCGGGTCACGAACATCCCGACGAAGTTGCGGTCCGCGTAGGGATTACCCACCGTGTTGTGCCCGCCCCAGAACATCGTGTAATTGATGCCCGCCTGCCAGACGGTCGGGTTCTGGTTGAACAGCACGTAGAGGTTCATCGACTTCGCGCCCTGCATGTAATTCGCAGTGAGCGTTGGCGTATAGCCGTAGAGCGCATCGGAGAAGGTCACGCCTGGCGTTACCTGCCAGCCATGGATCAGCGTGCCGTCATAGGTCCAGTTGAAGTCGATCGTCGCGCCAACCGAACTCGAACTGCCCTGCGCCATGCCGATCGGGTAGCCCGTGCCCGAGTTGTAGTTCAGCCACGGCAGGTAGCCCGCCTGCGGCACCTGCGTGACCGTCTGGCCGTCGACCGTGCGCGTGACGCCGTGCGAACTCAGGCCGGGGTAGTAAATCCACGTGAGTTCCCAGGTGAGCGTCGCCGAGTCAGCCGCCAGCAGCTTGAGAAACGGATACTCGCTTTTCGTGAGCGCGAGCAGGCCGTTGATGTCGTACTGGAATTTCTTCTCGTCGGCCCACTGCTGGCAATTCACGCCGGCCACGCCGTTGGTGTTCAGATCGAGAGGGCCGCCTGCTCCATAACAACTCGACAGCGCCACGGCATCGCGCGGGCGGTACGACAGTTCGGTGCCGATCGCCCAGCTGCCGATGCCGAAATTCGCACTCGCGCCAAACAACTGACGGTTCTGTAGATACGACCAGTTCAGCGTCCCGTTGGCCGCCGACGTGAGCACCTGCGACTTGTCGGTGTAGTTCTCGTAATAGAGCGCGAAGTTCGCATCAAAGGAGCGCGGCGAAAAGTTGATCTTCATGCCGAACTGCGGGTGGTACTTCGACGGTGCCTGCCACGAAACGGGCAGGCCGATATCGTTGAAGGGCGGCCCGGCATAGGCGCCATTGACGAGCCCCGTATTGATACCGTTAAGCACGTCCTGGTTGCCGCTAGCCGATCCCGCGATCGTGCCCGCGCTGGGGCCCGCTGCGTTGAAATTGGTCGTGCTCACCGTATACGGACCGGTTCCGCGCCCGAGGCTGTTGGACACAGACCAGTACGAACCCACCGGCGGATAGCGGTTTCCGTTCCACTGAATTTGATAGTAATCCTCAGTGCTGAAACCATGAGAAAGATCGGCGGCGAAGCTGATCATCGGCGCGGGCAGCAGCGCCTGCTTCAGTTGCGAACCGGGAATCAGCAGTTTCTGGACGTCGAGCGAGTTGGTGGCGTTGACGCCGCCCTGCGCGAACATGCTCTCGCCCCAGTTGATCACCTGGTTGCCGATACGCACGTGAGCGGTTTGCCCGTTGATCGTGAAATCCTTCTCGCCCCACAGATCGAGCAGTTGAAAGTTGTAGACGACCTGCGCGGAGGCGGTGCTCGACAGCGGCGTGCGGTTCGTGTCGCCGGCCAGGAAGTCGTACATGCCGGTGCCGCGCACCATGAACTTGAGGCCATTGCTCGGCATCTTCAGCAGCAACTCGCTGGTCGCGCTGATGTAGGTGCTGAACGGCTGCCCCTTGCGGTAATTGAGGTCGCCGTCGTCGCCCACACCCCACTGGTTGACGTTGGCCGCCGCGCCGCAGCCGAAGGCATCGGGGTCGCCCGTCAGTGAGCAACTCGGGTTTTTCGTGCGGATGCCCGCGCCCGCTGTGAGATTCGTCACCCACGAACCCGTGAGGTCGCCCAGACCCGTCGTGAATTCGTAGGCGTGGGCACTCGACGTCGCCGCCGCGCCAACCATCGCCAGTGAAACAGTAGCAGTCCTTCCTATCGTTTTCGCTTTCATGAGTCGCCCCCCAACCATCCTGCCCGATGCCGGCACGCATCGTTGTGCGTGCCGGTCCCCTGTCGTTCTCCCGCCGCCCCTTAACGCTCGCTGACCGATCGCAGCGATTCAGACGTGAAGAAGTCGGACTTGAAGCGCGGATCGTCGGTGTGCTCGTACCAGCGAAGGTCCTTGCCCTGACCGATCGACGATCCGTCGAATACATAGCGACCATCGATCAGGTCGTACTGGACGAACGGCTCGTTGTCGCAGGCGCCGCCCAGCTCCCACACCGGAATCGGATAGCTCTCGCGCACTTTCCAGAGCTTGCCCTGCGCGTCATAGTCCTCGCCCACGAGCGCGAGCCAGCTATCCTCGTCCAGATAGAACACCTTCTTCGACGCGACATGCCGCGCGGTGGGCTTGACCGTCGCCTCGACGACCCAGACGCGGTGCACCTCATAACGACGGTGGTCCGGCGAGATACCGCCAGGCGTCGCCACGTCGTGCAACTTGTCCTTGAACGCGTACATGCCGAAGTCGTTGTACGGAACGATCATTTCCTTCTTGCCCACGAGCTTCCAGTTGAAGCGGTCGATGGAGCCGTTGAACATGTTGGCTTCGTCGATCAGATACTGGTTCTCGAAGCCGATCAGCGGCGCATCGTGGGTGTAGGCCGGCATGCGTCTCACGCGACGCTGGCCCGGGAAGTAATAGTACGTTTCCGAATCCCGGTTGAAATACTGACGCTGGACGAACGCTTGCCCCGCCAATGCGGCAGGAGATGCTGCCGAGAAATAAGCGGCCAGACTGAGCTGATCAACGTCCTGCGGCGTCGCCTTGCCATTTTTTCCGTACGGGAAGTAAAAGACTTGCGGGCCGATCGCATCGATCCAGTCGCTACTGCCCGGACGCGGCGAAATCGAAGTGATGATCGGCGCCCATTCGACTCCTACGCCCCGGTACCGCGTTTCGTAGTTGAGGATCGCTTCGGCTCCGGTCCTGGGCTGTGGAAACGCCACACCGGGAAACACGGCGGTCTGGATCATTTCGCCAGATGCGTCGAGCTTCGCCGTCGTCAGATTCGACTTCGAGTTCTGCTCGGCGAAGTCCGGTAGCTGACACTCGCGGTGCGACGGATACACGTCCATGCGATATCCCTTCAGCTGCTTGACCAACTGAATCTCACCGGGAGAAAGTTTGTCCGCGTACTTGTCGACGTTCGAGGCGTCGATCGAATAGAGCGGCTTCTCTGCGCGATGCTTCCAGAATTCACCCCGAAATTTGCCCCATTCCCAACCAGACGCGGGTGCTTGCCGTCCTGCGAACGCCGGCACAAGACCATCCTTGCTGGCTGCACTTTCCGCGCCTGTGGGCGTGAGGTCGCCCTCCGCGACGGCTGCCGCACTGGCAAGCAACAGTGCAGCAGCCACACACGACGTGCCCGCAATTTTCCATCCGATCATCATCACTCTCCTCCTGTCCCCGGCCCGATGCACGGTTCCCAACTATCCAGCCTTCTTCGTAACGACCCACAAACTATGTCACGTGACCTACTATCCGTTATACACACCCGGATTTTTTTCTGCAACCGGGGCGAAACCCTCATCCGCCAGTCAGGACGCGGCGCATCACCCTGAAAAATCACATAAATCTCTTGTTTTTATTGGATTTTATTCGGCCTACTGTTGGGCGAAGGTGCGATCCTTGTGTTGACTATTAACGTCAGGTTCATCGGACCTATGAGAAATCGCAACGCTACTGATTTCCGGTCGATCGACCTTAAACATGGTGGTGAACGGCAACGGGTGCGCGCAGTCGACCCCTGCCTGACCGACAGAACGGAATGGTTGAATTTTTCGGGTGCCCGCAAAATAGCGAGAGTCCCCAGAGGGTGCGAAGGGGTTTCCGGTTACACTTGGGCGTCGTGCCTCGGCCACTTGCAGGCTGGTAAAGTAGCCGCTTGCCAGAATAAGGTCATTCGACCAACAATGAAGCGCGACAAACGCGAGATTGATGTTCGCCACCCGATCCAGGAAGCTTAGACATGGCTGTAAAACCAACAGCAGACAGTATTGGCAAAAAGCGTGGTCAGCAGGAGTCACAAACCGAACCGCGCATGGGGGCGTCTTTGGAGTTGCAAGCCGGAGAGCTCACACGCGCGCGGACTGATCGAGGGCGCAACGCCGTAGCGCGTATCCTCGAGAGCGCATTCGAGATTTTTGCCGCGGAGGGTTATGGCGGTCTAAGCATGCGGAAAGTGGCCACCAGGGCCGGGCTGGCGTTGTCGAATTTGCAGCACTACTTCCCTACGCGCGAAGACCTGTTTGCCGCGATCATTACGGAAAGCATCGCCCAGTATTCGAGGAATTACGACAACATTCGCACCGACGCGTCGCTGACTCCGCAGGAGCGGCTGGCGAAGCTTGTGCGATTGCTGATTGAAGATGGCAAACAGCCGCGGACCCAGAGCCTCTTTGCCAACTTCTGGGCGCTCGCTCAAATGCAGGAATTCGCGCGCAAGAGTATGGAAGAGGCCTATCTGTTCCAGCGTCATATGATCAGTGAATTCGTGGCGGCCGTGAACCCCGGCTTGCCACCGATAGCCCTCGCCCGCCGCGCAGCGCTCATCACCGCCCAGATCGAAGGACTATTCGTATTGATCCCTCAGCGCAATCGCTTCCCGTCGGACATCAAGGGACTCGAAGACGAGGCCGTTAAAGCGGTCCTCGCAATCGCGGCCATGCAATGAGGCACGGTGCAGCTTCATCACGCTGGACTGGGCACACGCACCATGGCGCCAGGGCTCCAGGTCGTCGTAGTCACAATCACGGGCGGGGAGAATCCCACGTGCAGTCACTTTTTCAAACTTCTCTCCTCCCACCAATCCCATGACTTCAGCGCCTGACGAGCGGCTCTGCCTGCGAGAAAAGAAAGTGTGTCGCTCGACATTGACAGCGATTTTCTGTTCACGATCCAGAATTCCGTCAATTCGGACTTCTTCCCCTCCAGCAGATCAGCGATGGTCCGGCCATTGAGATGTGTCAATGCCACACCGTGACCGAAGCATCCACCTGAGTAAATGATGCGTTCGCCATCAATAAAGCTGATCTCTGGCGCACTGTCCATCGTTACAGACACAGGACCACCCCAGCGGTAATCTACGCGAACGTTCTTCAGTTGGGGATAGATCCATTTGAGATGATCTTCGCAATGCTGCCAGGCCGCTGGCGCAGAGACCTCTTCCATGGGCTCGGTTCGATACGTGATCGCATCTCCCCCGCCCATGATGATCCGGCCATCGGCAGTCGGCCTGAAGTAGTGCAGCATCTGTCGATTATCCCCAAACGATTGCCTGTCCTTCCAGCCGATGCTTGCCCATTGACCATTGCTGAGCGGCTCGGTAACGATTTGATACGTCCACAGCGGATACTGGCGGGAGCGTAGCCTCGCCGGGCCAGGAACCTGACGGGAGTAGGCATTTGTCGCGACAACCAACTTCTCCGCGGTGATTTTTCCGTGCGGCGTCGTGACCAGGACGGCGGATGATGTCGCCTCTACGCTCGTGACAGGAGTCAGTTCATAAACGGAGACATTCGCAGACTCAGCGAGCGACTTCAATGCCCGCACCTGCTTGCAAGGGTTAAGGTATCCGGTGTCGGACTCATAGATCCCGCCGGCGAAACGCTCCGAATGGAAATCCTGCTGGAACTCTACCGCGTTTCGCCAGCGCATATCTCCATCGATGCCCAGTTTCTGAAACATTTCATAGGTCTTTTTCATTCGACCTAGTTGTTGTTTCGAATAGCTGGCGCGAACCAGTCCGCTATGTTGATAGTCAGACTGAAAATTGTTTTGCTCAATCAGGCTCCTGGTGTGCGCCACCGCGAGCTTCAAATAGTGATGAGCATCAATCATTTTCTGTTTGCCCCAGCGCAGCAGTACCACCTCAGGCTCCAGCCCGAACATCTTCGTGCTGAAACCCGCGTTGCGACCACTGGCGCCAAAGCCAACAATCGCGGCTTCCAGTACGACAACGCGCGCATTCGGGTTGTCCTTCTTGAACTGCCATGCGGTGTTCAAACCTGTGAATCCACCGCCCACAATCGCGACGTCAACCTTCAGATCCTCCATCAGCGGTGGATTGGGCGAGTATGCACCATAGGCATGCTGCCAGAAGGACTTGCTTTCAATAAGCGATGTTTGATCAATTGACATAATGACGTCTACCATAGCCCGTTATGTAGCGGCTAAGTTGTAATGTCCGCTTCTAGCCAAGTTCAAATGTCCGCTTTCGCGCCGCGTAAGCTATCCAGCCGCCGGTTGTCCGGCGCCGGGAGCTTCGATGGCTGCGACAGAACGGATCACGATGACGATGCGAGAACTGGACAGATTCAAGGTCATTCAGGACGTTGCGGACGGCAAGCTCAAGCCGTGGCGTGCGGCCGAGCGACTCGGGCTGACGACGCGGCAGATTCGCCGGCTGGTCGGCCGACTGCGGGAACACGGGCCACAAGGTCTCGTATCGCGTCGGCGCGCGAAGCCCAGCAACAATCGATTGGACCCGGTGACGACCGATCGGGCGCTCTCGATCATCCGTGATCGCTACGCCGATTTCGGGCCGACGCTGGCCTGCGAGAAGCTCTGGGAATGCCACGGCATTCGCCTCGCCAAGGAGACGGTGCGCCGGCTGATGACGGACGCCGGCTTGTGGGTGCCGCGCCGGCAGCGCCCGCCCAAGGTCTACCAGCCGCGCGCGCGGCGCGCGTGCCTGGGCGAGCTGGTGCAGATCGACGGCAGCGAGCATCGGTGGTTCGAGGACCGGGCGCCGCAGTGCACGTTGCTGGTGTACGTGGACGATGCGACGAGCCGGCTGATGCACCTGCACTTCACGGCGACCGAATCGACGTTCAGCTATTTCGAGGCGACGCGCGCGTATATCGAGCGCCACGGCAAGCCGGGCGCGTTGTACAGCGACAAGGCCAGCGTGTTCCGTAGCGTCAGTGCCGGCAAGACCGGCCGCAGCGTGACGCACTTCGGCCGGGCGATGTACGAGCTGAACATCGACACGTTCTGCGCGAACAGCAGCCCGGCCAAGGGGCGTGTCGAGCGCGCGCATCTCACATTGCAGGACCGGCTGGTGAAGGAACTGCGACTGCGCGGGATCAGCACGGTGGCCGAAGCGAACGCGTATGCGCCCTCCTTCATGGCGGCCTATAACGCGCGGTTCGCGAAACCGCCCAGGAGCGACTTCAATGCGCACCGGCCGCTGCGGGACGATGAGGATCTGGACTTGCTATTGACGTGGCGTGAAACGCGTCGGGTATCGAAGTCGCTGACGGTGCTGTACGACCGGGTG
This sequence comes from Paraburkholderia sp. A1RI-2L, assembly GCF_048957375.1. NCBI lineage: Bacteria > Pseudomonadati > Pseudomonadota > Betaproteobacteria > Burkholderiales > Burkholderiaceae > Paraburkholderia > Paraburkholderia sp. A1RI-2L. Next base: position 394,600 of record NZ_JARBTA010000002.1, read on the forward strand.
CTGTACTTGCTGGACGACACGCCGGAGCACCGGAGGCTGATTCACCGCTACATCGACGTGTGGGAGTACCCGGACGGACGCATCGAGATTCGAGCCGATGGCAACGTGTTGTCGTGCCGCCTTTACGACAAGCTGGCGGAGGTGGACCAAGGCGCCGTGATTGAACAAAAACGCCTGAGTCACGTGCTGCAAGTTTCGCAAGCGATTCAGGCGCAGCGCGACAACCGGCGGATTTCAGGTTCGCCGTCGCGTACGAATCAAGGTCAGGCCGTTCGTACTCCAGATCGCCCAGCCGGCACCAAGAAGCAACGGGAGTTCACGCAAGCCGATATCGAACAGGTGATTGTGGATCTGGCGCAGCGTAGACAGGCGCAACCGCAACCGCAACCCCGCAAACCTGGCCGTCGGTCGGCAACGGCCGGTGGAACTGACGTAAGCGCTCTGCCCGTTCAAGACCAGCTCTTCGACAAGGTATGAGCTTTAACCCATGAGACACAAACCCTGAACCCGCAAAACCGGACATTTCAACTTAGCCACAAGGCGGACATTTGAATCCGGCTTTGACACGTTAGCTTGCACACGCAAACATTTATATCCGGATTAACCGGCTAAAATTTTCCGGCGAATTTCCTCATGAAGTAATCAAGCTTCCGATCCAGGACTGCGTCTTGCCCTTCGAGAGAAAGACGCATCAGTTCGATCTGCAGGTCTTCCTGAGCGACCATGTAGTCCAGAAAATCCCGCGAATCCGATGGGCCGATGCTTCTGAGTTTTCGCAATTCATCACAATAAACTACGGTTTTCGAGTGAACATATTTCAGAAAGGGTCTTAGAATGCATTTCGGAACCGATCCCGTTAGCCAGGCTTTTGCCAGCGTCGCGGCTGTTGGCGTGACATCGATCCCCCACCGGCTCGCAGCCCGTCGATATATCGGGTCATTGAAAACTTCCAGCTTTAGATAGGCGGCCCAAAGTAACTGCCGCGAATCGCCGTCAAGCCGCCGGACCAACCGTCGGATGGCGTGAAGAGCGAAGGCCCTGTTCTGGATCTCGCTCTTAAAGCCTTTTAAAAATCTACTGGTAGACATCGAGATTGTTACCTCACGTAGCGCATATTCCGCTGCACGACACTACGCCGTATCAGACTGGCAGTCTGGCCTCAAACTCTTTGATCACAGCCGCAATCGCGCCGTCGAGATAGCCCCGCATCGGTGCGGACACCAATAAATCACCCACCAACGGATTGGCAACCCCATCAGGATTACTGATCGTTGCAATCGGACGACGATGCGTGAAGGTGTCGAATCCCGTCTTGCCGTGATAGGCACCGGAGCCCGAGTTCCCGATTCCACCAAACGGCGCTCCCGGCAAAAGCGCATGTAACAGGCCGTCGTTACGTGTGACACCGCCGCTCGTCGTTTGATCCAGGAAGCGACGGAACTCCGGGCTGTCATCGCCGTACCAATACGCCGCAAGAGGTGCGGGACGCGCGGTGATGTACTCGATGGCTTCCTGCAGATCGTCGTAACCGTACACCACGAGTACCGGACCGAATACTTCCTCTTCCGATATCTCAGCCGATGCGGGGACATCAACCAGGATAGTCGGCGGAATTCTTCGCGACCCCCGATCAGGTAGTTCTTCTTCCTCACTCGGCGGCGCCACCACGTATTTCTTTGCGCCCTTCGCAACAGCATCATCGACGAGGCCAACGATACGATCGAAATTTCGCTCGTTAGCAATGGAAACGACCGCCGGGTTGTTCAGATAGGTGGCAAACGTAACGCGGTATTGAGCGATCAGCTTGTCGATGAACTCATCCATCGCCCGCCGGGGCACCCAGACATAATCCGGACAAAGGCACACCTGCCCGCCGTTGACGACACGCGTTGCGGCAATCCTGCTAACGGCCAGATTCAAATCGGCATCCGCAGCAACCACAACCGGATTTTTTCCACCGAGCTCGGTGGTGACGGGAACCAGTTTCCTTGCGGCCGTCTGGGCGACGATCGAACCGACCTTGGGAGAGCCGGTAAAGAACAGGTGATCGAAGCGCAACTCCGAGAAAGACTGGGCCGCCGACAGATCACCATGAACGAAGGCCACCTCGGTCACGTCAAACGCGTCGGAGATGATTTTTTGCAACAGCTGCCCGGTTCTAACCTGATATTCCGGGAAGTTCATCATCACCCGATTTCCAGCCGCAAGTGCGCTGAGCGCTGGCTCGAATGTGAGCGTCACAGGAAAATTCCACGCGCCCATCACGCCGACAACCCCCTTGGGCTTTTGTTGAATAAAGCCGCCGGAAATTTCTTCGGGCTCCATCCACTTCTCGAGGTTGTCGAGCGTATGAAGGATGTCCTGTGACCAGGGCAACGCTTCAAGTGCTTTGGTCAGTGCCGGTGGACGGTTTCCGTAGTCCGCGTTAAGTGCCTCGGCAATTGCATCAAAGTTGGAAAGAATTGCGATTGCCAAGCGGCCAACACGCGACTTTCGCACCTCAACGGAAGCCCCACCCTCGGCAAGAAATGCCGCGCGCTGAAGGTTGAGAATGCGCTCCAGCTCTGCACTTTTGTCATTCATTGCTTTTCCTTTCAGAATAAGGCGCCAGATGCTGCACCCATGACTACCCGCTCACGGTTCCAGTGGGAGGGCTACGCACGGTCGGAGACGGTGCTTCCCGGCGTTAGATGTAATGCCGAGTACCTTCCGCGCAAACTATGTCATACGACCTAGTTTGCGTTATACAGCACAATCATGGAAGGTGCAACGTCTAGGCGCCGCTGCACCGCGGCGCGAGTCCTCGTGCGGTGATCCTTCATCAACCCCACAGGCAGACGCTCAGGTGGAAATCACCAGCTTAGCCGAAAAAATTGTTAGGAAATTGACGATATCTTTAGATTTTGTTCAGTTTATTAGATGCTGCCAGGCGGCGGTATGGAGGAGAGAATTCCAGAGGACGTGGCGAGATGTGCCACTAATTCAGCATCCGCGTACATGATGAGAACAACCTATAGTTGGTCACTCAACCTATATTTATCATCACGCGGCACAACTGATGTCAGCACCAACAAAGTCAGTCCTGGGAACAAAGCTACCCCCCAAAAACTGTGAATAACCGAGACTTCGCTGTTCCTCCCGGTCGAACTCGTGCCGAGGCATCTGCCCGGCATCCGGGGTCCTGCCCTGTCCCGCGACCGTAGTCGAAGGCGGGGCGGCGTCAAGGGGCGAGGGACCGTGTTGCCCGCACCATCCCTCGCCTCTTTCCTTGACACCGCCCCGCCTTCGACTCCTTGAGTCGCACGGGCAGGAACCCGGGTGCCACGCAAAAGCAGAAGCCAACCCCGAGTTCCACCGGGAAGGTTTCGCACGCAAGCGGCAAGCCCCCCCACAGCCCGTCCTTCAACCCTCTCGCTGTGGAGATTGTCATGCAACTCGCTTCCTCTTTCCGTTACGGCTCCCCGATGCTCCGCGCCGACTCGCCCCTGTCGGACGACCAGATCCATCGTGTTGCCCCGTCTATCTTCGCAGACGGCAAGCACGAAAGCCGCTCGGAACGCTACACCTACATTCCGACCATCGACGTGCTGCGCGGCCTGCGCAATGAAGGTTTCCAGCCGTTCATGGTCTGCCAGACGCGCGTGCGTGACGAAAGCAAGCGCGAGTACACGAAGCACATGCTCCGGCTTCGCCACGCTGACCAGATCATCGGCGACGAGGCCAACGAAATCGTGCTGCTGAACTCGCACGATGGCACGAGCAGCTACCGGCGAGTGTTCCGCCATATTGCGCAACACCTGTCTGGCTACGCGCCGCCGTGTTGACGATGACAGTCGCATCACGGTGCGTATCGCAGAAGTTGACGAAATCGATCCAGCCGCCCGCCTCGTCCAGATCGCACGATGCGCATTCGACCTCGTCATGGACAGCTTTCATGACATCGGGATTGGATGTATCCGTCTCCACCAGTACGACGTGAACGTCCGAACGACGCAGATAATCGACCAGCGCCAGCGTAACGAAACTCTTGCCGACACCGCCCTTGCTGCCGCCGACCATATAGATGGGGTGGTTTTCCGTTGCCATTTCATACCTCATAAGTTTTCGGTATCCGGTCTGATCGGAAATCCGAGGAAGCCCTTTACCGGCGTGGATTCCGGCCTGGTTGTTCCCCCATCCCTTTTTCTCTGTGACTCGGTGCGCGTATTGCCTGTATGCGATGACTTCGCCTGACCGGCTTTCTTCACGCGAGGCAATGCCGCGTCGTTATTTGTTGTGACATGCCTTTCTGTCTTTGCAGAACTGCCCTCTTTCGCCGCACGCTGCATCGCATATCGCAGCGTGCCCGCACTGATTTCCACACCGTCCTGCGCGATCTGTTGGACGATTTCTTCCTGCGTATAACCCTTCCTCTGCGCGCCAATGATTTGAGACCGGATGGATTTCATTGCATCGCGAACATTGATGCGATGCTCGTGCGCGGGCTTTTCCGGCAGCGCATCGAGACGCCGCGCGGCAGCGTCCCACTGCGCCTGGGTAAAGCTTTTCACGATTGGCATGATTCGCTCCTGCGCGCTGCCTTCGTGCCATCTTGCTAAGGGGAATACCGCTCGTCAACCCATGAAAACAGGCACTAATCGAAGCATTGGAACGTGCCGGAACGGTCGGGAATTTGCTGGAATGAAAACTTTTTTTCGTTGTAGCACGGCGGCAACGTGCAGGAGTTTGCTCGCACGAAAGTCGCGACAAGATCAGCTTTCCGGTCGAGTGATCGACGGGTTTCTGCGCCGGCATCGGACTGCATCTGAAATCCTTCGCGCTTCATGCTGCGCCGGACAAACGCGAGATTTGACGCAACCTCTCGTGACGATACGACTTTTACCATGCGACCTGTCGGAGTCATCCCACTCAACTTGCGCGAGCGGCGTTACTCTCGCATGGGGAATCGGCACAGTATCTAAAATCTTTCTGCGCGATGTCCGATAGCCAGCTTTCGTATGCTGCGCCGGAACGTCCACCAGCACATTTCTGGTAGGTCAACTATTTGCGCAAACACGAAGACCCGCTCGCACAATGCGCCGTTTCTTCCTACCCGGCTGGTTCAACTTGCTGCGCACGGTACTTCGTTTTCCTGCGCAAGCAAACACGCTTTCTTGCGGCAGGAGTTCATCTATCCGCGCAGCCACGACCAACCCCGCTCACGGGATTTGCGAACGGCAAATTCAAGAACATAAATGCGAGGGATGGCAGGATAGGCTACCGCCGGTTTTGGGCGCCATTTGCGATACAAACGTGTCGCTTTCTTCGCACGGTGCGGCCCGCTAATCCGGCCGAGGCAAGCGACAAACCGGCATTCGGTTGCCAGCGTACGCGTATCCATGTCCCGATCGCGATTCATGTGGTGGTCGACCTCGGCCGCGCAACCGAGCATGCACGCGTACAGGAAGATCATGAAAGCGACCTCCTCAAGCTCGGCACCATCATATTCACCATCGCAGTACGGCTGCTACAGCACATTCAGCATCAGCTTGCGAATGAACACTTCGCGGATCGTGGTTGACCAGCGCGTCCTTGAACACCGGGCGGTTGAGGCCCGGAATTTTATGGATGTCGCAGCTAAGAATGGTCGTGCGGCTACAGGCCCGACGGAAAGGGGCTGTGCATCAACCAGCCTTCGGCAAACGCATTTTTAGGATTCTCGCACCGTGTTCGAGTTGATCGAGGTGATCGGCCCACGCCTGCATCATGTTCCGGCGCACGGGCAAGTATTCGGCGAAATTATAGGCACCGCGTACCTCGTCGCGCTCCCCGTGCGATAGCTGCCGTTCTATAGCGTCGCCCGGCCAACCGAGTTCGTTGAGCAACGTCGACGCCGTACTGCGAAATCCATGGCCAGTCATTTCTTCACGGGTGTATCCCAGACGGCGCAGAGCGGCATTCACTGTGTTTTCGCTCATCGGTCGTTCGCTGGTCCGGACGCTGGGAAAAAGATAACGTCCGTGGCCATTCACTGCGTGAAGATCTTCGAGGATCGCGACGGCTTGCTTTGAAAGCGGCACAAGATGCTGTTCCTTCATCTTCATACGTGCTGCCGGTATGCGCCATTCGCCCTGATCGAGATCGAATTCGGTCCATTCAGCCTTGCGCAGCTCGCCAGGGCGGACGAAAGTCAGGATTCCAAGAAGAAGCGCACATTTCGTTTCGAAAGCGCCCTTATAGTCCCGCATTGCGCGCACAAGCGCACCGACTTCCTTGGGATCCTTGATAGAAGCGTAATGCTGCTTTGGCGCGGGTTTGAGCGCCTCGCGAAGGTCTGTCGCAGGATCACGGTCTGCCCGACCCGTCACAACTGCGTAGCGGAAGATCTGTCCGCACTTCTGCAAAGAACGATGTGCAGTGTCGACGGCGCCGCGCTTCTCAATTTTCCTCAACACAGTCAGCAGTTCGACTGCGGTAATCTCGTTGATCGGGCGTTTTGCGAGGGAAGGAAAGATGTCCCGCTCTAGCCGATGCATGATCAGCTTTGCGTATTCCGCTTCCCATTTCCCTTTCGTCAACTGGAACCACTCGCGCGCTACGACTTCAAAGCTGTTCGTCGCCCGATTCTGTTCCGCGGTCTTTTGCCCCTTCCTCGCCTCGCTCGGATCGTATCCTGCAGCGAGTTTCTTCCGCGCCTCGTCTCGGCGGTCTCGAGCGTCCTTCAGCGAAACGTCCGGATAGGTCCCAAGCGAGATCAGCTTCTCCTTGCCGCGGAAGCGATACTTCAATCGCCACCACCGTGAGCCGTTTGGATTTAGGAGCAGGAAGAGCCCCCCGCCATCGGACAGTTTCTTAGGGCGAAGCCCAGCCTTTGTACTACGGATTGTGGTATCGGAAAGGGGCATGGGGGTAACTCCTGTTTTCCGCTTAGAGTTACCCCCAAACTTACCCCCAAAAAATGCGGGAAGTCAACGGACCAAGCCGGCAACTCAGGGAACAGGACGTGGGCCGAGAAGCCCACCCAGCAAGGGTTTTGGCGAGTCCAACGGAATACGCTGGAACTCTATGGAACAGTAAATGGTGGGCCGGGTCGGGTTCGAACCGACGACGGGATTTCTCCGGCGGATTATGAGTCCGCTGCCTGCAACCAACACGGCGTCCGGCCCACGAAGCTACAACGAGGGGAAGTCAACAAAAAAGCCCGGTCTACACAGAGGCCGGGCTTTTCGACGGCAGGCCGACATACTACACGAACCGCTCCGGCCTGACCATCCTCACCTCTCAAACAAGCATCAGTTCCCTTCCAGGAACGACTTGAGCTTGTCCGAGCGGCTCGGGTGACGCAGCTTGCGCAGCGCCTTCGCCTCGATCTGACGAATCCGCTCGCGCGTGACGTCGAACTGCTTGCCGACCTCTTCGAGCGTGTGGTCCGTGCTCATCTCGATGCCGAAGCGCATGCGCAGCACCTTCGCCTCGCGCGGCGTGAGCGAGTCGAGCACGTCCTTCACCACGTCGCGCATCGAGGCATGCAACGCAGCGTCCGCGGGCGCGACCGTGTTGTTGTCCTCGATGAAGTCGCCCAGATGCGAATCGTCATCGTCGCCGATCGGCGTTTCCATGGAGATCGGCTCCTTCGCGATCTTCATGATCTTGCGGATCTTGTCCTCCGGCATTTCCATCTTCTCGGCGAGCGTGGCCGGATCCGGTTCGAGGCCGGTTTCCTGCAGGATCTGCCGCGAAATACGGTTCATCTTGTTGATCGTCTCGATCATGTGAACCGGAATGCGGATCGTGCGCGCCTGGTCCGCAATCGAGCGCGTGATGGCCTGGCGAATCCACCACGTTGCGTAGGTCGAGAACTTGTAGCCACGCCGATATTCGAACTTGTCCACCGCCTTCATCAGGCCGATGTTGCCTTCCTGGATGAGGTCGAGGAACTGCAAACCGCGATTCGTGTACTTCTTCGCAATCGAGATCACCAGACGCAGGTTCGCCTCGGTCATCTCACGCTTGGCCTGACGCGCCTTCAACTCGCCCGCCGCCATCTGGCGGTTGGTTTCCTTCAGGTCCTTCAGCGGCAGCACTACGCGCGCCTGCAAATCCAGCAGGCGCTGCTGCTGCTCGCGGATGGCCGGAATGTTGCGCGAGAGGATCGCGCTGTACGCGTGATTCTCGGCCACGATCTTGTCGGCCCATTCGAGGTCGGTTTCATTGCCCGGGAAGCGCGCGATGAACTCCGAGCGCGGCATGCCGCACTTGTCCACGACCGTGTGGAGGATCTGGCGCTCGACCTGACGCACTTCATCCACTTGCGCGCGCAACGTGTCGCACAGCCGCTCGACGGTACGCGCGGTGAAGCGGATCGACATCAGCTCGTTCTGGATCGTTTCCTGCGCCTTGAGGTAGGACTTCGACTTGTAACCCTCCTTCTCGAACGCACGGCGCATCTTGTCGAACCACTCGCTGATGAGCGAAAACTTCTCGAGCGAGGCCCGCTTGAGCGCTTCGAGCTGTGCCGCGTTGGCTGTGGCCTGAGCCGTGCCGTCGTCCTCTTCTTCTTCCTCTTCTTCCTCTTCCTCTTCTTCGTCGTCTTCCGTCTCGTTCTCGATCTCTTCGGCTTCCTTCGCATTGAAGCCGTCGGTGTCCTCGGCGTTCGGATCGATCAGGCCGTCGACGAGCTCGTCCACGCGGCTCTCGTCGTTCGCGACGCGCTCGGCCATGGAGAGAATGTCGGCGATGGTGGTCGGGCAAGCGGAAATTGCCATCACCATGTGCATGAGGCCGTCTTCGATGCGCTTGGCGATTTCGATTTCGCCTTCGCGCGTGAGCAGCTCGACCGTGCCCATTTCACGCATGTACATGCGCACCGGGTCGGTCGTGCGGCCGAATTCGGAGTCGACGGTGGAGAGCGCGACCTCGGCTTCTTCCTCTACTTCGTCATCCGAAGAAGCATTGGGCGCGTTGTCGTTCAGAAGCAGCGTTTCGGCATCGGGGGCCTGCTCGTAGACGGCCACGCCCATGTCGTTGAACGTGCTGATGATGCCTTCGATCGCCTCGGTCTCGGTGAAGTTGTCGGGGAGGTGATCGTTGATTTCGGCGTAGGTGAGGTAGCCGCGCTCCTTGCCAAGCTTGATGAGCGCGCGCAGCTTGTTGCGCCGCTCTTCGAGTTCCTCGACGGTGCCGGGCTGCGATGACGCGAATGCGTCTTTCAGCAGCGCCTTTTCCTTCGCTCGCCGGTCGCGCGCACGGGTGGTTTTCTCACCCTTGCCCGCGGTGGGCGTGCTTTCCTCGCTCTGGTTTGCGTCGTCATCGACGGACACTTCATTCAGCTTTTTCGTCATGGAGTTCGCCGTACCGGCTGTAGTCTCGACTCGCGGCTGTTGGACATCAGCCTCTTGAACCGTGGATACTGGAGCCTCGCGCTCTGCCGCATCGTCCGCAACGGCAGGCACTTGCCTTGCACTACTCGGACCACCGGACCGCTTCGTTGCCGGATGCGTAGAGGCTTTCGCCGCGCGTGCTGGCGCCGCTCGCGCGGCCGAAGCAGCCATTGCTTTCTTCCGGACTGCGGGAACTTCATGACTGGCGCTCGCCGCCTTGCGGCGCGAACTGGCGGATGGTGCATCTTGGGTCTTTGTGACCTTGCTGGTCGAATCCGTCGAACCCTTGCCTGTCGCCTTTTTTCCGCCTGTAGTCTTTGCCATTGCCATTCCGCCCTTGCTGGAAACCGTCCGGAAAAAACAAAACAAACAACAAAAACAAACCGCTGAAAACCTTTTATTGTAGCACGCAGAGTAACAATCGCCCGCGCGCGTTCCTCCTCTACAGCCCGAGCTGACGTTTCATGTCAGCCCGCGTCTGATTCAGTTTCACATATTCGGCTAGCTCCTCGGGCGTGTGGCGCGACTGCCGCGAAAGCACGTCCAGCCGCTCGCTGCAGGCGTCGAAGCGCATTTTCAGGATCGCCGCCGCCATCTCCTCGCCCACGAGCCGCTCCTGCTCGCGGTGCTCCTCCAGCACGGCGCCATCTTCTGGATTTTTCATCAGCAAATCCCGGACGTTTTCATCATAGTCCAGAATTTCGCGAAAAATCTCCTCGAAGGTGGGGGCGTTCGCACCGTTTCGCAACAGGTCCGAAAGCAGCTGGAATTCGGCCGCGTCTCCCAGTGCACGCGCGTGCGTGGTCACCTCCTCGAACAGCTCGCCGTGCCGCGTGAGCCCGATGAGCGCCTGCTCGGCCTCTTCGTCGAGTTGCGCCACGATGCGCGGATGCATCACCAGGTTGCGCAGCGCCTTGCGCTCGATTCCGGTCACGAGGTGCCGGTCCTTGCGCGCGGGCGCCTGGCGCGCCGCCTGGGCAATGCGGGCGTCGACCTCGCAGAGCGCCGCGACTTCCTCGAACGGCACGTCGAGGCGGTCGGCGAACATGTGCATGATCTGCGCGCGCAGCGCATTCGCCGGTAGCGCCTGCAACAGCGGCTTCGCATCGAACAGCGCGCGGGCGCGCCCTTCGGGCTGGTCGAGCTCCTTGCCCACCAGCACTTCGTTCAGCATGAACTGCGAGAGCGGCATGGCCCGGTCGACCTGCTCCTTGAACGCCTCGGCGCCGTACTCGCGCACATAGCTGTCCGGGTCGTGCTCCGAGGGCAGGAACAGGAAGCGGATCGTGCGGTTGTCCGCCGCATGGGGCAGGCACGCATCTAGCGCACGCCGCGCCGCGCGACGGCCCGCCGCGTCGCCGTCGAAGCTGAAGATCACCGTGTCGGTCTGGCGCATCAGCTTTTGCACGTGGATGGGCGTGCACGCGGTGCCCAGCGTCGCCACCGCGTTCTGGAATCCGAGTTGCGCGAGCGCCACCACGTCCATATACCCCTCGACCACCAGCACGTAGTGCTGTTCGCGAATCGCCAGACGCGCCTCGAACAGCCCGTACAGTTCGCTACCCTTGTTAAATAGCGGCGTTTCCGGGGAATTCAAATACTTGGGCTCGCCGCCGTCGAGCACGCGCCCGCCAAAGCCGATTACCTGCCCCTTCACGTTGCGGATGGGGAACATGACGCGGTCGCGGAAACGGTCGTAGCGGCGCGCCTGGCCCTGCGCATCCTGCTTTTCACTGACGATAACGAGGCCGGCTTCGACCAGCGCGTCGTCGCGATAATCGGTAAACGCGGATTCGAGGTTCTGCCATCCATCGGGCGCGTAACCGAGGCCGAAACGGGCCGCGACTTCGCCGGTGAGGCCGCGCTTTTTCAGGTACTGGATGGCGTTCGGTGCGCTGCGCAGCTGCTTGCGGTAATAGTCGCAAGCCGTCTGCATGAGGTCCGAGAGCGCATTGGAGACGGCCTTCGAGACACCTGGCGCGTAGCCGCCTGCCCCGCCGCTCGCGCCCCCTCCACTGCCGCCATAGGCGCCGCCACGCATTGGCGACGGTTCCTGGGGCACGCTGAGGCCGACCGACTGCGCGAGCTCGTTGACGGCCTCGGGAAACGTGAGGCCCGCATGCTCCATCAGAAAGCCGATGGCCGTGCCATGCGCGCCACAGCCGAAGCAGTGATAGAACTGCTTCGTTGGACTAACGGTAAAGGAAGGGCTCTTTTCGTTGTGAAACGGGCAAAGGCCCATGAAATTCGCGCCGCCCTTCTTGAGCTGCACGTAGCGCCCCACCACGTCGACGATATCGACGCGGTTGAGCAGATCCTGCAGGAACGAATGCGGAATCATCAGGGCTCGGTCGCTCGGGTAACAGGGGCTGAGCGCGCGCATTCGCGCGGCCTGCGGCAAACCTCGCAACGACGCACGGCAACAGCCGGCGCCGCGCGAGGCGCGGCCCTCACTTCGCGAGCGCGGCCTTGACGAGCCCGGACACCGCCGTCATGTCGGCACGTCCCGCCAGCTTGGGCTTGAGCACGCCCATCACCTTGCCCATGTCCTGCGGACCGCTCGCGCCCACCTGGGCGACCGCCGCCTGCACCTCGGCGGCGATTTCCGCCTCCGACAACTGCTCCGGCATATAGGCGGACAGGATTTGCAGCTCGGCGTTTTCCTTCTCGACGAGGTCCGCACGGCCTGCCGCGTCGAACTGGCTGATCGAGTCCTTGCGCTGCTTGATCATCTTGTCGACGACCGCCGTGATGCCGGCGTCGTCGAGCGTCACGCGCTCGTCGACTTCGCGTTGCTTGATGGCGGCGAGCAGCAGACGAATCGTGGCGAGGCGTTCGCTTTCGCGCGCGCGCATCGCAGCCTTCATGTCGTCGTTGATCCGGTCTTTGAGACTCATTACTCACCTGAAATGCGTTGGGGTTGCACAATCCCCGGGAGAACCCCCGGGCAGCGCGGCCACCGCGCTCACCTATACGCCAAACCCTCGCACAAAACATCACAAGAATGCAAAAACCCGCCTGGAAACGTTTCCAGGCGGGCAGGTGCGGGTTCGATACGGCTGCGGCCACACCAAATAGACAGCGCAGGCTTTGTTGCCGGTCCGGCCCGGGTTACCCCGGAACTGGCCGGCGGCAGTTCCGGCTGCTCGCGTGCCACGGGGTTGCACCATGGCACGTCGGAATCAGTACATTTTCTTCGGCAGCATCTGGCTGCGTATGCGCTTGAAGTGGCGCTTTACCGCCGCAGCCTTCTTGCGCTTGCGTTCAGCCGTCGGCTTTTCGTAAAACTCGCGCGCACGAAGCTCAGTCAGGAGACCATTCTTCTCGATCGTGCGCTTGAAGCGGCGCATGGCCACTTCAAAGGGTTCGTTTTCTTTTACGCGGATGGTCGTCATTTTCCAATAACGGATCGTGAGGTAAAGAGAATCAAGTATAGCAGTTCCATGTCGGGGGATCGCAGGCCGCCTCGGAGGAAAACCCGAACCCTTGCGGCCTGTTCCACCCGCACTCGCCGCTTCGTTTATGGCCCGTCAAGCAGCCTCTGGTGAAGCGAAATCCCAGTGTGCCCCAAGATCCGGATACGGGCGGCGAGTGTGGCCAGCCCCGGCGAATCAGCCTTCGCAAGGCCCGACCAGCAACAGCGGCAAATGCGTGACCTCGACGGCGCGCTGGGCCACGCTGCCGAGCAGCCAGCGCGCAACGCCCCGGCGGCCGTGCGTGCCCAGGACGACGAGATCGGCGTTCCACTCGTTCGCATCGCGCAGGACCGTGTGGGCGATGTCGTCGCGCATGAGGCCGGTCGCCACGAGCGCCGTTTCGCAGGTGCAGCCCGTCGGCTCGAGTTGCTCTTGCGCTGCCGCGAGCGCCCTGCGTCCGAGCCCGGTGAGCGCCTCTTCCAGCCCCGGAGCGGCCACCGGGCCGCCAGTCACGCTGCCGCGGTCAACCACGTAGATCGCGCGCAAGGCAATCTGCGGCTCGACGAGCCGCATGGCCGCCTCGATCGCCTGCGTGGAAGCCTCGCTGCCGTCCGTCGCCAGCAGCATGCGTGTAAAGCGCGGCTCGTCGCATGCCTCGTACTCCGCGGGCACCACCAGCAGCGGGCAAGGCGCCGACACGGCCAGCGCGGCCGACACCGAGCCGTCGACCCAGCGTTTCACGCGCCCTTGATGACGGGCGCCGACCACCAGCAGGTCGGCGCGCCATTCGCTGGCCGCCGCGCTCAGCGCGTGCACGACCGCGCCGGACTCGCCGGTCAGATTGAGCACATGCCCCGAAACCGAGGCAACTTGTCCGTCGAACGCCGCCACCGCCTGCTCGAGCGTGTTCTCGGCCTCCTGCCGCAACTCTCGGCGCGCGGCGGCAAGCGACTCCCTCAACCAGGCATCGCCCGCGGTGTAGGCGCCGCCGGCCTGCCAGGAGCGCGGCTGCCCGGCGGCGCAGACGATGCGCACATCGGCGTCGCGTGGCGCTACGCGCGCAGCGAACCGCACCGCCTGCTTCGACGCATTCGAGTCGTCGACGGCAATCATGATCCGCCGTAGCGGCACACCGTGCTGCGCCGGCTCCTGTTTCACCTGCTCTGCTTGCTGATTCACGTTTCACACCTCTCCACAATGGATCAATGTTCGAGCGTGAACCTCCTCAGCCGGCCTAACAATGACGAGCATCAACTCGTCGAGACTCGATGCGACGGGCCAGCCCAAAATCGCAACCGATCGATACGATTGGGCTTCAGGCCCTGGCCGCCACCGCCGTGAACTCCGCCGCAGCCTCGCCGGCGGCGACCCCCGAAGCCCATGCCCACTGGAAGTTGTAGCCGCCGAGCCAACCCGTCACGTCCACCGCTTCGCCCACGAAATACAGGCCCAGCACGCGCTGGCTCATCATCGTCGCGGAGGAGAGCTCGCGCGTGTCCACGCCGCCGCGCGTCACCTCGGCCTTCTTGTAACCCTCGGTGCCGGTTGGTGTGAGTGACCATTGCGCAAGTCCCTCGCCGATGCGGCGCAGCGTCTTGTCGGGCAGATCGGCAAGCCGCGCCTCGTGCGGCACCTGATGCGCCTCGAGCCAGGCATGCGCGAGACGCGTCGGCACCCACTCGGCCAGCAGATTGCCGATCTGGCGCTTCGTCGCGCCCTTCGCCTCGATCAGCGCATCGCTTGCGGATCGCTCGGGTAGCAGATTCACGCGAATGGGCTGCCCTGGCTGCCAGTAGCTCGAAATCTGCAGCACGCCGGGGCCGGAAAGACCCCGGTGCGTGAACAGCAGATCCTCGTCGAAAGCCCCGGCGCTCTTGCGCTCGCCGGTTGCCACGTGCACTTCGAGCGAGACGCCCGCGAGCGACACGTAGGGCGCCCAGTCCTGCGGCGCGAACGTGAGCGGCACCAGCGCGGGGCGCATATCGACGAGCTTGTGACCGAACTGCTTCGCAACGCGGTAGGCGAAATCGGTGGCGCCGATCTTCGGAATCGACAACCCGCCCGTGGCAATCACCAGCGCTTTCGCGCGAATCTCGCCCCGCGGCGTGCCGAGCGTGAAGCCCGCGCCGTCGGCATGGCTCACCGCCTCGACGGGCAGCGGACGCCGCCACGCCACACTACCGGCATCGCATTCGGCGCGCAGCACGTCGATGATCGCCTCGCTCGACTGGTCGCAAAAGAGCTGGCCCTTGTGCTTCTCGTGCCACGTCACACGATGCTGGCGCAGCAGCGCGAGGAAGTCGCGCGGCGTATAGCGCGCAAGCGCCGAGCGGCAAAAATTCGGGTTGTTCGAGAGATAGTTAGCGGGGCTCGCATGCAGATTCGTGAAGTTGCAGCGTCCGCCGCCCGAGATGCGGATTTTTTCCGCAAGGCGCGGGGCGTGATCGATCAGCGCCACGCGGCGGCCCTGTTGGCCGGCTACCGCCGCGCACATCATGCCGGCCGCGCCTGCGCCGATCACGGCGATGTCGAAAGATTCCATGGCGCGCATTCTACCCGCGCCGGACGCTGCGATGGCGCCCCGGCGGCGCCGAAGCGGCGGCAAGAGAGTGCGCCCGCGCGCCGGATGCCGTCAAACGGGTCGTGCCCGCACTGCTATACTTTCAGACTTGCCTATCACTTTGATCTAGCGACGGTTTTCGCCCGGACAGCTGTGTCCCGGCAGGGCCGCCGCCCGCCATACCATGCTTGTTCTCGGCATCGAAAGCTCCTGCGACGAAACCGGCCTCGCGCTCTACGACAGCGAGCGCGGCCTGCTCGCCCACGCGCTGCATTCGCAGATCGCCATGCACCGCGAGTACGGCGGCGTCGTGCCCGAGCTCGCGTCGCGCGACCATATCCGCCGCGCGCTGCCGCTGCTCGAGGAAGTGCTCGCGAAAAGCGGTGCGGCGCGCAGCGACATCGACGCCATCGCGTTCACCCAGGGGCCGGGGCTCGCCGGCGCGCTGCTGGTAGGCGCGAGCATCGCCAACGCGCTCGCCATGGCGTGGAACCGACCGACCGTCGGCATCCACCATCTCGAAGGGCATCTGCTCTCGCCGCTGCTCGTCAACGCGCCGCCGCCCTTCCCCTTCGTCGCGCTGCTCGTCTCGGGCGGCCACACGCAGCTCATGCGCGTGACCGACGTGGGCGTCTACGAGACGCTCGGCGAAACGCTCGACGACGCCGCGGGCGAAGCCTTCGACAAGACCGCCAAGCTGCTCGGCCTCGGCTATCCGGGCGGGCCGGAAGTCTCGCGCCTCGCCGAGTTCGGCACACCAGGCGCCGTCGAGCTGCCGCGTCCGATGCTGCATTCGGGCGACCTCGATTTCAGCTTCAGCGGCCTGAAGACCGCCGTGCTTACGCAGGTGAAGAAGCTCGGCACGAACATCTGCGAGCAAGGCAAGGCCGACATCGCGCGCGGTTTCGTCGATGCTGCCGTCGAGGTGCTCGCCGCCAAATCGATCGCCGCGCTCAAGCGCACGAAAATGAAGCGCCTCGTGGTCGCAGGCGGTGTGGGCGCGAACAAGCAACTGCGCGAAACGCTTTCGGCCGCGGCGCAAAAGCGCGGCTTCGAAGTCCATTACCCCGATCTTTCACTGTGCACCGACAACGGCGCGATGATCGCGCTTGCGGGTGCGCTGCGCCTCGCGCGCTGGCCCGAGCAAGCCACGCGGGACTACGCGTTCACGGTGAAGCCGCGCTGGGACCTCGCGTCGCTCGCGCAGCAATAGCGGAACGCTTGCGCATCAGAAACGCTGCGTGATGCCAACGGCCCCGAGCGTTTGCACCGTGCCCGGGGCCGTCACAGGAACGCCAGACCAGCTCATCGTGGACGAACCGTTGTTCTTCATATAGCCCGCGCGCGCATAAACGGCGGTCCGCTTCGAAAGGCTGTGGTCGACGCCCAGTTGCACCGCCCACATGTTGTCATGCACGCCACGCACGGCGCGTTGCAGAGCCACGATCTCGATCGTGTCCGCGACCGTTGCCTGAATCGTGGCGCCTGCCTGCATCAAGCTATAGGCGTGCACGGCCGAGAGCCTCGATGCTAGTGGACTCGAATCGTCGTGCTTCGGACGGTGATATCCGTAGATGAACTGAAGATTGACGATCCCGATCTGATAAGCGAGCGCGCTATTGAAGTGCTCGGTTCCAACCGTATTGAGAACGGACGGCAAGCTGGCCAGGGTCTTCGTGCCCGGATGCTGGTACTGGTACGCGAGTCCTGCATAAAGACCGTAGCCCGACCAGGTTGCAGCAATATCGAGAATATTGCCGTTCGTTTGCGGCACCGGCTGCGTCACACTGGACTGAAACGCGTACATGGTCATCAGTTGCAGCCCCTTGAGCTTCGGTGACCTGTACACGAGCGAATTGTTCGACCGCCCGCCGCTGGTCTGCATGCCGATCGTATTGCGATCGACGACATTGCCCGCCGCGGCTAGCGGCGAAAGCACTTCATTCGCGAAGAAGGGATCGCCCGGGTAGAGCACCCAGAAAGTCGGCTGATACTGGCGGCCTAGCGTGAACGTACCGTATTTCTCGTGCGAAAGTCCCACCCATGCCTGGCGATAGAACATGGCGCTCGCATCGCCAAAGCCGGTGCCATTGTTGACGTTGAAACCGTTTTCTAGCGTGAATGCGGCCTTCAGGCCGCCGCCGAGATTCTCGGTGCCTTTCAGGCCAAAGCGCGACGGCGCGCTTCCGCCACTGCGCTGCGACCAGGATTGCTTGCCGCCGCTATTGAGGAACTGAACAAACGTATCTGCGATGCCATACAGCGCAATGCTCGATTGAGCATTCGCACCACCCGCAGCCAGCATCAATGCCGTGCTGCAGATGCCCTTTCTGCAAAAGCGCATTATGTCTCCTTCGTCATCTTTTTACGGATGGATCGCTCGTCGTCCGCAGGGAACGCGCCGACTCGTTATGACGTTGTGTTACGTTTTACTTATAACGGCGAAGGTAGACTGCAGTATTGCCACACCTCAAATAACGGCGATATCGCGGCTTGTCCGATGGAGAGCGGAAGGAAATAACATCAGGATTACCAGGCAAAACGGGTATACCCCAAGCCGTTTTTCCAGCACCGCGTATTCAGAAACGAAATGATAAGGGCCGCTTCTTGAGCGGCCCCAATCTGCCTTGCTCAATTACCGCATCAACGCTTGTCGTGCTCGATCACGGCATACGCGCTGTGATTGTGAATCGACTCGAAATTCTCGGCTTCGAGCGTATAGGCCATCACGCGCGCGTCCGCGTTCAGGCGCACCGCCACGTCGCGCACCAGATCCTCAACGAACTTCGGATTCTCGTATGCACGCTCCGTCACGAACTTCTCGTCCGGACGTTTGAGCAGGCCCCAGAGTTCGCACGACGCCTCTTCTTCGGCAATGCGAATGAGATCTTCCACCGGCAGGTCGCCAGCGAGCTCGGCATCGATCGTCACATGCGAGCGCTGATTGTGCGCACCGTACTGCGAGATCTTCTTCGAGCATGGGCACAGGCTCGTCACCGGCACGAGCACCTTCAGGAAGAGACGCGTCTCGCCGTTGCGCACCTCGCCGGCGAGCGTCACTTCGTAGTCCAGCAGACTTTCCACGCCCGACACCGGCGCAACCTTCTTCACGAAATACGGGAACGAGACCTCGATGCGACCGGCCTGCGATTCGAGCTTTTCGAGCATCGCGGCCAGCATCGCGCGGAACGTCGCCGCTTCGAGCGGCGCCTTGTTCTCTTCGAGCAGCGCCACGAAACGCGACATGTGCGTGCCCTTCTGGTCCGCCGGCAGATGAACATCGAGATTCCACGTGCCGACGCTCGGCTGGACGTCGCCAGCGCCGGTCTTGACCGTCAACGGATGGCGCACGCCCTTCACGCCCACGCGCTGGATCGGAATCTGACGGGTATCGACGGAGCTCTGGACGTCCGGCATCACGAAAGCCGGGTTCATCTGATTCATGTTCTTGTCCTCAGGCCGCGCCGGCAAACTTGCGGCACGCAAATGGCAAGCGCCGGCAAGAGCCGGCGCTTGCTGGCGATGCCGGGTGTACACCCAGCCGCCGGTTCAATTTTGAAGTGGATTGCCGCGGCTTGCTGGCCGGCCTGGTGCTTACGAGGCCAGCCGCGCCGCGAGGCGCGAAACCGGGTCAGGCGACGCGCATCACCGACTTGCCGGATACGCTCGCGGCCTTGTCGAGGAAACGCCCGCGAATCGACTTCGCGATCCCTGCCGCGTCGAGGCCGCAGCTGGCCAGCAGCTTGGCCGGATCGCCGTGGTCGATGAAGCGGTCGGGGAGGCCCAATTGTAGTACGGGCTTGATAACCCCACTTTCAAGCAGGGCTTCCACGCAGGCCGAGCCCGCGCCACCCATGATGCAGCCTTCCTCGACCGTCACGAGGTAATCGTGCGTCTCGGCAAGCTGGCGCACCAGCTCCGCGTCGAGCGGCTTCACGAAGCGCATGTTCGCCACGGTGGCGTCCAGTTCCTCGGCAGCGGCCAATGCCGGCGCAACCATCGTGCCGAATGCGAGGATCGCGATGCGCTTGCCTGCAGGCGCTGCGCTCTCGCGGCGAATCTCGCCCTTGCCCACCGGCAGCGCGACCATCTGCTTGACGGTCGCGACGCCCGTGCCCGCGCCGCGCGGATAGCGCACCGCCGTCGGGCAGTCCTGCTGGAGCGCCGTGTAGAGCATCTGGCGGCATTCGTTTTCGTCCGATGCGGCCATCACCATCATGTTCGGGATGCAGCGCATGAACGCGAGGTCGTACGCACCCGCGTGCGTCGCGCCGTCCGCGCCGACGAGGCCCGCGCGGTCGATCGCGAACACGACCGGCAGGTTCTGCAGCGCCACGTCGTGGATCAGCTGGTCGTAGGCGCGCTGCAGGAAGGTCGAGTAGATCGCGACAACGGGCTTCAGGCCCTCGGCGGCGAGGCCGCCCGCGAACGTCACCGCGTGCTGCTCGGCAATGCCCACGTCGTAGTAGCGGTCCGGGAAGCGCTTCTCGAACTCGACCATGCCCGAGCCTTCACGCATGGCCGGGGTGATGCCCACCACGCGCGCGTCGAGTTCCGCCGCGTCGCACAGCCATTCGCCGAAAACCTGCGTGTAGGTCTTCTTCGCGGGCGTCGTCGACGGCTTGATGCCCTCGGCGGGATTGAACTTGCCGGGGCCGTGGTAGAGGACCGGATCGGCTTCGGCGAGCTTGTAGCCCTGACCTTTCTTCGTGACGACATGCAGGAATTGCGGGCCGCGCAGTTCCTTGATGTTCTGCAGCGTGGGAATCAGCGAGTCGAGATCGTGGCCGTCGATCGGCCCGATGTAGTTGAAGCCGAATTCCTCGAACAGCGTGGCCGGCACGATCATGCCCTTCGCGTGCTCTTCGAGCTTGCGCGCGAGATCGAGCACGGGCGGCGCATGACGCAGCACGCGCTCCACGCCGGCGCGCGCGGCGGCATAGAAGCGGCCCGACATCAGGCGCGCGAGATGGCGATTGAGCGCGCCCACCGGCGGCGAAATCGACATGTCGTTGTCATTGAGGATGACGAGCAGCGGCACGTCGTCTTCGACGCCCGCGTTATTCATCGCCTCGAAGGCCATGCCGGCCGTCATCGCACCGTCGCCGATCACGGCGATGCCCATGGCGTTCTCGCCCTTGAGCTTGCTCGCGATGGCCATGCCGAGCGCCGCCGAGATCGAGGTGCTCGAGTGGGCGGTGCCGAACGTGTCATACGGCGACTCGTCGCGCTTCGGAAAGCCCGAGATGCCGCCGAGCTGACGCAGCGTGTGCATCTGGTCGCGGCGACCCGTCAGGATCTTGTGCGGATAAGTCTGATGGCCCACGTCCCAGACGATGCGGTCGCGCGGCGTGTCGAACACGTAGTGCAGCGCGATCGTCAATTCGACCGTACCGAGGTTGGACGACAAGTGGCCGCCCGTCTGCGAGACGCTGTCGAGGACGAAGGCACGCAGTTCGTCGGCGAGCGGCTGCAACTGGCGGCGATCGAGGCGGCGCAAATCCGCCGGGTCGTCAATGGTTTTCAGCAAGTCGTACATCGTCGTTCCATTGTAGGAAATCGAGCGCTCCCGCACTTCTCTCCGCGCATGACTTCCCGTTCATGCGCGCGGGCGGGTTGGCGCAATCAGCTCACCCGGTTCACAACCAGATCAGCAAGTTCGGCGAGGCGCTGCGCGCGCGCGCCGAACGGTTCAAGCGCCGCGTGGGCATCGGCGCGCAGTTGCTGCGCGAGCGCCCGCGAGGCATCGAGGCCGATGATCGACACGTAGGTCGGCTTGCCGTCCTTCGCGTCCTTGCCGGCGGTCTTGCCCAGCGTGGCCGAGTCGGCCGTGACGTCGAGAATATCGTCCACGACCTGGAACGCAAGGCCCACGGCGGCCGCATACTTGTCGAGCGCAGCGAGCGTATCCGCCGAGGGCGTTTCGCCCGCCAGCGCGCCCATGCGCACCGCGGCACGCAGCAGCGCGCCCGTTTTCAGCCGGTGCATCGTTTCGAGTTCGGCACGCGTGAGCGCATGGCCCACGCTCGCCAGATCGATCGCCTGGCCGCCGGCCATGCCGATCGAACCACTCGCCAGCGCGAGTTCGCGCACGAGCGATGCCTGGCGCCGTGCGTCGGATACGTCCGACGTCAGCGTTACGAAAGCTTGCGACTGCAGTGCGTCGCCGACCAGCAGCGCCGTCGGTTCGTCATACTTGACGTGTACGGTGGGCTTGCCGCGGCGCATGTCGTCGTCGTCCATGCAGGGCATGTCGTCGTGCACGAGCGAATACACGTGGATCATCTCCAGCGCGCAGGCCGCCGCGTCGAGCGCCTCGGGCGCCGCGTTCGTCAGCTCGCCCGCGGCATGGCACAGCAGCGGGCGCACGCGCTTGCCGCCGCCGAGCACGGCATAGCGCATGGCGTCGTGCAGCGGCGCGGGCTGCACATCGGCAGCCGGCAAATAGTGATCGAGCGCGCTTTCGACCCGGTCGAGCACCTGCCGGGTCCATTGGTCAAATGTCATAGATCGTCGTCTCCGCCAGCGGCGGAACTGCCTGTCGTATTGAGGGGCACGGGCCGCAGCGTTTCGCCGTCGAGCACGCGCACCTGTTGTTCAACTTTTTCGAGCTGCTGCTGGCAGAACCTGACCAGCACGGCGCCGCGGCGGTAGTCGGCCAGCGATTCCTCGAGGCTCAAGCTGCCGCCTTCCATGCGCGCCACCAGTTCGTCGAGTTCCGCGAGGCCCGCCTCGTAGCTCTGCGGCAGATCGGCCTGGGCCGTTCCGTCCGCGCCTGGCTCCGTGCTTTTTGCCGCGTCCTTGTCCGTTGCGGCGCAGTCTTTCGATGCGGATTTCGCCATGGATGGTCGCCAAAATGAAACAAGGCGGACATTCTACGGCAAAAGCCCCCTCGCCGCCCCGCTCGCGGGTTCGTGTCCCTTCCCGGCCACATGGCTGGGGCTTGCCTGAATCGGTGCCGGAAGGCCAAATCCCACGCGCCATTGTCGCGGTTTATACCGCATAACAACCGCCCTCTTGACGCAATTCCTGCAAAAATCAGCAACTTAGCTAGCCCACCAGTGGCAACCAGGATATAATGCCCGGCTCCCTAAATCGAATCTTCGATGGTTGGGTTGTTCACTGCTTTCACGTCTTCATCGGGAGTGGGAATGTCCAATCTGAGCAATGCATTGCAGCTGAAGTCCGTTCACAGTCAGTTGCCAGTCACGGCTTACTTTGACGAAGCGCTTCTCAAGCGCGAGATCGAAACGCTTTTCCAGAAAGGTCCTCGCTACGTCGGCCACGAATTGATGGTGCCCGAGGCGGGGAATTATTTTGCGCTGCCCAGCGAGAAAGAGGGTCGCGTGCTCGTTCGCAACCAGAGCAACGAGATCGAGCTGCTATCGAACGTCTGCCGCCACCGTCAGGCCATCATGCTAAACGGTCGCGGCACGGCAGACAACATTGTATGTCCGCTGCATCGCTGGACCTACGACCTCAAGGGCGAACTGCTCGGCGCACCGCATTTCGCGGACAAACCCTGCCTGAACCTGAGCAGCACACCGCTGCAAAAGTGGAACGGCCTGCTGTTCGAGTCGGCCGGGCGCGACGTCGCGCGCGACCTTTCACGCCTTGGGCCGGCAAAACATCTCGACTTCACGGACTACATGTTCGATCACGTCGAGGTCCACGAGTGCAACTACAACTGGAAGACCTTCATAGAGGTCTATCTGGAGGACTACCACGTCGTGCCGTTCCACCCGGGCCTCGGCAACTTCGTGTCGTGCGACGACCTGCAGTGGGAATTCGGCGAGTGGTACAGCGTCCAGACGGTGGGCGTGCACAACCATCTCGGCAAGCCGGGCAGCCCGATCTATCGCAAGTGGCACGACGAGGTCCTGCGCTTCCGTAATGGCGTGCCGCCCGAGTTCGGCGCGATCTGGATGGTGTACTACCCGGGTCTCATGATCGAGTGGTATCCGCACGTGCTCGTCTGCTCCTGGCTCATTCCGCAGGGCACGCAGAAGACCACGAACATCGTCGAGTTCTATTACCCCGAGGAAATCGTGCTGTTCGAGCGCGAGTTCGTCGAGGCCGAACGCGCCGCCTATATGGAAACGGCCATCGAAGACGACGAGATCGCCGAGCGCATGGATGCCGGCCGCCGCGCGCTGTTCGAGCGCGGCGTCTCGGAAGTCGGCCCGTACCAGAGCCCGATGGAAGACGGCATGCAGCACTTCCACGAGTTCCTGCGGCGCGAGCTCGGCACGATCTGACTGCGGCCTTTGCAGATCCACGCAGATCCCTCTACGCAGATTCGACGCTTCACGGAAAGACGGGCTTAGGCCCGTCTTTTTGTTTAGACTGACGGCATCGGGCCAGCACTTTGCGCGCGCTGTGCAGGTGCACTCGCGCGACACCGGCCACGCACGATTCAAGGAGCCGTCATGCCCCACACGCACTACACCACACTGATCTCGGCCGGCAACCTGCACGAGCGCCTCACCGCAGCGCCAGGCAGCGTGCTTGTCTTCGACTGCCGCTTCGACCTCGCGAATCCCGCCGCGGGCGAAACCGCCTACGCCGCCGGCCATCTGCCGGGCGCGCGCTACCTCCACCTCGAGCGCGACCTCTCGGGCCCGAAAACCGGCAAGAATGGCCGCCACCCGCTGCCCGACCGCGCCTCGCTGGTCGCGACGCTCATGAGCTGGGGGCTCAACGCGGGACAACAGGTGGTCGCCTATGACGCTCAGGGCGGCATGTATGCCGCGCGTCTGTGGTGGCTGCTGCGCTGGCTCGGCCACGACTCGGTCGCCGTGCTCGATGGCGGCCTGCAAGCCTGGGAGACTGCCGGCTTTCCGCTCTCGAAGGACGTCCCCGCCGCCGCGCAAGGCACGTTCAAAGCCGGCGCGCCCCTCCAGGTGACCGTGGATGCGCAAGCCCTCGAGCGCAATCTGTCCACCCACGAACTCACCGTCGTCGACGCACGCGCCGCCGACCGCTACCGCGGCGAGAACGAGACGATCGATCCGGTGAGCGGCCATATCCCCGGCGCGCTCAACCGCTTCTTCAAGGACAACCTCGCCGACGACGGCCGCTTCAAGTCCGCGCATACGCTGCGCGACGAATTCGGCGCGCTGCTGCCGGGCAAGACACCCGAGCACGTGGTGCTGCAATGCGGCTCGGGCGTGACCGCCTGCCATAACGCGCTGGCGATGGAGATCGCCGGCATGCATGGCGCTGCGCTTTATGCGGGGTCGTGGAGCGAGTGGTGCTCGGATCCGTCGCGGCCCGTGGCCACGGGCGCGAACCCCTGAGCCTGTCCCACCGCGGCGCCGGCCTCAGCCGACGCCGTGATCCTTGAACCAGGCAAGCGCGCGCTTCCAGCCGTCCTCCGCATCGGCCTTGCGATAGCTCGGCCGATAATCGGCGAAGAACGCATGGCCCGCATCGTCGTACACGACGAACTGCGAGCCGCGCCCGCCCTGCGGCCCCTGCGCGATCGCGGCCTTCATCTGCTCGAGCGTGTCCTGCGGAATGCTGTTGTCCTCGCGACCGTACAGCCCGAGCACCGGCACCTGCAGCGTGCCCGCGAGATCGAGCGGATTTTGCGGCGTGTTTTCGGTGTGCGCGCCAGCCACGCGCCCATACCACGCCACCGCCGCCTTCACGCGTGGATTGTGCTCCGCATAGAGCCACGCGTACCGGCCGCCCCAGCAGAACCCGTTGATCCCCGCGCGCTCGAGATCGCCGCCGTGCTGGCCAGCCCAGACGAGCGCCGCATCGATATCGCCGAGCACCTGCGCATCGGCAATCTTGCTCACAATGTCCTGGTCGATCTGCTGAACGGTCGGATACACGGACGCATCGCCCTCGCGCTCGAACAGATCCGGGGCAATGGCCAGATAGCCGAGCTTGGCGAAACGCCGGCACACATCGGCGATATGCTCGTGCACGCCGAAAATCTCGTGAATCACGATGATCACCGGCAGATGCGTCCTGCCTTTCGGCTGAGCGCGATACGCCGGAATCAGCGTCCCGTTCGACTGGAACGCGATTTCGCCGGCTTCGAGGCCTTCGCTGCCGGTATGGATGGTTTGCGCGGAGACCGGCAGCACCGCAGCGGCAAAGCCGCTGCCCAGTGCTGCCTTGATGAAGGTGCGCCGATCGAACGGCACGTGCGGGACGAGGCTGTCGATTTCAGGTTTAAGCATGCAACGCTCCTTCCGAAAAGAACGACGCAAGAGGCTGCACTCTCACGAGCCCGCACGACGCCCCGGGGAAACGCTTCAGTGCAGCTTCACGCGCGGCAGCGTCGTGCGCCGCAGCCAGTGCGCGAGGGTGTCGAGCACCATGCGTGCATAGCCATGCAACGCCGCGATATGCAGCCGGTACAACGACATGTACATGAACCGGGCGAACAGCCCTTCGATCAGCATGCTCCCGCCGATCAATCCGCCCATCAGATTGCCGACCGCGCTGAAGTGGCCGAGCGAGACGAGCGAGCCGAAGTCGCGATAGGTGAACTCGGGCAGCGGCTTCCCCGCAAGCCGCTCGCCCATCGACTTGAACAGGAACGATGCCTGCTGGTGTGCGGCCTGCGCGCGCGGCGGCACGCCCCGCTCGTTGCCGGGCCACTCGCATGCGGCACAATCGCCGAGCGCGAAGACGTTGTCGTCGACTTCCGTTTGCAGCGTGCGCCGCACGCTCAGCTGGCCAAGCTTGTTGACGGGCAGGCCGTCGAGCTGCGCAAGCACCGCCGGCGCCTTGATGCCCGCCGCCCAGACGGTGAGGTCGGCGCGCACGGATTTGCCGCTCGCGGTCCGTATCACCCCGGGCGCCACCTCGGTCACGCGCTCGGCTGTCATGATCCGCACGCCGAGCTTGCGCAGCAGTTCGGCAGTAGCCGACGAAACGCGCTCGGCCAGAGCGGGCAGAATGCGCGGCCCCGATTCGATCAGCACGATGCCCACGTCGTGACTCGGATCGAGCTTGTGCAAGCCATAAGCCGAAAGCACCTGAGCGGTGTTGCGCAACTCGGCGGAAAGCTCGACGCCCGTCGCCCCCGCGCCGACGATCGCAACCTGCACGCGCGGCACTTCGTTGCCTTCATGGTCGCGCGTGACGGGCTCCGGCTCCTGATGCTCGGCGCGCATGCACGCCGCGATGAGGCGCTTGCGAAAACGCTCGGCCTGCGCGACGGTATCGAGCGCGATGGAGTTTTCCGCCGCGCCCTGCACGCCGAAAAAGTGCGTCGTGCTGCCGATCGCGAGCACGAGCGTGTCGTATTCGAGCACGCGCTCGGGCAGCATTTCACCGCCGTCTTCATCCTGCACCGCGCCGAGCGTAATGCGCCTCGCCGCGCGGTCGAGCCCGACCAGTTCGCCCTGCTGGAACTCGAAGCCATGCCAGCGCGCTTGCGCTGCATACTCGAGCTCCTGCGTGAAAGGATCCATGCTGCCCGCCGCCACTTCGTGCAGGAGCGGCTTCCAGATATGCGTCGGATTGCGATCGACCAGGGTGACCGAGGCTCTCGGCTTGCCGCGCTTCGCACGCGTTTCGCCGTATCGGTCGCCTAGCCGGGTTGCCAGCTCGAGGCCTCCGGCGCCCCCTCCCACAACGATAAAGCGGTGCATAGACTCTCCGTGCATGTCGTCAGGCAATAGATCCTCCGACGCTTATCCGATACTTGATATCGGCGCGCATTCGCTGCGGCGCGGCGTCGGTCGTCGGCTCATTGTCGGCTGATGCGGCGCAGCACGGCAAGACGCACGGTGCGCATTAACGACATCTGCACCGACCGCTTGCGTAACGGCTCGGCTGCAGTTACAGGCTGCCTGCGACGCGCACGATCGTTCGACGCGACGCGCAAGCGGCGTACTCGCGCGTCTTCAGTCAGTACTTCAATGCGCTTCTTCCCAGTTCGCGCCCACACCCACTTCGGCCACGAGCGGCACCTTCAGCTTCGCTACCGAGCACATCAGTTCCGGCAAACACTTGCGCACTTCGGCGAGCTCTTCGTCAGGCACTTCGAGCACCAGTTCGTCGTGAACCTGCATGATCATCTTCGTGCCAATCTTGCGTTGATCGAGCCACTTCTGCACGGCGATCATCGAGAGCTTGATGAGATCGGCGGCCGTGCCCTGCATCGGCGCATTGATGGCGGCGCGCTCGGCGGCCTGGCGGCGCGGACCGTTGCCGCCGTTGATCTCGGGCAGCCACAGACGGCGGCCGAACACGGTCTCCACATAGCCGCGCGATTTCGCGTCCATGCGCGTCTCGTCCATGTAGCGCTTGACGCCCGGATAGCGCGCGAAATAGCGGTCGATATAGAGCGTGGCCGCGTCGCGCGTGATGCCGAGATTCGACGCGAGCCCGAACGCGCTCATGCCATAAATCAGCCCGAAATTGATGACCTTCGCGATGCGCCGCTGATCGTTGCTCACCTCGAGCGGCGTGATGCCGAACACTTCGGCCGCCGTGGCGCGGTGAATGTCGTCGCCGCGCTTGAACGCCGCGAGCAGCGATTCGTCGCCCGAGATATGCGCCATGATGCGCAATTCGATTTGCGAATAATCGGCGGACACGATTTTGCAGCCCGGCGGCGCGATGAACGCCTCGCGAATGCGCCGGCCTTCGCCCGTGCGCACCGGAATGTTCTGCAGATTTGGATCGTTCGACGCGAGCCGGCCCGTCACGGCCACGGCCTGCGCATAGTTCGTGTGCACGCGGCCCGTTTGCGCGTTGACCATGCGCGGCAGCTTGTCAGTGTACGTGGACTTGAGCTTGGCAAGGCCACGATGTTCGAGCAGCAGCTTGGGCAGCGGGTAGTCTTCCGCGAGCTTTTGCAGCACTTCTTCATCGGTGGACGGCGCGCCGCTCGGCGTCTTCTTCACGACCGGCAGTTGCAGCTTCTCGAAGAAGATCTGGCCGATCTGCTTGGGCGAGCCGAGATTGAATTCGCCGCCCGCGAGCGCATAGGCCTGCTGTTCGAGTTCGACGAGCCGCACCGCAATCTCGGCGCTCTGCTTTTCCAGACGCTCCGTGTCGATCAGCACGCCATTGCGCTCCATCTTGCGCAGCACGCGCGAGGTGGGCATCTCGATCTCGCGATACACGTAGTCGAGACCCTTCTCGGGCGCAATCTGCGGATAGAGCGCGAGGTGCAGTTGCAGCGTGACGTCGGCGTCTTCGGCCGCGTATTCGGCGGCCGTTTCGAGCGGCACTTCGTCGAAGCCGATCTGCTGCGCGCCCTTGCCCGCGACCTCCTCGTACTTGATCGTCTTGATGCCGAGATGGCGCAGCGCGAGGCTGTCCATGTCATGCGTGCGATGCGATTCGAGCACGTACGATTCGAGCAGCGTGTCGTGTTCGACGCCGTTCAGCTCTATGCCGTAATTCGCGAGCACCTGCTCGTCGTACTTCATGTGCTGACCGACCTTCTTGTGCTGCACGCTTTCGAGCCACGGCTTCAGGCGCGCAAGCACTTCGTCGAGCGGCAACTGTTCAGGCGCGTCGGGCCCGCGATGCGTGAGCGGCAAGTACGCGCCGCTGCCCGCTTCGGTCGAGAACGACATGCCGACGAGCTTTGCAACCATCGGATCGAGCGCGGTGGTCTCGGTGTCGAACGCGGTGAGTTGCGCGGCCTCGATCTTCGCGCGCCATGCATCGAACTGCTCCCACGTCTGGATGGTTTCGTAGTGGCGCGGCGCGTCGATGAGCAACGCGGGCTGCACGTTCGCGTCTTGCGCGGGTGCGTCGCCGGTCGTTGCAGCCGGCACGGTCTGATCGGCTTCGTTGATTTCACGCAGCCAGGTCTTGAAGCCGTGACGCGCGAAGATATCGCGCAGTTCCTCGCGAGCCTCGCCTCGCGTGGCGAGCGAGCCCGCGATCGACTCCAGGTGCGGGGAAAGATCGCACGACGTTTCGACGGTGACGAGCTTTTTTGCCATCGGCAGGAAGCCGAGTGCATCGCGCAGATAGCCGCCAACGGCGCCTTTGACTTCATCGGCATGCTCGACGATGCCATCGAGCGAACCATATTGCGTGAGCCACTTTACTGCCGTCTTCGGGCCGCACTTGTTCACGCCCGGCACATTGTCCACGGTGTCGCCGATCAGCGAGAGATAGTCGACGATGCGCTCCGGCGGCACACCAAACTTCGCGATCACGCCTTCGCGATCGAGCATCTCGTTGGTCATCGTATTGATGAGCGTGACGTGATCGGTCACGAGCTGCGCGAGGTCCTTGTCGCCGGTGGACACAATCACCTTCATGCCGTGTTGTTCCGCCTCGCGTGCGAGCGTGCCGATCACGTCGTCGGCCTCCACGCCTTCGATCATCAGGAGCGGCCAGCCCAGCGCGCGCACGGCTTCGTGAATGGGCTCGACTTGCGCCGCGAGCGGCTCGGGCATCGACGGCCGGTTGGCCTTGTACTCGGGATACCAGTCGTCACGAAACGTCTTGCCCTTTGCATCGAACACGCACGCGCTATACTCTGCCGTAACGTCCTTGCGCATGCGACGCAGCATGTTGATGATGCCGTATAGCGCGCCCGTCGGTTCGCCGTCGGGGCCGCGCAAATCAGGCATCGCATGGAAGGCACGATAGAGATAGCTAGAACCATCGACCAGCAGCAAGGTCTTTCCTTCCAGCTCAGTTTGTAGCTTGGTTTCCACGCGAAGTTCTTCAGGCATTATGGACAAGAGAAAAGTGATTCCGAGTCTGCGTTCACTCGCAGATCAAGAGCGCGCAACGGCCAAGAAGGCGCGCGCATCGTGGCAAATGTTCACGATTATGGCAGAGTTTATCGAGGCGACCGAATACCTGTCCGAGATCCGGCCAGCGGTCAGCATCTACGGTTCTGCCCGCCTCAAACCGGACTCGCCGTACTACCAGCTCGCCAAAACCATCGCGCGCAAAGTATCGGACGCGGGCTTCGCCGTGATCTCCGGCGGCGGCCCCGGCATCATGGAAGCCGCCAACCAGGGCGCGCACGCCGGCAAGTCGCCTTCGGTGGGCCTGAACATCGAGTTGCCGCACGAGCAATCGGGAAACCAGTGGCAGGACATCTCGCTGCGCTTTCGCCATTTCTTCACGCGCAAGGTCACCTTCGTCAAGAACTCGGACGCCGTGATCGTAATGCCGGGCGGCTTCGGCACACTCGACGAACTGGCCGAGGTGCTCACGCTCATCCAGACCAAGAAGTCGCGTCACGTGCCCATCGTTCTGGTGGGCGCGGAGTTCTGGAAGGGTCTGCTCGAGTGGTTCCGTGCCGCGCTCGTGCCGATGGGCCTCATCAATCCGGAAGACATGGACCTGATGCAGGTGATCGACGATCCGGACCAGGTGCTCGAAGCGGTGCTGAAGTTCTACGAGGACAGCGGCGAAGAACCCGAGCAGGAACATCCGGCCCGCCCGGAATCCGACGACGACCGCATGTTCTACCTTTGAGGTTCGATGTAGCCCGTCGGCACGCTGGCCTGCTCGGCCTGTTCCGCCTGTTCCGCCTGTTCCTCTAGCCAGCGGCAAAACTGCGCGACGACGGGCACGTCCGCCACCTCGCGCCGCGCGACCCACCAGTAGCCGCGCGCATCGAGGTGCGGGCCGGCGAGCGGCGCGACTAGGCGCCCCGAAGCCAGCTCGTCGTCGAGCAGTGGCAGCGGCCCGAGCGCCACGCCAAGCCCGTCCTCGGCGGCCTGCAAGGCCAGATAAAAATGGTCGAACGACTGCTTCTTCCTGCACTTGGCCTTCACGCCCGCAGCGGCCAGCCACGTGCGCCACGCATCGGGACGCGTATCCGAGTGCAGCAGCACATGGCGCGCGAGATCGTCGGCGCAATGAATCGGCGAGCGCTTCAATAGCGCCGGACTGCACACCGGCAACTCCGTTTCATCGAGAAAATAGCCGCTCGCGCAATCGGGCCAATTCGCCGGCCCGCGCCGCACCGCAACGTCGAACGCATCGAGCGTCTCGACAGGCACGTTCGATGTGGCGAGGCGCAACTCGACGTTAGGCGCCAGACGCTGGAACTGAGAAAGACGCGGCAGCAGCCACTTCATGGCAAACGTGGGCAGCGCATTCACGCGCAGCACGTGAACGACGCCTGTGTCGCGCAGCTCCGCCGTGGCGCGCGCAATGCTCTCGAACGCGCCCTGCACGGCCCCGAGATAGCGCCGCCCGTCCTCGGTCAAGGCAACCCGCTTGCCGTGCCGATGAAACACCTGCACCCCCACCCATGCCTCCAGCGCCGCCACCTGGCGACTGATTGCACCATGAGTCACATGGAGCTCCGCCGCCGCGGCAGTGAAACTGTTGTGCCGCGCCGCGGCTTCGAACGCACGCAGCGCGGGGAAGGGAGGAAGGAAGCGAGCCATGCTTGTGATTCTAGATCACAAGAACCCGGCCGAGAAATCGTTTGGTGCGGGAGGGGTTCGGCGCTACGCTTTGACCTTGCCAGCCAGGTCTTCGCATGAAACGAAATCCCGCCTCTTCCCCGTCCGAAGCGAACCTCGTACCCGACCACGAAGCATCCGGCGCACCCAGCGTGCGCGATCTGTTCCTCGGTTTTCTCGGCCTTGGCCTCACCTCCTTCGGCGGCGCACTGCCGCTTGCGCGCCGCGCCATCGTCGAGCAGCGCCGCTGGCTTTCGGCTGCGGAATTCACCGACCTGCTCGGACTGTGCCAATTCCTGCCCGGCGGCAACGTCATCAATCTTTCGGTGGCGCTCGGCATGCGCTTTCACGGCTGGCGCGGTGCGCTGGCCGGACTGCTCGGGCTGATCGCGGGGCCGTCGCTCGTCGTGATCGGGTTGGGCGTGCTCTACGAGCGCACGCAAAACGACCCGCACGTCCGGCATCTGTTCGTCGGCCTCGCCGCCGCTGCGGCGGGAATGCTGATCGCCATGGCCGCGAAGATCATCCTGCCATTGCGCCGCGACCCGGCCGCCGCCGCAATCGCGCTGCTTGGCTTCATCGCCATTGCCCTGCTGCGCCTGCCGCTGCTGCCCACCATGCTCGTGCTCACGCCGATCGGCATCGCGGTTGCGATCCGCGCCGCCCGCCGCTCGGGAGACGCGCAATGAGCTCCACCCTGCTTGCGCTCGCCACAATCTTCAGCCAGCTTTCGCTGCTCGCGTTCGGCGGGGGCAACACGATCCTGCCGGAGATGCAGCGCCAGGTCGTGGACGTGCACCACTGGATGACCGCGAGCGAGTTCAGTTCGCTCTTCGCACTCGCGCAGGCCGCGCCTGGACCGAACATGATGATCGTGACGCTGGTGGGCTGGCATGTGGCCGGCTGGGCCGGCATGCTGGTGACGTCGGTGGCGAAGTTCGGGCCGTCCTCGCTCGTGACGGTGGCCGCGCTTCACGCGTGGGACCGCTTCAAGGACCGGCCGTGGCGACGCAGCGCGCAGCGCGGGCTCGTGCCGGTGACGGCAGGACTCCTGGCCGCGAGCGCGATGGTGATATCGAGGGCGTCCGATCACACGTGGATCGCGTGGGCCATCACGGGCGTGTGCGCAGTACTCGCGTTGCGCACGAAAATCCATCCGCTGTGGCTGCTCGCGGCGGGCAGCCTGATCGGCTTGACGGGGTTGGGGCAGTAGTCATGCCGTGCCCCATTCGTTCGGATTACAAAATTTACCTCACTGAAACGCCACTTCGGCAAAGCTGCGCAACTTCCGGCTATGAAGCTTGTGCAGGCCGTTGGTACGCAAGATTTCCATCGCCTTCACGCCAATCTGCAAGTGCTGATCCACCTGCGCGCGATAAAACGAATCGGCCATGCCGGGCAGCTTGAGTTCGCCATGCAACGGCTTGTCGGAGACGCATAGCAAGGTGCCGTACGGCACGCGAAAGCGAAAGCCGTTCGCCGCAATCGTCGCGCTCTCCATATCGAGCGCAACCGCACGGCTCTGCGAAAGACGCTGCACCGGCTCGCGATGCTCGCGCAATTCCCAGTTGCGATTGTCGACGCTTGCCACCGTGCCCGTGCGCATCACGCGCTTGAGCTCCACACCGTCGAGCTGCGTGATCTGCGCGACCGCACGCTCGAGCGCCACCTGCACTTCGGCCAGCGCAGGGATCGGCACCCACAGCGGCAGGTCGGCGTCGAGCACGTGATCCTCGCGCACATAGCCGTGCGCCAGCACATAGTCGCCGAGACGCTGCGTGTTGCGCAACCCCGCGCAATGGCCGAGCATGATCCACGCGTGCGGGCGCAGCACCGCGATGTGGTCCGTGATGGTCTTCGCGTTGGACGGCCCCACGCCGATATTGACCATCGTGATGCCGCTGCCGTCCGCGCGCTTGAGGTGATACGCGGGCATCTGCGGCAGGCGCGCGGGCGGCGTGCCCTCGTCGTCCTGCTCGCCGAGATTCGCGTTGTAGGTGACCACGTCGCCCGGCTCCACGAACGACGTGTATTCGCTGCGGTAATTGCGCAGGTCGGCGTCGTCGGTGCGCGCCATCATGGCACGGCCGAGCTTCACGAATTCGTCGATATAAAACTGATAGTTCGTGTAGAGCACGTAATTCTGGACGTGCGTGGGCGAGGTCGCCGTGTAGTGCTTCAGACGATGCAACGAGAAGTCCACGCGCGGCGCCGTGAAAAGCGCGAGCGGCTGCGGCTCGCCCGGCGCCGGCTCGTACGTGCCGTTCACGATGCGATCGTCGAGTTCGGCCAGGTCGGGTGTATCGAATATGTCGCGCATGGCGAAAAGCCGCTCGCGGTCCAGGTCGCCTTCGAGGTGGATGCCCTCGGCGAATGCGAAATGAATCGGAATGGGCTGCTCCGAGACCCCGACTTCGATCGACACATGATGGTTCTTCGCAAGCAGCCGCAATTGCTCGCGATAGTAGTTGCCGAACAGGTCCGGGCGCGTGATGGTGGTCTCGAACACGCCGGGGCCGGCGACGAAACCATACGAACGCCGCGAATCGATGTGCGTATTGACTTCCGTGTGTACGCGCACGAACGGATAACAGGCGCGCACGCGGTGGTCGAACGCCTCGCCGCGCCGGTAGCGTGCGAACGCATCGCGCAGGAAGGCCGTGTTCGCCTCGTAGATGGCGGAAAGGCGCGCGACGGCGTCGGCGGCGTCCTCGAAGGCTTCGGCGGGAAAATCGTGCGGGGGCATCATGAAGCTGCGCCGGTGAATCTCGTTGTTCATGTTCGTTCGCCTCGGTTCATTTGGAACCACATTAGCACGGAAGAACGACATTCTGACAACGCCCTTCACACGCCCGGGAGATTCGGCCGGCGCCAGCCGCGGCGCGCCCCCGCCACCTCCCGCCGCTGCGGGGAGCGGGACGCGGATTTGCTAGAATCAGGCAATCGAATTGGAGAATCACCATGAAGTCGCACCTTCTAGCCGCCTTCGCCGCAATGCTCGCGTTCAGCGGGTTCGCCATGGCCACGCCAGCCGACGACGCGAAGACCGCCGTTGAAGCCCAGTCGGCCCAGTCCGCCAACGAGCGGGCGGGCTTGCCCGATCTGGCTGCGATCAACAACAAGCCTGCTGCGCGCGTCACCTCGAAGGTCAATATCAACGACGTGCCGCGCACGCCGAGCTTCCACGAAGTGAGCCCGAACGGCACCGAAGTCACCGAATACCGCGACAAGGGCAAGCCCGTCGAGATCAACGTGCATTCGAACTTCGGCACGCGCTACTCGATGAGCTCGAATCCCGACACCTCGCCGCAAGTGCGCCCGAACGGCCAGGCCAGCACGCGCCTGCCTTCGATCAACCTGCATTACTGATTCACCCCTTTTCGCGCGCGGGCGGCGTGCGCTGTCCCGCGCCGCCTCCTGCACGAGCGTGAGAAGCCGCGCCGAAGCGGCTTTCCCGCAAGCGGCCTCGCCTGCGAGCGAGGCTCCCGATTACGATAACCCCACGACCTCTCTGGCATGGCCGTCTTCACCGCTGTCACCGAACCCCATCTCGTTCAATGGATGCGCGACTACGATCTTGGCGACGTAGTCGATTTTCGCGGCATTCAGTCGGGCATTGAAAATAGCAACTTCTTCCTGACGACGACGCGCGGCGAATACGTTCTGACGATCTTCGAAAAGCTCACGGCAGAACAGTTGCCGTTCTATCTCGAGCTGATGCGCCATCTGGCATCGCACCGCGTGCCGGTGCCCGACCCGATGCCGCGCGCCGACGGCGCCCTGTTCGGCTTGCTGCATGGCAAGCCGGCGGCCGTCGTCACGAAGCTCGACGGCGCGCCGGAACTCGCTCCGGGCGTGGAGCACTGCACGGAAGTGGGGCAGATGCTCGCGCGCATGCACCTGGCGGGCCGCGACTTCACGCTCGGCCAGCCGAATCTGCGCAGCCTGCCGTGGTGGGAAGAAACCGTGCCCACCGTGCTGCCGTTCCTGGTCGACACCCAGCGCGAGCTGCTCACGACCGAACTCGCGCACCAGCAGGCTTTCTTCGCCAGCGACGACTACGCGGCGCTGCCCGGCGGCCCGTGCCACTGCGACCTCTTCCGCGACAACGCGCTGTTCGCGCACGTCAGGCCGGAAACGGGCCATACGGTGCGCCTGGGCGGCTTCTTCGATTTCTATTTCGCCGGCTGCGACAAGTGGGTATTCGACGTGGCGGTGACGGTCAACGACTGGTGCGTCGACCTTGCGACGGGCAAGCTCGACGCGCCGCGCGTCGAGGCGCTGTTGCGCGCCTACCAGACCGTGCGGCCGTTCACCCCCGCCGAGAGCCGGCACTGGGTCGACATGCTGCGCGCCGGCGCGTACCGCTTCTGGGTATCGCGCCTGTACGATTTTTATTTGCCGCGCTCGGCCGAGTTGCTCAAACCGCACGACCCCGGCCATTTCGAGCGCATTCTGCGCGCGCGCCGCGCGGGCAGCGCGGCCGGCACGCCGGGCGCCTTCCACGCACTCTCCGACCTGCACCGCCCATGCAACTGATCGAAGTTCCCGCGAAGCAGGGCTACGTCTGGTTCCGCCAGGGCATCTGGCTGTTCCGGCGCAACCCGCTCGCGTTTCTCACGCTGTTTTTCTCGTACCTGCTCGCCATGACGCTGGTCTCCGCCGTGCCGGTGATCGGCGGCGTGCTGCCGCTCATCTTCGTGCCCGGCGTGGCGGTGGGCTTCATGGCCGCGTGCCGCGACACGGTGGCGGGCAAGCCGGTATTCCCCACCATTCTCGTCGACGGTTTCCGCTCATACGGGCAAACGGTCACGAAGCATCTGTTCGTGCTGGGCGGGATTTACGTGGTGGCGATGACGATAGTGCTCGCGGCGTCGGCGCTGGTGGACGGCGGCACGCTGTTGCGTCTGATGACGCTGGGCGGCACGCTCGATACGGAGGCCGTTGCGGACGGCAACGTGCCGCTCGCCGTGCTCGCGTCGCTCGCGTGCTACGTGCCGGTTTCGATGATGTTCTGGTTCGCGCCGGTGCTGACCGCCTGGCACGAGGTGCCGCCGGTCAAGGCGATGTTCTTCAGCATCGTGAGCTGCTGGCGCAACAAGGGCGCGTTCGTGGTGTATGGCGCGCTGTGGTTTGCGGTGTCGATCGGCGTATCGCTGGGACTTTCGACCCTGTTGCGCGCGATGGGTGCGGGCGAGTATGCCCTGGCGATCCTGATGCCGGCGCTGATTCTCGTGACGACGATGCTCTATTGCTCGTTCTACGCGACGTATCGCGGCTGCTACGGCGTGCAGGAAAAGACCGACGCCGACACGCCGGGCTCGGGGCGCTGACCCGCCAGTATTTCCCGCGAGCAAATCGTACGAATATCCACAAACACCAACGGGCGCTTCTGTGCGCCCCGTTGTCTGTCTAGACTGCGTGAACCTTCAGCTGCTTAGCTGTAGTGATTCATCCACGACGGGTTGCGGCCCGCCTTCTCGCGATCGAGCTTGCGCATGCGGAATTCGAGGTCATAGATGTCGGCCGATTCGGCCAGATAAGCTTCCTCGCGCTCCTTTTGAGCGGTTTCGTACGATTTCGTGAGGAACAGGAAAAGTCGGCTGAGCAGGTACATGGTCTGACTCCGGTAAGCGGGCGCGTGCCCTCGGAATGAATAAAACCATTATAGGGTAAACCCTTATTAAGGTAAACCCCTAGCCACGCTCCGCCGAGGCGCGCTCAGCCCGCGCCCACAGCCAGTTCGCCGCCCAAAGCGTCGTCGACCGCTTCGCGCTGCTGATTTTCGAAGAATTCCCAAATCATCGCGCTGGCGTCCGGCCCAGTCGCGGAGTGGAACGGCACGGCATCGTCGCCGCCGCTCCATGCATGGTCCAGCGCGCTCACGCGGCACAGGCGCACCACGCTCCTGCCGTCACGCGCGTAATTCCGAACCGCATAGCCGTCGCTGTCGTGCTCGTGCGAAACCACGCCCCGGCGCACGCCCTGAGCATCGGCGAGGCCGTTCAGCCGCAGAAACTGCGTCTCGAGCTGCTCCGCGTTGACCGGCGCGACCACTGCATCGGCGTCGCCCTGCATGATGAGCGCCGGCATGCCGGGATGCGCGCGGCCCGCCAATGCGCGCTCGACAAGCGCCACCGCGTCATGATGCAGACCGCGCCGCATGACGTCGAGCGCCGCAACCCCCGAGTGTGCCTCGCCAAATGCCGGCCCCGAATGAAGCGCAACCGCCGCGAAGCGGCCCGGCGCATGCACCGCCAGCATCGAGGCCAAGCCCGCGCCCGCCGAAAGTCCGGCAAGATAAATGCGCGACCGGTCGAAACCGTGCTCCTGCACGAGCGTGTCGACGAGCGAAACGATCGCCGCAGCCTCACCGCCGCCCGCTGGCCGGCGGGCGTCGTACCAGTGCCAGCACTGGTGCGGATGCGCCTGCGTCGATTGCTCCGGGTAGGCCACCGCAAAGCCGTGCTTGTCCGCGAGCAGGTTCATGCGGGTGCCTTCGGCGAACGAATCCATCGTTTGCTT
The DNA here is from genome assembly GCF_048957375.1 of Paraburkholderia sp. A1RI-2L. Classification (NCBI taxonomy): domain Bacteria; kingdom Pseudomonadati; phylum Pseudomonadota; class Betaproteobacteria; order Burkholderiales; family Burkholderiaceae; genus Paraburkholderia; species Paraburkholderia sp. A1RI-2L. The sequence goes on from NZ_JARBTA010000002.1 coordinate 432,836, forward strand.
GCAGCCATGCAGCATCACGACCAGCGGCATGTCGGTAGTAGACCAGCCTGGCGGCATGTAGAGCCCATAGGCGAGGGCGCGCGATGCGCCCGGCACCAGATGCTCGGCGCGCTGCCATTCGCCTGCCGCCCAGGCGGCGGCGCGCGGCCCCACACGCGACTCGCGCACTGGGGGACCGCTGCGCGCGGCGGGCGTCCGCACATCTTGCGCCTCATGCACTTCGCTAGCGGCAGGCGCGGCTGCAGTGGCCGCGGCAGCCTGCGCAACGGCGGTCTTGGCGTTCCGCCACTGGGCCTGCGCTTCGGGAGGGCGGCGGCCGGCCTCGCGCAGGGCCAGATGAGTAACGCGATTCTGGATGGAGAGCAGACGCTGCATGCCACCCGCCCATAGCTTCGTCAGATTTTTCGTCATCAGGGGCCTCGTGAAAGGGGGTCGAATACACCGGGACACGGGCCACGGCGCTGTTCATTGTGCGACGCACAATAACATCAATCATCGAGCGCTGCTGTTACGAGATCCGGTTCCTGTAACGAATTTCAACCGGGCCGGCCGCGTATGGCGCATCGCATTAATCGGCCCCGAACACCGCTATACTGGAAGATGCGACGATGCTCCTGCCGCCCCATCGGGGCGCCCGGGCGCCAATCAAACGATGCTTTTGGAACGTGCCCCAGCGGCGCCAAGTCATGCCTGATTTACCGCTCCACCTCTGGTATTCGATCACCAACCTCGGCAGCGCGGGCCTCACACTGCCACTCGCGCTCGCCATCGCGTTATGGCTCGTGACGGGCTATTCCTGGCGCATGGCAGCAAGCTGGCTGCTGCTGCTTGGCGCGGCAATTTGTCTCGTCACGCTCACCAAAATCGCCTTTCTCGGCTGGGGCGTCGGCGTGCGGTCTTACGATTTCACGGGTCTGAGCGGACATGCCATGCTGTCCACGGCCGTCTATCCGGCGGCGTTTTTCCTGATGCTGCAAGGCGTGCGGCCTGCAGCCCGCGCCGCAGGCGTCGTCATCGGGCTGGCCATCGGCATCGCAGTCGGATGCTCGCGCGTCGTGCTCGAGGCACATTCGCCGTCGGAAGCCGTCACGGGCTGCATCGTGGGCGCACTCACGGCGCTCGTGTTCGTGCGCTACTGGTGGGAAGCGCAATCGGGCCGGCTCTCGGCGGCCGTGGTCGCACTCAGCCTCGCGGCGCTCACTTTTGGCTTGCACGACGTGCGCGTGCCCACCCACCGTTGGGTAACGAATCTCGCGCTCACTGTTTCGGGGCACGATCAACCCTATATCCGCGCCAAGTGGAAGGCCAACCGGCCGGTGCGCAAGCCGGGCACGATCACCGCGCCGGTTTCGCAAACCCGCAACACACTCGCGCCCACGCGCCGCCAGCACGCTTGAACACCGCGCGTTCCGGGCGCAGCGATGCCGCTTGCGGCCGCCCGCGGGGCTGAACATGTTGGTCAGCCGCCTACCCCAAGCAGCACGCTCGACGCCTTGAACACCGCCGTCGTGCTCGCGCCCGCTTCGAGGCCGAGCGCATCGACGCTCGCATCCGTCACCACGGCCGCAATCACCGTGCCGCCGGGCAACTCCAGCACGACCTCCGCGTTGACCTCGCCGCGGCGCACGCTGCTCACCACGCCGCTCAAGCGGTTGCGCGCCGAAAGCCGCGCCGCGCAATCGGATGAATGTTCCGACGCCAGCGCCCCGCCCGCCACCAGCACGACCGACGAGGCCTTGACGAGCGCCACCACCGCCCCGCCCACCGCGAGCCCCAGCGCCTCGGCGCTTTCGCGCGTGACGACTGCGACAAGCTGCTGTCCGCCCGGCAGCGCGATCGAGACTTCGTCGTTGACGGCCCCGCGCTCCAGCGCCGTGATGGTGCCATAGAGCTGATTGCGCGCGCTCGTGCGCAGCGCAAAGCGTCCGAGCACGGCGAGATCGTTGCCGAGGCTGCCCGCCGTGTTCGCGTCGGCTTCCCCGTGCGCTTCGCCGCCAAGGGCGCGTACCGCCAGGGCGGCGCGCTCGAGAAAATGCCGATGCTCGCGCTCGATCGCGCCGAACGTGGCGATGAGGCGTTGCGCGCGCGGCGTGAGCGTGGTCCCGCCGCCGCCCTTGCCGCCCGTCGCGCGCACCACGAGCGGTTCGCCAGCTAGATTGTTCATGGCGTCGATGGCATCCCATGCGCCCTTGTAGCTCATGCCGACCGCCTTGGCGGCGCCGGTGATCGAGCCGGTTTCGCGAATCGCCGCCAACAGTGCAATGCGGGCCGCGCCGCCCAGCACCTGCGGGCCGGCCTGAAACCAGACCGAGCCGCCCACGCCCAGTGCGGCCGCTTCCGCGCCGGCGCTTTGATCGGCAACGGCCACGCCGCGCGGGGAAGAAGTCGAGGGAAGAGTCGTCATTGGGCAGTGCCTGGATCGATTGCAAACGATGACGACGATTATAGAGACGGGGACGCGCGAAATACGCCGCGTTCGAGTTCGATTCAAACGGCGCGCGTGATCTTCGGCGGATGCAATTCGCGCAGGAGCCGTTCGCCCTCTTTCGCCGTATAACGCTTCATCGCCTCGCACCATCCGCGTGCGAAACCGAGCTGATAGGGTTCTGCATCCATGCGCTCGAGATAGCGCAATGCCACGGCGGCATCGTTGCCGTCGCCCAGCACGCCCTGAAGGCGCGTGAGCGTGCGCACCGTGTCCTCGCGCGTGCGGCGCGAGGCGATAGAGGTGAAAAACTCGAGCGTGTAACGCAGGTGCTTCGCGTTGATCCGCACACGATGGCGGCCCGCATCGTCGATGGCGGTGAGCTTTTGCGCGTGCGCGAGCTGCTGATAGTAGCGGCGCACACGTTTGTTAGCATGCCGATGCAAGGCGCGAGCGTCGGCGGCGTCGGCGCGCGACCTGCGTGCGAGCGCCTCCAGCCACTGCAGCCATGCGAGCGCGACGTGCGCATAGCGCGGCGCCGCCAGGGCCTCGCGCAACCGCGCACGCGCCACGAGCCGCTGCGCCTCTGCCTCGTCGAGCACGGCGCGCCAGCGCGCGGGCTCGTCGTCGGCGGCGGCAAGCGCGGGCAGCGTGGCTTCGACGAACACATCGCGGTCGCGCGCCTCGCCAAGCAGCCCGCCAAGCCAGTCGAGCTCGGGCTTGATGCGCTCACACCACATCTCATCCTGACAATGCGAAAAGATCCGCATCGCGGTGCGCAGGCGCCGCTGCGCCACCCGCATCTGATGAATGAACTCGGTGCTCACTGCATTGGCCCTGCTCGTCGAATCGCGCACGCCCCAGTCGTTGCCGAACCAGTGCGCGCTGATGTTGGCGCCGATTGCCACCAGCGCCTCACCGGCGGTGCACGCGCCGCCCAGATCGACCGGCTCCGCGCGCACCGCACAAGCGGTGCCGGCCATACTGCCGGCCGCCGCGCGTTCGAGCGCATCGCTCAGGCGCACAAACGCGGGGAGCGCCCCGGCCAGTTCGTACGCGCAGGCGAACAACGCATCGACGAGCGGCGCGGCGTCTTCGTCCCCGGTCCACGGCACGCTCACGCGCAGTTCGTGCAGGCCTGCGAGCGCATCCTGCGGCGCGCCAGCATCGGCATCGAGCACGATCTCCACATCGACGCCATCGCGCGGCCAGTGCCAGCGGCTGCGCAGCGCCGACAGCGACGCCGACGGTTGGAGCGGCCCGGCTGCCGCGAGCACCTCGCGAAATGGCTCGGGCGCGGCATCGAAGAGATCGGCATCAAGACCGTTGGTGTCGAGGCACGCCGTGAATATCGGTTCGACAACGACGATGCCCGGCGTCCAGGAGCGCCGGCTGGAAACGACGACACAATGCGCGCCGCCGCACGTCTCGACGCCGACGCGCCAGCCCGCCCGCGCAAGCGCGCCGGCCCCGTCGAACATGACGGTCGCAACCGGCTCGCCAGCCTCGGTTTGAGGCACGAGCTGCGGCACGAGTTGCGGCAAAACCGCACGCATGGCCGCCGCGAAATCGGATGGAGTCTGCCCGGGCGGGACAACGGCCTCGGTCGAGGCTTGCGGCGTGACGCTCACGACATCCAGCACGATTTCCAGTACGCGGCTCATGAACGCTCCGAGGGGTCGGTGGGGCGGCACAAAGCGGTGAAAACGGCAAAGAGTTGGGGTGAGATCAATCTGAAACAGCGCTGGCAATAATGGGTTCGCTGCGCTCGATAGTACACGCCCGATCGCACCGGCGCTCTCGGGAGCAGCCCGATATGAGCCAGCCCGACATGGGCCTGCCCGCACCCACTTGGTCCGAATGACCACGATCAAAACCGTAGCCTGGCGGAAGTGGAAAAATGAACGCTTACACATCGGCCCGGTGTGTCGTACTTCTGTAAGGAGTGTTGAGTGTTCCCAGAATTCAGAGACCTGATCTCGCGCCTCAAAACGGACGACGATCATTTCGCACGGCTTTTCCATCGCCACAACGAACTGGATCAGCAAATCAAGAACATGGAAGCGGGCATCGTCCCCGCGAACGGCATGGCCATCGAGCAACTCAAGAAAGAGAAGTTGCAGCTCAAGGATTCGCTCTACCAGATCCTGCGCAAGGCCGAAAGCGTCTAAGCATCGGCGCCAACGCCGGAACGTGCCGCATGGCGCTGCGCGCGATGCGGCGCCGTGGCACCCCTCAGCCACGGCACAGCCGCCGTAGCAAAAAAGTAGCGAAAACCACTCCCATGCCCAAGATGGTCACTCCCCCTGCCTCCCCGAGTCCCTCGCACGACACTCAAACCCCGCCTCGCGAGCACGACACGTCCGCCTATCAGACCGAGCTCACCGCGCGCAGCGCCGAGTTGCACGCCGTCAACGACGCTGTCGAAGCAGCCTCCGAAGTCATTGCGGAGGCGATGCATGACCTCGTCGCCGCCAGCGGCGCGGCGCCGGGCGAATCACCCGCTTCGCTGTTCGATTCGGTCGCCGCGCTCATGAAAGGCCTGTCACCCGATGAAGCCGCGCAATTGCGCAGCCTCATCCTCGAAGGCAATCCGTCGGACTGGCGCAAGACGCGCCCACGCCATCCCGACGAAGAGCTCGCGCCGGGCTGGCGCGACGGCGAGTATCCCTACCGCAACCTGATGTCGCGGCGTGCGTACGAGCGGCAGAAGTACCGGCTGCAGGTCGAGTTGCTGAAGCTTCAGGCGTGGGTGCGCGAGACCGGGCAGCGGGTGGTCATCGTCTTCGAGGGGCGCGACGCCGCGGGCAAGGGCGGCACGATCAAGCGCTTCATGGAGCACATGAACCCGCGCGGCGCGCGCGTCGTGGCGCTGGAGAAGCCCACCGAGGTCGAGCGCGGCCAGTGGTACTTCCAGCGTTATGTGCAGCACTTGCCTTCGGCGGGCGAGATCGTGCTGTTCGATCGCTCCTGGTACAACCGCGCAGGCGTCGAGCGCGTCATGGGCTTTTGCTCGCCCGAGGAGTACGCGGAATTCATGCAGCAGGCACCGGAGTTCGAGCGCCACTTGATCCGCAGCGGCATCCACCTCATCAAATTCTGGTTCTCGGTGAGCTGCGTCGAGCAGCGCCGGCGCTTCAAGGAGCGCAGCGCGCATCCACTCAAACAGTGGAAGCTGATCCCTGTCGACCTCGCCTCGCTCGACAAATGGGACGAATACACGCAGGCCAAAGAGGCAATGTTTTCCCAGACCGACACCGCCGACGCCCCCTGGACCGTGGTGCGCTCCGATTGCAAGAAGCGCGCACGACTGAACGCCATGCGCTACGTTCTGCACAAGCTGCCTTATGCGCGCCGCGATACGGCCGCGATCGGTCCGATCGACCCGCTGCTGGTGAGCCGCGCGCTTTGAGCGTTCAAGTCGCGTACTGGGCGATCCCATTGCCGAACGACCAGTTCTCGCGCGCGACATCCACGAGATTGACGAACACATCCTCGCGCCGCACGCCCGGGTCGCGCGCGAGGTTTTCGGCGATCTGCGCGAATAGCGCCTTCTTCTGATCCTGCCCGCGCGTATTGCTCACGGCGATCTGGATGATCACGAGATCGTCGCTGCGTTCGATGCCCAGGTAGTGCCGTCCAAAGACGAAATTGTCGGCATCGTGTTCAGTGACGATCATGAACTGATCGTCCTCCGGCGCCTTGAACACTTCCATGAGCGCGAGGTGCACGCCCTGCATGAGCGCCTTTCGATAGGCCGCGGGCTTGCCCGCGCGTACGGCGATTCGGGTGAACGGCATGTCGAGCTCCTCCAGCGTAGTTGGATGACCCGTGATTGATGGGCCATGACAACAGCTTAGGCCGCTCGTATCATAATGAAAACATATCTCTGAATATTTCATTCATTTTCATTTGAAATGAAAACCCTCGATCTCGATGCCGTGCGCGCGTTCGTCCTGGTCGCCGAACTGCACAGCTTCACGCGCGCCGCCGATGCGCTCGACACCACCCAATCCGCCGTGAGCCTCAAGCTCAAGCGGCTCGAAGCCCATCTCGGCCGGCAATTGCTCGAGCGCACGCCGCGCGTCGTGCGGCTCTCGCCGGAAGGACGCGCATTTCTCGGTGCGGCGCGCGAGTTGCTCGGCGCGCATGAGCGCGCGCTCGGCACGCTCGCGGGCGACTCGCGACGTCTCTCGCTGGGGTTGAGCGAGCATGTCGCCGACGCGCAGCTCCCCCGCCAGCTCGCGCTCCTGCGCGATCACGATCCGGGTCTCGTGATCGCGCTGCATCTCGGGCTTTCAGCGCAGTTGCTCGCGCAGTTCGACGAGCGCCGGCTCGACGCCGTGATCGTGCGCCAGGAAGCCGGCTATGAAGCCGACGCGGCGTCGCGCGGCAACGCACGCCCGCTCTTCGACGAGCCGCTGGTCTGGCTCGCCGCGCCCGAATGGCGCTGGGAGCCGGGCACGCCGCTGCCGCTCGCCCTGCTCACGGGACCGTGCGCGGTCCGTGCGGCAGCGATCGGCGCACTCGATGCGGCTGGCATCGCATGGCAGGAGGTGTTCGTGGGCGGCGGCGTGGCAGCAGTGGGCGCCGCGCTGGAGGCAGGGCTTGCCGTATCCGCGCTCGCACGGCGCGTAGCGCCGCGAGGGCTCGTCGACGTTGGCGCGAGGCACGCGCTGCCGCCATTGCCGGCCTCGCGGGTGACGCTGCATTCGCGCGTGCGCGAGCCGCGGTCGGCAGCAACGCTGCAGTTGCTTGCCTCGAGCCTTGGCGCTGCTTGAAGGGTGCTGCGGGGGAATGAAAGCCGGGATGGCTGCGTGAATCAGCTCAAGATCGGCGGAAGTTCGTGCGGCTGCGGAATCGCGCGCCGCGACTGAGCTGAGTGCATATCGACCATCAGCTTGTGATTCGACGCCGGATGCGCCACGGCAGGCTTGGCCGGTGTGGCCGATCTGGACGGATGCGCGCGAGCGCTATTCGCCTGTTGCGAGGCCCCCGACGCACGGTGCGCCGCCGACTTAGTCGGGGTTTTGCCGTGACGCTGGGCATGGGCTGCCTTCGCGGTCTTCGTTGGCTTCCTGGAATTCCCGGATCGTGCCGCGTGTGATGCACTTGCGGCACCCTTCGCGTGCTTCGCGCCATGCTGCGCCCCGGTCTCGGCCTGCTTCCCCGCCTTCGCGGCCTGCCCGCGCGCCGTAGTGCCGCCGCCCGGTCTGCCGTGCTGCGTCACCGCCGGCGCGACGGCCCATGCCATCGACGTCGATATCCACCATGCCGCGACCATCACCGCCACTGCCCGCACGCCGCCCCCTCTCTCGAATAACCGTTCCGGTCCCGCTGGATCGGCTCGCGATTATATCGAACCAAAATTGGTAAAAATCCGGCACGAAAAGAGAACGGAAAGCGAGAACGGAAAGCGCGATCGGAAAGCCGGGCAGCGGACAGCCCTCAAGGCAGCGCCATCGCGGCCGCGCCCATCGCGCGCGCCGCCTGCACGGAGATCGACCAGCGCCTGGACGTGAGCGCCTCGACCATCGTGAGACGCCCCTCGGGAATGAACGCCCCGGTGTCGATGAACATCTGCGAGCCAATCTGGCGCAGCTCGCGCATGGGCGTGTGCCCGCAATAGGTCAGCGAAAGCGCGGCATGCGCGGGTGGTGGATGCATGGCCGTATTCAGCGCCAGCTCGCGCCCCCACAGCATGCGCTCGCGCACTTCGGCATCGAACTGGCCGGCGTCGAGTGCGGCGTCGTCGCCGAAGAATTCCGCGTGCAGCACGTTAAAGCGCGTCGCGCCCTCGCCCACCACGCGCACGAGCGGCAGCTCGCGCAACCGCCGCGCGTGCGCGGCCAGCACGTGGTCGGGCAGCCCCTGCGCCCAGCCCCCGCCGATGCCGTACCAGCGGAACCGCGCGAGCCGTCCTTGCGCGACCGCGCACAACATGTCTTCGTGATTGCCGAGCACGGCGTGGAACCAGGGCTTGTCGAGCAGCGAGAGCGCTTCCTCGCACTGATCGCCGCGATCGACGAGATCGCCCACCGAAAACAGGCGGTCGCGCGTGCCGTCGAATCCGACTTGGTGGAGCAGATAACGCAAGGCATCCACGCAGCCGTGCAGGTCGCCGATCACGAAATCGCGACCGGCCGCATTGGCAGCGTGATGCTGGACGACAGGAGCAAGAGTGGGGGTCATCGCTTCATCATAGCGCTGCGTGCCCGCAGCGTATGCGGGCCAATGATCGTTTCGCGAGCGGTTTTCGCACAGCCGCCGCGCGTCATTGCGGTTGCGCGCGCAGCGCCGCCACCTCGTCCGGCGTGATGCTCGCCCGAGGGTCGCCGAACTGCCCCGTCACGTAGTTCGCAATCGCCACCACCTGGTCGTTGCTCAGCGCGTCGCCGAATGCCGGCATCAGCACGTCGGCGCCCCGGGTCTGGCGTCGCACGCCGTGCAGGATCGTCATCGTCAGGTTGCTCGGGCTCGGCGCGCCCGTCACGCTGTTGTGGATGAGCGATGGATAGGCGAGCGGCGCGCTCGCGCCCACGCCCGAGCCGGTCCAGTTGTGGCAGCTCGCACAGTTCGCCACGAATAGCTGCGCCCCGTTCACGCTCGTGATGGTGGCGCCACGCAGTGCGGTGACGTCGTCGTTGGCGGGCTTGCCGAACGAATCGCGCGAGCGCGTCACGCCGCCCGCTACCGGCCGTTGCCCGCGCATATAAGCGGTGATCGAGCGCTGGTCCTCGGCGCTCAGGTACTGCGTGGAGTTCTGCACGACCTCGGCCATCGGCCCGGCGGCGTTCGCGTGGCCGGCGGCCACGCCGGTGACGAGATAGCTCACGAGCGCCTCGTCGCTCCAGCCGCCGATGCCGGCCGCGCGGTCCGGCGTGATGTTGTACGCCTGCCAGCCCGCCTGCGTCGCGCCCGAGAAGCGCTCGCCCGTTTTCAGGCCCTGCATGAAATTGCGCGGCGTGTGGCACTCCTCGCAATGCGCGAGCCCTTCGACCAGATAAGCGCCCCGGTTGTATTCGGCGCTCTTTTTCGGATCGGGCACGAAGCGGCCTTCGTCGAAATTGAACAGATTCCAGAACACCAGCAGCCAGCGCTGGTTGAACGGGAACCCCAGCTCGTTGGCGGGCGGCTTGTAACGGATCGGCGCGAGCGTGTTCAGGTACGCGCGGATCGCGAGCACATCCTGCTCCGTCAGGCGCGTGAACTCCACGTAGGGAAACGCGGGATAGAGGCGCTCACCGGCCTTGCCCACGCCCTCGTGCATCGCGCGCATGAAATCGGAGTCGGTCCATTGGCCGATGCCGGTATCGGGATCGGGCGTGATGTTGGGCGTGTAGAGCTTGCCGAACGGCGTGCTGATCGCGCGGCCGCCCGCGAAGGGCCGGCTCGCGTCGGCGGTGTGGCACGCGGCACAGTCGCCCATACGCGCGAGGTACTCGCCGCGCTTGACGAGCTCCGGGCGCGCCGCGGCGTCGTCGGGGGCCGCCGGGCCTTCGCCGCGCGCGGCCGGCAGCAGCATTTCGTCGACGCCGCGTGTCTCGCCGTCATGCGCGGCGTGCCACGCCATGTAAAGCGCAAACCCGCAGAACAGCATTGCCGCCAGCGTGGCGCGCGCACGTTGGGCGCGATGAGCACGATCGGCGCGCGGAGTGTGATGGGGGCGATCGGCGGGAGGCTTGCTTGCGTTCATCGTCGGTCTCTGTCGCCTCACAGCTCGCGGCGCAGCTTGTCGGCCAGCTTGAGCGCCAGCGCGGCAATGGTCAGCGTGCAGTTCACCGAGGCAGCCGTCGGCATCACCGCACTGCCGGCGACGAACAGGTTCGAATGGTCGTGCGTGCGGCAGTCGGCATCGACCACCGAATCGGCCGGGTTCGTGCCCATGATCGTCGTGCCCATGATGTGATTGTTGGGCGCGAAAGTGTCGTCGAAGGCGATCTCCGTGCCACCGAAAAGCTCGGCGATCTTCGCGTAGAGATCGTGCGTGTTGGCGGCGCTCTTCTTCACGTAGTCGTTGATCGAGTAATGGATCTCGGGCTGCGGGATGCCAAGCGCATCCTTGTGCTCACTCGATGGCAGCACGCGGTTTTGCGGCTCGGGCAAATGCTCGTGGAAGCTGTTGATGGTCAGCGTGCGCGCGGCGCGGTCACGGATCTCACGATCGAGCTCCGCGCCCGTCAAGCCGTTCTTGATGAGCGCGGCAGTCACGGCCGGCGTGGCCACGCCGTTCGAGAGATGCAGCTTCTTGGCGGCGTACTCGGAACGGAATGCGCCGTCGCGGAAGTTCACCACCGAGGTCATCTCCATTGGCCCGCGCCCCGGCCACAGCGGCTCGTTGGCGAGGAACGTGACGCCTGTGCCCGGATGATCCATGAGGTTGCGGCCCACCTGGTCCGAGCGATTGCCGATGCCGTGCGCGAACGCGTCGCTCGTGGACATCAGCATGAGCTTGGGCGTCTCGATGCCGTTGGCGGCCAGCACGAAAAGCTTGCCCGTCACGCGCGTGCTGTTGCCGTGCGGGTCCTTGTAGTGCACGGCCGTGACGAGGCCTTTGTTGTCGGCCTCGATGCGATACACCACCGCCTCGGCGATGAGCTGGGCGCCCGCGCGCTCGGCCTTGTCGGCGTGGACGATGCCGCCGTACATCGCCGCAATCGGGCAGATCGGCATGCAATTGTTGTTGCCGCAGCAAGTCGGGCGCGCATCGTAAGGACGGCTGTTGCGCGCCACCGGCTCGGGCACCACGTGAAAGCCGTTCGCATTGAGCACGTCGCTGAAGCGCTGATCCATGTACGAGAGCGGCAGCATGTCCATCGGATAGGGCTTCGCGCGCGGCGAGCCGAGGTCGTGCCGCGCCGGGTCCGGGCCCGAGACGCCCAACTCGATTTCGGCGGCCAGATACCAGGGCTCGAGCGTCTCGTACGGATACGGCCAGTCGCGGCCCACGCCGTACTGCGTCTTCAGGCGGAAATCGGCGGGCAAGAGACGCCAGGCCGCCGCCGCCCAGTGCCACGTGGTGCCGCCCACGAGCCGCAAGTATTGCGAGTTGTAGGGATGGTCGCCCTTCTGCACGAGGTAGTCGTTGGGCGGCGAGTACTGCGGATGCGGCGCATAAGGCATCGAAGGATACGGCGTCGCGAAGTCGGCTTTGGCCGGCGAGTTGCGGAAGTTCTCGACGATCTGCCAGCGCGCTAGACGCGGCCCCGCTTCGAGCAGGATTACCGATGCGCCCGCTTGCGCCATCTGGTACGCAACCAGACTGCCCGCCACACCGGAGCCGACCACGACCACGTCGGCAGAATGCTTGATCGCCATTGTCGTCCCTCGTTGCCTACGGCCTGGCCGATGCGGAGGACAGCGCTGCCACCGTGGCGGCCGGCATGTCAGCGGGTTTCGTTGTCCAGTAGAACGGCACGTCGCGGCAATACGACGGGATCGTCAGCACGTCGCTGACCGGATCGAACATCAAGGCTTTCTCGTAGGCCACCACCTGCACCTTCGGCATGTCGCCCACGAGCCCGAGATACCACGCGCGCACGATGTCGCCGACGGTCGCCGCAAGCTCTGGCCGATCGATCCTGAGCGCGGCCGTGACGGTGTCCGAGGGCACGCCGCCGTGCCCCTTGATCCACGTGTTGAGCGCGCCGACGTTCTGCTCGAACGTGCTGCTCGCGCGCGCAAGTGCGGCGTGGATGCGCTGGCCGAGCACGGCGTCGAAGCGCATGCGGCCGGTAAGGGACTGGGAGAGTGCGATGAAGGCCTGGTAGCCACTGTCCGCGGGCGTACCGGCAGCGGGCGCGCTGGCTGAACCGGCCGCCGCTGCATCGGCAATACCGAAGGCATACTGCGCGCCACGCCGGCCGGCCAGCGCGAAAGCGAGCGTCGCGGCGGCAGCGCACGCGCCGGTCACGAACCGGCGCCGGCCAGGGCGTGCGATGCGCCGATCGCGCGATGCACGAGCATGGGGCAAATGAACGGTCCCGTTCTGCGTCACATCGGTCATGGATACTCCAGACGAAGGGTCTATCCCGCGCGAGCGGGGCTACACACTTGCCGCCAATGCCGGCGACGATGCATACGGGAAAAGTTTGCAATCTTGTCCAAACATGCGCGTACCGGACCGATCCATGCATGAAAGGTACGGATGACGCGCTGCGCCTGCAATATAGCGTTTCCTGACCCGTTTCGACAAACCGTGCGTTGCGATGCCCGGCATAACACGCGGCCGACGAGCCTGCGTGGTGGCGGCCAACCGGTCGAGCGGCGGCCTCGGGCATATGCCTTGCTGGATCTCCCCCGTGCCTGGTTCCGGCGGATTTCTGTCTGGCTCCTGTTTGGTTCCGGCCGGCTCTTGCACTACTCTGAACAGGGCGTGCCGCTCGCATGGCTTGTGCGGTTCGCTCCGGCAGCCCACGGGCAACGTGATCGCATCCGGTGTTACATCGGCTTTGCATCCACGTCGCCCGACGAATCTGGATAAGACCGATGGAAGCTCCCCACGCCTATGCGCCGCGGATCTATTTCGTTCATTCCGTCCTGGTCGGAGCGCTCGACGCGTGGCCCGCGCAATTCGCGCACGCCGCCTCGCTAGGCTTCGACCATGTCCTGATCGGCGCCTTGTTCGCGCCGGGCGTCGCAACGTCGGGCGCCACGGGCGATGACCGCATCGTCGCCGATCACACCCGCTTGCATCCCGCCTTCGGCACGCACGAGCGCATGGACGAGACGCTGCGCCTGCTCGCGTCCACCGCGCGCTCGCGCGGCATCACGCTGCTCGCGGACCTCACGCTCGACCGCACCGCTGCCCATGGCGCGCTCCACACCGCGCATCCCGAATGGTTCCATCCCTTCGAGCCCGAAGACGCGCGGCTCGATCCGCGCCACGGCCATCGCGACGCCAACGTCGCCTATGCCGACTTCGCGCGCGCGGGTGCGCCGCTCGCGGTGTGGTGGGCGCAACTCGCGAGCCGTCTCGCCGATGCAGGCATCGGCGGTTTTCGCATCGATTCGCCGCATCGGGTGCCGGCCAACGTGCTGCGCGCGATCTTCGACGCGGTGCGCGCGAGCCATCCGCAAACACACTGGCTCGCGGCCACGCCAGGCCTCGCGCGCGACGAACTCGCGCAACTCGAGCATGCCGGCTTCGACGCCGCGTTCACGTCGCTGCGCTGGTGGGATTTCTCGTCGAGCTGGCTCGCCGAGGAGCACGCGGTCATGCGGCGCGTGGGTTCGCCCATCGCGTTTCCCGAGGCGCCGTATGGCCCGCGCCTCATTCATGAACTGCGCGACCGGGAAGGCGGCGCGGCGTTGGACATGCGCACCGTCGAGCGCGCCTGCAGCCGCATGCTGCGCGCGGCGGCCTCGCTCGGCACGGGCTGGCTCGTGCCGATGGGCTTCGAATACGGCATCGACGATGCGATCCGCCACGACACGCAAACGCTGGACGCGCACGCATGGGAAGCCGCGAAAAAGCGCGCGCCGTTCGACCTCAGCGCCGATATCGCGCATGCCAACGCAATGCAGCGCGAAACCTGGACGCTCCAGACCAACGGCGAACTGCGTGCGCTCAACGGCCCCGGCGCGCCCGTGGCCGCGCTGCTGCGCGGCGACCACGCCGATCTGCGCGAGTCCGGCGAAGCGCTGCTCACGCTCGTCAATCCTTCGCTTGATGCGCCCGTGCGCGTGAACATGGCGCATCTGCTCGACGGCGTGCCCGGCAACTTCACGCGTTTCACGCCGCTCGACGCGCAGACGCTGCGCGGCGCGCGCACGAGCGCGCCTCACGACGCGAGCGCCGTGCCCGAAACCTTCGCACTGCCCGCGGGCGCTTGCTGGATGTTCGGCGCGCTCGCGAGCCCGATGGTCACGCTCGCGCCGCCCGAGGATCTCGCGAAGTCGCCCACGAGCGGCCACAAGAGCGTGATCGAAGCGATCGCCGCGCCGCGCATCGCAATCGAGAGCGTGCAGCCCTCGGTCGATCATGGCCGCTTCGTCGCGAAGCGCGTGGTGGGCGAGCGCTGCGAAGTGCGCGCGGCGATCTTCGCCGAAGGCCACGACCGCATCGACGCCGCCGTCCTCTGGCGCGCCGCCGACGAAACCGCGTGGCACGAAGCCCCAATGACGCCGCTGCCGCCCGCCGGCACCGATCTATGGAGCGGCCACTTTCCGCTCGAACGCGTGGGGCGCTACGAATTCGTCGTGATCGCGTGGCGCGACGATTTCGCCTCGCTCGCCGATCATCTGCAGAAAAAGCGTGCGGCCCATCAGCCCGTGGATCTCGAGCTCGAAGAATCGAGCCGCCTGCTCGCACTCGTGCTCGCGACGGCGCGAACCTCGGGCGAGAACGAACCAGGCGGCCTCGCGCATGCGCTCGATGCGCTCGTGAAGCGCTTTATCAGCGCCGACACGGATACGCGTTGCGCGATGCTCGCCGCGCCCGCCACGGCCGCCGCTGTGCGCGCGGCCCGTCATCGCCCGTTCCTCGCGCGCGACGCCCAGGTGCAACGCGTGGACGCCGAACGCGGCGCCGCGCGCTACGCAAGCTGGTACGAGATCTTTCCGCGCTCGATGAGCGACGACGAAACGCGCCACGGCACCTTCGACGACGTGATCGCCAAGATGCCGCGCATCCGCGAGATGGGTTTCGACGTGCTGTACTTCCCGCCCATTCATCCGATCGGGCTCGCGAACCGCAAGGGCCGCAACAACGCGCTCACCGCGCAGCCCGGCGACGTGGGCAGCCCCTACGCGATCGGCGCGGCCGAAGGCGGCCACACCGCCGTGCATCCGCAGCTCGGCACGCTCGACGACTTCCGCCGCATGGTAAGCGCCGCGCATCGGAACGGCCTCGAAATCGCGCTCGATTTCGCGATCCAGTGCTCGCCCGATCATCCGTGGCTCAAGGCGCATCCGGGCTGGTTCGCGTGGCGGCCCGACGGCACGCTGCGCTACGCGGAAAATCCGCCGAAGAAGTACCAGGACATCGTGAACCCCGAGTTCTACGCGCACGATGCGAAGCCCGACCTCTGGCTCGCGCTGCGCGATGCGATCCTGTTCTGGGTGAACCACGGCGTGCGCATCTTCCGCGTGGACAATCCGCATACCAAGCCGCTGCCGTTCTGGGAATGGATGATCGCCGACGTGCGCGCGCGGCATCCCGACGTGATCTTTCTCTCCGAAGCCTTCACGCGCCCGCGCCTGATGTACCGGCTCGCCAAGATCGGCTTTTCGCAGTCGTACACGTACTTCACGTGGCGCGAGTCCAGGCGCGATTTCATCGACTACCTCACCGAGCTCACACAGACGGCGGTGCGCGACTTCTACCGGCCCAACTTCTTCGTCAACACGCCCGACATCAATCCGCGCTATCTGCAAAGCGGCGCGCGTTCGAGCCATCTGATCCGCGCGGCGCTGGCCTCGCTGCTCTCGGGCCTGTGGGGCGTCTATAGCGGCTTCGAACTCTGCGAGGCGCGCGCATTGCCCAACAGCGAAGAATATCTGGACTCCGAAAAGTACCAGCTGCGCGCCTGGGACTGGGACCGGCCCGGCAACATCGTGCCGGAGATCACCGCGCTCAACCGCATCCGCCGCGCAAATCCCGCGCTGCAGACGCATCTGGGCATCACGTTCCTGCCCGCGCACAACGAAGCCATGCTGTGCTTCGAGAAAGCCACGCCCGCGCGCGATAACGTAGTCGTGGTGGCGATCAACCTCGACCCCCACGCCGAGCAAGGCGCCGACTTCGAGCTTTCGTGGTCGACCTTCCAGCACTGGCAGATCGACGATCGGGCGCGCCTTGCCGTGGTCGACGAAATCACGGGCGAGCGCTTCGAATGGCAAGGCCGCTGGCAGCATGTGCGGCTCGATCCGCACGCGCGGCCGTTCGCGATCTGGCGCATCGCGCCCATCGACGGACTGCCGCGCGAAACCCCAACCCTGGAGACGGCAGACGAGCCGCATATCGAAGGTCACCCCGAACTGGACCAGGACTTCCCGCCCGGAGGAGCGACATGAAACGCGATCCCGCCTCCCACGAGACGCCGCCGCACGCAGAAGCGCCGCTCACGCATGACCCAACCTCCACCGAGTCCGAGGCTCATGCGGAGCACGAGCACCATGGCACGCAAAAGCGCGGCAAACCCTCGCAGCTTTCCGACGATCCGCTCTGGTACAAGGACGCGATCATCTACCAGGTGCATGTGAAGTCGTTCTACGACTCGAACAACGACGGCGTAGGCGACTTCCCGGGCTTGCTCGCAAAGCTCGACTACATCGCTGGCCTGGGCGTGACGGCGATCTGGCTGCTGCCGTTCTATCCTTCGCCGCGCCGCGACGATGGCTACGACATCGCCGACTACCGCAACGTGCACCCCGACTACGGCCAGCTCGCCGACGTGCGCCGCTTCATTCAGGAAGCGCACGCGCGCGGCATCCGCGTGATTACCGAGCTCGTCATCAATCACACCTCGGACCAGCACCCGTGGTTCCAGCGCGCGCGGCGCGCGAAGCCCGGCTCGAACCACCGCAACTACTACGTGTGGTCGGACACCGATCAGAAGTACCAGGGAACCCGCATCATCTTCATCGACACCGAGCCGTCGAACTGGACCCACGACCCCGTCGCGGGCGCCTACTACTGGCACCGCTTCTACTCCCACCAGCCCGACCTCAATTTCGACAACCCGGCCGTGCTGCGCGAAGTGCTGCACGTGATGCGCTTCTGGCTCGACATGGGCATCGACGGGCTGCGCCTCGATGCGGTGCCCTACCTCGTCGAGCGCGAAGGCACCAACAACGAGAACCTGCCCGAGACGCACTCGGTCCTCAAGCAGATTCGCGCGACCATCGACGAGCATTACCCGAACCGCATGCTGCTGGCCGAGGCGAACCAGTGGCCCGAGGACGTGCAGGAGTACTTCGGCCAGGAAGACGAATGCCACATGGCGTTCCACTTCCCGCTGATGCCGCGCCTGTATATGGCGATTGCGAGCGAAGACCGCTTCCCGATCATCGACATCATGAAGCAGACCCCGGATCTGCTGCCGAGCTGCCAGTGGGCCGTGTTCCTGCGCAACCACGACGAGCTCACGCTCGAAATGGTTACGGACTCCGAACGGGACTATCTCTGGAACACCTATGCGAGCGACCGGCGCGCGCGCCTGAACTTGGGCATCCGGCGGCGCCTCGCGCCGCTCATGGAGCGCGACCGCCGCCGCATCGAGCTCATCAACTCGCTGCTCCTCTCGATGCCGGGCACGCCCGTGATCTATTACGGCGATGAGCTCGGCATGGGCGACAACATTCACCTCGGCGACCGCGACGGCGTGCGCACGCCGATGCAGTGGTCGTCCGACCGCAACGGCGGCTTCTCGCGCGCCGACCCCGAGCAACTGGTGCTGCCGCCGCTGATGGGCTCGCTCTACGGCTACGACGCCATCAACGTGGAGGCGCAAACGCGCGATCCGCATTCGCTGCTCAACTGGACGCGCCGCATGCTCGCCACGCGCCGCGCGAACCAGGCGTTCGGGCGCGGCTCGATCCGCTTCCTGCGCCCCGCCAATCGCAAGATCCTCGCGTACCTGCGCGAGATGCCGGGCGAGCCTGCGATCCTGTGCGTGGCGAATCTCTCGCGCGCGCCGCAGGCGGTCGAGCTCGATCTCTCCGAGTTCGCGGGCGCGGCGCCCGTGGAGATGACCGCCGATTCGGTGTTCCCGCCCGTCGGCCAGCTGCCCTATCTGCTCACGTTCCCGCCCTACGGCTTCCTGTGGTTCCTGCTGTGCCCGGGCGATCAGCGGCCCTCGTGGAGCCAGCCGACTTCCGAGCAGTTGCCTGAATTCGTGACCGTCGTGATTCGCGAAGGCCAGACCGGGGCCACGCCCGAGAACGTGCGCCTGCTCGAATCCGAGGTGCTGCCCTCATGGCTGTCGCGGCGGCGCTGGTTCGCCTCGAAGGACAAGGCGCTGCGCGCCGTGCGGCTCGCCGCGCTCACGACCATTCACGGCGCGGGCTTCGCCTTCACCGAGATCGAGGCCGAACTCGCCGACGGCACGAGCGAGCGCTACGTGCTGCCCATCGCCATCACCTGGGGCGCGGACACCACCACGCCGCTGCATATCCAGCTCGCGCTCTCGCGCGTGCGGCGCGGGCGCACGATCGGCTACCTCACCGACGCGTTCTCGCTGCCATGGTTCGCCCATGGCGTGCTGCGCAAGCTGCGCGAGCACGCAGCCGTGCCCACGGTGCAGGGCAGCACGATCCGCTTCGAGCCCACCGACCGGCTCGACGAGATCGATTTGGGCGAAGCGCCCGAAGTCCGCTGGCTCGCCGCCGAGCAGAGCAACAGCTCGCTGATCGTGGCCGAAACCATCGTGCTCAAGCTCGTGCGCCGCCTGATCGCCGGCGTGCATCCCGAAGCGGAAATGAGCCGTTACCTCACGCAGCACGGCTACGCGAACACCGCGCCGCTCTACGGCGAAGTGGTGCGCGTGGATCCGCAGGGCGTGCCGCATACGCTCGCGATCCTGCAAGGCTATATCGACAACCAGGGCAATGCGTGGGACTGGGCGCTCGATTATCTGCGCCGCACCGTCGACGACCTCGCGCTCGCCGCCGACGACGGCGACACCGGCGACCAGGCGCATGAAGAAGAAGTGATGCAGAACTATGCGTCGGTGATCGGTGCGATCGGCAAGCGTCTGGGCGAGCTGCACGCCATACTCGCCACGCCGAATGACGACCCGGCGTTCACGCCCGAAGCCGCGACGCGCGAGGACGTGGGCCAGTGGATCGCCGATACGAAAAAGATGCTGGCCGAGGCGCTCGACATCGTCGCGCAGCATACTGGCGAGAAAGTTCACACGCTCGACGACGACGCGCGCGAGCTCGCACGCAGTCTGGTCGAACACCGCGAGCAACTGATGGCGAAAATCGACGAGCTCGTGCCGCTCGACGCGTCGACACTGCGCATCCGCATTCACGGCGATTTCCATCTCGGCCAGGTGCTGATCTCGCAAGGGGACGCCTATTTGATCGACTTCGAAGGCGAGCCCGCGCGCTCGCTCGAATACCGCCGTGCGAAGCAGTGCGCGCTGCGCGACGTCGCGGGCCTGCTGCGCTCGCTCTCGTATGCGGGCGCGGCGGCCCAGTCGACCACCGAAAGCGCCCCGCAGCAGATTGCCGAGCGCAAGCACGCGCTGTTCGAACGTTTTCGCAACCATGCGGCCGAGACGTTCCTGAGCCAATATCGCGCGGCCGTCTCGCAAGCCCCGCTCGCGCTCGTGAGCGCCACCCACGAGCAGGCGCTGCTCGACCTGTTCCTGATCGAGAAGGCCGCCTATGAAATCCGCTATGAGGCGGCCAACCGGCCCAGCTGGCTCGCGCTGCCGATCCGCGGGCTTGCCGCGATCGCGAACCGCGTGCTCGGCCTCGCGCCCGCGCAAGCGCCAACCCACACGCACCCGCACGCGGGAGGAAGCGGACATGGCTGAACGCAAACCCGACGCCGGCCTGTATCAGCACGACATCGACGCGCTCCTCTCGGGCCGCCACGCCGATCCGTTCGCGCTGCTCGGGCTGCACTGGGTCGATGACGCGCCGTACGTGCGTGCATGGCTGCCGAACGCGGCGCAGGTACGCGTGCTCGCGCGCGACCGCGCGCAGACGCTTGCAGAACTCGCGCTCGTGCATCCCGCAGGACTCTTCGCCGGGCCGCTCACGCAGGCTGTGCCGTACCGGCTTGAAATCGACTGGCACGGCGTCACGCATGAAACAGAGGATCCCTACTCATTCGGCCCGCAGCTTGCGCAAGACGCGCTGCACCGGCTTGCCGACGGCGATCCCTACGCGGTGCTCGAATGCCTCGGCGCACGACCGCTGACCTGCGAGGACGTGCCCGGCGTGCGCTTCGCGGTATGGGCGCCGAATGCACAGCGCGTTTCCGTGGTGGGCGACTTCGACGCGTGGGACGGACGCCGCCATCCGATGCGGCTGCGCCACGAGGCCGGCGTATGGGAACTGTTCATTCCGCGCTTGGCCGCCGGCGCGCGCTACAAGTACGAGATCCTCGGCGCGCGCGGCGAGGTGCTGCCATTGAAGGCCGATCCGTGCGCGTTCCAGACCGAAGCGCCGCCTGCCACGGCTTCGGTGGTCGCGCCAGTGGACGCGCTCGACGGTTTCGCGTGGCGCGACGGCGAATGGCTGCAAACACGCGCGCAAAAACAAAGCGCGCGCGCGGCCATGTCGATCTATGAAGTGCATGCGCCCTCGTGGCTCCCCACGCATGGCGCAGATGCGCCCACCCTTTCGCCCGACTGGCAGGCGCTCGCGGAGCGCCTGATTCCCTACGCGCAAGGCATGGGCTTCACGCATCTCGAGCTGCTGCCCATCGCCGAGCACCCGTTCGGCGGCTCGTGGGGCTATCAGCCGCTGTCGCAATTCGCGCCCACCGCTCGCCTCGGCTCGCCGCTCGACTTCGCGGCCTTCGTGGATCGCGCGCACGAGGCCGGGCTAGGCGTGATCCTCGACTGGGTGCCCGCACATTTCCCGAACGATGCGCACGGCCTGATCGACTTCGACGGCACCGCGCTCTACGAGCACGCGGACCCGCGCGAGGGCTATCACCCCGACTGGAACACGATGATCTACAACCTCGGCCGTCGCGAGGTGAGCGCGTTCCTGATCGCTTCGGGACTCGCGTGGCTGATGCGCTATCACGTCGACGGCCTGCGCGTCGATGCCGTCGCTTCGATGCTCTACCGCGACTATTCGCGCGCGCCCGGCGAATGGGTGCCGAACATCCATGGCGGCCGCGAGAATCTCGAATCGATCGCCTTCCTCAAGCGCCTCAATCACGAAACGCAGTACGTGCCGCAGCGCCCCGGCGTGATCACCATCGCAGAGGAATCGACGGCCTGGCCCGGCGTGACAGCGCGCCCCGAGGACGGCGGCCTCGGCTTCCAGTTCAAGTGGAACATGGGCTGGATGCACGACACGCTCCATTACATGCACGAAGATCCGGTGTATCGGCGCTATCGCCATCACGAAATGACCTTTGCGATGGTCTATGCATGGTCCGAGCGCTTCGTGCTGCCGCTCTCGCACGACGAAGTCGTGCACGGCAAGGGGTCGCTGCTCGGCAAGATGCCCGGCGACCGCTGGCAGCGCTTTGCGAACCTGCGCGCGTACTTCGGCTTCATGTGGGCGCACCCGGGCAAGAAGCTGCTGTTCATGGGCGGCGAGTTCGGGCAGATGGCGGAGTTCGATCACGACGGCACGCCGCACTGGGACCTGCTCGACGACCCGCTGCACCGCGGCGTGCAAACGCTGGTGCGCGACCTCAACCGGCTCTACGCAGACGAGCCTGCGCTCCACATGCTCGACGCGGAACCGGGCGGCTTCGAATGGCTCGTCTCCGACGACACCGAAAACAGCGTGCTCGCGTGGCGGCGCGTGGACGGCTCGGGCCGCGAGATCGTGGTGGTCTGCAACTTCACGCCGGTACCGCGCCACGGCTACCGGATCGGCATGCCGCAGCCCGGCGAATGGGAGGAAGCGCTCAACACCGACGCCGGCATCTACGGCGGCTCGAACATGGGCAACGGGGGCCTCGTATGCACGGAGCCCGTGCAAAGTCACGGCAAGCCGCAATCGGCGGCCCTCGTGCTGCCGCCGCTCGGCACGCTGATACTGCGCTTGCGCCGCTAATCCTTTGCACGCGCCGCGCCCGCCACAAGACCATCAGGAATCCGATGCAATACAAGAAACACGAGAAGGAGCATCGACATGGCTAATGGCCTGCCCGAGCCACTGCTGCCCGGCGCGCCCTACCCGCTCGGCGCGACATGGGACGGGCTCGGCACGAACTTCGCGGTGTTCTCGGCGCACGCGTGGCGCATCGAGCTATGCCTGTTCGACCCGACCGGGCGCAAGGAGCGCACGCGCTACACGCTGCCCGAATGCACCGACGAAGTCTGGCACGGCTATTTGCCGGGCGCCCATCCCGGCACGGTGTATGGATTGCGCGCACACGGCCCCTATCAGCCGCATCTGGGCCACCGCTTCAATCCGTACAAGCTGCTGCTCGACCCCTACGCGAAGCGGCTGATCGGCCAGTTCCGCTGGTCGGACACGCTGTTTGGCTACCGCGTGCATTCGAACCGCGCCGACCTCTCGTTCGATCGCCGCGACTCGGCGCCCGCCATGCCCAAGGCCGTGGTCAGCCACGACGCGTTCGACTGGTCGCGCGACGTCCGGCCAAACACGCCGTGGGGCAAAACCGTGATCTACGAGACGCATTTGCGCGGCATCTCGATGCTGCGTCACGAGCTGCGCTCGCACACGCGCGGCACCTTCGCGGGACTCGCCTCGCCGCGCTTCATCGAGCACCTGCACAAGCTGGGCATCACCGCCGTGGAGCTGCTGCCGATGCAGGCCCTGCTCACCGAGCGTTTTCTGTTCGAGCGCGGCCTGCGCAACTACTGGGGCTACAACCCGGCCGCGTACTTCGCGCCCGAGCCCTCTTATCTCTCGGGCCACGATCCCGACGAAATGCGCATCGCCGTGCGCCAGCTTCACGCGGCCGGCATCGAAGTGATCCTCGACGTGGTCTACAACCACACCTGCGAAGGCAGCGAAGGCGGGCCGACGGTCTCGTGGCGCGGCCTCGACAATGCAAGCTACTACCGCTGCGTGCCGGGCGACGAGCGGCATCTCATCAACGACACAGGCTGCGGCAACACGCTCAACCTCACGCATCCGCGCGTGCTGCAGATGGTGTCCGATTCGTTGCGCTACTGGGTCACCTCGTACGGCATCGATGGCTTTCGCTTCGACCTCGGCGTCACGCTCGGGCGCGAAGCGCACGGCTTCGATCCCGCCAGCGGTTTTTTCGACGTGTTGCGCCAGGACCCCGTGCTCTCGCGCGTCAAACTGATCTCCGAGCCGTGGGACGTGGGGCCGGGCGGCTATCAGCTCGGCCATCATCCGCCGGGCTTCGCCGAATGGAACGACCGCTTTCGCGACAGCGTTCGGCGTTACTGGCGCGGCGACCCCGGCCAGCGCGCCGATCTCGCCGCACGCCTCACCGGTTCCGCCGATCTCTTCGACAAGCGCACACGCCGCCCTTGGGCGTCGCTCAATTTCGTGACCTCGCACGACGGCTTCACGCTCGCCGATCTCGTCGCACATGAACACAAGCACAACGAAGCAAACGGCGAAGACAACCGCGACGGCCACAACGAGAACTGGAGCGCGAACTGGGGCGCGGAAGGCCCAACCGACGATCCGGCGATTCTCGACACGCGCGCACGCGTCGCACGCTCGATGCTCGCGACGCTGTTCGTCGCGCTCGGCACGCCCATGCTGCTCGCCGGCGACGAGGCGGGCCGCACGCAGCTCGGCAACAACAATGCCTACTGCCAGGACAACGAGCTGTCCTGGCTCGACTGGACGCTTGCCGCAACGCCGCAAGGCGAAGCGATGAGCGCGTTCGTCGCGCGCGCGATCGCGCTGCGGGGCGACCATCCAGTGCTGCGGCAGACGCATTTCCTGTTCGGCGACCGCGACGTGCTGCCGGACGTGCACGACGTGGACTGGTTCGACGAGCACGGCGCGCCGCTCTCGCCCGAGGCGTGGCAGGACCCCGAGGCGCGCGCGTTCGCGATGCGGCGCGCAGGGCCAGGACTCGACGGCGAAATAGAAGTATTGTTAATGATGCTGAACGCCTCCGCGCAGGCGGTGACGTTCACGGCCGCCGCGCCGCCTTTCGCATGGTCCGTGCTGCTCGACAGCGCGCGCCCCGCGGAACCGCCGCACGCCTTGCCAGGCACGAGCGTGGAAGTCGCCGCGCACACGCTCGTGGTGTTGGGCGCACGGCCTGCGCGTCATGGCGAACCCGGCGCGGCGCAAGACATCGAGGCGCAGGCGAACGGCCAGGAAAGAAGCGCGGCGCAAGGCAGCGGGACACCGCCGCCCGACCCGCGCCAGCCAGGCGCAGCGCCTGCCGACGAAGACGCAGAAGCAGGCCCAGACGACGACCGCTGAACAGGAATCAGCCATGGCCACGCTATCGCATGATCCGCACGTCCGCCATTACATGCACTGCCTGCCGTTCGGTGCGCAGTTGACGGGCGCCGCGCACGCGCAACCGCACACGCGCTTTCGCTTCTGGGCGCCCTCGTGCGACAAGGTGCAGGTGGTGTTCGAAGACGGGGCCTGCGCGCCGATCGACATGACGCCCAGCGGCAACGGCTGGTACGAAGCGCAGGCGCCGTGCGGCTCCGGCACGCTGTACCGCTACCGCATCGGCGAGGGCCAACTCGTACCCGACCCCGCTTCGCGCTTCCAGCCCCAGGGCGTGCATGGACCGAGCGAAGTGCTCGACGCGCGCGGCTACGCCTGGCAGCACGCGCACTGGCGCGGACGCCCCTGGGAAGACTCGGTGCTATACGAGTTGCACGTGGGCGCGCTGGGCGGCTATCGCGGCGTCATGAAACGCCTGCCCGCGCTCGCCGACATCGGCATCACCGCCATCGAGCTGATGCCCCTGAACGACTACCCCGGCGAGCGCGGCTGGGGCTACGACGTGGTGCTGCCCTATGCGCCGCACGCGGCCTACGGCACGCCAGACGAACTCAAGGCGCTCGTGGACGCGGCGCACGGTCTGGGCCTCCAGGTGTTCCTCGACGTGGTCTACAACCACTTCGGCCCGGACGGCAACTGGCTCGGCCACTACGCGAAGCCGTTCTTCAAGGCGGGCAAGCGCACGCCCTGGGGCGACGCGCTCGATTTCGCGCGCCCCGAGGTGCGCGACTTCTACAGCGACAACGCGCTCTACTGGCTCACCGAATATCGCTTTGACGGCCTGCGCATCGATGCCGCGCACGCCATCGACGACCCCGAGTGGCTGCGCGAGCTCGCCGACCATGTGCATGCGCGCGTGGAGCCCGACCGCCATGTGCATCTCGTGCTGGAAAACGAGCACAACGAAGCCAATCTGCTCGAAGCGCATTTCGACGCGCAGTGGAACGACGACGCCCATCACGCGCTGCACGTAATGCTGACCGGTGAATCGGAGGGCTATTACCGCGCTTTCGCCGACCACCCGATCCGCCACCTCGCGCGCGTGCTCGGCGAAGGCTTTGCCTACCAGGGCGACCCGTCGCCGATACATGCCGGCGCGCCGCGCGGCGAGCCTAGCGCGCACCTGCCGCCCACCGCGTTCGTGATGTTCCTGCAGAATCACGACCAGATCGGCAACCGCGCGCTGGGCGAACGCCTGCGCGCGCTCAGCGACGACGGCGCGCTGCGCGCGGCCACGGCGCTGCTGCTGCTCTCGCCGCAGATTCCGCTGCTGTTCATGGAGGAGGAATACGGCTCGACGCAGCCGTTTCAGTTCTTCACCGCCTTCGAAGGCGAGCTCGCCAAAGCGGTGCGCGAAGGCCGCCGCAAGGAATTCGCGGCGTTCAGCGCATTCAGCGACGCGGCGCAGCGCGCACAGATTCCCGATCCGAACGATCCGCAAACGTTCGTGAATTCGTCGCCGCCGGCGGACGCGCCGCTCGACGACGAACGGCGCGCGTGGATGCACTTCTACAAGTCCGCGCTCGCCGTGCGCGCGCGTCTTCTGATACCGCGTCTGCACGATGCGCGGCCGCTCGGCGCGACCGTGCTCGCCGACCACGCCGGCCACGCGCTGAATGCGCTCGTCGCGCGCTGGCGTCTCGCCGACGGCGAGACCTGGACGATCGCGCTGAACCTCGGCGCGCAAGGCGCGCCGCTCGGCGCACAGCCCGACGGCATGGTCGTCTTCGAGACGCCTGAGCGCGCGCGCGATATCACCGACCGTGGCGTGCTGCCTGAGAGCTCGTGCGTGGCATGGCTCACCGGCGCCGTGCCCGAGTACGCGCTCCATCACGACCCGCGCGTGGTGCGGCTCGAGGAACCGCTCACATGAGCACCGCGCGCCGCAGCGAGACGCTCGCCCAACTCGCGCAACGCGCGGGCTTTGCGGTCGAGTGGACCGACGCGCGCGGCATCGCGCAGCGCGTGCCCGACAGCACGCTCGCCGCGCTGCTCGAATGCGCGGGCCTGCCCTGCGCGAACGCCACGCAGATGCGTCACAGCGCTTCCGCGCTGAACGCGGAGCAGTCGTCGCGGCGCCTGCCGCCGCTGATCACCGCCGAATTCGAGAGCGCGATCGAATTGCCCGCTTCGGCGGTGCGCACGGGCAGCTACTATCGCATCGATCTGGAAAACGGCGAGCATATCGAAGGCCGCTTCACCGCGCCGCGCGACGCGCCCGCGTTGCTCGCGCCGCTTTCCGAGCCCGGCTATCACACGCTCTCGGTCCATGATCACCGCCTGACGATCGCCGTCGCGCCGCCGCGCTGCCACACCCTCGACGACGCCTGGCGCGCGCGGCACGGCGACACGGCGCGCGTGCCTCCGCTCTGGGGTGTCGCGGTGCAATTATATGGACTCCGACGCAATGGCGATGGCGGCATCGGTGATTACAGCGCGCTGGCCACGCTCGCCACGCAGAGCGCGCGGCACGGCGCGCATGCGCTCGCGGTCAGCCCCACGCATGCGATGTTCAGCGCCGAGCCGGGCCACTTCAGTCCGTACTCGCCCTCCTCGCGGCTCTGGCTCAATGTCGCGCATATCGATCCGGCCACCGTGTTCGGCGCGCAGGCCGCGCATGAAGCCATGCGCAAAGCCACGCAATCCAGCGACACAGGGCGCGAATTCGAAGCGCTGCCGCTCATCGACTGGACCCGCGCGCTGCCGCTCAAGCTCGCGGTGCTGCGCGTGCTCTTCGATCGATTCGACGATACGGAACGCGCCAGCGATTCATCGCGCGCCAAGGCATTCGAGGCGTTCTGCGCGCGCGGCGGCGAAGCGCTCGAAGACCACGCGCGCTTCGAAGCGCTCCATGCCGCGATGCTCAAGGAGCCTGCTGGCGCCCGTCACTGGCGCGACTGGCCCGCGCCCTTGCGCGACCCGCGCAGTGAAGACGTCGCCCGCTTCGCCGCGGCGCACCGGCGCGAAGTGGACTTTCACCGCTTCCTGCAATGGCTCGCGGCAGAAGGCCTCGCGCGCGCGCAACGCGAGGCGCGCGAAGCCGGCATGGCAGTCGGGCTGGTCGCGGATCTCGCGGTGGGCTGCGATGGCGCGGGCTCGCAGGCATGGGCGCAGCCCGACGACATGCTGCAGCGCGTTTCCGTGGGCGCGCCCCCGGACCTTTTCAACCAGGCCGGGCAAAGCTGGGGTCTCACCACGTTTTCGCCGCGCGCGATGCACAACACCGGCTTTCGCGCGTTCATCGCCATGCTGCGCGCCGCGTTCGCGCACGCGGGCGGCGTGCGCATCGACCACATCCTGGGGCTGCGGCGCCTGTGGCTCGTGCCCGAAGGCGAAAGCGCGCAACATGGCGCGTATCTGCGCTATCCGTTCGACGACCTCGTGCGGCTCATCGCGCTCGAGTCGTGGCGGCACCGCGCCATCGTGATCGGCGAGGACCTCGGCACCGTGCCGCCGGGCTTGCGCGAGCGGCTCGCCGCGCATGGGCTCTACGGTATCCGCGTGCTGTGGTTCGAGCGCGAGGGCAGCGCATTTCTCGCGCCAGGACGCTACGCCACGAACTGCGTGGCCACCCCCACCACGCACGATTTGCCGACCATCGCGGGCTGGTGGAGCGGCAGCGACATCGACTGGCGCAACCGCATCGGCCAGACACTCGCGCGCGCGGACGGGCGCGACCCCGTCGCGCTCGAACACACCCAGCGCGCCGCCGACCGCGCGGCGCTGTGGCGCGCGTTGCAGGACACCGGCTTTGCGCCGCACGATGCCGCCGAGCCCGAGGCATCGCCTGAGAATGCGCCCGTGGAGGGCGCGCTCGGCTACGTGGCGGTGAGCGCGAGCCCCCTCGTGACCTGTCCGCTCGAAGACCTGCTCGGCCTCGCCGATCAACCGAACCTGCCGGGCTCGATCGACGAGCATCCCAACTGGCGCCGCCGTCTGCCGCTGCCCGTCGACGCCCTGTTCGACGATCCCGCGTTCGCTGCGCGCGTGCGGACCGTCGTGCGTGCGCGTGCGCTGGCCGCAGGCATGGAAAGCGAAGCAGCAGCAGGCGACACCTCCGCGAGCCGGGACAATGCGCCGGCCGCGCCCTCGATGCGTTCCGTGCCATGACACGCCCGCGCGCCACGCTGCGCATGCAGCTCCATCAGGGCTTCACGTTCGACGACGCGCTCGCGCAGCTCGACTATTTCGCCGCGCTCGGCGTGAGCCATCTCTATCTTTCGCCCGTCACGACCGCGCAGCCCGGCTCGCTGCACGGCTACGACACGGTCGACTACGGCACGGTGAGCGAGGAACGCGGCGGCGAAGCAGCGCTGCGGCGACTCGCCGATGCGCTGCACGCGCGCGGCATGGGTCTCATTGTGGATCTCGTGCCCAACCACATGGGCGTGGGCGGCGCGCACAACGCGTGGTGGCTCGACATCCTCGAATGGGGACGCCACAGTGCCTTTGCGCGCTACTTCGACGTCGACTGGCATTCGCCCGACCCGGTGCTGCGCGGCAAGGTGCTGATGCCGTTCCTCGGCGCGCAATACGGCGACGAACTCGCAGCAGGCCGCATCGCGCTGAAGTTCGACGCGGCGCTCGCGCGCTTCTATGTGCAATACGGCCCGCACGTCTGCCCGATCTGCCCCGCCGATTACGCGACGCTGCTGCATGCCGCCAGCGACACGGATCCGCTGCAGACGCTCGCCGCGCCGTTCCAGGGCCTCACCACGCAGCCCGACGACCAGGCGCGCGCCGCCACCGCGCGCGCGGCGCTGCGCGACTTCGTCGAGCGCGAAGGCAGCGCCGCCATCGACGCTGCGCTGCAGGCGCACGCGGGCAACCACCCCGCCACGCGCGAGCGCCTGCACCGGCTGCTGGAGCGCCAGCACTTCCGGCTGGCGTGGTGGCGCACCGCCACGGACGAAGTGAACTGGCGGCGCTTCTTCGACGTGAGCGCGCTCGCGGGCGTGCGCGTGGAGCGCCACGACGTGTTCGAGTCCGTGCACAAGCTCGTATTGCGCCTTTACGCCGATGGCGTGATCGACGGCCTGCGCATCGATCATATCGACGGCCTCGCTGACCCGCGCGAGTATTGCGATCGACTGCAGCAGCGGCTCTCTTCGTTGCGCGCGCAACCGCCTTATATCGTGGTCGAGAAGATTCTCGCGCATGGCGAACCGTTGCGCGAAGACTGGGCCGTTCAAGGCACGACCGGCTACGACTTCATGAACGACGTGGGCGCGCTGCTCCACGACCCGGCGGGCGCTGCGCCGCTCGCCGCAAGCTGGGCCGCGATCTCGGGGCAGGACGTCCCCTTCGCGCGCGTCGCGCTCGATGCGCGCCGCGAAGTGCTGGCCGCGTATCTCGCGGCGGAGCTCGATCACGCGGCGCGCGCACTGCACCGCATCGCACGCGAGCAGCCCGCCACGCGCGACTTCACTTACGCGAGCGTGCACCGCGTGGTCGCGCAGCTGGCGATGCACTTTCCGGTCTATCGCATCTACCCGGTGAATGGCCTGCGCGGCCCCGCGGACAACCGCTATTTCGATCTCGCGCTGCAAGCGGCCCGCAAGGCGCTGCCGCGCGCGAGCCTCGCCGCGCTCGATCAGGTCGACGCGTGGCTTGGCGCGCATGCGCCGCCTACGGCTGCGACGAATGGCAACAGCAACGGCGCTGGTGCGGCCAGACACACCGCACAGAGCCCAGCGCCGCTGAGTCATGCGCTCATCGCACAGCGCACCGCGCTGACGCTGTTCTCCCAACTCACCGCGCCGCTCGCGGCGAAAGCAACCGAGGACACCGCGCTCTACCGCTACGGCAGACTGCTCTCGCGCAACGAAGTCGGCGCGGACCCGGACGACTTCTCACGCAGCCTCGATGACTTCCACGCAGCCAATGCGCTGCGCCAGCGCCGCTTCCCGTTCGCCTTGCTCGCCACCGCCACGCACGATCACAAGCGCGGCGAAGACGTGCGCGCGCGGCTCGCGGTGCTCAGCGAAATCGCCCCCGAATGGAGCACGACGCTGCGCGCGTGGTCCACGCTGAACCAGCCGCAGCGGCGCAGCGACGCGTTGCCTTCATCGTCATCGTCGGGCACGGAGGGAGAATGGGCGCCGGGCCCGGCGGCCGAAGCCATGCTCTATCAAACCCTGGTGGGCTGCTGGCCGCCCGATCTCGACGCCGGCAACGAAGTGCGCGTGCGCGAACTGGCCGAGCGCGTCGCGCAATGGCAAACGAAGGCGCTACGCGAGGCGAAGCAGCGCACCAACTGGCTCGTTCCTGACGAGGCCTACGAATCGGACTGCCAAGCATTTCTCTTCGACATTCTCGCGCCCCAGCGGCGCGACGGCTTCCTGCATGCACTCGCCACCTTCGTGGCGCGCATCGCGCCGGCCGGCGCCATCAATACGCTGCTGCAAACCGTGCTGCGCCTGAGTTCGCCCGGCGTGCCCGATCTCTATCAGGGCACCGAGCTATGGGATTTCAGCCTCGTCGATCCGGACAACCGCCGGCCCGTGGATTTTGCGTTGCGCGCGGCGGCGCTGGATAGCCGCGCGCCCGCCGCAAAATTGGCGCACTGGCGCGATGCGCACGTGAAACAGGCCATCATTGCGCGTCTGCTCGCGCTGCGCGAGCGCGCGCCGGCATTGCTGAGCGAGGGCGAGTACTGGCCGCTCGAAGTGCGCGGCGCGCAGGCCGCGCACGCGATTGCCTTCGCGCGCAGGCACGGCGAGACGTGGGCCGTGGTGATCGGCACGCTGCATGCAGCGGCGCTGCTCGAAGGCGACCTGCCGCTCGTCGAACCCGCGCGCTGGGACGATACGGCGGTCGTGCTGCCTAAAGCACCCACGGCGTGCCCGGCAACGGCCCTGCACGACTGGCTGAGCGACGCGACCCGCGCCGCGACGCGACACGATCAGGACAACGTGCTGTATCTGCGCGACGTGTTGAGCGCGCTGCCGGTCGCGGTGCTGTCGACCCTCGCGCCAGCCTGAGCCCAAGAAAAGGCGAGCTCAGCCGCCCTCGTCCTCCAGATCCTTCGGATACACGCGCACGAGCACGATGCGCGGCCCTTTCATCTTCTTGACGACGATGTCGAAGCGGTCGAACTCGACCCGCTGCCCCTCCGTGGGCAGATCGTTGAGCGCATGAATCACGAGGCCGCCCACCGATTCCGCACGCCCTTCGTCGATATCGATGCCGAGCGCCTGCTCCAGCGATACCACCGGCAAGCTGCCGCGCCCCATCAGCGTGCCGTCGTCCATGCGGGTCCAGTCGGTGTCGGCCTGATGAAATTCGTCGTGGATCTGGCCCACCAGCGCGCCCAGCATATTGTCGAGCGTGAGAAAACCGCCCGGCCGCATGCCCTTGCGCCCGACCAGCGCGAAGTGCGGCGCGCCCTTGCGAAAGCGCCGGAACAGCGCGAGCGCGGGCGTCTCGGGCTTCACGTACTGCACGGGACGCACGAACTTGCCGAGGTCATCGAGCGCGTGGCCCGCCTCGCGCGCGAGCAGCAGATCCTTCAGGTGAATGAGGCCCGCCACGCGCTCGCCCGAGGCGTCCTCGAAGAGCGGATAGCGGC
The DNA here is from genome assembly GCF_048957375.1 of Paraburkholderia sp. A1RI-2L. Classification (NCBI taxonomy): domain Bacteria; kingdom Pseudomonadati; phylum Pseudomonadota; class Betaproteobacteria; order Burkholderiales; family Burkholderiaceae; genus Paraburkholderia; species Paraburkholderia sp. A1RI-2L. The sequence continues at coordinate 464,911 of NZ_JARBTA010000002.1, forward strand.
TGAAGCGATGGCGCGCGACGATCTGCATGTTCTCAGCGAGCGAGAGGTCGCGGCGCAGGCCGACCATCTCGTGCGCGGGGCGCATGAGGTCCGAGACGGTCAGGCGCGAAAAATCCAGCGAATGCGCGAGCGCGTTCCATTCGTCGGCGCTGTAAGTGTCGGCGGTATGCGCTGCGCCTGCCGCGTTCCCGGCACGCCTCGCACGTTGAGCGATACCGCTGGCGCAGCCGTCCACCCGCGCGCTCGCATCGGCTTGCGCGCGCTCCTCGGCCTGCGCCTCTGCCGCCGAGCGGCGGCTGCGCAGGATCAGCTTGAGTTCGTCGGTCGAGTAATGGGTCTCGGTGCCGTGCTCCGCCGAGAGGCCCACCAGTTTCAGCACTGCATTCGCGCTCGAATTGAGCACCCAGATGGCCGGATACATCGTCCAGTAGAAGCCGTACAGCGGCGCGGCGGCCCATAGCGAGATCTTCTCGGCTTCGCGAATCGCGAGCGACTTGGGTGCGAGTTCCCCCACCACAATGTGAAGGAACGAAATCACCGTAAAGGCGAACGCGAGCGAAATGGCGTGGATCAGTTCCGGCGAGCGCACGCCCACGAGATCGAACACCGGTTCGAGCAACTGCGCGAAGGCCGGCTCGCCGATCCAGCCAAGGCCGAGCGAAGCGAGCGTGATGCCGAGCTGGCACGCGGAAAGATAAGCGTCGAGCTGGCCGTGGACCTTGGCGAGCAGCCGCCCGCGCAGGCCGTGCTGGGTCGCCAGGCTTTGCACGCGCGTCGCGCGCAGCTTGACGAGACCGAACTCCGCCGCGACAAAGAAACCGTTGAGGGCAACAAGCAACAGCGCGCCGGCGAGAGCGATAAGCTGACTCAAGAGAAAGGGCTCCGGAAAACGAATCGCTCAGTATAAGGGTGAAAGAACCCTGTAAGACCTGAACGGCTGGCCGGATGGCTCGCACGGCACGGCCTGTGCCCCCGGCGCGACACGCTTGCCGCCCGCCTGCGTCGCGAGGCCGATGCCCATGCGGGCTGACGCCGCGCACGGAACTCACGAATCGCGCGGGTTCGCGCGGGTTCGTTTTTACGCCCGCGCGGGAACGCGCACCGAAGGCCGCCCCCCTTTTACGCGCCTTTACGCGCTTTTACGCGCCACCGATCGGCACGTTCAGCATGAGCGAAGCCGCCTCGCCCTCCACCAGCGGCCGCGCCTCGAAGCGCCCGCCATGCGCCTCAGCCACGCGCTGGCACAGCGCTAGCAACCACGGAGAGCGGCCCGCCTCCTGCGGCTCGCGCGCCTGAGCACGGGCGAATGCTTCGAACAGATGGGGCAGCGCCTCGTCGGCGAGCGCCGCGCCGCTCGCCTGCCAATGCGCCTCGAATTGAGCGGCCGTGGCCGTCATGCTCACGTCCAGCGTGACCGCCGCGCCCGGCGTGCTTGCCTCCGTCGCGAAGGCCAGCATGAGCCAGAGCGCCTGCCCGATGCGCTCGCACGCGGCGTCGAGCGTCGCGCCGGTGGGCACGCCCCGCACGGCAAGGCTCACGCCGCGCGCGTCGGCGAGCGCGCGGCGCGCCTCGTCCACGGTCTCGCCGATCAGCGCGTCGAGCACGAACGGCGCGCGCTCGATATGCAGCTTGCGCGTTTCAGCGCGCGTCGTATCGACGAGCGTTTCGAGCAGATGCACCTGTTGCTCGACGCCCGTGCGGATGCCCACGAGCGCGCGCTGCGCGGCGGCATCGGCGCCGTCGATCTTGCGCTCGAGCACATAGGCCCAGCTATGGATTGCGTTCAGCGGACTGCGCAAGTCGTGCGACACGCGCGAGAGCACGTGATCGCGCATGAACAGCGCGGCTTCGGCGCACAGACGTGCCGTGCGCTCGCTCGGGGTGTGAGTGGTGGACGCCATCGGATTCCTTTTCTTTCGCTCGCCGGGGGCGGGCCGGCCCCAATTATAGGCAGCGGCGACACTCTGGCTTCGCTGCGCCTTCGTCTCATGCGGCTCGCACCGCCGGGACGCCCACGCGCCGCACATGACGTGCCTGCAAATGCACGCGCAGACGAAGCACGCGCAGACGAAGCACGCGCGGGGGGCGCGTCTCGCGCGCCCTGCAAAGCGCCTACAATAACGCTTTTCCCTTTTTCCGATTCAGGAGTGTTCCATGTCCATCGTGACCACCGCATCCGGCCTCAAGTACGAAGACCTGACCGAAGGCAGCGGCGCCGAGGCGAAGGCCGGCCAGACCGTCAGCGTGCACTACACCGGCTGGCTCACGGACGGCCAGAAGTTCGATTCGAGCAAGGACCGCAACGACCCGTTCGCCTTCGTGCTGGGCGGCGGCATGGTCATCAAGGGCTGGGACGAAGGCGTGCAGGGCATGAAGGTCGGCGGCGTGCGCAAGCTCACGATCCCGCCGCAACTCGGCTACGGCGTGCGCGGCGCGGGCGGCGTGATTCCGCCGAACGCCACGCTCGTGTTCGAAGTGGAACTGCTCGCCGTCTGAGCATTGCGCTCCACGCATCGTTCGTCATGAATCCGCATCACGCCTCATCGGCCGCCGCGCCCGGCATCGCCTTGCGCTGCTACGGCGCAATCGAGGAAACCGACGTGCACGATTTCCATCAGATCGTGCTGGGGCTCGACGGCGAGATGGAGATGACGGTGGACGGTGTCGGCGAGCGCATCGACCCGCGCTCGGCCTGGCTGATTCCGGCCGGCGCGCGGCACGACTACGCGGGCATCGGCGAGAACCGCCAGCTCGTGCTGGACTTGCCCGCCGCCGCACTGGCGGTGCCCGAGCGGCTCTTCGATACGGCGCGCGCCGTGCGCATCGACCCCGCGCTCACGCAGCTCGTGCGCGAGATCGCCTCGCAAGCACAACGTAGCGCTACGCCGGTAACCGGCACGCGTACCCGCCGCTTTCATTGGGACGCCTCGGCGCAATTGTGCGCGGCCGTGCTCGCGCAAACGGGCATCGCCAGCAGCGACGCCTTCGAAACCGCGGCGAGCCTCGACTTCGCGCGCGTCGACCGCTGGCTGCGCGCGCATCTCGCGGAACCGTTGCGCATCGCCGATCTGGCCGCGCATTGCGGCTTCGGCATGCGGCGCTTTCATCAGCTCTTTATCGAAGCATTCGGCGAGACGCCGCATCGCTATTTGCAGCGCCTGCGTCTGGACACCTCGCTCATGCTGCTCGCGGATCCCCGCCTCTCGCTCACGCACATTGCGCTGGAAGTGGGCTTCGGCGACCAGAGCGCATTCACGCACGCGTTCACGCGGCGTTTCGGGTTCGCGCCAGGGCAGTGGCGCGCGCTGCCTTCGCACTGAGCGCCGGCTCGACGCGGCTCGACATCAACCCACGCGCGCCGCTGCGCCATCACTCCTCGAAGCGGTATTCCCACTGCGCCCGCGCGCCCACCACGAGACGCTCGCCCGCGCCCGCGATCACCGTCGCGTTTTGACCGAACGTGAGCCCGCCGTCCACGCGCGGATCGGCGCGGAACGCCGCGAGCGTGTCGAGCGGCTCGGCGGGCCACGCTCCATCGCGCTCGCCCGTGCGCTGATCGATCGTCGTGATCGGGCAGCGCGCACACGGCTTGGCGAAGCGCAGCACAATGCCGCCGCCCTCGATCGACAGCGTGTCGATAAAGTCTTCGTCGAACGCATCGACGTCATCCACGACGATGTTCGGGCGGAAACGGCTCATCGGCACCGGCGTTGCGCCCTTCGCCGCCAGCCGCGCGTTCAGGCCCGCCAGCGACGCTTCGCTCGTGACGAGCAGCGGAAAGCCATCGGCGAACTGTGTGGGCACGTCCTCGTCGTTCGTCCACTGCTTGCTCGCGAGGCGCGTGACGTCCGGCGCGAAACGCACGAGGCGCACCGCCACGCCCAGCGCCTGCAAAAACCACTGCGCGGCTTCATCGCCTTCGTCGAGCGCTTCGAACGTGTCCTTCCAGACCGTCACCTGCACGCGCGCTTCGTTGCCGTGCGGCGTGAAAGGCAGGTCCAGCGGCGTGTCCAGGTCCGTCATCGTGAGACGCACGCCGCCCTCGACGAACGCGGGCACGATGCGCGCCATCGCCGCGATTTCGCGCTGCGAGACGAAGCGGCCGTTCTCGTCCACCACCATCCAGTGACGGTCCCACGGCAGCCCCTTTGCGTCGAGTTGCGCGTGATCGAGCGCGATCGCGCCGCAGGATTTCACCGGATAAACGAACAACGCACGAATGACGGCCATGACGAACTCACGAACAAGAAAAGCGTAGTTGGAATGCGAAGCTTAATGCTGCAGCGTATCGCGTATCCATTTCATCCGTACACAAGGAGCACTGGCGCAAAAAAGCCCGCTTCTGCGTAGGCAGAAGCGGGCTCTCTCGACATGCGCGGAATTCAGCACGTCAAGAGCGCGCCATGCACGCGCGCCCCGTTCGCTTCGCTTACTCCACCGAGAGCTGCAGATGCAGCTGCGAGCGCGTGCCGCCGTCCATCGCGTCGCTCGCGGCGTCGCGGTCGGACTGCGCCTGGGGCGCCAGACGCGCCAGCTCGATCTTGTCCAGATACGCGCTCGTGATGTCGCCGGTGATGTAATCGCCGTCGAAGCACGAAGCTTCGAACTCCGTGAGCTCGGGATTGATGTCGCGCACGGCCTGCTTGAGCGCCTCCACGTCCTGATACACGAGATGATCCGCGCCGATGATGCGTGCCACTTCTTCGTCGGTGCGGCCATGCGCGACGAGCTCGCCGCGCGTGGGCATGTCGATGCCGTAGACGTTCGGGTACTTCACGGGCGGCGCCGCCGAGGCGAAGATCACCTTGGTCGCGCCGGCGTCGCGCGCCATCTGCACGATTTCCTGCGAGGTGGTGCCGCGCACGATGGAATCGTCGATGATCAGCACGTTCTTGCCCTTGAACTCAATGCCCATGGCGTTGAGCTTCTGGCGCACCGACTTCTTGCGCATGGCCTGCCCCGGCATGATGAAGGTGCGGCCCACGTAGCGGTTCTTGAAGAAGCCCTCGCGGTATTCCACGCCGAGCTTGTTCGCGACCTGCATGGCCGCCGGGCGCGACGAGTCGGGAATCGGCATGACCACGTCGATCTTTACGTCGGGCAGCTCGCGCTTGATCTTCTCGGCGAGGTAGTCGCCCATGCGCAGGCGCGCGTTGTAGACCGGCACGCCGTCGATCACCGAGTCCGGACGCGCGAGGTACACGAGCTCGAAAATGCAGGGGTTCAGCTTGGGCGCCGCCGCGCATTGCTGCGCGTGCAGTTTGCCGTCGAAGTCGATGAACACCGCCTCGCCCGGCTGCACGTCGCGCACGAACTCGAAGCCGATGCCTTCGAGCGCGACCGACTCCGAAGCGACCATCCACTCGGTGCCTTCCGGCGTCTCGATCTTGCCGATGCACAGCGGACGAATGCCGAACGGGTCACGGAACGCGAGCAGGCCGTAGCCGGCGATCAGCGAGACGATCGCGTACGAACCGCGCACGCGGCGGTGCACGCCCGAGACGGCCTTGAAGAGCGCGGCCGGATCGAGTTCGAGGCCCGAACTCGCGAGCTGCACTTCGTGCGCGAGCACGTTGAGCAGCACTTCGGTATCGGAATTGGTGTTCACGTGGCGGCGGTCCACGCGGAACATCTCTTCCTTGAGCTGCTGCCAGTTGGTGAGATTGCCGTTGTGCGCGAGGATCATACCGAACGGCGCGTTCACGTAGAACGGCTGGGCCTCCTCTTCGCTCGACGCCGAACCGGCCGTCGGGTAGCGCACCTGGCCGATGCCGCTGGTGCCGGGCAGGCTGCGCATGTTGCGCGTGCGGAACACGTCACGCACCATGCCGTTGGCCTTGTGCATGTGGAACGTGTTGCCGTTCGCGGTGGCAATGCCGGCCGCGTCCTGACCACGGTGCTGCAGAAGCAGCAGCGCGTCATAGAGGAGCTGATTGACGGGGGAGCGGGAAACTACGCCTACGATGCCGCACATGGCAGGTCCTTCAAAAAAGCGAAATCAGCAGTGACATTGACGGCGCGGTAACGACAGCCGACCAGTTTCTGGTCAGACGTGAACGTAGGCCGCGAGCGTCTCGGGCAAAAACGGTTTGAGTTCGAGCACGCCCTGCACGGCATAGGGCCGCAGCAGCGCCTTGCGCCAGAAGTCTTGCTGGGGCAGCTCCGTCAGTCCCGCGAGGACGACAAGAATCAGCACCAGCACGACGCCTCGCACGAGGCCGAACATCATGCCAAGCGAGCGGTCCACACCGGACAATCCGCTCACCTGGACCAGCCGGCCGAGCAGCGCATTCGCCACGCCGGCCACGAGCACCACGCCGATCACGATCAGCGCGAAGGCGATCAGCCACTGGGTCAGCGCCCCGCCCGGCCAGTTCGCCGGAATGAAGGGCACCACGCGATCCACGTAGCGGCACGCCACGATGAGCGCCGCGATCCAGCCAATCAGCCCGAAAATTTCGCCGATGAGCCCACGCCACGCCCCGCGCAGTGCGGACAAACCGATCACCGCCATTACAGCGTAGTCGAATGCCGTGAACATCGGGCGTTATTGTGCAGAGCCGTTCGAGCCCGTCATCAGGCCCGCGCCGCGCACCTTCGCGATCGCCTCGGTGGCCGAGGCGCGGTCGGGGAACGGGCCCGCGCGCAGCAGCGTGCGCGTCGTGCCGTCGGCTTCGTTGCGTTGCTCGGTATATGCAGGCACGCCTGCGGCTTTCAACTTCGTAACCCATTTATTCGCGGTGGCCTCGCTGCTGAACGCGCCCAGCTGCACCGCGAAGCGCGCACCCAAAGGCGCGGGGGGCGCGCCGTCGCCTTCGGCTGCGTTGGCATTAGCCGCTGCCGAGTTGCCCGTCTTGCCGCGCGACGCGACAGCCGTACCCGAAGACGGCGCAGCCGGCTTCGCGGCGGTGCGCGGCGCCTGCGCGGCTTCGGCCGATTGATTCGCTTGAGCTTGAGCCTGGGTTTGGGCTTGAGCCGCCGGCGCGGACCTGGCTGGCGCAGCGGGCTTCGCTTGCGCGGTCTGTGTCGGCGCTGCGCCCGAGGCTGCCGAGAGCCCCGAAGCGCCGGGCGTCGCTACGCCCAGCCCGGCTTCCGCCGCAGCGGGATTGTCCGGAGCGACGCCCGCCTGGGGGTCCTCGTGGCGCGCTTCAGCCTTCGAGGCCGGGCGGCCAGGAATATCGATGGAGATGTCGTCGGTGACCGGCTTGGGGTGCGAGTCGAGCACCATCGGCAGGATCACGATGGCGGCCAGCACCAGCGCAATCGCGCCGACGAGGCGCCGGCGCGCGCGCTGCTTTTCCGGCAGGGTGGGATCGAGCAGCATCGCCTCGGCGTCGCCGGAGCGGGCCGGCCGGCGGCTGCGCCGCTCCACGCGCGTGTTCTGACTGCTCCGGCGGCGGGAGCCAGCCTCAGAGTCGCGTCGGCTGGGCGCGTCGTCTTTCTTGCCGAACGAGAAAATTCCCATGTATGGCTGCTGTTGGCCTGTGCGTAGCGGCTGTGATGAACCGCGCGATCAGTGCTGCTGCGACTTTCGCCAGGCCATGACGCCGGCAACCGTCAAAAAACTTCCGAAAACGAGAATTCTATCATTTTCGGACGCTCGTTTTAGCGCATCTTGAAACGCCGCGGCGGGCGTTTCGTAGCGCGTAATGCTGCTGTCAGGGCCGTCTTCCACTCCGGCCTCGCGCAGCACTTCTTCAAGCTGTAGCGCCGAAGCCGCGCGCGGCAACGGCAAATCGGTCACGCACCAGTGGTCGATCTCGCCCTTCAGGTGCGCGATCACGCCGGCGAGGTCCTTGTCGCGCATCGCGCCGAACACCGCGTAGGTGTACGGAAAGTACCCCATGCCAGATAAATTTTGCCCGAGGACCGCTGCGGCGTGCGGATTGTGGCCCACGTCGAGGATGATCGACGGCTTGCCCGGCAACACCTGGAAGCGACCCGGCAGTTCCACGTTGGCGAGGCCGAGGCGAATGTCCTGCGCCGACACCGGCAGCCGGTCGCGCAGCGCTTCGAGCGCGGCCAGCGCCGCCGACGTATTGATCAGCTGATTCGCGCCGCGCAGCGCCGGATAGGCCAGCGCCGAACGGCGCAGCGAGCGGCCCGCGTAGTTCCATTGCTGACGCTCGCTGCCGGCCTGGCCTTCATAGCGGAAATCGCGGCCGAACAGCCACAGATCGGCGCCGATCGCCTGCGCATGGTCGATGAGCGACTGCGGCGGCAGCGGGTCCGCGCAGATCGCGGGCGCGCCGGCGCGGAAGATGCCGGCCTTTTCGAAGCCAATCTTTTCGCGCGTGTCGCCGAGGTATTCGGTGTGGTCGAGGTCGATGCTCGTGACGATCGCACAATCGGTGTCGAGCACATTCACGGCATCGAGACGCCCCCCGAGGCCCACCTCGAAGATCACGGCGTCGAGCCCGCGCGACGCGAACAGATGCATGATCGCAAGCGTCGTGAACTCGAAGTACGTGAGCGAGACCGGCGTGGCGAAGGTGTTGCGCGCGGCCTCCACGGCCTCGAAGTGCGGCAGCAGGTCAGCGTCGCTGGCCTCGACGCCGTCGATGCGCGCGCGCTCGTTGAACGACAGCAGATGCGGCGACGTGTGGCAGCCGACGTGGTAGCCGGCCTTGAGCAGGATGGTTTCGAGAATCGCGCAGGTAGAACCCTTCCCGTTCGTGCCGCCGACCGTGAACATCGGGCAATCGAACTTCAGGTTCAGCGCGTCCTTGACCTTGCGGATGCGCTCGAGGCCCATGTCGATGCCGACCGGATGCGCAGTTTCGAGATGCGTGAGCCACGCGTCGAGGGAGGGAAAAGTACTCATCGGGACGATTCAGGGAATTCCATGCACAGCGGGCGGCCAAGCATCGAGACGTCGATCTGGCGCGCATGAGCCGCTGCAAAAAAACGGCATTATCGCGGAAATGACAACGCGCCGCTTGCTCTCGCTTGCGGCGCGTCTGACAAGGCGCGAAACCCGCAAGTTCCGCGCGCGTGCAAGGTCCGGTGCGCTCAGGCCACCGCGTCGGCGGGCTGGCGCTGCAGCAGCGCCATCAACTGGGCGATTTCCTCGCGCATCTTGCGGCGGTCGACGATCATGTCGATCGCGCCCTTTTGCATCAGGAACTCCGCGCGCTGGAAGCCTTCGGGCAGCTTCTCGCGCACCGTCTGCTCGATCACGCGCGGACCGGCGAAGCCGATCAGCGCCTTCGGCTCCGCGATCACGACGTCGCCGAGGAACGCGAAGCTCGCCGACACGCCGCCCATGGTGGGGTCGGTCAGCACCGAGATGAACGGCAGTTTGGCTTCCGAGAGCTTCGTGAGCATGGCCGTGGTCTTGGCCATCTGCATCAGCGAGAGCAGGCTTTCCTGCATGCGCGCGCCGCCGGAGGCCGTGAAGCAGATGAACGGCACTTGCTGCTCGAGCGCGTTCTGCGCGCCGCGCGCGAAGCGCTCGCCCACCACCGAGCCCATCGAGCCGCCCATAAACGCAAACTCGAAGCAGGCGACCACGCACGGCAGCGTGTGGATCGCGCCGCCCATGACGACCATGGCGTCGGTTTCGCCGGTGTCGTCCATGGCCTCCTTGATGCGGTCGGGGTACTTGCGGCTGTCCTTGAACTTCAGCGCGTCGACCGGAACGATTTCCTGGCCGATTTCATAGCGGCCTTCCGGATCGAGTAGCCCGTCGAGGCGCTCGCGCGCGTTGATCCGCATGTGGTGATCGCACTTCGGGCAGACGTGCAGATTCGCTTCCACGTCGTTGCGGTACAGGACCGCCTCGCACGACGGGCACTTGATCCACAAACCTTCCGGAATGCTCTTGCGGCTTTTCGGATCGGTTTGCTTGATCTTGGGCGGCAGCAGTTTGTCGAGCCAGCTCATTGATGTTCTTTCCTTGATCGTGATGCGCGGGCGCGGACGGCGTGATGTCGACCGGTCTCAATGACCGGGTTCCGACCCCGACCGCGCATGGCGAAAAAGCGATTTTACAGCAGTCTTATTTTGCGTTGTCCGCAACCGCATCCAGCGCTGCCCGAATATCGGACACGAATTGCGTCAGCGCCTCGGCGGCGGTGTCGGCCGGCGCCTTCTCGAGCAGCTGCACGATGCGGCTGCCGATCACCACGGCGTCGGAGACTTGCGCCACGGCGGCGGCCGTTTGCGCGTCGCGAATGCCGAAGCCCACGCCGACCGGCAGCGGCACGCGTGCCTTGATCGCCGGGATCTTGCTCGCGATGCTCCCGACGTCGAGGTGCCCCGCACCCGTCACGCCCTTGAGCGAGACGTAATAAACATAGCCGCTCGCCGCGCGCCCCACTGCGGCGATGCGCTCGTCGGTGGAGGTGGGCGCGAGCAGGAAGATCGGGTCGATGCCCGCAGCCTTCATCATCGAGGCGAACACCACCGACTCCTCGGGCGGATAGTCGACTACCAGCACGCCGTCCACGCCGGCATCCTTCGCAGCGGCGGCGAACGCATCGGCGCCCATGCGCTCGATCGGGTTCGCGTAGCCCATCAGCACGACGGGAGTTTGCGTATCGGATTCGCGGAAGCGCTTGACGTCGGCGAGCACGCTCTTGAGCGTCACGCCCTTCGCAAGCGCGCGCTCCGACGACTGCTGAATCACCGGGCCGTCGGCCATCGGGTCCGAGAACGGCACGCCGAGTTCGATCACGTCCGCGCCGCCAGTAACGAGCGCATGCATGAATTCGACCGTGCGCGCCGGATCGGGGTCGCCGGCGGTCATGAACGGGATCAGGCCTTTCTTGTTGGCGGCGGCAAGCGCCGCGAACGTGGTTTTGATGCGGGACATAGCAGGTCCTCAGATTCGGTCGTTACCGCGCGGCGCGAGCCAGCGGCGGCGCAAGCGCATCATGCGCCGGCCGCAACAGCCGCGGACACCGCGGCGGACGCACGTGCGCAAGCGGCAATTGCAGCCAGGCCGACGCGTTCGTGCGCGATCGCGCAGTAACTTTCATTAATTTCATAGCCGACGAATTCGCGCTGATGACGCGCGCAGGCGACTGCCGTAGTGCCGCTGCCCATGAACGGGTCCAGCACGCGGCCGCCCGGCGGGCAGCTCGCGAGCACCATGCGCTCGACGATCTCAAGAGGCTTCTGGGTGGGATGATCCACGCGCTCCGCGTGCTGACGGTGCAGCCGCGAAACGGACCAGACGTCCTTGGGGTTGTAGCCGAGCTCCAGCCACTTGCTGCCTTCGAACAACTTGCGTGAACGCGCCTTTTTCGTGACGGCATCGTAGGGGATGCGGACGGGATCGAGATCGAAGTAGTAATCTTTCGATACCGCGAAGAAACCGATGTTGTCGTGCACCGAGGTGAAGCGGCGGGTCGTGCCGCCCATGCTGGGCACGCGACGATCCCAGACAATCTCGTTAATCATCGTCATTTTCGACTTCAGATAAACGAAGATCTCGGGCGCGTACTGCCAGGTGCAGAACACATAAAGCGAACCGCTGGCTTTGAGCTTGGGAATCGCCAGGTCGAGCCACGCATACGTCCAGGCGAGGAAATCCTCGCCCGAGCGCATGTCGGAGTCGTTGCCGTAGTCCTTGCCGAGCCCATAAGGCGGATCGGCGACGATCAGATCGATCGAGGCGTCGGGCAGGTTCGCTGCATCGGTCAGGAAGTCGCGGTTCAGGAGCCGGATGCTGTCGGGCACTGCGGGCACCGAGGGCAAGGCGGCGGGCGCTTCGGCGGCTGCCACGGGAGCAGCCGTCTCGGCGCCGGCCTCGCCTTCAGGCACCGGCAGTTGCGGCTCGTCGAACTCGTCACGCATCGCTGGTATCGCTCCGGGCGCTCAGAACTGGATGCCCGATCGCTCGGCGACCGTATGCATGTCCTTATCGCCGCGGCCCGACAGGTTCACCAGCAGAACCTTGTCTTTGGGCAGCGTCGGCGCGAGCTTCGCCGCGTACGCAAGCGCGTGACTCGATTCGAGCGCGGGAATGATGCCCTCGATGCGGCAGCAGTCGTGGAATGCCCTGAGCGCTTCCTCGTCGTCGATGGTCACGTACTGTGCACGGCCGCTGTCCTTGAGCCAGGCGTGCTCGGGACCGACGCCGGGGTAGTCGAGACCCGCCGAAACCGAATGCGTTTCGATGATCTGGCCGTTTTCGTCCTGCAGCAGGTAGGTGCGGTTGCCGTGCAGCACGCCCGGCGTGCCGGCCGCGAGCGAGGCCGCGTGGCGGCCCGTCTCCATGCCGTCGCCGGCGGGCTCGACGCCGATCAACTGCACCGAAGTGTCATCGATATATGGATAAAAGATGCCCATCGCGTTCGATCCGCCGCCCACGCACGCGATCACGGCGTCGGGCTGGCGGCCCGTCATTTCCGGCATCTGCACACGGCATTCGTCGCCGATCACGCGCTGGAAGTCGCGCACCATCATCGGATACGGGTGCGGGCCCGCCACCGTGCCGATGATGTAGAAGGTGTTTTCGACGTTGGTGACCCAGTCGCGCATGGCTTCGTTGAGCGCGTCCTTGAGCGTGCGCGAGCCCGATTCCACCGGCACCACGGTCGCGCCCAGCAGCTTCATGCGATAGACGTTGGCAGCCTGGCGGCGCACGTCTTCCGCGCCCATGTAGACCACGCATTCCATGCCGAAGCGCGCCGCGATCGTGGCCGTCGCCACGCCGTGCTGGCCCGCGCCGGTTTCCGCGATCACGCGCGGCTTGCCCATGCGTCTCGCGAGCAGCGCCTGGCCGATCACGTTGTTCACCTTGTGCGCGCCGGTGTGGTTCAGGTCTTCGCGCTTGAAATATACCTGCGCGCCGCCCAGCAGCTCGCTCCAGCGCTGCGCATGATAAATCGGCGACGGACGGCCGACAAAATGCTTCAACTCGCGCTGATATTCGGCGACGAAGTCGGGATCGTCCTTGAATTTCGCGTAGGCGTCGCGCAGCTCGTCGATCGCCTGCATCAGGGTTTCGGCAGCGAATACGCCGCCATAAGGGCCGAAATGGCCACGTTCATCGGGCAAATTGTACATAAGTCACTCGCTCGACCAACCGGGGGCCCCGCATTGCGCAAGGGCTGGCTGGTCCAAGAAATTATCCCGCGTCCGCTTCGCGCACTGCGCGCACGAACGCCGCCATACGGGCGTGATCTTTCACGCCCTTCGCGCCCGGGACCTCGATGCCACTGGAGACATCGACGGCGAACGGACGCACCTGGCGAATCGCATCACTGACGTTTTGCGCGTTCAAGCCACCACTTAAAACGGCCCGACGCGCGAGCCCTGCGGGGATAAGTGACCAATCGAAGACCTTCCCGCCGCCGCCGTAACCTTCGACATGGGTGTCGAACAGCAGGCCGCTGGCTGATGAATAACGATTTGCCGATTCTATCAAATCGGCTTTGCGAGTATCGGCCGCCACCCGCAATGCGCGCAACCAGGGCAAACCGGCAACCGAGGCCAGCGATTCGCATTGGTCGGGGGTTTCGTCGCCGTGAAACTGCAGCAGCGTGAGCGAGACGTTGCTCGCGACCTCGCCGACCCATTGCGGCGTGGCATTCACGAACAGGCCCACCACCGAGACGAACGGCGGAATGTCGTGGGTGAGCTCGACCGCCTGCGCCACGCTCACCGAGCGCGCGCTCGGCGGATAAAACACGAGGCCGATGGCGTCGGCGCCCAGGTCGATGGCGTGCGCGACCGCCTCGGGTGTCGAAAGCCCGCACAGCTTGATGCGCGTGCGGTGCATGGCAGCGATGGCGGGGTGTTCTGCTGTCGTCATGAATCGAGACTCGATGGCGGGTTGGGGTGTTTCGCGTTTTGCGGGCTCACGTCGGGCTGGCGTCGGCCCAGACGGTGCTCCACGGCACGCTGGCCGTATGCGCGGCGGGGACGGCGAACTCTTCAGGATAGCCTACTTGCGCAAGATACAGGCCATCGGGCATGAAGGTCGGCGCAGCCTTGGTGCGATCGAGCCCGGCCAGCACCTCGGCCATCCATGCGGCCGGGTAGCGGCCGCGCCCCACGGCCACGAGGCAGCCCATCAGGTTGCGCACCATGTGGTGGAGAAACGCGTTCGCGCGAAAACGGAAGTGGATGAAATCGCCCAGCGGCCGGATATCGATCTGATACAGGTGCTTCACGGGCGTCTTCGATTGACACTCCGACGAGCGGAACGCCGAAAAATCATGCTCGCCGATCAGGCAGGCGGCCGCTTCGCGCATGGCGTCCACGTCGAGCGGCGTGTGGATCCAGCCGGCCCGCCCCGCCAGCATGGGCGAGCGCACCGGGTTCACGTAGAGCGCGTAGTAATACGTGCGCTCGAACGCCGAAAAGCGCGCGTGGAACGCCTCGGGCATCGGCTGCGCCCATTGCACGGCCACCGTCGGCGGCAGAAACGCGTTGGTGCCGCGCACCCACGAGAACGGCGCGCGGTCGAGGTCGGTGTCGAAGTGCACGACCTGGCCGAGGCCGTGCACGCCCGTGTCGGTGCGGCCCGCGACCACGGTGGGCAGCGGCACGGTGGCGAACTCGCGCAGCGCGCGCTCGAGCGCGTCCTGCACCGTCTTGCCGTGCGGCTGCGATTGCCAGCCGCAGTAGGCGGCCCCGTCGTACTGGATTCCTAGCGCGATACGCATATGGCGGGCGTCAGGAAAGCGGCGAGAGCGTCGACAGCAACGCCTGCGCATCGGCGCGCGTGGCGTGGTCGTTCGACTCGATCACCTCGTTGATCAGCGAGCGAGCGCCGGCCAGGTCGCCGAGCGCGATGTATTCGTGCGCGAGGTCGAGCTTGTTGCGGGCGATGCGCGAGAGTTGCTCCGGCGTGAAGACCGGCAGCGGCTCGGCGGAATCGGCCGGCAGATTCAGGTCGAAATCGAGCGTGAGCGGGCCGAAGCGCGGCGCGCCCAGCCCGGCGATCGAGCCCGCGCCCGCAATGCCCACTTCGATGGCCTCGCCGGCAGGCGGCACAGGCGGCTGGCCGAACGGCAGCGCCTGGCGCGCGGTCGTCTCGGGGGTGGCGACTGGCTCCGTCGAGAGCGGGACGCCCGGCATGGGCTCGGGCGTTTCGACGCGCGGCGGCAGCGGCATGTCGAGACCGCCCAAAGCATCGACGGCGGACTTCGGAAACTCTTGCGGGACTTCCACGTGTGGCATTGCGACTTCTGCTTGTTGTTCTGATGGGACAGCGGGTGTGGAGTGATCGCCCGGCATCGCGAGTTCATGCAGAGGCGGCGCGGCGGATTCGGCGGGCGCGGCCGGGGCCTGGGCCTCTGCCGTGTGCGCATGCGGTTCGGGATGCGCGCCCGGCATCGTCAGCTCGATCGGACGCGGCTCGGCACGGCTTGCCTCGGGCGCGGCGGCGCTCGTTTCGTCGATGTCGGCTTCGGCGTGATGCGGCGTTTCGGGTTGATGGGCCGGCTCAATCGTTTCGCCCAGCGTGGGCAACTCTGCCAGCTCTTGCGGCGACGGCGCCTCGTCGCCGGGTTCGGCGTGCTCGCCGTGTTCTTGCGCGGCGTCGCGCGGCGGCTCTTCCGCCGACTCTTCCGCCGACTCTTCGGCTTTCGCCTTCACGACAGCAGGGGCTGCGCCGGTCGCCAGCGGCGCTGCTGGCGCAGCGGGCGCTACCGGCGCTGCGGGTTCCGCCGGCGCATCCTCGCGCCCGGTCGGGCGCGTAGCAGCGGGCGGCTCAACCGCGCTTTCTCGGGCCTCCGGCACAGGCTTGCGACGTTTGCGCATGAGCACACGCACGACCAGCGCGACGAATGCCAGCATTACCGCGGCCACGCCGCCAAGCGTGATCGGAGAGACCTCGGGCTGCGCGCCGTTCGCGCCCGGCGCCGCACCTCCGGCAGCGGCGTTCCCTTGCGTACCGGCCGGTGCGCCAGCCACCGGCACGGGCTTGCCGATGCCGTGCTGTTGCAAGGCCATTAGCACACGATTCTTGAGAGCAAGCAGTTGTTGCAGGCTCGACACCTTAGGTGTCGACGCCGCCGAACCCGGTATAGCGGACGCCGCCGCGGCGGGCGGTGCCGCCTGGACTGCGCCGCTCCACGAATGAGGGTCGCTGGCCGGCGCGGGGACTGCACTCGCGCTCGCTTCGGCGGAAGCAGCGGACACAGCCGGCGCACTCGCAACGCTTGCGCTGGCCGCTGGCGCCGATGCGCCAGCCGCGCCACTCGTTGCCATCGCACCGGCATTGGTGCTCGCGCTCGCGCCTGTAGCAACGGCAGTCGTAGTCGAAGCCGGAGCCGCCGCCTCGGCCGCTGAACTCGCGCCCGCAACAATGGCAGCCGAAGCACCGGGTGCACTTGCCGCGCCGGCAACCGCAGGCGCCGAAGCACCGGCTGCTGCGCTCGCCATATCGGGCGTTCCCGGCACGTTCAGCACGGCGCCCACCTTGAGGCGGCTCGGGTCGCGTTTCATGAACGCCGAAGGGTTCGCGTCGAACAGCGCCTGGCTCGCGCGCGCGATCACCGCTTTGTCGTGCGACTGCGTGACGTCGACCGCCACATCGTGCAGCGACTGCCCCGGGTGGATGGTGTATTGCCCCACTATGGGCAGCGCCGCCGCAGGAGCGGATGCCCCCGCAGCACCCGATGTGGCAGCGGCAGCCGCCGCGCCGCTTTGCGCATGAACCATACCGGAAGCGCCGGCCATGGCGACCAGCAGCGCCGCGGACACCGCAACGGCAGTCCGCCGCATTTTCATGGCTGGATTGACTGAATCGGAAACGGCTTCAAATCGAACGATCATCAGATGCCCTGGCACACCGCTCGCGCGGCAGTCGATGAAACGGGGTTTGTTGTGGGTGAACCGGCCAGTTGTGCCCGGCGCACGAAAGCCCGGCGCACGGAAACCTTCCGGAAATAAAAAAGCGCCGCGACTGGCGCGGCGCTTTTATCACCCTGTCTACGCGTCATTAGGCGCGTAGTTTAATTCATTCACTTGTCGAGCAGAATGCGCAGCATACGGCGCAGCGGCTCGGCGGCGCCCCACAGGAGCTGGTCGCCGACCGTGAAGGCGGACAGATACTCGCCGCCCATCGCGAGCTTGCGCAGACGGCCGACCGGCACCGAAAGCGTGCCCGTGACGACTGCCGGCGACAGATCGCGCATCGAAGCTTCGCGCTGGTTCGGCACGACCTTGACCCAGTCGTTGGCCGAAGCGAGGATGCCGTCGATCTCGTCGAGCGGCACGTCCTTCTTGAGCTTGATGGTGAGCGCCTGCGAGTGGCAGCGCATCGCGCCGATGCGCACGCACAGACCGTCGACCGGAATCGAGCCCGGCTCGCCCATGGCAGGCTTGCCGAGGATCTTGTTGGTTTCGGCGCCGCCCTTCCACTCTTCCTTCGACATGCCGTTGCCGAGGTCCTTGTCGATCCAGGGGATCAGCGAGCCCGCGAGCGGCACGCCGAAGTTCGCCGTGGGCATGGCGTCGCTGTTCATGGTGGCGAGCACCTTGCGGTCGATGTCGAGAATCGCCGACGACGGATTCGCGAGGTCGCTGGCCACGGCGGCGTTGAGCGCGCCCATCTGCGAGAGCAGTTCGCGCATGTTCTGCGCGCCTGCGCCCGAAGCAGCCTGGTACGTCATGGCCGTCATCCAGTCGACGAGGTTTTCGCGGAACAGGCCGCCCAGTGCCATCAGCATCAGGCTGACCGTGCAGTTGCCGCCGATGAAATCCTTCTGGCCCTTGACGAGTGCGTCTTTGATAACGTCGAGGTTGACCGGGTCGAGCACGATGACCGCGTCATCCTTCATGCGCAGCGAGGAAGCCGCGTCGATCCAGTAGCCGTTCCAGCCCGCTGCGCGCAGCTTCGGATAGACCTCGTTGGTGTAGTCGCCGCCCTGGCACGTGATGATGATGTCGCACTTCTTGAGCTCATCGACGCTGTTCGCGTCCTTGAGCTTCGTCTCGTTTTTGGCGAACGACGGCGCTGCGCCGCCTGCGTTGCTGGTGCTGAAAAACACCGGTTCGATCAGGTCGAAATCGCGTTCTTCCTGCATGCGCTGCATCAGCACGCTCCCGACCATGCCGCGCCAACCTACGAGACCTACGTTCATGATTAACCCTTGAAATGGACAACTTCCCCGCTTCGCTCGCCCGGCGTGGCCGCGCGGGGAATTAAGCGGGCACGACGAGCGATCAACGAGTGATGATCGTTTTGGTAATAATCGTTTTCGTGGTGTTTTGCGTGGCGATAGCGAGCGAAATCGCACGGGCCGTGCCGTGGATTTTCGAAACAAAGGTGATCTGGGAGATCGTCGCCATCGGAGCAATATACACGAAAACCGCAATTTCGCGCGGGGCTACCCGCATTTTCCACTATTTTCGATACGCCTTATCGGCGCTGCCGTTTTAAACCCGCGCCTCGAAAAAAGGGCACGCCTGATTCAACCGAGGCATGCCCTTTCGCGATGGCTTTACAGCGCCGCGACCACCGCGTCTCCCATTGCGGCCGTGCCGACCTGCTTGCAGTCCGGCGTGACGATATCGGCGGTGCGATAGCCCTGCTCGAGCACCTTCTTCACCGCGTTCTCGATGCGGTCCGCCTGTTCGGCGCGGCCCAGCGAGTAGCGCAGCATCATCGCGGCCGACAGAATGGTCGCGAGCGGATTGGCAATGCCCTTGCCCGCGATGTCCGGCGCCGAGCCGTGCGAAGGCTCGTACAGGCCCTTGTTGTTCTTGTCGAGCGAGGCCGAGGGCAGCATGCCGATCGAGCCCGTGAGCATCGCGGCTTCATCCGAGAGGATGTCGCCGAACATGTTGCCGGTGACCACCACATCGAACGCCTTGGGCGCCTTCACGAGCTGCATGGCGGCGTTATCGACGTACATGTGCGAGAGCTCGACGTCCGGGTATTCCTTCGAGACATCGATCATGATGTCCTTCCAGAACTGCGAGGTCTCGAGCACGTTGGCCTTGTCGACCGAGGTGAGCTTCTTCTGGCGCTTTTGCGCGGCCTGGAAGGCCACGTGCGCGATGCGGCGTACTTCGGGCTCGGCGTAGCGCATCGTGTCGAAGCCTTCGCGCGCACCCTTGAAATTGCCGTCCGGCGCTTCGCGCGTGCCGCGCGGCTGGCCGAAGTAGATGTCGCCATTCAGTTCGCGCACGATCAGGATGTCGAGGCCCGAAACGATTTCCGGCTTGAGCGACGAAGCGCCCGTCAATTGCGGATAGCAGATCGCCGGACGGAAGTTTGCGAACAGCTCCAGATGCTTGCGCAGGCCCAGAATGGCCTGCTCGGGACGCAGCGCGCGCTCGAGCTTGTCGTACTTCCAGTCGCCCACGGCACCGAACAGGATCGCGTCGGCGGCCTTCGCCAGCGCGAGCGTAGCCTCGGGCAGCGGATGGCCGCTCGCCTCGTAGCCCGCGCCGCCAACGGGCGCTTCTTCGAGCTCGAACTTCTCGCCCAGAGCGCCCAGCACCTTGACGGCTTCCTTGACGATCTCGGGACCAATGCCGTCGCCCGGCAACACTGCAATCTTCATCCTGTGATTCCTCGTTGTATGTCGTTCTGCGTTGATCAGATGACGCGGTTCTTCAGCCACGGCTGGCGCGCGAGGCGCTCGGCTTCGAACTGGCGGATCTTGTCGGCGTGGCGCAGCGTGAGGCCGATGTCGTCGAAGCCGTTCAGGAGGCAGTAGCGGCGGAACGCGGCCACTTCGAACGGGTATTCCTTCGCGCCGTCCACCGTGCGCACGACCTGCCTGTCCAGATCGACGGTGAGCTGGAAGCCGTTGAACGCATTCGTTTCGTTGAACAGATGATCGACGTCCGACTCGGAGAGCACGATCGGCAGCAGGCCGTTCTTGAAGCAGTTGTTATAGAAAATGTCGGCGAAGCTCGGCGCGATGATCGCGCGGAAACCGTACTGATCGAGCGCCCACGGTGCGTGCTCGCGCGAGCTGCCGCAGCCGAAGTTCTTGCGCGTGAGCAGAATGGATGCGCCCTGATAGCGCGGCTGGTTCAGCACGAAGTCCGGGTTGAGCGGGCGCTTCGAGTTGTCCTGACCCGGCTCGCCGTGGTCGAGGTAACGCCATTCATCGAAGGCATTCGGGCCGAAGCCGGTGCGCTTGATCGACTTGAGGAACTGCTTCGGGATGATCGCGTCGGTGTCCACGTTTTCGCGATCGAGCGGCGCCACGACGCCGGTGTGTACGATGAATTTTTCCATGATCCGTGATCCTGATGGATGCTGATCGCGCCAGGCGCTTTCAGGACGAAGCCGAAAGCGCCGGCAGCAAGCCAGGCGGGTTAGAGCTTTTTCTGCACTGCGCGCGACGCGCCGCTGATGTCCTCGCCCACGCCGGCCACGGTGTTGCAGCCGGCCAGCGCGAGGAGCCACCCCGCCATGGCGAATAACGCCGCGCGACGCGCGAGTGCAGAGACCTTCATCGCTCTTTTCCTTGTTCCTGGTTCAGTGCTCAAGCCAGCTTGCGAATGTCGACGAAATGCCCTTCGATTGCCGCTGCGGCGGCCATGGCCGGGCTCACGAGATGCGTGCGCCCGCCCGCGCCCTGACGGCCCTCGAAGTTGCGGTTCGAGGTGGACGCGCAACGCTCGCCCGGCTCCAGGCGGTCGGCGTTCATCGCGAGGCACATCGAGCAGCCCGGCTCGCGCCATTCGAAGCCCGCTTCCGTGAACACCTTGTCGAGGCCTTCGCGCTCGGCCTGCGCCTTCACGAGGCCCGAGCCCGGCACGACCATCGCGAGACGAATGTTCGACGCCACGCGGCGGCCGAGCTTCTTCACGACGTAAGCGGCCGAGCGCAGGTCTTCGATGCGCGCGTTGGTGCACGAGCCGATGAAGATCTTGTCGGGCTTGATCGACTCGATCGGCGTGTTCGGCTCGAGCGCCATGTACTGGAGCGCGCGTTCCATCGCGTCGCGCTTGACCGGGTCCTTTTCGCGCTCGGGATCGGGCACGCGGCCGTCAATCGAGGTGACCATCTCCGGCGACGTGCCCCAGGTAACCTGCGGCACGATGTCGGCGGCAGTGAGCTCGACCACGCGGTCGAACTGCGCGCCGTCGTCGCTACTGAAGGTTTTCCAGTACTCGACGGCCTGATCCCACTCCACGCCTTGCGGCGAGAACGGGCGGCCCTTCAGGTAGTCGATCGTGGTGTCGTCCACGGCGACCATGCCCGCGCGCGCGCCGGCTTCGATCGCCATGTTGCACACGGTCATGCGGCCTTCCATGGAGAGACCGCGGATCATCGAGCCGCCGAACTCCATGGCGTAGCCCGTGCCGCCCGCCGTGCCGATCTTGCCGATGATGGCGAGCACGATGTCCTTCGCGGTGCAGCCGCGCGGCAGCTGGCCCTCGACCTTCACGAGCAGGTTCTTGCTCTTCTTCTGCAGGAGCGTTTGCGTGGCCAGCACGTGCTCGACTTCCGAAGTGCCGATGCCATGTGCAAGCGCGCCGAACGCGCCGTGCGTGGAAGTATGCGAGTCGCCGCAAACGATGGTCATGCCCGGCAGCGTCGCGCCCTGCTCCGGACCGACGATGTGGACGATGCCCTGGCGCTGGTCGTTCATCTTGAACTGCGTGATGCCGAAGGCGTCGCAGTTCGCGTCGAGCGTGTCGACCTGGAGCTTCGAGACCGGGTCGGCGATGCCGTGGCTGCGGTCCGTGGTGGGCACGTTATGGTCGGAAACGGCCAGGTTCGCGCTGATGCGCCACACCGGGCGCTCGTGCATCTTCAGTCCTTCGAATGCCTGCGGACTGGTGACTTCGTGCAGCAGCTGACGGTCGATATAGAGGAGCGTCGTGCCGTCGTCTTCCGTGTGGACCACATGGGAGTCCCACAACTTGTCGTAGAGCGTCTTTGCCATGATATGCGGGGATTGAATGACTGCGAGTGACCGCGGGGATGGTGCGTTATGAATCGATGTTGTGAACCGATTATGCCACGCGAAACGCGCCGCCCGCATCGCCTCGGGCGAAAAAAAGCGATAAAAAACAGTGAGTTGGGTGGTAGTGACGATACCTGTATCGATGTTACCCGGCGAGCGGCGCCAGCCGTTCACGGCTGCGCCGTTGCGCACGCGCGCCGGGAAACCCTTGTTTTTCCGGTTGTTTTTCCGAAGGCTGTGCGAGCCGGCACGCCGATTGCGTGACGCGCGACGCCGCACGGACGGCGAGAATATGGTTCCATCACACTGAATGAACAGACACCGCGCGCCTGTGGTCTGCTCACTCCAGGAACAGGTCCCATCAGGCAATCACGGAGGCCCAATGCTTTTCGCACCTCGCATGCCCCGAAGGAAGTCCCCTTGCGCTCTGCAGAGGGCGCCGCTCGCCGCCGCGGCCTGCATGCTCGCTGCCTTCGCGCCGCACGTCATGGCACAAACGCCTTCGCCGCTCGGCGAGTGGCAGTATTCCGCCGGCATCCCGCTGGAAAAGCTGTTCGAGCCCGACCGGCCGCCCCTGGAAGCGCGCCTTGGCGTCGGCGCAACCTTCCAGCCGCGCTACGACGGCTCGGAGCGCTATCACATGCTCGTCGGGCCGAGCATCGACATCCGCTACAAGGACCTCCTGTTCGGCTCCACCGGCGAAGGCTTCGGCGTAAACGTTCTGCAGGGCCAAAACTGGCGCATGAGCGTGGCCGCCGCCTACGATCTCGGGCGGCGCGGCCACGACGACCCCGAGCACCTGAACGGTCTCGGCAACATCAACCCGGCGCCCGAAGTGAAACTGGCTGCGGAATATGTCGTGTCGAAGGAATTTCCGCTGGTATTTCGCGCGGCGTTCACGCGCAGCTTCGGCGGCTCGAACGGCTGGACCGCCGACCTGGGCGCCTATATGCCGCTGCCTGGCAGCAACGAGACGTTTTACTGGTTCGCCGGCCCCTCAGTGACCTTCGCCGACTCGAACTACATGCAAAGCTGGTTCGGCGTGACGCCGCAGCAAGCTGCCGCTTCCGGCTACCGGCAGTACAGTGCCAGCGCGGGCCTGAAGTCAGCGGGTTTCGGCATCACGATGGTGTATTTCGTGAACAAGCACTGGTTCGTCAGCGCCGATGGCGCCCTGCGGCGCCTGCTAGGCAGCGCCGCAGACAGCCCGATCATCCAGAGCAAAACCGATGGGGTCTGCGATATTTCGATTAACTATCAGTTCTGAGGCCGGCTTTTATCGGCAACCGGCGTCGCGAAACGCCTTCTCGGCATCCTGTCGCTGGTGGTATGCCTGCATGGTATTGACCTGCTCGCCGCTCTCGCCGTAGTTCGGAACAACCGCGTTTGACTGGGCCGGACCCGGCGACCTGAACGACTCGCTATAGGAATCGGCAAGATCCCGGCAGCGCTTGTCGAACCTCGACGGGTTCGTTGCAGCCGGTGCGATCGCAGTGTTGAGGTTCTGCTGGAGTGGGCCGCCGTATTGCCGGACTGGCGTATCGAGCGGAATCGGGGGCCCACCGGCCTGAGCATGAACACTGCCCGTCAATGCGGCAACCCACAGCGGGACGAAGAGAAAGCGGGCAATCATGTGTGGCGCCGGAGCAAAGTGAAAGCAGGCATCGTAGCGATGAAGTCCGGACGCACACCTGACACGCATCAAACTCCGTTCGATGCATGTCTGCCCCCATCACCCTTCCTTATTGATCCGGTTCTGAATGTGCTCGGCACGGCTTGGCGAGGACGGATGCGAACTCATCATCGAATTCTGGCCGCCGTCGAGCGTCGCCAGCTTCTGGAACGCCGTGACCAGTCCGCGCTCATTCATGCCCTTCTTCTTCAGCAGATCGAAGGAATAGTCGTCCGCCGCGCGCTCCTGGGACTGCGAGAACTGCGCGTTGATGAACTTCTCGGTCAGGTCGCCGAGCTGTGACGAGCTCAACGCCGCCGCGCCCGAGATGCCGGTGGCGCCCACGGCTGTTCTGGCCGCGCTCACGGCCCAGGCCGTCTGCATCGCCTTCTTCGAATGGCCCAGCGCGACGTGCCCCATCTCGTGCCCGATTACGCCGCGCAGTTCGTCGTCGCTCATCATCTCCATCAGGCCGCTATAGACACGCACGCAGCCGTTCGCCATGGCCCATGCGTTGACATCCTTCTGCATGTAGACCTTGTAGTCGATCTTCTGCCCGTTCAAGGCCATGTCGCCGAAGCCGCTCATCACGCTCGCGAGCCGCTTCGCATAGGCGCTGCCGGGCGCCGCGACCGGAGACTTAGCATCGCTCGCCTGGCACGCCTCGACCGAGACGGTTATCACGTCGTTATCCGAAAGGGTCGCGGCTTTGAGCAGCGTCGATCCGGCCGAAACCGCGGCATTGGGGTCGATATTCTGAAGACCGGCGCAGGCACTCAATGCCACCGCAAGACCGCAGACCATGCCCGCTCTGATTGGCGTCATTCTTGTCATTCCTCGTTGTTTTCAAAGCCGACAAATTTAGCACCGCATTTTTCGGGGATAAGCGAAGCGCGAAACATAAGTCTCTTCGCTGGATCCATGTCAAACATCGAGCCTCCTATGCCAAAGCGCTCGCATTCGCCTCCCTCATTCACGCCTCATTCTTCGTCGTTACGCTGACGTTTGGGCCGAGGCCCGAACGCGCCCCATGCAGCACGGCATCACAACGTCACGATAAGGACCGCCCCATGCTCCCGCCGCTTTTCACTGCCAGCTTCCTCGGACAGCCTGCCTGGCTCTGGGCCGCCTTCCTCGCGGTGGTGATCGTGTTGCTGGCGCTCGATCTGGGCGTGCTCCATCGCGACGACCGCGAGATCGGCATCCGCGAAAGCCTGTGGCTCTCGCTCGGCTATATCGCAGTGGGCGTGCTGTTCGGCGGCTTCATCTGGTGGCAGCTTGGCGCCGCGCCGGCCACCGAGTACCTCACCGGCTACCTCATCGAAAAATCGCTCTCGCTCGACAACGTGTTCGTGATCGCGTCGATCTTCGGCGCGCTCGCGGTGCCGCGCGTGTATCAGCATCGCGTGCTGTTCTGGGGCATCGTCGGCGTGCTGGTGCTGCGTGCGATCATGGTCGGGCTCGGCGCGGCGCTGGTCGCGCGGTTCGAGTGGATGCTGTTCGTGTTCGGCCTCTTTCTCGCCGTGACCGGCGTGAAGATGCTGCTCGGCTCGAAGGAAGAGGCAAGCGGGAAGGCCAGCGAAAAAACCGGCGTGGAAGACAGCAAGATCCTGCGCCTGATCCGCCGCGTACTGCCCGTCACGCCGCAGCTCGAAGGCGGCGCGTTCATCGTGCGGCGCGCGCATCCGTCGACCGGCAAGCTCAAGCGTTTCGCCACGCCGCTGCTGGTGGCGCTGCTGATGGTCGAGTTCGCCGATCTGATCTTCGCCGTCGATTCGATCCCGGCGATCTTTTCGATCACCACCGATCCGTTCATCGTCTACACGAGCAACATCTTCGCCGTGCTCGGCCTGCGCGCGCTGTTCTTCGCGCTCGCGGCCATGGCGCACCGCTTTTACTACCTCAAGCATGCGCTCGCGCTCGTGCTGGTTTTCATCGGCGCGAAGATCTTTCTGGTGGGCATCGTGGGCAAGATTCCCGCGCTGCTGAGCCTCGGCGTGACGGCGGCGCTGCTCGCGGGCGGCGTGGTGGTGTCGCTCATCAAGACCCGGCCGCATGACCACGAGGGCGGCAGTCTGGAAGCACGGTAAGCGGATCGCGGATCGAAGGCAAAGGCGCCGTCCTCATTTTTCGCTCATTTTTCTCTGCGAGGATGAATTCCATCGCAGCCGCGCCGGCCCGCAGCGCCGGGTCCACCGGCTGCGACTGTCAATCTCTTTGGAGCGCATCATGAAATGCCCGAACTGCCCTGACACCACGCTCGCGATCTCGGAACGTCAAGGCGTCGAACTCGACTACTGCCCGCAATGCCGCGGCGTCTGGCTCGATCGCGGCAAGCTCGACAAGCTGATTGACCGCGCAGCGGCATCGCGCGCCGTCTCGCAGCAATATCTCGACGACGGCTACAGTGCGCAGCAAGGCTCGCATCACGGCAAACGCCTCGACGATCACGGGCAGCGCCGCGCGCACGAACGTCAAGGCGGCCATGGACGCCGCCGCAAATCGTGGTTCGGCGACCTGTTCGACTGAACGGCCGCGCCTCGATGCTTCCACCTCCGGGACACCCGACCATGCGAACCTACACCAGCAACAGCCCGCAGGCTGCGGGCCGGATCGTCGCCATCGCCCTGCTTGCCAATGGCCATCTCAGCGCCGACGAACTCGCGGCCGTGCATCACGCGCGCATCGCGGACCGGCTCGGCCTCGCGCCCGGTGAATTCGGCACGATCCTGCAAGACCTTTGCGAAGATCTGCTCACGAACGCGCACCTGAACTGGAGCGACGCCTGCAAGCTCGACTCCGGCGTGATGCAGCAAGTCATGCGCGAACTCGAAGATCCGGCGCTGCGCGCCGAGGTGCTGAGCCTGTGCCTCGTCGCGATCCATGCGGACCGCCATCTCGCGCAGAACGAAGCCGACTGGGTCGGCGCGCTCGCGACCGCGTGGCGCGCGCATCCGTGGCAGCGGCTGCTGGCCTCATGAGCGCCTCATCGCTACGATAGCGCCGCCCGCACTTCACCTTCATAGCCTCCGGTTTCGGCGTGCGCCCAGGCGCCTCCCCCGCTTCGCATGCCATTCGGCGAGCACCACGCTCGCCGTTTTTTCTCTTTACGGCGGACGTCAAACGTCGACGATCAAACGCACACGGCCCAGCCCAGCCCGCGCACATTGCGAATAACCGCGTGACCGAACTTGCGCCGCACGCTGTAGATCACGGCGTCGACGGCGTTGCTCTCCACCTCCTCGCCCCAGCCGTAGAGTCGCTCTTCGAGTTGCTGGCGCGAGAGAATCGCCCCGGGCCGCTCCAGCAGCGCGAGCATGAGCGCGTACTCGCGCGCCGAAAGATCGTCGGTCCGACCGTCGAAGGCGAGACACCGCGCATTCATGTCGAGCGTCACGCGCGCACTGCCCATCGTCGACGAAGCGAAGCCCGACTTGCGCCGCACCACCGCGCGAATGCGCGCGAGCAGCTCCTTGCTCTCGAACGGCTTGACGAGGTAGTCGTCGGCGCCGAGGTCGAGGCCTTCGACGCGCGTATCCACATCGTCGCGCGCGGTGATGATGATGACCGGCGTGGCGTCGTTGGCTTCGCGCAGGCCGCGCAGCACGTCGAGGCCGTTCATGTCGCCCAGGCCCAGGTCGAGCAGCACGGTCGTGTACGAGCCGTCGCGGATGGCCGCGCGGCCGCTCTCGCCCGTGCGCACCCAGTCGACGCTATATGTGGCGTCCTTCAATGCCCGCAACAGCGCCGGCCCGATCAGCAGATCGTCTTCGATCAGGAGAATCCGCATTGCTCAGTTTTCCTCAGTATCTGGTTGCGTCGGTGAGTGTGGTTCGCCTCCGGTCAGCGGCAGCTCGATGCGCGCGACGATGCCGGACTGCCCGTCACTGCGATTTTCCAGCGTCACGCGAGCGCCGTAACGCTGCGCCAGCGCCTGCGCGATCGCGAGCCCAAGGCCGCTGCCTTCGGCGTCGTTGCCGCGCGCGCGAAAGAAGCGGTCGAACACATGCGGCAGGTCTTCCACGGCAATGCCGGGGCCGTCGTCGGTCACTTCGATCGTGGCCGTTTGCGCATCGCGGCGCACCGTCACGTCGACGCGCCCGCCCTCGCGCCCGTAACGAACCGCGTTGTCGACCAGATTGCGCACCAGCATGCGCATATCCGCCTCGGTCGCCCGCACGCTCGCGTCGTCCAGACGCTCGACGCCCAGATCCACGCTGCGCGCATCGGCGAGCGGCAGCAGATCGGCCAGCACGTCGGTCACGAGTTGCGGCAATGCGATGTCGGCGACCGCGCGCTGCGCGCCGCCGATCTCGGCGCGCGCAAGGCCGAGCAATTGCGACACCAGCGAACCCGTGCGCGCCACGCCGCGCCGCAGTTCTTCGAAGCGTTCGTGGTACTGATCGGGCGGCGCGGCGCGCAGGTTGTCGATCTGCAACTGCATCGCCGAAATGGGCGAACGCAGTTCGTGCGCAGCATCGGCGATGAACTTGCGCTCGGCGTTCAGGAGCACCGAAAGGCGCTCGATCATGCGGTTGATCGACTCGACGAAGGGTCGCAGTTCCACAGGCGCCTTCCGCGCATCGAGCGGCTTGAGCTCGTGCAGATCGACTTTCGCCGCGCGCCTCCCGACGCGCTCCAGCGGCCGCAGCGAAAGCCGCACAGTCACGGCGATCGTCAACGCGAGCAGCGGCAGCAGCGCGAGCACCGGCAGCAGGCTCCAGAACGCCACGCGTAGCGCATTGCGGTTGCGCATGCTGCGCGACTCCGCGACCTGGATCTGCTCGTCGCCGGTGGCGAGCGCGAAGACGTCCCAGGCCTCGCCATCGTATTGGAGCGAGGAGTAGCCCTTCGGCGCGCGCGGCAGCGCGATGTCGGGGTCGCTGGTGCGGCTGGGCGCGGTAGTGTCGTGGGCGGACCAGATCTGCACGACGAGGTCGTCGGAGGGAAGACGCACGCCGTTCGGCTCGCTGCTCGGCCCGGCATGACGGTGCGGCACGCCGGACTGCACGTGCGCGGCGGCATCGCGCAGGCTCGCGCTGAATTCGCTCGCGAGGCTGCGCACCACCAGGAAAGTGCCGAGCGAGCCCAGCAGGCCGACGAAAATCGCCAGCGTACCGATGGCGATGCTCAGGCGGCGGTGCAGGGAGTTCGCGGCAAAAAACATGGAGCGGCTCAGGAATTGGGGCGCGCTCCATCATAAAGGATTCGCCGTGGGCGGCTGTGGACGAACGGCGGCCAACCCGGCGGCCGCTCGCCCGGCATCGACAATTCACGCCGCGCAAAGGCGCGCGAAGGCAGCGATATCCGCGTTCACACGCGCAGCCTGGTTCAGGTACATGCCGTGCGTGCCGCCTTCGTAGACCTTGAGCGCGGCACGCACGAGCAGCGCCGCAGTGGGCCTGCCGGTCAACTCGAGCGGCGCCGATGCATCGCTATCGCCGTGCAGCACGAGCGCGGGCACGTCGATGCGCGCAAGCTCGCGGCGAAAGTCCGTCGAGGTCTGAATCCGGTTCAACTGCACCGCCGCGTGGAGCGAGGCGCGCAGCATCATGTCGGCGGTCCACTGGATCGCGGCGCGCGATGTGCCTGGCGCGAAATACTCCAGCGCGCGCCGCTCGATCCAGTCGGGAAACGAAGTCAGGATCTCGTCGAGCGAGGCCGCGAACAGGCTTGCGTCGAGGCCGTTGGGGTTGTCGGCGGTCTTGAGCAGATAAGGCGTCGAGGCCGGCGCGAGCAGCACGATGCCCGCCACGCGCCGCGCGCCGTGACGGCTCAAATAGCGCACGATTTCGCCGCTCGCGAACGAGTGTCCCACGAGCGTCACGCCCGAGAGATCGAGCGCGTCGAGCACGCCCTCCAGATCGTCGGCGAGCGTATCGTAGTCGTAGCCTTGCCCGGGATCGTTCGAACGTCCGTGCCCGCGACGGTCGTACGCCACGCAGCGAAAACCGTCTTTCGCGAGCGGCACGCTCTGGTACTGCCACATGTCGGCGTTGAGCGTCCAGCCCGAAAGGAAAACGAGCGGCGCGCCCGTGCCCCAGTCGCGATAGTGCAGCGCAGTATGGTCGTTCACGCGGATAAAGCCAGGCAGGGTCGCAAGACGCGCATCGTGGTTCATGGTCGTCGCTCCTTTCGTTGATGAGATTGCTGCGTGGCAGATGACCTCATAGTCGACGAGCGCACGAGCGCCGGCGATTACCCCGCAGGTAATGACGGGTGCGCGCTCCACGGATGCTCGGATATCCGCAGCACAGCGGCAGAACGAGGCTACCACGCACACAAATTGCGCTGCTGCCGGATTCGCGGCTCGTGTACCCACGCGGTCCTCGCCCACCGCTTTGCATGGGACCGGACCCGGCACTCAAGCGTCAGGTCCGGTCACAACTCAAGGAGACGATCATGAACAGCACCTCTAAACGTCCGGCTTTCGGAGCAGCCCTCTACTACCGCGATCCGTTCGCAGCGCTCGACTGGCTCGAAAAGGCGTTCGGCTTCACACGCCAGTTCGTCGTGACCTCGCCTGACGGCAAGCTCTGCCACTCGGAGATGCGCTTCGAAGACGGCTACGTGATGATTTGCGGCGAGTGGCCCGGCATGCCTGCCACGAGCCCCGCCGCGCTCGAGGGCAAGAACACGCAGTCGGTGCACGTGCAGCTGAAGAGCGAAATCGATACGCACTGCGAACGTGCACGCACGGCGGGCGCGAAGATCTTGCGCGAGCCCGACGACCAGTTCTACGGCGACCGCGTCTACGTGGCGTGCGACCCGGAAGGCCATGTGTGGAGCTTCGGCCAGACCGTGCGCGAAGTCTCGCGCGAAGAGGCCGAGAAAGCGAGTGGGCTGAAGATCGATGGGTGGATTTGAAAGAGAAACGTTGAAAGAGAAACGCCCCGACCAGGCAAACCCGGTCGGGGCATTTTCGTTTCGCTCAGCTTGGTCTCACACAGCGCGCCGCGTGAACACCACTCGGCTTACCGTTGCGCGATCGGCTTCGCTTCGCGCGGCGTACTGCCGATGAAGAGCTGACGCGGACGGCCGATCTTCTGCTCGGGGTCGGCGATCATTTCGTTCCACTGCGCGATCCAGCCCACCGTGCGCGCCATCGCGAAGATGCAGGTGAACATCGACGTGGGGATGCCCAGTGCGCGCTGCACGATACCCGAGTAGAAGTCGACGTTCGGGTACAGCTTGCGCGACACGAAGTATTCGTCTTCCAGAGCGATCTTTTCGAGCGCCATGGCGAGCTTGAACAGCGGATCGTCGTGCAGGCCGAGCTCGTTGAGCACTTCGTGGCACGTTTCGCGCATGAGCTTCGCGCGCGGATCGTAGTTCTTGTAGACGCGGTGACCGAAGCCCATCAGCTTCACGCCCGAGTTCTTGTCCTTGACCTGCTTGATGAACTCGGGGATGTTGTCGACCGAGCCGATCTCTTCGAGCATGTTCAGCGCGGCTTCGTTCGCACCGCCGTGCGCCGGGCCCCACAGACACGCGATACCGGCAGCGATACACGCGAACGGATTCGCGCCCGACGAACCCGACAGACGCACCGTCGAAGTCGAAGCGTTCTGCTCGTGGTCGGCGTGCAGGATCAGGATGCGGTCGAGCGCGCGCACGAGCACGTCATTGATCTTGTACTCTTCGCACGGGTTCGAGAACATCATGTGCATGAAGTTCGCGCTGTACGAAAGTTCGTTGCGCGGGTACACGAACGGCTGGCCGATCGAGTACTTGTACGCCATCGCCACCAGCGTCGGCAGCTTGGCGATCATGCGGATGGCCGAGATGTCGCGGTGACGCGGGTTATTGATGTCGAGCGAGTCGTGGTAGAACGCCGAAAGCGCGCCCACCGCAGCGACCAGAATCGCCATCGGGTGTGCGTCGCGGCGGAAGCCACGGAAGAAGAAATGCATCTGCTCGTGCACCATCGTGTGCTGCGTGACGGTCTTCACGAACTCGGTCTTTTGCGCGAGGTTCGGCAGCTCGCCCTTCAGGAGCAGGTAGCAGGTTTCGAGGAAATCGGCGTTCTGCGCGAGGTTGTCGATCGGGTAGCCGCGATAAAGCAGCTCGCCCTTGTCGCCGTCGATGTACGTGATGGCCGAGTTGCACGCCGCCGTCGACATGAAGCCCGGGTCATACGTGAACTTGCCGGTCTGACCGTACAGTTTGCGGATGTCGATCACGTCCGGGCCCATCGAGCCCTTGTAGATCGGCAGTTCGACGCTCGGCGAATTATCGCTGAACGATAGCGTGGCTTTTACATCAGACGGGGTCATAGCACATCCTCAATCGAAGGTAAACACGGGATTCGATAGTGTCGTTCGGCGCGGCGCTCGCAGGCACGCCTGCAAACGCCGCAGCATCTCAAACGTTGCGAAGCAGCTCCAGCACCCGCTTCACGTCCGGGTCGGCAAGGTCGCCTTCTGGTTCCTTGCGCGCAAGCAGCAAGTCCATCAGGTCGTTATCGCTCAGCTCGAGCAGGCGTGTGAGAGCACCCACGTCGGCGTCGCTGAGGTCATGCTCGTAGCGGTCGAAAAAACGCTCGAAAATCAGATCGTTTTCGAGCAGACCGCGCCGTGCGCGCCAGCGAAGGCGCGCGCGGCGATGGGGGTCAGACTGATGCGATTCCATTTCGCTTATTTCAGGTACGCAGCGTCAAACCGCGCGGCGAACCATCAGTTCCTTGATCTTGCCGATCGCCTTCGTCGGGTTCAGCCCCTTCGGGCAAACGTCGACGCAGTTCATGATCGTGTGGCAACGGAACAGGCGGTACGGGTCTTCGAGGTTGTCGAGACGCTCGCCAGTGGCTTCGTCGCGGCTGTCCGCGATGAAGCGGTAAGCCTGCAGCAGACCTGCCGGGCCGACGAACTTGTCCGGATTCCACCAGAAGCTGGGGCACGACGTCGAGCAGCTCGCACACAGAATACACTCGTACACGCCGTCGAGCTCGTCGCGCTGTTCGGGCGACTGCAGACGCTCCTTCTCGGGCGGCGGCGTGTCGTTGATCAGGTACGGCTTGATCGAGTGGTACTGGTTGAAGAAGTGCGTCATGTCGACGATCAGGTCGCGCACGACGGGCAGGCCCGGCAGCGGACGCAGCACGATCTTCTGCGGCAGTTCGTTCAGGTTCGTGAGGCACGCCAGACCGTTCTTGCCGTTGATGTTCATGGCGTCCGAACCGCACACGCCTTCGCGGCACGAGCGGCGGAACGACAGCGTCTCGTCCAGTTCCTTGAGCTTGACCAGCGCGTCGAGCAGCATGCGCTCGTGCGTGATTTCCAGCTCGTACGACTGCATGCGCGGCGCCGCGTCCTTGTCCGGGTCGTAGCGGTAGACTTCAAAAATACGTTTGGCCATTTCCAAATTCCTTTTGACTGGCGTGTGCCTTAGAACGTACGCGCCTTCGGCGGCACGGACTCGACGGTCAGCGGCTTCATGTGAACCGGCTTGTATTCAAGACGGTTGCCTTCGCTGAACCACAGCGTATGGCGCAGCCAGTTTTCGTCGTCGCGGTGTTCGTAGTCGCTTTGTGCATGCGCGCCGCGGCTTTCCTTGCGGGCTTCCGCCGACACCATCGTTGCTTGCGCAACTTCTACGAGGTTCGCCACTTCGAGCGCTTCGACGCGCGCGGTGTTGAACACCTTCGACTTGTCCTTCAGGTGGATATGCTTCGCCTGCTCGGTAACCTGCGCGATGTCCTTGACACCTTCCGCAAGCAGCGCCGAGGTACGGAACACGCCAGCGTGCTTCTGCATCGAGCCGCGGATCTGGTTCGCGACGGACTGCGCGTACTCGCCCGAGGTCGAGTTGTCGAGCTTCGCGAGGCGCGCGAGCGAGAAGTCGGCGGCATCTGCCGGCAGCGGCTTGTGCTCCTTGAGCTCCTTCACGTGCTTGACGATGTGGTTGCCGGCAGCGCGGCCGAACACCACGAGGTCGAGCAGCGAGTTCGTGCCCAGACGGTTTGCACCGTGCACCGAGACGCACGAGCATTCGCCCACGGCGTAGAAGCCGTTGACGACTTCTTCGTGGCCCTTCGGCGTGCCGACGACCTGACCATTGATGTTGGTCGGGATGCCGCCCATCTGGTAGTGAATCGTCGGAACGACCGGGATCGGTTCCTTGATGCAGTCCACGTTCGCGAACTTGAGCGCGATTTCGCGGATCGACGGCAGACGCTTCATGATCGTCTCGGCGCCGATGTGCGAGAGGTCGAGCAGCACGTGGTCCTTGTGCGCGCCGACACCGCGGCCTTCCTTGATTTCCTGGTCCATCGAGCGCGAGACGAAATCACGCGGCGCGAGGTCCTTGAGCGTGGGCGCATAGCGCTCCATGAAGCGCTCGCCGTTCGAGTTGCGCAGAATGCCGCCTTCGCCGCGCACGCCCTCGGTGATCAGCACGCCCGCGCCGGCCACGCCGGTCGGGTGGAACTGCCAGAACTCCATGTCCTGCAGCGCGATGCCCGCACGAGCCGCCATGCCGAGGCCGTCACCGGTATTGATGAACGCGTTGGTGGACGCCGCGAAGATACGGCCCGCACCGCCCGTGGCGAACAGCGTGGTCTTGCCTTCGAGGATGTAGACGTCGCCCGTTTCCATTTCGAGCGCGGTCACGCCGAGCACGTCGCCTTCGGCGTCGCGGATCAGATCCAGCGCCATCCATTCGACGAAGAACGTGGTCTTCGCTGCAACGTTCTGCTGGTACAGCGTGTGCAGCAGCGCGTGACCGGTACGGTCAGCCGCCGCGCAAGCGCGTTGCACCGGCTTCTCTCCGTAGTTGGCCGTGTGGCCGCCGAACGGGCGCTGGTAGATCGTGCCGTCCGCATTGCGGTCGAACGGCATGCCCATGTGTTCGAGTTCGTAGACGGCGTTCGGTGCTTCACGGCACATGAACTCGATCGCGTCCTGGTCGCCGAGCCAGTCGGAACCCTTGATCGTGTCGTAGAAGTGATAGTGCCAGTTGTCTTCGCTCATGTTGCCGAGCGAAGCGCCGATGCCGCCTTGCGCCGCAACCGTGTGCGAACGCGTCGGGAACACCTTCGAGAGCACGCAGACCGAGAGGCCAGCACGCGCCAGTTGCAGCGAAGCGCGCATCCCCGAACCGCCCGCGCCGACGATGACCACGTCGAATTTGCGACGCGGCAGAGAATTCTTGATTGCAGCCATTCTTTTACACTCTCCAGAGAATCTGAGCGGCGTAGCCGAGGCTGCCCAGCAGCCATGCGATCGTGAGGACGTCCAGCGTGATGCGCAGGCCGACCGGCTTGATGTAGTCCATCCAGATGTCGCGCACGCCAACCCAGGCGTGATAGAACAGTGCGAGCAGCGTGACGAACGTGGCGAGCTTCATCCACTGCGCGGAGAAGATCGAGGCCCAGCCGTCGTACGAAAAATCGTGTGCACCGAAGAACAGCGCGAGCAGCACGACCGTGTAGATCGCCATGATCACGGCGGTGGCGCGCTGGGCAATCCAGTCGCGCAGGCCGTAGTGAGCGCCCACGACGAGACGCTTCGGACCGATACCGTTTTTAGCCGACATTATTAGAACGCTCCGAAGAGTTTGGCCGCGAAGGCGATCGTGAGAACCGTGGAGATGACAACGACCACGAGCGAGGTCGACTTGCCCTTTTCCTTGCTCACGAGGTCATGGCTGAAGTCCATGGACAGATGGCGTACGCCGGCGCAGAAGTGAAACAGGAACGCCCATCCGAGGAGCAGCACGATGAGCTTGACGACGATGTTGGAGAGGAAGCCCTTGAAGACCTCGAAGCTGAGCTCCGAAGTGAGGCTCTGGTCAAACAGGAACAGCAGGAAAGGCAAGAACAGGAACAGCAGCGCACCGCTCACGCGGTGGCCGATCGACACGCGCCCCGCGAGTGGCAGGCGGTATGCGAACAATATTTGCCCAAGCCCGATGTTCCGGAATTCCGGCCTCGGTTTTTTTGTGGCTTCAGCCATGCTAGACCCCTACTATGTGTTAACACTAATACGCAATTTTAGCGCCTTTTCATATCGCGCTGCAGCGAAATCCCCACTCTGGAACCGCGCGTGCGCGTGCGAGATGTCAGCGCATGAGGTGCGTCCGCCCCTTCCTGCGCGGGCGCTTCCCTCATCAACTCAAGTCATTCTGATAGTAGTACCCAGTTGTGACATACCAACCGCGGCGGACCTCGACCGGACGATCTCCATAGGTATAGGACACCCGCTCGACAGATAGCAAAGGAAAACCGGCCGGAATGTTGAGCAGGTCTGCAACCATGGGCTCGGCGGCCACGGCGCGAATCTTCTCGCTCGCACGAATCATGCGCGTGCCGAAATCCGCTTCGAACATGGCGTAGAGCGGTCCTTTGTATTCGGCGAGACGCTCGGCCGTCAGGCCGCGGAACACGCCGCCGGGCAACCAGATTTCATCGAGCACGGTGCTCTCGCCGTCGAATTCCAGCAGGCGTCGGATCAGCACTACCGGATCGGCGGGCTTGAGTTCCAGTTGACGCGCGATGTCGGAGGACG
Source organism: Paraburkholderia sp. A1RI-2L (assembly GCF_048957375.1). Lineage (NCBI taxonomy): Bacteria > Pseudomonadati > Pseudomonadota > Betaproteobacteria > Burkholderiales > Burkholderiaceae > Paraburkholderia > Paraburkholderia sp. A1RI-2L. Next base: position 500,931 of record NZ_JARBTA010000002.1, read on the forward strand.
CGCGCATGCGCCGGCACTCGAGCAGCTTGCTCACGTGCGGGTGCTCCGCGCCGTCGTCGGCCAGCAATCGCAGGAAGCGAAACTGCGCGCGCTCTTCATTGTGCGTTGCAACAAACGTGCCCTTGCCCTGACGGCGCACCAGCAGGTTATCGGCCGCGAGTTCATCAATCGCCTTGCGCACGGTCCCCTGGCTCACCTTGTAACGGGCGGCCAGTTCGACTTCGCTGGGGATGATCTCGCCGGGCTTCCATTCGCCGGACACGAGGCTCTGTGTAATGAGCCCCTTGATCTGCTGATAGAGCGGACTGAAGGTGGGAGACGTTGCCGCTGCTGAAGCGGACGCAGACGCGTTGGCGCCACTCTCGGGAGCGGATGAATTCGCGTTGCTGACCGGGTTCGCACTCATGGCGCGCATTTCAACATAAAGCCCCCCGGAAATCTACCCTTTTGGACGCAATAGATATGTCTTATATAAGACATAAGATACTGTTGACTTTACCCATCCCGGCTCCTAAACTGCCGGTCGAGCAAGGGTTTGCGGGCGACTCCGCGAGGGCTGGCAGGCAGCATATACCTCGTAGCGAAATGCGTCGCAGGATCGCCCCGCACACGCTGTTCCTCCGTGCTCACGGGTTATATGGCAGCCCGCCTCCGGGCCGCGGCGCGATGCGCGAAAGCCTCGCACGCCGCCCGGAAGGAGGTTCGCCGGATTCATGAACGCCTGGTGTAGCGCGCATATAGAATGGCGTTTTACCCTGGCGTCTAACGCATCTTCCTGGAGATTTTCAATGGCTAAGTCCGCAAAGCGCGTTGCCGTCACCGGCGCCGCAGGTCAGATCGCTTACTCCCTGCTGTTCCGCATCGCGAACGGCGACCTGCTCGGCAAGGATCAGCCCGTCATCCTGCAACTGCTCGACCTGCCGCAAGCGCAAGCTGCCGTCAAGGGCGTCGTCATGGAACTGGACGACTGCGCATTCCCGCTGCTCCAAGGCGTGGTCATCACCGACGACCCCAAGGTCGCGTTCAAGGACGCCGACGTCGCCCTGCTGGTGGGCGCACGCCCCCGCTCGAAGGGCATGGAGCGCAAGGACCTGCTGTCGGCCAACGCCGAAATCTTCACGGTTCAGGGCAAGGCGCTCAACGACGTCGCCAGCCGCGACGTGAAGGTGCTGGTGGTCGGCAACCCGGCCAACACGAACGCCTACATCGCCATGAAGTCGGCTCCGGATCTGCCGAAGAAGAACTTCACCGCCATGCTGCGTCTGGACCACAATCGCGCGCTCTCGCAACTGGCCGCCAAGTCGGGCAAGCCGGTCGCATCGATCGAGAAGCTCGCCGTGTGGGGCAACCACTCGCCCACGATGTACCCCGACTACCGTTTCGCCACGGTCGACGGCCAGTCGCTCAACGCGCTGATCAACGACGACGAATGGAACCGCAACACCTTCATCCCAACGGTCGGCAAGCGCGGCGCGGCGATCATCGAAGCGCGCGGCCTGTCGTCGGCGGCTTCGGCGGCCAATGCAGCGATCGACCACGTGCGTGACTGGGTGCTCGGCACGAACGGCAAGTGGGTCACGATGGGCATTCCGTCGGACGGCTCGTACGAGATCCCCGAAGACATCATCTACGGCGTGCCGGTGACCTGCGAAAACGGCGAGTACAAGCGCGTCGAAGGCCTCGAAATTGATGCATTTTCGCGCGAGAAAATGAACGGCACGCTCAACGAGCTGCTTGAAGAGCGCGAAGGCGTCGCTCACCTGCTCGGCAAGTAAGCCGTTGCAAGCAAAACCGGAGTCCGCGGCGGCACAGCGGGTTCCGGTTTTTTTTCGTTCAGGCTCCTGACCCAACACTCGTCTCCTGACGCTTAAGATGCGCGCCCTCTCCCCCGCCGAAGTGCTGTTTGACGGCGAAGCGCCGCCTGTCCTCCTGCCCGTGTGCGACCACTACGCCGGCAGCGAGAAGCTGATGCTGAAATCGCTCGCGCTGCAACAGGAGCTTGGCCCGGTATTCGACATCACGCTCGATTGCGAAGATGGCGCCCAGGTCGGCCGCGAAGCCGAGCACGCGGAACTCGTCGCGTCGCTGATCGGCGGCGAACACGACCGCTTCGGGCGCGTGGGTGTGCGCATCCACGACTTTCATCATCCGCACTGGCGCGACGACGTGCGCCTGATTCTGCGCGCCGCAAAGCGTGCGCCCGCCTACATCACGCTGCCGAAGATCCGCACCGTGGCCGACGCCGCGGAAATGACAGCGTTCGTCGAAGCCACGCGCACCGAAATGGGCATCGACAAGCCGATTCCCGTTCAGCTGCTCGTCGAAACCCACGGCGCGCTCGCGCGCGTGCTGGACCTCGCCGCACTGCGCGGCGTGCAAGCGCTCAGTTTTGGACTGATGGACTTCGTCTCCGCGCACGACGGCGCGATTCCCGACACCGCCATGCGCTCGCCGGGCCAGTTCGACCACCCGCTCGTGCGCCGCGCCAAGCTGGAGATCGCGGCGGCCTGCCACGCGTTCGGCAAGGTTCCGTCACACAATGTCAGCACCGAAGTGCGCGCCATGGACGTCGTGGCGAACGATGCACGCCGCGCCCGCAACGAATTCGGCTACACGCGCATGTGGAGCATCCATCCGGCGCAGATTCCGGTAATCATCGCCGCCTTTGCGCCGCGCGACGAGGAAATCGCTACCGCCGCCGAAATCCTGCTGGCCGCGCAAGCTGCAAAATGGGGTCCGATTCGCCATGGCGACACGCTGCACGACCGCGCGAGCTACCGCTACTACTGGTCCGTGCTGCGCCGCGCGCGCACAACGGGGCGCGCCGTGCCAGCCGAAGCTGCGCCGCTGTTCGATCGGTGCGACGCTACGCCGGGCCCTGCTATACACGAAGCGGATTCATGAAGGACGGGCTAAATTTTTTCAAATCGCAAAAGTCCTGGCTCATATCGGCAAATAGGTGAAAATAGCGTCCGCTGCGCGCTTTCGGCGCGCGCGCAATGCAACCGGCGGCTGCGCCACGCAGCCTCGCCTGATCAACCGATTTAAAGAGATAAAGGTCCGACTCCATGAAAAAACTGCTGATCGCCACCGTTATCGGCGCGCTGTCCACCACGATGATGCTGGCGGCCACCGAAGCCGCCGCGCAACCCACGACGGCCACCCCCAAGAAGCCGGCACCGAAGCACAAGATCATCAAGCGCAAGGCCAACCCGGCCAAGGAAGCGAAGGTCGATCCGATTCCGGCAGGCTCGGAACACTGGTCGTGCAACGAAGGCCTGGCCTTCGACCTGAAGGGCGACATGGCGCGTGACCAGATCGTCACCGTTCACTGGGCGAACAAGAACTACAACCTGCCGCGCCAGACCACGACGACGGGCGCCGACCGCTTCCACGACGCCGCCACCGGCCTCGACCTGGTCGTGATCCCGACCAAGGCCATGCTGTTCTCCGACAAGGACAGCTCGCGTCTGGCCGACGAGTGCAAGACCGTTGCAATGCAGCAAGGCGCGATGGCGCCGACCCAGGCCAACGCGCTGCGCGCGCCGGCAGCGGGCGCCAGCCAGTAAGCACGGCACATCGGGAACGCCTCGATGTCCGCACACGTCTCCAACGTCAGGCCGCAGCCGGATCGGGTACTGGTCGACATCGTCGACTACGTGCTCGATTTCGAGATCGACAGCGCACTCGCCCTGTCGACCGCCCGCTACTGCCTGCTGGACACGCTCGGCTGCGGACTCGAGGCGCTCTCCTACCCTGCCTGCACCAAGCTGCTGGGGCCCATCGTGCCAGGCACGATCGTCCCGCACGGCGCGAAGGTGCCGGGCACCTCGTTCCAGCTCGACCCGGTTCAGGCCGCGTTCAACATCGGCGCGATGATCCGCTGGCTCGACTTCAACGACACCTGGCTGGCCGCCGAATGGGGCCATCCGTCGGACAACCTGGGCGGCATCCTCGCGACCGCCGACTGGCTCTCGCGCACGGCCATCGCTCAGGGCAAACCGCCGCTCACCATGCGGCATGTGCTCGAAGCCATGGTGAAGGCGCACGAGATCCAGGGCTGCATCGCGCTGGAAAACTCGTTCAACAAGGTCGGTCTCGACCACGTGCTGCTGGTGAAGCTCGCCTCGACCGCGGTAGTCGGGCAGATGCTCGGGCTCACGCGCGACGAACTGATCAACGCCGTTTCGCTCGCGATGGTCGACGGCCAGGCGCTGCGCACCTACCGCCACGCGCCCAATACCGGCTCGCGCAAGTCGTGGGCCGCCGGCGACGCCACCTCGCGCGCGGTGCGCCTCGCGCTGATCGCGAAGACCGGCGAGATGGGCTATCCGTCCGCGCTCACGGCAAAGACGTGGGGCTTCTACGACGTCTCGTTCAAGGGCCAGCCGTTCCGGTTCCAGCGTCCGTACGGCTCGTACGTGATGGAGAACGTGCTGTTCAAGATTGCGTTTCCCGCTGAATTCCACGCGCAGACTGCCGCCGAAGCGGCGATGACGCTGCACGGCGTGCTCGCGCAGCAAGGCAAGAGCGCCCAGGACATCAAGCGGATCACCATTCGCTCGCACGAAGCGGCGATCCGCATCATCGACAAGAGCGGGCCGCTCGCGAATCCGGCCGACCGCGACCATTGCATCCAGTACATGGTGGCCGTGCCGCTCATATTCGGGCGTCTCACCGCCGCCGATTACGAAGACGACGTCGCGCAGGACCCGCGCATCGACGCCTTGCGCGCGAAGACGGTCTGCGTCGAAGATCCCCAGTTCACGAAGGACTATCACGACCCGGTCAAGCGTTCGATCGCGAATGCGCTCACCGTCGAACTCAACGACGGCACAACGCTCGAAGAGGTCGTGGTGGAGTACCCGATCGGTCACAGGCGGCGCCGCGACGAAGGCATCCCGCTGTTGATCGATAAATTCAGGACCCACCTCGCGCGCCGCTTCCCCGCGAAGCAGCAGCAGGCGATACTCGATGTTTCGCTCGATGCGGCACGGCTCGAAGCCATGCCGGTGAACGAATACGTCGACTTGTACGTAATCTGAGCAAGCAGGCAGACTGGCAGCAAACGTGTAGCAAAGCGTTATTTCCGCGATTAAACGAAGGAAAACACCATGGCCCACAACCTCCACAAAACGCTAAAGGAATTCGACAGCGGTTCCGGCAAAGGCAAGTTCTACTCGCTGCCGCAACTCGGCAAGCAGCTCGGCGTGAAGATCAATCGCCTGCCGGTCTCGATCCGTATCGTGCTCGAGTCCGTGCTGCGCAACTACGACGGCAAGAAGATCGCGGAAGAGCACATCGAGCAGCTCGCGAACTGGAAGCCCACCGCTGCCCGCGTCGATGAAATCCCGTTCGTCGTCTCGCGCGTCGTGCTGCAAGACTTCACCGGCGTGCCGCTGCTCGCCGACATCGCGGCCATGCGTGGCGTCGCGAAGCAGGTTGGCAAGGACCCGAAGGTCATCGAGCCGCTCGTGCCGGTGGACCTCGTGGTCGACCACTCGGTGCAGATCGACTACTTCCGCCAGAAGGACGCGCTCGACCTGAACATGAAGCTGGAATTCCAGCGCAACAACGAGCGCTACCAGTTCATGAAATGGGGCATGCAGGCCTTCGACACGTTCAAGGTCGTGCCGCCGGGCATCGGCATCGTCCACCAGGTGAACCTCGAGTACCTCGCGCGCGGCGTGCACAAGAAGACCGAGGGTGCGGATACGGTGTACTACCCGGACACGCTGGTCGGCACCGACTCGCACACCACGATGATCAACGGCATCGGCGTGGTGGGCTGGGGCGTGGGCGGCATCGAAGCCGAAGCCGGCATGCTCGGCCAGCCGGTGTACTTCCTCACGCCGGACGTGGTGGGCGTGGAGCTCAAGGGCAAGCTGCGCGAAGGCTGCACGGCCACCGACCTCGTGCTCACGATCACGGAAATGCTGCGCAAGGAGAAAGTGGTCGGCAAGTTCGTCGAGTTCTTCGGCGAAGGCACGGCCTCGCTCTCGCTGCCGGACCGCGCGACCATCGGCAACATGGCGCCCGAGTATGGCGCCACCATGGGCTTCTTCCCGGTCGACGACAAGACCATCGATTACTTCAAGGGCACGGGCCGCACGCAAGCAGAGATCTCGGCATTCGAGAACTACTTCAAGGCGCAGGAGCTCTACGGCATTCCGAAGGCCGGCGACATCGACTACACGAAGACGCTCACGCTCGACCTCGGCACCGTTGCGCCGTCGCTGGCCGGTCCGAAGCGCCCGCAAGACCGCATCGAAATCGGCCACGTGAAGTCGACCTTCATCGACCTGTTCTCGAAGCCGGTCGCGGAAAACGGCTTCGCCAAGAAGGCCGCCGACCTCACGGCCGAATACGCGGCGGGCGACAAGGTCAAGCTGCATAACGGCGACGTGCTGATCGCCGCGATCACCTCGTGCACGAACACCTCGAACCCGAGCGTGCTGCTGGCCGCTGGCCTGCTGGCGAAGAAGGCCGTGGAAGCCGGCCTCACGGTCGCGCCACACATCAAGACCTCGCTCGCGCCGGGATCGCGCATCGTCACGGAATACCTGACGAAGACGGGCCTCTTGCCCTATCTCTCGAAGCTCGGCTTCGAACTGGCGGCATACGGCTGCACAACCTGTATCGGCAACGCGGGCGACCTCACGCCCGAGCTGAACGAATCCATCACGAAGAACGACGTGGTCGCGGCGGCGGTGCTCTCGGGCAACCGCAACTTCGAGGCGCGCATCCACCCGAACATCCGCGCGAACTTCCTCGCTTCGCCGCCGCTGGTGGTCGCTTACGCGATCGCGGGCAACATCACGCGCGACCTGATGACCGAGCCGGTCGGCAAGGGCCGTGGCGGCCGCGACATCTACATCGGCGACATCTGGCCGACCAGCGAGGAAATCAACGCGCTGCTCAAGTTCGCGATGGATGCCGACGTCTACCAGAAGAACTACAGCCAGCTCACGAAGAAGGGCGACCTGTGGAGCAAGATCGAGGGCGAGGAAGGCCAGGTCTACGACTGGCCGAAGTCGACCTACATCGCCGAACCGCCGTTTTTCGGCAACGACTTCTCGATGACGCCGTCGTCGTCGGTGGCCGAGGTCAAGGGCGCGCGGGCACTGGGCATCTTCGGCGACTCGGTCACGACCGACCACATCAGCCCGGCCGGCTCGATCAAGGAAGACTCGCCCGCGGGCAAGTGGCTCAAGGAGAACGGCGTGCAGAAGGCCGACTTCAACAGCTACGGCTCGCGCCGCGGCAACCACGACGTCATGATGCGCGGCACGTTCGCGAACGTGCGCATCAAGAACCTGATGATCCCGGCGAAGGCCGACGGCACGCGCGTCGAAGGCGGCCTGACGATCCATCAGCCGAGCGGCGAGCAGTTGTCGATTTACGACGCCGCGATGAAGTACATCGACGCCGGCACGCCCACCATGGTGTTCGCGGGCGAAGAGTACGGCACGGGTTCGTCGCGCGACTGGGCGGCCAAGGGCACGCAGCTGCTGGGCGTGAAGGCCGTGGTGGCGCGCAGCTTCGAGCGCATCCACCGCTCGAACCTCGTGGGCATGGGCGTGCTGCCGCTGCAGTTCAAGGGTTCGGACAGCGTGCAGTCGCTCGGCCTGACCGGCGATGAAACTTTCGACATCGAAGGCCTGACCGACAACTTCAAGCCGCAACAGGACCTGACGCTCGTGATCCACCGCAAGGACGGCAAGGACGAGCGCGTCCAGGTGCTGCTGCGCATCGACACGCCGATCGAGGTCGACTACTACAAGCACGGCGGCATCCTGCCGTTCGTGCTGCGTTCGCTGCTCGCGGCGTAAGCGTCAACAGCGCAGGCAGTTTTGCAGGTGCCGCATCCGGCAACGGATGCGGTCACACTTGGAAGCCCGGTGCAAGCCGGGCTTTTTTTTATTGCCGTGGATTTTTGACAGGCGTAACGTGACATCGCCTCTTGAGAACAGGCGAGCCTTACGACCCCGGCCGATGGACACTGTCCCGACCGGGGTTTTTTCTGTGCGTGATCTTGGGAGAAACGCGGCGCAAGACCTGCGGCGCCGCGACGAATTCGAAATATGACGGATCACCGAATGAGGAGTTCGGCGTCGCTCCAGCCAGAGCTAGATCCGTCATGCAGCGTATTATCGGCCCTGGTGACCGATACGTCATTAGCTCAGGCGCAAGAAACCCTTACGTAATCTGAAAGATTGCGGGACGAATCATATCCAAGGCGCGTGCCCAAGGCGGCGAACCCCGCGCAAACGCATGCGCCCCATTCCGGCCGCGCAGCCGAATGGCTGCCCGCATCCGCTAACATCACGTTTTTGCTTACGCCGCACTGCCCGCTTTGCCCACTTATACCCTTGCCTCAACCGTCAGCGCGGAACTCGAGATCCGCAAAAGCCGCTTCATCGGCCTCGCGATTCCGGTCGATGGCCGCGAAGCGGCCATGGCCGAGCTGCGCCGCCTGCGCGACGAACACCCCACTGCCACGCATGTCTGCTGGGCGCTGCTCGCGGGCGGCCAATCCGGCATGTCCGACGATGGCGAGCCCTCTGGCACCGCGGGCCGCCCCATTCTCGAAGTGCTGCGCCATCACGATCTCGATGGTGTGCTCGCCGCAGTGGTGCGCTATTACGGCGGCGTGAAGCTCGGCGCGGGCGGGCTCGTGCGCGCCTATACCGACGCCATCGCAAGCGCGCTGCAAAACGCGCAGCGAGTGGAGCGCATCGCCCAGGCGCGTCTGATCGTGGAGGTGAGCTACGCCGACGAAACGCGCGTGCGGCACTGGATCGAGCAGGAGCAGCACACGCTCGTCGACAGCCGCTACACGATGACCGTGCGGCTCACGATCCAGCTTCCCGCCACCGCCCTCGATGCCGCACGCGAGGCGCTGCGCGATCTCACGCAAGGACGCGCGGGCTTTCCCGAACACGAGTGAGCCTGCCCGGCGTGCAAATGGGCAAATGGGAAAAAGCGATGGGCAAAAAAAACCGCCGTATGGCATCGGCGGTTAACAGGGGACGTGAAAAACAAGGAAACGTGAAGAACAACCGCGAATCGACTATCGAATCGACCCGACGTGTTCATGATGGCGAGACAACATTAAGGCAAACTTAAACGCCCCACAAAGTGCGCACCCCAGCGCGTGAAACTTGCGCCGCGCGACATAACGGAGGCGCGCCGCAAGCGCGAAATCGCCCGATCGCTATAATCGTTTCATCTGGGCGAAGGCCGTATTGCATCGTGCAATCCGCCCGCCATCAACGGGGAATACCGGCATGACTTTCGAACGCTTGAGGGAAGGCGCAGGCCCCGAACGGCGCCATCGCATCTGGAGCAAGCTGCGCATCTTCGTTGCCGCGCTCGGCACACTCGGCTCCGCCACCGGCATTGCCATCGCCGTAACCGGGCTCGTGCAGTTCAATCACACCAAGGTGGTCGCCGGCGTTGCCGTGATCCTCGTCTGCACGGCGGTGTACGTCACGATCCTCGTGCGCGATCGCAATCGCGTCGACTAAATTCACGCCGTTACGCGGGTAGCGCAACGTGGGCGTTGCTGCGATAGTGATCGTAGACGCGCTCGCGCTCCTCGCTCGCGAACTGACGCTTCTCCACCAGCTTGAGCATGCGATTGCGGTCGGCGCCGAGCGGCGCGTAATAGCGCTCCGCGTGCAGGCGCCGGAAGCGCTGATAGAAGTCCGGTCCCGGCAGGCCCGAAGCCGTCGCGAGCAGCGACGCGTAGTCGGCCACGCGCGGCTCGCACAAGGCCGCCGCCGCAGCTTCCAGTTTTTCGTAACGCTCGTGCAGCGGCACGCTCGGCGCGAATAGTGCATGAAATGTGCCATAGGATACGAGGCCACGTCGGCTCGCCGCGCGCAGCAGCAGACGTTCAACCTTTTCGTCCAGTTCTTTGCTCATGCCTTTTAGATCATCAAGCGAATCGTCAATTGGATCTTCAAGTGCCCATGAACCCGTTCGCTTCGAAACACACGGTGAAGCAAAACCAGAAGGCTCATTCGGTCTGAATCGAATCGAATTCCCATAAAAATTCATGCAAATCCTAAAAGCGCATTCTGCCCAAAATTACCGATTCGCTCTCGCCAGGTGCCGTGGCAAGGGGCTAAAAACAATGATTACAAACATTTCAATTGCCCGGATGGCGGTGCATCATGTCATGAATGAACAACATTCACAGCATAGTTAAGCGATTTGGATAGGTTCATTTTTTCCGATAGTCCAGGACAATCCGTAAGTCAAGCAGACTATTTTTCCGCTAGCTATACACATTCCCTACAAAAACAATTATTAATATCTCCTGCGGAACGCCAATGCGGTCCGCACGCGCCCTGAGAGGCGCATTGTTTCGCCGTCCGCGACGGCCCGGCATAGAGCAAGAGCCATGCGAGGCCGTGGCAAGCGAGAAGACCCGCACGCACTGAAAGGGTTGACAGGAGCGGCATCCGCAAGCCGCATGTCCGGAATCTTTCGTTGACGAGTGATCACATGCTTACCCGAACCGAGAATTTGCCGAGCGTCGCGCGCAGGATGGCCGCCGGCCAGATGTTGGTGGAAGGCGCGACCGTGCACGCCGTAGCCGACTCCTTGCACCTCTCCGCCCAGACGGTGCGCCGCTACAAGTCGATTGTCGAAGACGGCGGCCTCGCCGCGCTTCAGCAGATGAGCGTGGGCGGCCGGCCCTCCGTGCTCGACAAGGCCGCAATGGGCTGGATCGCGAGCGCGCTACACGGCTCCGCGCGCGAGCATGGCTTTCCGAGCGATGCGTGGACCAACAGCCGCGTGCGCGAGTTGATCGGCCGCCAGTTCGGCGTGCACTATTCGCGCGTCTACACCTGGCAGATCGTCTCGAATCTCGGCCTCGGCCATCGCCTGTCGAAATCGGCGCGCTGAGCAGCCGGCACACGACCATCACGCTACGCCGCCGCGCCGCTCCACTGCTTCGCGCAGACCTGGTTGCGGCCCGCGGCCTTGGCTTCGTAGAGCAGGGCGTCAGCGGCGGCGAGCAGCTTCGCGCCGCTTTCGCCTGCGGGCGGCTCGCAGCTCGCGCAGCCCACGCTCACGGTGACACGGCCGTAGTGCGAGCCGCGATGCGCGAGGTTGGCCGTCTCGATGCGCCGCCGGATCTTGTCCGCGATCTTGCGCGCGCCCTCGAGCGCCGTGCCAGGCAACAATACCGCGAACTCCTCGCCGCCGAAGCGTGCCGCCATGTCCGAGGTGCGCTGCGTGCCCGAGGCGATACGCTCGGCCACGAGTTTGAGCACTTCGTCTCCGGCCGCATGGCCGTAAGCGTCGTTGAACAGCTTGAAGTGATCGACGTCGAAGAACAGCACCGATAGCGGCGTCCGTTCGCGCGACGCGCGGTTCCATTCGGCCTGGAGCCGCTGATCGAGCGCGCGGCGATTCGCGAGACCCGTGAGCGGGTCGGTCACCGCGAGGCGCTGCAATTCGGCTTCGGCGATCACCTTGTCGCGCAGCGCGAACGCGAGCACCCAGGACACCACCACCCAGGCCGCGCCGAAGACCGTCGTCATCGCAACGGCCAGATAAGCGCGGCTTCGCCAGCCCGCGAGAATGTCGTCGATGGCGGGCGCAACGCCCACGATAATGGGCGTGCTGCCCACGTGCGCGTAGGTATAGAGACGCTCCACGCCGTCCGCTTCCGCGTGCGCCGTGAAGGTGCCCGCGTCGTGCCGCGAAATGATTTTGTAGTTGCGCCAGAATGAATAATCCGCGCCCACACCGAGCGGCATGGGCGGCTTGCTCGCAACGAGCGTGCCGTCCTGCATCATGATGAAGACGCCGCCATCACGCCCGATATCGACGCGGTCGACGAGCCGCTGAAAGTATTCGAGCCTCACGACGATCAGCGCGACGCCCGCGAACTCGCCATCGGGCGCATTAATGCGCCGCGACAGCGCAACCGAGAGCACGCCGTGACGCAGGCGTGACGCAAAGGGCTTCGAGATGAAGAGGCCCACATCGGGATTGCGCTGCTGGCCGCGAAAATAGTCGCGATCCGCGAGCGATACGCCCAGCGTATCGTCGGCCCTCTGCGCAGCCTTCACGCGCCCTTGCGCATCCAGCACATAGGCGCCGCCCAGAAACGATGCCGCCGTCGCACGATCGAACAGCACGCGCTGGCGCAGCGCCGGCGGCAGCGTCCATGTCTCGGGCTGCTGCGCGCCCGCCACCACGGCGTGCAACGAGAGATCGTAGAGCTCGACATTGCGCGCGATGTCGCTGCTCGCGAGACGCACGATGTTGTTCGAGTTCTCGACCGCGTGGCGCAGCTCTTCGGCGCGCCCGGAGTAAAGCGCCATGTAGGTCAAGGCCGCCATCACCGTGGCGACCAGCGTGCCCGACAGACCTCCGAAGAACGGATTGCGGCCGATCAGCCGCGTGGCCCACTTGCCGCGCGCGAAGATCCAGATGCGCGCGCGTAGTCGCAACTGCGGAACAAATACGGCCTGCGCGGGTGCGGGTGCAGACCTGGCGGATGGCTCTCCTGCAGATTTCCGAACGTGGTCCGGCACGTGCGCAATCTCCGTGAATCGATTCGCGCGAGGACCGCGCAGCACTCGCCCCTCGCGGCGCTGCTGCATGCCTTGCGCAAAAACGTCATCAATGCGTCATGGGCGCTTTGCATGATCGAAGGCGTTGCCTTCGCCGTCGCCTTGCGCCTCCCTGCCTGCGCGACGCTCCGTGCCCCGTTTGAGGAGCCCGCTCGTCATGCCGGATCTTTCCTTGTACCGCAGTCCGGCGCCGCCTCCACGCGCGGGCGCAGCACGAGCCTGCTGGTGTTTCTGCCCATCGTTGCCGCGGGCGCCGTCTATGTGGGCATGCATCTCGCCGACGACCTCTCGACCGTGCGCGAGCACTCCGCGCTGCCGTGGATCCTGCTCGTGATCGCGCTTTTCATCGCGCTGGGCTTCGAATTCGTGAACGGCTTAAACGATACCGGCGGGCATCCTCTATTGGGTGTTCCGCCATACCTTCTGAGACTCTGAATTTCCGGGTTGCGGGCACGCAGCGCGGCATGCCCGGCCAACACCGTCAATAGACGTCCGGCACGATCATGTTCTCGGGTACCGGCTGGCGAATGTAATCGGGGTGATGCACGCGCGCGGGCAGCGTCACGCTCGCGTGCTCGATCTCCTGATACGGCACCTGGGCGAGCAGATGATGGATGCAGTTCAGGCGCGCGCGCTTCTTGTCGACGCCCTGCACGACCCACCACGGCGCCTCGGGAATATGCGAGCGCTGCAGCATGACTTCCTTCGCATGCGTGTACTGCTCCCAGCGGCGGCGGCTCTCGAGGTCCATCGGCGAGAGCTTCCACTGCTTGAGCGGATCGTCGATGCGGCTCCGGAAGCGCACTTCCTGTTCGTCGTCCGTGATCGAGAACCAGTACTTGATGATCTGGATGCCGCTCCTCACGAGCATTTTTTCGAACTCCGGCACCGAGCGGAAAAACTCTTCGTATTCCTCGTCGGTGCAAAAGTTCATGACTCGCTCGACGCCCGCACGGTTGTACCAGCTGCGATCGAACAGCACCATCTCGCCGCCCGCCGGCAGATGCTGCACATAGCGCTGAAAATACCATTGCGTGCGCTCGCGATTGTTCGGCGCGGGCAGCGCGGCCACGCGGCACATGCGCGGATTCAGGCGCTGCGTGATGCGCTTGATGACCCCGCCCTTGCCCGCCGCGTCGCGGCCTTCGAAGATCACCACGAGCCGGTGGCCCGTGCTCACGACCCAGTCCTGCATCTTGACGAGTTCGCCCTGCAGCCGGATCAGCTCGCGGAAATACACGCGGCGCAGCGCGCGCGCCTCGTCGCTGATCTCGAGGCCGATTTCCTGGAGGCGATCGTCGACTTCCATTTCGAGCTCTTCGTCGTAAGCGTCGATCAGTTCTTCGTCCAGACGTCGGCGGCGTTGCCGCTCCGCGCTCGCTTCACGCTCCCGTTCGTTCATGGCGACTGCTCCTCATGCAGTGGATGGCAACCCGCGCCACTATCGGCGCTACGGGTGTCATGCGTATTTCAAATGCATCGACGCGCCTCAGGCCAGCGGCTTCGCGAAGCTCAACTCATGGCCATCCGGATCGACGAGATGAAAATAGCGCTCGCCCCACGGCGCGTCCTGCGGCGCGAAGGCGGGCGTGAGGCCCGCGGCCAGCACCTGCGCGTAAAAGGCGTCCACGTCCGAGACGTGGAAGATCGCGCGGCCCCAACCTTCGACCCGGTCATGCGGCCCTTCGAGCAGATTCAGATAGCACGCGCCGCCCCCGCCTCCACCGCCGAGCACGAACGACGCGAACCCGGCAATCGCTCCACCGGGCCGGTGCACGAAGCCGAGCGCCTCGTAAAAGCGCACGGAACGCACGATATCGCTCACGGTGAACGTGATGGCGCTAAGGGACTCGAGACGCGCGACGGGCGGGTTCATGGCTTGGCTCCTTCTCATCGAGTTCCTGCGGGCGCCGCGCGAACGTCCACGCGCTGCGCCAACCCGAGCGCCAACTTTAGCAGTCTTCAGGCGCGGCAAGCTTCTTGCGTGCCCGGCGTTTCTTCGCACTGGTTGGGCCAGTTGCGGGCGCCCCGTGCTCCTCGCTCACGCGCGTGCGCACGAAGTCGATATGGGTTTGCATCGCCGTGCGCGCCTCTTCCGGACGCCGCGCGAGAATCGCTTCGCACAGCGTGCGGTGCTGCAACAGCAGATGATCCGAGGCATCCGCGTTCTGCTCGCGCAAGCCCGTGCCGTTGATCGTGATGTGCTCGCGCAGCATGCCCAGCACGCTCGTGTGCAGATGCAGGAACATCGCGTTGTGCGAAGCCTGTGCGATGACCTCGTGCAGCTTCGCGTCGACGGCCGCTTCGGCGATCTTGTCGTCGCAGGCGCGCGTGCGCTCCAGTTCCTGCACCAGCGCGCGAATGCGCGCGAGCTCGTCGTCGCTCGCGCGCATCGCCGCGAAATACGCGGTCGCGCCCTCCAGCACACGGCGAAATTCGAGGATGTCGTCGCGCAGCGCCGGATGATCGGCCACCAGCTGCCCCCACGGCGAGGCAACGCCGGTCCGCAACTGGTCGGTCACGAACACACCCGCGCCCGCGCGACTCGCCACCAGCCCGCGCGCGGCGAGCCGCTGGATCGCCTCGCGCACCGTGTTGCGCGCCACGCCGTACTCCTGCGCGAGCACGCGCTCGGAGGGCAGCTTGGTCCCCGCGCGCCACGAGCCATCGAGCAACGACGTCTCCATTTGCCGCATCACCGTTTCCACGCGTCCACGCGCGCCGGCCCTGTCCCTCATTGATCGCCCCCGCCCCTCGTGTGCTTCGGCGGTGGCGCGCCTGTCCGCTGTTCAGTTACTGGTCCAACCAGTTTGAGTACGCCACCCGAAGCGGGGATTATGCGCTCACACACCTGCTGTCGCCATCGCGGCGAGGCGCGCCATTCGGCACCGAATCAGGCACCGAACCATACCGAGAGCAATACGAGCGAGACATGAAGCCACGGCAATACCCCACCGGTCCACGCCCGACCGACGTCTACCTGTTCGCGACCTGCCTCGTCGACCTGTTCGTGCCGCAGGCCGGGCTCGACGCGGTCAAGCTGCTGGAACGCGAAGGGCTCACGGTCCACTTCCCGCGCACCCAGAGCTGCTGCGGGCAGCCCGCCTACAGCAGCGGCAACCCGCGCGAAGCGCGCGAGGTGGCCCGTGCGCAGCTCGGCCTGTTCGATCAACCGTGGCCCGTGATCGTGCCCTCCGGCTCGTGCGCGGGCATGATGCGGCACCACTGGCCCGCCCTCTTCGAAAGCGATACGGGCGATGAAACCGACGCGGCGGATGCGGCACGGGCTCGGGCGCTCTCGGGACGCATCTACGAACTCACCGAATTCCTCGTGCGCGTGCTGAAAGTAGACCTCGGCATCGCCGGCGCCTATGGCGACGCCGCGCTGAAGCAGCCCGCCGAACGCGTCGTGCTCCATACCTCGTGTGGCGCGCGCCGCGAGATGGGCACGCGCGTGCACGGCGTGGAAGCCGTCGACGCTTTGCCCGGCGTCACGCGCATCGACCACGAGCGCGAATCGGAATGCTGCGGCTTCGGCGGCACGTTCTCGCTGAAGCACCCCGACATCTCGGGCGCGATGGTCGCCGACAAGATCGCCTCCGCGTGCGCGACCGGCTGCAACCGGCTGGTGTCCGCCGACTGCGGGTGCCTGCTCAATATCGGCCATGCCGCCGAGCACAAGGGCGCGCCGCTCGCCGTCGAGCACCTCGCTTCGTTCCTCTGGCGCCGCACCGGCGGGGAGGCCGCATGAGCGCCGCCATGATCGACACCCTGGGCGCCCGCGCGCGCATGCTCGGCCGGCTGCGCGCCAGCGGGAACGCGAATGAAGGCGCCGCGCCGATGCCAGTGGACGCGCTCGACCAGCGCATCGACGCGCACTACGCGGCGCAACGCGCGCAAGCCGCCGGCGCGCTCGCCACCCGGTCGGCCCGCGTCGCGCAATTCCAACGCATGCTGGAGGCCGCGCATGCCCAGGTGATCCGCACGAGCGTAGAGGCGTGGCCCGCCGACCTCGCGCAGCGCCTCGCGGCCGCGGGCGTGAAGCGGCTGCTGCTCGACACGTCGAGCGCGGAAGGCGCGGCACTCGCCAATGCACTGCAGTCCACCGCAACGGGCATCGAAGCACACGGCTACACAGAGCCGATCGAAGCCTGGAAGTCCGAACTGTTCGACCGCATCGACGCGGGCTTCACCGTTGCGCGCTCGGGCCTCGCGGCCACCGGCACGCTCGTGGTCGTACCCGACGCCCACGCGCCGCGCACCGTCTCGCTGGTGCCGCCGCTGCACGTCGCGCTGATCCACGCGCGCACGCTGCACGCGGACCTGCATGCGGCCGTTGCCGCCGAGCGCTGGCGCGACGGCATGCCCACCAACCTCGTGATGATCTCGGGCCCCTCCAAGACCTCGGACATCCAGCAGACCACGGCTTACGGCGCGCACGGGCCGCGCGCGCTGTGGGTAATCGTCGTCACCGATGACAATGCCGACGAACCCGCCGACGAGACCGGCTCGCCCGCGAATTTTCCCCAGCACGGAGCCGCGCAATGAGCAAGACCGCCAGCCCGGCGCAAGCCGCGCACCACGAAAACCCACTGCATTTCGTGCCCACGGCCGAGTTCCGCGAGCGCGCCCGCGCGGCGCTCCACGACCCGAAGTTGCGCAAGAGCTTCCGCGGCGCGATGGATTTTCTGCAAGGCAAGCGCACCGCGCAATTCCCCGATGTCGACGAACTCGAGCAACTACGCGACCTCGGCGAAGCGGTGCGCCAGCACGCGCTCGCGCGTCTGCCCGAGTTACTGGAGCAA
Source organism: Paraburkholderia sp. A1RI-2L (assembly GCF_048957375.1). Classification (NCBI taxonomy): domain Bacteria; kingdom Pseudomonadati; phylum Pseudomonadota; class Betaproteobacteria; order Burkholderiales; family Burkholderiaceae; genus Paraburkholderia; species Paraburkholderia sp. A1RI-2L. The sequence continues at coordinate 518,338 of NZ_JARBTA010000002.1, forward strand.
CTCGAAGCGAAGCTGAAGGAAAACGGCATCCACGTGCACTGGGCCGAGACCGCGGACGACGCCAACCGCATCGTCCACGGCATTGCGCAGCGGCACGAGGCCACGCGCGTCATCAAGGGCAAGTCGATGGCGAGCGAGGAGATCGAGCTGAACCATTACCTCGCAGGGCGCGGCATCGACTGCATCGAGTCGGACATGGGCGAGTACATCGTGCAGCTCGCGGGCGAAAAGCCCTCGCATATCGTGATGCCGGCGATCCACAAAACGAAGGGCGATATCGGGCATTTGTTCGAAGCACACCTTCCCGATACGCCCTACACGGAGGACGTCGACACGCTCATCCAGACGGGCCGCCGCGCGCTGCGCCGCGCATTCGTGGATGCGCAGATCGGTCTATCGGGCGTGAACTTCGCCGCGGCCGACACGGGCACGCTGTGGCTCGTCGAGAACGAGGGCAACGGCCGCCTCTCGACCACGGTGCCCGACGTGCATATCGCGATCATGGGCATGGAAAAGGTGGTCGCGAAGCTCGCGCATATCGTGCCGCTTTCGAGCCTGCTCACGCGCTCGGCCACGGGCCAGCCGATCACCACATATTTCAATCTGGTCAGCAGCCCGCGCCGCGCAGGCGAAATGGACGGGCCGCGCGAGGTGCATCTCGTGCTGCTCGACAACGGCCGGACCCAGGCCTACGCCGACGCGCAGTTGCGCGCCACGCTGCAATGCATCCGCTGCGGCGCGTGCATGAATCACTGTCCGGTGTATGCGCGCATCGGCGGGCACGCTTATGGCACGACCTACCCCGGCCCGATCGGCAAGATCATCTCGCCGCATCTGCTCGGGCTCGACGCAACCGCCGACCTGCCGACCGCATCGAGCCTGTGCGGCGCGTGCGGCGAAGTCTGCCCGGTGCGCATCCCGATTCCGGACTTGCTGGTGCGTCTGCGCACCGAGGCGAACCGCTCGCCCGACGAGGCCGTCGCGCATCCGCTGCGCGGCCAGGGCGCGAATCACAGCAGGAGCGAGCAGTTCGTCTGGCGCTTCTGGAGCGGCGCTTTCGCACATCCGCGCGCCTATCGCGCGCTGCGCTGGGCCGCGACGCGCCTGCGCGCGCTCGCGCCTTCGCAGCAGATGGGCTGGACGCAGCATCGCACGCCGCTCAAGCCCGCGCCGCGCAGCCTGCACGATTTGCTTCGCGAGCGCGATCAACCGCAGTAGGCCGAATACCAGAACATATTTCATCAGGCATGCGAAATTAAATCGCAAATTCGACCCGCATCCACGGAGGAGACCGTAATGCAACCCTGGCATCAGATCTATACCCCGCTCGGCAGCCTCTGGCTATCCGCGCTCGTGGCCGTCGTGCCCATCGTGTTCTTCTTCGTCGCGCTCGCTGGCCTGCGGCTCAAAGGCCACGTCGCCGCGGCCATCACGCTCGCGCTAGCGCTGGCCGTGGCCATCTTCGAATACGGCATGCCGGTGCGCCAGGCGCTCGTTTCGGCGGGCTTCGGCTTCGCCTATGGCTTGTGGCCGATCGCGTGGATCATCGTGACCGCAGTGTTCCTCTACAAGATCGTCGTGAAGACCGGGCAGTTCGAGATCATTCGCGCCTCCGTGCTCTCGATCACCGACGATCAGCGCCTGCAAGTGCTGCTGATCGGTTTTTCGTTCGGCGCGTTCCTCGAAGGCGCGGCGGGCTTCGGCGCGCCGGTCGCGATCACCTCGGCGCTGCTGGTTGGCCTCGGCTTCGAGCCGCTCTATGCGGCGGGCCTGTGCCTCATCGCCAACACCGCGCCCGTGGCGTTCGGCGCGATGGGCATTCCCATCATCGTCGCAGGCCAGGTGACCGGCATCGACCCGTTCCTGATCGGCGCGATGGCGGGCCGCCAGTTGCCGCTGCTCTCGCTGTTCGTACCGTTCTGGCTCGTCTTCATCATGGACGGCAAGCGCGGCATCAAGGAGACCTGGCCCGCGGCGCTCGTGGCCGGCGCCAGCTTTGCCGTGACGCAATACTTCACCTCGAATCACATCGGGCCCGAGCTGCCGGACATCACTTCGGCGCTCGTGAGCCTCGTCTCGCTCGCCGCCTTCCTCAAGGTGTGGCAGCCGCGTCGCGCGGCGCAGGCAGCGCCGGCCGCGAGCCTGCGCGTGAGCGGCGGCGCGGCGGCGCTGGGCGGCTTCGATGGCGGCTTCGGCAACGCGGCGGCTAACACATTGTCGAGCCGCCAGGCATCGCCTTACAGCATCGGCCAGACCGTGCGCGCCTGGTCGCCGTTCTTCCTGCTGACCGCCATCGTCACGGTGTGGAGCATCAAGCCGTTCAAGGCGCTGTTCGCCGCGAAGGGCGCGCTCGCCGGCACCGTGCTGAGCTTTCATGTGCCGGGACTCGATCAGCTGGTGGTGCGCACCGCGCCCATCGTGGCTTCGGCCAAGCCCTATGAAGCCGTGCTGAAAATCGACTGGCTCTCCGCCGTGGGCACCGCGATCATGCTCACCGCCATCGTCTCCACGATCGTGCTGAAGATGAAGCCGCGCGCCGCCGTTGCAGCATTTTTCGAAACCCTCGGCGAATTGCGCCGCCCGGTGCTCTCGATCGGCCTCGTGCTGGCCTTCGCGTTCGTCGCGAACTACTCGGGCATGTCGTCGACGCTGGCGCTCGCGCTGGCCGGCACCGGCGCCGCGTTCCCGTTTTTCTCGCCGTTCCTCGGCTGGCTCGGCGTGTTCCTGACCGGCTCGGACACCTCGTCGAATGCCCTCTTCTGCTCGCTGCAGCACACCACGGCGCACCAGATCGGCGTGTCGGACACGTTGCTCGTCGCCGCCAATACCTCGGGCGGCGTGAGCGGCAAGATGATCTCGCCGCAATCGATCGCGGTGGCCTGCGCGGCCACGGGCCTCGTCGGCAAGGAAGCGGCGCTGTTCCGCTTCACGGTGCGTCATAGCCTCTTTTTCGCGGCGGTAGTCGGCGTCATGACGCTGATCCAGGCTTATGTGCTCACCGGCATGATCGTGCGGTGAGCAAGCGCGCCGGCAACCGCCGAAAACGCGCTCGCCCTGTGTTTTAAGGGACTTTTAAGCCGCGCTGCCTAGGCTGGATTCGTCCGGCGCGTCACACGCGCCGGCGTATCCGACATAGGAGGTACAAATGAAAGCACGCTCGACTCCGTGGAACGGCGCGGCCATCTCGCTCGCGGCCGCACTCGCGCTAGCGTTCGGCACACAAGGCGCTTTCGCCGCGACCGCGAGCGCCACGAACACCCCGGCCGCCCCGGCCGCTGCCAGCGCCCTGCCGCCGGCGCATCATGCCGGCAACGTCTCGTACCTGTCCGGCGGCATCGGCAGCGACCAGTCGGCGGCGTTCAAGGCCGCGATGTCGCGCTACCCGCTCTCGCTCGAATTCGCGCGCCAGTCGGCGAACGGCAACGAGTACCTCGCTAACGTGCCCGTAAAGATCGCCGACTCGCACGGCCAGCCGCTCGTCTCCACCCGCACCAACGGCCCGTTCATGCTCGTGACGCTGCCCAACGGCCACTACGTGATCACGGCAAGCCACAACGGCAAGACGGTCCAGCGTCCCGTGGATATCGGCAAGACCTCGCACGCGCACGAAGCCTTCGTCTGGCCGATGTAATCCGGCACGATCGTGCGCCACTGGCGCACGGTCCAGCAGCGCACGCTTCCCTGTCATGATGTGACTGTGACGCGCCGCGTACATCGATGCCATCCACATCAACTCCGGCCCCGTTTGCGGCTATGATCGTGATCTGCGGCCCACAGGCGCGCCTCGCGCACGCCTGCCCAGCCTCACCCGCGCCACGCGGGCAGTCCACGTCCTCAACCCGCACGCAGCGAATTTCCCGGAGGAAGCCGGATGGCATTGGAGTGGCTCGTCGTACTTCCGTTCGTTGGGGCGGCGCTCGTCGCATTCGCGGCCCGGCACGCCCGCGCGCTCGCCACGTGGATCGCGTTCGCGACCGCGCTGCTCGGCCTCGGACTGGTCCTCAGCGAGCGCGTGGGCATGCCCACTTACGGCGTCCTGCAGTGGCGCCGCGAGTGGGTGCCCGAGATCGGCCTCGCGCTTTCGCTGCGCCTCGACGGCCTCTCGTTCATGTTCGCGCTGCTGGTGCTCGCGATCGGCCTGCTCGTGTTCATCTACGCACGCTATTACCTGGCCGGCAGCGACACGCTCCCGCGCCTCTACCTGCTGCTCCTGCTCTTCATGGGCGCGATGCTCGGCGTGGTCCTCTCGAACAATTTGCTGATGCTCGTGATCTTCTGGGAGCTCACGAGCCTCGTCTCGTTCCTGCTGATCGGCTTCTGGCCATCGCGGCCCGATGCACGGCGCGGCGCGCGCATGGCGCTCACCATCACGGGCGCGGGCGGGCTCGCGCTGCTCGCGGCGGTGCTCCTGCTCGGCCACGTATGCGGTAGTTTCGACCTCAACGACGTGCTCGCGCAAAAAGACACGATCCAGCACGACCCGCTCTTTCCGGCCATTTTGGTGCTCACGCTGTTCGCGGCGTTCACGAAATCCGCGCAGTTCCCATTCCAGTTCTGGCTACCGCACGCGATGTCGGCGCCCACGCCGGTCTCCGCGTATCTGCACTCGGCGACGATGGTGAAGGCCGGCATCTTCCTGCTCGCGCGCCTCTACCCGGTGTTCGAGGGCACCGCCTGGTGGGCCTATTCGGCCACGCTCGCCGGGCTCGTCACGCTGGTGGGCGGCGCGTCGATGGCGCTGTTCCAGCGCGACATCAAGGGGCTGCTCGCCTACTCGACCATCAGCCATCTCGGCCTGATCGTGCTGCTGTTCGGCCTCGATACGCAGCTTTCCACCGTGGCCGCGCTCTTTCACACCGTCAACCATGCGGTATTCAAGGCCTCGCTTTTCATGGCCGCCGGCATCATCGACCATGAAACCGGCACGCGCGATCTGGGCCGCCTGCGCGGGCTCGCGAAGTACATGCCGCACACCGCCGTGCTCGCGGGCGTGGCCTCGCTCGCGATGGCGGGCGTGCCGCTCCTGAACGGCTTTCTCTCGAAGGAAATGTTCTTCGGCGAGACGCTCGCGCAAGGCATGTTCGGGCCATTCAACTGGGCGATTCCCGTGATCGCGATCGTGGCCGCCGCGCTCTCGGTGGCATACTCGCTGCGCTTCGTTTGGGGCGTGTTCTTCGACCACGCGGCGCCGCGCGACCTGCCGCATTACCCGCCGCACGAGCCGCCGCGCTTCATGAAGCTACCGGTCGAGATTCTCGTGGTGGTCTGTTTGCTGATCGGCCTGTTTCCGCAGCGGATCATCGGCAGGATGCTGGAATCGGCGGCGTGGTTCACGCTCGGCGGCAAGCTGCCCGCGTACAGCCTGAGCCTGTGGCACGGCGTGAATACGCCGTTGGTCATGAGCGTGGTGTCGTTCGCGGCGGGCGCGCTGCTGTTCGTGCTGCGCCGCGACGCGTTCCGTCATCATCGATCGATGCTCTCGGACATGAACGCGAGCGAAGGCTTCGACCGCCTCATCCAGCGCCTGGAAAAAGGCGCGGGCGTGGTGGTGCGCGTGTTCGAGACGCGCTCGCTGCCCGACTATCTCGCGTGGATGATCGCGGCGATGATCATCGTGCCCGGCACCGCGTTCGTCGCGCTGGGCGCGTGGGGCGGCGACTTCGTGCGCCTGCCCGTCGACACGATCACGCTGTGCGGCCTCGTGCTGATGGCGCTGCTCGCCGTGGGCGTCGTGATGGTGCGCACGCACACGCTCTACGCGCTCGTGATGCTGAGCACCTGCGGGCTGCTGGTGACGCTCGCGTTCGCGCGCTTTTCCGCGCCCGATCTCGCGCTCACGCAGGTCTCCGTGGAGGTGGTGACGGTGCTGCTGCTGGTACTGGCCATCTACTTCCTGCCCAACCTGCAAACCGCCATCGAGCCGATTCCCGCGCGCATGCGCAACGGTGCGCTCGCACTCGCGGGCGGCGCGCTGCTAGGCAGCGTCGCGTACCAGGTCATGACGCGTCCGCCCGCGCAAGGCATCGCGCCGTACTTCCTCGCCAACGCGCTGCCCGGCAGCGGCGGCCACAACGTCGTGAACGTGATCCTCGTGGACTTCCGCGGCTTCGACACCATGGTCGAGGTCAGCGTGCTCGTGGTCGCCGGCCTCGCCGTGAAGGCGCTCTTGCGCGGCCTGCGCCTGAAGGCGCCCGACACCGGGCCGGGCGGTCTGCCGTGGTCGTCGCAGTCGCATCCGCTGCTGCTCGCGATTCTCGCGCGCCTCATGCTGCCGCTCACCGCGCTGGTGGCCGTGTTCGTGTTCCTGCGCGGCCACAATCTGCCCGGCGGCGGCTTCATCGCTTCGCTCATTCTTTCGGTCGCACTGCTGCTCCAATACGTAGCGAGCGGCGTGCTATGGACCGAATCGCGCATCCGCATCAACTACCGCGCGCTCGCGGGTCTCGGCATTCTCGTTGCGGCCGCAACGGGTCTGGGCAGCCTCGTCTTCGGCTATCCATTCCTCACCAGCGCGTTTGGACATCTGCATCTACCGCTCGTCGGCGAAATCGAGCTGAGCACGGCCATGCTGTTCGATCTCGGCGTACTGGGCGCGGTGGTGGGCACGACGCTCACGATCGTTTCGCACCTGGGCGTGCGCGACAAGGACCTGCAGTCCGTGGAGAAAAGCTGATGGAAGCCGCCTTCGCTGCCGCAATCGGCGTGCTCTGCGCGTGCGGCATCTACCTGTTGCTGTGCGCGCGCGTGCTGCCCGTGATCCTCGGCATCACGCTGTTCTCGTATGCGATCAACCTGTTCCTGCTCGGCATGGGGCGGCTCGCCACGGGCCAGCCGCCCGTGATCGCCGGCGCGGCGGATAGCGCGGCCCGCTACGCGGACCCGGTGCCGCAAGCGCTCGTGCTCACGGCCATCGTGATCGGCTTCGCCATGACGGCGTTTACCGTGGTGCTCGCGCTGCGCTCGCTGGCGCTCACCGGCAGCGATCACGTGGACGGGGAAGGTGGCGAGGCCAATCCGCAGGGCAACGACGGGGAGACGCGCGGCGCATGAACCACGCCCTTCTGCTCCCTATCCTGATCCCGCTGTTCGCGGCGGGCGCCATCGTCGCGCTGCCGCTTCGCGCCAAGCGCTTGCAGCGCGCGCTCAATGCGGCCGCAACCGTGGCGCTGCTGCCCGTCGCAGGCGTGCTGGCCGCGCGCGCGGCGCAAGGCGGGATCGCGAGCTATGCGCTCGGCGCATGGCCCGCGCCATTCGGCATCGTGCTGCAGCTCGACCGCCTTGCCGCGCTCATGCTGCTCCTGACCGCCGTGCTGGCGTGCTGCTGCCTGCTGGGCACGTCGAGCGCCGACGCACGGCGCGGCCGCTATTTCCGCGCACTGTTCCAGTTCGAGCTGATGGGCCTGAACGGCGCGTTCCTCGCGGGCGACATGTTCAACCTGTTCGTGTTCTTCGAGCTGCTGCTGATCGCCTCGTATGCGCTGCTCCTGCATGGCGGCGGCACGCGGCGCGTGCGCAACGGGCTGCACTACCTGATCATGAACCTCGTGGGCTCGTCGTTCTTCCTGATCGCGCTGGGCGTGCTGTACGGCATCACCGGCACGCTCAACATGGCCGACATGGGCGAGCGCCTCGCGCACCTGAACGCCGGATCGCTGCCGCTCGCGCAGTTCGCCGGCGCGACGCTCATGCTCGTGTTCGGCCTGAAGGCCGCGGTGTTTCCGATGTCGTTCTGGCTGCCCCAGGCGTACCGCAGCGCGATTGGCCCGGTGGCGGCGCTGTTCGCGATCATGACCAAGGTGGGCATCTACGCGATGCTGCGCTGCGACGTACTGGTGTTCGGCGGCGGCAGCGGCAACGGTGGCGTGCTCGATGCGTTCATGCACGACTGGGTATGGTGGCTCGCCATTGCGACCATCGCGTTCGGCGCGCTGGGCGCGCTCGCCGTGTCGAGCCTGAAAACCACCACGGGCTATCTCGTGCTGGTTTCGGTCGGACTCCTGATTGCAGCCGTCACGCAGCAAACGCCGCTGGCGTGGAGTGCGCTGCTCTACTACCTGATCAGCACGACGCTGTGCACGGGCGCGCTGTTCCTGCTCGCCGATACGCTGGAGCCCGAGGCCGCCATGGCGTCCCACCCGGCGCACGCAGCGAACGCCACAGAAGGCACGAACAGCGTCGAACCTGGCTCGCTCGAAGCGCTCGACGACGCGGCAGCAGCAGCCATCTCGCCCGAGACGCACCGCGAAGCACCCGCTACGGCAAAGGCGAGCGCGCCGCAACGCATCGAACAGGCGCGCGCTCCGTGGCCTTCGAACGCCGCCGCCCTGCTCTATCTCGCCGCTGCAGTGGGCGCAGCGGGCCTGCCGCCGCTCTCCGGCTTCCTCGGCAAGGCCATGGTGCTCGCGGCCACGCCCACGCACGAGGCGGCCGTGCTATGGCCCGCCGTGCTGGCCTCGAGCCTGCTGCTGATCGTCGCGCTGAGCCGCACCGGCACGCGCCTGCTGTGGGCCGAGCCCGCCGCGCGCGCCGCCGCCTTCGCGCCCGCTTGCGCCTGCCAGGGCAGCGCGGCCAAGCTCGCGGCCTGCGCGCTGCTGCTCGCCTGCGTGGCGGCGGCCACGCTCGGCGCGGGGCCGCTGCGGAAGTATCTCGACGCCACCGCCGCACAACTGTTCGACCGCGACGCCTACGTGCGCGCGATCCTGAGCACGCCCGCACGTGCGCCGGCGCCCACCCAGACCAACGGGAGCTGACGATGCTAAAAAAGCTCTTTCCGCACCCGTGGCTCACCGTCGTGCTGCTCGTCTGCTGGGTGCTGCTCATGAACGATGTCTCGCCCGGCAATCTGCTGCTGGGCGCGGTGCTCGGCACCGTGATCTCGTTCTGCGTGGCCAGGGGGTTGTGGCTGCAGCCGGTGCGCTTCGGCAAGCCGTGGCTGCTCGTGCGCCTGTTCGTGCACGTGCTGATCGACATCGTCGTGGCCAACGTGGAAGTCGCGCTGCTGGTGCTCGGCCCCACCAGGCGCCTGCGGCCCGCGTTCATCGACGTGCCGCTCGACAGCACGCACGAAATCGCGCTCACCATGCTCATCAGCATCGTGTCGCTGAGCCCGGGCACGCTGTGCGCCGAACTCAGCGACGACCGCACGCGCCTCATCGTCCACGTGCTAGACCTCGACGACGAAGCGGCGCTGGTCGCGCTCATCAAGTCCCGTTATGAAGCCCCGTTGATGGAGATCTTCGCATGCTAGCCATCGTGATCCCGGTCTCGTTCGCGATCCTCGGCATCGCCTTCCTGCTCACGCTCGTGCGCCTCGTGCGCGGCCCCTCGCTGCCCGACCGCATCGTCGCGCTCGACACACTCAATGTGAACGCGATCGCGCTGATCGTCGTGTACGGCATCAGCCTGCGCTCGACGGTGTTCTTCGAAGCCGCGCTGCTCATCGCGCTGATGGGGTTTGTGGGCACTGTCGCGCTCACGAAGTATCTGCAGCGCGGCGACATCATCGAACTGAACTGACTGAACTGACGAAAAGGCCAGCCGATGCAAACCGTTGTCGAAGCAATCGTGAGCGCGCTGCTGCTGATCGGCAGCCTGTTCACGCTGATCGGCGCGATCGGGCTCGCGCGCCTGCCCGATTTTTTCATGCGCCTGCACGGGCCGACGAAGTCGACCACGCTAGGCGTGGGCGGAATCGTGCTCGCCTCCGTGATCTATTTCAGCACGCACAACAATTTCGCGAGCCTGCACGAGTTGCTGATTCCCGCGTTCCTGTTCCTCACCGCGCCCATCAGCGCGCACATGCTCGCGAAGGCCGGCATCCAGCAGCGCGTGCGAGTCACGGCGGCCACGCGCGGGCGCCCGCCCACGACCGGCGCGTGCGCGCAACGTGGCGACACGCGCGAGACGCACGAAGCGAGCGATGACGATGAAGCCGCGCAACCCTCGCGCGCGCCAGGCAAACCCGCTCAGGACATCTGATCGCCAACGACAGCGCCGCGCCCGCTCTTGCGCGCCTCGGTCAACACGTAGTCGATGAAGGTCGAAGCCGCGCGCGTATGGTGGCGGTTGGGCATGTAGAGCAGGTACATATGCGTGCCGAAGATGCTCAGCCGCCACGCGTCGAGCGAGGTCACGACCAGGCCGTTGCGCAGGTCGTCGTGGACCACGTAGTCGGGCACGATGCCCACACCCAGCCCCTCCAGAATCGACTGGCGCAGAAACAGAAAATTTTCCGAAATGATCGACGGTTCGAGCAGCACCTCGTGCCGTTCCTCGCCGAGGTAGCCCGCGAGGCGCAGTTGCCGCCCCACCACCGTCGCGGTAATGACTGGCGCGCGCGCGAGGTCTTCCAGCGTTTCTGGCATGCCGTGCTCCGCGGCCCAAGGCGCCGACGCGCACGCGACATATCGCACCGCGCCCATGTCGCGCGCCACGAGATTCTGCGGCGGCTCGTGCATCACGCGCACCGCGATGTCCACTTCGTCGCGCAGCAGGTCTTCCACGCGGTTCTCGAACATCACGTCGAGCACGATGCCCGGATACAGGCGCTTGAAGCGAATCAGCCACTCGGACATCACGAGCTGCCCATAGCCGCTCGGCACCGATAAGCGCACGCGCCCCTGGAGGCTTTGCCCGAGCGTGGAAACCGACTCGTGCGCCGCGAGCAGCGCGTTCTGGATCGCGCGTCCGTGTTCGTAGAGCTTCAGGCCGATCTCGGTGGGCTCCACGCGGCGCGTGGTGCGCCGCACGAGTTGCAGGCCGATGGATTTTTCGAGGTGGTTGAGGTGGTAGCTCACATTCGCGCGGCTCATCTTGAGACGCCGCGCGGCCTCGCTCAGGTTGCCGGCGTCGAGGATCTCCACCAGCAAGGTCAATGAATTGACGTCCACGATCGACCTCATTGTCAAATAATCTTTGACAGCATGTCAATCAACCATGGGATTGTCAATTGGCGCTGGCATCCACAGAATGAAGCCCACATTGGAGAACCGCGATCCTGGCCGGCCAGCCGCCGGCCGGCCACCGATCAGGCACCCTATTCTTCTGGAGACATCCCTCATGGCAATCGACACGGCAGCTCCCTCCTCCGCTTTTTCCCCGGTTAGTCACGAACTGCGCGGCAAGGTGCTGCTCGTCACCGTCGACAATCCGCCCGTGAATGCGCTGGGCGTGGACGTGCGGCGCGGTCTTGCCGCCGCCATCGAGCACGCCGAGGCGAATGCGGCCGTGCAGGCCGTGCTGATCGTCGGCGCGGGGCGCAACTTCATCGCCGGCGCGGACATCCGCGAATTCGGCAAGCCGCCGCAAGCGCCCGCGCTGCCCGACGTGGTCAACCGCATCGAGGGCTGCCACAAGCCGGTGATCGTGGCGATTCACGGCGCGGCGCTCGGCGGCGGACTCGAAGTCGCGCTCGCCGCGCACTACCGGCTCGCGGTGGCGGGCGCGAAGCTCGGCCTGCCCGAAGTCCAGCTCGGCCTCCTGCCCGGCGCGGGCGGCACGCAGCGCGCGCCACGCCTGATCGGTGCGGAAGCCGCGCTTTCGCTGATGCTGAGCGGCCGCCACGTGGGCGCGCAGGAAGCGCTCAAGCTCGGTCTGGTCGACCGTGTGGGCGCGAGCGACGACATCCTCGCCGAAGGCCTCGCCTATGCGCAGGAACTGCTGGCGAATCACGCAAACTCGCATGCCCTTGTGCGCCGCACGCGCGACGCACAAGGGCTCGCCGACCGCGCCGCCGCGCAAGCCGCCATCGTCGCCGCGCGCGCCGACACCGAGAAGAAGTCGCGCGGCCTGTTCTCGCCAATGAAGATCGTCGATTGCGTGCAGGCCGCGCTCGACGAATCGTTCGAGGAAGGTCTGCGCTTCGAGCGCAAGCAGTTCCTCGCCTGCCTCGAAAGCCCGCAGCGCGCGGGCCTCATCCATGCGTTCTTCGCCGAGCGCGAAGTACAGAAAGCGCCTGAAACGAAGCGCGCCGCGCCGCGCGCGATCGACACCGTCGGCGTGATCGGCGGCGGCACGATGGGCGCGGGCATCGCCGTGGCCGTGCTCGACGCGGGCCTGCCCGTGACGATGATCGAGCGCGACGACGCCGCGCTCGCCCGCGGCCGCGCGCATGTGGAGAAGGTCTACGACGGCCTGATCGCCAAGGGCCGCATGAAGCCCGAAGCGAAGGCGCAGATCCTCGCGCGTTTGAACGGCAGCACCGCGTACGATGCACTCGCGAATGCCGACCTCGTGATCGAGGCCGTGTTCGAAGACATCGCCGTGAAGCAGGCCGTGTTCGCCGGGCTCGACCGCGTCTGCAAGCCGGGCGCGGTGCTCGCGACCAACACCTCGTATCTCGACATCGACGCCATCGCGGCCAGCATCGGGCGTCCGCAAGACGTGGTGGGCCTGCACTTCTTCTCGCCCGCGAACATCATGAAGCTGCTCGAAGTCGTGGTGCCGAAGGCCGTCAGCCCCGATGTGGTGGCCACCGCGTTCGAGCTCGCGAAGAAGCTGCGCAAGGTGCCGGTGCGCGCGGGCGTGTGCGACGGCTTCATCGGCAACCGCATCCTCGCCGTGTACCGCACGGCCGCCGATCATCTGATGGAAGACGGCGCCTCGCCGTACCAGATCGACCGGGCCGTGCGCGAATTCGGCTTCCCGATGGGCCCGTACCAGGTGGTCGATCTCGCGGGCGGCGACATCGGCTGGGCCACGCGCAAGCGCCGCGCGGCCACGCGCGACCCGAACGCGCGCTACGTGCAGATCGCCGACCGCCTGTGCGAGCGCGGCTGGTTCGGCCAGAAAACGGGCCGTGGCTTCTACCTGTACCCCGAAGGGGCACGCGCGGGCACGCCCGATCCGGAAGTGGAAGCCATCATCGCCGCCGAGCGCGAGCGCGCCGGCATCAAGCCGCGCACGTTCAGCAACGAGGACATCATGCGCCGCTACATGGCCGCGATGATCAACGAAGGCGCGAACGTGGTGCACGAAAAGATCGCGCTGCGCCCGCTCGACGTGGACGTGACGCTGCTGTACGGCTATGGTTTTCCGCGCTATCGCGGCGGCCCGATGAAATATGCCGACACCGTGGGCCTCGCGAACGTGCTCGCCGACATCCGCGAATTCGCGAAGGAAGACCCGCTGTTCTGGCGTCCTTCGCCGCTGCTCGTCGAACTGGTCGAGCGCGGCGCGGACTTCGCGAGCCTCAATCACATCGACTGAACACGGCCTGCGCTCATGCGGGGCAGCAAGGAGCAAGACTCATGGATCTGAAATTCACCGCCGAAGAAGAAGCCTTCCGCAGCGAAGTGCTCGACTTCCTGCGCGAGCGCCTGCCGCAGCGGGTGGCCGAAAAAGTGCGCAGCGGCAAGCACCTCACGCGCGATGACATGGCCGCGTGGCACGCCACGCTCAACGAAAAGGGCTGGCTCGCGAATCACTGGCCGAAGGAGTATGGCGGCCCGGGCTGGAGCGCCGTGCAGAAGTTCATCTTCGAGAACGAATGCGCGATTGCGGGTGCACCGCGCATCGTGCCGTTCGGCGTGAACATGCTAGGCCCCGTGCTCATCAAGTACGGCAACGAGGCGCAAAAACGCCACTGGCTGCCGCGTATTCTCGACGGCTCGGACTGGTGGTGCCAGGGCTATTCGGAGCCGGGCGCGGGCTCGGATCTCGCCTCGGTGCGCACGAGCGCCGTGCGCAAGACCGACGCGAGCGGCGACTACTACGTGGTGAACGGCCAGAAGACGTGGACCACGCTCGGCCATTACGCGAACATGATTTTCTGCCTCGTGCGCACCGCCACGGACGTGCGCAAGCAGGAAGGCATCAGCTTCCTGCTGATCGACATGAACACTCCCGGCATCGAGGTTCGCCCGATCATCACGCTCGACGGCGAACATGAGGTAAACGAAGTGTTCTTCACCGACGTGCGCGTGCCGGCGGAAAACCTCGTGGGCGAAGAGAACAAGGGCTGGACCTACGCAAAATACCTGCTGACCTACGAGCGCACCAACATCGCGGGCGTGGGCTTTTCGGTGGCCGCGCTCGCGCGCCTGAAGCGCGCCGCGCAACAGGTCACGCGCAACGGCAAGCCGCTCGCGCAGGACCCGCAGTTCGCGGCACGCATGGCCAAGGTCGAGATCGACCTGGAAAACATGAAGACCACGAACCTGCGCGTGATCGCAGCCGTGGCGGGCGGCGGCGTGCCGGGCGCGGAGAGCTCGATGCTGAAGATTCGCGGCACCGAGATCCGCCAGGAGATCTCGTCGCTGCTGCGCCGCGCGATGGGCCCGTACGCAGCGCCCTTCGTTGAAGAAGCGCTGCAGGAAGGCTACGAAGGCGAGACCATCGGCCCCGACGAAGCCGCCAGCGCCGCCGCGCTTTACTTCAACAACCGCAAGCTGTCGATCTTCGGCGGCTCCAACGAGATCCAGAAGAACATCATCTCCAAGATGATTCTCGGTCTTTAAGAAAGTAAGAGAGACCCGGTCATGAACTTCCAGCACACCGAAGACCGCCGCATGCTTGCGGACACGCTCAATCGCTTCATCGCGGAGCAATATGGTTTCGACGCGCGCGACAAGATTGCGCGCTCCAGCGAGGGCTTCAGCCCCGACATGTGGCAGCGCTTCGCCGAGCTCGGCGTGATCGGCGCACTGTTCGACGAAGCCGTTGGCGGATTCGGCGGCCAGGGCTTCGATGTGGCCGTCGTGTTCGAATCGCTCGGGCGCGGCCTCGTGGTCGAGCCGTTTCTCGATACGCTGATCGTGGGCCGCGCGCTCGCGCACGCGGGCAGCGAGGCGCAACGCGCGCGCATCGCGTCGTTCATCGACGGCTCGCAGATCGCAGCGCTTGCGCACGACGAACCGGGCTCGCATTACGAAGCTTCGCGCGTCGTCACGCGCGCCGAAAAGCACGCCGACGGCTGGGTGCTGCAAGGCGCGAAAGGCGTCGTGCAGCATGCTGAACATGCGCACGTGCTGCTCGTTTCCGCTCGCGTCGCAGGAAGCGAATTCGACGAAGCCGGCATTGCGCTCTTCCTCGTGCCGCGCGACGCGAAGGGCGTGAGCGTGCGCGGCTATGGCAAGATCGACGGCGGACGCGCGGCGGAAGTCACGCTCGATCATGTGACACTCGGCGCCGACGCGCTCGTGGGCGCGCAAGACGCGGGCTTCGCGACGCTCGAGCACGCGCGCGGCTACGGCCTGCTCGCGCTCGCTTCGGAAGCCGTGGGCGCGATGGACGTCGCGCGCGATCACACGCTCGAATACCTGCGCACGCGCAAGCAGTTCGGCGTGCCCATCGGCAGCTTCCAGGCGCTGCAGCACCGCATGGCCGACGTGCTGCTCGAAATCGAGCAGGCGCGCTCTGCCGTGATCAACGCGGCGGCCGCCATCGACGCACCGCGCGTGCCGCGCGAGCGCGCGCTTTCGGCGGCGAAGTACTCGATCGGGCGCATTGGCGCGCGCGTAGCCGAAGAAGCCATTCAACTGCACGGCGGCATCGGCATGACGTGGGAGCTGCCGCTCGCGCACTACGCCAAGCGCCTCGTGATGATCGACCATCAGCTCGGCGACGAGGATCATCATATCGCGCGCTACATCGCGCTGGAATCCACCGCGGCATGACCGTTGCGAGGGCCGACGGCCGCCTTCCCATGGCGGACATGCGCGGCGCGGCCTTTCATTCACAACGAACCTGGAGTGCCTGCTGATGCAGACCGACAACAGAAGCCTGCCGCTCGCAGGCGTACGCGTCCTCGATCTTTCGCGCGTGCTGGCCGGACCGTGGAGCGCGATGGTGCTCGGCGACCTGGGGGCCGAGGTCATCAAGGTCGAGCATCCCGACCGCGGCGACGACACGCGCGACTGGGGCGTGCGCGTCGGCAAGACCGAGACGGCCTACTTCAATAGCGTGAACCGCAACAAGCGTTCGATCACGCTCGATCTGCAAACGCCGGAGGGCCAGCAGATCGCGCGCGAGCTCGCGAAGACCAGCGACATCTTCATCCAGAATTTCAAGTCGGGCGGCGCGGCGAAGCTGGGCCTCGGCTATGAGGCGCTGAGCGCGGAGAACCCGCGCCTCATCTATTGCTCGATCACCGGCTACGACAGCACCGGGCCCGAGGCGAAGCGTCCCGGCTACGACCTCGTCGTGCAGGGCGAAGCGGGCCTGATGGCGCTGAATGGCGAAGCGCATCAGCCGCCGCTCAAGTTCGGCGTGGCCGCCGTCGATCTGTTCACGGGCATGTACTCGGCGCAGGCGATGCTCGCCGCACTGTACGAGCGCGAGCGCACCGGGCGCGGGCGCCACATCGAAATGGCGCTGTTCGACTGCGGCCTCATGATCACCGCTTACTACGGGCTCGAAGCGCTGCTGCTGGGCGAAGACCCGCCGCGCTACGGTAACGCGCATCCGTCCATCGTGCCTTATGGCGTGTTCGACGCCGCCGATGGTCCGCTCGTCATCACCGTGGGCAACAACGCGCAGTTCGAGCGCTTCTGCCGCGAGGTGATCGAGCGCGACGACCTCGCCGACGACGCGCGCTACAAGACCAACATCCTGCGCGGGCAGAACCGCGAGACGCTCGTGCCCGAACTCACGCGCGAGCTGGGCAGCCGCCCGCGCAAGCTGTTGCTCGAGCGTCTCGCGAACGCCGGCATTCCATGCGGCGAGGTGGCGGGCCTGCGCGAAGCGCTGCTCTCGCCACGCGCCATGCAGGGCGGGCTCGTCACGCAGCAGCCGCATCCGCACACGGCAAGCGGCACGACGCCGGTGCTCGCGCCGCCGTGGCTCTTCGACGGCGAACGCATGCCCGTGCGCCGCGCACCGCCGCAACTCGGCGAAGGCACGCGCGACGTGCTGGATGAGACGCTTGGATATTCAGCGGAAAGAATCGCCGAGCTGAAAAGCAAAGGCGTGATTTGATCGAGACACTCGACATAAAAACACAAGAGACACAGGAGACACCATGACGACCCCAGCAATCGACACGATCAAGGCACACCCAGAATACCGGCAGCTCGTTGCCGTGCGCCGGCGCTTCAGCTTCACGCTCACCGCGCTCATGATCGCCCTCTACTACGGCTTCATCCTGATCGTCGCGCTCGCGCCGCACCGGCTCGCGCAGCCGCTCTATGCGGGCGCCACCATCAGCGTCGGCATTGTCGTGGGCGTGGCTATCATCGCCGGCGCCATCACGCTCACCGGCCTCTATGTGCTGCGCGCCAACCGCCGCTTCGATCCCGCCATGCGCGCGCTCGTCGCGAAGTTCCAGGGCGAGGTGCAGGCATGAAGTCCCTTCGCCTTCTCTGCGCATTCGCACTCGCCACCGCCAGCAGCCTCGCTCTTGCCAATATGCCGGGCGGCGCGGCCGCGCCCATGCCCAAGCCGCAGCACAACCCCGTCGCCATCGGCATGTTTCTGCTGTTCGTGCTCGTGACGCTAGGCATCACCCAATGGGCCGCGCGCCGCACGCGCACCGCGCGCGACTTCTACACGGGCGGCGGCGGCATCAGCGGCTTGCAGAACGGTCTCGCGATTGCGGGCGACTACATGTCGGCGGCCTCGTTCCTCGGTCTCTCGGGCATGGTGTTCATGTTCGGCTTCGACGGCCTCATCTACTCGATCGGATTTCTGGTCGGCTGGCCGTTCGTGATGTTCCTGATCGCCGAGCCGCTGCGCAACCTCGGCAAGTTCACGTTCGCCGATGTCATTGCGTATCGCTTCGAGCAAGGCCCGATCCGCCTGATGACCTCGGCCAATGCGCTGATGGTCGTGATCTTTTACCTGGTTGTGCAGATGGTGGGCGCGGGCAAGCTGATCGAATTGCTGTTCGGCCTGCCGTACTGGATTGCCGAGATCGTCGTGGGCGCGCTGATGGTGATCTACGTGTTCTTCGGCGGCATGAAGGCCACCACGTGGGTGCAGCTCAT
Organism: Paraburkholderia sp. A1RI-2L; assembly: GCF_048957375.1. Classification (NCBI taxonomy): domain Bacteria; kingdom Pseudomonadati; phylum Pseudomonadota; class Betaproteobacteria; order Burkholderiales; family Burkholderiaceae; genus Paraburkholderia; species Paraburkholderia sp. A1RI-2L. The sequence continues at coordinate 536,259 of NZ_JARBTA010000002.1, forward strand.
CAAAGCGGGGCTGCTGCTGTGCGGCGCGACCTTCATGGCCGTGCTCGCGCTCGCGCACTTCGGCTTCAGCCCGAACGAGATGTTCCGCGAGGCCGTCAACGTGCACCCGGGCGCGCTCTCCATCATGGCACCGGGCAAGCTGATCCGCGACCCGCTCAACGCCCTCTCGCTCGGCATCGCGCTGATGTTCGGCACGGCCGGCTTTCCGCACATCCTGATGCGCTTCTTCACGGTGCCCAACGCCAAGGAAGCGCGCAAGTCGGTGTTCTACGCGACGGGGTTCATCGGCTACTTCTATCTGCTCACCTTCGTGATCGGCTTCTCGGCGATCGCGCTGCTCGCGCAGCATCCGGAGTTCTTCCGCGTCGACGCGGCAGGCCACTTCAATCTCACGACCGATCTGCTCGGCGGTTCGAACATGGTGGCCGTGAAGCTCGCCCAGGCGGTGGGCGGCAATCTCTTCTACGGCTTCATCGCGGCGGTCACGTTCGCGACAATCCTCGCCGTTGTCGCTGGCCTCACGCTCTCGGGCGCCACCACGGTCTCGCACGATCTCTACGCAAGCTGGCTTGCGCGCGGGCGCAAGAACGAGCAGCGCGAGATGCGCATCTCGCGCGTGGCGACGCTCGTGCTCAGCGCGGTGGCGATCGGCCTCGGCATCCTGTTCGAGCATGCCAACGTGGCATTTCTCGTGGGGCTCGTCGCAGCCGTGGCGGCCAGCGCCAATTTCCCGGTGCTCGTGATGTCGATCTTCTGGAGCGGCATGACCACGCGCGGCGCGGTGGCCGGCGGGGTGCTCGGGCTCGTTTCCTCGGTGCTGCTCACGGTGTTCTCGAAGTCGGTCTGGGTGGACGTGCTCCATCATGCGCATGCCCCCGTGTTTCTCGACAATCCGGCGCTGGTCTCCGTGCCGCTCGCGTTCGTCGGCATCTGGGCGGTATCCCGGCTCGACACCAGCGCACGCGCGCGCAAGGAGCGCGAGGCGTTCGCCGCGCAGGAGTTCTATGGGCAGACCGGGCTTCTGCCGATGGAGGCCGTGGAGCATTGAGGCACTGAGAAGCGACTGAGAAGCCGCGACGGAGCATCAGCGCCGCTTTGCATACCATCCATCGCGCCCCGCAGCGTCAAGCACGCTGCGGGGCGCAGTGCTTTTGGCGAGGCAACCGGCACCCGGCCGCCCCCGCTCCACGCGCGCATTTGCGCAGCCGGTTATATTGCGCATGGGGCGCCGCGTGCAGCCCCTGCCCCTTGCCCGTTGCCGATCAACCGCCGCCCCGCCAGCACCCAGTCGCCTTTCCAATGGAGCACGCCTACGTCCAGTTGCTGCACCTGCTTGCCGCCTATCCGGGCTGGACGCTCGCGTTCGTGGCCTTCGCGGCCTTCGCCGAATCGCTCGCGCTGGTCGGCACGTTTTTCCCGGGCAGCACGGCCATGTTCATCGCGGGCGCCTTCGCCGGCACCGGCGCGCTCAATCTGGGCTGGCTGTTCGCCTGGGCCATCGCGGGCGCCGTAGCCGGCGACGCGCTGAGCTTCTGGCTCGGCCGCCGCTATCGCGGCTCGATCGCCCAAGTCTGGCCGTTCAGCCGCTACCCCGTGATCCTCGAGAAAGCGCAGGTCTACTTCCAGAGCCACGGCACGCGCAGCGTGATTCTCGCGCGCTTTGTCGCGCCGATGCGCGCCGTGGTGCCGGTCGTCGCGGGCATGGCGGAGATGTCGCCGATGCGCTTCTTCGTGATGAACGTGATCTCGGCGCTCGTCTGGGCGCCCGCGCACATCTTGCCGGGCGTGGTGTTCGGCGCATCGCTGCAACTCGCGGGCGCCGTGTCGTTCCGGCTCGTGGTCGCGCTCGCGATCATCGTATTCGCGGGCTGGCTGGTGTGGAGCATCACGCGGATAACGCTCGGCCATCTGGACGCCTGGGCCAGCGCGTCGCGCCGTGCCGTGGCGCGCTGGGCGGCGGGCCACCGGGGCCAGGCCGGGCGCCGTCTTGCGCGGGTGCTCGATCCACGGGAGCCGGCGCTCGGCGCGTTAATCGCCGTCACGGCGCTGGTGCCACTGTGCGCGACGGTGTTCTCTTACGTGCTCAGCGATCTGCTGAACGGCGACCCGCTCGTGCAGATCGACCAGTCAGTGCGCCAGTTTCTCCAGTCGATCCACACCACCTGGGCCGACGATGTCCTCATTCACGTCGAGACGCTCGGCAGCAACTACACGCTCGCGGCGCTCGTGGCCACCATCACGCTCTGGCTCGCATTCGAGCGGCGCTGGCGCACCATCGGCTACTGGGCGCTCGCCGCGGGCGTCTCGCAGGCGCTCATCGTCGCGCTGCGCGTGGCGATCCACCACGACGTGGCCGGCGCCGCGCATGTGGGCGCCTATGTGTTCCCGAGCGACCGCGTGGCCTCGATGGTGATCGTCTACGGCTTCGCGATGTTCCTGCTCGTGCGGCGCGTGAACGTGGTGCAGGCGGCCATGGTCGCGATGTTCGGCAATGCGCTCGTAGTGGCGGTGACGTTCGCGGGGCTCTATTTCGACCGCTTCCTGTTCTCCGATGCCATCGGCGGCGCGACCTTCGCCTCGATCTGGGTGTGGATGGTCGTGCTGCTCTCGCTGTGGCGCTATCCGCAGCGGCCAGCGAATCGCAACTTCATGCCATCGGTCGTGTTCGCCGTGCTCGCGCTGGCTTTCGCACTGCAGCGCGGCGCGGCGGAGCGCGCGGAGGCGCACGCCTCGCGTACCGAAGCGCCGCCGCAAACCATCACGCAGCTCGTGTGGACCGATTCGCTCTGGAGGACCTTCGCATGCTACCGCATCGACATGAAAGGCGAGCGTCGGGAACCGATGACGATCCAGTGGGCCGCCAGCGCCGCCGACCTGCGCTTGGCGCTGCACGAAGCCGGCTGGAGCGAGGGCGCGCAATTCTCGCTGAGGAGCGTGCTCTCGCTGGTCGCGCCGAACGTGGACGCGCTTGCGCTGCCGCTGCTGCCGAAGCTGAACAACGGCATGCCCTCGCCGCTGGTGTTCGAGCGCGCGCATCTGCCCAATGACCCCGCACGTCCCGGCAGCCGCCGCGACGTGCTGCGCTTCTGGCCCACGGGCTATGCGCTGGCTCCGGCGCAAGCCGCGGACGGCGCCGCGCCCACGCCGATCTGGGTGGGCTCGCTCGTGCACGAGCGCTTGCGGCGCGCGTCCTGGCCGTTCAACATGCTGGTGACTTATGCCGGCAGCCACGACAGCGCCGGCCCTGAGCTGGCCGCACCCGGCCAGCCGACAAACTGGCGCGCGATCACCATGCCCGGCAGCGAGGGCTGCGAGGGCCGCTCCGTGATGCTGATCGTTTCAGGCGGGCATTGAACCCGTCCTGACTCCGCCGATGCTCGTGCGTTAGCCGCCCTGGCTAATGGCTTTCGCCCCAGCTTCCCGTCGCGTGAAAGCGGTCGATGCGCTCACGCGCATCGGCATACGCCGCATCGAGCGCGGCGTCGGCGCCGACATGGTTGCGCATCAGATCGTGGAAGCGGACGCTGCGCCCTTCCACATGCGCGTCCGCGCCATGGCGGCAGATGTAGCCGCTGTAGTGAAACAGCGGCTCGGGCGAGCGCGGCCCAAATGCCGGAATCGGCAGCACCCAGATCTCGAAACCTTCATGCTCGGTGTGATCCCACATGGTCTGTCTCTCGAACGCTGTGACGATGCCTATCGTCGCACGTCAGGGCACTCGCCTGCAAACCGCCCGTTTCCGCGAGTTTGGCTACACTATGCGGGCAGCCGGCGCGCCTGCGCCACGCCCGTGCCCGGAATCGCCGCAAGCCAACCAACCAACCACAAGCCGCCCCCGACGCAGAACCCAGTCCAGCGACCCGCCCACACCATGACGCAGCCCAATTCAACGCCCGATCCCCAGCCTGTCTCCACCACCGTCACCCGCAACGCGATCTTCATCGTCGCGACCGTCCACGAAGACGCCGCGAGCCGCGCTACCGTGCGCGCCTGGTGCGCCGACGTCGCCAACCTCGCGCGCGCAGTCGGCAAGCGCGTGCCGGGCGGCAATCTCTCGTGCGTGGTGGGCTTTTCGTCTGATGCATGGGATCGCCTGTTCGGCAACCCGCGCCCGGCCGAGCTCCATCCATTCCGCGAATTCGGCTCGGGCGAGCGCGTGGCCGCGGCCACGCCCGGCGACCTGCTGCTGCACATCCGCGCGGACCAGACCGACCTGTGCTTCGAGCTGGCCACGCAACTGATGAACCGCCTCGAAGGCGCGGTCACGACGGTGGACGAAGTACACGGCTTCCGCAATTTCGACATGCGCGCGATGATCGGCTTCGTCGACGGCACCGAGAACCCCACCGGCAACGAAGCCGGGCACTTCACGGTGATCGGCGCGGATGAAGACGCCGAGTTCGCGGGCGGCAGCTACGTGCTGGTGCAGAAGTACCTGCACGACATGAAAGGCTGGAATGCGCTGACCGTGGAGGCGCAGGAGCGCATCATCGGGCGCACCAAGCTCCAGGACATCGAGCTCGACGCAGACGTGAAGCCGAGTTGCTCGCATAGCTCGCTCACCACGCTCACCGACGCCAACGGCGACGAAGTCAAGATCGTGCGCGACAACATGCCGTTCGGCCGGCCGGGTTCGGGCGAATTCGGCACCTACTTCATCGGCTATGCGCGCTCGCCCTCGCCCATCGAGCAGATGCTGGAAAACATGTTCGTCGGCAAGCCGCCCGGCAATTACGACCGTCTGCTCGATTTCAGCCGCGCGGTCACGGGCAGCCTGTTCTTCGTGCCTTCGCAGCCGCTGCTCGAAGCGCTCGCCGAGCGCGAGCCGAGCCTGGCCGGCGCAGTGAGCACGAGCCTGGAAGACCAACCCTCATTCGAGCCCGCCGCCGCGGCCTGCGCGGAAGGCTCGCTCGCCATTGGATCTCTCAAAGGAGCACCCCGGCATGAATAATCTCCATCGCGAGCTGGCGCCCATTTCCTCGGCCGCATGGTCGCAAATCGAAGAAGAAGTCGCGCGCACCTTCAAGCGCTCGCTCGCGGGCCGCCGCGTCGTCGACGTGAACGGCCCCGGCGGCGTGGATCTCGCTGGCGTCGGCACCGGTCACCAGAGCGGCATCGAATCGCCGCTCGAAGGCATCCGCGCGCGCCAGCGCGAGGTGAAGGCTCTGGTCGAGCTGCGCGTGCCGTTCGAACTGTCGCGCGAAGCCATCGACGATGTCGAGCGCGGCGCGCAGGACTCTGACTGGCAGCCGGCCAAGGACGCGGCCACGCGTCTCGCGTTCGCCGAAGATCGCGCGATTTTCGACGGCTACAAGGCGGCGCAGATCACGGGCATCCGCGAAGGCACCTCGAACCCGATCTTGCAGATGCCGGCCGACGTGGCCGATTATCCGGTCGTGATCGCGAGAGCGCTCGAGCAGCTGCGCCTGCAAGGCGTGGACGGCCCGTACGCGGTGCTGCTCGGCTCCGACGCCTACACGGCCGTGAGCGAGGCGAGCGATTCGGGCTACCCGATTCTCGAGCACATCCGCCGCCTCGTGAAAGGCGAGATCATCTGGGCGCCGGCGCTCGAAGGCGGCAGCATCCTCACGACGCGCGGCGGCGACTTCGCGCTGCACCTGGGCCAGGACGTTTCGATCGGCTATGCGTCGCACGACGAGAACACCGTGCGCCTCTATCTGCAGGAGAGTTTCACGTTCATGATGCTCACGTCCGAGGCTTCGGTCACGGTTGCGGGAGAGTAAGCGAACATCGGGGCGCGCCTGCATGGCGCGCGTGCAAGAAAACGCAGGGGGCGCCCGTTGTACTTCAGGCGCCCCCTGCCTCGTTTACATCCCCGGCTCAAAGCCTCACTGATAAAAATTCAGCGTGACCATCGCCGAGCGGCCCGGCGCCCAGGTTGCGTAGATCGGATACGCGCTCTGGTAATAGTTCTTGTCGAAGAGATTGTTCAGGTTCAGCTGCAAGTCCACCGACTTCGTCACAGACGTTCGTGGAGCACATCCCACTTCGCGCCCAATTCGATATTGCGCGCGCTCGGGCGCGAGGTCCTGGTTGGTCGCCGTGATCTAACCGGTGCCGCCGCCGAGGCCCAAATTCGCGCCCGGCGGATTCGCCGACGTGCCGTACGACGCGTACAGGCTCACCGTGCGCACCGGCTTGAGCGAGGCCGAACTGGTAGCTGAAGAGATTCGAGGTGTTCGACAGATCGGGCACACCCGCCTGCTGCGCCGTGACGTCATAGCGGTCGAAGCGCAGGCCCGCGTTGAAGATCCAGCGCTCCGAAAGCCGCACGCTATCGAACAGGTAGGCCAAAGCGATGTTGGTCTGCGTGTTCGTGGTCGGCCCCGGGAAACTTTTGTCGCCGTCGAGCAGCACGCTGCCGGTCCACGGGTTGTTCGGGTTCCAGTACGCGAGCGGCACTTGCAGTTGCAGGCCACCGAGCACGGCCCGCCCGAGCGGATGTTGTTGCCCTTCAAATCGGTCACGAGATAGCCCTCGTAGCGGTCCTGCTCGTGGCTGAACTGGCCACGATCGGTGGGCACCGGCGTGCCGCCCGTGGATCGAAGGCGGAGACGTCTTGAGCCGGGCGTCACGGGCCGCCCGCGTCAAAGGAATCCTGTGTTGAGTCTTACTTGCGAATGCGTATGATTTTCATTTGCCAAATCGATTGTAATAAATCGTCAACGTGGTGGAAACACACGCGGCGCATTTCACGGGGGATTTCACGGGATTTCACTGAATGCGCGCGGCGAGTGCCGGTATGATATCGGTCCCGCTGCGTGCGCGCAGAACCGCGCCCGCCACGCGCCAACGCATCCATTTCACGAAGACTCAGAGGAAGACCGCCATGACGGCTGCAACACAATTCGACCAGGTTTCCGTGGTCCGCAAGGCCAACGTCTATTTCGACGGCAAGTGCGTCTCGCACACCGTGCTGTTCGCCGACGGCACGCGCAAGACGCTCGGCGTGATCCTGCCGGGCCAGCTGAACTTCGGCACCGACGCCCCCGAACTCATGGAAGTGCAAGGCGGCAAGTGCCGCATCCGTCTCGACGGCAGCGACGAGTGGAAGACCTACGGCGCAGGCGAGTCGTTCTCGGTGCCGGGCAAGAGCCGCTTCGACATCGACGTGATCGAGACGCTCGACTACTGCTGCAGCTATCTGTAAAGCGCACCGGCGCGCTTGCAGTTGCAAGCCCGTGCCCGCCCTGCTTCGCGCACGGCGGGCATTTTTATTTCTTCGTGCGGGTCTATGGGGGGCTTATGGGGCCGATGGAGACGCCGCGCAGATCCATCGCGCGGCGCGCATCAGGCACCCAGAGTGGCGAGCGGATGCGTCTCCTCGCGCCACGGCGAGGACAGGAAATGCTGCACTCGCTCGTCGCGCAGTTCGGCGAGCGTCGCGGGCGCCCAGCGCGGCTTGCGGTCCTTGTCGACGAGATGCGCGCGCACGCCTTCGCAGACGTCGCCCTCTTCGATTGCGCGCACAACGATCCCGAGCTCCATGCGAAAGCTCTCCGCCAGCGTCATCTGGCGGCCGCGCAGCAGCGCCTCGCGCGTGACTTCGAGCATGGTCGGCGAGTAATGCGTGAGCGCTTCGAGCGTGGCCGCAAGCCATGCCCGCACGTCCTCGGGCTGCTCGTGCTCGAGATCGGCGCGCAACGTATCGACGATCTGCTCGACGCGCGCACGGCGCACGAAGTGCCGCGCGATCAGCGGTGCGCGCGCAGCCAATGCGCTTGCCGGTGCGCTTGATTCACTTGATACCCCTGATGCACCCGGCGCATCGGACGGCATGTCGAACACCGCGCGCAGCGCCGCGAGCACGTCCCCATCCATGCTCGCTTGCGCGAGGCGCGCCTCGTAACCGTCGAGCCATTCGCCCGGCACGCAAATATCGGCGAGGTGGCAATGGAGCGCGTCGGCGCCCGTGAGCAGCACGCCGGTCAGCCCCACATACAGCTCGGTCTCCACTGGCATCTTCGCGAGAAAATGCGTGGCGCCCACGTCGGGCAACATGCCGATGCGTGTTTCCGGCATCGCGATCTTCGTGCGCGTGGTGGCCACGCGCAGTGCCGCCGCCTGGCCGAGGCCCATGCCGCCGCCCATCGTCACGCCGTCGAGCAGCGCGACGAGCGGCTTGTCGAACGTATGCAGCGCGAAATCGAGCCGATATTCGTCGACGAAGAACTGCTGCCAGCCATCGTCGCCGAGCCGCTTGCCCGCGCGCGCGAGACTATCGATCGCGCGCACGTCGCCGCCCGCGCAAAAGCCCTTCGGGCCCGCACCTTCGAGCACGAGCGCGACGATCGAGTTGTCATGGCGCACGCGTTCGAGCAGCACCGCAATCTCGCGCACCATCGCATGCGAGAGCGCGTTGAGCGCGGCGGGACGATTCAGCGTGATAATCGCGACGCGGTTGACCACGCGGAACAGCACGTCCGGTCCGTCCTCCGATGCTGTTTGAGCGGAAGCGGGTGTTGCATTCATTGCTTAATTCTCCGTGTCAATTTGCCATTGCGGCTTGCGCTTCTCGAGGAAGGCGTTAACACCTTCGCGCTGGTTGGGCGAATCGAACAGGTCGATGAAGCGCTCCCGCTCCACGGCGAGCGCCGCGCCACGCGGCACGCCGTTGCGCGCCTGGTGAATGAGCGACTTGCTGAACGACACGGCCTGCGGGCTCAGCGACGCCACGCGCGCGGCCATGGCGAGCGCGACGTCGCGCGCACCGCCCTGCGGCACCACTTCCTCCACGAGGCCGATGCGCAGCGCCGTGGCGGCATCCACGCGCTCGCCGGTCAGGACGATGCGCTTGGCCCAGCCCTCGCCCACGAGCCAGGGCAGCGTCTGCGTACCGCAACCGCACGGTAGCAGGCCCACGGCGGGTTCGGGCAGCGCGAGTTGCGCGTGCTCCTCGGCGATGCGGATATCGCAAGCGAGCGCGCATTCGAGCCCCCCGCCCATCGCGTAGCCGTTGATCGCGGCAATCACCACGGGCCGTGCGTTCTGCAGCGCCTCGAATGCGGCGCCGAATGCCGAGGCCGCCGTGCGCGCGACTTCGCGATCGCCCGTGGCGAACGCGTTCAGGTCCGCGCCCGCGCTGAAGAACTTCGTGCCGTTGCCGGTGATGACGATGGCGCGAACTTTCGCCTCGCGGTTGAACGCCTCGATCACCTCTTGAAGCTGGCACAGGCCATCGACGGTAAAGGCGTTCGCGGGCGCTCGCACCAGCGTGATGAGCGCCACCGTGTCGTCACACATGTACTCAAATTCGATCATTTCGGATTCCACTCTGTTTTCATCGCAACTCGGGGAAATCCTCTTCCCAGTATTCATCGGGCTGGCGCGCGGGTTCATCCGTGCGCTCCATTTCGCGGCGGCGCAGCTCGACGCGACGGATCTTGCCCGAGATCGTCTTCGGCAAGTCGCTGAACTGAAGCCGGCGAATGCGCTTGTACGGCGCGAGCTTTTCGCGCGAGAAGCGGAACACCTCGCGCGCGAGATCGGGTCCCGCCTCGTAGCCCTGGCGCACGATCACGAACGCCTTGGGCACCGAAAGCCGCAACGGGTCGGGGCTCGGCACCACGGCCGCCTCGGCAATCGCCTCGTGCTCGATCAGCACGCTCTCCAGTTCGAACGGGCTCAGGCGGTAATCGGATGACTTGAACACGTCGTCGGCGCGGCCCACGTAGACGAAGTAGCCGTCGTCGCGGCGCATCGCCACGTCGGACGTGTGGTAGTAGCCGTTGCGCATCGCCTGCTCGGTGGCCTTCGCGTTGTTCGCGTAGCCGGTCATCAGGCCGAGCGGGCGTTGAGCCGGATCGGCCCCGAGCGTCAAGGCAATTTCGCCTTCGCTCACGGGCTGATCGTCGGGATCGACGAGCTCGACACGGTAGCCCGGCAGCGGCCTGCCCATCGAGCCCGCCACCACGGGCTGGCCCGGCGAGTTGCCGATCTGGCAGGTGGTCTCGGTCTGGCCATAGCCGTCGCGGATCGTGATGCCCCACGCGTGGCGCACGCGCTCGATGATCTCGGGATTGAGCGGCTCGCCCGCACCCACGATCTCGCGCAGCTTCACTGCGTAGCTCGCGAGCGGTTCCTGCACGAGCATGCGCCACACCGTGGGGGGCGCGCACAGCGTGGTCACGCCGCATTGCACGAGCACACCGAGTACGTCTTTCGGCACGAAGCGCGCGTAGTTGTAGACGAACACGCAGGCCTGCGCATTCCACGGCGCGAAGAAGCAGCTCCACGCGTGCTTGGCCCAACCTGGCGAGCTGATGTTCCAGTGCAAGTCGCCGGGCATGAGGCCGATCCAGTACATCGTGGAGAGGTGCCCAACGGGATAGCTCTGATGCGTGTGCTCGACGAGTTTCGGCTTCGAGGTGGTGCCCGAGGTGAAATAGAGCAGCATCGGGTCGCGTGCGCGCGTCGGGCCATCGGGCTCGAACGCGGCGCTCGCTTCACAGGCGCGCGAGAGATCGATCCAGCCGTCTCGCGCCCCGCCCACCGCGATGCGCTTCACGCTCGCGTCGAGCGCATCGAATTTCGCGAGCTCGGCTGCATCGACCACCACGAAGCGCGCGCCGCCGGCCTCCACGCGCTCGCGCACGTCGTCGGCGGCAAGCTGCGTGGTGGCGGGCAGCACTACCGCGCCCAGCTTCATCGCCGCCAGCATCACGTCCCACAACTCGACACGGTTGGGCAACATCAAGAGGAGTCGATCGCCGCGGCCCACGCCGTTTTCGCGCAGGAAATTCGCCATGCGCGAGGAGCGCTCGGACATCTGCGCGAACGAATAGCGCGTGCCGCCTTTCGCGAGATCGTCGACGATCCAGAGCGCCGGGTTGTCGTTGCCGCGCGCCATCACGTCGAAGTAGTCGAGCGCCCAGTTGAAGGTGTCGAGCTGCGGCCACGCGAACACTTCATACGCACGCGCGTAGTCGGTGCGGTGACGCAGCAGCAGCTCGCGTGCATCGATGAAGGCCTGCGCGGAAGGGGTGAACCCGGTCATCGTCGTCTCCTGATTGAATCGCGGCGCATGTGCGCTTTTTTATCGGTGCATCAATTACTTCGCCATCCTTTCTTATAGCTGACGCGCGATCACCATGCGCTGCACCTCGCTCGTGCCTTCGTAGATCTGCGTGATGCGCGCGTCGCGGTAGTGGCGCTCCACCGGGTAATCGTTCAGAAAGCCATACCCGCCGTGAATCTGGATCGCGTGCGAGCACACTTCCTCGGCCATTTCCGACGCATAGAGCTTGGCCTGCGAGGCCTCGGAAAGACAGGGCTTGCCGAGCGTGCGCAGCTTCGCCGCATGATGCACGAGATGGCGCGCGGCGTTGATGCGCGTTTGCATGTCGGCGAGCATGTTCGCCACGCTCTGATGCCGGATCAGCGGCTCGCCGAATTGCACGCGCTCGTGCGCATAGGCGCGCGCCGCGTCGAAGGCTGCGCGCGCGATGCCGAGCGCCTGCGCCGCAATGCCGATGCGCCCGCCTTCGAGATTCGACAGCGCGATCTTGAGGCCCTCGCCGCGCTGGCCAAGCAGGTTCGCCTCGGGAACCGCGCAATCGACGAGCGAAATCGGGCAGGTGTCCGAGGCGCGAATGCCCATCTTTTTCTCGTGCGGCCCCACGTTGAAGCCCGGCGTATCGGTCGGCACGACGAAGGCCGAGATGCCGCGCTTGCCCGCATCGGGATCGGTCACCGCGAACACGATCGCCAGCTTCGCGCGCGAACCGTTCGTCACGAACTGCTTGTTGCCGTTGAGCACCCACTTGCCGTCGCGCAGCTCGGCGCGCGTGCGCAGATTGTTGGCCTCGGAGCCGGCCTGCGGCTCGGTCAGGCAGAACGCGCCGATCAACTCGCCGCTCGCGAGCTTCGTGAGCCAGCGGTCCTTCTGCTCCGCATTGCCGTACTGAAGGATCGGCCCGCAGCCCACCGAGTTGTGCACGCTCACGAGCGTCGCGCACGACGCACAGCCCGCGGCAATCTCCTCCATCGCGAGCGCGTAAGCCACGTAGTCGGTATAAGAGCCGCCCTGTTCCTGCGGCACGATCATGCCGAGAAAGCCCAGTTCGCCCAGTTGCTTGACGACCTCGTCGGGCAGCTTGCCGTCGCGGTCCCATTGCGCCGCGTTGGGCGCGAGGCGCTCGCTCGCGAAGTCGCGCGCGGCGTCGCGAATCATGCGCTGGTCGTCGGTATAGAACTCGTCCATCTCTGTCTCCTTCGCTGCGCGCTCGCGCCGCGAGACGCGCGTTGGGTGCATCCACTGTCGCGCCGTGCAGCCGCCGCCGCAAGGCCCACGAAAAGTTTAGGCATCCGCGCGCCCCCATTCGATGCCCGCCACGATCAAAGTCAATGAGCGAATTTGCCATAATGTCTCCGATAACCGCACCGGAGGCCAATCCTTGCAGCCAGGGCAAACCAGCAAAATGAGCGAAAAAGGCACGATCGCGATGAGCCTCGTGCGTGAGACGGTGGCGCGCGCGCGCGTGCGCGGGTTCGACGTAGCGCCCGTCGTCGAGGCGGCAGGCATCGCGGCGAGCGCGCTCGATGCGCCGCACGTGCGCGTGAGCGCCGCGCAGTACGGCGCGCTATGGTCCGGCATCGCGCGCACGCTCGACGACGAATTCCTCGGCCAGGACTCGCACGCCATGAAGAGCGGCAGCTTCATCGCCATGACGCACGCGGCGCTGGGCGCGCAGACGGGCCGCCAGGCGCTGCAGCGCAGCGTGCACTTCATGCGCCTCGTGCTCGACGACCTGACCGGCGAAGTCGATATCGACGCCACGCGCGTGCGCATCGCATTCCGCCAGCGCGCGGGCACGCCCGTGCCGGCGATGTTCGCCTACGCCACCTGGTTCATCCTCGTCTACGGCTTGCTGTGCTGGCTCGTGGGGCGGCGCATTCCGGTGCTTGCGGCGCGCTTTCGCTGCGCTGCGCCGCCCGACGCGCGCGAGTACCAACTGATGATCTGCGAGGACATGGCCTTCGGCCAGCCCGATTCGTGGTTCGACCTCGCACCCGCGTTCCTCGACCTGCCCGTGATTCAGAGCGCTGCCTCGGCGCGCGCTTTCCTGCGCAACGCGCCCGGCAATTTCGTCGTGAAGTACCGCAATCCGGCCTCGTTCGCGGCGCGTGTGCGGCGTGCGCTACGCGCCCTGCCGGCTCACGCGTGGCCCGACGCCGACACCCTCGCACAGCGCCTGAACGTCGCGCCCGCGACCTTGCGCCGGCGCCTGCACCAGGAAGGCCACAGTTGCCAGTCGATCAAGGACGAACTGCGCCGCGACCTCGCGCTCGAGGCATTGCGCGACCCCGCGCGCTCGGTCGCCGACGTCGCGGCCGCTGTGGGCTTCGCCGAGCCGAGCGCATTCCATCGCGCGTTCCGCAAGTGGACCGGGCGACGCCCTGCCGAATATCGGAAGCTGCACATACTGGCGGAGCCGAAGGCGCGCTGAACACGACGCTCGGATGGGCGCGCAGCGAGGGCGTCGATCTAATTGCAAACCTTTCTATTAGCGAGATAAGACCTATAATTTTAGGGTTATCCCTAATACGAAAGGCATGACCATGAACACTCTTTCGCGTGTGACGCTTGGCGTGCTGGCAACGGCTTGTTGCGTTGTGTCGGCAAGCGCGCTGAGCCAACCGTACAATTCGTCGGGCCCAATGACGCGCGCCCAGGTACGCGCAGACCTCGCTGATTGGCGCGCGGCGGGCTACGATCCGCTCGACTGGATTCACTACCCCGAAAACGCCCAGCGCGCCGCGGCAATCGTCGCGCAACGCCGCGCTTCGGGAATGATGCCGCAATCGCCGCAGTAAGCGCATCACGCTGAAGGCCTCCCTTTTGCGGGAGCACCGATCCGCCAGCAAGCGCGGACCGATGCTCCCGTTTTGCGCTTTTTTGCCGGCTGAACAAGCCCGCACGCGCCGCTTCCCACAGCCGACTCACTTGACGCACGGCAAACTGTTGCGGCCCTTCCACGCTCGTCCAAGCTTTTCTGCGCTCGCGGAACAATTGTTTACAATCGCGCCCATCAACGCGTTAGCCGGCCCCGCGGGCGACGTCCCATCGTCTCTCGCCCACGCCGAACGCCAAAACGAACAACCCGCACGACTCTCGAGGCCCAACCTCCATGGACGCCATCAAACGCTATTTCGGATTCGAAGAAGCAGGCACGAACCTGCGCACCGAAGTGCTAGCCGGCTTCACCACCTTCCTCACGATGGCGTACATCATTTTCGTGAACCCCGCGATTCTCGGCGATGCCGGCATGCCGAAAGACGCCGTGTTCGTCGCCACCTGCCTCGTCTCGGCGCTCGCCTCGATCATCATGGGGCTCTATGCGAACTACCCGATCGCGCTCGCGCCCGGCATGGGCCTGAACGCGTACTTCGCGTACGCCGTTGTCAAGGGCATGGGCTTCACGTGGGAGGCGGCGCTCGGCGCGGTGTTCATCTCCGGGTGCCTGTTCTTCGTGGTCACGCTGCTGCGCGTGCGCGAGGCCATCATCAACGGGATTCCGCATTCGATCCGCGTGTCGATCACGGCCGGCATCGGACTCTTTCTCGCGATCATCTCGCTCAAGACGTCCGGCGTGATCGTCGCGAGCCCGGCCACGCTCGTCGAGCTCGGCAACCTGCACGACCCGCACACCCTGCTCGCGATCGTCGGCTTTTTCGCCATCGTCACGCTCGACGTGCTCAAGGTGCGCGGCGCGATCCTGATCGGCATCGTGGGCGTGACGATCCTCTCGTTCTTCTTCGGCGGCAATCAGTTCCACGGCATCTTTTCGGCGCCGCCCTCGATCGCGCCCACCTTCGCGCATCTCGACATCAAGGCCGCGCTCTCGACCGGCATCCTGAACGTGGTGCTCGTGTTCTTCCTCGTGGAGCTGTTCGACGCAACCGGCACGCTGATGGGCGTGGCCAACCGCGCCGGCCTGCTCGTGCACGGCAAGATGCACCGTCTGAACCGCGCGCTGCTCGCGGACAGCACCGCGATTCTCGCGGGCTCGGTGCTCGGCACCTCGTCGACCACGGCCTATATCGAAAGCGCTTCGGGCGTGCAGGCGGGCGGGCGTACAGGCGTGACGGCGCTCACCGTGGCCGTGCTGTTTCTCGCGAGCCTGTTCGTCGCGCCGCTCGCGGGCGTGGTGCCCGCCTACGCCACGGCGCCGGCGCTGCTCTATGTGTCGTGCCTGATGCTGCGCGAGCTCGCCGAGCTGCCCTGGGACGACGCCACCGAAGTCGTGCCCGCCGCGCTCACGGCGCTCGCGATGCCGTTCACGTATTCGATCGCGAACGGCGTGGCCTTCGGCTTCATCTCGTATGCAGGCCTGAAACTGCTGACGGGCCGCATGCGCCAGGTGCGCCCGATCGTCTGGATCATCGCGGCGGTCTTCCTGTTCCGCTATTTCTACCTGGGCTCGGCGTAAGTCCTTCAGATCTCTGGTGTTCGCGCACGCCCCGGCGGCGTGCGCCCGTGATGCGGATCCGGCGGAGCCATATCAAGGATTCCGGCCACGCAGCCGCACGGTGCACGGCGGCATCCTTATCATACGGATACTCGACCATCCCGACGATAACGATCCATCCAAAAGGAGCCGCCCCGTGGCCACCTACCCCGCCTCCGCAGAACGCTACTCGAAGCCCGCAATCTTCTTTCACTGGGCTGTCTTCCTGCTCGTCGCGCTGGCCTATCTCGCCATCGAAGTGCGCGGCCCCAAAGGCTCGGACAGCCGGGTGTTCTGGAGCAATGTTCACTACTGGGCGGGCACGCTCGTGCTCGCGCTCGCCGTGCTGCGCCTGTTTTGGCGCATGTGGGAAGGCGCGCCGCAGGACATCGATTCGAACCGCCTGCTCACGTTCCTTTCGCGGCTCGTGCACGTGGCGCTTTATGTGTTCATCTTCGTGCAGCCTGTGCTCGGCATCCTGACGATCAATCTGGCCGGCAAGCCCGTCACGCTCGCCGGCATCGACCTGCAGATCATGCTGGTGAGCGCGGACCCGGTCGCGCGCAAGGCCGTCAAGGCCGCGCACGAATTCATCGGCAACGCGTTCTACTGGATCATCGGCATTCACGCGCTCGCGGCCATCGCGCACCACGTGATGTTCCGCGACAACACGCTGCGTCGCATGATCTGACGCGCACGCGCGAGCCCGCGCAGAAAATAAACGCAAACGCCCCGCGGCCTCTGTCAGGTCGCGGGGGAATCTCGAAACACCAGCAACAGAAAATTCAGGACGCCGCGCCGTGCGCCTGCACGAAGCGCACGTAGCCGCTGCGCAGCGTAAGGCATTGTGCGCGCGTTTCGGAAAGCAGGCGGCGCGCGACCGCCTCGATGCGCTCGCGATGGTGATCGAAAGCGTCAAGCATGTCTTCCGCGCGCGGGGACGCCGCGCCGAAGTGGTCCTCCAGCGCCGCCGCCGTGATCGTACATTCCACCCGCTCTCCATCGATCATTGCCGGAAACGCCAAGGTCAAATCGGGTCCCGAGTACTCGGGCGCCTCATTCGGAAACTGGATCTGCATGGGAATGGCCTTAGGTTGAGGGTCAGCGGGCCGCGCTTGTACGATGCACCTCCTCGGCATACGCGCGGATCAAATGCCGACCGCCGCAAGTGTCGCTACGTTCGACACGATTGCGGCGGCCGTCTGGATTCACTTTAGGATACTTCGCGCGACCCGCAAGGGCGACTTTGTCGCACGCGCGAAAAGATTCGCGCGGCCGGGTTTTTCCGGCGTTTCTTCAGCGTTTTGCGAACCGGCCGTTGCGCGCGCAAGCACGTTCCCCGCCGCACGCGGCATGGCGCACTGCAACATCACACGCGCTCACGACTCGCGATGCCGTCGATGCTCGATCTCGATGTCCTTCGGGTGCACGGTGAGCATCGCCACGAATGCGACGATGCCGCATGACACGATCGTCATGCCGTACAGCACGACCCGAGGCTCGTCGAAGAGCAAGCCGTGAATCGCGACCGCGAGACCCGCGAGCGCGACGAAGACGGCGAGCGCCGCCACCAGGATCCTCAATTCGCCTTGGACCATGACAGCCCCTCCGCAAGGCGCCGCGGCCGCGCCAAAGACCCCGTCATACCCGCTGCGCCGCCGCCGGGACGCGCATGCGCACGCCCTTGTCTTCATCCTGGCACTCGTGTGCGCAAAGGCAAGCCGCACGTGATGCCGAGGTTGCGACGCCCGCTCCGCACCTGGCCGCGGGCGGCCGAATTGGCCCGCAATCGCCTGGGCGCACGCCCGCCTTCCAGTGCCATGACCCGACCGATGCGGAAGCGCATCGCGATGCTGCGGCGCAATGCCCGGTGCAGCGTCAAATCAAATTTGGAGACACGCGTGACCCGACACCCCTCCGTCACCGTCCAGCCTCCAAGAGGCCCGCGCGGACATGATCGCGCAAGCGCACGCGCGCTCGCGCGCCATCGGTCTGCGCGTCGCCGAAACGCCGGATTTCCGGCCGCTCGGCCGTACCGATCTGCGCGAGCTGATCGACGCGAAGCGCACGCTCTACGCCCAGGCGCGGCCCGTGATGGATGCGCTGCACGCGCAGATCGTCGATACCGAAAGCATGGTGCTGCTCACCGACCGCAACGGCGTGATCCTGCACAGCCTCGGCGACACTGGCTTTGTCGAAAAGGCGCGGCGCGTGGCGTTGAGCCCGGGCGTCTCGTGGGCCGAGCGCGACCGCGGCACCAATGCGATCGGCACGGTGCTCGTCGACGGCCAGCCCACCACGATTCACGCGGGCGAGCACTTCCTGCACTCGAATCACATCCTCACTTGCTCGTGCCCGCCCATCGCCGATCCGTGGGGCCGCACGCTGGGCGCGCTCGACGTGAGCGGGGAATCGCACGGCGCGCCTGCGCCTTTCGCCGCCTGCGCTCCAAAGGAAAGCGTCGATGCCTCGCGGCCCGCGCGCCTCGCGGACTGGCAGGCGCACTGATCGACGATGCGCTCTCGCGCCACCACGGCAACGTCTCGGCGGCAGCGCGCGACTTGGGGCTCGCGCGCAATACGGCTTATCGGCATCCGCGGCGGCGCTGAGGGACGCGCGCGGTCCGCCGGAAGCACGCAAGTGCCACGCGCGGCGAAACGAGCCAGGTTAAGCTTCGCTGGAACGCATTTCCCACGCGCATCATGGCCTCCCCCCAGGAACTCCACCGCTACCGGCGCAATCTCGCCGACGAACTCGACAGCGCCGCTGTCTACGACACGCTCAGCGCCGTCGAAAAAGACGCCGGCCGCCGCCAGATCTTTGCCGAGCTCGCGGCGTCGGAACGCGAGCATGCCCAGGTCTGGCACGACAAGCTCGCCGCCAACGGGGTACGCGTGCGCTCGCACCGGCGCAGCGCGAAGACACATCTCTTGCAAACGCTTACACGCATCTTCGGCCCCTCGCTCGTGCTGCCCACCGTGGCAGCCGCCGAATACGCCGACCGCGACCGCTACGCGCGCGAGCCCGGCGCGGAAACGCTCTCGGCACAGGAACATCAGCACGCCGCGATCGTCCAGTCGATCGTCGCGAGCAAGCGCACGCACGGCCAGTCGAAGGGCGCACAGATCGCGGGCGCCGAGTCGTGGCACAAAGGCGCGACCTCGGGCAACGACCTGCGCGCCGCCGTGCTCGGCGCGAACGACGGACTCGTTTCGAACTTCTGCCTGATCATGGGCGTGGCCGGCGCGGGCAGCGCCAACCGGGCGATCCTGCTGACGGGCCTCGCCGGGCTGGTCGCGGGCGCGTGCTCGATGGCGCTCGGCGAATGGCTTTCGGTGACCAACGCGCGCGAACTCGCGCGCACCCAGCTCGCCAAGGAAGCCGACGAGCTCGAGCACTCCCCCGACGCCGAGCGCCATGAACTCGCGCTCATCTATCAGGCCAAGGGCGTCGACGCCGACGAAGCCCGCCGCGTAGCCGCGCAGATCATGCGCGACAAGGACGAGGCACTCGACACGCTCGCGCGCGAGGAACTGGGCATCGATCCGAAAGAGCTGGGCGGCAATCCGTGGACGGCCGCAGCCGTGTCGTTCTGCCTGTTCGCGCTGGGCGCGGCGTTTCCGACAGCAGCGTTCCTCTGGGCGCACGGCACGGCAGCCATCGTCCAGTGCGTCGCGCTGAGCACGCTCGGCCTCGCTGCCGTCGGCGTGTTCACGTCGCTGTTCAATGGACGCAGCGCGGCATTCTCGGCGTTCCGGCAAATCGCCATCGGCCTCGCCGCTGCCGCGTTCACGGCGGGCGCGGGCCACTTGCTGGGGGTATCGGTCTCATGAGCGCCCACGACTTGCCCGCAACGCCAGCGGTGCCGCTCGTGCGTGTGGAGCCGCTGGGCTGCACGTTCGAGGCGCCGCCCGAACTGACGCTGCTCGAGGCCGCCGCCTTCGCCGGCATCCGCCTGCCGCGCCTGTGCCGCAATGGCACGTGCCGCACCTGCCTGTGCCGCGTCGCGAGCGGCGAGGCGAGCTTCACGATCGAATGGCCGGGGCTGTCACGCGAAGAAAAAGCCGAGGGCTACGTGCTGACCTGCGTAGCCGTGGCGCGCACGGATCTCGTGCTCGACGTGCCCGACGCCGAACTTTTGTAGTTTTTGCAGGCCGCGCCCGCCCAAAAAGCAAAACCGGCCCGCGACGTTACATCGCGGGCCGGTTGCCTTATGCGGAAGCCGGCGGACGGCACCCCGGCGGCGGGTGCCCCGGTGGATAGCGCCCTGGCGGACGGCGTTACTGGCCGCCGAAATACACCGATTGCGAACCCTTGCGAGCCGCCTCGGAAACGTAGCGCGCGCCGGCCATCGACGTGGAGTTGCTCACGCCGCCGTACGCGCTGTCGCCCTTGGCAACGGGCGTGGCTGCGGCTGCCGTAACCACATTCTGATTGCGCTGGGTCTGCTGGAACTCGACGAGTTGGGCGCGCACCTGATCGCGCGTGAGACCCTGGCTGGACTGGGCGAAAGCGGCCAGCGGCGCAGCGCAGGCAGTGGCGATGACAACGGCTTGAATGAGCGACTTCATGACGATTACCTCCGAAATTGTATGAATCGCCTGGGTGCGGGATCGTGTCGTGCAGCGCAGGCGTTGACTGGATTCTAGGCAAGCTCCAGTGCGGGATATAGCGTGATTACGGCGAATTCCAGTTGCAAATTCCGCAATAATCCGGACGCAAGGCGGCTTGAATACGCCTCCAAAGACAGTTTCTGACCGGCTTCGCGATCGAAATAATCAGACGAAGCGTGGCGCGGATTATTTCATCTGGAAGAACACTGAATTCGCTTTATTAGTATTTACCCTTAGTCCAAGAAGCCCTACAGTGCTGCCATGGGTCACGCCATCGTGCGAGCCACTAAAAAAGAACTTGGAGGTCATTGTTATGAATTCGTTTATCAAGGCTGCAGTGTTTGCCGCCATCGCCGCTGTTCCGGCACTTTCGTTCGCTCAAGCGCAGCAACAGCAACCCGTCACGCGTGCAGAAGTCCGCGCCGAACTCGCCCAGCTGCGCGCAGCAGGCTACGATCCGAGCGACTGGATGCACTATCCGCAAAACATTCAGGCAGCAGAAGCGCGCATTGCCGCCGAGAAGTCCAATACGGCTTACGGTCCGTCGACGACCGGCACTTCGCAATCGGGTCAGTAATTCCCACACGGTTGCCCTGCGTTTTCCCCCGCCAGGCAGCGCCGAAATGAATCAGGCCCGCCGCTCGTGAGAGCGGCGGGCCTGATCGTTTTCACCATTGCCGTATCGGCGTGATGCTCCTGCCAGATCAGCCGTGACGGTCAGTGACGGCTTTCGTGGATTTCTCCATCGCCGTTACCGTTGCCAGTGCGGCCACTGCTCCACGACCCGCCGCGGCCTCCGCCACCGCCACGCGAGCTATTCGCGTCGCCGCCGCGGCCACCGCCGCCTCGCCAGCCGCCCGAGTCGCCACCGCGACCGCTGCCGGACCAGCCGTTCGAATCGCCACCTCGGCCACCGCCGTGCCAGCCATTCGAATCGCCGCCACGGTTGCCGCCGCCGCGCCAGCCGTTCGAATCGCCACCGCGATCGCCGCCATGCCAGCTGCGCGAATCGCCGCTGGGCCGGCCCCACCATCCGCCACGACCGCTGTCGTTCCAGCCACGACGATCGTAATCGCGATCGCGATAACTATCCCCGCCGCCCCAGATGCCGACATTCATGCCGCCGTAAACCGGCTGGCCATAGCCCGGCGCGTAGCCGTAATTGTCATAACCGGGTTGACCGTAACCGTAGTCGTAACCCGGCGCCACACACCCTGCGAGCAGGGCGACAGCGCCAGCCATCAGCGCATACTTGAACATGACGAAGCTCCTCCTTTCCGTCTGTAAGAAAGTTGCGCTCGTCTTAGGTTCTCGCCGAATTGTGAGCATGAGTTAAGAATGTAACCGCACGGCCGGCCGCATTCCCCTAATCCACCATCCATCCACTTCATGATTTGTATTTAATTGCGGCGACCCAGCGCAGCGTCGATCTTCTGATCGGTCTTGAATTGGCTGAGCGAGTACACGGCCCAGATGGCGGCGGGAATCCAGCCGATCAACGTGCATTGCAGGATCAGGCAGATGATGCCGGCGATCGGCCGGCCAATCGTGAAGAACAGCAACCAGGGCAAAACGAGTGCAATCAATAGACGCATTGCGAGACGAGCCTCGTAAGTAAAAAGCGTTAGTTGACAGGGGCGAATCGCGGCACGAGCGCGCCTTCGAATTCGACCTGTTCGAAGAAAACGGAGGCGGGCCGTGTCCAGATCGTGCCGTTCGCCGCCTGGTACACGATCATCGTGACCGAAGGATCGGATTCGAGCGTCGCCTCGCAAACCAGTTCGTAGATGCCACCCTTGTAGTGCCGATAACGCACCATTTTCTTTTCCTCGTCGATCGCGCCGATCGCGCAAACGCGTAGTTTAACAACGGATCGGACGGCTCCCCGAGGGCGCGCTGGCTTGCGCCGGCGTGCCGCAGATCAGCGCCACGCCGGCCACCGCCGTCGCGCGCAACGCTGCATGCGGCTCGCCGGCACGCGCGCGCAACGCGGTGCTGTGCAACAGCGCCGACGCCACACGCGCGAGCGCCGCCGGGTCGGCATCCGCCGGCAGCTCGCCTTGCTGCACGGCGTAACGCAAACGCCGCTCGAAAGCGAAGTCGAACGCGCGCAACCCCGCCGCGAGGCGCTCGCGCACCGCCTCGTCGGCCACCGCTTCGACCGCCGCCGTGCCGATCAGTAAACACCCGCGCTGCGCCGCGCGCGGCGGCAAATACCACGTGAGCGCGCCATCGAAGACGCGCAGCAGCGCCTCGGCCAGCGGCAGCGTGTCGTCGAGCGCCGCTTCCATCGCCGCGCGGCCCGCTTCGATGTAGCGCTCGACGGTCAGCAGGTAGAGTGCATGCTTGTCGCCGAACGCAGCGTAAAGGCTGGGCCGGTTCATGCCGGTCGCTGCGCTCAGGTCGTCCAGCGAGGTGCCCGCGTAGCCGCTATGCCAGAAAGTGTCGCGCGCATGCGCGAGCGCCTCCTCGGGATCGTAGGCACGAGGCC
Source organism: Paraburkholderia sp. A1RI-2L (assembly GCF_048957375.1). Lineage (NCBI taxonomy): Bacteria > Pseudomonadati > Pseudomonadota > Betaproteobacteria > Burkholderiales > Burkholderiaceae > Paraburkholderia > Paraburkholderia sp. A1RI-2L. The sequence goes on from NZ_JARBTA010000002.1 coordinate 558,833, forward strand.
GCCCGCGCGGGCGGCTATCCTTTTTTGTACTGGATTGCATAGAAATATTGGAACGGGTATTTTTGTTCACTATAGTACAAAAATCTACCACGGAGGATGACGATGGAACTGTACTTTTCCCCGCTCGCGTGCTCGCTCGCCACGCGCATCGCGCTCTATGAAGCGAACGCAACCGCCCGCTTCATCCAAGTCGATACGCAGTCCAAACGCATGGCGGAGGGCGGCGACTTTTACGCCGTCACCGCGCTCGGCCAGGTGCCGGTGCTGCGCGAGGACGACGGCTGGACGCTGACCGAGAACACCGCCGTGCTGCCGTGGGTCGCCGACCGCTTTCCGCAGGCTCAGCTCGCGCCGCCCGCCGGCACGCGCGAGCGTGCGCGCATGCAGGAATGGCTCGGCTTTATCGGTACGGAGCTGCACAAGGCCGTGTTCGTGCCGCTGCTGGGGCAAGGTGTGGAAGAGCCGGTGAAGCGCTATGCGCGCGACAAGGTGGAGCGGCGCTTCGCGCGGCTCGAAGCGCATCTGGCGGGGCGCGCGTATTTGCTCGATGCGTTCAGCGTCGCCGACGCCTATCTCGTTACCGTGCTCAACTGGGCGCCGTATGCCGGCATCGATCTCGCGCACTGGCCCGCCGTTGCCGATTACGCGCGGCGCATGCGCGAGCGCCCGGCGGTCGCGCGCGCCATGGCCGAAGAACTCGAATTTTTCCGGCGCGAACGCGAAAAGCAGAAGTAGCCGGCAAGCAGGGGCAAGGCGTTCGCCGGTGCGCGCCGGCGCTCAAGTTGCGAAATCGGCGAACACGGCTTTCAGATCGCGGCGCGCCCGCGCCTGGCGCACCACGCGCTCCTCGATTTCGGCAAGGTGCTCGCGCAGGGTCGTGAGCGCCGCCGCCTGGTCGCCGGCCTCCAGCGCTGCGATGATCTGCCCGTGCTCGTCGGGCGCGCATGAGGTGGCCTTCGACGGATCGAAAAGCGCCTTGTAGAGCTCCGTGCGCGCGACGAGTTGCGCGAGCACCGCCACCAGCGACGCGCCGCCCGCAAGCTCGGTCAGGATAAGATGGAACTGGCCTGCGAGGCGCACCGCTTCGTCCACGCGGCCCTCGCGCAGCGCCTTCTTCTCGCTGCGCACGTGCGCGGCGAGCTTGCGGCGCATGCCCGCGTCGAGCGCGCCGCACAGCGTCACGGCCACGCCCGCCTCCACCACCTGGCGCGCGCGGTAGGTGGCGCGGATATCTTCCTCGGACGGCGACGGCACGAATGCGCCGCGATTGGGTTCGAGCACGAGCTTGCCTTCGAAACCGAGGCGCGCAAGCACCTTGCGCAGCGCGCCGCGCGTGCAGCCGAACGCCGCCGCGAGCTCGCGCTCCACGAGCTGCTGGCCCGGCGCGAGCTTGCCTTGCAGCAGCGCCGAGTTGATGGAGGCGTAGACGAGTGCTTCGACGTCGTCGGCACTTTCGCCTGGAGCGGGCTCGGCAGGTTTGCCGGCCGCTTCGTCGAGGTGAGCAGCGTGAGGCGGCTCGCCCGCGCGGATGGATCGTGCAGACTGTGTTGTAGAAGCCATGTGAAATCGCGCATGCGAACGGAATCAGGCGGCATTGTAGCGACGCGCATCCACCGATGAAATACGCAGTGCGCGCGCCGCCACGAATTCTCGCGCTATACCCGGCATAGCAGCAGCCGGCGTAATTGTTGACAATCATTCTGTATAATGGTCAACCAAAAGTTGCAATTAAGGTTGACCCGATGAGCACGACTTCAGACCCTTTTGACTCTTGCCAGCGCGCCACGGCCGTGTCGGCGCGCACGAGCGCGCTCGTCTGGTACGCCGCCATCGTCGCCATCGGGTTGAACCTGCGGCCGCTGCTCACGTCGATCAGTCCGCTCATGGCGACCATCCGCGAAGCCACCGGCCTGTCGTTCTACGGCGCCTCGCTGCTCACGAGCCTGCCCGTAGTCGCGATGGGACTGGGCGCATTCGGCACCGGCATGCTCGCGCGGCGCCTGGGCGAGACCCGCGGCGTGGCGCTCGGCCTCGTCGCAATCGCGGCGGCCTGTGCCGCGCGCGCGTTCGCCTCGACGGGCGGCACGCTCATGCTCACGGCCACTGCGGCCGGCGCAGGTGTCGCGGCCATTCAGGCGCTGCTGCCCGCCGTGATGAAGCAGCGCTTCGCACACCGCGTGCCGCTCGCGATGGGGCTCTTTTCGGCATCGATCATGGGCGGCGGCGGCCTTGGCGCGAGTCTGAGCCCGCTGGCCATGCACCTTGGCGGCTCGTGGCACGCGGGGCTCGCCATCTGGGCGCTGCCCGCGCTCGCCGCGCTCGCGCTGTGGGTCGGGCTCAACCGCGGCGCGCAAACCCGCACCAGGCAGGCAGCCCATCCCGGCACAAGCGCGGCCGCCGCCAGCGCCCACGTGCCGGTCTGGCGCAAGCGCCGCGCGTGGACGCTCGGCCTGCACTTCGGCCTCGTGAACGGCGGCTATACGAGCCTCGTGGCCTGGCTGCCCGCCTACTACCAGCAACACGGTGCGAGCGTGGCGGCCAGCGGCTCGCTGCTCGCCGCCATGACCGTCTTCCAGGCCGTCTGCGCGCTGCTGCTGCCGCTTGCGGCAGCCCGCTTCGCGGACCGCCGCCCCTGGCTCATCGCCGGGCTCGCCGCGCAATTGATCGGCATCATCGGCCTCACGGCCTGGCCCGAGGCCGCACCGGTCCTGTGGGTCGCATTCGCGGGTGCGGGGCTCGGGGGCACCTTCTCGGTCTCGCTCGTGACCGCGCTCGACCACTCGGGCGACCACCGCATCGCCGCCAGCCTCGTCGCGTTCGTGCAGGGGCTCGGCTTCGTGATCGCGGCGATCGCGCCAGTCGTGGCCGGCCGCGTGCGCGACCTCACCGGCGGCTTCACGGGCGCATGGATCATGCTCGCGATTTCCATCTCCGCGATGATCGTGCTCACGCTCGCTTTCTCGCCGCGCAGCTATGGCCATTGGCTCGGCCGGCCTGGCCGCGCCACGCCCGAGGCCTGAGCCGAGACGCTCGCACATCGGTTACCGCATCGACGCCACCCGGACGCAATCCCGACGCAACATCCACGCAACATTGGTGTGGGATGCTCCGTCAAACGTTTGCATTCACCTCTGTACGAATGTACAGTGCGTGCAGCCGACCTTCCGCGCCGCGGCCTCCCCTCGGGCGGGCGCTCCAGTCTCGCATCACGCGAGGCCGATGTGGCAAGGCGGGCCGGCTCACCGATACGGAGATCACGACGTGCGATTCATCTTGACGGGGACCTTGCTGTGCGTCCTCGCATCCACCGCGCTCGCTGGGGAACATTACACCGAGGTCTGGAATCCGCCCGAGGCGCGTCAGCCCGAGGCACGCCTGCCCGGCACGCATCCGTCCACGCCCGACAAGAAGGCGCACGCGCACCACGGCACGAAGCACAAGCTCGCCAGCACCGGCAGGCTCGATACGCGCAAGATCGCCGAGCCCTCAGTGCGCGCTTCGGCGGCTACCGTGCCGATGCTGCCCAACAACGCTGCGCCCAACGGCTCGAAGTCGAACCGCGACCGCGTGCCCTTCATCCCACCCCAGATCGGTCCCGACGGCAACGTTCTGCAAGTGAGCTATGCCGCCCCCGCGCGCCGTGCACAAAGCCCGCTCGCGCCCTTGTCCATCGCTCCGTCCGCCGCGCCGTCCGCCGCTGGCGCGCGCTGAGCGCCGCCGTCCCAGAGCCTGCTCGCCGGGTAAATCCGCAGATAAAAAAAGAGCCCCGTCACCTTGCGGTGCGGGGCCGAATCCCATGTCAAGGAGATGCTCATGTGCTCCGCATGGGATGGGACCAGCGCTTTGCATGGGACCAGAGTAAGTGCCAAAGCGCCAAGTTCCATCGACAGGAGACCGTTCTATCCTCGCAGTTCTCCTGAAGCGCACCAACCAATGCTTTCAGCTATGCATATCGCGAGTGGCATGCACAGCCAACCCGCCTCGTGGGCATATCCTTAGAAAAAAAAGTCGTTTCGCGCCACGCGGCGTGCTCACTAAGATGGCGCTTTGGGCATCGACCCCGGCCATGAATCCCAGGAGCACCCCTTGAGCATCCCCGATTCCAGACACCGCCCGCTCGTCGTTGGCATTGGCGGCACGACGCGCGAAGCGTCGTCGACCGAGCGCGCGCTCGCCTTCGCGCTGCGCGGCGCGGAGCAGGCCGGCGTGCGCACGCGGCTGTTCGGCGGCACCTTCTTGCATAGCCTGCCTCATTACGCCCCCGAAAACGCCACGCTCACCGACGCCCAGCGCGAACTGATCGACGCCGTGCGCGCGGCGGACGCCGTCATCATCGGCACGCCCGGCTATCACGGCGGCGTTTCGGGCCTCGTGAAGAACGCGCTCGACACGCTCGAGGAGCTGCGCGCCGACGCCCGCCCCTATCTCGACGGCCGCGCCGTGGGCTGCATCGTGACCGCCTATGGCTGGCAAGCCGCGGGCTCGGTGCTCACCTCGCTGCGCTCGATCGTGCATGCGCTGCGCGGCTGGCCGACGCCATTCGGCGCCGGCATCAACACGCTGGAGACGCGCTTCGACAGCGCCCATCAATGCTCAGACGAGAAAGTCGTCGATCAGCTTTTCATGGTCGGCCAGCAAGCCGCACAGTTCGCGCTCGCATTCGGGATTGCGTCCGACACGCAGCGCGCGGCCTCGCAGGCCGGCGCCACACGCGCGATCGCAGCGGGTGCCGGCGCGGCGCGCAATGAAGACCGCCTGAGCGTCGCCGTTTGATGCGTTTCCGGCGTGCCATGCGCGCGCCGCCGCGCCTTCCGCACGCGTCCCGATCCCCCCCGTGTTTCACCACGCTGCGCGCTTTGCGCGCTAGCGCACACAGGCATGCGCGTTGCGTCATCCAGACCACAGACGCCCCGCGCTGCACGGGCCACATTGAATGCATCCCGTAATCTCGCCTCATCCGGATCAACCTGCTGACCGTTCCCGGCCACCCGTGATTAGCTTGCGACGAATGAGTGGTTCCAGGTGCGCACCGTAGCCCCTACGCTTCCCCCGTACCGGCATACGAGCAACGAGGCGCCCATGCGTAACACGCACCCAGGCAGGAGTACCCGCAGGATCCAGAAGCCATGAACGCACCTATCCGTTACAAGGGCTACGAAGTCGCGCCGAGCGCCCAGCGGCTTCCCAACGGCCTGTACGCCGCCAATCTCACGATCGGCCCGCTTGCAGCCACCCAAACGCCATCGCACACCGCGACGGCATCCGGCACCGAGGCAAGTCCATCGGAAACGCTGCGCAGCGCACTCGTTTCGTTCGACGCGCTCGACTACTTTTTCGACGAACGCCACGCACTCGCCTACGCATGCCGCTGGGCACGCATGTGGATCGACGAGCAGCGACGCTGCGCGTGAGGTCTCCCCATCCCTTACAGATATGACAGAATAGGAGCCAAATCACCGCCATCCATTACGCTCAATGTCCGACACCCTGACGCATGCAGCCGAAGGCGCTAGCGACGAAGACAGCGCCCTCGCCGTCCAGGACGCCGCGCTGCGGCACTGGACTCATGCCGCGCCAGGGCCGATCCGGATCGGATCGGATGAGCACCGGACGATGTTCTGCCGGATGCTGCTGGACACGCACGATTCCTATCGCCCGGCCGTGCTCGACTGGCCGACGCTCGAGCCTGACGCGCTGCGGCGCCTGACTTCGCTGCCGATCTGGGACATTGCGGTGCAGACCGAAGGACGCGCGTCGATCCGCGTGAAAACCTATGCGGCCACCGTGAGCGATCCGCTCCTGCGCGCGGCCATCGAGATGGACGGCGACGAGGAAGCGCGCCACAAAGTCGTGCTCTCGCATCTCGTCGAGGCCTATGGCATCGCCCTCGCGCCCGAACCGGGCTATCCGCCGCCGCAAGACCCCGAGTGGGCGTGGATGTTCACGGGCTACAGCGAATGCATCGACAGCTTCTTCGCGTTCGGCCTGTTCCGCTCCGCGCAGCGCTCGGGATTTTTCCCTGCTGCGCTAGTCGAAACCTTCGAGCCCGTGATCCAGGAAGAAGCGCGCCATATTCTTTTTTTCGTGAACTGGGTGACGTGGTATCGCAAGAATTTGCCATGGTGGCGCCGGCCCTGGCACTCGCTGAAAGTCGGGGCAATCTGGGTCAAACTGGTATGGGATCGTGTGGCGATTGCGCGGGGCATCGATGCCGAAGGCGTTGCGCACGACTCGAACTTCCTGCCCGCCAACCGCGAGGTGCTGGGCGACTCGCTCAAGCCGCGCGAGATGATCGAACTGTGTCTGCGTGAAGACCAGCAGCGCATGAGCGGCTACGATTCGCGCCTCTTGCGCCCGACGCTCGTTCCCGCGCTCGCCCGCCTCGCGCTGCGCTTCATGAAGCCATAGCGGGCGCCGCCACCTGCACGGCCGCACGCGGAGGAAACCGCATGACCTGGACTGTCGACCAGCAACTGGAACTGAGCGCGACGCAAGCCGTCGCGGCCATTCGCGAAGGGCGGATCAAAGCGACCGACTACGCCGCAACCTTGCTCGCGCGCGCACAGGCGCTGGAAAACCTCAACGCGCTCACGACGCTCGACGTGGAAGGCGCGCTCGCCGCCGCGCAGCGCATCGACGGGCTCGGCCCGAATGAACGCGCGCACCTGCCGCTGGCCGGGCTGCCCGTGGTCGTGAAGGACAACATCAATACGCGCGGCCTGCAAACCTCCGCGGGCACGCCCGCGCTCGAAGGCTTCCTGCCCGCGCGCCACGCGCCCTCGGTGCAGCGGCTCGTGGATGCGGGCGCGATCGTGCTCGGCAAGGCCAACATGCACGAGCTCGCGTTCGGCATCACCAGCACCAATCTCGCACCGCATGCGGGCCCCGTGCGCAATCCCTGGGATCCCGAACGAATCCCCGGCGGCTCGTCGGGCGGCACGGCCGCCGCCATCGCGGCGCGCATCGTGCCGGCCGGGCTCGGCACCGACACCGGCGGCTCCACGCGCATCCCCGCCGCGCTGTGCGGCATCGTCGGCTTGCGTCCGAGCGTGGGCGACGGCGGCACGCAGCGCCGCTACCACGACCCGCATGCCGTCGTGCCGATCAGCCGCACGCGTGACACGGTCGGGCCGATGGCGCGCACCGTCGCCGACGTCGCGCTCATCGACGGCGTGATCACCGGGCACGGCCCGCTCGCCCGAGCCGCCGTGACGAACCTGCGCGTGGGCTTGCCCGCGCCGTTCTGGTCGGGCCTGGAAGCCGCGACCGAGCGCGTCGCGCGCGCGGCGCTCGCGAAACTCGAAGCGGCTGGCGTAACGCTCGTGCCCGTGGAAATGAGCGAAATTTTCGCGCTCAACGACCGCGTGAGCATGGCCATCGCGCTGCATGAACCGATTGAAGACCTGCAAGCGTGGCTCGACGCAAACCACCCGGGCGCGCGGACCGTCGCGGACGTAGCGGCGCGCATCGCGAGCCCGGACGTGCGCGCGGCCTACGACGCCATCCTCGCCGACACGCGCGGCAGCGACTACCCCACGGCGATGACGCTCTGGCGTCCGCGGCTGCAGCAGCTCTATGCGCAGACCTTCGCCGCCAGCGGCCTCGATGCGCTGCTGTTTCCAACGACGCGGCTCGCGGCCGTGCAGATCGACGAGATGAACGGATCGTCGAGCGTGTCGATCGACGGCGGCGCGCCCATCGACGAACTGGAGGCATATCTGCGCAATACCGATCCCGCGAGCAACGCGGGCATTCCCGGTCTGGCGCTGCCTGCGGGGCTCACCGATGCGCGCCTGCCAGTCGGCCTCGAGCTCGACGGCCCAACCGGCAGCGACCGCCGGCTGCTCGCGATCGGGCTCGCCTTCGAAGAGATTTTGGGGACGCTGCCGGCACCGGAAATTTGACGCGGTAATATGCCTTCGCGCGGCATCGCGCACTCCACTGCAGTCCTCAATTCGAAAAAACAGGAGACGTGCCATGAAGCTATCGAAGCTCCTTCTTACCAGCGTGCTTGCTGCATCGGCTCTCGGCCTCACCGCCGTTGCCGCTCATGCGGAAGACCTGCTGGACAGCGTGAAACAAGCCGGCGTGCTCAAGATCGGCCTCGAAGGCACGTATCCCCCGTTCGACTCGCGCGACAGCAAGGGCGAGCTGGTGGGCTTCGACGTCGACGTCGCGAAGGCGGTGGCGGCCAAGCTCGGCGTGAAGCCGGAATTCATTCCGACCGAATGGAGCGGCATTATCGCGGCGCTGCAAGCCGGAAAATTCGACGTGATCGTCAATCAGGTGACCATCACGCCGCAGCGCCAGCAGGCGCTCGATTTCAGCCAGCCCTATACCTATTCCGCGGCCCAGTTGATCCAGCGCGCCGACGACAAGCGCGAATTCAAGTCGCTCGACGAGTTCAAGGGCGACAAGAAACTCGGCGTCACGCTCGGCACGAACTATGACCAGATGGCGCGCGCCGTGCAGGGCATCAATGTGCAAACCTATCCGGGCGCGCCGGAAAAGCTCCGCGATCTGGCCGCCAAGCGCATCGACGCCACCATCGACGATCGCTTGATGCTGCCGTACATCATCAAGACTTCGCAGTTGCCGCTACGTCCGGGCGCAGTGCTCAAGGGCGCCAATCAGGAGATGGGCATCCCGTTCCGCAAGGGCAATCCCAAGTTCGAGAAAGCGCTCAACGATGCGCTCACTTCGCTGAAGCAGGACGGCACGCTCAAGAAGATCTCGGAGCACTGGTTCGGTTCCGATGTCACCGTGCCGGTCGCACAGTAATCGCCTGAGCGGCGGTTGCGCGCGCCGCAACCAAACCGAAAGACAACGATGGCGGCGCGCGCGTGATCAGTGGTAGGTCGTCTTCGTCGCTTGCAGCTTCGTCAGCGTGCCATTCTTGAGCCGGAACCAGCCTTCCGGGCTCTGCATCACCGCTTCGTCGGGCTGCCAGAACACGCGCTTGACCGTCATGCGCACGTTCGCGCGCTGCACGAGCGGCGGATTGCGGCGCAGGTCGTACACCACCGGGCCGTAAGCCGTCTGCACGAGCGTGCGCGTGATCGTGCCGTTCGCACCGACCTCGTCGAAGTGCGTAAGCGTCTTCGCGTCGAAGCGATCGAATTTTTCCCTGTTGAGCATCGACACGAAATCGCGATCGTCGCGCACGAATTGCAGCTCGCCCGACGGTGTGGCGAATGGCCCGGACGCAGTGCTTTGCGCGTGCGCGCCAGTGACGAGCGAGGCGGTGGCGAGAGCGGCCGCGAGCGCGGCGAGTAACAGTCGTTTCATTGTGCTTTCCAGATCGAGCAGCGGCGCCAGCGATGGAGCCACTCATGAATATTCCCGCGCAGCATTCTCGCCAATTTCAGGCATTACGTCGACTCACCCGAATGTGCCGGACGCTGCGGGTTCAGGATGCTGGCGTTGCAAGTCCCGAACGGCGCGCAGTTCCACGACGCGTTCGTCGGCGACAAGGAAATCACCGGCACTGCACTTGAATCCGCCCAACAGTAGGCCCAAGGTCCGCATGGACCGGATGACCGGCTCGAAACTCTGAACGCGCTAAAGAGGCACTGAAGACGCACCGAGGGCTGGGGGGCTTCGATGCGGCAAATCGGCACACTAAACCGCCCGGCTCCCGCCCCGGCGCCGGGTCCCCCGCTCCGCGCGGCTTTCGCGCCGATAGCAGCCTGCCCGGCTGCGCCCCCAAGCAGCCGCATCGCCGTTACAATGAGAACCGTTCTCATTTCAATACGACAGAATTCTCCATGCGGTTGACCGACCTGCCCAAGAACGCCGCTGCATGCGTCGAGTGCGTCGAGGATGTCTCGGCACGCGACCCGATCGCCCAGCGCCTGCGCGACCTCGGCTTCGTGGCCGGCGAGCCCGTGCGCGTGGTGGCGCGCGCGCCGTGGGGCGCCGACCCGTTACTCGTGCAGATCGGCTCGACGCGCTTCGCACTGCGCCGTGCGGAGGCGCAACGCGTGAGCGTGAACCTGAACGCCAGCGCGGGAGCAGCCGCTGACGGCGCTCACGGAGCCGCCGCATGAGCCAGGCACCGTTGCGCATCGCCCTCGTCGGCAATCCCAATTGCGGCAAGACCGCGCTTTTCAATCTGCTCACGGGCGCGCGCCAGAAGGTGGCGAACTACGCGGGCGTGACCGTCGAGCGCAAGGAAGGCCGCTTTGCCACGCCGGGCGGCCGCCATATCCAGGTGCTCGACTTGCCCGGCGCCTATAGTTTCGAATCGACCAGCCCCGACGAGCGCGTCACCCGCGACGTGCTGCTCGGCCGCTATCCGGGCGAGGCCGCGCCCGACCTGATCGTCTGCGTGGCCGACGCCACCAACCTGCGCCTGCATTTGCGCTTCGTGCTCGAAGTCAAACGCATGGACCGTCCGGTCGTGCTGGCGCTCAACATGATGGACGCTGCGCGACGCCGTGGCGTGGTAGTCGATGTCGCCGCGCTCTCGCGCGAACTCGGCATGCCCGTGGTCGAAACCGTGGCCGTGCGGCGCGGCGGGGCGCACGGGCTCATCGAGCTGATCGAACGCGTGGGCAACGATGCGACGCCCGCTTCACCCGAACACAGCACGAACGACAACGTCGATGCGCGCGCCGATGTGCACACCACGGTCCGGCGCATTCTCGCCGCGACCGTGACCATGCCGCGCGCCACCGATGCGCGCGACGACGCCATCGACCGCTTCGCCCTGCATCCCGTGCTGGGCCCGCTGATTCTCGCGGTGGTGATGTTCCTCGTGTTTCAGGCCGTGTATTCGCTGGGCAAGCCGCTCACCGACGCCATCGGCGACGGCTTCGGCTGGCTGGGCGCCGCCGCAGGCGCGGCGCTGCCCGACGGCCCGCTGCGCAGCCTCGTCACCGATGCGCTGTTCGGCGGAGTGGGCACCGTGCTCGGCTTTTTGCCCGAAATTCTGGTGCTGTTCTTCTTCATCCTCGTGCTGGAGGAATCGGGCTACCTGCCGCGCGCGGCCTTCCTGCTCGATCGCCTGATGGTCTGCGTGGGCTTGACGGGCCGCTCGTTCATTCCCTTGCTATCGAGCTTCGCGTGCGCGATTCCTGGCGTGATGGGCACGCGCAGCATCTCCGATCCCCGCGACCGGTTCGCCACAATACTCGTCGCGCCGCTCATGACATGCTCGGCGCGGCTGCCCGTCTACGCGCTGCTTATCGGCGCGTTCATTCCGCACCGGCTGATACTCGGCGTATTCAACCTGCAGGGGCTCGTGCTGTTCGCGCTGTACGCGGCCGGCATCGTGGGCGCGATGGCGGTGGGCTGGGTCATGAAGAAGCTGCGCCGCGACCATGGCGAGCACGCGCTGCTGATGGAGTTGCCTTCGTACCGCCTGCCGCGCGCACGCGACATCGCCATCGGCTTGTGGGAACGCGGTGCGATCTTTCTGAAGCGGCTGACCGGCATCATCCTCGCGCTGACCGTGCTGATGTGGTTCATTTCCACGTTCCCCTCGCCGCCCGAAGGCGCGACGCTGCCCGCCATCGACTACACGATCGCCGGCTATCTGGGCCACGCGCTGCAATGGCCGTTCGCACCGCTCGGCTTCAACTGGCAGATGAGCCTCGCGCTCATTCCCGCGTTCGCCGCACGCGAAACGGCGGTGGCCGCCCTCGCGACAGTCTATTCAGTGGCGAGCGGCGACGGCGACATTGCCGCGCTCGGCCATACGCTCGCGCAAAACTTTTCGGTGGCCAGCGCGCTTTCGCTGATGGTGTGGTTCGCGTTCGCGCCGCAGTGCATGTCGACGCTCGCCGTGATCCGCCGCGAAACGCGTTCGTGGCGCGCGGTGGCGATCTCGTTCAGCTATATGTTCGTGGTGGCTTATATAGCCTCGTTCATCACCTACCAGATCGCGAGCCGTTTCCTGTGAGCACGAGTCTCGTTCTTCAATATGCGGTTATCGCGCTGCTGGTGGCAGCGAGTCTCTGGACCGCGCTGCGCAAGCTCGCGCCGAAGACGACCACGCGCTGGCAAGCCGCCGCCGCGGCGGCGCTGCTGCGCCCTCAACGCGGTGCATTCGCGCAGCGCATGGGGCGCTTCGTGCAGCCCAAAGGCGCCACCGGCCATTGCGGCGACGGCTGCGACACCTGCGGAACGTGCGGGCCCGCCGACCCAACTTCGCACGCCGGCGCAGCATCGCGCGAACAACCCGTCACGTTTCACCCGCGCCGTAAATAAACCCGCCACACTGCATCGGCTACACTCGCGGCAGCAAGGCGAGCCCGCGCGAGCGCATCGCGCGGCCCATTTCCGAATTGCCTCATACGTCCGTATAGCGCCGATGCCTCAAGTTTCCTTTGCTGCATCCTCCCTCCGTGCCGCGCGTTTCGCTTCGTTCGCTGCAGCGTTGGCCACCGTGTTGCTCACCACCAGTTGCGTGCGTCTTTCCGCGCTCGACTCAAACGGGCTCTGGAAGGTCGTTGGCGAACAATGCGTGCCGAACGCGCGCGACAAAGGCGATCCCGGCCCTTGCACGAGCGTCGATTTCCAGAAGCGCTATGCGGTGCTCAAGGACATCAACGGGCGCGCGCAATATCTGCTGATCCCGACCGACCGCGTGCCCGGCATCGAAAGCCCCGAGATTCTCTATGGCGGATCGCCCGAATACTGGGTTGGTGCGTGGGCCGCGGGCCGTTACGTGGACGCAAAACTAAAGATGACACTCGCGCCCACACAACTCGGCCTCGAAATCAATGCTTCACAGCGGCGCTCGCAAAACCAGTTGCACATCCATGTCGATTGCATGCGCAACGATATTGCCGACGCACTCGCGCCATATCGCCACGACGCGCCCGGCACGTGGCGCTGGACGAGGCTGGACGGCAAGCGCTATCGCGTCACGCGCGTGATGAGCCTCTCCGATCAGAGCAATCCGTTCCGCATCGTCGAGCGCGGTCTGGGGCCGAAGCAAAGCATGGCCGTGCAGACGATTCTCGTGACCGGCGCCGGCCCCGACACCGCGCGCGACGGCTGGCTCGTCGTCAATAGCGGGCTGGACGTGGAAGGCGGCACCGGCACCGCCGAAGGGCTGCTCGATCATTCGTGCGCACTCGCTCGCGCGCCGGGCACGACGCTCACACCGCTTCGTCTTCGCGCGCCAGACGCGCGAGCCAGCGGCGTATCACCTGCTCTTCGTTCTGGGTGAAGCCTTCGGTCATCTGTGCCTCGAGTTTCTTCACGCGCGCGCGGCACTGCTTGAGCAAGATCTCGCCCCCACTCGTCACCTCGATCTGCTGAATGCGGCCGTGCACCGGATGCGGCCGGCGCTCGATCGCGCCGCTGCGTTCGAGATTCGCGACGATCACGCTAACCGTCTGCGGGGTCAGCACCGCGAGCCGCGCAAGATCGGCGCCGGACACGCCGGGATAGGCGGCGAGCATCGTCAGCACCACGAATTGCGGCGGCGTGATGCCGAGATCGGCCAGCGCGCGCTCCATGCGCAAGCGCTGCGCCGCGCCCGCCTGGCGTAGCAGATAGCCCATGTGGCCGGACTCGCCACGCTTGCCTTCGCCGGGGGCGGGAATGGGCGCGCTGCGCTCGCCCTGGGTTTTTGTCGCGGATTTCGCGGTCTTGCGCATGATGTCAGAGTTCGAATATGATGTTCGTGCTCTGATGTTATCCGGCAACCGACGCGAGGTCCAGTCATGTCCAGCCCATCCTCCCGCATCAGCTACGAAGACTTCCGGCGCGAAGCCGCCCAGGTGGCCAGCGCGCTTTCGACCATGAGCAAGGCCGTCGACGATTCAGGCCTGGAAAAAAACCTCACCGAGTTGCTGAAGATCCGCGCGTCGCAAATCAATGGCTGCGCGTTCTGCATTCAATTTCATTTGAATATCGCGCGCGAAAAGAACGTGGCGCGCGCGAAGCTCGATCTGGTGGCTGCGTGGCATGAGGCGCCCACGCTTTATAGCGAGCGCGAGCAAGCCGCGCTGGCCTATACGGAAGCGCTCACCTCGAAGGTGCACGAAGGAGTGAGCGATGCGCTGTACCGGAAGGTGGCGGAGCAGTTTCCCGGGGAGCAGTTGGCGTTCTTGACGGCCGCCATCGCCAATATCAATGCGTGGAACCGGATTGCGGTGGCGCTGCGGTTTGCGCCACCGGTGAATGAGGGGACGTAAAGGTCCTAGCAGTTGCCTTTTTTCGCCTGACCAGGCGGGCAGAAGCCATTGCCCGGACCGCCTTGGGGCGCGACCACGACGCCCGCCGGCGGCGGCACGTATACCGCGCACCCGCTCAATCCCAGCCCTGCCGCAGCCAGAAGCCCAATCGCGATTTTTTTCATCTCGTTCTCCGCAACAAAAGGAAAGGGCCGCAAGCGACCCTTTCCAATCATACTGCCTGAATCATCATTCAAAACGCGAAGTTGACACCCGTCGGGTTGGTCGCCGCGTTCACGTTCGCCGACTGCACCGCGCCAGACTCTGCATCGGCCTCGATCGTGTATTGCCCCGCAACGGTCGACGCCGCCGTGAGCGAGATCGGCAGTGCATTCGAGTAGGTCCCGGCGAACGGCGCGCCCGTCGGCAGCGACAGCGCGTAGTTGCCGGTATCCGCATTCGCATTGATAGCCGAGATCTCATACGGACTCCCGCCGATCACCTGCAGGGCGCGCACGAGTGCCTGCGCGGAGGACGTCGCGTTGCCGCTCACGCTGCCCATCGGCGATGCCGGCAGCGTGATGGGCGCGGCCGAGGTCGACACCGGCGTGTCCGCGTTCACCACCACGGGCACCGAGCGGACGATACCCGACGCAAAATCGTTCTCCACGATCACGACGTCGTAGTTGCCCTGCGTCGAGCTCTGGACGAGCGGCGACAGCACGAACTTGCCGGTGCTGTCGGCAATCGTCCCCTTGACGACCTTGCCGTTCTGCTCCGCATACACGGTTGCGCCCGCCTCGGCTTGCGCGACGTAGCCCGAGATCGAACCGCTCACGACGGTGGGCGTCGCGGTCACGACCGGCTTCATCTGATAGCCGCCATTGCCCTTCTGCACGATCGACTTGCACGCGTTGAAGTCGAGGATGAGATCGACGAGTGTGTTCGGCTGCACCGTGAACGGCGTGATGATCTTGTAGCCGCTTTGGGTCGCGCTCGGCGTCGCGAGCGGCTGTTCGGCGCCGCCCGTGGGCACGACCGAGTTCGATAGCGTATTGCCTGTGTTCGGCACGAGCACAAGACGGACTTGCTGATATTGGCCAGCCGGCAGCGCGGTCTGGCCAAGGTCGGCGAGCGCGCCGTTGGTCAGCGACAGCAAGTCGATCTTCTCAGGCGTCGCCAGCGTAATGGTCGACCAGCCGGCGTCGTTGTCACCCGCGTTTGCACTCGCGTTTACCCGAACCTGCGAGACCGTGACGAACACGTGATCGAAGCCGCAAGACGGTGCGTCGGTCATGGCGACCTTCAGCGTGCCGGTCTGCGCGGTGCTGCCGCTATCGCTGCCGCCTCCACCGCCACACCCTGCAAGTGCGAGCGGAATCAGGCCTGTGAGGGCTAAAGCCTTCCACGTTGCGTTCATGATGTTCGCCTCCCTCTTGTTGTTGGTGCGCGAAGCATAGCTTTTTGTCAGCTCACAGTTTGGACAATTTTGAAACCGATCGTAACAACTCGCTCACCGCTCCGTTCAGCCGGCTTCGAGCACCAGCAGCTGGGCGCCATCGGCCACCTGGTCGCCCACTGCATAAAGCACTTCGGTCACTTTGCCAGCCGCCGGCGCACCGATGGTGTGCTCCATTTTCATGGCTTCCATCACGATGAGCGGCGCGCCCTTCTCCACCACCGCGCCCGCCTCCACGAGCACAGCAATTACCTTGCCCGGCATGGGCGCCGTGAGGCGGCCTTCGCCGTGCTCGGCATCCGCTGCGTGCGCAAGCAGGTTTTGCCACTCGAACGCCATGCTCGCGCCAAGGCAAAACACGTGGAACACGTCGCCGTCGATGAACACGCGGCCCGTCACGCGATTGTTGCCGATCGCCGCCCCGTATTCGTTCGCGCCCTCACCACGCCACCACGTGTAGCGCTCCTGGCTACCTACGCATGCGAGCGTCTGTGCGCCGCCGTCATGGGTAAACACCGTCGACAATGTCTTATCGCTTTCGATGTCGCGCCATCCGAAGGTCTGCTCGAAGCCGCCATTCAGACGCCAGTGCGCGAGCGCCTGCCACGGCGATGCGCCCCGACCCAGGCCACCCTCGCGCGCGATCAGCGCCGCGCTGGCCAGCGCGAGCGCCTCGCGCAACGGCTTCGCTTGAGGCGCGAACAGCGCATCGTGATGACGCTCGATGAGGCCCGTGTCGAGATCCGCGTTCGCGAACGGCTCGCAAGTCACGAGCCGGTGCAGGAACTCGACGTTCGTATGCGGGCCGACAACCTCGCACTCTTCCAGCGCGCGCCGCATGCGCGCGAGTGCATCGTCGCGCGTTGCGCCGTGCACAATGAGCTTGGCGATCATCGGGTCGTAGAACGGCGTGATGGTGTCGCACTCGCGCACACCGCTGTCGATGCGCACGCTTGCGCGCTCGCTGCCATCGCCACCATTGCCGATGCTGAACTCGACGCCCGCAGGCATGCGCAAATGCTTGAGCGTGCCCGTCGACGGCAGAAAGCCGCGCGCCGGATTCTCTGCATAGATGCGCGCTTCCAGGGCGTGCCCCGTCACCGTGAGCTGCGACTGTTCGAGCGGCAGCGGATCGCCCGCTGCCACGCGCAATTGCCATTCGACGAGATCGAGGCCCGTGACCATTTCCGTCACCGGGTGTTCGACCTGCAAGCGCGTATTCATCTCCATGAAGTAGAAGTCCGCGCCCGTCATGATGAACTCGACGGTACCCGCGCCCACGTAGTTCACCGCGCGCGCCGCCGCCACCGCGGCTTCGCCCATCGCGCGCCGCACGCTCGCATCGAGACCCGGCGCTGGCGCTTCTTCGAGCACTTTCTGGTGACGGCGCTGCACCGAGCAATCGCGGTCGAACAGATACACCGCGCCGCCGTGCTTATCCGCGAACACTTGCACTTCCACGTGACGCGGGCGCATAAGGTACTTCTCAATCAGCACGCGGTCGTTGCCGAAGCTGCTCGCGGCCTCGCGCTTGCACGATGCGAGCGCCGCCGCGAAGTCCTCGCTGCGCTCGACCACGCGCATGCCCTTGCCGCCGCCGCCCGCGCTCGCCTTGAGCAGCACGGGATAGCCCATCGCGTCGGCTTCGCGCTGGAGCAGCGCGGGATCCTGGTCGTCGCCGTGGTAGCCCGGCACGAGCGGCACCGCGGCTGCATGCATGAGCGCCTTGGCGGCGGCCTTCGAGCCCATCGCGGCGATCGCCTCCACCGGCGGTCCGATGAAGACGATGCCGGCCGCTTCGCACGCATGTCCGAAATCTTCGTTTTCCGAAAGAAATCCGTAGCCCGGGTGAATGGCCTGCGCGCCGGTCGCCTTCGCGGCCTCGATGATGCGCTCGATGCGCAGATAGCTCTGCTGCGCGCTCGCCTCGCCGATGTACACGGCTTCGTCGCATGCGGCAACGTGCTTGGCGTTCGCATCGGCATCCGAATAAACGGCCACGCTCTTCACTCCGAGGCGGCGGCAGGTGGCCGCGACGCGGCAGGCAATCTCGCCCCGGTTGGCGATCAGAATCTTGTTGAACATGAGAGGTCTCGCTTTTTGGCTCGGGTTCGCCTGTCGATTACGCTGCGATCACGCGGGATCACGCCAGCGCGGCGTGCGCTTTTCGAGGAACGACGACACACCGTCGCGACCCTCCTCGCTCGCGCGAATGCGGGCAATGCGCATGGCGGTGTCTTCGATCAGCGCATCGTCGATCGATTCGCCCGCGATGTCCTGCACGAGTTGCTTGCATTCGCGCACCGCGTTCGGGCTGTTTGCACAAAGCGTGCCGGCGATGCGCGCCACTGTGGCGTCCAGTTCGTCCGCGCTCACCGCCTCGCTCACGAGGCCGAGGCGCAGCGCCGTCGCGCAATCGAGCGCCTCGGCCGTGACGAAGTAGCGGCGCGACGCCTGCTCGCCGAGCGCGCGAATCACATACGGCGCGATCGTCGCGGGCATGAGCCCGAGGCGCGCTTCCGAAAGGCAGAAGTTCGCGGTCTGCGCGGCCACGACGACATCGGCCGCGCACACGAGACCCATGCCGCCGGCGTACGCGTCGCCGTGCACGCGCGCGATCACGGGCTTCGGACAGCGGTAGACAGCGGAGAGCATGTGCGCGAGGCGCAGGGCATCGGCGCGGTTTTCCTGGTCGGAGTAGCCGGCCATCTTGCGCATCCAGTTCAGGTCCGCGCCCGCGCAGAACGCCTTGCCGTTGCCCGCGAGCACGATGACACGCACGTCGTCGCGTGCGCCGAGCGCGGTGAAGGCGGCCGTGACATCGGCAATCATCGTCTCGTTGAACGCGTTGCGCACGTCGGGTCGATTGAGCGTCACGGTCGCGACCTGGGCCTTCACGTCGACCAGCAGCGTTTCGTATTGCATCGTCATGGTCTGGTTCTCCGCGCTTACATGCGGAACACGCCGAAGCGCGTGTCTTCGATCGGCGCGTTCATCGTGGCCGACAGCCCGAGACCGAGCACGTCGCGCGTCTGGGCCGGATCGATCACGCCGTCGTCCCACAGGCGCGCGCTCGCATAATAGGGATGCCCCTGGCGCTCGTACTGGTCGCGGATCGGCTGCTTGAAGGCCTCTTCCTCTTCCGCGCTCCACGTGCCGCCCTTGCCTTCGATGCCATCGCGGCGCACCGTGGCGAGCACGGAAGCAGCCTGCTCGCCGCCCATCACCGAGATGCGCGCATTCGGCCACATCCACAGGAAACGCGGCGAGTATGCGCGGCCGCACATGCCGTAATTGCCCGCGCCGAACGAGCCGCCGATGATGACCGTGAACTTCGGCACCTTTGCCGTGGCCACCGCGGTCACCATCTTCGCGCCGTTGCGCGCGATGCCTTCGTTCTCGTACTTGCGGCCCACCATGAAGCCCGTGATGTTCTGCAGGAACACGAGCGGAATCTTGCGCTGGCAGCACAGCTCGATGAAGTGCGCGCCCTTGAGCGCCGACTCGGAAAAGAGAATGCCGTTGTTCGCGACGATCCCCACCGGGTGGCCCCAGATATGCGCGAAGCCCGTGACGAGCGTGGTGCCGTAGCGCGCCTTGAATTCGTCGAAGGCCGAGTCGTCGACGATGCGAGCGATCACCTCGCGCACGTCGAAAGGCTTGCGCGTATCCACGGGAATCACGCCGTAGACGCTCTTTGCGTCGTAGCGCGGCGGCAGCGGGTCGCGCAACACGACAGGTGGCGTTTTCGTGCGGTTCAGGTTGCCGACGATCGAACGCGCGATCGCGAGCGCATGTGCGTCGTTCTGCGCGAGATGATCGGCCACACCGGAAAGACGCGTGTGCACGTCGCCGCCGCCGAGATCCTCGGCGCTCACTTCTTCGCCGGTTGCAGCCTTCACGAGCGGTGGCCCGCCCAGGAAAATCGTGCCCTGGTTCTTCACGATGATCGACTCGTCGCTCATCGCCGGCACGTAAGCGCCGCCCGCGGTGCACGAACCCATCACCACGGCAATCTGCGGAATGCCTTGCGACGAGAGATTCGCCTGGTTATAGAAAATGCGGCCGAAGTGGTCGCGATCGGGGAACACGTCGTCCTGGTTGGGCAGATTCGCACCGCCCGAATCGACGAGATACACGCACGGCAGATGGTTTTCCTGCGCGATTTCCTGCGCGCGCACATGCTTCTTCACGGTGACGGGATAGTACGTGCCACCCTTCACGGTGGCGTCGTTGCAGACGATCACGCATTCCTGGCCCGCAATGCGTCCGATGCCCGTGATGATGCCCGCGCCCGGCGCGGCGTCGTGATACATGCCGTAGGCCGCGAGTTGCGAGAACTCGAGAAACGGCGTGCCCGGGTCGAGCAGTTGCGCGATGCGCTCGCGCGGCAGCAGCTTGCCGCGCGAGACGTGCTTGTCGCGCGCCGCCTCGCCGCCGCCGAGCGACAGCTTCTGGATCTTCTCGCGCAGGTCCGCGACCAGCGCCTCGAGCGCGGCGGCATTCGTCTTGAAGTCATCCGAGCGCGGATTGAGCTTCGATTCGATGATCGGCATCTCGTCTATCCTCAGGATTGCGAATCAGGCGGTTTCCGCGAACAGCTCGCGGCCGATCAGCATGCGGCGAATCTCGCTCGTGCCCGCGCCGATTTCGTAGAGCTTCGCGTCACGCCAGAGGCGCCCGACCGGATACTCGTTGATATAGCCATTGCCGCCGAGGATCTGGATGGCCTCGCCGGCCATCCACGTGGCCTTTTCGGCGGTGTAGAGAATCACGCCAGCGCAGTCCTTGCGCACCTGGCGCACATGCTCCGTGCCGATCGAGTCGAGCTGGCGGCCAACCGCGTAGAGATACGCGCGGCAGGCCTGGAAGGTGGTGTAGAGATCCGCGACCTTGCCCTGGATGAGCTGGAATTCGCCGATGGCCTGGCCGAACTGCTTGCGCTCGTGAATGTACGGCACGACCGCATCCATCACGGCCGCCATGATGCCCGTGGGGCCGCCCGCGAGCACGGCGCGCTCGTAATCGAGGCCGCTCATGAGCACCTTCACGCCGCCGTTGAGCTGACCGAGGATATTTTCCTCGGGCACTTCGACGTCCTGAAACACGAGCTCGCCCGTGTGCGAGCCGCGCATGCCGAGCTTGTCGAGCTTTTGCGCCACGGAGAAGCCCTTCATGCCCTTCTCGACGATGAACGCCGTGATGCCGCGCGGGCCCGCTTCGAGATCGGTCTTCGCATAGACCACGAGCGTGTCGCAATCGGGGCCGTTGGTGATCCACATCTTCGTGCCGTTGAGCACGTATTTATCGCCCTTCTTATCGGCGCGCAGCTTCATGCTGACCACGTCAGAGCCGGCGTTCGGCTCGCTCATTGCGAGCGCGCCCACGTGCTCGCCCGAAACGAGCTTCGGCAGGTACTTGCGCTTTTGCGCCTCGGTGCCGTTGCGGTGGATCTGGTTCACGCACAGGTTCGAATGGGCGCCATACGAGAGGCCGACCGACGCCGAGGCGCGCGAGATTTCCTCCATCGCCACCATGTGTGCGGTGTAGCCCATGTTCGCGCCGCCGTATTCCTCGGAGACGGTCATGCCGAGCACGCCCAGATCTCCGAACTTGCGCCAGAGGTCCATCGGAAACTGGTCGGTGCGGTCGATCTCGCCCGCGCGCAGGGCGATTTCCTTTGCCGCGAAGTTCGCGATGCTGTCGCGCAGCATTTCGACTTCTTCGCCAAGCGGGAACTGCAAACCGGGTACGTTGCTCATCTGCGTGTCTCCTGTCGATGGGTCCTGGCGCTTTAGCGCCAGGTCCTATCCCATGCAAAGCTCAATTGGACGCGGGCGTTTTCGCGGGTGACGCGTCTGGCCCTTCGGGGACATATTTCACGCCACATTTACGTTAACGTCAATAGGTATTTTTGAGTTCCACTCAGATTTCTTCTATCACCGTGTTAACTGCGTGATTACCGCATTGAAAAGCGTGAAACATGGTGCATAATCTGCATCAATCCCGCCGAGAACTGAATTTAGCTCAGAATGTCGACCGCACCCACTTCCTTCATGCCCGCGTCGCGCCGCCAGCCGGCGGGCCGCAAGTCCCAGCAGCGCGTCAAGGAGATTCTCGAGGCGGGGCGCGAGGTGTTTTCCGAAAAGGGCTACGCGCGCGCCACCACAGCCGAGATCGCGCAGCGCCTGTCCATTTCCGAAGCCACGGTGTTCAGCTACTTTCGCGGCAAGCGCGAACTATGCGCGCGCGTGATCGGCGACTGGTATGACGAATCGATCGAGGCTATCGAGGCGGGCCTGCCGCACGACGGCACCGTGCGCCAGCAGTTTGCATTCATCGTGCGCATGCATCTGCGTCTGATGCTGGAGAGCGGCACGGGCATCTGCGAACTGGTGCTCTCGGAAGGGCGTACGCGCCATCACGAACTCAGCGAGGCGCTGACGGAAATGCAGCGCCGCTACACGGCGCCGCTCATGCGCGTGCTCGCGCGCGGTCAGGAATGCGGGCAGATCCGCAACGACATGCCGCTGCGCCTGCTGCGCTCCCTCATTTTCGGGCCGATGGAGCATGTGCTCTGGGACGCAACGCTCGCCAACCGCCGCACCGATATCGACGCCACGGCAGAGAAGCTCGCCGATGTGTTGTGGAATGCACTGCAACCGCCCAATATCGAACTGGCCGCGCTAGCGCAATTCAGCCAGGACGTGAGCGAGGCGATGCGCCGCCTCGAAAGCGAACGCGCGCCGCGCAAGGCGGGCGGCCAGGTTTCGCGCTAAGCTGGCGCTTTCGCATCCGCGCGCTTCCAGCGCCCCGACGCCCAGTCGCCCAGTCGCCACGCACAGACCGCCATGCACGCTACGCTCACCGCTGCGCTCGCCTCCCGCTTCGCATCTCTCGCGCTCGCTCACCTCACGCGCGAATATCCGAACAAGCTCACCCATTCGCTGGCCGGGCCGCAGGACGTACAGGGGCCGCGCGCGCTGCATCCGGTGTTCTACGGCAGCTACGACTGGCATTCGTGCGTGCATGGCTATTGGCTCGTCGCGCATCTGCTGGAGGGCTTCCCGGACTTGCCCGAAGCGCCGCGCATCGTCGCCGTGATCGACGAGCATTTCACCGATCCGAAGATGGCCGGCGAGCGCGCCTATCTCGACCTCGAACATAATCGCGGCTTCGAACGCCCTTATGGTTGGGCCTGGCTGCTCGCGCTCGCGGCGCAACTGCACGACATGAAGTTGCCCGAGGCGCAGCGCTGGTCGCGCACGCTCACGCCGCTCACCGAGGCGTTTGTCGAGCGCTTCGAGGAATTCCTGCCGAAAGCGACGTACCCGCTGCGCGTGGGCACCCACTTCAACACCGCGTTCGCGCTCACGCTCGCGCACGACTTCGCGCGCCAGACCTCGCGCGATGCGCTTGCGCGCCTGATCGAAGACACGGCGCGGCGCTGGCATACGAACGATGCGGGATGCCAGGCGTGGGAGCCGTCGGGCGACGAGTTCCTCTCGCCCGCGCTGATGGAAGCCGTGCTGATGAGCCGCGTTATGAGCCGTGAAGAATTCCTCGCGTGGTTCGGGCGCTTCCTGCCCGCGCTGGCCGCGCGCGAGCCGGCCACGCTGTTTCAACCCGCCACGGTCACCGACCGCACCGACGGCAAGATCGCCCATCTCGACGGCCTGAACCTGAGCCGCGCGTGGTGCCAGCGCACGCTCGCGCGCACGCTGCCTGCGGGCGACGCGCGCGCGGACGTCCTGCGCGCAGCGGCGCAGACTCACCTGGACGCAGCGCTCGATCACGTCGCCGGCGACTATATGGGCGAGCACTGGCTCGCCAGCTTCGCAACCCTCGCGCTCGAAGCCTGAGCGCCGCGCATTGCAGATCGCGCGCGCCGCTGGCTCAGCGGCGGCGCGCAAACCTACGTTCAAAACGCTGCCGCTTCCTCGGCCACCCGCTCGCACAGCGGGACAGGGTCGAGCAGCATCAAGGTGCCCTGTCCCGGCAACTCCACCGCCTCGCGCATGTCGCCGCGCGTCTGTGTGCCAGCAGCGCGCGTGAACATCTCGGGCATCGTCAACTGCGCACTGCCGTTGAGCGTGACGATGTCCTCCACTGAATCGACCAGCAGTCCGTATTTTTCGCCGCGATGCTCGACGATCAGAATCTTCGCGCGCGCGAGGTCCTCGTAGGGCGGCATCGCATACATCGAACGCACGTCGATGACGGTCACGAGCACACCGCGCAAGTTCAGCACGCCGCGCACGAACGACGGCAGGCCCGGCGTCTTGACGATGTCGTCGCGGTAGTCGATCACCTCGCGCAACTCGGCAATGCGCACGCCGATCAACTGGCCGATGCGGAAGGTCACGAGGGTTTGGCGCGTGCCGCCCCGCTTTTGAGCGGAATCGGCCGCTTGCGCCGCGTTGCGGTAGAGATCGCGATGCGTCGTCGCCAGCGTCGCGATGCGCTCGTTCGCAAAGAGCGCGCCGGCGTTCACGAGCAGCACGCCGGTCGAGTCCCCCGCTGCGAGGTAGCCCGCGAACAACGAGCGATGCGCGCCCCCATATGAAGGCATCTGCAATAGCTCGTCTTCGTGGTACGCGACGATGCTCGCGACTTCGTCCACCAGCAGACCGAAGCATCCCTCGTCCCGGTTGAGCACCACGATGCGCCGCTCCTCGGCGGCCACTGTGGCCGCAGCGACATCAGGCGCGCGCGCAAAGCCGAGGAACGCGCCGAAATCGAGCACCGGCACGGTTGCGCCGCGCAGGTTGAGCATGCCGATGCACACGTCGTCGGCCATCGGCGAATGCTGCAGCGCCGGCACGCGGATGATCTCCTGAATCGCCCCCATCGGCAGCGCGAGCGCGGTGCCCCCCACCTTGAACGACACGTTCTGGCGCCGCTGCCCCTGCTGCGCCCTGCGCTCCGTTGTGCGCGCAACCGGTTGCGCGAAATGCGGCACGTCGCGCAGCCCGAGCAGCGCCGCCGCGGAAAGCACCTGCAGAATGCGCTCGCCGCCATCGAGCTTGAGCACCGCGCCGATCGCCGCCGGCGCGCCGCCTTCGACGGGCTCAATCGCAATCACCTGGTCCTTGGGCACGCGCAGAATCTCGCCGGTCGCGTCGAACCGCAGGCCCACGCGCATGCCCGAAGCCTCCACAATGGCGATCTTGCGTGCGAGCGCCGTGCCTTCGTCGGGCAAGTGCAGCAACTGGTGCAGATCCACGACGGGAATCAGCGTGCCGCGCAGATTGAACAGCCCCAGCAGATAGGGCGGCGCGAGCGGAACCGGCGTCAGCGCCTCGGGGTGATTGACGACCTCCTGGAGCGCCGCGACGGGCAGCGCGAGCTCCGTGCCGGCCAGCAGGAACGACCCGTACAGCTCAAGCTGGCCGCCCGTGGCGAGCGTTCGATGGTTCATCGTGAAGCTCCGTAGCTAATGAGAACGAGAAGCGGCGAACGCGATGCGCGAGCTTCGGTAATGCGCGGCGGGCGCATGGTTCACCCCGGGCGCGAAAAGCGGCGCACGGCGTAGTCCTGCTGCCCGCAATCGATGGTCAACTGCCGGCCGCACTCGCCGCCCACATCGGTATGGATCACGCGCACGCGCGCATGCGCGAGCAGTTGCTGCGCCATGCGCACGTTCAACTCGCCTATCGGCTCGTGAATCGTGGTGCGGTGATGCATCATGTTGGCGCCGCCCGCCAGCACCGCTTCGATTTCTCCTTCGGCCGCGCCCTGCGCGCCCATCATCGAGATCAGCGCGGGCAATGCGTCCACCACGTATTTGGCGTCCTGGCCGGCGCGCTCCGCCGCCGTCCCGCGCACCTTGCCCACCGGCTGCGGCAGCAAGCAGTGCGCAAGCCCGCAGGCGCCGCGCGCGCGCCACAGCAGTCCGATGCCCACGCACGAACCCAGCGTCGCGCGCAGGATGCGGGCGTCTTCGCGGGTGCTCACCGCGATCTCGCACATCCGCACCTGCACGTCACGCGTGCTCATGGTCGCGCTCCTCGCGAAGCTGGCCGTTGCGATAGACAAGGGGTTGCTCGAACGTAAAGCCCGTCGTCACGCGGCTCAGCGACTCCGATTCGCCCACGATCAGCACGGCATCGGGGCGCATCGCGCGACGCACGTTCGCGAGCACGGCCCGCTGCCCTTCGAGGTCGAAGTAGATCAGCACGTTGCGCAGCAGCACCAGATCGAACTGGCCCAGATCGCGCGGCGCGGCGTAGAGATTGTGGCGGCGAAACGCGACATGTGCACGCAACGCGTCGACCACGTCCGCCTGCGACGCGTCACTGCGAAAATACTTCTGCAGCAGCGCGGCATTCCGCTCGCGCAAGCCTTCGAAACTGCGCCCCTTGTAACTGCCCGCGCGCGCGCTCGCCAGGATGCCGTCCGAGATATCGGTGCCGACGATCGCATAGCGAAACGCAGCCTCGTGCGCCCGGAACTCCTCGCAGAGCATGGCCGTGGACCAGGCCTCCTCGCCGCTCGACGCCGCCGCCGACCACACGCGCAGCGTCTCGCCGCGATGGGCCGCGTGCCATTGCGGCAGAAAGGTCTGCGCAAAGTACTCCCAGATGCGGGGCGTGCGAAAGAACGATGTCTCGTTCGTCGTCACGAGGTCGATGAAATCGCCCACCTCATCGGCATTCGTATCGAGCACCTGCAGATAGTCGCGGTAATCCGGCAAACCGAGCGCCATCACGCGGCGGCGCAGGCGGCCCTTGAGCATGGTCCACTTGCGCTCGTTCATGGCGATGCCGGTGTGGCGGCGCACCTGCTCGAACAACGCGCGCTGCACCGACGGTTCGACATCCTGATCGATATCCACACTTCCCCCGGCGTCCTAGACCACGAAGCGCGCAACCGTGTTGTCGAGCCCCTCGGCGCCGCCCTTGAGCGATGCCGCCGCGCGCGCGATGGTGTCGCACGCGCCCGCCGACTTCTCGGTCTCCTCCGCCACCTGCTGGATCGCCGCGCTCACTTCGCGCGCGGCCACGAGCTGCTCGTCGGCGCCGCAGGAAATCTCGGAGATCGCCTGGGTGGTGCGGGCCACGCCCGCCACGATCTTCTCGAACGCCTCGCCCGCCTGCTTCGAAATCTCGCTGCCCTGCGCGACCCGCTTGACCGACTCGTTGATGAGCTTCGAGATTTCCTTGGTCGCCTGCGAGGAACGCTCGGCGAGCTTGCGCACTTCGTCGGCGACGACCGAAAAACCGAGCCCATGCTCGCCCGCGCGCGCCGCCTCGATTGCGGCGTTGAACGCAAGCAGATTGGTCTGGCTCGCAATCTCGCCGATCACCTTGATGATCTCGCCAATGTCTTCCGACGAGCGATTGATGAGCTCCATCGCTTCGATCGAACGCGTCACCGCCTTCGCGCCGCGCTCGGCTTCCTGCTGCGTGTCCTTGGCCAGCTGATCGGCGCCGCGCGAGTTGTCGGCAATCGAGTTGATCGAAGCGGTCAGTTCCTCGATCGATGCGTTCATTTCCTCGACGGTCGCACCAAGCAACTGCGCGCCGCCCGCCACCGTGTCCGCGCGCGCGGCAATGTCCTGCGACGAGTCCTTGAACGTGCCCGCCGATTCCACGACCTTGCCGATCACGTCCGAAAGATCGCTCATCATGCTCTTGATGCCGGCGGCAAGCTGATCGATCGGCTCGTCCCCGGCCACTTCCACGTGGCCGGTCAAATCGCCCGACGCGGCGTTGCGCACCACGGCGAGCAGCTTCTCGACCTTGAGCTGATCGCTCTGCGCGCGGCGCTTCACGCTTTCTTCGAGCTCGACCTGCGCGCTAACGTCGTTTGCGAACTTGACGACTTTATAGGCGCGGCCGTTTGCGTCGAAGATCGGATTGTAGGTGGCCTGGATCCACACCACGCGCCCGCCCTGGCCGATGCGCTTGTAGCGGCCCGAATCGAACTCGCCGCGATTGAGCTTGGCCCAGAACTCGCGATAGTCGGGGCTCTGGACGTAGGCGTCCTCGCAAAACATGCGGTGGTGCTTGCCCTGGATCTCTTCGAGGCGGTAGCCGAGCGTGTCGAGAAAATTCTGGTTCGCCTGCAGCACGATTCCGTTCGGGTCGAACTCGATTACGGCCTGAGCCTTGTCGATCGCACGCAAACGCCCCTCGTATTCGGCGTGCCGCTCCTTGGCCGCCGTGATATCGGTGGCGAACTTGATGACCTTATAGGGACGACCATCCTCGCCCAGCACGGGATTGTAGGAGGCGTTGATCCAGATTTCGCGGCCCCCGCGCCCAATGCGGCGGTATTCGCCGCGCTCGAACTCGCCGCGCCCGAGGCGCTCCCAGAACTGGCGATACGCTTCGCCCAGCACATAATCAGGATCACAAAACATTCGGTGGTGCTTGCCGCGCACCTCCTCGAGCGTATAGCCGAGCACCGCCAGGAAATTATCATTGGCATGCAGGACGATGCCCTGCAAGTCGAACTCGATCACGGCCTGCACACGGTTCAGTGCCGCGCTCACTGCACTCAACTCAACCAGTTCGAGCTGACGGTCCGGCGTCGCATGTTCCATCGTTTTACCCTCGTTATTGTGTGCGCGTGGCTTTCGAGCCGATCGAGAACGGAAATCCCATGCGGCAGCCCTCGCGCTCACGAATTGGCCGCTCCTACCAGCGCTATATCGGCGCTTGCGCGACACGGCTTGACCAGGGGTTTCCGCCAGGGCAAACGTTTGCGCTGGTGCCGCTCCGGATATTTTCTTTTATGCATTTAAAGAAAAAGCGCGCCGTTTTGCGGCGCGCTTCTCATGGCAGTCGACCGGAAAAACTATCGCGAGAGATACGCAACATAGGGGCCCGTGACCCCCGCTCCCGACGACGTGCCTTCGATCCCGTAGTAGATGCGCCGGCCGTAGAAAAACGGCATGCCCAGATCGACGGTTTGCGCAAGGAACGTGGCAAGCGTACTGAACGCGAAGTTCAGCGACGCGAACATCGCATCCGCATTGCCAATGACGATGTCCGCGGCGCCAGTCGCGCCGTTCGTGTCGGAGAGCGCGACTGAACGCTTGAGCGGCGTGGCGGGCACATAGAAGCCCTTAT
Source organism: Paraburkholderia sp. A1RI-2L (assembly GCF_048957375.1). NCBI lineage: Bacteria > Pseudomonadati > Pseudomonadota > Betaproteobacteria > Burkholderiales > Burkholderiaceae > Paraburkholderia > Paraburkholderia sp. A1RI-2L. The sequence goes on from NZ_JARBTA010000002.1 coordinate 587,503, forward strand.
CCTGGATGATCGACCAGTCCTCGAAACTCAACGTGTTCGACCCCGAGTCGATGAACGTTTGCACCGTGCTGCCGTTGCCGACGCTGCCTTTGAAATTGCCCCAGCGATCGGTCGCGAGCACGGTTGCGCCCGCACCCGCCAACTGGTTGTTCGCCTGCGTGCCGATGCCGAAGATCACCGTGCCGGTCGCCGTGGGCGCGCCATCAGCGGCAATCGCCGAGGTGTCCACGATCACGCCGTTATTGTCGACCGGAAAGAGCGCCACCGGATTCGTGACCTGGTTCGCAAGCGGCATCGAGATGGGCGTGGCGAGCCCGGTGTCGGCGTAGTAGTAGCCCGTGCGCGGCGTGGGTCGCGTGCACGCCGCGCCGCAATCGTAGCGCGCGACGCCCACGCCGAGTACGCCGTTCGCGCCCAGCACCGCCGGGCTCGTGAGCGCGGTATTCCAGACACACGAAGCCGGCGCAGGCGAGGCGATGGCGGCGTCGCCAATTACCTGGATGGGCACGTCGGGAGCCACCTCGCGCGCCAGCTTCACATCCGCCGCGCGCAAGCTTCCCCACGTATAGCCCGAGCCGAACGCGCCACACGCCGCCACGTTCTTGCCACTGGCGGGATCGGTTTGCACGGGCAGTGCGGCGAGCGTCGAGGCAGGAATCGCCGATGCGTAGAGGCGCAAGCCGAATGAGCCGGTGTCGAGCAACACGTTGTCGATCGTCGCGCAATTCGTCTGCGCGCCGCTGCCGGGCTGACACACGGTAACGCTCACGAGCGGGAAGTTGCGCACGGCGCTTGCCGATGAAACGAGCACCGGAATCGTATTGCCGATATCGGCAACGGAATCGCCACCCGACGAAGTGCCTGAGCCAGAGTCCGAAGTGCCGGAGCCTGAACCGCCTGAACCCGAACCGCCTGAACCAGATCCCCCGGAACTCGATCCGCCCGAACCCGAACCGCCGGAACCCGAACCGCCCGAACTCGATCCGCCCGAACCTGAACCACCCGAACCACCCGAACTCGGGCTCTTGCCGCCCGACGCGCCGCCGCTTGCCGCGTCCGACGCCGCCGAGGCCCCTGCGGCTGTGCTGTTCGATACGGCCGGGCCGTCCCCGCCGCCGCCACAACCCGCCAGCAGCATGCTCGCGCTGAGCGCACAAACCATCATGATCTTGTTCATTGCGCGTTCCCAGCTCATTGGATCAGGTCGACGTTGAAGCCTTGCGGCAGCGTCTTGGGCAACCACGCACGGCCCGTCAATGCACCCATATGGCCGCCCGTCTCGACGACGAGGTCAGGCTGATGCATGGCAACCGGCCCGTAGCCGCCGCGCCGTGCCGACTGCGCCGCCGCCAGCCCCTTTTGCCAGGCGGGAAAGTAGTTGCCCAGCAGCGCGTCGAGCGAGCCGATACGCGGGCCACGCCAGGAAACGGCAAAGACGGTGCCGCTGGCGTCGAGATACTCATGGATCACGGTGTCGTTTTCGAGCATGGTTGTCGTGACGGTCCACGTCACGGTGGCCGCGTTGACGGCTGCCATCAAGCGCGTGGCCGGCGTCCGCTGCGCATCAGGAAATGCGGGCGCGCCGCCCAATCCCGCCCATGCGGGCGCAGCGGCGAGTCCTATCGCCGCCGCCGTACCCACCGTCAGAATTCCCTTCATGTTGTAGTCCTTAGTAAATCGGTGACGTGCAATCAATAGTCGACGCCTCGCACGGAGCGTGCGAGCGAGTCTAAGCGGGTCGCGGCGTGCACACGGTGACCGGCTAATCGAAATGACTATTTGAATTCTTCACGCCATTACGACGCATCGGCGTCTTACACGCTGAAAGCCCCTGTTCATCGGGGGGCGGACGTGCTCAGGCACGGCGACGAGAGGCCACGGACCGCCCTGGCGAACGGTCACATCCTGTCGCATCGTTGTAACAACTCGAAAAATCAGTGGCGCTCGCGTAATTGCATTGAAGGGCGCTATGTCTTAGCGTTTCAGGATGCGCGGGCGCGCAAGGTCAGACCGGCACGAGCGCACCGCCCAATCCCGTTCTGGAGATCGTCGTGAAAAGGTCGAAATGGATGTTCGGGGCCGCCACGGCCGCTCTGGCTGCCCTCGCCGGCGCGAGCGGCGCGGCAAACGCCGCGCGCGCGGGTGTTTTCATCGGCGGCGGCGTACCCTATTACTACCCGGTTGCCCCGGTGCCTTACTACTATGCGCCGGGGCCCGTGATCGTCGCGCCGCCCCCGCAAGCGCCCGAGTACATCGAGCAGGGCCAGCAACAGGCGCAAGCGCCAGGCAACGACTACAACGAGAGCGAAAACAGCGACACGTGGTATTACTGCGACGCGTCGAAAACCTACTATCCGTATGTGAAGCAATGCTCGTCAGGCTGGCGCGCCGTGCCGGCCCAGCCCGCGCCTTCGAACTGATCCGACTACATCGAGTTGCACATGAAAACGACCTGTCTCGCGCTGCTCGCCGCTGCGGGCCTTTTGAGCGCATGCGCCGTGGTCCCGGCCGGACCGAGCGTGATGGCCCTGCCGGGCACCGGCAAGAGCTTCGACCAGTTCCGCAACGACGACTACAACTGTCGCCAGTTCGCCTTCCAGCAGGTGGGCGGCGCCACCACCAACCAGGCCACGACCAATACCGCCGTGGGCAGCGCCGTGGTCGGCACGGCGCTTGGCGCTGCCGCGGGCGCCGCGTTCGGCGGCGGCAACGGTGCGGCCATCGGCGCGGGCGCCGGCCTGCTCGCGGGCAGCGCGGTCGGCATGGGCAACGTACAAGGCTCGGCCTACGACGTCCAGCGCCGTTACGACTACGCGTATCTCCAGTGCATGTACGCCACCGGCAACCGCGTTCCCGTGCCGGGCGGCATGCAGACGCAACAGCCGTACTATCAGCCTCAGCAGCGCTATCTGCCGCCTCCGCCGCCCGGGTCGCCGCCGCCGCCCCCGGGTTCGTATTGATCGGCGCTGCGTTATTTCATGCTCGCCTTCACCTGAACTGATTCGGCATCCGAATAAGCGCCGCGCGCCGTACTGGCCCCGCCCGCGGCCGCGCGCAGTTGCGCAAGCGGCAGGCTCACGCGTTGCACAGCGCCTGTCTGCCGATCGATCAACGTCATCTCCTGCGAGCCGGTTCCGGCCCTCAGCTTGCCATCCGGCGCGCCCTTGTCCTCCAGCAGCGGTTGCAGCACCGGCGCGAGCGACTTCAGCAACTGCACCGAAAGCGCGCTCGTGAACGAGTAGCGGGCCGCATAGGGCTCGTGCACCCACGCAGTGAGCGTGCCGTAGAAGCGATCGCCGATGACGAACACGAACGTCGCGCAGCGGTTCACCTTGCGCGACTCGATCAGGCGGGCGCCCGGCGCATACACGTTAAAGCGCTGATCGCCCGTGCCGGTCTTGCCGTAGACCGGCAGCGTCTTGCCGCCGGGGAACGCCATGCCGTCGGCGAGCCGCTTGGCCGTGCCGCCTTCCACCACCGAAGCCAGCAACTCGCGCGCGACCTGCGCGATTTCCGGCGAGATGAGCGGCTGCGGCGGCGTGGCAGCATGCACGAAGCGTGTTTCGTACGGTGTGCCGCGCGCGAAGTCGAGCGATTCGAAGCTATGCGTCGGCAACTTCTCGCCGTTGCTGGAGATGAGGCCGATCAGATAAGCGAGCGCCGAAGGCCGGTCGCCCGACGCGCCAATCGCCGCGCCATACGAAGGCGTGATGTTGTCGAACGGGTAGCCGAGCGCACGCCACGACTTGCCGATCTCGGCATACGCCTTCATTTCGATCATGCGGCGAATGCGCCGGCTCTGTGTCGCGTAATAGCGCGTCTTGAAGAGCCACTTGTAGGTATAGAGGCGCACGTCGCGGCTCTGCGCCTGGATCTGCGCGAGCGTCGCCTCCGGGTGCGTGTGCAGGTAGTTGAGCAGCCACAGTTCGAGCGGATGAATACCTGCGATATAGCCGCGGTCGTTGAGATTGAATTTGTCGATCGCATATTTGTTGTAGTACCCAGCGAGATCGTCGTCGCTGAGCCACTGGAACTTGGTGTTCTTCAGTTGCGCGCGCATCTGCGCGTTGAACCACGCCGGGTCGCCGTCCGGGTTCGCGCTGCGCAGCACCGTCGCGATCCGCGCAGGCCCCTTGCGCGTGTGCTTGAGCAGGATCTGCAGCGCCTCGTCGTTGCTCTTGCCCGCGTAGCGCATGTAGAAGCGCTTCATGTAGACCTGGCTCTCGCCATCGGCGAACTGCGTGAGGTAGTGGTTGCGCACCGCCGGATCGTCGAGGTAAGCCGAGGGCGGCCCCGACACCTGGATCATCTCGTAGTGGACGATGTCGCGCATGAGCCGCACGAACACGAGATTCACCGAATGCTGGAACGCGCTCTGCACGGTGAGGATCTGCGCGTTCTCGCTCGACTCGAAATTGGTGAAGCTTTGCGCGCCGCCGCCCGTGTAGAAGGTCTCGCCCGGATTCGCGGAATATTTGCGCTGCACCGCCGCTTCGAGCATCGAGGGCAGCGAATGATCGCGCGTCGTCGAGAGATAGTCGAGCGCCCAGCGCGTGAGCGCGTCGCTCGGGTCGACCTGCGGGATCATCGCGCGCAGCGTCTTGGGATCTTCGTTGGCGTACTTCGCGTTCAACGCGCTCACGATCTGCAAATATGTGATGAGCGTGCGCAGCTTCGCAGTCGAGCCGAGATTCAGCCGCGCGCCGGAATTGATGTCGAACGGCTGGTTCACGCTGTCGGTCTGCACGCGCACGAGGTTCTCGTTGCCGCGCCGCTCGAACAGCGCGAAGCTATAGGCGATCTTCGACGGATCGTCGGCGGGCGTGAGCATCTTGTCGCCCACCAGCCCCGCCGCGCGCGCGCCGTCCTTGGTCGCCGCATCGGCGAGCCGGTCGTTCACAGCCTGCTGCACGGCGTCGTCGAGCGTGGACGTGGCGGACAGATCGAGACGGTCGAGATCGTAGATCGTCTTCAGCCCTAGCGACTGCATCAATTGCGTGCGCATCGTGAGCACCGTCTTGCGCTCAACGTAGGAGGCCGGTGCGCGCGGCTTGGACTTCGTGCGATCGAGCGTGAGCTGCGTCGCGAGCGCGGCGTCGCGCAGCGCGGGCGAAATCACGCCGCCGCTGCCGAGCAGGCGCAGATAGCTGTCGGTGAGCTTGGCAAGCGCGTCGTTGTTCTTCTGCAGGAAATACGAGGGCGCGCGCTGGGCGATCAAGAGCGAGAGCACCTGGCGGAATGCGAGCGCCTGCTCGTCGAGCGTCGTTTCCGACACGGGCTCGCGCAGAATGCGGTTGACGTCGCGGAAGTCGCGCCCGTACCAGGCCGCGAGGCCGTCACCGAGACCGTTGACTTCGCCCACGCCAGCCTTCGCCGAGAGCGGCACGGAATTCAGGTAATGCACGAGAATCTGCTGGCGCGCGGGCATGGTTTGCGGGCCGTCGAGATAGGCGCGCACCGAGGCCGACGCGATCTGGCGCAGCTTCTCGGGCGGCGTCGCGGTGCGCCCGCCATCGGAATGGCGGAACTTCTCGATTTGCGTGGCGAGCGTGCTGCCGCCCGGCGTGTGCTGATGCCGGTTCACGAGCCGAGCGCCCTGATCGACGAGTGCGCGGCTAAAGCGCCCCCAGTCGATGGCCGGATTGCGGTTCGGCTGATCGGCGGCGAGCAGGTATTTGTCTTCGATGAAGAGCAGCGAGTCGCGCACGAGCGGCGGCACGGCGTCGAAGTTCTCGTAGGTGCGCTGCGGATAACGCGTGTGGAACAGCGTCGCGCCGTTCGTATCGCGCAGCACGATGCCGGCCTGGTCCTTTTCTTCATAAGGGAGGAAAAGGCCTTCGTCGGCGAGCGCGATCATGCGCGCGGAATCGCGCGCCTGCGCGGCCACGGTGAAGCCGCGCTGTTCGAGACGCGCGGTGAACGCCGGCAACTGGGCATAACCGAGCCGCACGTCGTAAGGGCCGTTCGTCGTGGGGAAGCGGATGCTGTGGCTCTGCCCCGGCTCGACCGCGAAGCCGATGTCGCGCGTGAGTTCGGAGAAATAGCGCGCCTGAAGTCTTGACGTATCGATTTCGATCTGGACGATGCGCACCAGGATAGCGATGGCAACCAGAATCGCGACGACGAAACCCCATTTGACCCACCGCCAGACTGAACCGGCATGGGTGGCAGGAAGAGGAAAACGGACCGACGGGCGGCTCATGGTTATTCTCCCTGACGTCGCGCCAGATCGCGGGTACACCGCTGAGATAGTCTATCTCGCCTCGGTGATTCGTGGGCGGCCGTATCGCGCTGCGGCGACGTCAGTCGCGTGCCCGCAACAGCCATGCCCGGCGCGCAGCCCCCCCCCCCCTGCACAGCCGAGCCCGAATCGCTACTCGTGTTTCCACTGTATGAGGGCTGTGTGTCGCGCGCATGGCGTTGGCCCACGGACATCGCACGACGCCGGCACGCGATGTGCTGCCGCTATAATCTTCAGTTCCTTGTCGCTCGCGGCCGCCCGTTCCGGTCGCCCACCCGGTCGCAAACGAGACATATGAAGAAACTTGCCGTACCCCTCGTCCTTTCGCTCAGCCTCGGCGCTTGCGCCTGGTTCCAGGGCAATCCGGATTCCGGCCAGCCCGTCATCGATTCCACGACCAACCGGTCGGTTCAGGATGTCGTCTCGTGCCTGACGGCGCAGGCCACCAGGCACGGTGTGAGCTTCCAGACGAGCGCGCTGCCGCAGGGCGAAATGCTCGACTTCGGCGATTCGAACATCATCAAGATTCGCGCCGACAACGGCACGACCACCTATCGCTTCTACCCCGGCAAGCGTCATTCGGGAAACCTGTGGATCGAAAGCGCGAGCAAGACCTGCGCGCCCTGAGGCAACGTGTTTTGCGCCACGCAGCGCAAGCCTGCTTAACACGCGCTTACGGGCGCGTTCAAATTGATTACGGGCTGTAACGGCATGTAGTACGGCGACATATCTCCAGAAGCGGGATTTAAGAATCGCTTAAGTCTTCGTCCGCATCATCGCCTCACCCCGGAAGAAACGCAGCAGGAGATGCCCGTGGACTGGACTGGATTGAAGAAGCATCAAGCAGCAACCGAAGCGCGGCCGGCCCGGCCCGCGAAGCGCACGATACTGCGGCGCCTGCTGAGCCATCACGAGCTCGCCACGCTGCTGCTGTTGCTGCATGCGCCCATCAATGCAAGCGCCAAGCCCGAGATCACCACGCTGCGCGAAGCCGGTCTCGTCGAGCAAGTGCCCGGCGACACCACCGCGGGCGACGCGCTGATCCGCCTGACGCCCGAGGGCAATGCGGTGCTGCAGGGGCTCGGCATCGCGCGCTGATACTGCTCACAAGCGGGCGCAAGCAAGAAATAACAAAACGGCGGCACGCCAAAAGCGTGCCGCCGTTTTTCATTGGCCAGTGACGCGAATCACTCCGTCATGGGCGCCGTGCATCACGCCGCCGCGAGTTCGTCGAGCGACACCGATTCGTCCTGCAAGCGCAGCAACCGGTAGCCGCTCTTGTAGACGGGCTGCAGACGAAAACCGTTGTGCTCTTCGATCTCCAGCAGCACGCGCAGGCGCGAGACATGACTGTCGATGGTGCGCGTGAGCGTATGCAGCTCGCGCCCCCAGACCATCGCGTAGATATGATCGCGCGAGAGTACGCGGCCGATATTCGCGAAAAACAGCGAAGCGAGCCGGTACTGCGTGCCCGACAATTCGACGGGCTTGCCATGCACCGTGACGGTCTGGCGGCGCATGTCGAAGTGATACGGGCCGACCTCGAGCGCCACGTTGTCGTAACGATCCGGAAAGGCGCGCCGCAGCAGTGCATTCACGCGCGCGCGAAACACCGACGGACACACCGGCAGGCTCACGTAGTCGTCCGCCCCCACCGAGAACGCGCGCACGACGCTCTCGTCCGAGTCGTCCTCGGAAGCGAACAGCACCGGAATCTGATTGCCGTTCACGGCGCGCACCGTCTTCAGCAATTCCGCGCCCGAAAGACGCGATCCCTGCCAGTCGAGCACGAGCATGTCGACGGTGGACGCGGCCAGCGCCTTGGCGAGCGTGATGCCGTCGCTGAACGGCATGCATGCGTGGCCGCTTTGCGTGAGCGTCCGCTCGATCAACCCGCGCTGGCCAGCGTCGCGCTGGAGAATTGCGATGCGCATAGAAACCTCCCTTTTCCGAACAAAGCGGGAGCAATTCTGTGGAGATGTGCAAAGGCAGCCCATAAGAGGACTCTGAATTGCAACCAGGAGCGGGTAATTCCTGCGACGTCGGCGTGAAGACCTGACAGGCCCGCTGCCGAGACGATGGCAGGCGCCGCCATGCTTCGATCTTTCACGTCGCACTGAAACGTCGTGGCGGCCCGCGTTCTAAGATACGTCGCATGAATACGCCATCGGCCCCTTCGCCCCGCTCCCCACACTTCACGCCCGCGCTCATGCGCGTAGTGGGCACCGTGAGCGTGGGCTTCGTCGTGACGCAACTCGACGTCACCATCGTCAACATCGCGCTGGCGCGCATCGCTACCGACCTGCACGCGAACGTCGCCGGGCTGCAATGGATCGTCGACGCCTACACGCTCGCCTTCGCCGTGCTGATGCTCTCGGGCGGCGTGCTCGGCGATCGCTACGGCGTGCGCCGCATGTACGCGGCCGGGCTCGTGATGTTCGCTCTCGCCTCGTTGGCCTGCGGGCTCGCGGCCAATCCGGGCTTGCTGATCGCGGCGCGCGCGCTGCAAGGCGCCGGCGCGGCCGCGATGCTGCCCAACTCGCTCGCGCTCCTGAACGAGGCCTGCCGCCACGAACGCACGCTGCGCGCCCGTGCCGTGGGTTTCTGGACCGCCGCCGGCGCGATTTCGATCGCCGCCGGACCGATTGCCGGCGGCCTGCTGATCGCCGCCTTCGGCTGGCGCAGCATCTTTCTCGTCAATCTGCCGCTCTGCGCGGCAGGCCTCGCGGCCACGCTGGCGTGGATTCCTGCATCGCGCAACGCAAGCAGCGTGGCTGCGAACGCCGCGAGCGCCCCGGCGCAGCGCCCGCGCAGCCTCGACCTGCGCGGCCAGTTGCTTGCCGTCGTCGCCCTCACGGCGTTCACCGGCGCGGTGATCGAGTGGCGGCCGCTCGGCTTCGCGCACTGGGCCGTGTGGGGCGGCTTCGTGCTGGCGCTGGCCGCAGGCGCCGCGTTCGTCACGCTCGAAGCGCGCATCGAAGCCCCCATGCTGCCGCTTGCCATGCTGCGCAACCGCATCTTCAGCACGGCCGTGCTATTCGGCGTGTGCGTGAATCTGACCTACTACGGCACCGTGTTCGTGCTCGCGCTGTTCCTGCAGCATGCGCGCGGCCAGTCGCCGTTGCAGGCCGGGCTCACCTTCATCCCGCTCACGGGCGGCTTCCTGCTCTCCAACATCGCGAGCGGACACGTGGTCGCGCGCTACGGCACGCGCTTGCCGATGATCGGCGGCGCGCTGGTGGCGGGGCTCGGCTATGCGCTGCTGATTCCTGTCGATGCGAACACGCCGCTGATCGCGCTGCTCGCGGCGTTTCTGCTGATTCCCGGCGGCATGGGACTCGCAGTGCCGGCCATGACCACGACGGTGCTGGCCTCGGTCGAACCGGCCCGCGCGGGCACGGCATCGGCATTGCTCAATACGGCGCGCCAGGCGGGCGGCGCGGTGGGCGTGGCGGCGTTCGGCGCGCTCACGGGCAGCGGCGCGGCGGCGCAGGTCGTGAGCGGCCTGCACGCGGATACGGCAATCTCGGCCATGCTGCTTCTGGTGGCGGCATGCCTCGCCTGGAGCATGCGCTCGGACGCGACGGCCCCTGCCACTCTCAACGTCACGCACACGAGCGCACCGCGCCGGGGAAAACGCGCATACGAATCAGGCGTGGAGGACAACGAAGCCGCGCGCGGCTAGAGCGACGCTTCCTGAATTGCACCCGTGCTCAGCGCACGTTCGATCAGCCCTTCGGTTTGCGCCTTGCGAATGGCATGCGCGATCAGCCGGTCGGGCTCCTCGAGTTCGGCCTTGAGTGTGCCGAGCAGCCCCGAGGCATCGAGTATCACCAGCGTCTTCGCGGTATCGGCGGTGCTGATCAGCACGCGGCGCGTGCCGTCCTCGGCCAGGCTCGCGCAGAACTGCCCGGCCCGGCCCCCCACGTTGAATTCGAAGTGTTCTATCACAGCGGGCTCCCAAGTTTCCTGGTGGATCTTGTTCGTTATAGGCGTGCCGCATGTAACGGTGTGGGCAACCGGGCTAGCCTTCAGCCCCGCAGCCCGCTGCGCGGCGCACGCAGCCCATCGAAAGAAGCACGTCCCGCGCCCGTTACCGCGAGCAGCAGGAACCCGCCCGCGATCGCGATGTTTTTCCAGAAATGCACGACCGCATCCTGTTGACGCGCGGCCTCGGTGATATTCCAGAAGTCATGCCCAAGTACCGCCGTGACGATGGTGTAAGCGGCCAGCACGAATGCCACGAAGCGCATGCGCACGCCGAACACGAGCGCGAGTCCGCCGAGCAACTCCACTCCGGTGGCAACGGGCGCCATGAATTGCGCATAAGGCACGCCATGCGCATGCAGATAAGCGATGAACCCCGCGTACCCCAAAAGCTTCATGGCGCCGCCCCATAAAAACAGAATCGCGAGCGCAATTCGGGCGATGAAGATGATCAGGGAATCCGCGGGACGTGTCATGAAGGGCTCCGATATGCAATATGGCAGTGACATCGGTCTCTTCCTACAGTTCCCTACTTAATGGATTACGCGTATATCAACAGACAGATCGGCGGACCACGAGTCAGCGCCCGCGAACGAAACCGACATCGGGCGGCAGCAGTCGCCGCCCCGGCAGATATTGATTTGCACTGCCATCTATGTGGTAGCCGGAAATGCCCTTGCGGCGCCCGCGATCCGCGTTTACCCGCACGCGCTCGACTTCGGAGACCGGCTTGCTGGCACGCTCAATGCTTATGACGCATGCCGTGTCCGCGGTGTGCGTCGAGCCAGCGCGACACGCGCTCTTCGAGCACGCCCCGGCTATGGCGCGACACGGCCCAGATGGCGGCGCTCACCACCACCATCACGATCGGGCCTAGCAGATAAGCAACAACCGTTTCCCTCATGGCCATCTCCTGTCGTTGGGACTTGGTGCTTTAGCGCTTGGTCCCACCCATGCAACGCCCGCCATGCTATCAACCAAATTGTGAGATATGAATTCTAGGCGAAACGCGGGGACATCGATAAGCGCCTTGCGCGAACGTCGCAAACATTTTTTTGCGCGGATTGCTTACGACACGGGACCATTACCTCACCGGTAATCGACCGGGCGCGTCTTTTCGCTAGAATCGGCCGCATGAACCCGCTCGCGAACGCCTTCGTGGCCTCCTCCCCCTTCCAGCCGGCCATCGGCACGGCGCGCCGCAGCGTGGGCGAGCTGTTGCGCGAATGGCGATTGCGCCGCCGCATGAGCCAGATGCTGCTCGCGAACGAAGCGGACATTTCCACGCGGCACCTGAGTTTCGTGGAGTCGGGCCGCTCGCTGCCCAGCCGCGAGATGGTCATGCATCTGGCCGAACGCCTCGACGTGCCGCTGCGCGAACGCAACGCGCTGCTGGTTGCGGCGGGTTATGCGCCGCTCTACCGGGAGCGCGCGCTCGACGACCCGCAGCTCACGGCGGCGCGCGAAGCCGTCGAGCTGGTGCTGCGCGGCCACGAGCCCTACCCCGCGCTCGCGGTCGACCGGCACTGGAATATCGTGGCGGCCAATGCCTCGCTCGCGCCGCTCGTCGGCGACGCTTCAGCCGCGCTGCTGGCCGCGCCCGTAAATGCGCTGCGTCTTTCACTGCATCCCGAGGGCGTGGCGCCGCGCATCGTCAACTGGCATGCGTGGCGCGCGCATTTGCTCACGCGCTTGCAGCGGCAGATCGAAGCGAGCGCCGATCCCACCCTCGTCGCACTCCACGACGAACTGGCCGCCTATCCCGCGCCGCCGCAGGCAACTCCCGCCAGCGCCGAGCCGGTTCAGCACGCAATTGCCGTGCCGCTGCGCATACGAACCGCGCACGGCGAGCTATCGTTTTACAGCACGACCACCGTATTCGGCACGCCCGTCGACATTACGCTTTCCGAACTTGCGATTGAAGCGTTTTTCCCCGCCGATTCACAAACCGCACAAACGTTGCGCACGCAATCAGTTTTCGGCGCCATATAGATGGTGTGGTGCCTCGATTCAAAATTCGAGCCAAGCGCCAATTCAGATTTCCGACGTATTCATCAAGATCATGAACACCGTTGCTTAATCGATTCGATGCGGATTTTGGAATTTTGTGCGACTCATCGCGTTCGACGGCTTCGATTCGTTGTGTGCGCCCCCTCGACCGCCCCCCGTGGGCTTCCCCGATCCCCTAGCAATCCCGGAAATTCCTCGAATAATCATTGCCACGCTATTCCCATAAAAATATAACGAAAACGATTCCAAACATTTAAACCCGATCATTCAAAAAACGGCTGAATACCCGATCGTGCACAATGACCGCGAGGGACCAGCATTCATTCAAATTGCATTGCATGCACGGCGCGTAAAAATCCGCATCGGCAATGGAATTTATTTCTTGCATTCTCTTTACTTCTTTCCGATCTTCCCCTTAAATCACACCTGTCCCTGCCACAGTAGCTGGAGATGCCATGAGTCATTTTCTTGATCGTCTGCGTTACTTCACTACTGCCAGGCCGCAATTCGCGGACGGCCACGGCGCCGTGACCGACGAAGACCGCAAATGGGAAGACGCTTATCGCACGCGCTGGGCCCATGACAAGATCGTGCGCTCCACGCATGGCGTCAATTGCACCGGCTCGTGCTCATGGAAGATCTATGTGAAGGGCGGCATTGTCGCGTGGGAAACGCAGCAGACCGACTATCCGCGCACGCGCCCCGACATGCCCAACCACGAGCCGCGCGGCTGCTCGCGCGGCGCCTCGTACTCCTGGTACCTCTATAGCGCGAACCGCCTGAAATATCCGCTCGTGCGCAGCGCGCTCGTGAAGCTGTGGCGCGAGAAGCGCCGCACGCTCTCGCCCGTGCAAGCGTGGGCCGCCATCGTCGACGACGACGAGGCGCGCCAGAGCTACCAGTCGCGGCGCGGCCTCGGCGGCTTCGTGCGCGCCGACTGGAGCGAGGTGACCGAGCTCGTCGCCGCGGCCAACGTCCATACGGTCAAGCGCCATGGTCCTGACCGCGTGGTTGGTTTCTCGCCCATTCCCGCCATGTCGATGGTCTCGTATGCGGCCGGCTCGCGCTATCTCTCGCTGATCGGCGGCGTATGCCTCTCGTTCTACGACTGGTATTGCGACCTGCCGCCGGCCTCGCCGCAAACGTGGGGCGAGCAGACCGACGTGCCGGAATCGGCCGACTGGTACAACTCCTCGTTCATCATGCTGTGGGGGTCGAACGTGCCGCAAACGCGCACGCCCGACGCGCATTTCATGGTGGAGGCGCGCTATCGCGGCGCGAAGATCGTGTCGATCTTCCCCGATTACGCCGAAGGCGCGAAGTTCGGCGACATCTGGCTGCATCCCAAGCAAGGCACCGACGCCGCACTCGCGCTCGCGATGGGCCACGTGATCCTGAAGGAATATCATCTCGCCGGCAAAAGCGCATATTTCGCCGATTATTGCCGCCGCTTCACGGACATGTCGTGCCTCGTCACGCTCACGGAGCGCGACGGCCAGTACGTGCCCGATCGCTACCTGCGCGCCTCCGACTTCGCCGATTCTCTTGGCCAGACCAACAATCCGGACTGGAAGACCGTCGTGATCGATTCCGCGAACGGCGCGTTCGCGGCGCCGCTCGGCTCGGCAGGCTTCCGCTGGGGCCAGCAGGAAGGCGGCGACCTCGGCAAGTGGAACCTGCGCGAGGAAAACGCCCAGGGCGCATCGCTCGTGCCGGCGCTCTCGCTGGTCAAAGGCCACGATCAAGTGGTGGACGTGGCGTTCCCATACTTCGGCAACCTCGCCCACGCGCACTATTCGCATACCGATCATCAGTCGGTGCTGAGCCGCCGCATTGGCGTGCGCCGCGTGGCGACGCGCGACGGCGAGAAGCTCGTGGCCACCGTCTACGATCTCCTCATCGCGAACTACGGCCTCGATCAGGGCCTCGGCGGCAAGGACGTCGCGCAAAGCTATGACGACGACGTGCCGTACACGCCCGCATGGCAGGAAGCAATCACCGGCGTGAAGCGCGCCGACGTGATCAACGTCGCTCGCCAGTTCGCGGAAAACGCGGACAAGACCCAGGGCAAGTCGATGGTGATCATCGGCGCGGGCATCAATCACTGGTATCACATGGACATGGCGTACCGCGCCATCATCAACATGCTGGTGATGTGCGGCTGCGTGGGCCAGTCAGGCGGCGGCTGGTCGCATTATGTCGGCCAGGAGAAGCTGCGCCCGCAAACGGGCTGGACCGCGCTGGCATTCGCGCTCGACTGGAGCCGCCCGCCGCGCCACATGAACGCCACCTCGTTCTTCTACGCGCACACCGACCAGTGGCGCTACGATCCGATGAACCCCACCGACCTGCTCTCGCCGCTCGCGGACAAGTCGGCGTATCACGGCACGCCCATCGACTACAACGTACGCGCCGAGCGCATGGGCTGGCTGCCCTCGGCGCCGCAGCTCGGGTGCAATCCGCTCGAACTCGGGCGCACGCTCGGCGACGCCACGCAGGCAGGCGCGGCAGTGGCGGGCAAGCTCAAGGACGGCAGCCTCAAGCTCGCCTGCGAGGACCCCGACAACCCCGCCTCGTTCCCGCGCAACCTGTTCGTATGGCGCTCCAATCTGCTCGGCTCCTCGGGCAAGGGGCACGAGTACTTCCTCAAGCATTTGCTCGGCACCACTAACGGCGTGCAGGGCGAGGAAGTCGCGAAGAACGGCGCGGCGCGTCCCGAAGAAGTCGTCTGGCACGATGAAGCGCCGCACGGCAAGCTCGACCTGCTCTGCACGCTGGACTTCCGCATGTCCACCACCTGCATGTACTCGGACGTCGTGCTGCCCACGGCCACCTGGTACGAGAAGGACGACATGAATACGTCCGACATGCATCCGTTCATTCACCCGCTCTCCGCAGCCGTCGATCCGGCCTGGCAAGCGAAGAGCGATTGGGAAATCTTCAAGGGCATCGCGAAGCGCTTTTCGGAATTGAGCGTGGGCCACCTCGGCAAGGAGCGCGACGTGGTGCTCTCGCCCATTGCGCACGATGCGCCGGGCGAGCTCGCGCAGCCGTTCGGCGTGGCCGACTGGAAACGTGGCCAGTGCGAGCCGGTGCCGGGCAAGACCATGCCTGGGGTGACCGTGATCGAGCGCAATTACCCCGAGACGTATCACCGCTTCACCTCGCTCGGGCCGCTGATGGACAAGCTCGGCAATGGCGGCAAGGGCATCAGCTGGAACACCGAGGACGAAGTAAACGAGCTCGGCGCCCTCAACTATCGCTATCCGAACGAGCCGAAGTCCGGCGACGCCGCAGGCCGCCCGCGCATCGAAACCGCGCTCGACGCAGCCGAAACGATTCTCTCGCTTGCCCCCGAAACCAATGGCGAAGTGGCGGTCAAAGCGTGGGAAGCGCTCGGCAAGATCACCGGCGTGCGGCACGAACATCTGGCCGAGGCGCGCGCCGACGAGAAAATCCGCTTCCGCGATATCCAGTCCCAGCCGCGCAAGATCATTTCGTCGCCCACGTGGAGCGGCATCGAATCGGAACACGTGTCGTATAACGCGGGCTACACCAACGTGCACGAGCTGATCCCGTGGCGCACGCTGAGCGGCAGACAGCAGCTTTATCAGGATCACGAATGGATGCGCGCATTCGGTGAAGCCCTGTGCGTGTACAAGCCGCCCATCGACACGGGCAGCTACGCGCACATGGAAGGCACGCGCTCGAACGGCAATCCCGAGATCGCGCTGAACTTCATCACGCCGCACCAGAAGTGGGGCATTCACAGCACCTACACCGACAATCTGCTCATGCTCACGCTCTCGCGCGGCGGGCCGATCGTGTGGATCTCCGAGAAGGACGCCGCGCAGATCGGCGTGGTCGACAACGACTGGATCGAGTGCTTCAACTCGAACGGCGCGCTATGCGCGCGTGCCGTGGTAAGCCAGCGCATTCCGCGCGGCATGGTGATGATGTACCACGCGCAGGAAAAGATCGTGAACACGCCGGGCTCGGAAATCACCGGCACGCGCGGCGGCATTCACAACTCGGTCACGCGCATTTCGGTCAAGCCCACGCACATGATCGGCGGCTATGCGCAACTGGCTTACGGCTTCAATTACTACGGCACGGTCGGCTCGAACCGCGATGAGTTCCTGCTCGTGCGCAAGATGAAGAAGATCGACTGGCTCGACAGCGAAGAAACGCCCGTAGGCAACCTGCCGTCCCCCGTCAATGCGCCAGTCAATGCGGCCGCCCGCGAAGGAGAAACGTCATGAAGGTGCGCGCACAGATTGCGATGGTGCTAAACCTCGACAAGTGTATCGGCTGCCACACGTGCTCGGTCACCTGCAAGAACGTCTGGACAAGCCGCGAGGGCATGGAGTACGCGTGGTTCAACAACGTCGAAACCAAGCCCGGCATCGGCTATCCGAAGGAGTGGGAGAACCAGGAGAAGTGGCGCGGCGGCTGGGTGCGCAAGGCCGACGGCAAGATCGAGCCGCGCCAGGGCAACAAGTGGCGGCTGCTCGCGAAGATCTTCGCCAACCCGCATCTGCCCGAGATCGACGACTACTACGAGCCGTTCACCTTCGATTACGCGCATCTGCAGGAAGCCGGCAACACCAGGGCGATGCCGGTCGCGCGGCCGCGCTCGCTCGTGAGCGGCGAGCGCATGGAAAAAATCGAATGGGGGCCGAACTGGGAAGAGATTCTGGGCGGCGAGTTCGAGAAGCGCGCGAAAGACTATAACTTCGAGAACGTGCAGAAGGACATCTACGGACAGTTCGAAAACACCTTCATGATGTATCTGCCGCGTCTGTGCGAGCATTGCCTCAATCCGGCGTGCGTGGCCTCCTGCCCCTCCGGCTCGATCTACAAGCGCGAGGAAGACGGCATCGTGCTGATCGACCAGGACAAGTGCCGCGGCTGGCGCATGTGCGTGTCCGGCTGCCCCTACAAGAAGATCTACTACAACTGGAAAAGCGGCAAGGCCGAGAAGTGCATCTTCTGCTATCCGCGCATCGAGGCGGGACAGCCAACGGTGTGCTCGGAAACCTGCGTGGGGCGCATCCGCTACCTTGGCGTGCTGCTCTACGACGCCGACCGCATCGAGCAAGCCGCGAGCGTGGCCGACGAGAAGGACCTCTATCAGGCGCAGCTCGACGTGTTCCTCGATCCGTTCGATCCGGCCGTGATCGAGCAGGCCGCGCGCGACGGCGTTCCGCAGGCGTGGATCGACGGCGCGCAGCGCTCGCCGGTCTACAAGATGGCGATCGACTGGAAGATCGCGTTCCCGCTGCACCCCGAGTACCGCACGCTGCCGATGGTCTGGTACGTGCCGCCGCTCTCGCCGATCAACTCCGCTGCGAACAGCGGCGACCTCGGCATGAACGGCTACCTGCCCGACGTGGAGTCGCTGCGCATTCCGCTGCGCTATCTGGCGAATCTGCTGACCGCCGGCGACGAGCAACCCGTAAAGGTGGCGCTCGAGCGCATGCTCGCGATGCGTGCGTTCATGCGCGCGCGTCACGTGGACCGCGTCGATGCCACCCAGGTGCTCGATCAAGCGGGGCTTTCGCTGCATCAGGTCGAGGAGATGTACCGCTATCTCGCGATCGCGAATTACGAAGACCGCTTCGTGATTCCCACCACGCACCGCGAATATGCGGAAGACGCCTTCGATCTGCGCTCGGGTTGCGGCTTCACCTTCGGCAACGGCTGCTCGGACGGCCGCAGCGAGGCCAGCCTTTTTGCCCCCAAGATCGGCTCGCGCCGTATTCTGATTCAGGAGATCTGAATGTTTGCGCCACGCCCTCCTAATCGCCTCACGTTCCGGCTGCTTGCCGCGTGCCTCGAGTACCCGACCGAAGCGCTGATCAGCGCGCTCGACGAGGCGCGCGAACTCGTGCAAGGCGAACGCGCGCTGCGTGGCGAGACGCGCGAGCATCTGCTGCGCTTTCTCGACTATCTCGGCTCGCGCGACCTGCTCTCGCTCCAGGAGAACTACGTTGCGCTGTTCGACCGCGGCCGCGCCACCTCGCTGCATCTGTTCGAGCATGTGCACGGCGAGTCGCGCGAGCGCGGCCAGGCGATGATCGACCTGAAGCAGATGTACGAACGCCATGGGCTGCTGCTCGGCCCCGCGCAGCTGCCCGACTACCTGCCGGTATTCCTCGAATATCTGTCGATCCTCGAAGCCGGCGAGGCGCGCTCGCTGCTCTGCGAAACCCTCGCGATTCTGCAGGCGATCACTGCCGAGCTGAGCCGCCGCAACAGCCATTACGCGTATGTGACGGGTGCGGTGCTCGCGCTCGCGGGCAACACCGAAACGGCGCTGCCTGAGGAGGCGCACGACGACGACGCGAACGCGCCGCACGACGGCCAGGATCTCGATGCGCTCGATGCTGCCTGGAGCGAGGAGCCGGTGAAATTCATGGGCAATGCGCAGCCGGCGGTGGCGCCCGTGGAGTTCCATGCGCGCCGGCCGTCGCGCTGAAAGCCGCACCTGTACACCGCGCGGCCTGCCGCGCATTCAGCAAGGAGCAGTCATGGGCCAATATTTCCACCAGTTTCTGTTCGGCATCTATCCGTACATTTGTCTGGCGGTGCTGCTGTTCGGCTCGCTGGTACGGTTCGACCGCGAGCAATACACCTGGAAGAGCGACTCGTCGCAACTGCTGCGGCGCGGCGCGCTGCGCGTCGGCAGCAACCTCTTTCACTGGGGCATCCTGGTCGTGGTGATGGGTCACTTCGTGGGCTTTCTCGCGCCGCACTGGCTCGTGGCGCCGTTCATCTCGGCGTCCATGCACCAGCTGCTTGCGATGGTCGCCGGCGGCACCGCGGGCCTCTTCGCCATCATCGGACTCACGATGCTGATCGCGCGGCGCCTCGGCGATGCGCGCATCCGCCACAACAGCAGGACGTGGGACATCGTGATCGTGCTGATGCTGTGGGTGCAGCTCGCGCTGGGACTCGGCACCGTGGTGCTCTCGGCGGGCCACATGGACGGCGCGATGTTCGAGCAGCTCACCGACTACGTGAAGGGCGTCGTGACGTTCCGCGGCAACATCGCCGGTCTGCTCGACGGCGTGCCGCTCGTCTACCAGACGCACATCGCGCTCGGCTTCACGATCTTCCTCGTTTCGCCGTTCACGCGCATGGTGCATATCTGGAGCGGCATCGCTTCGGTGGCCTATCTGCTGCGTCCGTACCAGCTCGTGCGCAAGCGCTGAAACATCAAGGAGACAGGTCCATGAATGCCGATTCGCAAACCGTGGCGGACGCCGGACATGATGCGCCCGCTCGCGTGAACCATGTCGAAATCGATCTGAACGCGATCGCCGAGGAAAGCCGCCATCATGCCGACGACCCCGATCCGCAGCTCGCAGCGCGCCGCTCGCTGGTGGTGCGCGAACTGCTGCGCCAGCGCGCGGTGCAGCTCGAATTGATCGACGCCGCGAGCCCGCTCGACGACGACGTGCTCGAAGCGCTGCTCACGCGCGAGTTGCGCACGCCGGAGCCGACGCCCGAAGACTGCCGGCGCTTCTACGAACAACACCCCACGCGTTTCATCCGCAACGAGATCGTCTACGCGAGCCATATTCTCTTTGCCGTGACGGACCGCGTGCCGCTCGCGCTACTGCGCCAGAAAGCCGAGGAAGCGCTCAATGCGCTGCTGGCCGCGCCGGAGACCTTCGAGGCGCGCGCCCGCGAACTTTCGAACTGCCCCTCGGCGGGCGTGGGCGGCAGCCTCGGCCAGTTGATGCGCGGCGACACCGTACCCGAGTTCGAGAGCGCGCTGTTCGACCATGCCGACGAAGGCCTGCTGCCGCGTCTCGTGCGCACGCGCTTCGGGTTTCACCTCGTGCGCATCGAGCGCCGCGTGGCCGGCGAGCCGGTCGCGTTCGAGGACGCCGCCGACGGCATCGCGCGCTTTCTTGCGGAGCGGGTCCGCCACAAGGCCATTCAGCAATACGTATCGATTCTGGCTTCCGAGGCCACGCTCGAAAATGCCGCCGTCGATGCCGCCACGAGCCCGCTGGTCCAGTAAGCCAGGCAACCGAGGAAGACGTCATGAATCAGCGCAACATCCCGGCACTCAAGCCCGCGAATGCCGACGCCCCGCCTGTCACGGCCGACGCCCAAGCATGGTCTGTACTGTTCGTGAGCACCTTCGCGTTCCTCGTCTGCTTCGTGGTGTGGATGATGTTCGGGGTGATTGGCGTGGAGTTGCGCGAAGAGCTCAAGCTCAATAGCACCGAGTTCGGCCTGCTTACGGCCACGCCCGTGCTGACCGGCGCGGTGATGCGGCTGCCGCTCGGCACGTGGACCGACCGCTTCGGCGGGCGCATCGTCATGACGATCCTGCTGATGGTCTGCGCAGTGCCGGTGTATATCGTCAGCTACGCCAATCAGTTCTGGCAATTCCTCGCGATTGGCCTTTTTCTCGGCTGCGTGGGCGCTTCCTTCGCGGTGGGCACGCCCTATGTCGCGCGCTTCTTTCCGCCCAAACAGCGTGGCTTCGCGATGGGCTTTTTCGGCGCGGGCACCGTGGGCGCAGCGGTCAATCTGTTCGTCACGCCGGAACTCGAGAAGCTTTATGGCTGGCGCTTCGTGCCGCGCAGCTATGCGGTCGCGCTGCTGGTGACCGCCGTGATCTTCTGGCTCGGCTCCGCACGCGACCCCGGCGCGGGCAAGACGAACGGCTCGTGGCTCGACGCATTCAAAGTGCTCGGCGACTCCCGCGTCTGGCGCCTGTGCCAGTACCATTCGATCACGTTCGGCGGGTTCACGGCGCTTTCGCTGTGGATTCCTCAATATCTGAAAGCCGAGTACGGAATGTCGATCGTGATGGCGTCCGCGTTCGCGGCGGGCTTCTCGCTGCCCGGGTCGGTGTTGCGCGCGGTGGGCGGCGTACTCGCCGACAAGTTCGGCGCGCACAGCGTCACATGGTGGGGCTTGTGGGTCGCGTGGATCTGCCTCTTCATCCTCTCGTACCCGGCCACGGACTTCGTGATTCACACCATCGACGGCACCGAAACACTGCATATCAGCATGCCGCTCGCGGGCTTCGTCGCGCTCACGTTCGTGCTGGGGGGCGTGCTGGCGTTCGGAATGGCGTCGACTTTCAAGTATGTGGCCGACGACTTTCCCACCAATATGGGCGTGGTGACCGGCGTGGTGGGCCTCGCGGGCGGGCTGGGCGGCTTCCTGCTGCCGATCCTGTTCGGCGTCCTGCTCGACCTGCTGAAGATCCGCTCGAGCTGTTTCATGCTGCTCTACGGCGTGGTGTGGGTCTCGCTCATCCTGCTCTATATCACCGAGGTCAAGCGCACACCGATTCTCGGCGACAAAGCAGCCCGGCAAGCCGGCGTGCCCGCGCGCTCGTAGGCGCGCTCGCCTCACCCAGGCACTCAGGCAGCCGCCGCTTCGGCGGCCTCCGGCGCCGTCACCACCAGCACGCTGCACGACACCCGGTCGAGCAGCTTGCGGTCGTCCCGGCCTTCCCACCAGCGCCTGAGCGGACCTCTGCGGTGATGGGCCAGCACGATGAGGTCGGCGTTGAACGACTCACTCGCGCGCGCGATCTCGTCTATCGCGCGGCCGACGGCGAAATGCCCCGTTGCCTCCAGCCCGAGTGCCTTCAGGCGCGCCACCCCGTCTTCCAGAATGTCCTTCGCGGCCGCCTCCGCGGCTTCATAGGGCACCGCGGATGCAATGTCGGTGCCCCACTGCAGCGGCGACTGGTCGAGCACCGCGAGCAAATGCGTCTGCGCCCTGCATTCGAGCGCCAGATCCTTGCCCTCGCGCAGCGCGCGGCGCCCTTCCTGCGTGGCGTCGTAACACAGCAGAATGCGGTTGAACGCGCCCATTTCACTTCTCCCTGTCTCCCTGCTGCTCTGACGAGCTTGCCTGTTACACTATTTATATCACGTCATGATACAAGTTGACAGAAAAGCTCACTTACCCCGCAATTGCCCTGGTTGTGTAACCAAACCGTGTTACAACGTCCGTCGCCGGAGTCCCGTCCGTCACATTTAGACATGACTCGTTACACAGGGTCGATACACCTGTTACAAGTTTATTGTCAGATGGATGGGGTTTGTAACGGGAATTTATTTCCGATTCAACCCAATTCTTTCAGCTCTATTACTTCAAAAAGCACGCCAAGGTGTTTTTCGCAATCCATTTCGCATACGCGCAAGCCGTCCGAAAAAGTCCTTTTATTACGGCACCTTACGTGAAACTCCTTATCCAATAAGGGGAAACGCGATGCCAATCGGAGCCACTCCCCGGCAAACAGAAAAAATTACCGAATTCATTTGTAACAGAGCGATTATTTTTGGTCACAGGGATTGATTTCTGAGATCTCCCCTCATACAATTCGCTCCAACATGTTACGAGTTGTAACGTGTTGTATCAAAAGGTCAGACGCGCCACTCATGAGCGGGCCGACCAAGAGCCATAAAAGTTACAACGGCGCACAACGCCGGGGGGTTAATCGGGGCTTCGGAAAAGAGAAAATGGACCGCAGCAGCGAGACGCTGGATTCAATCCGCGAAATTAACTTGTCGTACCTGATGCTCGCGCAGCGCATGCTGCGCGAGGACAAGCCAGTCGGAATGTTCCGACTGGGCCTGTCGTCGGAACTGGCCGATCTGCTTTCCGGTCTGTCGCTCGCGCAGATCGTGAAGCTGGCCGCTTCCGACCAGCTCCTTTGTTTGTTCCGCTTCGACGATCACGCCATGCTGTCCGCGCTCACGCAGACAACCCGGCATGCCGACGTGGCGGCCACGCACACGGCCATCCTGCTTGCAGGACAGCCCGCTGTGCAGTTCGCCTGAGGAACGGGTCATGTCGACGAACCGGCGCAGCCTCACCGAAGACGCGCAAGAAGTCTTTCGTGCCATTGCGCTGATCGAACTGGGCGCGCGCATGCAGGTGCTGGAGAGCGAGCTCTCGCTTTCGCGCGACCGCATGATCCGCCTGTATCGCGAGATCCGCGGCGTGTCGCCGCCCAAGGGCATGCTGCCGTTTTCGGCAGACTGGTACATGACGTGGCTGGCGAATATTCATGCATCGCTGTTCTACAACACGTACCTGTTTTTGAAGAATGAAGCGCGTTGCTCGCATCTCGACGCGCTCACCAAGGGGTTCCGGCTTTATCTGGAACACTGCAGCCACAGCGGGACCGAGCCGGTGCTCGATCTCACGCGCGCATGGACCCTGGTGCGTTTTTTTGATGCCGATATTCTGCAGATGACGCCTTGCTGCCGCTGTAGCGGCAGGTTCGTCGCGCACCGTCACGACTTGCAGCACAACGTCGTGTGCGGCGCATGCCAGCCGCCTTCGCGCGCGGGCAAGACGAAAAAGGCCGCTGCAGCGCGACGGGGCGCCGAGCAGACCGACCGCGACCTTCCGGAGCAGTTACCGGATGGCATTGCCGAGGCTGCATAAGCGTAGGAGACCAAAGATCCGGCGGGCGGAGCACGCTCAAAAACCGGACGCATCAAATCAGACGCGAAACCGTCCGGCGCTCGGAACGAGAGCCGGACGGCGAAGCGCCTTTCCCTTCTTCAGCTTCCCCTCAGCGTCCCCCAGACGAGCCAGGAATTTGCCGCCGTGATCACGGCGAAAAGCAGCCACGCAATCACGCGCGTGTGCAGCCGGTTCGCAAAATCCCCCATCAGCGCGCGATCGTTCGTCATGCGGATGAGCGGCCAAAGCGCGAACGGCAATTGCAGGCTCAACACCACTTGGCTTGCGACCAGCAGCTTGCCCACCGCGCCATTGCCAAGCAGCCACACTCCCACGAAAGCAGGAATCAGCGCAAGCACGCGCGTGATGAGACGCCGCTGATAGCAGGGGATCTTCATCTGCAGGAAACCTTCCATTACGACCTGCCCCGCCACCGTGCCGGTGAAGGTCGAGCTCTGCCCGGAGGCCAGCAGCGTCACGGCGAACAGCGCGGACGCAACGCCGCTGCCCACCACGGGTGCGAGCAGCTTGTAGGCATCTTCGATCTCGGTGACCTGGTTGTGGCCGGTCGCATGAAAGGCCGCCGCCGCGAGAATCAGAATCGCCGCGTTGATCAGCAGCGCGAGCATGAGCGAGCCGATGGTGTCGAGCCGCGACAGCCCGATAGCCTGCGCGAGGCTCGCGTGATCGCGCTTCACGGCGCGCGTCTGCACGATCGACGAATGCAGGTAGAGGTTGTGCGGCATGACGGTCGCGCCGAGAATGCCGATGGCGAGATACAGCGGCTCCTGCGACGAGACCGCTTGCCACGAGGGCAGCGCGCCCGCGAACACGGCGGGCCAATGCGGCTTCACGAGCGTCAGCTCGATCACATAGCCCAAGCCGATGGTGGCGATGAGGCCAGCCATGATTGCTTCGAGCGTGCGGAAATTCTTGCCCTTGAGGCCGAGCACGATCACGGTGTCGAACGCGGTGAGCACCACGCCCCATAGCAGCGAGCAGCCCAGCAGCAGATGAAACGCGAGCGCGCCGCCCAGCACCTCGGCCAGGTCGCACGCGATGATCGAGACTTCGGCCAGCGCCCACTGCCCGAGCGCAACCGGCCTGGCGTAGCGCGTGCGCGAAAGCTCAGCCAGATCGCGCCCGGTGACGATGCCAAGGCGCATCGCGAGGCATTGCAGCGCCATGGCGGCTATGCTCGACAGCATCACAACGAACAGCAGTTGGTAACCGTAGCGCGAACCGGCCTCGATATCGGTGGCCCAGTTGCCGGGGTCCATATAGCCGATCGACACTAGCAAGCCGGGTCCGGCGAACTGCCAGAACTTCTTCCAGAACGGCGCGCGCGGCGAGACCTCCACGCTGCCCTGCACTTCGGACGGGCAAAACGGCGCCGTCGCCGTGGTCGGTAGTTTGAACTCCAACGGAACGTTCCTCGGGAAGCGGGCTGTCACGCGCCCGGTTTCTCGAGTGTACCGTTTCGGTTCAGGTCGTTCCCGCGCGTGCGCGCCAGCCGCCTTGCGGCTCGCGCGCATGTCGCCACGGCAGCGGTCAGCGTGAAGCGAGCGGCGCGGCAGTCGCCGAACTTGCGACGGGCGCACCGGCAGCAGGCGCTGAATCAGGCTTCGCATCGCCCCACCCGCCGCCCAGCGCGCGGATCAGATTGACAGTTGCCACCGCCTGCGAGCCTTGCAAATGGCTCGCCTGCAACTGCGAGACCAGCACCGAGCGTTCGCTGTCGATCACATTCAGATAGCTCACCTCGCCTTCCTCATACTGCGTGCGCGAGAGATGCGCGGCGCGTTGCGAGGCGTTCACCGCATCGTCCTGCGCGCCGATCTGGTCGCCGAGCAGGCGCAGGTCGGAGAGATTGTCCTCGACCTCGCGGAACGCCACGAGCACCTGCTGGCGATACTGCGCGACATCCTCGTCGTACTTCGCGCGCGACTGCGCGAGATCGGCCCGGCGCCTGCCACCGTCGAACAGCGGCAGCGTGAGCGCCGTGCCCGCGAGCGGCCCGAGCAGGAACGCGCGGCTCGACCACATGAACAGATCGCCGAGCGTCGCGGATTCATAACCGAACGCCCCCGTGATATCGAGCTTCGGGAAGAACGCCGCCTTCGCAAGGCCCACGCGCGCGTTCGCGGCCGCCATCGCCCGCTCGGCGGCGGCGATGTCGGGACGGCGTTCGAGCAAAGTCGAAGGCAGGCCGGCTGGCACCTGCACGACCACCGGCGCAAGCGGCGTCGCGGGGAACGTGAAGTCGGCCGGCGCCTTGCCCAGCAAGATCGCGAGACTATGCTCCGAAGCCGCGCGCTGGCGCGCCACGCCCACGGCGTCGGCGCGCGCGCTCGCGAGTTCGTTGCGCGCCTGCGAAACGTCGAGCTCGCTGATGTCGCCTTCCTTGAAACGGCGCTCGACGAGCTTGAGCGCGTCCTCGCGCAACGCGACCGTGCGCCGGTAGAGATCGGCGTCGGAGTCGAACTGGCGCAACTGGAAGTAGTTCTGCGCGACATCGGCCTGCAACGCGAGCTGCACCGAACGGAACAGCGCCTCGCTCTGCTGCGCATCGGCCTGGGTCGCGTGCACATTCGAGCTCACGCGGCCGAACAGATCGACTTCGTAGCTCGCCGTCGCCTGTGCCCGCCACAGCGTCTGCGCAGGCACATTGGCGTTCTGCGGCAGATATAGCGAGGCCGGCGAGGCGCGCTCGCGAGTCGGCCCGAAGCCTGCGTCGATGGACGGGAACCACGAGGCGCGCGCCGCCTGCGTCACCGCGCGCGCTTGCTGCACGCGCGCGGCTGCAGCCTTGAGGTCCTGGTTCGCGGCTTGCGCCTGCTCCTCGAGCTGATCGAGCGTGGGGTCGCCGAACGCCTTCCACCACTCGCCGCGATGCGCATCGTCGGCGGGTTGCGCGGGCGTCCAAGTGCCTACGTCGTGCGGACCGGCGGGCTGATCCTGCGTTTGCAGCGGCGCTTCCTTGTACGCGTTCGGCACACCTGCATCGGGCACCTTGTAGGTGGGCTCGACCGAGCACGCGGCCAGCCACGCGAAAAGCGCCACGCCCGCGGCGAGCCGCGTCACGCGCCAGAATCGGCTTATATCTTCCATGCCGCGATGTTGCGCGGGCGAGGCTGAATAGTTAGTCATCTTGATCATCCTTGCTTACGCGTCCACCGTGGACCGTGTCGTGCGTGCGTTATCTTTTTGCGCGACGTGGATCTTGCCTCCCGCGATCGTGCGCAGCACGACATAGAACACCGGCGTCAGCAACAGGCCGAAGGCTGTCACGCCGAGCATGCCGAAGAACACCGCTACGCCCATCGCGTGACGCATCTCCGAGCCCGCTCCCGACGACAGCACGAGCGGCACCACACCCATGATGAATGCGATGGACGTCATCAGAATCGGGCGCAGGCGCAGCCGGCTTGCCTCGATAGCGGCCGAAAGGGGCGTATGTCCGTCGTGTTCGAGTTCGCGTGCGAACTCGACGATCAGGATCGCGTTCTTGGAAGCCAGGCCCACCAGCACCATCAGGCCGATCTGCGTGAAGATGTTGTTGTCGCCCTGGGTGAGCCACACGCCGGTCAGCGCACATAGCACGCTCATCGGCACGATCAGGATCACCGCGAGCGGCAGCGTCAGGCTCTCGTAGAGTGCGGCCAGCACGAGGAACACCAGCAGCACGCTGATCGGGAACACCCAGATGCCCGAGTTGCCCGCGAGGATCTGCTGATACGTGAGGTCGGTCCATTCGAACTTGACGCCGCGCGGCAGCACCTCAGCCGCGATGCGCTCGGCCGCCGCCTGCGCCTGGCCCGACGAGTAGCCCGGCGCGGGCCCGCCGTTGATGTCGGCGGCCGTGTAGCCGTTGTAGCGCACCACCATTTCCGGACCATACGTGGGCGTCACCGTCACGAGCGACGAGAGCGGCACCATATCGCCGGCGGCGTTGCGCGTCTTCAGCTGCAGGATGTCGTCGGCCTTCTGGCGGAACGGCGCATCGGCCTGCACGCGCACCTGGTACACGCGCCCGAAGCGGTTGAAGTCGTTCACGTAGAGCGAGCCCAGATAGATCTGCATGGTCTCGAACACATCCGTGACCGGCACGCCAAGCTGCTTGGCCTTGGTACGGTCGAGATCGACATTCAGTTGCGGCACGTTGATCTGATAGCTCGAGAACGTCGGGCCCAGCTCGGGCGTCTTCGCCGCACGCTTCACGAAGTCCTCGGTTGCGCGATTGAGCGCCTCATAGCCGAGCGCGCCATGGTCCTCCAATTGCATCTTGAAGCCGCCCAGCGTGCCGAGGCCGAGCACCGGCGGCGGCGGAAACACGGCGATGAACGAGTCCTTGATCGCGCCATATTTCTGGTTGAGCGCGCCCGCAATCGCGCCCGCCGCGAGCGCCTTGCTCTTGCGCTCCTTGAACGGCTTGAGCGTGACGAACACGATGCCCGCGCTCGAGCTATTGGTGAAGCCATTCACCGAAAGGCCCGGGAACGCCACCGCGCTTTCCACCCCCGGCTGCTTGAGTGCGATTGCGCTCATGTCGCGAATCACGGTTTCCGTGCGGTCGAGCGAAGCGCCATTGGGCAATTGCGCGAACGCGATCAGGTACTCCTTGTCCTGCGCGGGGACGAAGCCGCCCGGCACGACGCGCGCCATCAGCACCGTGGCGCCGATCAGCACCGCGTACACCGCAAGCATCGCGCCCTTGTGGCGCAGCACGCCGTTCACGCCGCGCCCATAGTCCTCCGAGCCTCGATGAAACACCTTGTTGAAGCGCCGGAAAAAACCGCCCAACAGCGTATTCATTACCCGCGCGAGCCAGTCTTCCTTCTCGCCGTGGCCGCGCAACAAGAGCGCGGAGAGCGCCGGCGAAAGCGTGAGCGAGTTGAACGCCGAAATCACCGTCGAAATCGCGATCGTCATCGCGAACTGCTTGTAGAACTGGCCCGTGAGGCCGCTCATGAACGCGAGCGGCACGAACACGGCCACGAGGGTGAGCGCGATCGCGATGATCGGCCCGCTCACCTCCTGCATGGCTTTATAGGTGGCGTCGCGCGCGGAAAGCCCGCTGGCGATGTTGCGCTCGACGTTCTCCACCACCACGATCGCGTCGTCCACCACGATGCCGATCGCGAGCACCATCCCGAACAGCGACAGGGCATTGATCGAGAAACCGAACGCCAGCAGCAGCGAGAACGTCCCCACGATCGACACCGGCACGGCGATGAGCGGAATGATCGATGCGCGCCACGTTTGCAGGAACACGATCACCACGACCACCACCAGAGCGATGGCTTCGAGCAGCGTATGCACGACTGCCTCGATACTGGAGCGCACGAACTGCGTCGGGTCGTAGACGATGCGGTAGTCCACGCCCGCGGGCATGTCCTCCTTGAGCGCCTTCATCGCCTCGCGCACCTGGTCGGAAATCGCGAGCGAATTCGCGCCCGGCGCCTGGTTGATGGCGAGCGCAACGGCCGGCTTGTTGTCGAGCAGCGAACGCAGGCCATATTCGGACGCGGCGAGTTCGATACGCGAGATATCACGCAGATAGGTCACGCCGCCATCGGGATTGGTCTTGACGATGATGTTGCCGAATTCGCTTTCGGTGCGCAGACGCCCGCGCGCATTCACGTTCAGTTGCAGCGGCGTGCCGGGCACGCTCGGCGACGCGCCGATCACGCCCGCCGCGACCTGCACGTTCTGCTCGCGAATCGCATTCACTACGTCTTGCGCCGTGAGATTGCGCTGCGCCACCTTCTGCGGATCGAGCCAGATGCGCATGGCGTAATCGCCCGAGCCCCACAGCTGCACCTGGCCCACGCCGCGAATGTTCGAGAGACGGTCCTTGACGTTGAGCAGCGCGTAGTTGCGCAGGTACGTCATGTCGTACTGATTGTTCGGCGAGATCAGGTGCACTACCATCGTGAGCGTGGGCGAGCTCTTGATGGTCGTGATGCCAAGGCGCTGGACGTCCTCGGGCAGGCGCGGCAGCGCCTGGTTCACCCGGTTCTGCACGAGCTGGGTGGCCTTGTCGGGGTCGGTGCCCAGCCGGAACGTGACCGTGAGCGTGAGATTGCCGTCGCTATTGGCCTGCGACTGCATGTACAGCATGTTCTCGACGCCGTTGATCTGCTCTTCGAGCGGCGCGGCCACGGCTTCGGCAATCACCTTGGGGTTCGCGCCCGGATACTGCGCATGGACGACCACCGAAGGCGGCACGACTTCGGGATACTCGGAGATCGGCAACTGGAACAGTGCGATCACCCCGGCCAGCAGGATCAGCACGGACAGCACGCCCGCGAATATCGGCCGGTCGATGAAGAATTTCGATATGTTCATGGGTCGCTCTATATTTCGGATGACTAACTTGCAGCGAGATTCACGCTCGCGCAGAGGGCGAGCACTGCGCTTCAGGAAGCCTTGGCCGCCCTGGCAGGGGAATTTTCAGGCGAAGGCGCAGCCGCATTGGCCACGCCCGCGTCCGGGTCGCCGTTCATCGGCACCTCGTGGGAGTGCACGGCCTCGCCCGGCCGCACGCGCTGCGTGCCGTTCACGATCACGCGCTCGCCTGCCTGCAGGCCGCCCACGATCACGCGCAAATTGCCCTGCTGCCCGCCGGTGCGCACGGTGCGGTACGCGACCTTGCCCGCGCCATCGACGACATACACGAACTTCTTGTCCTGGTCCGTGCCGATGGCCGCTTCGTCGACGAGCAGCGCAGCGTGAGGCGCGCTGCCGCTCACCTTGATGCGTGCATAGAGGCCCGGCACGAGCGCGCCGTCGGCGTTGTCGAAGCGCGCACGCACGCGGATCGTGCCCGAGGACGTGTCGAGCCGGTTGTCCACCGACTCGATCGTGCCGCTGCGCGAATAACCGGTTTCGTTCGCGAGTCCCAGTTCAACGGGGACTTTGGAGCCGTCCTTCATGCGGCTGATGTAGTCGAGATAGGTCTGTTCGTCGGCGTCGAATTCGGCGTAGATCGGCGACACCGAAACCAGCGTCGTGAGCGGCGGCGCGCTCGCCCCCGCCGACACCACGTTGCCCACCGTGATCTCGGCGCGCGAAACGCGGCCCGACACCGGCGCGACGATGCGCGTATAGCCGAGGTTGATCTGCGCGGCTTCGAGCGCCGCTTGCGCGGCCTTCAAATTCGCATTCGCCTCGCGCGCGGCATTCTGCTTTTCGTCGTAGTCGCGCTTCGCAATGGCGTTATCGCCAATCAGGCGCTGCGCGCGCTGCCAATCGCTCTGCGCGTAGCCAGTGCGCGCCTGCGCGGCGGCCAGTTGCGCGGCGGCCTGATCGACGGCGGCTTGATACGGGCGCGGGTCGATCACGAACAGCGTGTCGCCCTTGTTCACGAGCGCGCCATCACGGAAATTCACCGAGACGATCGTGCCGGAAACCTGCGGGCGCACCTCGACTTTCTCGACGGCGGCCATGCGGCCCGAGTAGCTCTGCCAGTCGGTGACGTTGCGCTTGAGCACGGCGGCGACATCCACCTCGGGTGCGGGTGGCGCTTCGGCGGCCACGGCCGGGTGCGAATCGAGACGCATGGCGACGAGCGAGCCGAGCCCCGCAACGACGAGAACAGCGGCCACCACGAGTGCAATGCGCGTACGTGAATGCGAGTTGAGAGACATAGCTAGCTCCAGCGAAATGATTGATTGTTTTTCGATAAATACTTTTGCGCGACGCTGCGGCGGCGCTACCAGACCACGCCGGCTTCGAAACAACAGCGGAAAAAACGCACCGCCTCGGCCAGCGCTTCGGGATGCGCACCAATCTGCGCATGCGAAACGCTTGGATAACGCATTACGTGCGTGCGCACACCCTCTTCGATCAGGCGCGTTGCATACTTCTCCGCTTCGATATGCAGAACATCGTTTTGCGCCGTGACGATGAACGTGGGCGGCAAGCCGGCGAGGCGCGAAGACTCCAGCGGCGCCGCATACGGATGCATGCGCTGCGAGGCTTCAGGCAAATAGGCGCGATAGCAGGCCGCGCATTCGCTCGCGGAAATGTCCGAAGCGAGCCGTGCTTCGTCACCCAGGCGCGTGAGGCTCGGGTCGAGCATCGGCGCAAACAGCGCCTGTGCGGCGAGGCGCACATCGCCGCGATCGCGCGCCATGAACGCGAGCACATTGGCGATCTGGCCGCCCGCGTCATGCCCCGCCGCAACGACGCGCTTCGCGTTGCCGCCGAATGCGCGCGCCCGTGCGCGCACCCATTGCGCAGCGAGATACGCGTCTTCGGGCGCGGCCGGAAACGGAAACCGGGGCGCGAGCGAATAATCCACCGAAACCACGAGCGCTGGTAAGTGCTCTGCGAAAAAGCGGGCGGCGCGATCGGCGTCGTCGAGCGTGCCGCGCACGAACCCGCCGCCATGGAAATACAGCAGCACCGGCAAATTGTTCGCGCCGCGCGGGCGGTACATGCGCAGCACGATGTCCTGCGCATGACCGGGGATCGTCGCTTCGCTCACGTCGATGGGCTTGGGCGCGCGTGTCTTCGCCGAAGAGGCCGCTGCCTGGCGCACGGGCGCGGGTTTATCGGCGAGCACGGATAAATCAGCGGAAATCCACGGCGTCGAGCGTTTGAAGGGATCCATGTCGAAACAGCGCAATGCGCGAGATTAGATTCGAATGATGCGCATTGTGGGTTCGGCAGATCTACAAATAAATGCCTATAATCCGTCAACACAATTCGGCGCACCTGAACAATCAGTTTCCTTTTATTCGCGCGACCGGCCCGGCAAAAGCGGGTGCGGGTCGGCGCGGTGTGCGTCCGATGTCTTTCGGAGAGTGGCAATGGACCGCCTTCAGGCCATGCAGGTGTTCACCCGCGTCGTCGATACCAACAGCTTCACGCGCGCAGCCGAGACGCTCGACATGCCGCGCGCCTCGGTCACGACGATCATCCAGAATCTCGAAGCGTTTCTCGGTGTGCGCCTCATGCACCGCACCACGCGCCGTCTTTCGCTCACGCCCGATGGCGCAGCGTATTACGAGCGTTGCGTGCGCATTCTTTCCGACGTGGAAGAGACCGAGCAAACCTTCCAGGACCGCAATCGCAAGCCGCACGGCAAGCTGCGCATCGACATGCCCGGTTCGATCGGGCGCCTCATCGTGATTCCATCGCTATGCGAATTTCATGGGCGCTATCCCGACATCGATCTGCAACTGGGCTTGACCGACCGTCCCGTCGACCTGCTCCAGGAGGGCGTGGATTGCGTCGTGCGCGTGGGCGCGCTGCAGGATTCGTCGCTGGTCGCGCGCCGCATCGGCTTGTTCGAAGGCGTGTCGTGTGCGTCGCCTTCGTACCTGGAACGCCACGGCACGCCGCAAACGCTAGAAGAGCTCGCGGAGCATCGCGCCGTGAATTATTTTTCGCAGCGCACGGGGCGCGTGATCGACTGGGCGTTTCTCGTCGACGGCAAGGAAGTGGAAATCAAGCTCAAGAGCATGGTTTCGGTGAACGACGCCGACGCCTATGTGACTTGCGGCATCGAAGGCTTCGGCCTGATTCAGGGGCCGCGCTACATGGTGCTGCCGCACCTGAAGTCCGGGGCGCTCGTCGAAGTGCTTCCCGACTTCAAGCCGCTGCCCATGCCGATTTCGGCCGTGTATCCGCATAGCCGGCATTTGTCGCCGAAAGTGCGCGTGTTCGTCGACTGGATCGCCGAAGTCTTCGACCGTTGCCCGCTGTTGAGCGGCCGCGCCTCGCTCGACAAGACCTGCACGATGCGCACGCTCGAAGAGCGGGAAAACGCACCGGCGCTCGAAACGCCGGTGATTTCGGAATGGGCCGCATAGGCTGGGCCGCGTAGGCTGGGCGGCATAGGCTGGGCGGCGTGAACGCTGAAGGTTGCGGACCTCATTCGCCCCCGTCAAAATGAACTACACCCCAAAGGCTGGACGGAGATCCAGTCTTCGGGGTGTTGATTGCACCGCCCGGTCACGCGCCGCCGCACAGGTAGGCCGCGACGGCGCATAACCAGGTTTCGATCAGAACTCGTAGCCGACCTGAGCACGCGCGGCGGTATTGCCGGTGTTGGTGACCGATACGCCACCGTTCACGAGCCAGCGCATGTTCGTCGAACGATACGTCACGCCCACGGCCGCCGCACTGCCGCCCATGTAGTAGCCGCCGCCGGCCGCGACCACGGTGCGCCCCGGACCCGAAGGCGTGAGGTTCGGCATGGCCATCGCCGCCGCCACTCCCGCGTACGCGTTCTTCGAAACCATGTTGATCGAGCTCTGCAGATTGCCGACCTGCTGGCCGAACGTGTTCGATTGCTGCGCGATCGAGTTGTTCAACTGGTTCAGGTTGACCGCATCGGTGCCTTCGGTGCCGGCCGCGACGTTGGTGATCTGACGCTCGCTGCCGCCCGCCCCAACCGAAACGGAGTTATCGCGGTTGGCCATCGAGCCCGCGCCCAGCGCGACCGAGTTGTGCGCCCGCGCCACCGCGCCCGCGCCGACCGCCGTCGACTGGCCGCCGGCCGCCACGGCATTCGCGCCCGCGGCAGTCGCGTGCGCGCCTGTTGCAGCCGCGACTTCGCTGTTGCGGTCGCCGGTTGCCGCGAACATCGGGGTGCCGCCGTTCTGCGCGATGTTGGTCACCGTGGTAATTGCATCGTTTAACTGACCGACGTTGACTGCATCGGTAGTAGCCGTACCGGCCGCCACGTTGTGGAGCGCAACCGCCGTGGCCGAGCCGTTGCCGCCGAGCGTCACAGAATCGTGCGCCGACGAATCGTACGCCACTGCATTCGCCACCTGACCGCTCAGGTTCGACATGTTGCCCTGGAGGCTGGCGATATCGGTCGTGTTCTGCGTCACGCGGCCATCGAGGTTCGTGACCGCCGAGCCCACGTCGTTGACCGTCATGCCGCCCACCACGTACGAAGGCGCGGTGACCGTGCCATCGCTGCTCACCGCCGATCCGCCGCCCAGCGCGCGAGCCGTCGAAACAGCTTGTGCGAAGAGTTGCGAGCCGTTCACGGCATCGGTGCTTGCGGCATTCACCTTGCCCGCCGACACGCCGGTCAGCGCGCGCGTACCCGCCGTGCCCGCGAAGTCCACGACCGTGCCGTCCGTGCTATTCGCGACCGTGATGTTGCGCGTCGCCGCGTCCTGTTGCACCAGACCCACCGAACCGCTGCTGATCTCATCGGCAAGACTGGTTACGCGCCCATCGAGGTTCGTGAGCGAGTCGCCGACGTTGTCGAACGTCTTGCCGCCCACCACATACGCCGGGGCCGAGATCGAACCATCCGGATTGACCTTTGCACCGCCACCCATCGCGCTCGCCGTCGAACTGGCCACGCCATGGAGCTGCGAGCCGTTCACCGCATCGGTGCTCGCGGCAGTCACCGCACCGGCCGCCACACTCTTCAGCGTGCGGGTGTTGCCGCTCTTGTCAGCAAAATCCACCGCAGCGCCATCCGTGTCCTTGCCAACGGTGAGGTCCGCACCGGCCGACGCCTGCTGCACCATGCCAATCGTGCCGCTGTTCAGGTTGTTGTTGATCGTGCTGATGTCGCCCTGAATCGAGGTGATGTCCGTGGTGTTTTGCGTCACGCGGCCATCCAAGTTCGTAATCGAAGCCGTGTTACCCGCGATATCTGTGGTGTTCTGCGTCACGCGACCGTCAAGATTCGTGATCGAAGCCGTGTTGGCTTCAATCGACGACGTGTTCGCAGCAATGTCGCTCGTGTTCTGCGAGACCTGTGCATTCGTCGCGTTCAGTTGCGACATGTTCACCGCGTCCGTATCCGCCACGCCAGCCGTCACGTTCTTCAGCGTGCGCGTATTGCCGTCCTTGTCGGCGAAATCCACCGCTGCGCCGTCCGTGTCCTTGCCAACGGTGAGGTCCGCACCCGCCGATGCCTGCTGCACCATGCCAATCGTGCCGCTGTTCAGGTTGTTGTTGATCGTGCTGATGTCGCCCTGAATCGAGGTGATGTCCGTGGTGTTTTGCGTCACACGGCCATCCAAGTCCGTAATCGAAGCCGTGTTACCCGCGATATCCGTGGTGTTCTGCGTCACTCGGCCGTCAAGATTCGTGATCGAAGCCGTGTTGGCTTCAATCGACGACGTGTTCGCAGCAACGTCGCTCGTGTTCTGCGAGACCTGTGCATTCGTCGCGTTCAGTTGCGACATGTTCACCGCGTCCGTATCCGCCACGCCAGCCGTCACGTTCCTCAGCGTGCGCGTATTGCCGTCCTTGTCGGCGAAATCCACCGCTGCGCCGTCCGTGTCCTTGCCAACGGTGAGGTCCGCACCGGCCGACGCCTGCTGCACCATGCCAATCGTGCCGCTGTTCAGGTTGTTGTTGATCGTGCTGATGTCGCCCTGAATCGAGGTGATGTCCGTGGTGTTTTGCGTCACGCGGCCATCCAAGTTCGTAATCGAAGCCGTGTTACCCGCGATATCTGTGGTGTTCTGCGTCACGCGATCATCGAGGTTTGTGATCGACGACGTGTTCGCAGCAATGTCGCTCGTGTTCTGCGAAACCTGTGCATTCGTCGCGTTCAGTTGCGACATGTTCACCGCGTCCGTATCCGCCACGCCAGCCGTCACGTTCCTCAGCGTACGCGTGTTGCCGTCCTTGTCGGCGAAATCCACCGCTGCGCCGTCCGTGTCCTTGCCGACGGTGAGGTCCGCGCCCGCCGATGCCTGCTGCACCATGCCAATCGTGCCGCTGTTCAGGTTGTTGTTGATCGTGCTGATGTCGCCCTGAATCGAGGTGATGTCCGTGGTGTTTTGCGTCACGCGGCCATCCAAGTTCGTAATCGAAGCCGTGTTACCCGCGATATCTGTCGTGTTCTGCGTCACGCGATCATTGAGGTTTGTGATCGACGACGTGTTCGCAGCAATGTCGCTCGTGTTCTGCGAGACCTGTGCATTCGTCGCGTTCAGTTGCGACATGTTCACCGCGTCCGTGTCGGCCGTGCCCGCAGCCATGTTGACGACCTGGCGCTGTGCGCTGTCCGAGCCCACCGAGACGGTATTGGCGCGCGTAGTCGACGAATTGGAGCCCAGCACCACCGAGTTGGACGCGGTGCTGGTGATGTTATTGCCCAGCGCGAAAACATCGTTCTGGCCTGCGGCAACGCTACCGTTGCTGCCGACGACGGCGCTGTTGGAGCCGTTGATGGTGTTGCTGTTGCCAAATGAGAAGCTGCCATCGCCGCCAATGGTGCTGTTGTTGCCGACGGCGTAGCTACCGTTTCCGGTAATGACGTTCGGGTCGCCGAAGGCACCCGAGTTATTTCCCGACACGTTGTTGCCAGTACCCACGCTGAGTGCGCTCGCGCCGCTTGCCACCGCACCCGTGCCGATGGCGATGCCATTGCCCCCCGACACGGAAGCGCCGTTGCCGACGGCAACGCCGTTGGTGCCCGTGCTCGTGGTGTTGGCCTGCAAACCAAGTGCGACGCTGTTATTTCCGCCGGTCGAAGCGCCGGTGCCGATGCTGACCGTATCCGTGCCGGCCGCGTTGGCGGCGGTGGCAAAGAACGTGGCGTCGCCCGCGGTGTTGCCGGCGGCGGATAACTGATTCGACGTGCCGATGGCGATGGAGCGCAGCCCGCTCGCATTGGCGGACTGGCCCATGCTGATGGCGCCTGTGCCGGTAGCGGTCGAGACGAAGCCGTTGGCGATGCTGTAGTTGCCATTGGCGAGAGACTCACGGCCCATGGCGATCGCGCCGAGACCGCCAGCCGTCGAGTTGCCGCCAAGCGCCATGGAAAAGTTTCGGCTTGCGGAGGAATGCGCGCCCAACGCAACGCCGGTCTCACCCATCACCGAAGCGCTGTCGCCCAGCGCAACGCCACCGCCGCGGCCATTGCCGTTGTAGCCGTCGAGTTTGAAGATCGCGTCGTCGGCCTTGTTGACCTTGGTGGACGCATAGATACCGATCGACACATAGGCGCCCAGTGCATACTGGTTGTCCCAACCCTTCGTGGGTGCGTACGCTCCGTTGCGGTAGAGATACTGATAGTAGTCGGTCGTGGCGCTGTCGTAGGTGCCGTACAGCGCCGTGCCGTTGGCCACCACCGAACCGGCCTCGGCAATCCCCGGCGCGGCCAGGCCAAACGTCAGGGTCGTCAGCGCAATCGCGGCAAACGACGACAAGAGTCGAGCCTTGCGCGAAGCGCCCTTCTTGCGCCCACAAGCCAATTCCGAAGCCGCAACCCAACTTGCGGTAGTTTCATTCCAGACGACGCGATATGCCTTATTCATAATTTTCCACCAGAGCCAGGAAATGACTGGACAGGCGTGGTCCGCGCGGAACGCAATACGTCCGCGGATCAAAATCCTCAGTTGCCAATCCAGCGATTTATTACTTGAAGAATAATTTGCAGTCCTGCTTTTTCTGCAACACAGCTATAGTTTCATCACCGTGAAATCCGGCGGGTGCGCGTTTCGTGCGCGCCACCTCACGGGAGATCACTGAAGCTCATCGACTACGCTTGTAAGATTATTCGCACAGGACCTGGCAATGAATAAGACGATTTCTATTTCGATATAGGAGTCCAGGAACCGGCCGCAAAAGCCGTTTGACTCGCGGTGCGTTGTCGGGCGCAGCGGACAATGCACCACCGCCCCAAGTATTTAGGGGCGGATATGAAAGGAGATTCGGAGAGGCCCGAAAGTGACGTCGTCAGCCGATTCGTGACGAACAGCGGGACTATGATGGGGTCAGAATAAAAGCCATGGCGTTCATCGATGTCGCCATGGCCCATGCAGATTAAATTAAATCGCGCTTAGCGCTTTGCGAAATCCGGTTCGAAGAACACCCAGCGCACCACCGGAAATCTCGCCTGCAAATCGGCTTCGATTACATTGATCGCCTCGACCATCGTGCGGCTATGGTCGTAATCGATCATCTCGGCCTGCACGGCGACGACCACCTCCTTGCCCCATTGCAGCGTGATGAGGCTGATGATGCCGCGAATCTCCGG
Source organism: Paraburkholderia sp. A1RI-2L (assembly GCF_048957375.1). Classification (NCBI taxonomy): domain Bacteria; kingdom Pseudomonadati; phylum Pseudomonadota; class Betaproteobacteria; order Burkholderiales; family Burkholderiaceae; genus Paraburkholderia; species Paraburkholderia sp. A1RI-2L. The sequence goes on from NZ_JARBTA010000002.1 coordinate 626,187, forward strand.
CCGCGCACGCAAGAACGCCTCGATGTCGCGACGCATCTCCGGGCTCGCCGATTCGCCCACGATCATCGACTTCACCTCGCGCGCGATGAACCATGAGATCAGCATCAGCAGCACGCCCACGCCGATCGAGCCGCACGCATCCCATACCGGATTGCCGGTGATGACCGTCGCCAGCACCGCCGCGAACGCAATGGCGAGACCTGCGAGGGCGGCAATGTCCTCGCCTGCCACCACGAGCAGGTCGGAGTCGCGCGTTTCGCGCGCCCAGCGCCACAGCGACTTCGTGGGCGCGCCCTTGCGAATTTCGCGCAGCGCCCCGTAAAGCGAGAGCGCTTCGAGCACCACGGAAATGCCCAGCACCGCGAGCGCCACATACGTGTATTGCAGCGGCTCGCGCGCGATCAGCCGGTGAATGCCTTCGTACACCGAGAACGCGCCGCCCACGAAGAACAGCAGCAGCGCCACGAGCAGCGAATAAAAGTTGATCGCGCGGCCCGCGCCCATCGGATGCAGCGGCGTGGGTGGCTCGCGCGACTGGCGCAGGCCGAATAGCAGCAGCAGTTGATTGCCGCAATCGGCCGTCGAGTGGATGGCCTCCGCGAACATCGAGCCCGAGCCCGTAAACGCCGCCGCTGCGTACTTGCAGATCGCGATGCCGGTGTTCGCCGCGAGGGCGTAGATAATGGCCTTCGGCGACTCTCCGCTCATGCGACTTCCACGCGTGCGGGCCCGTCCGTCAATTCGCCGATCACGCGCGCATCCGCGAAGCCGTCCGCGTGGAAGCGCGCAAGCACGGCATCCACTTGCTCCGGCGCGCAAGCCACAAGCAGGCCGCCCGAGGTCTGCGGATCGGTGAGCAGCGTGCGTGCGCTGTCCGGCAACTGGGCCGCGAGCGTCACGCTCTCGCCATACGAGGCCCAGTTGCGGCCCGACGCGCCCGTGAACACACCTTGCGCCACGAACGCCTCCACGCCCGGCAGCCACGGCAGATCGGCATAGCGCACACGCGCCGTGAGATTCGCACCGCGCGCGATTTCGAGCGTATGGCCCAGCAGGCCGAAGCCGGTCACGTCGGTCATCGCGTGCACGCCGTCGAGTTCGGCGAGCGCCGCGCCCGGCTTGTTGAGCATCGTGGCGGCCGCAACCATCGCGCGGTAGCCGGCATCGTCGAGCAGGTCCTTCTTGAGCGCGGCCGACAGCACCCCCACGCCCAGCGGCTTGCCGAGCACCAGCACGTCGCCCGCGCGCGCCGAGGCATTGCGCTTCACGCGTTCCGGATGCACGATGCCGAGCGCGGCGAGCCCGTAAATCGGCTCGACCGAATCGATCGAATGGCCGCCCGCCACCGGAATGCCGGCTGCCGCGCACACGTCCTCACCGCCGCGCAGCACCTGGGCGATCACCTCATGCGGCAGCACGTTGATGGGCATGCCCACCAGCGCAAGCGCGAGAATCGGCTTGCCGCCCATCGCATAGACGTCCGAGAGCGCATTCGTGGCCGCGATGCGGCCGAAATCGTAGGGATCGTCGACGATCGGCATGAAGAAGTCGGTGGTCGCGACGATGGCCTGCTCGTCGTTGAGCTTGTAGACGGCGGCGTCATCGGCCGTTTCGGTGCCGACCAGCAGGTTCGGAAACGTGGCCGTGAGCGGCGTGCTGCGCGCGAGCAGCGCGGAAAGTACGCCCGGCGCGATCTTGCAGCCGCAGCCGCCGCCGTGCGAGAGGCTCGTGAGGCGCGGCGCGGCGGGCGCGGGGCGGTCGTTGTCGTTCGTGTGCGTCATATGCGGAGTGTTCCAGGGGAAAGCCGGAAAAACGGTCCGCATATTATGGGGCAAACCCCGCGGGCGCGATGGCGCGCTGCGGCCCGGCCTCGCAGACCGCATCCACGAGCCATTGCGGGTCGTCGTGCGGCAGATCGTGGCCCGCCCACGGATGCTCGCGATGCGCCGCGCTCCACGCCCGCGCGAGCCGCGCCGAGCATGCGGGATTCACGAGACGATCCTCGCGCGAAGACAGCACGAGCGCCGGACAAGGCGGCACGCCGCGCACCTCGTAGCGCGCCGCCGCCAGCAACTGGCGCAATGCATTGGCGCGGCTCACGGGAGCGCTCGCGCGGATCGCGCACCAGTCGTCGAGATCGGCGGCGAGCGTGTCGCAGCGCGCGCAGGTGCGCGCGTGGATTGCCGCTTCGGCCACGCCATCGCGCCAGTGCCAGGCCGCACGCAGCAGCGCGGGCCACGCGGCGGCCCGCAGCCGCTCGTAAAAGCGGCTATAGGGCCGCATGCTCGTGTTGACGAGCACGAGCTGCTCGATCTCGTCGGGAAAGCGCAGCGCCCACGCCGAAGCCACCATGCCGCCCAGCGACATCGCCAGCACCCGATGCGGCGGCCGCGCGCCGCGCCGCTGCACTTCTGCGCGCACGGCGTCCACATAGGCATCGACATCGATGGGCGAGCGCAGATGCGCAAGCATGCCGTTGCCGGGCAAGTCGAGCGGCAGCACCGCGCCGCAACGCGTTTCGAGCAGAGGCGCGAACGCGCCCCAGTGGCGCGACTCGCGCGTAAGGCCGCGCAGCAGGATCCAGCGCGCCGTCATGAACCCGGCTTCCGGTACCAGTGCCCGATCGCGCTTTGCAGCACCTGCTGGCGCGCCACGCCCTGCGGCAGCCAGCGCGACGACGAAAACGCGGCGCGCGTGAGGAATTCGAACAGGTTCGCGTGACGCCGCAAAACACGCGCGGTGCGGTGCTGCATGACCGGATTGAACATGCCCTGGCGGGAAAAAAGCTGGCGCGGATTCTTCTTGATCCAGAGCCACGAGCCCAATTCGAGCGTGAGCGGCAGGAATATGCTGGCCGTGGGCGCGCGGTCGTACGCGCAATCCCAGAGATCGCCGTGCAGCAGATACTGGTGGCTCTGCGGCTCGAACGTATAGCCGTGATGCGGATGCGCACGCTCGAACATCGTCTTGAGCACGTACATCTCGGGCAAGTGGCGCATGAGCTGACGCGTGCGCGCGTACGGAAACCAGATGCTGTCGCTCCAGCCATAGCCCGAGTGGCAATCGAGCGCGAACGCGAGCGGCCGATGCGCGAGTTCCTCGTCGACGACCTTCAGCAGCGCCGCCGCCTCCGGCTCCATGCGCGCGCCGCGCTCGCCGCGATACCACGGCAGCCAGGAGCCTACGCGCTGGCCGCCCGCGAGAAACGGCACGTGCTCGTCGGCGTCCTGCGGCGCGTTGCGCATGAGGTCGACGCCGTTCGGATTCGCGCGCGTGGCGAGCCACATGCCGCCGGGATTGACGATCGGCATGATGACGAGCCGCACCGATTCGAGCTGGCGCATCAGCAGTTCGTCCCACGCGAGACGCCCGATGAGCGCGCGCATGTAATCGAGCACGAGTTGCGAGCCAATGCGCTCGAGCCCGTGAATGCCGCCGAAAAAGCCGATCGCAGGCGCATCCGGTTCGCGCGAGCCCACCGCAGCCACGTAAAGCGAGAACGCGCGGCCGCGCACTTCGACCTCGCCCGCGCTGCGGATGTCGAACCAGTTTGCGCCGGCATCGAGAAGCGTTTTCAGGTCCTCGTATTCCGCGAAGCTATCGGGTAGGAAGCTTAGTCCGGGCATCTCTGTCCAATGGATTTGCCATGAAAAACCGGGGCCAGCACGCACGTCTGCCCACAATATAGCCCGTTCGCCGGGCGTTGCGCGTGACACGTGAGAGGCGTCACACACATGTCACGCGCGCTCGCGCTGTCATGTGACCGACATGTTTCGGACCCGCCCGAAGCGCACAGAAATCACTCGAAAAGCGCACGGTCCCGCAAGACGTGTAGTCGTCTAGACGTCGCGATGCCTTCACTCAACCGTCATAGTCGCTTCCTAGAATGTCCCGGACTCAATCAACGACGCGTGGCCACACGACGAATCGGCATGAACGCAATCCGTATCGAACGTCTCTCGAAGACCTTTGGTCGGGGGCGCCCTGGCCAGGGCGCCTCAGCCGGAGGCGCGAACCGCAAGGCGCTCGACGAAATCAATCTGCACGTGAGCGTGGGCGAGATGGTCGCGCTGATCGGCGCATCGGGCTCGGGCAAGTCGACGCTGCTGCGCCATATCGCTGGCTTCGTGGCCGCCGATCCACAACCTTCGCAGATCGAAATACTTGGCCGGCCGATTCAGCGCAACGGACGCATCGTGCGCGAAGTGCGCCGCATTCGCCGCGATATCGGCTTCGTGTTTCAGCAGTTCAATCTCGTGAACCGGCTCACGGTGGAAACCAACGTGCTGATTGGCGCACTCGCGCGCCTGCCGCCGTGGCGCCGCCTCACCGGGTGCTTTCCGCGCAGCGAGCGTGAACGCTCGGCGGCGGCGCTCGCGCAAGTGGGCATCGGCGACAAGGCCGGCGAACGCGCCACGAATCTCTCGGGCGGCCAGCAGCAGCGCGCCGCGCTCGCCCGCGCGCTGGTGCAGCGCGCGCGCGTGATTCTCGCCGACGAACCGATTGCCTCGCTCGACCCGGAATCGTCGCGCCGCGTGATGGACATGCTGCGCATGCTCAACCGCGATCACGGGCTCACGGTGGTGGTGTCGCTGCATCAGGTCGATATCGCGATGCAGTACTGCCCGCGCACGGTCGCACTGCGCGATGGCCGCGTGGTCTACGACGGCCCGTCCGCCGCGCTCACGCCCGCCCTGCTGCAACAACTTTACGGCAGCGCCGCGCCCGAATTGCTCGAAGCCGATGCGGCTGCTCACGCGGTCGAGCAGTGCTTCGGCGCGCAGCCCAAAGCAGTCTGATCACGCCAACCTTCCCCTCACACACACGGACCCGCCCTCTCATGAAACTGCTCCGTTCCATGCTCTCCTGGTGCGCCGCCGGCGCCGTCGCGGTCGCCTCGCTGGGCGCCGCGGCCGCTCACGCGGAAGACATCAACTTCGGCATTATCTCGACCGATTCCTCCGCGGTGCTCAAGCAGCGCTGGCAGCCGTTCATCGACGACATGAACCGGCAGACCGGCTTGCACGTGAGCGCATTCTTCGCCACCGACTACTCGGGCATCATCGGAGCGATGCGCTTCAACAAGGTGCAGATCGGCTACTTCGGCAACGCCTCCGCCATGGAAGCCGTGGACCGCTCGAACGGCGAGATCTTCGCGAAGGTGCTCTACGCCAACGGCGCCGCGGGCTACAAGTCGGTGCTCATCACCAACGTCAACAGCCGCGTGAAGACGCTCGACGATGTATTCAGGAACACCAGGGATCTCACGCTCGGCTGGGGCGACCCGAATTCCACCTCGGGCACGCTGATTCCGGGCTATTACCTGTTCGCGCAGCGCGGCGTCCAGGTGAATGCGTCGACGTTCAAGACGGTGCTGCCGTCGAGCCACGAAGCGAACCTGCTCGCGGTAGTCAACAACAAGGTCGACATCGCGACCAACAACACGATAGAGCTCGCCAACCTGCAACAAAAGCATCCGGACCAGTTCGCCCAGGTCCGCGTGCTGTGGACCTCGCCGCTGATTCCGACCGATCCGCTCGTGTGGCGCAAGGATCTGCCCGAAGCGACCAAACAGAAGCTGCGCGACTTCTTCTATCGCTATGCGAAAACCGATCCGAAGGAGAAGCAGATCATGGCCGGCATCACGGGCTACGCAGGCTTCGCGCCCGCCTCCGACGCCCAGCTGGTGCCAATCCGCGAAGTCGCGCTGTCCCGCCAGAAAGAGAAGATCGCCGCCGACACGCACCTCTCCGACGCAGACCGCAAGAGCCAGATCGCGGCCATCGACGCGAAGATCGGTGCGCTCTCGAACGCCGCGAAGCCGTAATGGGCACGATGGACTTCGACGCATCGCGGCTCGCGCCACCGGCGTCCAATCCGGCGGTCGCAACGCAGGGTGCAACGCAAGCCGCCGCAGCTGGCAAGCGCAGCCGGTCGTCGCTCGTGCTGTGGGCGCTCGTGTTCGTGCTGCTCGGCGCAGCGTGGCGCGGCGCGGACATGCGCCCGCTCGAACTCTTCGCCGACTCGCAAAACATGGGCACCTTCGCGCGCGGCTTCTTCCCGCCCGACTTCACCGAATGGCGCACCTATGTGCACGAGATGTGGATAACCGTGGCGGTGGCGCTGTGGGGCACGGCGCTCGCGATCGTCTGCGCGGTCCCTTTCGGGTTGATGTCGTCGCACAATCTCGCGCCGCGCTGGCTCCTGCATCCGGTGCGCCGCCTGATGGACGCGTGCCGCGCCATCAACGAGATGGTGTTCGCGATGCTCTTCATCGTCGCGGTGGGCCTCGGGCCATTCGCAGGCGTGCTGGCGCTCTGGGTCCACACCACGGGCGTGCTTGCCAAGCTCTTCGCCGAAGCCGTCGAAGCCATCGATCCGCGCCCCGCCGAGGGCGTGCGCGCGACCGGCGCCACGCCGCTCGACGAGATCATCTATGGCGTGCTGCCCCAGGTCATGCCGCTGTGGATCTCGTACGCGCTTTACCGGTTCGAATCGAACGTGCGCTCGGCGATGGTGGTGGGCATGGTGGGCGCGGGCGGCATCGGCGTCGTGCTCTATGAGGAGATCCGCTCGTTCGACTATGCGCAGACGAGCGCGGTGCTGATCATGGTGATCGCCGTGGTCACGGTGATCGACCTTGTCTCGGCGAAGCTGCGCGCACACGTGATCTGACGCTGCCCGCGCGCATCCCCTGCTCATCGCCGGCGGGCGAGGCGAAGCGCGAGCTGCATGGCATCCGTCGTGCAGCCCGCGCTTTTTCTTTTGGGCGGCGCTGCCTGGCGTTCTGGCGCTACGGCAGATTCGCTGGAATAATCGGCTGCTTGCGGCCGCAACCGCATCCTCCTCCCCATTCTTCGCGCTCGTTCGATGGCAAGCTTCGTGGTCCTGCTGGTTCTGCTTTCGGCGCTCATGCATGCGAGCTGGAACGCCTTCCTTCACCTCTCGGGCGACCGCGTCTGGCTGCTCGGCATGTTCTCGGTGCCTTATGTGCTGGTGAGCGCGGTCGGCGTATGCGTGCTGCCGCCGCCCGATCCCGCGAGCTGGCCGTATATCGCGGCATCGGCGCTGCTCGAATTCGCGTACTGCTTCGCGCTGATCCGCGCCTACCGCAGCGGCGACTTCGGGCAGATCTACCCGATAGCGCGCGGCCTCTCGCCGTTGCTCGTGTTCGTGGGCGCGCTGGTATTCGCGCACGAGGAATTGCATGCGCTCGCCGCCACCGGCGTGCTGCTCGTCTCGCTCGGCATCATGTCGCTCGCGTTCCGGCGCGGCATGCGCTTTTCGGGTGAAAGCGTGCCCTGGGCGCTGGCGACGGGCTTCTTCATCGCAACCTATTCGATCGTCGACGGCCTCGGCGCGCGCCTCGCCGGCAACCCGCTCAGCTACATCATGTGGGTCTATCTGCTCTGGAACGTCCCGCAGTTCATCGTGGTGTGCAAGCTGCGCGGCGGCGCGGCGCAAATGTTCGTTTCGAAGGGCAACGCCGTGCGCGGCATGCTCGCGGGCGTGCTGGCGCTCACCGCGTATTGCCTCGTAATCGAGGCGTTCCGCTATCTGCCGATCGCGATGGTGTCCGCGCTGCGCGAGATGTCGTCGATCTTCGCGGTGCTGATCGGGTGGCTGTTCATGCGCGAAAAACTCACGGCGCGCCGCCTGGTTGCCTGCGTGCTGGTGACGTGCGGGGCGGTGTTGATCCGGATGTAACGGACGCGAGCGAGGCATCGAGCCGATGCCGCCGGCGCTTCACCCCAGCACCGGCAAACTCGCATCGATCGCCTCCGCAAGCGTATCGAACGCCGGCGCGATCTCCTCATCGGGCACGCTCGCATAGCCGACCAGCAAGCCCGACGCCGCGCGCTCGCGCGCCGAGTAATAGCCGGAAAGCGGCCGCACGACGATATTGCGCGCGAGCGCGGCCTCGGCCACGGCGCGGTCGTCGCTGCCCTCGGGCAACTGCATGACCACGTGCAGGCCCGCGTCGCCGCCCATCGCGGGCAGCGCGTCGCCGTAACGGCGTGTGACCGCATCGAGCAGCACCTGGCGGCGCTGGCCATACAGCGCGCGCATTTTGCGGATGTGCGAGGTGAAATGCCCTTCGGCGATGAACTCCGCCAGCACGGCCTGCTGCAAGAGCTGGCCCTCGCGATATAGCTCGGCGCTCGCGGTCGCAAAGCTTTCGGCAAGCGGCTCCGGCGCGACGAGATAGCCCACGCGCAGCCCCGGAAACAGCGTCTTGCCGAAACTGCCCACGTAGATCACCTGCCCCGCCGTGTCGAGCCCCTGCAGCGACGCGAGCGGCCGGCTGCCGTAGCGGAACTCGCTGTCGTAGTCGTCCTCGATGATCCAGCATTGGTGCTGGCGCGCGTACTCGAGCAGCATGCGGCGGCGCGCGAGGCTCATCACCATCCCGAGCGGGTACTGGTGCGAGGGCGTGACGAGAATGAGCTTCGGCGGCGCGGCGGCGAAATCGTCGGGCGACGGGTTGATGCCCTCGCTGTCCACCGCGATCGGGCGCGGCTTGAGGCCGGAGACCTGCATCACGCTGCGCACGCCCCAATAGCACGGGTCTTCGGTCCAGATCGTGTCGCCAGGGTCGGAGAGCAGACGCACGGCCAGGTCCACCGACTGGTGAATGCCCGTCGTGATGATGATCTGCTCGGGCGAGCAGCGCACCGAGCGCGACGTGCGCAGATAATCGGCCAGCACGTGGCGCAATAGCGCGAGGCCGCCGCCCGGCGCATAAGTGAGCAGATCGGGGCGCAGGCTGCGCCAGTACTTGTTGTGCAGGCGCGTCCAGATGCGCGCCGGGAAGCGCGAAACATCAGGCACGCCCGGCATGAATGCGCCGCCCTGTCGCTTCGAGACGCCCGCGCCCGCAATCAGGCGCGCGCCGCGCGTGGAGAGCGCGCGGGCTGCCGTGCGCTGGGCCTCGGTCGCGAGCGGCACGGGCCCGATCAAGGCATCGGCGCGACGATTCGGTGTGGCGGCCATCTGCGCAGCCGGCGCGGAGGGCACTGCCGGCGCCGCACCCAAGCTCGCCCATGCCTGCCCTGCAAGGCTGTTAGTTGCGATGCCCCCCGGATCCCCGCCCCTGCACGCCGGCCCAAAATAAGGCGCGGATCCAGATCTAGCGACATTTCTGCCCCCTTGCAGAGAGCCAATTTCCGCCGCGCCAACGATCTCGTCGGGCGACGTATCGGCAACAAAGGTGCCGCGCCCCGTCGCCGAAGTCACATAGCCTTCGAGCACTAGCTGCTCGTACACCTGCGTGACGGTATTGCGCGCGATCCCCAACTCGGCCGCCAGCAGCCGCGACGACGGCACTCGCGCGCCCGCCGGCAGCTCGCGCGAGAGGATCGCCTGCTGCAGCAGACGGTGCAGTTGCCGGTAGACTGGCTGCCCGCTGCCACGCTCGAGCCGCTGGGCCAGCCAATCGGACAGAACACTCGCTCGCACGAAATTGGCTCCTATGAATTTATCTGAATGGCTCTGAATTTTAGAGCCAAACCTGAGTATAGTCGCGGCATGGACCCAACAGTGGTCCGCCCATCCAACCAGCATCCGACACCGTTTTTGAAGGAGACGACCGTGAGCAAGAACGCCGAACTGCAGAACCGCAAAAACGCCATTACCCCGCGCGGCGTGGGCGTGATGTGCGACTTCTACGCCGAGCGCGCCGAGAACGCGGAACTGTGGGACGTCGAAGGTCGCCGTTTCATCGATTTCGCGGCCGGCATCGCCGTGTGCAACACGGGCCACCGCCATCCGAAGATCGTCGCCGCCATCAAGGCGCAACTCGACCACTTCACCCACACCGCCTACCAGATCGTCCCCTACGAGTCGTATGTCTCGCTGGCCGAGAAGGTCGCCCAGCGCGCACCGGGCAACTTCGCCAAGAAGGCCGCGTTCTTCACGACCGGCGCCGAAGCCGTCGAGAACGCCGTCAAGATCGCCCGCGCCCATACCGGCCGTCCGGGCGTGATCGCCTTCGCGGGCGGCTTCCACGGCCGCACGCTGATGGGCATGGCGCTCACCGGCAAGGTCGCTCCGTACAAGCTCGCGTTCGGCCCGTTCCCGGCCGACGTCTACCACGCTCCGTACCCCAACTCGGTCCACGGCATCAGCACGGCTGATTCGCTCAAGCACATCGAGATGCTGTTCAAGGCCGATATCGATCCGAAGCGCGTCGCCGCGATCATCTTCGAACCGGTCCAGGGCGAAGGCGGCTTCTACCAGGCGCCTGCCGACTTCGTGCGCGGCCTGCGCAAAATCTGCGACGCGCACGGCATCCTGCTGATCGCCGACGAAGTGCAAACGGGCTTCGCGCGCACCGGCAAGCTGTTCGCGATGGAGCACTACGACGTCACGCCGGACCTCATGACGATCGCCAAGAGCCTCGCCGGCGGCATGCCGCTGTCGGGCGTGGTGGGCCGTGCGGAAGTCATGGACGCGGCAGCGCCTGGCGGCCTCGGCGGCACCTACGCGGGCAACCCGCTGGCTGTCGCTTCGGCGCACGCGGTGATCGAGATCATCGAAGAAGAAAAGCTGTGCGAGCGCGCCACCAAGCTCGGCGACAAGCTCAAGGCCAAGCTCAACGCGATGAAGGCCGACGTGCCGCAAATCGCCGACGTGCGCGGCCCAGGCGCGATGAACGCTGCGGAATTCTGCAAGCCGGGCACGAGCGAGGCCGACGCCGACTTCACCAAGCGCGTGCAGACCGCCGCGCTCAACCGTGGCCTGCTGCTGCTCGTCTGCGGCGTGTACTCGAACGTCGTGCGCTTCCTGTTCCCGCTGACCATTCAGGACACCGTGTTCGACGAAGCACTCGCGATCCTCGAAGAGTCGATCAAGGAAGCCGTGGGCGTGCCGGCGTAAGCCTGCGCCGCAAAACCTCGGCAAAGTCCATCGGCCCGCCGCGCGCGGGCCGTCCACGAAACGGCACACCGGCGTTTGCCGCTGTGCCGTTAGTCGTTGTTACTGCATTGATTTCGAATCGAATCAACGTTATCGGGAGCTCAGGCATGAACCTGAAAGACGCATCGCTGTTGCAAAGCAAGGCCTATATCAACGGCGAATGGCAAGGCGCTGAAGACGGCGCCACGCTCGACGTGACCAACCCCGCCACGGGCGCGCTGATCGGCACGGTGCCGCGCATGGGCGCCGCAGAAACGCGCCGCGCGATTTCGGCCGCGAACGCCGCATGGCCCGCATGGCGCGCCAAGACTGCGAAGGAGCGCAGCGTCATCCTGCGCAAGTGGCACGACCTGATGATGGCCAACGCCGACGACCTCGCGCTCATCCTCACCACCGAGCAAGGCAAGCCGCTCGCCGAGGCGAAGGGTGAAATCGGCTACGCCGCGTCGTTCCTCGAATGGTTCGCCGAAGAAGGCAAGCGCATTTACGGCGACACGATTCCGACCGTCGCCAGCGACAAGCGCATCGTCGTGACCAAGGAACCCGTGGGCGTGTGCGCCGCGATCACGCCGTGGAACTTCCCCGCCGCGATGATCACGCGCAAGGTCGGTCCCGCACTCGCGGCCGGCTGCCCGATCGTGCTGAAGCCCGCCGAAGCCACGCCGCTCTCGGCGCTCGCGCTGGCCGTACTGGCCGAGCGTGCGGGCGTGCCTGCCGGCATCTTCAGCGTCGTCACCGGCGACCCGAAGGCCATCGGCGGCGAGCTCACGAGCAATCCCACGGTGCGCAAGCTCTCGTTCACGGGCTCGACGCCGGTCGGCCGCCTGCTGATGGGCCAGTGCGCGCCGACGGTCAAGAAGGTCTCGCTCGAACTGGGCGGCAACGCACCGTTCATCGTCTTCGAAGACGCCGATATCGACGCGGCAGTGGCAGGCGCCATCATCTCCAAGTACCGCAACAGCGGCCAGACCTGCGTGTGCACGAACCGCTTCTACGTGCACGAGGCCGTGTACGACACGTTCGCGGCGAAGCTGCGCGATGCCGTGGAAAAGCTCAAGGTCGGCCTCGGCACCGAAGCCGGCGTCACGCAAGGCCCCCTCATCAACGAAGCGGCCGTGCTGAAGGTGGAATCGCACATCGAGGACGCGCTCGCGAAGGGCGCGCAAGTGCTCACGGGCGGCAAGCGCCACGCGCTCGGCCACGGCTTCTTCGAGCCCACCGTGATCACCAACGTCACGCCCGCGATGAAGGTCGCTCGCGACGAAACGTTCGGCCCGCTCGCGCCGCTGTTCCGTTTCTCGTCGGACGAAGAAGTGATCAGGATGGCGAACGATACCGAATTCGGCCTCGCCGCCTACTTCTACAGCCGTGACATCGGTCGCGTATGGCGAGTGGCGGAAGCGCTCGAATACGGCATGGTGGGCATCAACACCGGCCTGATCTCGAACGAAGTCGCGCCGTTCGGCGGCGTGAAACAGTCGGGCCTCGGCCGCGAAGGCTCGCACTACGGCGTGGATGACTACGTCGTCGTCAAGTACATGTGCATGGCCGGCATGTAAGCCGTCGCCAGAAACTCAGCATGACGAAAAACGGGCGCCGCAAAGGCGCCCGCCCGTAACAGAAACGCCGGCGTATTGCGATGGATTCGCGATATGCCGGCGTTTCTGTTTGTTCCTGCGTTTCTGCTTGCGACCGGGCCTCGCGGCCCGGTGCAGCTGGTTGTACTGCTTAGTTCGTAGCGCCAACCGGCGTGATCTGCGTCGCGTATGCGGAAACGAACACGGCGTGGATCGTGTCGCCCACCTTTAGCTTCTTCAGGTCGATGTCGGGCGTGGCTTCCAGCGTGACCGTCTGATACGCGCCGCGCAGCGTCACTTCGCGCTTCTTCGCGTTGATGTGCTGCACGGTGGCCTGGACTTCGACCTGGCGCGCCGCGTCATAGCCCGACGACGCCGGGAGGTACACATTCGTGTCGACGCGCTTGCGAATGCCCTTGTCCTTGCCCGTCACCTTTTCAGCCGTCACGAGTAGCGCGTTCTTGTAGAGCACGTCGACGGTATCGCCTACGTTGAGCTGGTCGAAGTTGCTCACTTGCTGGCTCAGGGCGATCTGGACTTCGTTGCCGCGCGGGCCACGCACCGTGATCACGCGCGATGCGCGGTCGATGCCGACGATCTTGACTTGCACGTGAACCGGCGGTGTATTCGCAACGAGATTCTGCGTCGCGCTCGCGAGCGCCGATTGGGCCTGGGGCGCTGACGCCGGCTGCTCCGTTTGCGCCGATGCCGCTTGCGCGAACGCCATGCCAAGCACAACTGCCGCCAACGCTGTTGCCTTCATCATCCGTATTCTCCTCAAAAGTCGGGGGGCACTTTCTCTGCAACGGCTTGCGCCGAAGTCTGACGATTCTACGCGTGCCGCGCGAAAACCGACTAGTGGATGGCCACAAGCCGTATCAGATTAAGCAGAACGTATAACAAAAATCAACGCGCCATTGATCTGCATCGCGAAACAATACCGACAATTTTTTCCGATCTTGAAACGTCGCCTTGCCTCGCAGGATGAAAAAAAGCCGCGAATCCGAAGATTCGCGGCTTGGGTAACGCCTTGGCGAAGCGGCGGCTCAAGCTTGCTTCAACCGCCTGATCGACATTAAACGCGCTCGATGGCGATAGCGATGCCCTGGCCCACGCCGATGCACATCGTGCACAGCGCATAGCGCCCTTGCGTGCGGTGCAGCTGATACATCGCCGTGGTCACGAGACGTGCGCCGCTCATGCCCAGCGGGTGACCCAGCGCGATTGCGCCGCCGTTCGGGTTGACGCGGGGATCGTCGTCGGCCACGCCGAGCATGCGCAGCACAGCCAGGCCCTGCGAAGCGAACGCTTCGTTGAGCTCGATCACGTCGAACTGGTCGATGGTCATGTTCAGGTTCGCGAGCAGCTTCTGCGTGGCGGGCGCCGGTCCGATGCCCATCACGCGCGGCGCCACGCCCGCGGTCGCGATGCCGAGCACGCGCGCACGCGGCGTGAGAGCGAAACGCTTCGCATTGGTCTCGTTCGCGAGCAGCAGCGCGCACGCGCCGTCGTTCACGCCCGACGCATTGCCCGCGGTGACCGAACCATCCGGGCTCACGACGCCCTTGAGCTTCGCCAGCGTCTCGAGACTCGTCTCGCGCGGATGCTCGTCGCGCGACACCACGAGCGGATCGCCCTTCTTCTGCGCGATCGTCACCGCAACGATTTCCTGCGCGAGCGTGCCGTCTGCCTGCGCGCGCGCAGCCTTCTGCTGGCTGCGCAGCGCGAACGCGTCCTGATCGGCGCGGCTCACGCCGTAATCGACAGCGACGTTCTCGGCGGTCTCAGGCATCGAGTCCACCCCGTACTGCTGCTTCATCAGCTTGTTGACGAAGCGCCAGCCGATGGTCGTGTCGTAGATCGCGGCGTCGCGGGCGAAGGCGCTTGCCGCCTTGCCCATCACGAACGGCGCGCGGCTCATGCTCTCCACGCCGCCCGCGATCATCAGGCCAGTCTCGCCCGACTTGAGCGCACGCGCGGCAATGCCCACGGCGTCCATGCCCGAGCCGCAGAGGCGGTTCACCGTCGAACCCGGCACGGCCTGCGGCAGGCCCGCCAGCAACGACGACATGCGGGCAACGTTACGGTTGTCTTCGCCCGCCTGGTTCGCGCAGCCGTAGATCACATCGTCGATTACTGCCCAGTCCACCTCCTTGTTGCGCTCCATGAGCGCCTTGAGCGGCACCGCGCCGAGGTCGTCGGCGCGAACCTGCGCAAGGGCGCCCGCGTAGCGGCCGATCGGCGTGCGTATCGCGTCGCAGATGAATGCTTCCGTCATGAGAGTCTCCAGGTTCAGATGCAGTTTGTTCGTTATTCGAACTCATGATCGATAAACGAACAATTGGCATCCATAATATGCGTCGCGTTGTGCGGGTGTCAAGCTGGCATCTCTCCTGATCGGCGAGGAAAATTCCATCATATGAAATGAAAACGGCCGCACAGAACCAGTGTCTGTGCGGCCGTCACCCTCCGGACCAAGCACCCGGGAGAAGCTTCCCGAGGCGCCATGCAGAACCCGTGAATTACCGTGACATCATGTTCATGCCGACGTTGTGCATGACCCAGATCGTGCCGAAGATCAGGAACGCAGCGGCCAGCACAGTATAGGCGAGCGAGAGCACGTTCCAGCCCTGTCCCGACGACGTGTTCAGATGCAGGAAGAACACGAGGTGCACGACCACCTGCACGAAGGCAAGCACGGCGAGCACGACCATCATGGTGTTCGGCGCCATTGTGCCGTGTATGACGATGCCGAACGCGCCGGCGGTCAACAGCACCGCGAGAATAAAGCCCGCCACATAGCTGCCGAGGCTGCCATGGGCTTCGCTATGAGAATGCGCCATTTAAATCACGCTCCCGAGATAGACAAAGGTAAACACGCAGATCCACACCACGTCGAGGAAGTGCCAGAAAAGGCTCAGGCACGTGAGGCGGCGCACTTCCCGCTCGTCCAGTTCCGGACGGCGGATTACCTGCATCATCAGCACCGCCATCCAGACGAGGCCAAAGAAGACGTGCAGACCGTGCGTGCTGACCAGCACGAAGAACGACGAGAGGAACGCGCTGCGCTGCGGGCCCGCGCCCTCGGCAATCAGGTGCGAGAACTCGCGCAGCTCCAGCACGAGAAACAGCGCCCCCAGAACAAAGGTCACGGCCAGCCAGCCGACAACCGCGCCGCTCTTGCGCTGCTGCGCACCGAGCATGGCGAAGCCGTAGGTGATGCTGGAAACCAGCAGCACCGCGGTCTCGACTGCAACGTCGCTGATGTTGAACAGGTCCTTGCCCGTTGGGCCGCCCGCGAACTGATGCCCGAGCACGCCGAACGTCGCGAACAGCGCCGCGAACAGGACGCAGTCCGTCATCAGGTAGACCCAGAACCCGAACACGGAATGCGACGGCGGGTGATCGTCGTGATCGAAATCGGCAAGCGTTGCCGCATTGGTTTTTTGTAACATCGATTAAGCCTCCACAGCTTCCATCTCGCGCTCGGCGGCAACCGCCGCGCGATGGCGCTTCTCTTCGATCTCGCGAACCTTCGCGGCCGGAATGTAGTAGCCGTCGTCGTCGCTAAAGCTGCGTACAGCAACGGTAACGACGATGGCGATAAAGGCGAGCACGCCGAGCCACGTGATATGCCAGACACCCGCGAAACCCAGCAACAAGCTGAACGCGCCGATGAAGAAGCCAGCCGACGTATTCGACGGCATGTGAATGTCCTTGTACTTCGCGGCGAGGCCCATGCCACGGCCCGTTTCCTTCATGTGTGTAAAGGCGTCGAGCTCCTGCACCTGCGGGATGAGCGCAAAGTTATAGACCGGCGGCGGCGACGAAGTCGCCCATTCGAGGGTGCGGCCATCCCACGGATCGCCCGTGACGTCGTGGCACTCCGCCTTGTTGCGATTCACGAACGCCATCACCCACTGCAGCACCTGGAACACCACGCCAACTGCGATGATGGCTACGCCGATGGCGGCCACGATGAAATACGGCTGCCATGCGGGGTTGTCGTAGTGGTTCAGACGACGCGTTGCGCCCATGAAGCCGAGCACGTAGATCGGCACGAATGCCACGTAGAAGCCCACGAACCAGCACCAGAACGACGCCTTGCCGAGCTTTTCGCTGGGCTTGATGCCGAACACCTTCGGGAACCAGTAATGGAGGCCTGCGAGGTAACCGAACACCACGCCGCCGATGATGGCGTTATGGAAGTGCGCAATCAGGAAGAGCGAGTTGTGGAGCACGAAGTCCGCGCCCGGAATAGCCATCATCACGCCGGTCATGCCGCCGATCGAGAACGTGACCATGAAGCCGATCGTCCAGAGCACCGGCGCGGTGAAATGCACACGCCCGCGATACATGGTGAACAGCCAGTTGAAGATCTTCACGCCCGTGGGGATCGCGATGATCATGGTGGCGATGCCGAAGAACGCGTTGACGTTGGCGCCGGAGCCCATCGTGAAGAAGTGGTGCGCCCACACGAGGAACGCAAGAATCATGATGGCGCACGACGCATAGACCATCGTCTTGTAGCCGAACAGCGGCTTCTTGCAGAACGTGGCCATGACTTCCGAATAGATGCCGAACGCGGGCAGCACGAGGATGTACACCTCGGGGTGGCCCCACGCCCAGATCAGGTTCAGGTACAGCATCATGTTGCCGCCACCGTCGTTCGTGAAGAAGTGCATGCCGAGGTAGCGGTCGAAGCCCAGCAGCGCAACGGCGATCGTGAGGATCGGGAACGTGGCCATGATGAGCACGTTCGAGCACAGCGCCGTCCACGTGAACACCGGCATCTTCATGAGGCTCATGCCCGGCGCGCGCATCTTGATGATGGTCACGAAGAAGTTGATGCCGGTAATGAGCGTGCCAACGCCCGAAAGCTGCACGGCCCAGATGTAGTAGTCGACCCCGACGCCTGGACTGAACTGCAACTCGGACAGCGGCGGATAAGCGAGCCAGCCCACCTGCGCGAACTCGCCGATCACGAGCGAGACGTTGATGAGAATCGCGCTGATGGCCGTCATCCAGAACGACAGCGAGTTCAGGAACGGGAACGCCACGTCGCGCGCGCCGATCTGCAGCGGCACGACGAGGTTGAACAAGCCGACCATGAGCGCCATCGCCATGAAGAAGATCATGATGACGCCGTGCGCCGAGAAGATCTGGTCGTAGTGATGCGGCGGCAGGTAGCCCGGCGCGTCGAGCGCGATGGCCTGCTGGATGCGCATCATGACGGCGTCGGCAAAGCCGCGCACGAGCATGAGCACGGCCACGATCATGTACATGACGCCAATGCGCTTGTGGTCCACGCTCGTGATCCACTCGCTCCAGATGTACTTCCACTTGCCCGTCACAGTGACGAGACCGAGCACGCCGATCACGATCAGCGCCATGAATGCCGCGGCGCCCATGATGATCGGCTGATCGAACGGAACTGCCTCTAATGTAAGTTTGCCGAACATGCCGCTTACCCCTTGGTCACGCACGACGGGTCGGTGAAATCCGTGACGTGGCCGTTGTTGTACTTCCCAATGATGTTGTTGAAGAGCTTCGGATCGACCGTCGAGAAGTACTCGACCGGCGCCTTCTCGCTGGGCTCCAAAACCTTCGCGTACTGGTCCATCGACAGCGCGGTTTGCGACGCCTTCACCTTCTGGACCCAGGTGTCGAAGTCCTGCTGGCTGGTGGCGAGCGTGCGGAACTTCATGTCCGAAAAGCCCTTGCCGCTGTAGTTAGCTGAGATGCCCGCATAGTCGCCGGCATGGTCGGCGATGAGGTGCAGGCGCGTTTGCATGCCCGCCATCGCGTAGACCTGGGTGCCCAGTTGCGGAATGAAGAACGAGTTCATCACCGAATCCGACGTAATGCGGAAATTGACCGGCGTGCCCACCGGTACCGCGAGCTGGTTCACCGTGGCGATGCCGAGGTCCGGGTAGATGAAGAGCCACTTCCAGTCGAGCGCGACGACCTCGACATTGATGGGCTTGACGTTCGATTCGATCGGCTTGTACGGGTCGAGCTCGTGAGAGGTCTTCCAGGTGAGGATCGCGAGGAACAGGATGATGACGGCCGGAATGCTCCAGACGACTACTTCGATCGCGGTGGAATGCGCCCATTTGGGGGCGTAGGTGGCATTGCGATTGGACGCGCGGTAGCGCCAGGCAAAAATGAGCGTGAGCAGGATCACTGGCACCACCACGAGCAGCATGGCCCATGTGGCGGTGGCGATGAGGTGCTTTTCGGCCACGCCGATGCTGCCCTTGGGATCGAGCACGGTCAGCTCGCTGCACCCCGCGAGGGAGGCGAGCAGCCCGCTGCCGAGGGGGATTAACCACCTTTTGAAGGCTTTTCTCTTCATGTTTGCCTGCGTTTTCGTTTAACTACCTGGACGCTTTCATGTATTTCCATCGCAAAAATGCAGACGCAAAATACACCCCTTACGTGTTTGGCGAAATTCTACGGAAAGGCGTTATCCGAAAATTTGATCCAAGCTAAGGTTTTCTGCTTGCGACAAAGCTATCCCGCACAAGCGCGACGGAAAGACGCAATTAACTTTCATCCGCCCTTCAGATGTGCACACAGCCCCGCACAGTGGGCTTCTCGCGTATGACGAATTTCCGGCAATGTGAAAACGCGCGCTGAGACAGAGCATCGAAAAAAGGGGAATCAGACAATCCCGGCCTGAGTCCGACAGTACTATTCGACTAGTCCAATGGAAAATAATCTGATAAAGAGGCTCAGCCTTATTCAAGGCACCTTCACCACTTCAATATTTATGTCAATACCAATATAACGCTGGCGAATTGCGGAAAATCAAATATGAAGCGATAAAACCTGCGAACAACTTGAATTTTTCCGTCTCGACCGGCGTAGTTCGCCGTGCACCGGTTGGCGAATCCATGCGCTTGCGCTATCGTCATGGGTTCCTTACGCGCCGCCTCCCGCCCTTGATCCGACGCCACGACGCCATGAACCCCGCCAGCCGCGCTTCGCACGCCCCTTCCGACGAGCAGCCGGAGTCCCCCGAAAAACCGGGCGACTCCTACGTGCAGTCGTTCGCGCGCGGGCTTTCCGTGATTCGCGCGTTCAATGCCGAGCGCCCCGAGCAGACGCTCACCGACGTCGCAGCGGCCACTGGCCTCACGCGCGCCGGCGCGCGCCGCATCCTGCTCACGCTGCAAACGCTCGGCTATGTAGAGGCCGAAGGGCGCCTGTTCCGGCTTACGCCCAAGATTCTCGACCTTGGCTTCGCGTATCTCACGTCGATGCCGTTCTGGAATCTGGCCGAGCCGGTCATGGAGCAACTCTCGGCCGAGGTGCACGAAAGCTGCTCGGCCGCCGTGCTCGACCGCACCGAGATCGTTTATGTGCTGCGCGTGCCCACGCACAAGATCATGACGATCAACCTCTCGATCGGCAGCCGTCTGCCCGCCTACTGCACCTCCATGGGCCGCGTGCTGCTCTCGGCGCTCGACGAGCCGACGCTCGACGCCACGCTCGGCGCGACGCCGCTCTATGCGCACACGCCGCGCACCGTCACCGACAAGGACGAGCTCAAGAGGATCATTGCGCAGGTGCGCCAGCAGGGCTGGTCCATCATCGACCAGGAGCTGGAGGGCGGACTCATCTCGATCGCAGCGCCGATCCGCAACCGCCAGGGACGCGTGATCGCCGCCATGAACATCAGCGGCAATGCCCAGCGCACCTCGGCGAAGCAGATGGTCAAGGCCTTCCTCGAACCGCTCCAGCAGGCCGCCCAACGCGTCTCGGAGATGGTGGCGCGGCGCACCTGATCCCCACCCTCTCCCCAACCCCTCTCCCTATTAGGGAGAGGGGCTTTGGGTCACCTGCCTGCTGCCGCTACACGCTGCACCGTCTCTATGAAAGCCAGCCCCGCATCCTCCAGCCGCCCCGAGTTGTCGATGTGCGTGAGCGACGCCCCCGCCGGCACCTCGAACGACGCGCGCCGCGCAAGGCGCGCGGCGATCTGCTCCGGCGTCTCCCGGGCGCGCGAGGCAAGCCGCGCGGCCAGCACGTGCTGCGCGGCGTTCACATGCACGAGCGTCATCTGCGGATAGCGCGCCAGCGCCTCGTTCACGTACGCACGCGAGCCGTTCAGCACCACCGTGCAGCCGAGCGCGAGCCACTGGTCGATCTCCACGCCGATGCCATACCTCAGCGCGTGGCTGCGCCATTGCAGCGCGAACAGACCAAGGCGCGAGCGCGCCTCGAATTCGGCGCCGGTGAGCGCGATGTGGTTCTCGCCGCCGTCCACATCGCGCGTGATATAGCGGTGCGCGAACAGCACGCCATCGGATGCGAGCCGCGCACGCGCAAAGCCGAGCAGCGAGTCCTTGCCCGCGCCCGAGGGGCCCATCACGTAGATCAGGCGCGATGTCGTGTCCGTTGTCGCTCCGGTGGTCATGCGTGCTCCCGTGCCTGCATGTGCGCCGGTTGGTCGGCGGGAAAATCCACCCGTTGCCACAACGAGAACGGTTCGCCCGGACGCGGCTCGACGTATAACGCGACGCCCTCCACGGGCAGCATGCCCGCATCGCGCATCTGGGCATTCCATGCGTGCGCGAGCGCGGCGCACACGGCTGCGTCGTCGAGCGAATCGGAGAGCGTCATGTGGAAGCGGAATTCGTCGAAGACATACGGATAGCCCCACTCTTCGACATAGGCGCGCTGGCGCGGCGTGAGCGGCCCATCGAGCCGCTTCGCAAGCTCGTCGGCGGTCTGCGCGGCGCGCAGGTGGCCGAGCGTGCGCAGGGCGTCGGCGGCGAGTTCGCGCAACGCCCGCGCGCCGTTTTCGTCGGCGGCCCGCAGCGCGACGAAGCGCCCGAGCATGGCCGCCTCCACCGCGACTTCGAAGCGCGCGCGGCCCGCCGCCCACGCCTGCGCGGCAGCCACGAGCGTTTGCGGCGTCACGCCTGCCGCAAGCCGGAATGGCGGCACGAGCGTGCCATGCCAGCCGTAACGGCGCGGCGCGCCGGTGAGCGCATCGAGCGGCGGCGCGAGCCCGGCCGGCTGCGGCGGTGCGAGCATTTCGCCGCTTTCCGGGTCGCGGCCAAGCCAGGCGCAGCCGGCCCGCCACCACGCCGAGGCGCGCGGCGGCGCGTAATAGAGCGCGAAGCGCGTCGCCTCGCTCCAGTCTTCATGCGGCGCGCTCATACGTCGTGCTCCACCATCAACTGCACGCGGTCCGCCGCGAAATGCGTGATGCCGTACTTGATGGGCACGCCATCGAGATCGACATCGACGTTCTCGACCCACAGCACCGGCTGCTGCCGGTTGATATTCAGCCGCCGCGCCACTTCGGGCTCGGGCAGCACGCTGCCGATGCGGCTCCACTTGCGCAGATAGTCGCTCACGCCGAATTCGGCGAGCGCCTTCGAGGTGCTGTCCACGCGCGCCATGACCGCGGGCAAATCGGCGAAGCGCGCGGCGGGATACCAGCTGCGCGCATAAGTGAGCGGCACGCCTTCCGACTCGTGCAGTGTTTCGAGCCGATACACGAACGCGCCGGCACGCATGGCAAGCGCCTTCGCCACGCCCGGATCGGCCTTCACGCGCGACGACGCGAGCAGCTTGCCAACCGCAGAATGCTGATGACGCTGCAAATTCTCGGTGAAGCGCGTGCGCTTGCCGATGGTGTAATCGATCGCGCCGGGCTGCACGAAGGTGCCGCGCCCCTGCTCCACGCTCACGAGACCGAGCGCGGCAAGCCCCAGCATGGCGCGCCGCACCGTGTGGCGGTTCACGTCGAAGCGCCGTGCCAGTTCGCCTTCGCTCGGCAGCCGGCCGTCCTCGCCAAAGCCCTTTGCCGCGATCTCGGCCGCGAGAATCTGCTCGATCTGCCGCCACACCGCCACGCCTGCGCCGCGCTCGAGCGTGCTGTGCGGGGCCTCGTCGTTCGATGTCATGGTGCTGTCATTCCTCCGGGGTTCAATATCGGCTGTAGCTTGCGCATTGTAGTGCGCACGGCGTGATGGAAATATGAAAACGTTCTACGTTGCACCCACGCGATCACTGTCCGCATAAACGTCTAGACGTTTAGATGAGTAGATGCTTCAATGTACATCTCCGGTCACGACACAGGAACTCCGATGAACGCATCTTCGGTCCCGCCCGCCGCCGCGCCCGATGCGCGCCGCGCCTGGATGGCGGTTCTCGCGCGCACGCCGCGTGCCGAGCTCGAAACGGCGCTCGCCGCCGCTCTGGGCGGCGAGTGCATGCCGGCTTTCGAGTGGCTGCGCGCGCCCCAGACCGGGCTCGCGATGGTGCGCGGGCGCGTCGGCGGCACCGGCAACGCCTTCAATTTCGGCGAAGCCACGGTGACGCGCGCGACGCTGCGACTGCGCGCACCGAGCGGCACAGGCGCGACCGTGGGCGTGGCGTGCCATCTGGGCCGCGACAAGCGCCGCGCCGAACTGGCCGCGCTCGCCGACGCGCTGCTGCAACAGCCGGAGCGCCACGACCGGCTCCACGCGCTGTTGATCGAGCCGCTCGCGGCGCGTCTGGCAGCGCAACGCGCGGCGCAACGCGAGGCGACCGCCAGCACAAAGGTCGAGTTCTTCACGATGGTTCGAGGCGACGCATGAACGAACAACGCAACAGCACCGCCCTGCACGAGGCGCTCGGTACGCTCGCACCCGGTTTCGCCGATCCGGTCCACGACACGCAGACCGTATTTCGCACGCTGCTCGGCGCGCTCTCGCGCCCGGGCACGATCGCCACGATCGAGACGCCTCTGCCCGCGGCCGAATCGGCATACAACGCGACGAATGCCGCGGCGCACGACGCGCCGCGCGCGAGCCGGGCGGCCTTTGCCGCGCTGCTCACGCTCTGCGACTACGCCACGCCCGTATGGCTTGCGCGGCCCGACGCCGCACTGGCAGCCGCGCTGCGCTTTCACGCGGACGCGCCGCTCGCGGGCACGCCAGGCGAAGCGGTCTTCGCCTACGTGCACGACGCCGCCGCGCTGCCGCCGCTCGACGCATTCGCGTGCGGCACGCCCGAGTCGCCGGAGCAATCGGCCACCGTGTTCGTGTGCGTCGATGCCCTGGCCGACGGCCCGCCGGTCACGCTGCGCGGCCCCGGCATCGAATCGGCGTGCACCGGCGCGCCCGCCGGCCTGCCCGCGCGCTTCTGGCAAGAACGCGCGGAACTCGCGCCGCTCTTTCCGTGCGGCATCGACTTCTACTTCGTTTGCGGCGCCCGCATCATGGGCCTGCCGCGCACGACTCGTGTGGAGGTGAACTGATGTATGTCGCCGTCAAAGGAGGCGAGCGCGCGATCGAAGCATCGTGGCGCCTGCTCGATCAAGCCCGCCGGGGCGATACGCGTGTGCCCGAACTCTCCGTCACGCAGATCCGCGAACAGATGCGTTTGGCCGTGGCGCGCGTGATGGCCGAAGGCTCGGTCTACGACGAAGAACTTGCCGCGCTCGCAATCAAGCAGGCCGCTGGCGATCTCGTGGAGGCGATCTTTCTGCTGCGCGCGTATCGCACGACACTGCCGCGCTTCGGCTACACGCTGCCGGTGGAAACCGGGCAGATGGCCGTCGAACGCCGCATCTCCGCCACGTTCAAGGACGTGCCCGGCGGCCAGGTGCTGGGAGCGACCTACGACTATACGCAACGCCTGCTGGATTTCGCACTGCTAGCAGAGGGCGACAATGATTCGGATCTCGAATCGTCTAACAGGCCACGCTTGCAACACGGCACGCAGGACGAACCGGAGTCCATGCCGCGCGTGGTCACGCTGCTCGACAAGGAAGGCCTGATCGAGCAGGAAACACCATCGAGCGAGGCACGCGAACCTGGCGACCTCTCGCGCGAACCCCTCGCATTTCCCGCAGACCGCAACGTGCGCCTGCAAAACCTCGCGCGCGGCGACGAAGGCTTCCTGCTCGCGATGGGCTATGCCACGCAGCGCGGCTATGCGCATTCGCATCCGTTCGCGGGCGAGATCCGCTTTGGCTCGGTGGCCGTGGAAATGGTGCTCGACGAACTGGGCGAAGCGGTCGAGATCGGCGAGATCGAATTGACCGAGTGCCAGATGATCAACCAGTTCGCGGGCAGCAAGGATGCGCCGCCCGCCTTCACGCAGGGCTACGGCCTCGCATTCGGCCACGCGGAGCGCAAGACGATGGCGATGGCGCTCGTCGACCGCGCGCTACGCGCCGCGGAACTCGGCGAAACGCTGGCCTCGCCCACCCAGGACATCGAATTCATGCTCTCGCACAGCGACAACGTGGAAGCCTCGGGCTTCGTGCAGCATCTGAAGCTGCCGCATTACGTGGATTTCCAGGCGGAACTCGAACTCGTGCGCCGCTTGCGTGCGCAGCACGCGTGCGGAGATCAGCCCTCCGGGGAGGCCGCATGAACGCACCCGATACTTTCGAAGCCGCGCTCACCTCGCATGAAACGCAGGCTGCCGGTGGCTACAACTTCGCGTATCTCGACGAGCAGACCAAGCGCATGATCCGCCGCGCGCTGCTCAAGGCGGTGGCCGTGCCCGGCTATCAAGTGCCTTTCGCCTCGCGCGAAATGCCGCTGCCGTATGGCTGGGGCACGGGCGGCATCCAGGTGACGGCGGCCATCATCGGCGCGAACGACACGCTCAAGGTGATCGACCAGGGCTCCGACGACACCACCAACGCCGTCAACATTCGCCGCTTCTTCGCGCGCACGGCCGGCGTGGCCACCACGCGGCGCACCCGCGATGCGACGATCGTGCAGACGCGTCACCGCATTCCCGAGACGCCGCTCACCGAGAAGCAGATCCTCGTCTACCAGGTGCCGATGCCGGAACCGCTGTTCCGTTTAGAACCCCGTGTAGCCGAGTGCAGGAAGCTGCACGCGCTCGCCGATTACGGGCTCATCAGCGTGAAGCTTTACGAAGACATCGTGCAGCACGGCAGCATCGCCACGACCTACGACTACCCGGTCACGGTGAATGGCCGCTATCTCACCTCGCCCTCGCCGATTCCGAAGTTCGACAATCCCAAGCTCCATATGAATCCTGCGCTGCAATTGTTCGGCGCGGGCCGCGAGCGCCGCATCTATGCGATTCCGCCTTATACGCCGGTGAAAAGCCTCGACTTCGACGATCACCCGTTCGAGGTTCAGCGCTGGGATCACGCGTGCGCGCTGTGCGGTTCGCGCGAGAGCTTCCTCGACGAAATGATCGTCGACGATGCGGGCAAGCGCATGTTCGTCTGCTCGGACAGCGATTATTGCCACGAGCGGAGGGAAAGTCAGGATAACCAGGCGAGTTCGCAAACGAAGCCATCGGGAGAACACGCATGACGCCGGGTTTCGCGCCTCTGCTTCGCGCCCGCCATCTCACGAAGCAATACGGCGGCCGCAATGGCTGCCGCGACGTGAGCTTCGATTTGTATTCCGGCGAAGTGCTGTGCATTGTCGGCGAATCGGGCTCGGGCAAGACCACGCTGCTCAACACGCTCGCGCTGCGCACCGAAGCCGATGCGGGCGCGCTCGACTACGTGAACACGAACGGCGAATCGCTCGACCTGCTCACGCTTTCCGAGCCGCGCCGACGCTTGCTCGCGCGCACCGAATGGGGCTTCGTGCAGCAAAACCCGCGCGACGGGCTGCGTGCCGGGGTCTCGGCGGGGGCCAATATCGGCGAGCCGCTGATGGCCGTGGGCGCGCGCCACTACGGGCGCATTCGCCAGACCGCGCAGCAGTGGATGCAGCGCGTCGAGCTCGACGCCGCGCGCATCGACGAATTGCCCGCCGCGTTCTCGGGCGGCATGCAGCAACGCCTGCAAATCGCGCGCAATCTCGTCACGGGCCCGCGCCTCGTGTTCATGGACGAACCCACCGCCGGCCTCGATGTTTCCGTGCAGGCCCGGCTGCTCGACCTGCTGCGCACGCTCACCACGACGCTGCATCTCTCGGTGCTGATCGTCACGCACGACATCGGCGTCGCGCGCCTGCTCGCGCACCGCCTGATGGTGATGCAGGGCGGCGCCGTGGTCGAAGCGGGTCTGACCGACCAGGTGCTCGACGATCCTCAGCATCCCTACACACAAACGCTGGTGGCCTCGGTGCTGCCTGCATAGGACGAGCCATGACTCCGGATCCCTCGATTGCGCGCGCGTTCGGCGAGCGCCCCGCCCTGATGCTGCGCGCGGAGGACGTGCGCAAGACCTTCACGCTGCACGCTCAGGGCGGCATCGGCATCGAAGCGCTCGCGGGCGTCTCGCTCGACGTGGAGCGCGGCGAATGCGTGATGCTGGTCGGACCTTCGGGCGCGGGCAAGAGCACGTTTCTGCGCTGCCTGTACGGCAACTATCTCGCGAGCGGCGGCTCGATCGCCATCCGCGACGACGCGGCGCCCGACCAGCACCTCGAAATCACCGGCGCAAAGCCGCACGACGTGCTGCGCCTGCGCCGCAGCGTGGTGGGCTACGTGAGCCAGTTTCTGCGCGTGATTCCACGCGTGAGTACGATCGATATCGTGGCCGCGCCGCTCGTCTCGCGCGGCGTGAACGAAGACGAGGCACGCGAGCGGGCCGCCGCGCTGCTCGCGCGCCTGAACGTGCCGCGGCGCCTCTGGACGCTTGCGCCCGCCACTTTTTCGGGCGGCGAGCAGCAGCGCGTGAACATCGCGCGCGGCCTGATCGCGCAGCATCGCGTGCTGCTGCTCGACGAGCCCACGGCATCGCTCGACGCCGAAAACCGCGCCGTGGTCGCGAGCCTGATCGTTGAAGCGCGCGAGCGCGGCGCGGCAATCGTCGGCGTCTTTCACGACGAGGACACGCGCGGCCGCGTGGCCACGCGCGTGCTGGCGCTGAGCGCACCCCACGCGAGCGCAGCTGTCGCTGAAATGGCCTGAAAGTGCCTTGAAAAGTCGTGGCCTGTCATTTGCGTCAGGCACACTCACGTTTGAACTCCGGAGCCTGACGATGTTGATCAAGAACGCGCGCATCGTGACGCGAGACGAACTATTCACCGGTACGCTGCGTATCGAAGACGGCGCGATCCGCGAGCTTTCGCGCGGCACGACCGCCGCGCCCGAGGCCGTGGACTGGGAAGGCGACTTCCTGTTGCCGGGGCTGGTCGAGCTGCACACCGACAACCTCGAAAAACACCTCGCGCCGCGTCCCGGCGTGCACTGGAACACCGACGCCGCCTTCGTGATCCACGATGCGCAGATCGCCGCCGCCGGCATCACCACGGTGTTCGACGCGCTCGCCATCGGCACGCGCGCAGCCGTGGGCGTGCGCGGCCGCGAGGTGCAGCTCGCCAGCGCTGCCGCGCTCACGCGCTTCTCGGAGCGCAAGCTGCTGCGCGCCGAGCACTTTCTGCACCTTCGCTGCGAAGTCGCGACCGAAGACGTGATCGAGCTGTTCGACACGCTGAGCGAGCATCCGCTGCTGCGCCTCGCCTCGGTGATGGACCATACGCCGGGCCAGCGCCAGTGGCACGACCGCACGCAATGGCGGCGCTTCCAGGAGCGCCACGGCAAATGGACCGACGAACAGGCCGCCACCATGCTCACCGAGATGGCCACCGAGCAGGAGCGCTACGCCGAAGCGCATCGCCATGCGATCGTCGAGCGCTGCCGCGCGCGCCGCATTCCGCTCGCGAGCCACGACGACACGCTCGTCGAGCACGTCGAGCAAGCCGCGCGCGAAGGCATCGTGCTCGCCGAATTTCCGACCACGCGCGCGGCGGCGGCCGAGGCGAAAAAGCGCGGCATTGCCACGATCATGGGCGCGCCGAACGTGGTGCGCGGCGGCTCGCATTCGGGCAACGTCTCCGCGCTCGAACTCGCGCAGGCCGGCCTGCTCGACATTCTTTCGTCGGACTACGTGCCGTCGAGCCTGCTCACCGCCGCCTTCGATCTCGTGACCGGGGCCGACTGGACGCTGCCGCGCGCGCTCGCCACGGTCTCGTGGGAGCCGGCGCACAAGGCGGGTCTCGCGGACCGCGGCGCGATCGCGCCCGGCCTGCGCGCCGACTTTGTGCGCGTGGCGATGCTCGACACGCTGCCGGTGCCGCGCGCGACGTACCGCGCGGGCACGCGCGTGGTCTGATTCAGGCGCTCATATCACTCGCCCCTTACACGCAAACCAACAGCAGGCCATCGTTTCTTTTTCAACTCGCCGACATACGCCTGCACGCCCTCCATGCCACGCCGCGCATTCTTCCGACTGTTGCGGCGCTGCATCGCGACCTGGCCCTCACCGGTGCTGTGCGCAGCGCCCGGTCCGCGCCCCGAATGCCTTGCCCCACAAGGCTTTGCGCTGTTCCGCAACAGTGCGCGAACGTTCGTTAGCGCGCTTCGAATCCCGCCATCCGGTATAACACTAGCCACGCAGCAATTTTGACCTGGGTAAGCTTTGCGCCGCCGCTCGCTTTCAAGCCAGCGAGCCCAACAGAGTTCCTGCGCGAGCCGCGCCGGAGCCATGTGCGGCGACGGCACAACCGCCCGCTGCGCGCCCTGAACCATACGAGGAGTCCACATAGTGAAAAAACTGCTTGCCACCCTGTCGGTTGCCCTGCTCGCGGTCTCGGCCGGCGTCGCCCACGCGAAGGATTGGTCCACCGTGCGCTTCGGCGTCGACGCGAGCTACGCGCCGTTCGAATCGAAGGCACCCGATGGCAAGCTCGTCGGCTTCGACATCGACCTCGGCAACGAAATCTGCAAGCGCCTGAACGCCAAGTGCGTGTGGGTCGAGCAGGACTTCGACGGCATGATCCCGGGCCTGAAGGCGAAGAAGTTCGACGGCGTGCTCTCGTCGATGACGATCACCCCGCAGCGCTCCGAGCAGATCGCCTTCTCGGCGAAGCTGTTCAACACGCCCACACGCCTCGTCGCCAAGAAGGGCACCGCCCTCCAGCCGACGGCCGACGCGCTCAAGGGCAAGTCGGTGGGCGTCGAGCAGGGCACGATCCAGGAAACCTACGCGAAGGAAAACTGGGCGCCGAAGGGCGTGAACGTGGTGCCTTACCAGAACCAGGACCAGGTCTATGCCGACCTGCTCTCGGGGCGCCTCGACGCAGCGCTGCAGGATGAAGTGCAAGCCGACCTCGGCTTCCTGAAGACGCCGCGCGGCGCGGGCTTCCAGTTCGCCGGCAAGGAAATCCCGACCGGCGCCGCCGCCATCGGCCTGCGCAAGGAAGACGCCGATCTGAAGGCGAAGATCGACAAGGCCATCGCCGACATGATCAAGGACGGCACGTACAAGAAGATCGAAGCGAAGTACTTCGACTTCGACGTGTACGGCAGCTAAGCCCCGCACGCCCTGCGCAAAAGCCGGTGCCGCGTGAAAGCGCGCTTCGGCTGAACGATGATGGTAGAGAGCCCGGCCTTTGCGCCGGGCTTTTGTTTTTCTGGCCGGCCCGCCCTCATCAGGTGCGCCCGCGCTGGCAAACGCCAGCTTTCAGCCCGCTGTCCAGATCGGCTAAGATCATGGGCACCGGCCCGCCAGCGGGCCCTCCCTACCCTCACACTGAACGCGTCGCGCGCCCCCACGCGCCGCGCGAGCCCATCATGCAAACTCACCACCACCCGTTGATAGCGCCCGCCCTCGGCACCGCGCGCCAGATCACGAGCTTCCACTATGGCCAGCCCGGCGGCAAGAAGGTGTACGTGCAAGCGTCGCTGCATGCCGACGAGTTGCCTGGCATGCTCACGGCCTGGGCGCTGCGGCGCAAGCTGGCCGCGCTCGAGGCGGCGGGCAAGTTGCGCGGAGAAGTGGTCGTGGTTCCGGTAGCGAACCCGATCGGTTTGAACCAGCATTGGCTCGGCCATCTCATCGGCCGCTTCGAGTCGAACACCGCGCAGAACTTCAACCGCAACTTCTACGATCTCACGGCGCTCGTGCTGCCGCGCATCGAGTCGCGCCTCGGGCCCGACGCCGATGCGAACCGCGACACCATTCGCGCCGCGATGGGCGAGGCGCTCGCGACGCAAACGCCGAAAACCGAAATCGAATCGCAGCGCCTCGCGCTGCAACGCCTCTCTTACGACGCCGACATCGTGCTGGACCTGCATTGCGACTGGGAAGCCGCGCTGCACATCTACACGAACCCCGAACTCTGGCCCGAGGTCGAGCCGCTCGCGCGCTATCTGGACGCCAAGGCGTCGCTGCTCGCGCTCAACTCGATCGGCAATCCGTTCGACGAGATTCACAGCTTCTGCTGGTCGGAGCTGCGCGAGCGCTTCGGCCAGCGCTTTCCGATTCCGCACAGCTCGATTTCCGTGACGGTGGAATTGCGCAGCCAGCGCGACGTCTCGCACGAATTCGCCGAGCACGACGCACAGGCCATCGTCGAGTATCTGACCGGCTATGGCGTGATCGACGGCGCGGCGGCCCCGCTGCCGCCGCTCGCGCATCCGGCCACGCCGCTCGCAGGCACGGAGCCGATCGTCGCGCCCGCCAGCGGCGTAATCGTGTTCCGCGCCGAATGTGGTGCATGGATCGAAGCGGGCGCGCCGGTTGCCGACATCGTGGACCCGCTCACCGACACCTTGACCACGCTGCACGCGGGCGTGAGCGGCGTGATGTACGCGCGGCATAGCGCGCGCTTCGCCACGGCCGGCATGGAGGTCGCACGCATTGCCGGCGACAGGCCGATTCGCACGGGGTCGCTGCTGTCACTCTGAACGAAGCGTTACGCGCAGATCGGCGACTCGGCGTCGAGCATCTGCGCGCCGTCGGGCAGCGGTTCGCAGAACCCGGTGGCCGTGCGCCTCGGCATTCGCCACAAGCTCCAGGCAAGCGCCAGCTCCGTGCGGCGCCATGCTGGCTGCCGCTTCGCGCGCGCTTCTGGTACGCTGCGCCCTTTCCCCTCGCAGCGATCGAATCGATGGAACTCCCTTTCAACGAAGCTGGCGTCTCGGTCACGCGCACCGCACTCTCTGCTGCTGGCCAAGTCTTTCCGCTGCGCGACATCGACGACTTGCGCATCGTCCCCGGACAGCGCAAGCGCACCGTGCCCATCGCGCTGTCGCTGATCGGCGTGGCGCTCGCGGCGGTGGGCGGCGCATTCGGCTCGGGTGCCGGACTCGCATGCGGCGTGATGCTGGTGGTGGTGGGCTGGCTCGCGTGGATCTGGCAGGAGGCCCGGCATCAGTTGATCGTGGTGACGGGCGGCGAATCCCGTGAAGCGGTCTGGAGCGCCGATATCGTCTTCCTCGAACGCGTCGAGCAGGCCGTGCGCTCGGCGAAAGCCGCAAGCGCCGCCGGCAATCCCGGCGCCCAGGCCAGCGCGTCGCGCCCCGCCACACAGTAAATCCACCGCCTGCACGGCGCGTCGTCAGTTCGGCGGCGCAAATCAGGGGCGCAAATCAGCGCCCCATTTCAACCGGCTTCGTGCGCCAGATCTCCCTCGCGTACTCCGCAATCGCACGATCCGATGAGAACATGCCCATGCCCGCCACGTTCTCGATCGCGCTCGCGGTCCAGCTGTGCATGTCGATGAAGCGCCGGTCCGCGGCCTCCTGGGCCTGAACAAACGCGGCGTAGTCGGCCAGCACCATGTAGTGATCGCCCCAGTCCACGAGCGTGTGGAAGATCTCCTGGTAGCGCGCCGGATCGTCGGGCGCGAAAAAGCCGCGGCGGATCTGGTCGAGCGCCATGCGCAACTCGGCATTCTCCTCGTAGATCTGACGCGGCCGATAGCCCGCGCCGCGCAGCGCGTCGACCTGATCGGCCGTATTGCCGAAGATGAAGATGTTGTCGGCGCCCACGGCCTCGCCGATCTCGATGTTCGCGCCGTCCAGCGTGCCCATCGTGAGCGCGCCATTGAGCGCGAGCTTCATGTTGCCGGTGCCTGACGCCTCGGTGCCCGCTGTCGAGATCTGCTCGGAAAGATCGGCGGCAGGAATCAGCAGTTCGGCTACGCTCACGCCGTAATTCGGCACGAACACCACCTTGAGACGATCGCCCACGACGGGGTCGTGATTCACCTTCGCGGCCACATCGTTGATGAGGCGAATGATGGTCTTGGCCATGCGGTACGCCGAGGCCGCCTTGCCCGCGAACAGCACGACGCGCGGCACCCAGTCCTGTTCGGGCGACTGCACGATGCGGTTGTAGCGCGTGATCACATGAAGCACGTTGAGCAATTGCCGCTTGTACTCGTGGATGCGCTTGACCTGCATGTCGAACAACGCGTCGGGGTTGAACGCGAGGCCGGTGCGCGCGGTCATGCGCCTGATGAGGCGCACTTTGTTCTCGCGCTTGGCCGCGCGAAATGCCGCTTCGAACGCAGCGTCGCCAGCCAACTTGCGCAGCGCGCCGAGCTCGAACAGATCCTTGCGCCACTGCGTGCCGATAGTCTCGTCCACGAGCCGCGCGAGCGGCGGGCTCGCCTGGGCGAGCCAGCGCCGCGGCGTGATGCCGTTGGTCACGTTCGTGAAGCGCTCGGGATAGAGCCGCGCGAAGTCAGCGAAGATATCGCGCGTCATCAACTGGGAATGCAGCTTCGAGACGCCGTTCACCTTGTGGCTCGCGACAATCGCGAGATAGGCCATGCGCACGCGCCGCTGGCCGTATTCGTCCACGAGCGAAATGCTGCGGATGAAGTCGAGATCGTGCGGGCCTTTCTCGCTCGCCTCGCGCAGAAACGCGGCGTTGATGTCGAAGATGATTTCGAGGTGGCGCGGCAGCAGGCGCGCCAATAGTTCGACATCCCAGGTTTCCAGCGCTTCGGGCATCAGCGTGTGATTCGTGTACGAGAACACGCGCTTGATATGGCCCATCGCTTCTTCCCAGGGCATGTGGTGGACATCCACGAACAGGCGAACCAGTTCGGGAATCGCCAGCACCGGGTGCGTATCGTTCAGGTGCACCGCGACCTTGTCCGAAAAGCGGCCGAACGTGCTGTGCGTGCGCAGATAGCGGCGGATCAGATCCTGCATCGTCGCCGAGACGAAGAAGTACTCCTGGCGCAGGCGCAACTCGCGGCCCGCCATGGTCGAGTCGTCGGGATAGAGCAGGCGCGAGACGTTCTCGGAGACGTTGCGCGCCTCTACCGCGCGTTGATAGTCGCCCTGGTTGAACGCGGAAAGATCGAGTTCTTCGCAGGCGCGCGCGGACCACAGGCGCAGCGTGTTGGTCGCGCTCGTCGCATAGCCTGGAATGATGGTGTCGTAGGCCATCGCGTTCACGGTGTGCGTCTCGATCCATTCGACGGTGCCGTTGCGCTGCACGGTGCGCCCGCCGAAGTGCACGGGGTACTGCACCTCGGGGCGCGGAAACTCCCATGGGTTGCCCGAGCGCAGCCAGTAGTCGGGCTCCTCCACCTGCTCGCCGTTGACGATCTGCTGGCGAAACATGCCGTAGTCGTAGCGGATGCCGTAGCCGAAGCCCGGAATGCCGAGCGTGGCCATAGAATCGAGAAAGCACGCGGCTAGCCGCCCGAGGCCGCCGTTGCCGAGCGCGGCGTCGGGCTCCAGGTCGATGAGCGCCTCCATGTCCACGCCGAGACTCGCGAGCGCCTCTTTCATCGGCTCGTAAATGCCGAGCGCGAGCAGCGCGTTGGAGAAGGTGCGGCCAATGAGGAACTCCATCGACAGGTAGTAGACGCGCTTGGCGTCCTGGTCGTACTGGCTGCGCGTGGTCACCATCCAGCGCTCGACGAGGCGGTCGCGCACGGCCAGCGCGGCGGCATGCAGCCAGTCGTGCGGACGCGCGGTCACGGCGTCCTTGCCGACGCCGTACATCAGGCGGTTCGACACGGAGCGGCGCAGGGCGTCGGCACTGCTCTTCAATTGGTCGAATTCAAGACCCACTGCTGTCATCGAATGTCTCCCGTAAAACGGCGGGCGGAGCGGAGGCGGACAGGGCAAATGCTGACGTCAATGCAGCAGCCCGACCGCCACGAGTCAGTTTGCAGAGTAGGACATTTTTGGGTAGCGTGCGGCGCTGCGCCATTGGCTTCGCGCGCCGCGGCGCGCGTGAATGCGCAGCGTGGCGGCGGCTCGCGCGGATTGCGCATACTTGGCAGTTAGTTGCATTGCTACCGGCGATGCCTCCCGGCCCTGTCCCCTTTGAAGCATCCGCTGCAGAATCGCGCAGGGTCTGCAACAATCGCCAA
This sequence comes from Paraburkholderia sp. A1RI-2L, assembly GCF_048957375.1. Taxonomy (NCBI): domain Bacteria; kingdom Pseudomonadati; phylum Pseudomonadota; class Betaproteobacteria; order Burkholderiales; family Burkholderiaceae; genus Paraburkholderia; species Paraburkholderia sp. A1RI-2L. Next base: position 660,769 of record NZ_JARBTA010000002.1, read on the forward strand.
TTTGCGCGCGCCGCGCCTGCTGCGTCCGCGTATTTCCCTGCCCCAGCTTCGCATCGCCCGTGACCCGCCGTGTCCGATACCCGCACCGCGCAAAGCCTCATCGAGCGCGCCGACGCGCCTATGTCGCCCCAAAACCGCCGCGCGATGGCCGCCATCATGCTTGCCGTCGCGCTCGCGACGCTAGACACCGCCATCGCCAACACCGCGCTGCCCGCCATCGCCACCGATCTGCACGCGGCGCCCGCCGCCTCGGTCTGGATCATCAACGCCTACCAGCTCGCGATGGTGGCGACGCTGCTGCCGCTCGCCGCGCTCGGCGACATCATCGGCCATCGGCGCATCTATATCAGCGGGCTCGCCATCTTCACGGTAGCCTCGCTCGCCTGCGCGCTCGCGCCCACGCTCACGGCGCTCGCGGGCGCACGCGTGCTGCAGGGCGTCGGCGCGAGCGCGATCATGAGCGTCAACACGGCGCTGATCCGCTTCCTGTACCCGCCGCACCGACTCGGGCGCGGGGTGGGCATGAACGCGCTGGTCGTGGGGGTTTCGTTCGCCGTGGGGCCGACCGTCGCCTCGATCATCCTTTCGGCGGGCACCTGGCCATGGCTGTTCGCGATCAACGTGCCGCTCGGCGCGGTCGCGCTCGTGTTCGCGCTGCCCGCGCTGCCGCACACGGAACGCGGCAAGCACGCGTTCGACCCGCTCGCCGCTCTGCTCAATCTCGTGACCTTCTCCGCGCTGATCTTCGCGCTCGGCGAAGCAGCGCAGCGCGCGCCGGCAAAAGAAGTGATCGTGGCGGCGCTCACCGCGCTCGGGTTCGGCGCGCTGCTGATCCGCCGCGAGGCCGGCCATCCCGCGCCGATGCTGCCCGTGGATCTCTTCAAGCGCCCCGTGTTCGCGCTCTCTTCGATTACGGCCATGTGCGCGTTCGCGGCCCAGGGGCTTGCGTTCGTCTCGCTGCCGTTCTATTTCGAAACCGTGCTGATGCGCAGCCAGGTGGAGACCGGCTTCCTGATGACACCGTGGTCGGTGGTGGTGGCCGCCGCCGCGCCCATTGCGGGACGGCTTTCCGACCGCTATCCGCCGGGCCTGCTGGGCGCGGTCGGCCTCGCGATCCTCGCGGCCGGCATGGCGTCGCTGGCGATGCTGCCCGCGCATCCGAACGTGCTCGACATCGTGATCCGCATGTCGATCTGCGGCGCGGGCTTTGGCTTCTTCCAGTCGCCGAACCTGAAGGCGATCATGTCGTCCGCGCCGCCCGAGCGCAGCGGCGGCGCGAGCGGCACCATCGCGGTCTCGCGCCTGCTCGGACAAGCGACGGGCGCGGCGCTCGTGGCGTTGTGCTTCGGCGTGGCGGGCGCGCACGGGCCCACGCTGGCGCTGGGCCTCGGCGCCATATTCGCCGCGGCGGCGAGCGTGGCGAGCGGGTTGCGGCTGTTCGCGCCGTCGCACCGCGCGATCAAGCGATGAGGAGCCGCGGTGAGCGGCGGCCGCGCCGCCGGCGCGGCGCGCTTCGCTTTGGCTTTCAGCGCGTGAAGTAACCCTTCACCGCCGCAACGAACGTATCGATATCGGCGGCGCTCACGTCGAGGTGCGTCACGAAGCGCGACGCATAAAGCATTTGCGTGAGGATGCCGCGCTCCTTGAGCCACGCCTCCAGCGGCGCGCAATCGGCCTGTGGGAACTGCGCGAACACCATGTTGGTAGCCTGCGACGCCACCTTCACTTCATCGATCTGCGCGAGCCCGGCCGCGAGGCGCGCGGCGTTTGCGTGGTCGTCGGCGAGGCGCGCCACGTTGTGATCGAGCGCGTAGAGGCATGCCGCCGCGAGCACGCCCGCCTGGCGCATGCCGCCGCCCAGCATCTTGCGCCAGCGGTGCGCCGAATCGATCAGCGCCTTGCTGCCCGCCAGCACCGAACCGACCGGCGTGCCCAGACCCTTCGAAAAGCAGATCGACACCGAATCGAAGCCCTCGGTCAGCGCCTCGAGCGACTGGTTCGAGGCAACCACCGCATTGAACACGCGCGCGCCGTCGAGGTGCGTGGCAAGCCCGCGGCCATGCGCGAACTGCGTGGCCTCGGCGACATAGGCCGCGGGCAGCACCTTCCCGCCGATGGTGTTCTCGAGCGCGAACAGGCGCGTGCGCGCGAAGTGATCGTCGATTGGCTTGATCGCTGCGGCGACGCGCTCAAGCGGGATCGTGCCGTCCTCGGCATTGTCGAGCGGCTGCGGCTGGATGCTGCCGAGCACCGCCGCACCGCCGCCTTCGTATTTGTACGTGTGAGCCGCCTGGCCAACGATGTATTCGTCGCCGCGCGCGCAATGCGCCATCAGCGCGGCAAGGTTGCTCTGGGTGCCGCTGGGAAAGAACAGGCCCGCCTCCTTGCCGGCTTCCTCGGCCACGCGCGCCTGCAGGCGCAGGACGGTGGGATCGTCGCCCCAGACGTCGTCGCCGGTTTCGGCGCTGGTCATGGCGGCAAGCATGGCGGCGCTCGGGCGGGTAACGGTGTCGCTACGCAGATCGATCATGCGGATGGGTTCCTCATAATGGCCGTGCGCGCACGGCGCGTTCCGCCGCCTTGCGCGGCGTGGAAACCATCGAGTGTATTTTCAAACGGCTTGCGAAGGAAGCCTGAAACACGGAAGCCTGAAACGAAACCGGGGCGCATGGCCCCGGTGTGCAATGGTCCGCCCGCCGCGTGCCTAGCGCGGCAGCAGTTGCAGCGGATCGACCGGCTTGCCGTCGCTGCGCACTTCGAACACCACGCCCGGAATGCCGTCGTTGTCGACGCCCATTTCGGCGATCGGCTGGCCTTGCGAAACGACGTCGTCTTCCTTCACGAGCAGCCTGCCGTTGCGGCCGTACGCCGTCACGGTCTGGTCGTTGTGCTTGATGATGACGAGCGGGCCATAGGCCTCGATGCCCGAGCCCGCGTAGACCACGCGGCCCGCGGCGGCGGCCCTGACCTGCTCGCCCTGGCTGCCGCCGATCACGATGCCGTTGGACTTGCCCGGCGAGAAACGCTGCAGGATCGGGCCGCGCACGGGCCACGCCAGCGCGAGCGCAGCCGGTGCGGGCGAAGGTGCAGCAACGCCGGCGGCCGCGGGCGCGGCGCTGGTGTAAGCGGGCGGCTGGGGAGCCGCGTTGGTGTAGCCCGGCGGGGGCGCGACGCGCAGCACCTGGCCCGGCAGCACTTGCGCGTTCGGCGGCATTTGATTCCAGCTCGCGAGGTCTTGCGGACGCTGGCCATAAGCGCTGGCGATACGCGAAAGCGTGTCGCCGGGGTTGACGCGGTAGTAGCCGGCCGGCACGCCGGTGGAGGTCACGGGGGGTGCCGGAGTCGTATTGCTCTCCCAAGGGGGCATGACCGTGCTGCAGGCGCTACAGGCTAGCGTGAGCGCGGCCAATGCCGCGTACGCGCCCGGGTTTCGCCGTTGTCGATTCATCTTGCTGTACCTCGCTGGTTCCTCGCTGTTTCCACGCCACGTACGGCGCGGATACGTATCCGGGATGCGCGTGGGGCCGCTGGCGTTCGCCTGCGATACCCTGCGAAGCCGGAATTGGCGAACGGCCCCCATTATATCGTCCCATGCGTGGCGCTCTTCTTTCGCGCGCAGCCGCGAGCGCCGCGCATGGGCAGCGGCGCTGCCCGCCCAGGCTCGCGCACGCCCGGCCCATTCGCTTGCGTGCTCGCCTATACTGGGTCCTGCTGCTCTCATCAGACAATCAGACAATTAAGCGAAAGGCCTCTCGCTGTGGTGCAACGTCCGTGAGGAACACCAGGATGAATAAAGCCACTTTCCTTTCCGTGCAGATCAATGTCGAAGACGTCGCCGCCTCGCCTGGCCTCGTCGAATTGCTGAATAACCATCTCGTCTTTGCTGCCGACGTCGCGGAAGCCGCCGACGAACTGATCCAGCACGCCAGTATCGCGCGGCTTTCCGGCGGCCTGGAAGCCACGGTCGAAATTCCGGCCATCGTGGTCGAGCGCCTGCGCGACGCGCTCGACACTCTGAGCGGTTATGACGAAACCTGGCTGTTAGCGCTCGAACCCGGCCACACGCTTTTCGACGATATTGCACGCCAGCGTCGCCTGCTGCATTGAGCGGCGCGTAGCGCAGGCCACCCCGGCCGCGCGCCACGAAGCGTGACGTGACATTTTGGGGGAAACGCCGTGAAATCGTTCCTGAATCGCCGCAGCGCCGGGCTCTCCAACGGCGCCTCGCATCTCGTCGCCGTCGAACCCGGCACGCCACCCGAAGCCGCACCCGAGAGCGATGCTGCGCACGCCGCCGGTGGAGGCGTCGTCATCGACGATGGCGCGCCCAGCGGCGCCGAAACGCTTGCTCCGAACTCGCCCGATGCCGGCCCGATGGCGCGCCCGGTCTCCACGCTGCACGCGGTGCCGGCCGTGCCCGCACATCTGAGCAACCGGCCCGTGCAAGTAGCAGAGGGCGCTTCGTTCGAAGCGCTCGCAGCCGCCGGCGAACTCATCACTTTCCGCGTGTTCCGCAGCTTCGACTATGTCGTGACACTGCTGTTTCATGGCCCCACGCTCTCTTACTTCGTGACCCTGCATCAGGACAATACGCTCTGGCACGCCTTGCGGGCCGCCGATCTCGATTCGGCCAGCGCGGCGTTTCATCATCTCGAAGACCAGGCCACGCGCCTTGCCGGTGGTGAAACTCGTCTCGCCCAACTGGCGGCGCAAAACGCGATGCTCACAAAGCAGATCGAGCAGGCGGAAACGCAGGCCGAACGACTGCGCGTGGACCTGCAGCGCCATGCGGAGCAGGAGCACCGCGTGAGCGCACGCCAGCATCAGGTGCGCAAGGACGTGGCGCAGCTCGAAGCGCAACGCATCGCCGCCCAGGCGCAGCTGAACAAGGCGCACCGAACGATCCATCAACTGAGCGTGGCGAGCAACGAAGGCGTGCCGCATCTGCCGGGCCGTTGAAGCCTTCCTGCCAATCGCATGAACCGCATGCCCAAAAGAAAAGCGCGGGCCGGAAAAATACCGGGCCGCGCTGGGACTGCATACTGCTACTGCGTACTGCAACTTCGTGCTACGTACTGCAACTGCTAATGCAACCTCTTTGCTAACTGCACCTTCTACTGCTGACTACGTGTTGCTACTGCCTGCTGCGTACTGCAACTGCCAACTACACCTCTTTGCTAACTGCACCTTCTACTGCGCACTGCAACTTCCACTGCTGACTGCTGCGTAAAACAACATCTACTACGTACTGCTTACTCCAACTGCCAACTACAACACCTCTTTGCTTGCTACACCTTCTTCTTGCGTACTACCACTTCCACTACCTGCTGCATAAAACAACTTCTACTACGCACTACACTTTCCAACCGCCACCTGCGCGAAGCCACTCTGCGCGACTTCGCTTGCAACCTGCGGCCACTAACCACTTAGTGACCGAAATAAACCGATTGCGACGGGGCGACTTGCCGCGGCTGCACTGCCGGGCCGCCCGCCTGCGAGGTGCCCACAGCCGGCGCGCCGTAACCGCTGGTATCGCCACGCGCGAGTTTTTCCTGGGTCACGCGGGCCTGCGCGGCCTGCAGATTCTGCGGATAGTTCACCTGGTTATCCGCCGGGTTGTAACCGGCCTGTTCGAGTTCGACGAGCTCTGCGCGCACCTGGGCGCGGGTCAAACCTTGCTGGCTCGACTGTGCAAACGAAACGGCCGGGATAGCGAGTGCTGCGGCCAACACAACTGCAGGGAAGAACTTTTTCATGATTTGACCTCCATCTGGTTTTGTGTCCGCTTCGAACTCTTTGTTCGTCAGCGTTTGATGTAAGTCTAGGCGTTTACCCGTACCAGGGTAAACCCCAATTACGCAAAACATCGTTGCATAAATGTCAATAAAAAAGGGAACCCGATGGTTCCCTTTTTTTCTCAACAGCGTTCAGCAAGCGTTAGCCCTTGTGCGCCTCATGACCAGTCGGCGTGGAAGTTGCCAGGCTTGTCCACCCGCTCGAAGGTATGCGCGCCGAAGAAGTCGCGTTGCGCCTGCACGAGGTTCGCGGGCACGCGCGCCGAGCGATAGCCGTCGAAGTACGCGATCGCCGACGAGAACGCCGGCACCGGCACGCCCGAGTTCACCGCCTGAACCACCACTTCGCGCAGCGCCGCCTGGTAGTTCGCGGCGACGTCGCGGAAATAAGGATCGAGCAGCAGATTGTCGAGCTGCGGGGCCTTCGCATAGGCGTCCATGATCTTCTGCAGGAAGCGCGCGCGGATGATGCAGCCCGCGCGGAAGATCTTCGCGATCGTGCCGTACTGCAGATCCCACTTGTACTCGTCCGAGGCCGCGCGCAGTTGCGCGAAGCCCTGCGCATACGAGATCACCTTCGAGAAGTACAGCGCGCGGCGCACCGCTTCGACGAACGCCTTGCGCTCACCCGGGAACGGCTTGGCGTCCGGGCCCGCGAGCACCTTGCTCGCGGCCACGCGCTGCGTCTTGAGCGACGAGAGCACGCGCGCGAACACGGCTTCCGTGATGAGCGGCAGCGGCGCGCCCACGTCGAGCGCGTTCTGGCTCGTCCATTTGCCGGTGCCCTTTTGCGCGGCGCGGTCCAGAATCACGTCGACGAGATACTGACCCGTCTCCTCGTCCTTCTTGCCGAAGATCTTCGAGGTGATTTCGATCAGGTAGCTGTCGAGCTCGCCCTGGTTCCATTCCGTGTAGACCTGGCCCAGCTCCTCGTTCGAGAGCCCGAGCACCTGCTTGAGCACCGCGTAGCTTTCGGCGATCAACTGCATGTCGCCGTATTCGATGCCGTTGTGGACCATCTTCACGTAGTGGCCCGCACCGTCCGGACCCATGTACGCGACGCACGGCTCGCCATCGGGCGCCTTCGCGGCGATCTCGGTGAGGATCGGCGCAACCAGATCGTAGGCGTCGCGCGGGCCGCCCGGCATGATCGACGGGCCCTTGAGCGCGCCTTCCTCGCCGCCCGAGACACCCGTGCCGATAAAGTGCAGGCCCGCCTTCGCGAGCTCCTGGTTGCGGCGGATGGTGTCGGTGAAATGCGTGTTGCCGCCGTCGATCAGGATGTCGCCCGGGTCCAGCAGCGGCTTGAGCGCGGCGATGGTGGCGTCGGTGGGCTCGCCGGCCTTCACCATCATCAGGATGCGGCGCGGCCTTTCGAGCGACGCGACGAACTCTTCGAGCGTGTAGGTCGGCACGAGCCTGCGCTCGGGGTACTCAGCGATCAGCTCGTCGGTTTTCTCGCGGGTGCGGTTGAACACCGACACCGCATGACCGCGGCTCTCGATGTTGAGCGCGAGATTGCGCCCCATCACGGCCAGACCCACCACGCCGATTGGCTGTTTGCTCATGTTGAATCTCCACTTCAATCGATTGGGGCAATGCCGCGCGGCTTCGATCGGACAATGCTGCGCGGCATCGATCGTGCAAGGATAAGGGAATCCTCCTCCCCGCGGCGTGCCGGAGCGCGCAAGAGTGCGGCCATCGCCTACTGGCTCGCCGTAGCCGCCTGCTTGCGAAAGACCACGCTGAAGTTATTGGCCGGCATCGGCACCACGGCCTCGCAGGTAAAACCTTCGGCCTGCGCGAGCACTTCGACGGCTTCGAGGTCGCGCACGCCCCACGACGGATCGCGCGCGCGCAAATCGGCATCGAAGGCCTCGTTCGAGGGTGCCGTGTGCACGCCGCCGCGCCGGTACGGACCATAGAGCACCAGCGCGCCGCCCGCAGGAACGCGCGCGCCCGCGCCCTTCATCAACGCAACAGCCGCCTCCCAGGGCGCGATGTGAATCATGTTGATGCAGACGATGGCGTCCACGGCATTCACGGGCCAGGGCTCGCGGCGCACGTCGAGATCGAGCGGCTCGCGCAGGTTCGCGAGGCCCGCATGCGCGCGCCACGCGGCGATGGACAGGCGGGCGCGCGGATCGGCGTCGCTCGGCTGCCACTCGATGCCGGGCAGCGCAGCCGCGAAATGCGCGGCGTGCTGGCCCGTGCCGCTCGCGATCTCCAGCACGGTGCCGCGCGCGGGCAGCGCGCTGCGCAATACGTCGAGGATCGGCGCGGCGTTGCGCGCGGCGGCGGGCGCCGTAAGGCGGTGGATATCGTGATCCTCGGGATCGTTCATCGTGTCGTGGATTCGGGTTGCGTGGATATGCGTGGAATTGCGTGGATCGGTCAGTACAGGCTCTTCTTCATGCGCTCGGCAAGGTCGGCCTCGTAGCGTTCGACGTCGAAGGTCTCGCCGTATTGCTCGGCGTTCACGCGCCGCAGCATGTCGCCCGCGCTCGGCAGCTGCGAGCGCTCGACACGGCGCGCCGGATCCCAGAGGTTCGAGCGCACGATCGCCTTCGCGCAGTGGAAGTACACGCTCTGCACGTCGATCAGCAGCACCGAGCGCGGCGGCTTGCCATCCACGGCAAAGCTCGCGAGCAGATCGGGGTCGAGGCTCACGCGTGCGCGGCCGTTCACGCGCAGCGTCTCGCCCACGCCCGGCACCATGAACAGAAGGCCGACCTGCGGCGCGGCCACCACGTTGCGCAGGCTATCGACGCGGTTGTTGCCGGGACGGTCGGGCAAGGCCAGGGTGCGCGAATCGAGGATGCGCACGAAGCCGGGCGCGTCGCCGCGCGGGGAGCAGTCGAGGCCTTCGGGGCCGCCTGTCGCGAGCACCACGAACGGCGACAGTTCGATGAAGCGGCGGTAGTCCGCGTTCACATGATCGATTTCCTTGCGCAGCGAGCGCTCGTTCGGCGCGCCGTAGTAGGCTTCGAGTTCCGCGATCGTGTTCGGCATAGGGCTTCCTTGTGGCTTCCTTGTGGCTGCTTTATGGCCGTGTCGCTGCTTCGCGACGGCTTCATGGTGCTGCGATGCTGATGCCCCTCGCGCACTGCCTGAAATCGTGGCGCTAATCGTGGCGCCTATGCCGCATTCAGGCGCGCGGCCAGCGCTTCGAGCGTGGCCGCGCACGGCGCCGCCACTTTGAGCGCGAGCAGCGGATCGGCGCGTGTCTTGCCGAGGTTGATCGCCGCCACGGGCTTGCCGCGCTGCTGCGCCCACGCGCAGAAGCGATAGCCCGAATACACCATCAGCGTCGAACCGACCACCAGCACCGCATCCGCCTCGTCGAGGGCCGCCGAGGCCGCCGCCACGCGCTCGCGCGGCACGTTCTCGCCGAAGAACACCACCGACGGCTTGAGCACGCCGCCGCACGCCTCGCAGGCGGGAATATCGAAGGCCTGCTCGCCGTCGAAGTCGAGATGCGCGTCGCCATCGGCGGCGGGCTCGGCGTAGGCGTCCGCCAGTGCCGGATTGCCGGCTTCGAGACGCGGCTGTAACGACGCGCGCGTGTATCGCGCCCCGCAATCGAGGCAATGCACGTGGCCGATGCTGCCATGCAGCTCGATCACATCGGAACTGCCCGCACGCTGATGCAGGCCGTCGACATTCTGCGTGACGAGCGCGGCGATCCGCTGCGCCGCGCCGAGTTGCGCAAGCGCGCGATGCGCGCCGTTGGGCTGCGCAAGGCCGACGGTCGGCCAGCCGATCATGCTGCGCGCCCAATAACGCCGGCGCGCGTTTTCGGAGCCCAGGAATTCCTGCAGCGTGATGGGCGGCGAGCGCTTCCACGCACCGTTTTCATCGCGGTAGCCGGGAATGCCCGAGTCCGTGCTGATGCCCGCGCCGGTCAGCACGAACAGGCGCGGGTGACGTTCCGCGAACGCGTGCAGCGCGTCAAGCGCGGCGGAGTCGGGCTGGCTGGCAGCAAGCGGCAAAGCGGGATCGAACATGATGGTCTGGCGGGGGTACGGGATCAGCGATCAGGCGGCCGGCGCGCGGCCTCGCGCGCCTCCCAGGCCTTCATCGCGGCGCGCCAACGGTCCATCTCTTCATAGTAGAGATCGAAGATGCAGGGACTGCAGCCGCTCTGGCAGCAGTCTTCATCATTGGGCCGTTCGGGCGGCGATGGACGCGGATCGTCCTCGGAATGGGAAGGCAAATGCATGAATGCGTGGCGATGTGGCAATTCGGCACGCCCAGTATACGGGACCATGCGAACGCGCGTGCGGGACCGCATCAGCCCTGAACTCGACGGATTCGGCGCGCCAGCCCCCAGGCCCGCCAAATTCAGACGCGGAAATCGGCGGCCATGTCCTCGTCGCTGCGCGCCACGATCTCGCCGCTGCGCGCGGCCTTGACGAACGCTTCGTAGTCGCGCTCCACCTGATCCGCGTAGCTGGCCGCATAGCCCGCGAGCGCTTCGGCGAACGCGTCGCCGCGACCGATGTATGAGGCGATCTCGATGGCCGCATTGCCCGACTTCGCGTGCGCACGCGCCATCGCCCAGCCGCGCGTAGCCCGCGAGCAACGTGCTGTCGAGCAACTCGAGGTCCACCGAGAGCTTCATGTCGCGCAACTGGCGAAAGTAGAAATGGCGTCCCGAGGGGCCTGTGGACCAGCCGAGAAACAGATCGCTCGCGGCCTGCAGCAAACGCTGCCCCTGCACCACGCGCGTGCCCTCGTGCTTGAATCCGGGCCCCTTGAAATACCGGGAAATCACGGATTGGCGCGCCTCTTTCAACTGCAGGAAAAGCGGCTTGTCGTGATGATCGACGAGCAGCATCACGAGACAGCGCGTGCCGACGCTGCCCACGCCCACCACCCTGAAGACGAGATCCTGGATCGCGAAGTTTTCGAGCAGTTCGCGGCGGTCGGGCGCGAGCGTCTTCAGATAAGCCTCGTAGGTCGGCATGATCATCGAGCGCCAATCGCTGTGCGTGAGCCAGTTGTCCTCGTGCTCGTAAAGCGAGTTCGGGCCGTGCACGTGAAAGAGCGCGGGCGGGGCGTCGCGGATCGTCCAGTGCGGGGCGGCGGGCGCTTCGCTGCTTTCACCATTGCCCGGATCGCTGCGACCGTGACGATCAGCGAGCTTTTCCAGCATGCTCTCGTGGGTGCGGCCCGCGGCCTTCTCCATGCCGCGGCGAATCAGGCGCCGGCCCTCGGGCGTGAGCGCGGTCTCCACCATGCGGTCGAACGTGATCTTGTCGTACCAGAGTTCCAGTGCGCCAAAATTCGCGTACTCGCGCATGCGGTCGCGATACGTGTTCACCGTCGCCATGACGAGATCTTCGGCCACGCCGCGCGAAAAGCGCAGATGACGCGCGGCCACCACGAAACTCGCCACGAGGCGCTTGAGGTCCCACTCCCAAGGGCCGGAAGCCACCTCGTCGAAATCGTTGAGATCGAACGCGAGCTGGCGCTCGGGCGTGGCGAAGCCGCCGAAGTTGAGCAGATGGCCGTCGCCGCATATCGGCATGGCCATGCCCGTGTCAGGCACATGGGCGAGATCGTGAGCCTGCAGGATCGCGCTGCCGCGAAAGAACGTGAAGGGCGAGACGATCATGCGCCCGTAGCGCAGCGGCACGAGATTGGGCACGCGCCCCCCGCTGCTCTGTTTGAGCAGCGCGACCGGGTCGCGCTTGAGCTCGCCCACCTGCTTGTGGCTCGAGCGTTTGGCGCGTTCGCGCGCGGCGCGGCCAGCCGCTTCGCGCTCGGCAACGGTCTTTCCATTCATGAACGGCTCCAGTTCTCGGGGATGTTCGTGGATGCACTCCGCACCGGCCGCTCAGCAAGGCCGCACGCGACTGGCGTGTTTAAGCGTGCGGCCCTTTTTTGCGCAAGCGGACCGGCGCGCGATTTCGCGGCCCGTGGCGGATACGCTTCGCGCTAGAATCGCGCAATGCGCCACTGGGCGCGCGCACCGTGCCGAATCCCGATCATGTCCCTCACTGCCTGGCTCTTTTTCCTGCCCGCCTGCTTCGCGCTCAATATGGCGCCGGGGCCAAACAACCTCCTGTCGATCAACGTGGCCGCGCGCCACGGCTTCATGCGCGCGCTCGTGGGCGGCACGGGCCGGCTGGTCGCATTCGCCGCGATGATCGGGCTCGCGGCAACCGGGCTCGCGTTCGTGCTGCGCGCGTCGGAAGCCATTTTCTTCGCGATCAAGCTCGCGGGCGCGGCCTACCTGGTGTGGCTCGCCGTGCAGCTTTGGCGCAGCGACGCCGCCCCGATCGGCATGAAGCTCGACGGCGATGCCACGCTTGCGCGCATCGCCCGGCGCGAGTGCCTCGTGGCGGCGGGCAACCCGAAGGCGATCCTCGTGTTCACCGCGTTCTTGCCGCAATTCGTCAACGTCGCCAAGCCTATGCTGCCGCAATTCGCCGTGCTGGGCGCGAGCTTTCTCGTGCTTGAATGCGTGGCCATCGCGCTCTACTCGCTCGCAGGCATGTACCTGGGCCGCTGGCTCACGCGCGCGAGCGTGCGCCGCTGGTTCAATCGCGCGTGCGGCGCGTTTCTGGGCATCATTGGCATGAGCTTCCTGCTGGTCCGCCGTTCCTGATCCACGCCCGCCCCAATCCCTGCTGATCTCGCGAAATCGCTGCAAACCCCGGGAAAACACGTAGTCCATAATGTTTTCCTGATGATTGCGCCGACAAACTTTAACTGTCGTTAATCGACGGCAGCCCCTATGCTCGAACCATCGCCTGCGCGTGCGGCGAGTGGCCTGAATCACCCTGTCACTCGCATCGCGCGCGGGCACGCGGTTTTCAACGTCATTGGGGGGAATCCATGAAGATCTGCATCTTTGGAGCGGGCGCCATTGGCGCCATGATGGGCGTGCAGATGGCCCGCGCGGGCGCCGACGTGAGCTTCGTCGCACGCGGCCCGCATCTGGCCGCCATGCGCGAACGCGGCGCACGTCTGTTGATGGACGGCGAGGAGTACGTCGCCAAGGTCCGTTGTACGAACGATCCGCGCGAGCTGGGCGTGCAGGACGTAGTGATCATCACGCTCAAGGCGCATTCGGTGGCGGGCGTGATCGATTCGATGCAGCCGCTCATCGGCAAGCACACTGCCATCGTGACGGGCACCAACGGCATTCCCTACTGGTACTTCTACCGCCACGGCGGCAAGTTCGAGGGCTCGCGGCTCGAAAGCATCGACCCGGACGGCTCGCAATGGACGCGCCTCGGGCCCGAGCGCGCGATTGGCTGCGTGCTCTATCCTGCCGCCGAAATCGAAGAACCGGGTGTGATCCGTCACGTGTACGGCAAGAAGTTTCCGATCGGCGAGCCTTCGGGCGAGCGGACCTCGCGCATCGTGCAACTGCACGAAGTCATGACGGCCGCCGGCTTCGACGCGCCGATCCGCGAGAACATCCGCGACGAAATCTGGCTCAAGCTGTGGGGCAATCTCTGCTTCAATCCGATCAGCGCGCTCACGCACGCCACGCTCGACATCATCACCGAAGACCCGGCCACGCGCGCCGTCGCGCGCACGATGATGCTCGAAGCACAGCGCATTGCCGAGCGGTTCGGCGTGAATTTCCGCGTCGACGTTGAGCGGCGCATCAACGGTGCGGGCGCGGTGGGCGCGCACAAGACCTCGATGCTCGTCGATCTGGAACAGCGCCGGCCGATGGAAATCGATCCGTTGCTGACCGTCGTGCAGGAGATGGGGCAACTCGTGGGCGAAGCCACGCCGGCCATCGACACTGTGCTCGCGCTCATCAAGCAGCGCGAACGCATGGCGCAACGGGCGGCCTGAAAATAAGTAGCGTGAAATAAACGGGCCGCGCTCGAAAAGCGCGGCCCGTTTTGCATTTGAAACACGAAAGAGAAAGGCAAAGCGCTCGCGAGGAGCGCCCGAAAGAAGTCAGCCGATGCGCGCGAGCACGGCGGTTTCGCGTTCGAAACGCGGCGCGACGCGGGCGTCGTGCGTGACATGCGTCGATGCGGTGGCGGCGTGGTCTTCTGCAATCTGGCCGTCCGCGGCGAACTGTGACCACGCGGCTTGAGCGCAAGGACGCAACGAGCGATTGCGGCGCCGCACGAGCATCGTGCTCACCATCACGACCGGCTGCAGCACGCGCGCGACGAGCGGTCCCGCCGGCACCGGCCAATGGCACGCCGCGCCCGATGCGTCGCCGTGCTTCGCGCGCGCGCCGTCGTCGCTGATGGGCAGAATGCCGATGCCCATGCCCAGTTGCGCCATGCGCGCGACGCCTTCGACATGCGCAAGCTCCTGGACCGGACGTCCCTCGGGCCGCAGCCCCTGGAGCGCGCGCATCACCGCACCATGGCAGCCTGCATCGCGATTGAGCGTGAAAAGCGGCTCGCGCGCGAGTTCGTCCCAGCGCAGCGCTCCTTGCAGCGCGAGCGGATGATGCGAGGGCAGCACGGCACACAACGGCGTGGCGGCAAGCGGTTGCATCTCGAAGTTGGCGCTCGTGAACGGCATGGCTTCGGCGATCACGCCGAAATCGGCTTCGCCCTGCTCGACGGCCTGCAAAACGGCGGCTTGCGGCAAGTCCCGCAATTGCAGCGTCAACGAAGGAAACGCCGCTGCACAACGTGCGAACGCGGCGGGAACCCAACCTGAGGACAGCGCTGGATTGCTCGCCACGAGTACGACGCCGCTATATTCATGATGCGCGTCGCGGCCTTCGTTCAACGCCATTTCGATCTCGTCGAGCAAGCGCCCGATGCGCCGCTCGAACCCACTGCCCGCGAGCGTGAGTTCGACCTGGCGCGTCGTGCGATCGAACAGCTTCAGATCGATGGCCTCTTCGAGATCGCGCACGCAGCGGCTCACCGCCGACTGCGTGAGCCCGAATTCGCGCGCGGCACGCGTGAAACTGCGCTCACGCGCGACCGCGACGAATACCTTGAGTTGCTGCAGCGAAACGTTCATCGACATGGTCTGGCCCGTGTCAGCGTATATTCGCGGCTCATTCGCCGGTCTGCAGGCCAGCCGGATTTGCCGAGAGCGAGGCCGAATGCTCGTCGCTGCGCTCGATCAGGCGATGGCGCATGGGCGCGAGGATGAACTTCGCGCCGATGCCCGCTGCGATCGTGATGATCGCCGCTGCGATGAACACCGCGCTCCAGCCACCCGCTGCCGAGAGCACCGAGGCCACCGGCACGAGCAGTGCGGCCGTGCCCTTCGCGGTATAGAGCGTGCCTGCGTTGGCGGCGGCGTACTTGCTGCCGAAGGTGTCGGCGCAGATTGCCGGGAAGATCGAGAAGATCTCACCCCAGAACAGGAAGATGAGCGCGGCGAACGTGATGAACGCATACGGGTTCGTGCCGTACTCCATCATGCCGAGCAGCGCGAGGCCTTCACCCACGAAGATGAAGAACATGGCGTTCTCACGGCCGATCTTGTCGGAGATGAAGCCGCACAGCGGACGCGTGAAGCCATTGCAGATGTTGTCGATCGACAGCGTGAGCGTGAGCAGCGGCAGCGTCGCGCCGAACACGGTCATCGGCATGCGCGCAAGACCCCAGTCCTTCGCGATCGGCCCGATCTGCGCGGTCGCCATCAGGCCGCCTGCGGCAACGGCAACGAACGCCACGTAGATTACCCAGAATACCGGCTGCTTGACCATCTGCCCCGGCGTGTAGTCGACGCGCGAGACGAGGCGGCGGCCCGCTGCCATGGCGGCGCGCGGAGCGGGCTTCACAAGCAGCAGCGCGAGCACGAGAATCGCCACGCCCTGCAGGATGCCGAAGAAGAAGAACGTGTGCTCGTAGCCCGAACGCGAAATCATGTTCGCAATAGGGATCACGGTGACGGCCGCACCCGCGCCAAAGCCCGCCGCGGTCAGGCCCGCTGCGAGACCCCGACGGTCCGGGAACCACTTGAGCGCGTTGCCCACGCAGGTGCCATACACGCCGCCCGCGCCGATGCCCGCGAGCACCGAGCCTGCATAGAGCATCGGCAGCGTGGTCGCATACGAGTAAAGCACCCATGCGAGGCCTGCGCACACCGCGCCGCCCATGACGACCGGGCGGGGGCCGAACTTGTCGACGAGCCAGCCTTCGATCGGCACGAGCCAGGTTTCAGTCAGGATGAAGATCGAGAACGCCAGCTGAATCGAGGCTTCGCCCCAATGATGGCGCGCGTTCATGGGCGCGACGAAGAGCGTCCACGCGTACTGCAGGTTGGCAACGAGCGCCATGCATAGCATGCCCACCACCAGTTGACCCCAGCGGTTCGTCCAAAACGGACCACCTTCGCTCCTTTGACTGATTGCATTCATCTCGGTTGTCTCCACTATCCGATCAAGAATTGCAGCCGCTTTTCCGGCTTGCATAAACATCCACTTATAGACTTCGAATCCACCCTGATTTGCCGCTTATTCCTATTCTCATCGGCACATAAAAATTCGAATGAAAATACGTAATTCCCCTTTCATTCCTCGAATTCATAAAATGCCTGAAAAGTCCGTCCAGCCAGCCTTTTATTACGGGTTTTCCCGCTATTTATCGCTTTTCCAGGCGTTAACCCGCATGTCAAAGCACGGCATTCGAACGCCTTTCAACTCATGCTAGGGTGATTACTCGATTACTCATAATTAAAGTTTGTTATTATGTTGATTCAGTATCCTTTATGGTTCAGCCATGACCATGCGAAACGCCACGCTGCGCCAGTTGAAAGTCTTCGAGACCGTGGCGCGCCACCTCAGTTTTTCGCGTGCCGCCGAGGAGCTTCATCTCACGCAACCGGCGGTTTCCACGCAGGTCAAGCAGCTCGAGGAGCACGCGGGCCTGCCGCTGTTCGAGCAGCTCGGCAAGAAGATCTATCTCACGCCTGCCGGCTCCGAAATGCTGCACTACAGCCGCGCGATCATTCAGCAGTTCCATGAAGTCGACGAGGCCATGAGCCAGCTGAAGGGCATCTCCGGCGGCAAGCTCAACGTGGCCGTGATCAGCGCGGGCGACTACTTCTTTCCTCGCCTGCTCGCCGAATTCACGCGCCGCTACAAGGGCGTGCAGCTCAATCTCTCGGTGCACAACCGCGAGCAATTGCTGCAGCAGCTTTCGACCAACCAGACCGATCTGGCGGTCATGGTGCGCCCGCCGCACACGACCGATGCCATCAACGAAGCCTTCGCCCCGCACCCCTACGTGATCGTGGCGGCGCCCTCGCACCCGCTGGCGAACAAGCGCAACATCAAGCTGAGCACACTCGCGAACGAAGCGTTCATCGTGCGCGAGCGCGGCTCGGATACGTGGAATTCGATGGAGGAAGGGTTTGCGGGCAAGATCACGAACCTGAAGATCGCAATGGAGATCCAGAGCACCGAGACGATCAAGCAGGCCGTGATCGCCGGCATGGGCATCGCGTTTCTCTCGGCGCACACGGTCAGCCTCGAATTGCAGGTCGGACACCTCACGGTGCTCGACGTCGAGGGCTTCCCGGTCATGCTCAACTGGTACCTCGTGCACCGCAAGAACAAGCGCCTGCCGCCGGTCGCGCTCGCCTTCAAGCGCTTCCTGCTGGAGGAAGGCAAACAGCTCATCGAAGACATCACCCGGGTGTCCGAGTCGTCACTGCATAAGTAAGACGTGATGGGTCAATGGGCATCCATCAGGCAAGCCTGATCGTTTGCTCCTTTCCCCCGAATTGTTGAACGGGTTGCCTCAGTGCAATCCGTGGTGCAGCCCCTGGCGCAGCCTGAGCGCGCCCTCGCGGCTGCGATTGCGTCTGCGGCGCGGCAAATCCTGCGAGGCGTGGTGCAGCGTGCGTGGCGTTTCGAACGGTGGTTCGCAGTCCGCCAGCCAGAGGTCGAGACTCGCGGGTTCGAGCGCGCAGCGGCCGCAAGCCGCCGCGAGCCAGGCACTGGGCACGCCTGCGAAGCGGGCTCGAGCAGGCGGTTTCGACGCGATCCGCGCGTCCGCGTCGGCCTGCTCACCGGCAGACGCACGCACGATGCCCGGACGCGGCGCAATCGGGCGGCGCGCGCCGCCCATGAGACGCACGCCGAATGCGGCGGCCAGCACGCAGGCGGCCACCAGCACGGAAAGCCCTAATTCAGCGGAGGCCAGAATGCGCACCGCCGCAAAGCCGTAGCCCAGTATCGCGAACAGAACGAACGCAATCGCATGCACCACACGATCGCCCGGCCGGAACGGCAAGCGGCGGCGCTCGTTCATGCCTGCGCCGCCGCTCATGCCAACACTTGCGCCATATGCGAACGCGCTCGCGGCCGCGCCAGCGAGCAGCGCGCCCAGCGTTGCCGTGACGTAAAGCGCAGCGCGCCCCGACGTGGACAGCGCCGGCATCATCAGGAAGCTGACAAGGCAGATGCCCATGGACACCGCGCCCACCACGCAGCCCGCCACTGCGGTGGCCCGCGCGCGCTTCGCGAGGTTGTGCCGCGCACCCAGCCATAAACCGGCAAGCACGCCGCATTCCGCAGCGCCCACCGCATCGGGCCGGTACGCAACCAGCGCCGCCAGCAAGCCCGGCGGCACCGTCAGTAGCAGTACGAACGATATGGCGAGCGCGGTGCGCACCCGTGGCGCCACCTCGCGCGCATGCTTGCAGCGCGGCTTCGCGCGCTCGGGCGCGCGCCGCGCCCATGCCGGCGCGAGCGCCGCCAATTGTGCAAATACACATGCAAGCCACGCGTACAGCAGGCTGCCGCCAAGCCATGCCACGTCGCCTGCCAGTTGCTCCGGCATCTCTCCTCCTCGCACGCGGCACTCATGCCGCGCACGTAATCCGTTCGCGCTTCGAATGCCTGCTTGCGGCGCGCCTTTCGTTGCGACCCAATCGTTCGTCTCGTCGCGCAATGCATCATGTCGTGCATCGCGCGACACGCGCGAGCGTTCTCCTGCTGGTCCCGGACTGGTTGTCCGGCTATGCCGCCGTTATCGCCTCGCGGCCCGCGTGCGCCGGATCCTGCGCGGCGCCGGCTTTCGCACCCAAGGCGTTCACCAGCGTGCCGATGCCTTCAATCGCGACCTCGACCGTCGCGCCATCGCCGATCGAGCCCACGCCCAACGATGTCCCGCACGCAATCACGTCGCCGGGTTCGAGCGTGAGGTCCTGCGAAATCAGGCTCACTTGCTGCGCGGGCGTGAACACCATGTCGTCGAGCGGATAGTTCTGCCGCTCCACGCCATCGAGCCGCGTCACGACGCGCGCGCTGCGCCAGTCGAAACCCGAAACGATCGCAGGCCCCAGGCAACAGAATGTATCGAAACCTTTAGCGCGGCACCATTGCGGGAAGTGCGGATTTTCCGCGAGCAGGCCCGCCGCGGTCACGTCGTTGACGATCGTGTAGCCGAAGATCGCGTCCTCTGCCTCGGCAAGACTCGCATTGCGGCAACGCTTGCCGATCACGATGCCCAGTTCGCCTTCGAAGACGATTTTTCCCGCATAGTGAGCGGGCCGGCGAATCGGCACGCCCGATCCGATCACCGACTCCTTCGGCTTGATCAGAAAGAGAGGATGCTCCGGAACCGGCTTTTCGAGCTTCAACGCAAGCGCATGAAAATTGTTCCAGAGCGCCACGACCTTGCCCGGCGTGCAGGGGGCGAGCGGCGTGAGCGTGCGCAGCGAGAGCACTGCGCCGGTGGGCACCGGTTGATCGAGCCCTTCGTATTCATGCAGATAACCGTCCTCTACGCGGCCGAACACGATACTGCCGTCGTTCGCCATCAAGCGCATCCATGTGTCCATGCTTCGCTCCATCGTTGCGTGGCGCGCGGCACGCTGGCGGCGCGCGGTCCGTCGGTTCAAAGATTCAGTCGTTCATGGGCACGGGCGCATCGTTGCGCCCGCATCGATCTTCGCGTGCTGCTTCACATACCGGCAGTTCAGATCGCGCCCGAAGCGCGCAGCGAACGGATATCCGCCTCGCTGTAGCCGAATTCGGCGAGCACTTCGTCCGTGTGCTCGCCCAGCAGCGGCGAGCGCGTGACCTCGGTGGCGCTGTCCGAGAGCTTGATCGGGTTGCCGACCGTGAGGTACTTGCCGCGCACCGGATGGTCGACCTCGACGATCGTGCCGGTTGCGCGCAGCGATTCGTCGGCGGCAATCTCCTTCATCGATAGAATCGGGCCGCACGGAATGTGCTGGCGATTGAGCACCGCCATCGCTTCGAACTTGGTGCGATGCATGGTCCAGCGCTCGATCTCGGCGAAGATCTCCTTGAGATGCGGCAGGCGTGCGCTGGCCGTGGCGTAAAGCGGATCGTCGATCCATTCCTCGCGGCCGATCAGCTTGCAGATGCGGTCCCACACGGGCGCCTGCGCGATGAAATAGATATACGCGTTCGGATCGGTCTCCCAGCCCTTGCATTTGAGAATCCAGCCCGGCTGGCCGCCGCCCGAGGCGTTGCCCGCGCGCGGCACGGCGTCGCCGAAGCTCTCGTTCGGGTACTGCGGGTACTCCTTCATGACGCCATCGCGATCGAGCCGCTGCTGGTCGCGCAACTTCACGCGGCACAGGTTGAGCACTCCGTCCTGCATGGCGGCCAGCACCTTCTGCCCGCGCCCGGTGTGAGTGCGTTGATACAGCGCCGTGACGATGCCGAGCGCGAGATGCAGGCCCGTGCCGCTGTCGCCGATCTGCGCGCCGGAGACGACCGGCGGGCCGTCGTCGAAGCCCGTGGTGGAGGCGGCGCCGCCCACGCACTGCGCGACGTTCTCGTAGACCTTGCAGTCCTCGTAGGGGCCCGGGCCGAAGCCCTTCACCGAAGCCACGATCATGCGCGGGTTGAGGGTCTGGATATGCTCCCAGCTGAAGCCCATGCGCTCCAGTGCGCCGGGCGCGAAATTCTCGACGAGCACGTCGCAATCGCGGATCATCCGCTCGAGCACGCGCTTGCCTTGCGGATTCTTCGTGTCGAGCGTGACCGAACGCTTGTTGCCGTTGAGCATCGTGAAGTACAGGCTGTCCGCGTCGGGGATGTCCCGCAGCTGCTCGCGCGTGATGTCGCCAGCGCCGGCGCGCTCTACCTTGATGACGTCGGCGCCGAACCATGCAAGCAATTGCGTGCAGGTCGGGCCCGATTGCACATGCGTGAAATCGAGAATGCGCACCCCATCCAGTGCCTTGCCCATGTCATGTCTCCCTTGGTTAGTCGTGGCCGGGCGAGTTTCGAAAAATCGGTGGACTGCGGGAGCGCCTGGGCGTCCGCAGTTGCTGCTTTGCTGCGTCCTTGTTCAATACAGTATGTGATATATCACAACGAAGCAAGAGGGGATTTTACCGCGTGCAAATGCAGGTTGAATCAGCCGAAGTCCTTACCTGGCAAGGCTTTGAAGGAATTTATGCAGTTTTGGCGTACAAGGAGCAAGGGAAAACCCCGAGTCGATAGTGCCGAGATATTTCAGATTCCGTGCGCGGGATTGGGCCTCCTGCCTTGATGCGCATAAAGTCTCGCCGGCAGGCCTCCTCGCCTTCCTCTCCCACGATGACCGGTGCCCAAGCAAAAAAAGGCGGGCGACCTTATGGTCGCCCGCCTTTTTCAAGTGAATGACTGCCCTGCTGCGCTCAGTCCAGAAAATCGCAATGCTTCTCGACGTAAGCCGCAAGATCGAGCGAATGCTGGCGCACGAGCCGCTCTGCAAGCTCGGTATCGCGCTTTTCGAGAGCCTCGATAATGCGCAGATGATCGACGATCGAGCGCGATGCCCGGTCGCTCTGCGAGATCGTCATGCGCCGGATAGCGCGCACGTGCACGAAGATGTTCTTGATCGTATCGAGGATCAACTGCGACTTCGAAAGCTCGACGATGGCCTGATGGAACGCGATGTTGGCGTCCGAATACTCGGCGATATGCTCGGCCGGCGTGCTGTCGCGGAAATTGTCGAACATGTGGCGCAGCTTCGCGATTTCCGCGTCCGTTGCGTGGATCGTCGCGAGGCGCGCCGCCATGCTTTCGAGCGCGGCCCACATCTGGATCATCTCGACGATCTCGCGCTTGCTCTTGCGCACGATATAGATGCCGCGACGCGGCACCATGCGCAGGAAGCCTTCTTGCTCCAGCAGCGTCATGGCCTCGCGCACCGGCGTGCGGCTCACGCCAAGCGTCTCGCTCAGCACGCGCTCGTCCAGCCGGATTTCTTCGCGTGTCTGGTAGATATCCGCGTCGGCGATGGCCTGGCGCAACATCGCGTAAGCCTGATCGCGCAGGCTCAGCGTGGCATTGATGGGCTGCAGCGCCAGCTTGAGCGACGCGGCTTCCCGGGTAGCGACTGCTTCAGTGTGTTCTGACGACATTCATTGCCTCTTTAACAACTCGCACGCCGACCAGCGGGCGGCGCTCCGCATGCAAGTCCAGCTTCGCGCGCGGCGCCACGCCGAGGCCGAGGCCGAGGCCGACAAAACGGCCATGCTCGGCCGCCTGCTCGATGGCCGCCCGCGGCAGCCATTTGGCGATCATAACCGTTGCCGCCGCGCCTAAGCCGACAACTGACAAACCGAAGACTGCGAGAGATATGAAATCCATTTGAAGCTCCACAAGATTGAATCATCGAATGACTCAATCATATGCTGCGGCGCCACAAAAATCAATATTTCGTATGTGGTATATCAGATACAAATATTCACTCTATTGTCTTTTCGCGGCACGTCTCTCCGAGTCCTCAGACCGCCAAAATCGTTCCGCATGAGAAAAGAGCCCATCCTGACGGAAACCGGCGCGCGCGACAAGGGGCGCGACGACGGACCGGGAACCAGGCGAAGCGGTTGCGAACATCGATTCTCTACCGTCGAGTACGACTTGTCCTACAAATCTTGTTGACAGTGCAAGCGTGCCCCCCGCACACTCGACCCATGCACACATTCGTCAACTTCATCCACGCGAACGCGATGAATCACCCGTGGCATATGCCCAAAGGCATGGCATGGGGAATGTGTGCGGACGAGCAATCCGGGTAGTCCAGTCTGTCGTACGCAAATCACAGCCCCGCCGGCATCGACGGGGCTGTTGTTTTGTGTGTGACTGTGTCCCGTCCGTCGGCTTCTCATCATGGAGAACACGATGGATTCCGCTTCGCAGCAGGCCGATCGGGAAGGCGCTTCTGGTGCTTTCCGTGCTTTCACTCCCTTCGCCGCCTTCGCGCACGATGAGGTGCTGCCAGCCCTGTCAATCCACTTTGCCGTGCCCGAGGCCAGCACATTCACATGGCGCGTGCGCGCGGACGGGACACTGCACGTCCGCGGCGCGCGTATCTGGCTCACGCGCGCACGCTCGCCTTACGACTATTGGCTGAATCCGGGCGAAACGCTGCGGGTCTATCGCGGCGAACGCCTCTGGCTTAGCGTAGACGCCGGAAACTCCGCCGCACCAAGCGCCGCTGCGCCGGGCGCCGCCGCGCCGGGCGCCGCTGCGTGCGTGACGCTCACGAGCGCATGGCGGCCGCCGTTTGCAACGGTGCGGAGCGCCGCCGGGCGTTGCGTCAACTGGTTCGCATTGCTCACGGCACGCCGTCTTGCCCGTTAGCGGCCTCGACAAGTCCGGCGGGCGCCGGCGCCCGCCGCAGTATGGGTGGACGCCGCATCGAGCCCGCCGCAGCCACCATGAAAAAAGGCCGGACGCGCCGCCCATGCAGCGCTCCCGACCTTCATCAAGCACCGTGACGCGTCAGAACTTGTGCCGCAGGCCCAGATTGAACATGGTCTGCGTCGCCGTGCCGTTATAGCCGTACGAGCCAATCGACGCCTCGGCTGGCATCGAGCCGCCCAGGCCGTCGCCCTGGTCGCCGCTTGCGTGCTGCCAGCCCGCCGTCATGTAGATGTCGGTGCGCTTAGAAAGGCTGTAATCCGCGCCGATCGACACCTGGTGGTAATTCGCGTTCGTGTCGCCATTGGCATGCGTATAGGCATAGCCGAGGCCGAGCAGGAGCACCGGTGTCAGGTGATAGTTCATGAAGCCCTGCCCCGTGTTGTACTTCTCGGTGCCGTGGAATACCGAGCTGCCGTCCGGCGCGTATTGCGCGTTGCTG
The DNA here is from genome assembly GCF_048957375.1 of Paraburkholderia sp. A1RI-2L. Taxonomy (NCBI): domain Bacteria; kingdom Pseudomonadati; phylum Pseudomonadota; class Betaproteobacteria; order Burkholderiales; family Burkholderiaceae; genus Paraburkholderia; species Paraburkholderia sp. A1RI-2L. Next base: position 684,590 of record NZ_JARBTA010000002.1, read on the forward strand.
TAGCCGAGCCCGAAGGTGAATTGGCCGAGCGAGTATTGCGCCGCCGCGCGTGCAATGGAAAGCGAGTGAGCGCTCACATAGCCGCGGTTGATGGAACTGTCGAAGGTGCCGTCCGAGGTGCTGCTCCATCCGGTGGTCCGGATGCCGCTGCCCGCCTGGCTGTTGGCCGCGTAGAAGTAGCCACCCGCGAGCGAGACAGGTCCGCGGTTGTACGCCACCGCCGCCGAATACGATTGTTCGGCCCCGGTCGAGCCGGCGATGCCGCCGAACGAATACATGGCGGCGGCCTGCAGGCCGTTCCAGACTGGCGTGGTGTATTTGACGGCGTTGTTGACGCGGAAGCTGTTGTCATAGTTGTCAACGTCGCCGGGCGTCGCGAATACGGAACCCAGGTAGTTGTCCTCGGTGATGCCCTGAACAAGGTCGATCACCGGGTCATATTGGCGTCCGAGCGTGAGCGAGCCGTACTGCGCTGCCGTCAGGCCCACGTATGCCTGGCGGCCGAACAGGCGGCCGCCCTGGCCCAACGCCCCCGTCGACGGATTAAAGCCGCTCTCCAACTGAAAGATGGCTTTGAGGCCGCCGCCGAGATCCTCGGCGCCCTTGAGGCCCCAGCGCGAACCCGACAGATTGCCGTAGCTGCTGTTGCCGAGCGCCCAGAGATTCTTGTTGCCGTTGGCGTGATTGACGTAGGTAATGGACGTGTCGAGGGTGCCGTACAGCGTCACGCTGGTCTGCGCATGCGCGACGCCGGCGGCGCCGAGCGCGACGAACGAAAGCGAAGTCAGGGCGAGTCGTTTCACGTCTTTCTCCTGTCGGCCTGAGTATGTGCTGAAGCACTCACTCAGGCCCCATGCAACGCCGACGCAGTCGAACTTCCGCAGTCAAACAGCAGGTGACCGAATCAGACTACCTCCACCGACACCCGAAGTAAAAGAATTAAAAAGCGTGTCTCGAATTGGTCACAGTGGTTTCAGAAAGGACCCAATCCGGCCGTAAACATCATTGGGTTGCGGACGATACAATGCCCCGCTCCGCTCTTTGGGTTATCCGGCCCTTTGAGGCTTCCCTCGATGTTTCTCGGGCACAGGGTCAACCATCAGGTCACTCCGCGCGTTTGTATTTTTACCAGTCATTTACCAAACGTTTACGTTTTGGCTCGCCGTAAAGGCCAGCCCCACGGCCCCTTGCGCTGCCTGCCGCGGCAACGCGCAACCGCCGGACCCATCGACAAACACTATGCGATGCCGCCCTGAAGACGCCAACCACGGCGCCCGCGCGGCATCGGAGAATCGCCAGGTCAACCCATGTTTGGATCGCCCCCTTCGCGCATTGCGCGCCCCGCCGCCGTGGCGTTGCGCCGCCGCGCCCGCGCGTTGCGCCTGCAGCGCTTCGTGGCGCCAGCCTTCGCCATCGGCATCTGCGCGCTGCTGCTGCTGGTGTTTCAGCACCTCTCGCAGTCCGTCGACTACCGCTCGGTCATTCGCCAGCTCTGGCACCTGAGCCCGGCGCAATGGACCGGCGCGCTCGGCGCCACCGCCATCAGCTTCGTCGCGCTCGTGGGCCGCGACGCGGTCGGCCTGCGCTACCTCGGCGCGCGCGCCTCGCGCGGTGCGCTGTGGGTAGGCGCCATCGCCGGCTCGGCGCTCGGCAACGTAACGGGCTTCGGCGCGCTCACGGGCGGCGCCGTGCGCTGCCGCGTCTACGGCGGCGCGGGCGTCACGGCGGCGCAAGTCGGCCGCATGACGGTGTTCACGAGCGTCACGCTCGCGCTCGCCCTCGCGCTCATGAGCGCGCTCGGCATGGTCGGCGCCGCCGACACGCTCACGGGCCTGCTGCACCTCTCGCCCGAAGCGCTGCGCTGGATCGGCGGCGTGGTGCTCGCGCTCGGCGCGGGGCTCATCGCGGCCTGCCCCAGCGAGGCGCGCGAAGCCGCGCCGTTCAAGCGCGCCTGGCTGCGCTTCACCGTCCCCGCGCGGCGCGACCTCGTCGCACAATTGCTGCTCGCAGCGCTCGACGTGCTCGGCGCGGGCCTCGCGCTGTGGTCGGTGATGCCGCACGCACATATCGGCTTTGCCGACTTCCTCACCGTCTACAGCGTCGCCATGCTGCTCGGCCTGATCGGCCACACGCCCGGCGGCATCGGCGTGTTCGAGGCGGCGATGGTGTTCGCACTCGGCGAGAGCGTGCCGGGCCCCAAAGTGTTCGCTGCCTTGCTCGCCTATCGCGCGATCTATTTCGGCGCGCCGCTCGCGCTCTCGGCTGCGCTGCTCGCCGCGTTCGAAGGCCGCGCGCTCAAGAATCCGCTCAACACGGACTTCGCGAGGCGCGGCGTCCATGGCGTCTCGCAGCTCGCCCCGCTGTTCCTCGCCATCGTCACCTTCGTGACCGGCAGCATGCTCGTGATCTCGGGCGCCACGCCCGCGTTCACCAAGCGCATAGAACTCCTGCAGAATTTCATCCCGCTCTGGGTGCTCGAAAGCTCGCAACTGCTCGGCAGCCTGTTCGGCGTGCTGCTGCTGTTCGTCGCGCGCGGCCTGCTGCGCCGACTCGACGCCGCCTGGTGGCTCGCTCTCATGCTCGCGGTGGCCAACCTCGCGCTCTCGCTCACCAAGGGCCTCGCGTTCGTCGAAGCCGGCGTGCTGTGCGTGCTGATCGCGCTGTTGCTCACCACGCGCCGCCGCTTCAACCGTCATTCGTCGCTGTTCGCCGAACCCTTCACACCCGCCTGGCTCGCCTCGGTGGGCTGCGTGATCGCGCTCGCCGTGTGGGTGCTGTTCTTCGCCTTCCGCGATGTCGAGTATTCGCAGCATCTCTGGTGGCAATTCGCGTTCGACGAACGCGCGCCGCGCGCGCTGCGCGCGACGCTCGGCGCGGGCGTGTTCGCAGCGGCGCTCGCGTCGTGGCAACTGCTGCGTCCGGCCGCAGGCCGCTTCGTGATTCCCGCGAGCGAGGATCTGGCCGAAGCCGCGCGCATCGTGCGCGCGCAGGAACGCAGCGACGCAGGCCTCGCGCTCATGGGCGACAAGAGCTTCCTGTTCTCGTCCTCGCGCAACGCGTTCCTCATGTATGCGAAGCGCGGGCGCACGTGGGCCGCGCTGCACGATCCGGTGGGCCCGCGCAATGAATGGCCCGCGCTGATTCGCGAGTTCGTCTCGCTCGCACACGCGCACGGCGGCCGCGCCGCGTTCTATCAGGTTCGCGCCGACGCCCTGCCGCTCTATCTCGACGCCGGCCTCACGCTGATGAAGCTCGGCGAGGAAGCGCGCGTGATGCTCCAGGAGTTCGATCTCAAGGGACCGCAGCGCGCCCATCTGCGCTATGCGCTCAAGCGCGGCGAACGCGACGGCTTTACGTTCGAGCACATCGATCCTGCGCGCATGAGCGACAGCCTGCCGGTGCTGCGCGCGATCTCCGACGCGTGGCTCGAGGAGCGCGACGTGCGCGAGAAGAGCTTCTCGGTGGCCGCCTTCGACGACGACTACCTCGCCGCGCAACACGTGCTGCTGGTGCGCCAGAACGGCGCGCCGCTCGCTTTCGTGACCTTCATGACGACTGACCTCAACACCGATGCGACGGTCGGCGTCATGCGCCATCTGCCGGGCGCGTCGCCTTACGCGATGGAGTATCTGTTCACGCAACTTTCGCTGCATCTGAAGGGCGCCGGCTATCAATCGCTGTCGCTCGGCATGGCGCCGCTCGCCGGCATGGGGCCGACGCCGCTCGCTTCGTCGTGGCACCGCCTCGCCGGGCTGATCTGGCGCTTCGGCGGCAAGTTCTACAACTTCCGGGGGCTGCGCGGCTTCAAGAACAAGTTCGCGCCGCGCTGGGAACCGCGTTATCTGGCTGCATCGGGCTCGATCAGCGTGTTCATCACCCTCGCGGATCTTTCGTTGCTGGCAGGAGGCTGGCGCTCATGAATTTTCGTACTTTCTCGCTGCCGCGCCTCGCGGGCGCTGCGGCGGGCGCCGCCGTGCTCGCGCTCTGCGCGGTTCAGGTCAACGCAACCGAAACAGGCGCGCCGTCACACCCCGTGCCCGCACGCGTCTCGGGCGGCCGCTACGGCGATGTCGCCGTGACCAAACCCACCGGCGCGATGCGCGGCTTTGCCGTGCTGTTCTCGGCGGGCAAGCACTGGAGCGCCGCCGACCAGACGCGCGCCGACGCCCTCGCGCAACACGGCGCGCTGGTCGTGGGCGTGGATACGGAGCGCTACGCAAGCAATCTCGCGGCGGTGAAGAACGAGACCTGCCACAAGCTCTATGGCGACGCCGAAGCGCTCAGTCATCAACTCGAACGCCAGCAGGCATCGAACCAGTACTTCGCGCCGATCGCGATCGGCAGCGGCCAGGGCGCGCTCGTCGCGCAACGCATGCTCTCGCAAGCACCCGCGAACACGATGGCGGGCGCGGTGTCGCTCGATCCCGCCGCGCAACTCGACGCACGCTTCGCGCCCTGCCCCGCCGACGCCACGCTGTCGCGCGGCAAGGGCCTGCCCGGCTTCTTCGAGCAAGGCGCAACGACCGTTGCGAATGCAACCAAATCGCCCACAGAGACTGGCGCCACTCACCCGGCGCCGCACGCATTTGCCGCGAACCTCTCCGATGCCGACAAGCTCGTCGCGCTCACCGCACCGCATCTGCGCGTGCAGACGGAGAGCGAGGAAGACGTGTCGGATCTGCCGCTCGTCGAGCTGCCCGCCGCGCATCCGACCGACATGCTCGCAGTCGTGATTTCCGGCGACGGCGGCTGGCGCGATCTCGACAAAACCATCGCGGAAGCCCTGCAAAAACAGGGTATTTCGGTGATCGGCTGGGACGCGCTGCGTTACTTCTGGAGCGAGAAGAGCCCCGCACAAACGAGCCATGACCTCGCGCGCGTGCTCAACACCTACGCCGCGCGCTGGCATGCGAAGCACATCGCGCTGGTGGGCTATTCGTTCGGCGCGGACGTGATGCCGTTCGCCTACAACCGCCTGCCAGATGCGCTGCGCGCGAAGGTCTCATACATGTCGCTGCTCGGCTTCGCGCCCGACGCCGATTTCCAGATCCGCGTGACGGGCTGGCTCGGCATGCCCGCGAGCGAGAAGGCGCTGCAGGTGCGCCCGGAACTCGCGAAGGTGCCGCCCGCGATCGTGCAATGCGTCTATGGCGCCGATGAAAAAGACACGTTGTGCCCGGCGCTCGCGAACACCGGTATCGAGCTTGTGAAGACGGGGGGCAGCCATCACTTCGATGGCGACTACAACGCCCTCGCGGCGAAGATCATCGCGGGGTGGAAGAAGGAGATTGCGGCGCGCGGGTGAGCTGCTCGCCCGCTCAAAGGCCTCAAACCTTTCACTCGCATCCGAATGAAAGGCTTTAGAAAAATTCTTCTTTCATTACAAAAAACTTTCATCTATAACGGCATCACATGTCGCGATCTCCACTATCTCGCACATGACTCAGCCCGCCAGGCCTTGTCCTGCGGGCTTTTTTTTGCTTTTTCGGCATCGATTTAAAGCTTCCAAAAAGCCTGCTCATCAATGTCCCACGTTAGTGGAAACACTGAGACTGCTTTCTCTTGACTCCGTTGATATATCACATATTGTGTAAACGACTGTCAGCAAAACGACAGGATACAAGGCCGCAACCAGGCGCAAAAACGGCCTCGCGGAACATCAATAAGGAGACACTGATGGAGCATCGGCAAGGAGGGGCGTCGCGCTTTGCGTCGCCATGGGTTCAGCTCGTGTTCGGCGTAATCTGCATGGCGATGATCGCCAACATGCAGTACGGCTGGACGCTGTTCGTCAATCCGATCAACGAGAAGTACCACTGGGGACGCGCGGCGATTCAGGTCGCGTTCACGATCTTCGTCGTCACCGAAACCTGGCTCGTGCCGGTCGAAGGCTGGCTCGTCGACAAGTATGGCCCGCGCCCCGTGGTGGTCGGCGGCGGGCTGCTGTGCGCAATCGCCTGGGTGCTCAACTCGTTCGCCTCGTCGCTGCCCTTGCTCTATGTCGCGGCGGCCGTGGGCGGGCTTGGTGCGGGGGCCGTGTACGGCACTTGCGTCGGCAATGCGCTCAAGTGGTTCCCCAACCGGCGGGGGCTCGCGGCCGGCATCACGGCGGCGGGCTTCGGCGCAGGATCGGCGGCCACCGTCGTGCCCATCGCCAACATGATCAAGAGCAGCGGCTATGAGGCGACGTTCCTCTGGTTCGGTCTCGGTCAAGGGATCGTCGTGCTCGTGCTCGGCCTCGCGCTCGCGGCGCCGGCTTCGCATGGCGTCGCCGCCGCGAAGCGCGCCATCGGCGAAGCCGCGAAACACGCCGCGCAAGGCGTGAGCGCCGTCTACAACGCGAGCCCGCGCGAGGTGATCGCCTCGCCCATCTTCTGGGTGATGTACGCGATGTTCGTGATGATGGCCGCCGGCGGACTGATGGCGACCGCGCAGCTCGGCCCGATCGCGAAGGACTTCGGCCTGCACGACGCGCCGGTCTCGCTGCTCGGCCTCACGCTGCCCGCGCTCACCTTCGCGCTCACCATCGACCGTGTGCTCAACGGCCTCACGCGGCCGTTCTTCGGCTGGGTCTCGGACCGCATCGGCCGCGAGAACACGATGTTCGTCGCGTTCGCCGTGGAGGCCGTCGGCATCGTGCTGCTCTCGCGCTACGGGCACAGCCCGGTTGCCTTCGTCGTGCTCACGGGTATCGTGTTCTTCGCGTGGGGCGAGATCTACAGTCTCTTCCCCGCCACCTGCGGCGACACCTTCGGCCCGAAGTTCGCGGCGACCAACGCCGGTCTGCTCTACACCGCGAAAGGCACCGCTGCGCTGCTCGTGCCGTTCTCCAGCGTGATCACCGCGGCTACCGGAAGCTGGCACGCCGTGTTCATGCTCGCCTCGGGCATGGCGGCGCTCTCCGCACTGCTGGCCGTGTTCGTGCTCAAGCCGCTGCGCAACGCGCATCGCCAGAAGCATGCTGATCCGGCAGTCGGGTTTTCGTATCGCAACTCGCTCGTGCAGGAATGAGTGGCTGCGCAACGTGAGCGGGAGTGAGACGCCGCAATTTGCAGGCATCGCTTGACTTCAGGCAGATTCTGGATAGCCATAACGCCACGCGTCATATGATGCGTGGCGTTATGCTTTGGCATGGCGATCTAAAACTTTGAAGACCGCGAAACTGCACTCATCTGGACTGGCGAGATCGAGGCGGCTGCCTGCTGAAATGCAGCAGATCGCACGCCGCAAGCTGCGCATGCTTCATGCGGCGCATGATCTTGCGGATTTGCGCATCCCGCCAGCGAACAGGCTTGAGCTGTTGAAGGGTGACCGAGCCGGACAGGACAGTATCCGCATCAACGATCAATGGCGCGTGTGCTTTCGTTGGCGCAATGGAAACGCATACGACGTCGAAATCGTCGACTACCATTAACCGAGGCGCAGACTATGAAAAAACTCGCGAACGTGCATCCCGGCGTCGTCCTCCAGGAAGAGTTTCTGACGCCCATGGGAATGAGCCAGAACGCAGTGGCCCGCGCCATGAGCGTTCCACCGCGCCGCATTAACGAGATCGTGCATGGTGAGCGCAGCGTCACTGCCGACACGGCGCTGCGGCTGTCCTTCGTTTTTGGCACGACGCCGCAGTTCTGGATGAGCTTGCAGACAGACTACGATCTCGAAGAAGCCGCGAAGCACGTGAAACTGACCGATTTGCAGCGTCTGGCAGCGTGAGCAGCCGTGTCCGCACGACAACGGCTCAACGGCTAGACGAAAGAAAACGCACGAAAAAACGCCGGCGATCTGAGTAGACGCCGGCGTTTTCCATGATGCTGCATGCCTTCGCAGGCAAATTTACGCAACCGCTTCTTCTTCCTGCTCCACCGACGAACGGATCAGATAATCGAACGCACTCAGCGAGGCCTTCGCGCCCTCGCCCACGGCGATCACGATCTGCTTGAACGGCACCGTCGTCACGTCGCCGGCGGCGAATACTCCCGGCACCGAGGTCTGGCCCTTCGCGTCCACTTCGATCTCGCCATGCTTCGAAAGCGCCACCGTGCCCTTGAGGAATTCGGTGTTCGGCACGAGGCCGATCTGCACGAACACGCCTTCGAGTTCGACGCGATGCTTCTCGCCCGTGTTGCGGTCGAGATACGCGAGGCCGGTGACCTTCTGGCCATCGCCGCTAACCTCCGTGGTCTGCGCATTCACGTGCACGGTGACGTTCGGCAGGCTGCGCAGCTTGCGTTGCAGCACCTCGTCCGCACGCAGTTGTGCGCCGAATTCGAGCAGCGTCACATGGCTCACGATGCCCGCGAGGTCGATGGCCGCCTCGACGCCCGAATTGCCGCCGCCGATCACGGCCACGCGCTTGCCCTTGAAGAGCGGGCCGTCGCAGTGCGGGCAGTACGCCACGCCCTTGTTCTTGTACTCCTGCTCGCCGGGCACATCCACATTGCGCCAGCGCGCGCCCGTGGCGAGTACTACGCTCTTCGCACGCAGCGTCGCGCCGCTCGCGGTGCGCACTTCAAAGCCGTTGCCGACGGCGGTGAGCGCTTCGGCGCGCTGCAGGTTCATGATGTCGACGTCGTAGGCGCGCACGTGCTGCTCGAGCGCCACGGCGAACTTCGGCCCGTCGGTTTCCTGCACCGAGACGAAGTTCTCGATCGACATCGTGTCGAGCACCTGGCCGCCGAAGCGTTCGGCCAGCACGCCGGTGCGAATGCCCTTGCGCGCCGCGTAAATCGCGGCCGCTGCGCCAGCGGGGCCGCCGCCGACGATGAGCATGTCGAAGATATCTTTCTGGTTGAGCTTTTCTGCTGCACGCGCCGAGGCGCCAGTGTCGAGCTTCGCGAGAATCTCCTCGACGCCCATGCGGCCCTGGCCAAACACTTCGCCGTTCAGGTAGATGGTCGGCACGGCCATGATCTTGCGCTGCTCGACTTCGTCCTGGAACAGTGCGCCGTCGATCGTGGCGATCTGCACGTTCGGGTTGAGCGCGGCCATCGCGTTGATCGACTGCACGACTTCCGGGCAGTTCTGGCACGACAGCGACATATAGACTTCGAACGAGAACGCGCCGTCGAGCGCCTTCACCTGTTCGATCGTTTCGTTCTCGAGCTTGACCGGGTGGCCGCCCACCTGGAGCAGCGCCAGCACGAGCGACGTGAATTCATGGCCCATCGGAATGCCCGCGAACGTCACCTTGACGTCGGAGTTCGCGCGCTTGATCTCGAACGAAGGGGTACGCGCGTCGCCAATTGTGGCGCCACGGCGCTCTTCGTACGCGATGCGATCCGAAAGCGATGCGATGTCCTGCAGCAGTTGCTGCAGCTCTTGCGACTTCTCGCCGTCATCCAGGTACGCAACGATCTCGATCGACTGCGTGACTTTTTCGAGGTAGTTTTTGAGTTGATCTTTGAGGTTGGCGTCGAGCATGGCGTTTTTTTTCTGCTGGAGAAGAAGCGTTGGAATGCTAACTAATGCCTGGCGATAACAAAGCCTTTTGAGCTTTGCAGCAAGGCTTCCGGGCCGCAAGCCACGAGGGTGCGGCCCGGTTGTACAGCTCAGTGCGATTTTCAGCGTCATGCGGTCAGGGCGACCGCATCGAACATCGACGCTTAGATCTTGCCGACGAGGTCGAGCGACGGCTTGAGCGTTTCAGCGCCCGGCGTCCACTTGGCGGGGCACACTTCGCCCGGGTGAGCCGCAACGTACTGGGCAGCCTGAACCTTGCGCAGCAGTTCCTTGGCGTCACGGCCGATGCCGTTGTCGTGGATTTCGCACAGCTTGATCTCGCCTTGCGGGTTGATCACGAACGTGCCGCGCAGTGCCAGGCCTTCTTCTTCGATCATCACGTCGAAGTTGCGCGTGAGCGCGCCGGTCGGGTCGCCGACGAGCGGGTACTTGATCTTGGCGATGGTTTCCGACGTGTCGTGCCATGCCTTGTGCGTGAAGTGCGTGTCGGTCGACACGCCGTAGATTTCAACGCCCAGCTTCTGGAATTCCGCGTACTGGTCGGCCAGATCGCCGAGTTCGGTCGGGCACACGAAAGTGAAGTCGGCCGGGTAGAACACGACCACGGACCACTTGCCCAGGAAGTTCTCTTCAGAGACCGGAACGAACTTGCCATTGTGGAATGCGGTGGCCTTGAACGGCTTGACTTGCGTGTTGATGAGAGACATCAGTTGTTTCCTCGCTCTGGGTTGGAAAGGGATGGACGTAGATTACGGGAATCACGGCCATTTGAAAAATTGATTACATTGATCGCCGGGATAAACCATGCCTATCGAGCCTCATAGAAGCCCTGATTGGACCCCCAAGCCCGCCAGCACGGCGTTCCACGCCCGCATCGAGGCAGCGTGAGCAACCCTCGGGGCGGTGAGCATACAACGAAATTGCGACATCCCACCTCATCTGCCCGATATACCGGGCAGTGCCGCCGGGGCGGCCATCCTTCAGATGCGGGCGCAACCGGCAAATCACAAGACCGGTGCGCCGAATCCCCGCGGATTGCGCATCAAAGCGCACCGCCGCGCGCGGTTGCCGCGCGAGCTGCCAGACGTTCGCGCAGAAATTGCGTAAATGCGCGGATGGTCACGGAAGCTTCGCGGTGCTGCGGATACAGCGCGTGCAGCGCGTTGGGCGGCGGCATGAACGCTTCGAGCACCTCCACCAGCAACCCCGCATCAACCGATCCTGCCACGATGAAGTCCGGCAGATAGCAAATGCCGAGGCCCGCCACCGCTGCATCGCGAATCACCTCGCCGTTGTTGGCCCGCAGCGGCCCGCGCACCTCGAACGGCGTGCGCACCCCGTCGATCATGAAGTCCCATGACGCGCGCCCCTGCTGCCCGTATGGCAGGCAGGCGTGCTGCGCGAGATCGGCGGGCGTTTGCGGCTCGCGGTGCCGGCGCCGGTAGCCGGGGCTGCAGCAGGCGATCATGCGCACGTCGATGAGCCTCTGGGCGATCAGCGTGGAATCGGAGAGCCTTCCGATGCGCAGCGCCATGTCGAAGCCCTCGCCGATCACGTCGACGCTGCGGTCGCTCAGGTCCATGTCGAAGTGCACGTCGGGATGCGCGCGCAGGAATTCGGCGACGAGCGGCGAGAGATGCGCCATGCCGAACGACATCGGCGCGCTCACCTTGAGCAGGCCGCGCGGCTCCGAGCGGCGCGCCGACATGGCCTGCTCCGTGTCGGCCACCTCGGCGAGGATGCGCTTCGCGCGCTCGTGGAACTCCTGGCCGAGGTCCGTCGCGGCCAGCTTGCGCGTATTGCGCACCAGCAGCCGCGCGCCGAGATCGGCTTCCAGCGCGGCCACGCGGCGGCTCACGAATTGCTTCGAGAGCCGCAGCCGGTTGGCCGCCGCCGTGAAGCTGCCCGCCTCCACGGCGCTGACAAAGATCCGCATGTCATCGAGTTGCATGGCAATTGTCCACTTCAATATGACAGTGAGTCGTATTTTACGACGCTCCGTATCGCATGGGTTGACCTAAACTGTCTCCATCGCAACCGAACATCGGAACCAACGGAGAAACGAACATGATCGAACTTCGCAAAGCAGACCAACGCGGCCGCGGCGAACATGGCTGGCTCAGCTCGCGCCACACGTTTTCGTTCGCGAACTACTACGACCCGAAGCAGATCGGCTTCTCGGACCTGCTCGTGATCAACGACGACCGCGTAGCCCCGGGGCGCGGCTTCGGCAAGCATCCGCACCGCGACATGGAAATCTTCTCGTACGTGCTGGAAGGGGGGCTCGAGCACAAGGACTCGATGGGCACCGGCTCGGTGATCGTCCCCGGCGACGTGCAGCTGATGAGCGCGGGCACCGGCGTCGCGCATAGCGAGTTCAACCACTCGGCCGAACAGCCGGTGCACTTCCTGCAAATCTGGATTGCGCCGAACGTGAAGGGCGCGCAGCCGCGCTATCAGCAGAAGCACATTGCGGATGCGGAAAAGCGTGGCAAGCTGCGCCTGGTTCTCTCGCCGGACGGCGCTGCCGAGTCGCTGGAGCTGCGCCAGGACGCGCGGGTCTATGCGGGCCGCTTCGACGGCGCGCAGAGCGCAACGCTCGAGATCGGCGCGGACCGCTACGCCTATGTGCACGTGGCGCGCGGCAGCGTGAAGGTCAACGGCGTGGAACTGGGCGAAGGCGACGGCGCGCGGATCCGCTCCGAGCGCGAGCTGACCTTCAGCGACGGACACGATGCCGAGGTGCTGGTGTTCGATCTGCGTAATATCGAGGTGTCGGAACTCTGGTCGTAATCAGTGCTAGCGCGGCCGCCGCCAGGCGGCGGGCCGCGCGGCCGACACGGGCAACAAAACAAACAACCCGCTTCAACGTCTTCGGAGAAATACAATGCGATACAACCTCTTCGGCCAGGGCAACGACCTCGCCCTGCTCGTCTCTCGCGTCCTGCTGACCTCGCTCTTCATCCTGTTCGGCTGGTCCAAGATCACCGGGTTTGCCGGCACCGTCGACTTCATGGCGCACGAAGGCGCGCCGATACCGATGCTCTCGGCGGTCATCGCGGTCGTCATGGAGCTCGTGGTGGGCATCCTGCTGCTCGTGGGCTTCTTCACGCGACCGCTGGCCGTGCTGCTGGCGATCTACACTGTCGCCACCGCGTTCATCGGCCATCACTTCTGGACCATGACCGGCATGGAGCAGATGGCGAACATGATCAACTTCTACAAGAACATGAGCATCGCGGGCGGCCTGATCGCACTCGCCGTGGCAGGTCCGGGGAAGTTCTCGATCGACAGGAAGTAAGGCGGGCGCGCCCGAATTTACTACGGTGCGGGTGCATGCGAGGATCGGCGCAACTCCATCCTCGAGGAAGCATCCATGCAAGACCGCCAAGGCGTGAACCGGGAGCGCGCGCAGCGCATCCTGGCACGCGAGCGTGATGCCTTTGTCGCCGCGCGCCCGAAGTCGCAAGCCCTCTCCGTGCAAGCCGCGCAGCATCTGCTGTTCGGCGTGCCGCTGCACTGGATGAACGACTGGCCCACGCCGTTTTCGCTCTATGTGGATGCGGCGCGCGGCGCAGCCTTCACCGACGTGGACGGGCACCGCTACATCGACTTCTGCCTCGGCGACACGGGCGCGATGTTCGGCCACGCACCGCCCGCCGTCGCCCAGGCGCTCGCGCGCCAGGCGCAGCGCGGCTTCACCACCATGCTGCCCGGCGAAGACGCCGTAGCCGTGAGCACGGCGCTCGCGCAGCGCTTCGGCCTGCCGTACTGGCAGTTCGCCATGACCGCGAGCGACGCCAACCGCTTCGCACTGCGCTGGGCGCGCGCGGCCACCGGGCGCAACACGATCGTCGTGTTCAACGGCTGCTATCACGGCACCGTGGACGACGTCTTCGTCGACCTCGTCGATGGCCGGCCCACGCAGCGCGCGAGCCTGCTGGGCCAGGTGCACGACCTGCTGCCGCACACGCGCGTGGTGGAGTTCAACGACCTCGACGCGCTCGGGCGCGCGCTCGCCGATGACAAAGTGGCCTGCGTGCTGGCCGAGCCCGCCATGACCAACGTGGGCATGGTGCTGCCCGATCCCGGTTTCTGGCGCGACGCGCAAGCGCTCATGAAGCGCCACGGCACGCTGCTGCTGATCGACGAAACGCACACCATCAGCAGCGGGCCGCGCGGCTATGCGTGCGAGCACGGCATCGAGCCCGACCTCTTCGTGCTCGGCAAGCCCGTGGGCGGCGGCGTGCCGTGCGCGGTGTACGGCTTTTCCGCCGAACTCGCCGCGCGTGCGCAAAAAGCGAAGCTTGACGCGCCGCCGGGCCACTCGGGCATCGGCACGACGCTCACGGCGAACGCGCTATCGATGAGCGCGATGCGCGCGACGCTCGACGAAGTCATGACCGAAGCGGCCTATGCGCGGATGTTCGCGCTCGCCGAGCGCCTCGCACAGGGCCTCGCGGCAACGATCGCGCGCCATGCGCTGCCGTGGTGCGTGACGCGCGTGGGCGCGCGCAGCGAGTTCCAGTTCTGCGCCACCCCGCCGCGCAATGGCAGCGAGGCGCGCGCCGCGATGAATGACGAGTTCGAGCAAGTCATCCATCTGTATCTGCTCAACCGGGGCGTGCTCATCACGCCGTTTCACAACATGATGCTCGTGTGCCCCGATACCACCGAAGCCGATGTCGAGCGCCTGATCGGCGCATTCGATGCGTGCCTCGAGGAGCTGTGCGCGTCGTAAAGAAGCGCGGCGTGCTGACCTTGCATGCGAAATTGATATCCTTGACGACCAGGCGGGCGCGCCGCGCGCCCAGCTCTCAGGGCCGCCTTCAAATTCGCTTTCAAATCGGCCTTCGAGCCGATCAAACCCGATGCACGATCCGCAAGAAAATCTCTTCGGCTATTTTTCCTCGCTGCAGCAATCCGCGCTGAGCGCGCTCAAACACCTGCCGCTCAAGAGCCGCGCCGCGCAAGGCATGCTCATGGCGCTGCGCGCCGTTTGCGGCGCGGGCCTCGCCTACAGCATCGGCCGCGCGCTGCATACCGAGCAGGCGTTCTGGGCGGCGATCACCGCCATCGCCGTCACGCAGCACGATTACGCCGATACGCTCACGCAGTCGCGCGACCAGTTCATCGGCGCGATCTCCGGCGGCATTGTGGGCTTCGTGGCGGCCACGCTCGGGCCGGAGAACATGGCGGTGTATCTCGTGGCGGTGGCCGTGGTGATCGTTTCCTGCTGGTGCCTGCGCGTGAGCACCGCCGCGCGGCTTGGCGCCACCACCACCACCATCGTGCTCCTCGTACCCAGCCACGGCCCCGTGTGGGATGTCGCACTCTTTCGCGTGGCCGAGGTGGCGATCGGCATGGCTTGCGCCTTGCCCGTATGCTGGGGGTTTTCGTATTTCGAGCGGCGCTGGCTGCATGCTTAGGCAACCCTCGCGAGAAAATCTCTCTTCGCACGCTTCGCAATATTCGGCGCAGGAGCGGCGATAATCAGGGCCACCGTGCTCAATGCCAGTGCGGGCCGCACAGGCAGCCTCGGGGGGGTACGACCCGTGCGCGCGAATTGCGCGCAATCGTCCCCCCGGATGCGAAATCGTGCGAAACTTGCCGGCTGCGCCAATCCTGGCGCACCCAACGCCCAAGTCACGCACCCGCAACACCCAATCGCATCGCACGCCATGAACTCGAACCGTCAATCCGTCCCCGCCGCCACGACCGCACGCAAATCCATCTCGCTTTTGCAGATGCTCGCGCTGATCGCGTTCGGCGGCATCGCGGTCTCGCTCGTGCTCCAGCACTTCGCCTAAGCGCCGCACCGGCCGCACGCTTCAAGGTTTTCGCTTATGTACAAGAAAGGCGTCGCCCTCGAAATCCAGTTCTCACCCGAGCGCCTGAACGATGGCGCAGGCGATCCCTACTGGATCGATCTCACCGCCGCGGAAGCCGCCGCGCTGCTCGACACGCTGCAAGCAAAGCTGGCCGCGCGCGAAGCCACTTCGGCGCCGCTCGTCGTGGCGCTCGACGCGCCGCGCGAGCCTCGAGCGGATGCCGCCACCGCAAGCGCGGCACACGCTACTCAGTCCGATCAAGCCTTAAAGCAATGGGTCTGCGTGATCTGCGGCTGGGTGTACGACGAAGCCGCCGGCGCCCCCGACGACGGCCTCGCCCCCGGCACGCGCTGGACCGACGTGCCCGACGACTGGCGCTGCCCGCTGTGCGACGTGGGCAAGGAAGATTTCGCGCTGGTCGAGTTCTGAGGAACCCGCCATGTGTGAGCGTTCATGCGCTCACACCGCTATCCGCCTTCACGTCCCAGCGGCTCGTAGAACAGCGCAAATAGTTCAGACTGCGAACTAACGCCGAGCTTCGCGTAAATATGTTTCTTGTGCGCACGCACGGTCTCGAACGAGATGTCGAGCCGCTCGGCAATCGCGCGCGTCGAAAATCCCGAAAGACTCTGGCGCACCACTTCGATCTCGCGCGCCGTGAGCGGCGTGCGGCCGCTTTGTCGCGCCACCGCTTCGAAGCGGCTCGCGTAATCCGTGTTGCCTGCCGCCGTCGTCTCGGCGCGCGGCGCGCCTGCATCCGCCTCACCCGACTCGGGCATCGAGAACGTCTCATAAGGCAGCCGCTGCCGCATCAACGCCATCACCCACGGCGCAAACATCGCGAACATCGCAATATCGCGCTCGGTGTAATGGCGCGTTGCGCCCAGCGAGAAAATCAGCGTGCGGCGCGCATCGAGCGGGTGATTGAACTGCACTTCGTCGCCGATGATGTTGCTCCTGAAATAGCGCTGGTAGTAGTCCGTCATGCGGAAGTTATCAGGCGCGACTTCGGCAAGCGTGACGAGCCCCGCGCGCGGCTTTTCGCAGGCGTGGATATAGAAGGGATCGAGCTGGTACATGCCCTCCAGATACGCGCGGAACAAGAGATCCACGGTGCCGTCGGGCATCGGCGACTCGGCGCAGACGAGCGGTGCGCGATCGCGCATGAAGACGAGCGCGACCCAGTTGTCGAAAGCGACGAACCGCTCGATCACGCGCGTCATGCGGGTCCAGAATTCGGGACCGTCGAGGGCGTCGATGAGCGTCGCGATACGGTGATGGAACGCGCGATCTTGCCAGTCGAGTTCCATGGTTCCTCCGGTCAGGGTACCCCTGCAGGGTGATTTCCGAGCAAAAATAACGTGGTGATAATAGCCGCTCATTACGCTCGCGCGGCACAAGGAGACAGGCATGCAACTCGAACTCGCACAAATTCCCCTCGTTGACGGCGTCGTCGCGCCCAATCTGGCGCGCACGCTCGATGCGATCGGCAAGCGCCGTGCGGGTACCGACCTGATGGTGTTCCCCGAAGCCACGCTCACCGGCTTTCCCACCCGCGAGCGCGTGCGCGACGTGGCCGAGACGCTCTCCGGCCCCTCGCTTTGCGCCGTGCGCGACGCCGCGCGCAACGCCCAGGTGGCGGTGGCCGTGGGTCTTGCTGAGCGTGACAGCGGCGACAACGAGCGCTTCTACAACACCACCGTCCTGATCGACGAACGCGGCGAAATCGCGCTGCGTTATCGCAAGACCCACCTGTGGGCCACCGACGTCGGCGTCTTCACGCCCGGCGACCGTTTCGAGGTCTGCGAATTCAAGGGCATGACCGTGGGCCTGCTGATCTGCTACGACATCGAGTTTCCGGAACCCGCGCGTGCGCTCGGCGTGCTCGGCGCGGAAATGCTGATCGTCACCAACGGCAACATGGATCCGTTCGGCCCGGTGCACCGCCGCGCCATTGTCGCGCGTGCGATGGAAAACCAGGCATTCGCAGCGCTCGTGAACCGCACCGGCGACGGCGACGACAACCTCACGTTCCCCGGCGAATCGGCGCTCATCAGCCCGTTCGGCGACGTGCTGGCCGAGCTCGAGAGCGACGACGCGGTCCTGCCCGTGACCGTGGACCGCGCGCTGCTCGCGCAAAGCCGCGAGCATTACAGCTATCTGCACGATGCGCGCGTCGCGCTGAATCTCGCCGATGAAAACGACGCGCAGGGCCGCCGCTCGCTCAACATCCGCGCCCGCACGAGCCGCTGAGCGCGCAGCGCCAGCGGCCAGCGCAGCCGACAAGCCACCAGCAAACGATCGAAGCCACGCAGCGTGCGCTGCCCCGCCGGGGCGGCACGCACGCTCGCGCGCGGACTACACCCGCAGCACTCAGGAGACACCTGCATCATGAAGCCTTCCGCAACACCGGCTGAACACGGCACCCACGGCACGAACGGCGCAAGCGTGGCAAGCCACGCGCGCGAACCGCATCTCAAGCGCACGCTCGGCCTGCCCTCCGTGCTCCTGTTCGGCCTCGCCTACATGGCGCCGCTGATCGTCTACGGCACTTATGGCGTGCTCGCGGGCGCGAGCCAGGACACTGCCGCGCTCGCCTATCTCATCGCGCTCATCGCGATCGTGTTCACGGCGCTCAGCTATGGCAAGCTCGCGCGCCTGTTCCCGGTGGCCGGCTCGGCCTACACCTACACGCGCAAGAGCTTCAATGCGCACATGGGCTTCATGATCGGCTGGGCCACCCTGCTCGACTACTTCTTCTTGCCGATGGTGATCTGGCTGATCGGCGCGGCCTACCTGGGCGCCGCGTTTCCGCACGTGAGCGCGTGGATCTGGATCGTCGCGTTCATCGTGCTCACGAGCGGCCTGAACATCATCGGCATCGAACTCGCAGCGCGCTTCAACATCGTGCTGATGATCGTGCAGCTCGGCATTGCCGCCATCTTCGTCGTGCTGTGCCTGCACTACGCGGCGGCCGCGGCCGGCCCCGGCGGCCTGCTCGCCGCGCAGCCGTTCTTCCAGCCGCACGTGCCGCTTTCGGCCACGATGGCTGGCGCGGCCATCGCCGCGTATTCGTATCTCGGCTTCGACGCCGTCTCCACGCTCACCGAAGAAACCATCGAGCCGGAAAAGAACATTCCGCGCGCCATCGTGCTGATCGCGCTGCTGGGCGGCGCGATCTTCGTGATCGCCGCGTACACGTTGCAGCTCGCACATCCGGGCGCCGTGTTCAAGGACCCCGATTCGGCTGCGTTCGAAATCGCGCGCAAAGTAGGCGGTGACATTTTCGTGACGATCTTCCTCGCCGGCCTGATCCTCGCGCAGTTCGCCTCGGGCATCTCGGCGCAGGCGAGCGTGGGACGCCTGCTCTACGCAATGGGCCGCGACGAAGTGCTGCCCAAGTCGATCTTCGGCTTCATCCACCCGCGCTTTCGCACGCCCGCCATCAACATCGCGATTGCCGGCGCGATCGGCCTGATCGCGCTGAAGCTCGACGTGGCCACGTCCACTTCGTTCATCAACTTCGGCGCGTTCCTTGCGTTCACCTCGGTGAACCTGTGCGTGATCCGCCAATACCTGGGCGGCGCCGCCGGCACGCGCGGCTTCGGCTTCCTGGGTGGCCTGGTGTTCCCGCTGATCGGCGCGATCACCGATATTTGGCTGCTGTGCAGCCTCGAGAAAACCGCCATCGCGCTCGGCGTGATCTGGTTCGTGCTCGGCCTTGCGTATCTCGGCTGGATCACGCGGTGCTTGCGCCGCGCGCCGCCGGAAATGGCCGTGTAAGCGCGCGCATCGCGCCATATCGACACGGGCTTCGCTGCGCGCGACAGCCCGTTTTTTGTTTTTGGGGCCGCGTGCGATCGCGATTGCGGGGTCGGGGTCAAACAGCCGCTTCAGTCACGCGGACCCGAACCGCACTACAATGCATGCCGTTCTCTCGTTTGCCGGCGCGCTCGCCGCCTCGTTCGTACGCACCATGCCCCGTATTTCAAAAGTCGTTCCGTTTCTGCTGATTCCGCTTGCTGCCGCCCTCAGTGCATGCTCGTCGCCCACACCGGCGTTTCGGGATGACCAGCTGCTGAGCAGCGCTCCAAGCCCGTTCTCGCACGGCTTCAACTATGCCAGCAGCGATGCCTGCGAGGCATCGCGCCGCGCGCTGCTGAGCCAGGGCTACATGACGACGATGACGCGCAACGACACCGTCGACGCCACCAAGAATTTCCAGCCGTCCGTCGACCAGCACATCGTCGTGGAGGTGCACGTGGTGTGCACGCCGGCCGACGCCACGAACACGAGCATGCTGTACGTCAACGCCGTGCAGAACGGCTATGCGCTCAAGAAGAGCGCGACCTCGGCGAGCGTGGGGTTGTCGATTCTCGGGTCGGTCTCGCTGCCGATCCACTCGAACAGCGACGAAATGGTCAAGGTCTCGAGCGAGACGGTTCAGTCGACCGAGTTCTACAAGCGCTTCTTCGGTCTCGTGGGGCGCTATCTGGGCGGCGTCGCGCGCAGCGAGCCGGTGCCGGGCGGCAATATCAAGGCTACGCCGCTGCAACTCGAGCCCGATACAACGATGGTGAACATGGCAGCGCCGGGCGCTTCGACCGCGCCAGCGGCGGCGGCTGCCGCTGCAGCGGCGGCTGCGGTGACTGGCGCGACCGTGCTGCATACCTCCGTGTCGAGCCCGACGCCGGCAACGAGCGCAATGCCCGTGCAAGCAACCACGCACGCGGCCGCGCCCATCGCCGCCGCAAGCGGTGTGCATGCGGTCTTCCCGGCATCGCCCGCATCGGAGGCGACGTTGCTCACGCCGGTGCTGCCGGCGGCGGCATCGGCTCCTGCTGGGTCGGCGGCGTCGGCTCCGGCAGCATCGGCCGCCGCTGCGACAAGCACCGCTGCCGTGCCTGCCTCGGCGGCTTCGGCAACGCCGACGCAAACAGCCGTACAGCCCGCAGCGGCATCGGCATCGGCCGCCACGGCACCGGCACCCGCCCGCGGTGCTCAAAGCGCGGCAGCGGCCTCGTCAGCGGCGATCAGCTCCGCCAGCGCTCCGGTTTCCGGCTCGGCTCCAACCGCAGCCAGGGCGCCCTGAGCGGCCCGATCCGCACGCCTCCCCGGCGTCCGGACGCAGCGCCCGAATCCCACCGCCATATGCGCGTCTAGCGCAAGCCCGCCATCACCGCGCCCATGCCCACCAGCAGGCTGCCCATCAAGCGGTTAACCACGCGCAGCCGCCGGGGCCGTTGCAGCACGTGGCGCAGGCGGTGCGAAAACAGCGCCATCGACGCCACCCCACCCGCGAACAGCAACGCGAACGTCGCCGCCAGCACGAGGTACTGCCGGTTCGCGCTCCACGACGCATCCGCGCTGATGAACTGCGGGAAAAACGACGGAAAGAACAGCAAGGTCTTGGGATTGAGCCCCGAGGTAGCAAACCCGCGCCAGAACAGACCGCGCCGGGAAGTGAGCGCCGACTCCGCTGGCTCTGCGCCAGACTCGCCGCCGAGCGTACGGCTGCGCCATTGCTTGCAGCCGAGCCAGACGAGGTAAGCCGCGCCGGCCCAGCGCAGCACGGTAAGTGAATGCTCACTAATGAGCAGCAGCGAATTCAGGCAAAGCGCCGTGAAGACGAGTTGCAACAGCACCGCGAGCGTGCCGCCCCAGACGCAAGGCAGCGCGCGACGCCAGCCGGCATGGAGCGCGTGGCTCATCGTGAGCACGTTGACGGGACCGGGGGTGTAGACGAGGACCAGCGCGGCGGCGAGAAACGACAAATACAACTGGGGCGACATTTCTGGAGTTCTGGGTTGGCGTAATGAAGGGGGCGAAACGAAAGCGGGCAACAAAAAACCGCGCAACAGCGCGGTTTCAAATGCCATCTGCCCGATCGAACCTTGCTGGCCGCGTGATGAACGCGTACAACGCCCGATGGCCGCCGCTGGGTGCACGGAAAACCGGCTCTGACGGTCCACCGCGGCTTGTGGCTGCGGCGGCGCACCCCAACGCGGGGAGGTGGCCGCGTGGGTCGTGCCGGGCAAGAAGGCATGGAGAAAATATACCGGCAATGACCCTGTAAAGGCTTCCTGTTTTCAGGCAAAAATCGCTCATTTACGGAATATAATTCCGCCAAAATTGCAACCCCCTGTAGATAATTCCATCCATCATGAGCCCCCGCGAACGCCCGTCCAAACCGCTCGACAACCAGGACCGCAAGATCCTGCGCGCGCTACAGCAGAACGCCCGCCTCTCCAACGCCGAACTCGCGGAACAAGTAGGCATGTCGACCACGGCGTGCTGGAACCGCACGCGCCAACTCGAAGCCGACGGCTACATCGACGGCTATGTCGCGCTCGTGAACCAGCGCAAGCTCGGTTTCGCCGACATCGTGATTCTCGAAGTCACGCTCGACCGCCACGAGGACGACGCGCTCGCGCGCTTCGGCGCAGAGCTCGCGGCGCTGCCCGAAGTGCTGGAGGCGTATCTCGTCTCCGGCGAATACGACTACTGGATCAAGGTGGCCGTGGATGGCACGGCGGGCTACGAGCGCTTCCTGCGCGAAAAGCTCTATCGCATTTCGAGCATCCGCCACAGCCGCTCGATGTTCGCGCTGCGCTGCATGAAGGACGTGGCGTCGATGCAGGTGTGAGCTTCCTCAGCGCATCACGCCAGTTAGTTCGTCATCCGTATCAAATGCGCGGAGCAGTTCACGCTCCTGGCGAGCGCGCCCCGCTCGCGCGCAAGATCATCTTCACGACTTCTTCGGTGGTGGCCTCGAAGCTCGCGGCCGATAACGCGCGCTTGCCCGCGAGCGCGCGAATCTGAGCCTCGAAATCGGCGTAATGCTGCGTGGTCGCCCAGATCATGAAGAGCAGCGTCTTGGGGTCCAGCGGCGCGAGCAGTCCTTCGTCGATCCAGCGCTCGATCAGTTGCACGCGCGACTCCATCCACGGCTTCACGCGCTTGAGCAGAATGTCCTGCATGTGCGTGGCCCCGCTGATGATCTCGTTGGCCCACACTTTCGAGCCCAGCGGCCGGCGCCGCGAGAGCGCCATCTTCGCGCGCACATAGCCGCCGATGGCGACCACCGGGTCGTCGCTTGCGTCGAAGGTGTCGGCGGCGGCGTTCCACTCTTCGAACACGTCGTCGAGCACGCGCCAATAGAGTGCGAGCTTGGTGGGAAAGTAGTAGTGCAGATTCGCCTTCGGCAGGCCGGCGCGCTCGGCAATCAGCGCCGTGCTCGCGCCCTCGAAGCCCCGCTCCGCGAAAACCGCCTCCGCGCAAGCCAGCAGATGCGTTTCATTGGAGGCGCGAATCGACGCCTTGCGGCGCGGCTTGTGCGCCGCGTCAGCGTCGTCGCGCGCGCCCGCACTGGTGCGCACTGCAAGATTCGCGGCTGGCGTGTTCGGGTCGTCGTCGCGCATGGGGTTCGGTCCGCTCAAGGGTGGAAAGGCGTTGCGCGCAACATCCGCCGCGCAACGCCGGTTTCATTGTAGTCACGGCATCGGCGCGACGTGCATAGATGCATGGCAAACCTTCGGGTAAACCTGCCCGTCGCCCGTGTGCTTTCATGCACCGCAACATCGATGGCATGCTTTTCGCTCGTAACACCGCATTGAATTCCTGAAGTTTATCGCCTACAACCTGTCCAATCGGACAGGATTCAGCAAACGAGGAGAGCACGCATGAACACCGTAAGCGAAGCCGCGCTGACCACCGCGATTCATGTGAACGGCCAGCGCCTCTGGGACAGCCTCATGGAGATGGCGAAGATCGGCGCGACCGCGAAAGGCGGCGTCTGCCGCCTCGCCCTCACCGATCTCGACAAAGCCGGCCGCGACCTCATCGTGAAGTGGGCGAAGGAAGCGGGCTGCACCGTGAGCGTCGATCAGATGGGCAATGTCTTCATGCGCCGCGCGGGACGCAACAACGACCTGCCGCCGGTGATGACCGGCTCGCACGCCGACTCGCAGCCTACGGGCGGTCGCTTCGACGGCATCTATGGCGTGCTCGGCGGGCTGGAGGTGATCCGCTCGCTCAACGACCACGGCATTCAGACCGAGCACTCCATCGAAACGGTGATCTGGACCAACGAGGAAGGCTCGCGTTTCGCCCCCGCAATGGTGGCGTCCGGCGTGTTCGCGGGCGTGTTCACGCTCGATTACGGCCTCTCGCGCAAGGACGTGGACGGCAAGACCATCGGCGAGGAATTGCAGCGCATCGGCTATGCGGGCGACCTGCCGTGCGGCGGGCGCAAGATTCACGCGGCGTTCGAGTTGCATATCGAGCAAGGGCCGATACTCGAGGCGGAGAACAAGACCATCGGCGTGGTGACCGACGCGCAGGGCCAGCGCTGGTACGAAGTCGTGCTCACGGGCCAGGAAGCGCATGCGGGCCCCACGCCCATGCCGCGCCGCCGCGACGCGCTGCTCGGCGCTTCGCGCGTGGTGCAGCTCGTGAACGAAATCGGCCTGCGCCATGCACCACTTGCGTGCGCGACGGTCGGCATGATGCAGGTGCATCCGAACTCGCGCAACGTGATTCCGGGGCGGGTGTTCTTCACCATCGACTTTCGCCATCCGCAGGATGAAGTGCTCGCGAAAATGGACGCCGAGTTGCGCGAAGGCATCGCGAAGATCGCGCAGCAAGGCAAGCTCGAAGCTCAAGTCGAGCAGATTTTCTATTACGCGCCGGTGCCGTTCGATGCGAACTGCGTGAAGTCCGTGCGCGCGGCGGCGGAACGCTTCGGCTATTCGAACCGCAACATCGTCTCGGGCGCGGGCCACGACGCGTGCTATCTCGCAACGGTCGCACCGACTTCGATGGTGTTCGTGCCGTGCATCGACGGCATCAGCCATAACGAGGTCGAGGACGCGACGCAGGAGTGGATCGAGGCGGGCGCGAACGTGCTGTTGCATGCGATGCTCGAACGCGCGTCAGAGCCGGGTTGATCGCACACGATTCGAAACAGGCGGCCTCGAGCGCCAGTAGCAATTCCAGCATTTCCCCCTCGTCCCGGCTGCACCGCTGCGTGCGCAGCCGGCGGGCCCGTGTTTTGCCTCGCAAGGAGCATCCGGATGTCCCATTCGAACTCGCGTGCCACCGCACCTACTCCGCAAGGCGTTGCTGCCGGACGCCTCGGCGCCGAGGCGCTCGGCTGCAATTTCGCCGATGTCGCCCCACCCCTCTCCGCCGACGCCGCCGTCATTGCCGCCGACCGCTGCCACTACTGCTACGACGCGCCCTGCATCGCCGCCTGCCCCACCGGCATCGACATTCCGGGCTTCATCCGCAAGATCGGCAACGGCAACCTCAAGGGCGCGGCGCGCGACATCCTGAGCGCCAACCCGCTCGGCGGCATGTGCTCGCGCGTGTGCCCCACCGAGATCCTGTGCGAGGGCGCCTGCGTGCGAAATCATCAGGATGGCGAACCAGTCCGGATCGGCGCGCTGCAGCGCCATGCCACCGACTTCCAGATGGCACGCGAGGCCGAGGGCGCCGCGCCGCTCTTCAAGCGCACGAGTGAGACGGGGCGGCGCGTGGCCGTGGTCGGCGCGGGTCCCGCCGGGCTCGCATGCGCGCATGGGCTCGCGCTGGCCGGGCATGCCGTGACCGTGTTCGACGCGCGCGAGAAACCCGGCGGGCTCAACGAATATGGCATCGCCGCGTACAAGACCGTCGACGATTTCGCCCAGCGCGAGGTCCAGTGGCTGCTCTCCATCGGCGGGATCGTGATCGAAACGGGCAAGCGGCTGGGCCGCGATTTCGCGCTCGACGCGCTGCGCGAAGCGTTCGATGCGGTGTTCATCGGCATCGGTTTGGGCGGCACGCAGGCGCTGCGCATCGAAGGCGAAGCGCTCGAAGGCGTGCGTGACGCCGTCGAGTTCATCGCCGAACTGCGCCAGGCGCGCGATCTGGCCACCGTGCCCACCGGCCGCCGCGTCGTGGTGATCGGCGGCGGCAACACCGCCATCGACGCCGCCGTGCAAAGCCGCAAGCTCGGCGCGGAGCACGTCACCCTCGCCTACCGGCGTGGCGGCGCACACATGAGCGCCACGTGGGCCGAGCAGGAATTCGCGCGTAACGAGGGCGTCACGATCGTCGAGTGGCGCAAGCCGTTGCGGATTTTGGGCAGCGGCGTGGGCGCGGGCCGTGTCGAAGCGGTCGAGTTCGAACGCACGGCGCTCGACCCGAACGGCGTGCTCCGGGGCACCGGCGAAATCGAGCGCATCGAGGCCGACGTGGTGCTCAAGGCGATCGGCCAAAAGCTGCTGCCGGCAGGGCTCGAAGCACTGCAGTTGACCGAGGGCGGCGTGCGCATCGCCGTGGATGCCGATGGCGCGACCTCGCTCGAAGGCGTCTGGGCCGGCGGCGACTGCGCGGGCCACGGCGCGACCGATCTCACCGTGCAGGCGGTGCAGGACGGCAAGCTCGCCGCGCGTGCGATCGACCGCTACCTCGCTGCGCAGGCCACGAAAGCGGCCTGAGCGGCAGCACTACACGTACCCCGACAAAAACGAACCATCCCATCAGTTTTGCATGGGATCGGAGCAAGTGCTGAAGCACTAACTCCGAATCGACAGGAGCCGCATCATGGCCGATCTCCGCTGCACGATTGCCGGTATTCAATCGCCCAACCCGTTCTGGCTCGCCTCCGCGCCGCCCACCGACAAGGCCTATAACGTCAACCGCGCCTTCGAGGCCGGCTGGGGCGGCGTGGTCTGGAAGACGCTCGGGCTCGACCCGCACGTGGTGAACGTAAGCTCGCGCTACGGCGCGACCACCTGGCGCGGCCAGCGCATCGCAGGCCTGAACAACATCGAGCTCATCACCGACCGGCCGCTCGACGTGAACCTCAAGGAAATCGTGCAGGTCAAGCGCGACTGGCCCGATCGCGCACTGATCGTCTCGCTGATGGTGCCGTGCACCGAGCAGGACTGGAAATGGATCCTGCCGCTGGTGGAAGACACCGGCGCCGACGCCGTCGAGCTCAACTTCGGCTGCCCGCACGGCATGAGCGAGCGCGGCATGGGCGCGGCGGTGGGCCAGGTGCCCGAATACATCGAGATGGTCACGCGCTGGGTGAAGGAAGGCACGCGCCTGCCCTGCCTCGTGAAGCTCACGCCCAACGTGACCGATATTCGCCACGGCGCGCGCGCCGCGTTCAAGGGCGGCGCGGACGGCGTCTCGCTCATCAATACCATCAATTCGATCGTGGGCGTGGACCTCGACGCCATGGCGCCGCTGCCCACCGTGGACGGCAAGGGCACGCACGGCGGCTACTGCGGCCCCGCCGCCAAGCCCATCGCGCTGCACATGGTGGCCGAGATCGCGCGCGACCCGCAAACCCAGGGCCTGCCGATCTCGGGCATCGGCGGCATTTCCGACTGGCGCGACGCCGCGGAGTTCATGGTGCTGGGCGCCGGAAGCGTGCAAGTGTGCACCGCCGCGATGCATTACGGATTCCGAATCGTCCAGGACATGATCGACGGGCTCTCCAACTGGATGGACGACAAGGGCTACGCGAACCTCGACGCGTTTCGCGGCCGCGCGGTGCAAAACGTCACCGACTGGCAATACCTGAACTTGAACTACGACATCAAGGCCCGCATCGATCAGGACCGTTGCATCCAGTGCGGCCTGTGCCATATCGCCTGCGAGGACACCTCGCACCAGGCCATCACCGCGACGAAGGACGGCAAGCGGCACTTCGAAGTGGTCGATGCGAACTGCGTCGGGTGCAATTTATGCATGCATGTCTGCCCGGTCGACCAATGCATCACGATGGAGCGCGTCGACACGGGCCGTTACGCGAACTGGACCACGCACCCGAACAATCCGGCCCGCGTGGCCGATCCGAAGGCGGCCTGATCCTCTCTCCCCAACCTGAGCAACAAAGCGCAGCAAAAAGCGCCAGGAGAAACCGCACCATGAGCCAGCCAGCAGCCAGCGGTGGTATGGAAGGCGACGCGCACGCGCGCCGCAGCGCCAGCGAGCTATACAACGACGACCTCGCGCCCACGCGCGCCGCGCAGCGCACGTGGCGCTGGTATCACTTCGCCGCCCTGTGGGTGGGCATGGTGATGAACATCGCCTCGTACATGCTCGCGGCGGGGCTCACCGAACAGGGCATGTCGCCGTGGCAAGCGGTGCTCACGGTGCTGCTCGGCAACATGATCGTGCTCGCGCCCATGCTGCTGATTGGCCACGCGGGCGCGAAGTACGGCATTCCCTACGCGGTGCTGGTGCGCTCGTCGTTCGGCACCCAGGGCGCGAAGCTGCCCGCCATGCTGCGCGCCATCGTGGCGTGCGGCTGGTACGGCATTCAGTCGTGGCTCGGCGGCAGCGCGATCTACACGCTCGCCAACATCCTCACGCACAACGCGCTGGTCGGCGACGCGCTGCCGTTCCTCGGCATTTCGATCGCCCAAGGCGCGTGCTTCCTGATCTTCTGGGCGCTGCAACTCTACTTCATCGTGCACGGCACCGACTCGATCCGCTGGCTCGAAAGCTGGTCGGCGCCCATCAAGGTCGTGATGTGCGTGGCGCTGGTCTGGTGGGCCTGCTCGAAAGCGGGCGGGGTGGGCTCGATGCTCTCGCAGCCCTCGCAGTTCGCGCCGGGCGGCAAGAAGGCCGGGCTCTTCTGGGTCACCTTCTGGCCGAGCCTCACGGCGATGGTGGGCTTCTGGGCCACGCTCGCGCTCAACATTCCCGACTTCACGCGCTTCGCGAAGACGCAAAACGACCAGCTCGTGGGGCAGGCGCTGGGCCTGCCGATTCCGATGGCGCTGCTCTCGGTGGTCTCCGTCGTGGTCACCTCGGCCACCGTGGTGATCTACGGCAAGGCGATCTGGGACCCCATCGACGTCACGAGCCGCATGGAAGGCATCGGCGTGGGCATCGCGCTCGTGATCCTCACGCTCGACACCATGTGCTGCAATCTCGCTGCGAACCTGGTCGGACCTGCTTACGATTTTTCGAGCCTCTGGCCCAAGGGAATTTCGTACAAGGCGGGCGGCCTGATCACGGCGACCATCGCCATCGTGATGATGCCGTGGAAGATTCTGGCCACCACGCAAGGCTATATCTTCACGTGGCTGGTGGGCTATTCGGCGCTGCTCGGGCCGGTGGCGGGCATTCTCATGGTCGACTACTTCCTGATTCGCGGCACGCGCCTCGACACCGAGCAGCTGTTCGAGGAAAACGGCGAATACGCTTACTCGAATGGCTGGAACCTCGCCGCCGTGATCGCGCTCGTCGCGGGCGTGCTGCCGAATCTGCCGGGCTTCTTGAACGTGGCGTTTCCGAATGCGTTTCCCTCGGTGCCCGACGCGTTCAAAAACCTCTATACCTATGCGTGGTTCGTGGGACTCGCGATCGCGGCCGTTGTCTATGGCGTGCTGATGAAGCTGGGCAAGAGCCGCAGCCCACGCATTGCGAACGCATAACTGAAAACGTAACCGAAGGAGACATTGCATCATGGCGATCCTGATTCGAGGCGGCACCATCGTCGACGCGGACAAAAGCTATCGCGCCGATGTGCTCTGCGAAGGCGGCACGATAGCGGCGATCGGCGAGAACCTCGACGCGCCCGCTGGCGCCACCGTGGTGGACGCGGGCGGGCAATACGTGATGCCGGGCGGCATCGACCCGCACACGCACATGGAGCTGCCCTTCATGGGCACCACGGCGAGCGACGACTTCTTCAGCGGCACGGCGGCGGGGCTCGCGGGCGGCACCACGTCGATCATCGACTTCGTGATCCCGAACCCGAAGCAGCCGCTCATGGACGCGTTCCAGCAATGGCGCGGCTGGGCCGAGAAGGCCGCCGCCGACTACGGCTTTCACGTGGCGGTGACGTGGTGGGACGAGAGCGTGCATCGCGACATGGGGCTGCTCGTGCAGGACCACGGCGTGTCGAGCTTCAAGCACTTCATGGCGTACAAAAACGCCATCATGGCCGACGACGAGATCCTCGTGAACAGCTTCGCGCGCGCACTGGAACTGGGCGCGCTGCCCACCGTGCACGCGGAAAACGGCGAGCTCGTGTTTCAGCTTCAGAGGCAATTGCTCGCGCGCGGCTTCACCGGACCAGAGGCGCATCCGCTCTCGCGGCCGCCCGAAGTGGAAGGCGAGGCCGCGAACCGCGCGATGCGCATTGCACAGGTGCTGGGCGTGCCCGTGTATATCGTGCACGTCTCCGCGAAAGAGGCGCTCGAAGCCATCACGCGCGCACGCGCCGAAGGCCAGCGCGTCTTCGGCGAAGTGCTCGCGGGCCATCTCGTGATCGACGAGTCGGTGTATCGCGACCCCGACTGGACGCGCGCGGCCGCGCATGTGATGAGCCCGCCGTTCCGCACCAAGGAGCATCGCGACGCGCTCTGGCGCGGGCTGCAAGGCGGCCTGCTGCATACCACGGCCACCGACCACTGCGTATTCTGCGCCTCGCAGAAAGCCATGGGGCGCAACGATTTCACGAAGATTCCCAACGGCTGCGGCGGCGTGGAAGACCGCATGGCCGTGCTATGGGATCAGGGCGTGAACACCGGGCGTCTCACGCCGAATGAGTTCGTGCGCGTGACCTCCACGAACGCCGCGCAGATCTTCAACCTCTATCCGCGCAAAGGTGCGGTGGCCGTGGGGGCGGACGCCGATCTGGTGGTCTGGGACCCGCAGGGCACGCGCACGATCTCGGTGAAGACGCACCATCAGAACGTGGACTTCAATGTGTTCGAAGGCATGACGGTGCGCGGCGTGCCCACGCATACGGTTTCGCAGGGGGAACTCGTGTGGGCGGATGGCGACTTGCGTGCGAAGCGCGGCGCGGGGCGCTATCTGAAACGGCCCGCGAATCCGGGCTATCTGCAGGCTTCTCGGCTCGCGAAGCAGTTGAAGGAAACGCAGCCGGTGCATCGCGAAGGCGATGCGGCGAAGTAAGCGATTAAGCGATCGAAGCGATGACTCATGAAGCGCGCGGAGCGACAAGCTCCGCGCGCTTTCACTCCATCAAGCGGTGAATCAAGCCGCCAACTGGCGATGACCGCTCGCCGCGCCGTTGCCTTCAGGCGCGCACGCCGCGCCCGCGCGCGCAAAGCGGATCGCGTCCATCAGCGCCTCGTGCTCGCCCACGTGATTCGCGAGCAGCAGAATCAATTGCGCATTGGCCGACTGGCTCTGTGCCTCGTCGAGATCGCGATGCATGTCGATGAGCGCCTCGTAGAAGTCGTCGGGGCGTGCGAGGTTGGGTTGGGTGTTGAGCATCGTTGTCTCCTTGATTGACGGTCCGGCGCGTCAAGCCGTGCCGGCCACGCACAACGCCCGCTTGAGCGCCTGCTCGACGCGCGACGCATCGGCGCGACGCCAGCGCGCGCACACGTGCTGATCCGGCCGGATCAGATAGAACGCGCCATCCTGCGCGCCGTAGCGTTGCGCGGCCAGGCCTTCGGCGTCGCGCAACACTGCCGCGTTCGCAGGCAAGCCCTCGGGCACCGCGCCCGCGCCATCGAGCACAACCACGAATTGCATCGGCACCGGGCCACGCGCCAGCGCGTCGAGCGCTGCGCGCGTACCGCTTTCGAGCGTCGCGCCCGCGCGGCAGAACAGCAGCCCCGTGAAGCGTCCGCCTAGTTGCGCGAGCAACCATTGCGGCGCTCCTTGCGTGCCGGCCACGGGCGCATCGGCGCACGACGCGCCCGGCACCATCTGGCCCGCGAAGGTCTCTTCGTCGGCCGTATTGAGCGTCGATTCGCGCAGCACCGCAGGCACCGAGAGCCGCCCGCTGTTCACCAGTTGCCGCGCGAATGCATGCTCGCGCGCGAGCGTGAGCACGGCGTCGCGGAACACGCGGCTCACCGCGCTCTTCGGCGTGATGAAGTCGGTCGAGCGCGTGGAGTTGCGGATGTTTTCATCGGCGGCGTATTCGCGCTCGCTCGCATAGGTGTCGAGCAGTGCATCGGGCGCGCGATTCTCCAGCACCATCGCGAGTTTCCACGCGAGGTTCTCGCCGTCCTGGAAGCCGCTATTCGCGCCACGCGCGCCGAACGGCGAAACGAGGTGCGCCGAGTCGCCCGCGAACAGCACATTGCCGTGGCGGAAGCTGTCCATGCGCAGGCACGAAAACGTGTAGATGCTCACCCACTCCAGCTCGAACTTCGCGTCGGGGCCGAGCAGCGCGCGCACGCGCGGAATCACACGCTCGGGGGTCTTTTCGAGCACCGGGTCGGCGTCCCAGCCCAGCTGGAAGTCGATGCGCCAGACGTTGTCGGGCTGGCGATGCAGCAGCACCGACTGGTTCGGATGAAACGGCGGGTCGAACCAGAACCAGCGCTCGGTGGGAAACTCGGCTTCCATCTTCACGTCGGCGATCAGGAAGCGGTCCTTGAACGTGCGGCCATGGCTGTCGAGGCCCATGAGCTTGCGCACCGGACTGCGCGAGCCATCGGCGGCCACCACGTAGCGCGCGAGCAATTCGTATGAGCCGTCGGGCGTTTCGATTTCGAGCGCCACGTGCGAATCTTCGGCGCCCGGCGCACCGTGCTGCGCGATGCCCGTCACCTTGCTCTTCCAGCGGATTTCGAGGTTGGGCAGTTCCTGTGCGCGTTCGAGCAGGAAGCCTTCCACGTAGTACTGCTGCAAATTGACGAACGCAGGCCGATGATGCCCGCTTTCCGGCAGCAGATTGAAGGTGTAAACCAGCTCGTCCTTGCGGAACACCTTGCCCACGTTCCAGCTCACGCCCTTCTCGACCATGCGCTCGCCACAGCCGAGCCGGTCGAAGATATCGAGCGAGCGCTTCGAAAAGCAGATTGCGCGCGAGCCCGTGGAGAGCGTGCAGTCGTCGTCCACGAGCACCACGGGCACGCCGTGCTGCGCGAGGTCGATCGCCGTGGCGAGGCCCACCGGCCCCGCGCCCACCACCACGACCGGACGCACGCACGCGGCGGCATCCGGCCTTTGCTCGCTACAGCGCGTGTATTCGAAGGTCAGCGTCTGATAGTCGATCATTGTCGTCTCCATGCCTCGCGTCAGCCTCAATCCTGCAGCGCGTCCCACATTTCCTTGTCGCGCTGCGCGGTCCAGATGCGCGGATGCGTAATGCC
This sequence comes from Paraburkholderia sp. A1RI-2L, assembly GCF_048957375.1. Lineage (NCBI taxonomy): Bacteria > Pseudomonadati > Pseudomonadota > Betaproteobacteria > Burkholderiales > Burkholderiaceae > Paraburkholderia > Paraburkholderia sp. A1RI-2L. The sequence goes on from NZ_JARBTA010000002.1 coordinate 716,976, forward strand.
GCTCGCCTCGTCGTAGGCGCGCGACACGTCGAACGGCAGGCAATGCTCGTAGATGAACACATGGCCGAACTTCGGATCCATCGCTTCACGCGTGAGCGCCATCGACTGCTTGAGGTCCAGCTTCTGCGCGACCGCCTTGCGGCCCTGCGCGAGCAGCGTCGTGACGAAGTCCTTCGTGTAGTCGAGGCCCTTGTTCACTTCATCGGGTGTGACGAGCGCGGGGCCGCGGCCCGGCACGAGCTTTTGCGCGCCCAGCGAGCGCAGCGCTTCGAGCGTGGCGGGCCATTCGGCGAGCTGGGCATCGCCGCAATAGCAGGCCGCGTCGTACTCCACGAGGTCGCCCGAGAACAGCACCTTCTGCTGCGGCAGCCACACCACGGTGTCGCCCTTCGTGTGGCCCGAGCCCAGGTGAGCGATCTTCACTTCGAGCTTGCCGAGAAACAGCGTGATTTCCTTCTCGAACACGAGCGTGGGCCACGTGAGGCCCGGCACCGTTTCCACACCCGCAAAAAGGCGCGGGAAGCGCTCGATTTCCGACTTCATGTCGGCTTCGCCGCGCTCGACGATCATTTCGTACGTGCCGCGGCTCGCGATGATCTGCTGCGCGCCTTCCTTGAAATACGCCGATGCGCCCAGCACGCGCACCGCGTGATAGTGCGAGAGCACGACGTACTTGATGGGCTTGTCCGTCACGCTGCGGATCTTGGCGATGAGATCCTGCGCCATGGCGGGCGTGGCGGTGGTGTCGACGATCAGCACGCCGTCGTCGCCGATGATCACGCCCGAGTTCGGGTCGCCTTCCGTGGTGTACGCGTAGGCGTTTTCCGAGAGCTGCGTGAAGGTGACCTGCTTCTCTTCGAGATCCGCCTGCGATGCGAACGCCTTTGCCATCTGAGTCTCCGTATCCGTTGGGGGGAGCGAACGACGGAGCGAGGCAGGGCGGCCCGCGCGAGCACGCGCCGCAATGGCGGGCCTCACGCCCGCCCGAATGTCTCGCCCCGCCTGGTTGTGAATGAGCCGCTGTTTTGCCGGGGTGAGGCCATGATCGCCCGCCCGGTTTTATTTGTCAATGGCGAACACACTAGCTATTTGCAAATAATTTGATCGCCGGTGTTCGTGCGCCATTCGGTTAACATGGACCCTTTTTCAGCCCGGGACAACGAGTGAAGACCCCTCGCAACGCGCGCGCCGCCGCGACCACGCAAGCCCCGTCGGCCACGCCGGATGCGGACGCAGGCGGCGGCAAGACGCAGCGCGGCATTCAAAGCGTGGAGGTGGCCGCGCGCCTGTTGCGCGTGCTCGCCGACGCCCGCGTGCCGCTCGCGCCCAGCGATCTCGCAGCAGGCGCCGACATCGCGTCGAGCCAGGCGCACGCCTATCTGGTAAGCCTCACGCGCCTGGGGCTGATCAAGCGCGACGCGCTGTCCGGGCGCTACGAGGCGGGGCCGCTCGCGCTGCGCCTCGGCCTTCTGCGCCTGGCGCAGGAGCCCGCGCTGCGCGAAGCCGTGCCGCGCGCGGCGGCGCTCGCGCAGGCGCACAACTGCAGCATCGCGCTATGCATTGCCGGGCCGCAAGGGCCGACCATCGTGCGCTACGAGCACGCGAGCCTGCCGCTCCATGTGAACCTGCACGTGGGCACGGTGATGTCGCTGCCGGCGACGTCCACGGGCCGCGTGTTCTGCGCATACCTCGACGAAGCCGCGCTGCGCGCGATGTGGCGCAACCAGACGGCGCAGCCCGTCTGGCGCGGCACAGCGACAGCCGGCGCGACTTCGACGGCGGCCAGCAAGTCCACATCGAAGGACGCCCCGTCGCCGAAACTCGACGCCGCCTTCACCGCCACGCTCGACACCATCCGCGCGCGCGGCTTCGAGCTCGGCATCGACTCGCCCAGCCCGGGCGTCAGCAGCGCCTGCGTGCCGGTGCTCGATCCGCAGCATGGATTGCGCCTCACGCTCACGGCCGTGGGCGCAACCGGCGTGCTCGACGTGCGCCCCACCAGCGCGCTCGTGCGCGCGCTGCGCGAGGCCGCGCGCGAAATCGCCGAGGCTGCCTTTGCGGCGGCTTCCGCCGGCGCCGTCGCTGTCCCTCCCGCCTCCGATCCGAACTGAAGCCGCCACCATGCCCCGAGCCCGCACCCCGTCCACCGTCACGGACGAAGCCCGCGCCGAATCCGCGCCCCAGCCCGAATCCGCCGACAAGCCGCAGCGCGGCATCCAGGCGCTCGATGCCACGGGCGAACTGCTCGCCGCGCTGGTGGCGGCCGGCACGCCGCTCTCGCTGCGCGACCTCGCGGCGGCGGCCGGCATGCCGAGCGCGAAGGCATTCCCGCACCTCGTGAGCCTGCTCAAGACCGGCCTGCTCGCGCGCGACGCGGCAGGCCGCTACGAAGCCGGCCCCTTGAGCCTCGAACTGGGCCTGCTGGGACTCGCGCGCCTGTCGCCCGTGCGCGAAGCCGACGCCGAGCTGGTCGACCTCGCCGCCAGCACGGGCATGAGCGTGGCGCTCGCGGTGCCGGGGCCCCTCGGGCCCACGGTCGTGCGCCTCGAAGAATCGCCGCGCCCCCTGCACGTGAGCCTGCGGCCAGGCACGGTGATGTCGCTCGTGAACACGGCCATCGGCCGCGTGTTCGCCGCCTGGCTCGACGACGACATGCGCGCCGGGCTGCTCGCTCAAGACGGCCTGCGCCTCGCCGGCGCGCCGTCGCCGTCGTCGCCCATGCAATCGGCGGCATCCGATCCGCGCTACGCCGAGCGCCTTGCCGCGATCCGCGCACAAGGGCTCGACACGGCGCTCGACAATCCGATCCCCGGCATCAGCACGGTGGCCGCGCCCGTGTTCGACCACACCGGCAGCGTGTGCCTCGTGCTCGCGCTGATGGGGCCATCGGGCAACTTCGACACCGCCAGCGAGGGCGACAGCGCGCAGCGGCTAAGCGCCTCGGCCGAGCGCCTGTCGCGCCGCTTCGGTCATGTGGCGGGGGCCGCGTCGCTATAATCGGCTCCCAGTCGTCCGCGCGGCCATGCAACACCCCGCAATACCGCGCAACACCACGCAACACCACGCAGTAGCGCCCAGCAGCCACACCAGCCCGCCAACCGCCACCAGGGAAGCGCTCATGAGCACGGCCACCACCGGTTCCCGCACCGCGCAGCGTCAGGTCGCAGACCTGCCCTGTCCGCGCGGCCTGCCGCTCGTCGGCAACCTGCTGCAACTCTCGCCCGCGCGGCTGCATCTGATCCTCGAACGCTGGGCCGCCGAGCTGGGCACGCCCTACCGCTTCCAGGTGGGCAGCATCCCCATCACGATCTGGACCGACCCCGAGCTGATCCAGCAGATCATGCGCGAGCGCCCGCACCGCTACCGGCGCTATCAACCGATCGAGGCCGTGCTCGAGGAGATGGGCTGCAACGGCCTGTTCTCGGCGGAAGGCGCGGCCTGGGAGCCGCAACGCCGCCTCGTGATGCAGGCGCTCTCGATCCCGACCATCAAGGCGTTCTATCCCACGCTGGCCGACATCACCGGGCGGCTGCGCGCGCGCTGGCTACGCGCGGCCGAGCGCGGCGAGACCGTCGAGATGACCGACGATCTCAAGCGCTACACCGTGGACGTGACGAGCGCGCTCGCGTTCGGCGAAGACCCGCGCACGCTCGAACGCGATCACGGCGTAATTCAGGAGCATCTGGAGCGCATCCTGCCGAGCGTGATGGGCCGCATCAACGCGCTCTTTCCATATTGGCGCTACTTCAAGCTGCCCGCGGACCGCAAGCTCGATCAGGCGCTGGCCGAAGTGCACCGCCATGTCGACGCGATGATGGCGCGCGCCCGCGAACGCCTGCGCGACGAGCCCGCGCAAACGCCGCGCAACCTGCTCGAAGCGATGCTCGTGCAGCAGCAGGACGCCGGGGCGGAACCTGGTGCTGCGCCCATCACCGATGCGCAGATCCGCGCCAACGTGCTGACGATCCTGCTCGCGGGCGAAGACACCACCGCCGATTCGATCGCGTGGACGCTGCCCTATCTCGCTGCGGACACGTCGCTGCAAACGCATCTGGCCTGTGAAGCGCGCCGCGTGCTCGGCGAGGCGAGCGTATGCCCCGACTATGCAACGCTCAAGGAGCTCGACCTCTTCGAGGCGACCTGCATCGAGGCGACGCGCCTGCGCCCCGTGGCGGCCGTGCACTCGTTCGAGCCGCTCGAAGACGTGGTGCTCGACGGCGTGGCCTTGCCCCGTGGCACGCGCATGTTCTTCGTGGCACGGCCCGCGATGATCGACGCAAAAAATTTCGCCGATCCGCAGCGCTACGATCCGTGGCGCTGGATGCATAAGAAGGAACAAGGCGGCGAGCACGGCGGTGCGCACGACGTGCGCGCCTACCTGCAATTCGGCGCGGGGCCGCGCGTGTGTCCGGGGCGTCATCTCGCGACCGTGGAGATGCGCCTCGCGCTCTCCATGCTGATGAACGAATTCGAGATCGAGATGGCCATCGATCCGGCGAAAATCAACGAGGTGTCGGCATTCACAATGGTGCCGGACACCATGCCGGTGAGGCTAAGGAAACGCGTGCGGGCAACTTGATCCGGCGACCGGCTGGAGCCGCGCCGGAAAACGGTGACCGCGCACAAACAAGGCTCCGACTCGATTTTTTCAGGATCCGCGGCAGGCTATGGTGGCGACTCCTCAGACAACGATCGTCCGCCAGCCCATCCATGAAGTTCAGGACCACGAGCCCCCAGTACTCCGCAGCCATCGGCCTCGCGCTTTGCGCCCTGCTCCTTCCACGGTCCGTCTTGCACAAGATCGACGCGTATGTCGAGAAGCGGCATGAAACGCGAAGCGGCTTTCTCGCGCGCATAGCGCTGGAAACGCTGGCGCGCGAATAAGCAACCGCGCGGCTTCAAGTGTCGCGCGCGGCTCATTCCTTCACTTCGACGCTGCCCGCCCCCTCGCCACCCTGCGCGCCACGCATCTTCTCCAACGTTTTCGGCCCGAGCCCGAGCGCCACGCCCATCACGAGCGCATCCACCACCGCGAGATGCACGATGCGCGCCACGCCCGGCGCGTGCGCCTCTTCAGGCTCTTCGGACTCCGGCACGCGCAACAGCAGCGGTATGTCCACCACCCACGCGAGCCGCGTACCCGCATTGGTGAGCGCGATCGTGGTCGCGCCGCGCTCCTTCGCGATCTGGATGCTCTCGTTCACTTCCACGCTGCGGCCCGACTGCGAGATCGCGAACGCCACGTCGCCGGGCTCGAGCAAGCCGGCATAGAGCCGCTGCAAATGCGCGTCGGTGAACGCGCTCGCGGCAATGTCGAGGCGCAGCAAGCGCAGCGCCGCGTCCTGCGCCACCAGCCCCGAGCCCGCGCCCACGCCGAAGAAATAGACGCGCCGCGCACTGGCGAGCGCCGCCACCGCCGCCTCGAACACGGCCGGGTCCAGCGAGGCGCGCGCGTGCTGCACGCCCAGCACCACCTGCTCCGTCACGCGATCGAGCAGCGTGCCGGCCTGCGCGAGGTCGCCGCTCGCCACTTCGCGCGCGGCGGCAAACGGCATGCCGCCCGCCGCGCTCTGCGCGAGCCGCATCTTGAAGTCGCGCAGGCCGTGCGCGCCCACCGCGCGGCAAAACCGCGTGACCGATGGCTCGGACACCTCGGCGCGCAGCGCGAGTTCGGTGATGCTCGCGCGCATCGCGAAGTCGATGTCGGCGAGCACCATCTCCGCGACCTTGCGTTCGGCGGGCCGCAGCGACTCCGCTACGTTGCGGATGTGATGGATCAGATTGGAGACCGGCAAGCTGTATTCCGTGGATAAGCCGTGGAAGGTGCGACCGGGCCCGCGGTTCGGTTCAGTCAGTCGAGCCGCTTGCCGCTTTCGGTATCGAACAGATGCAGGTGGGCGAGCGGCAGACCCAGCGTCATGCGCTGCCCCGGTTCGATGCCGGGCCGCGCACGCGTCGTGACGCACCATGTCGTGCCGCCTATTTTCCCGTACAAGTGGGTCTCGGCGCCAGTCGGCTCAATCACCTCGACGTTGAACGGCACGTCGCCGCCTTGGGTTTCGATGTGCTCGGGGCGAATGCCCAGCGTCACGCGCGCGCCCGCTTGCATGCTCGTTCCCGCACTGCCCTCGACAAGCGCGATGCGCACGCCGTCCTCGAGCACGAGCGCCGTGCCGCGCGCGTCGCTCATCACGCTGCCTGCGGCGAAGTTCATCGAAGGCGAGCCCAGAAAGCTCGCCACGAACAGATTGCCCGGCTTGTCGTAGAGATCGAGCGGCTTGCCGATCTGCTCGATGCGTCCCGCGTTCATCACCACGATGCGGTCGGCCATGGTCATCGCTTCGATCTGGTCGTGCGTGACGTACACCACCGTGTTGCGCAGGCGCTGATGCAGCGCCTTGATTTCCGTGCGCATCTGCACGCGCAGCTTGGCGTCGAGATTCGAGAGCGGTTCGTCGAACAGAAACAGCGCGGGCTCGCGCACCACGGCGCGCCCCATCGCCACGCGCTGGCGCTGGCCGCCCGAGAGCGCGCGCGGCAGACGGTCGAGATAGCTCGACAGATTGAGCATTTTCGCGGCGGCTTCGATGCGCGGCTTGAAGCCCTCCTCGCGCTCCTTGCGCATGCGCGGCCCGAACGCGATGTTGTCGTAGACCGAGAGATGCGGATAGAGCGCGTAGCTCTGGAACACCATCGAGATATTGCGCTGCTGCGGCGACAGCGTATTCGCGAGCGTGCCGCCGATGGTGAGATCGCCGCCGCTGATGTCTTCGAGGCCGGCGATCATGCGCATCAAGGTGGTCTTGCCGCAGCCCGAAGGCCCGACCAGCACGACGAATTCGCCGTCCGCGATGTCGAGATCCACGCCGTGCACGACCTGGGTGTCGCCGTAGCGCTTGTAGATGCCGTTCAGTTGCACTGCCGCCATGTTGTCCTCTTGGGCTGTCCTTTGTACTGTTCCCGCCTGCCGCGCGCTTCAGAACGGATCGAGCGTGAGCTCGTTGGCCATCAGCCGGTTGCCGGCCATGAGGCCCGCATCCACCGGCAGCGCCACGCCCGTGATCACGCGTGCCTGCGGCGAGGCGAGAAACTGCACGGCGTCGGCGATGTCCTCGGGCGTGGCCACGTCGCCGAGCGGATACCACTTCTTCAGTTCTTCGAATATTTTTGGATGCTGCGTCACGCGCGCGTGCCAGGCCGGCGTTTTCACCGTGCCGGGGCAAACGATGTTCGCGCGGATCCCGTGCGGCCCGAGCTCCATGGCCAGCGCCTTCGTGTAGCTCACGAGCCCAGCCTTCGCGGCGCTGTACGCGGGGTGTCCAAGCGCAGACAGCCCGTTCACCGAGCCGATCAGCACGAGCACGCCGCGCCCGCGCTCGATCATCGAGCGGCGCACCGCCTCCACGGTGTAGTAGGCGCCGTTCAGGTTCAGGTCGATGTCGCGCCGCCAGCTTGCGGCGTCGGTATGCGCGAGCGTCGTGCCGAGCGCGGCGCCCGCGTTGGCCACGGCCACCTCCACCGGGCCGCGCGCGGCCACGGCGCGCGCCACGGCAGCTTCGATGGCCGCCTGGTCGCTCACGTCGGCGGCCAGCGCTTCGAGGCGCTGCGCGCCGGATTGGTCCACCAGCTCGTCCGCCAGCGCCTGCACGCCGGCCTCGTCGCGATCGAGCGCGAGCACGGTGTCGCCCGCCTCGTGAAATCGCTTGCATAGCGCACGGCCAATGCCGCCGCACGCGCCCGTCACCAGCACCACCCGGCTCATCGTCGACTCTCCACGAAGGATTCGAAAGGTCCCGCCACGCATTCGGCAAAGCTGTAAATTTCCTACATAGTGGGCTGCATGCGATCTTGCAAGCGGCTTTACACGAACGGCATGCTGCTGCGACGCCGCATGAATTCCTTATGTTTTACGGCATGTTAGGCAATTTCCGGCACGCAAAACAATCTCGCGTTTCCCAGGTGACAACGCTTTTTTCATCCTGTAGGATTTTTTCACACAACGCAAGACGGTCAGCACGACGACCGAAGCCAAGGCGGCGGCAATATCCGAAAAACCAGGCAGCAATCACCCCGCATGGGATGGAACGAGGTGCGCGGCGCCCGCTTCCATCGACACAGGAGACAGAGAATGGCGTTTAAGGCACGTGCATCCCTCACGCTCGGCAAGCTCGCCGCTGCGCTCACGGTTGGTATCGCTGCGGCAGGCGTCACCGTGGCGGCGCACGCCGACACGGTCCGCGTGACCGTCGCTCACTACAGTGACGCCACTGCCCCATACTTCGAGAAAATGGCCAAGCAGTTCGAGGCCGCCAATCCCGGCACCACCATCAAGATCGAAGACGTGAACTGGGACTCGCTGCAACAGAAACTGCAGACGGATATCTCCGGCGGCGCGAACGCCGACCTCGCGATCATCGGCACGCGCTGGCTGCTCGACTTCGTGAAGGACGACATTGCCGAGCCGCTCGATCCTTATATGGACGCGAACTTCAAGGGCCGCTTCATCGGCCCGTTCCTCGCGCCTGGCGAAATCAACGGCAAGATTTACGGCCTGCCGATTGCCGCCTCCGCGCGCGCTCTCTACTACAACAAGGACATGCTCGCCTCGGTGGGCTATCCGAACGGCCCGAAGAGCTGGAACGAGGTGATCGACGCCTCGAAGAAGCTCAAGGCGAAGGGCATTGCCGGGTTCGGCCTGCAAGGCAAGGAAATCGAAACCGATGTGTACTACTACTATTCGCTGTGGACCAATGGCGGCGACGTGGTGGGCAAGGACGGCAAGGCCGCGTTCAATTCGCCGGCCGGCGTGAAGTCCGCCACGCTCTACAAGACCATGATCGACGAAGGCCTCACCGAGCCGGGCGTGACGGGCTACAGCCGCGAGGACGTGCAGAACCTCTTCAAGCAGGGCCGCGTGGCGATGATGATTTCCGCGCCGTTCCTCGCCAAGCAGCTCAAGAAGGAAGCGCCGAACATCAAGTACGGCATCGACCCGATCCCGGTGGGCACGACGCCCGCGACCTATGCGGTCACGGACTCGATCATGATGTTCAAGAACTCGAAGGTGAAGAAGAGCGCGTGGAAGTTCCTCGACTTCCTGTTCACCAAACAGCCGCGCGTGGAGTTCACGAGCACCGAGGGCTTCTTGCCGACGACCAAGGCCGAAGCCACCGATCCGGCGTTCCAGGATCCGGACACCAAGGCGTTCGTCGCGCTGCTGCCGCATGCGCGCTTCGCGCCCACGGTGACGGGCTGGGAAGACACCGCCAAGGCCGTGACCAACGCGATGCAGTCGATCTACCTCGGCAAGGCCAAGCCCGCCGACGCGCTGAACCAGGCCGCCACCGAAGCCAACAAGTCGCTCGGCAAGTAAGCGGCGCCCACGGCCGGAACAGCAGCAAGGCGCTTCATCGCCGCAAAATGCCGGCGCGTGGCGTAGCATGGAATTCGCTACGCGGCGCGCCGGTTCGTTCATGCAATGACCGCAACGCGGGACGCACCACGCCATGACCCCCGGTCCCCTGAAGCAAACGCCGCCAGCCGGTCCGGCGAGCGGCAAAGCGAGCGCTCCGCCCGGCCCGCTTCCACGCACAACGAACCGCAGCCGCACGAGCCACATGAGTCACACGAGTCACATGAGCCGCTCACACCGCGCCATCGCCGTGCCCCGCGCCCCCTGGCTGCTGATCGTGCCGAGCCTGGCGCTGGCGCTATTCATCATCAGCTACCCGATCTTCAACATCGTGTACCAGTCGCTGCACGAGGTGTCGCGCTTCGGCCAGGTTCGCGGCTTCAGCGGCTTGCAGAACTTCTACAACGTCTTCACCGATCCCGTGTTCCTGAGCGCGCTGAAGAACACGCTGATCTGGACGTTCTGCGTCGTGGTGGGCACGGTGGCGATCTCGGTTCCGGTCGCGCTGATCCTCAATCAGGACTTCTATGGACGCGGCATCGCGCGCACCATCGTCATGCTGCCGTGGTCGGTCTCGCTCACCATGACTGCCGTGGTCTGGCGCTGGGCTTTCAACGACGACTACGGCATGGTCAACGTCACGCTGCAGCGCCTCGGCATGATCTCGGGGCCGATCCACTGGCTCGCCACGCCCCAATATGCATTCCCGGTGGAGATTGCCGTGGGCATTCTCGTGTCGATCCCGTTTAGCACCACGATACTGCTGGGCGGGCTCTCCTCGGTGCCCAGCGACATCTACGAAGCCGCGCGCATCGACGGCGCGAGCGCCTGGCAGCAGTTCCGCCAGCTCACGCTGCCGCTGCTCAAGCCCTTCATCAACATGGCGATCCTGCTCAACGTGATCTACGTGTTCAACTCGTTCCCGATCATCTGGGTGATGACGCAAGGCGGCCCCGACGACAGCACCCACATTCTCGTCACCTACCTCTACGAACTGGGCTTCCGGCTCGGCCGGCCCGGCGAAGCGGCCGCCGTCTCGCTCATCATGCTCGTGATCCTGTTCGCGTTTTCGGTGGCTTACCTGCGCGTACAGGCCAGGCGTGGCGGCAGCGCCGAAGGAGACCTCGCATGAACCGCAAGCTCAAACGCTCGCTCTGGTGCTGGCTCGCGCTCTCGCCGCTCGTGGTGGCCGTGCTGTTTCCGTTCGCGGTGATGTTCTTCACCTCGTTCAAGCCCGCCTCCGAGGTGTTCGTCTATCCGGCGCGCTGGCTGCCCATGCACTGGCGCTGGGAAAACTATGTCGACATGTGGCAGGCCGCGAACTTCGGCGTCGCGCTGCGCAACAGCATCGTGATCTCGTGCCTCTCGACGGCGCTCGCGCTGGCCGTCAGCCTGCCCGCGGCCTACGCGCTCGCGCGCTTTCCGTTTCGCGGACGCGGGCTCTACCGGCAGTTCCTGCTCGTCACGCAGATGCTCTCGCCCATCCTGCTGGTGGTGGGCCTGTTCCGGCTCGCCGCGATGATCCCTTACGGCGACGGCAATCTCGTCGATTCGAAGATCGGTGTGATCGTCTCGTATGCGGCGTTCAACATTGCGTTCGCGGTGTGGATGCTGTCTTCGTACTTCCAGACCGTGCCGCGCGACCTCGAAGAGTCGGCCTGGCTCGAAGGGTGCAGCCGCAGCGGCGCAGTGCTGCGCGTGTTCCTGCCGCTTGCGGTGCCAGCCGTGGTGGTCACGGCGATCTTCACGTTCATCAGCGCGTGGAACGAGTTTGCAGTGGTCTACACCCTGATCCGCTCGCCCGAGAACAAGACGCTCACCGTGCAGGTCACCGACATGGTGGCCGGCAAGTACACCGTGGAATGGGAACTGGTGATGGCGGCCACGCTCGCGGCCACGCTGCCGGTCTCCGTGGTGTTCGCGTGGCTGCAGCGCTACATGGTTAAGGGGCTCGCGCTGGGGGCGGTGAAATAAAGCGGTGAAACCGGCGGCGGTCGGCTGGCCATTCGTGTAAGAGGAGAAAGTTTTGCAAGAATCCAGGCGAGCAGCTATTCGATGATGAATGGGGCCACTTGCCAACCGCGCCATGAAACGACGGCGCCCGGGCCGTCGTTGCGAGACGCGCGTTCCGGATCACGCGTCGTGTTCGCTGCGTAAAGTCGTGCGGGCGCCTACTCGCCGAGTTCGTGTCCGATCACACCGCCCGCAACGGCGCCACCCACCGTGCCCACGGCACTACCGTTGGTCGCCCTGTTGCCGATATAGCCGCCTGCCGCGGCACCGCCCAGCGTGCACGCGCCGGCACCCAGCATCGAGACAGTGGCAGCAACGAGAACACATGCCCGCAATGCGCGGCTGCGTCGAAGCCAGATCATCGTTCATTCTCCCAATCAGAACCATGACCGAACTGGCGCAAGCAGCGTGCCACCGCGTCGCGCGCAGTGTGGGTGGCGAGCGCAGCGCCTCCACGGCGTCAGCCGTTGTGCAGATGCAGCAGAATCAGCGTGAGCGTGACGAGCGAGCCGAGCGTCGAATGCAGGATCGTGCGCGACGTGACGTGCGCTTCGCGCCGGTAGTACTCCGCAAGCATGAACGGTCCGGTGCCGGTGGGCAGCGCCGCGAGCAGTACCGCGATGTCCACGAGTTGCCCGGGCAGAGCGAACACGTGCGCGGCCAGCCACCATGTGAGCACCGGCTGCGCCACGAGCTTCGAGAACGTGAGCCACCACGACGACTCGGGCGGCGCTGCGCTTTTCTCGCGAGGCTCGGCGAGAAAGAGTCCGAGACTCACGAGCGCGCAGGGGCTCGCGGCGCCGCCCAGCAGCTTGAGGAAGGTCTGGGCGCTCGCGGGCAGCGTGAAATGCGCGCCCGACACGATGGCGCCCAGGGCGGGCGCGACGAGCAGCGGATTGCGCATGAGCGAGCGCATCACCTTGAGCAGCAAGTGGTGCGGGCGGCGCTCGCTTTGCAGACCCGTTTCGATCAGCACGATTGCCAGCGCGAACAACACGCACACCACGAGGATCGTAGCGATGGTCGTGGGCGTGAGGCTCGACGGCCCGAACGCGATCATGCACAGCGGAAAGCCCACGTAGCCCGTGTTCGGATACGAAGCGGCGAGCCCGTCGATGCTGGCATCGGCGAGCGGGCGCCCGAGCAGGACCCGCACGCCCACCACCGCCGCGAACACCGCCAGCCCCGCGAGACTGAACGCCGCCACGAAAGCCGGCTGAAAGAGTTCATGCCACGTTGCGCGCGCAAGGATGTCGAAGAGCAACGCCGGCAGCGCGAGCCAGACGACGAAGCGGTTCAGCTCGGAGGCCGCCGTGGGGCCGAGCACGCCGCAACGGCGGCACGCGAAGCCGGCAAAGATGAGGCCGAAGACCGGAAGCAGGATTGAAACGGCGGAGAGCATCGGGGCAAACGTGAATGTGCCGCGCGAGTATGTCGCGCGGCGCGGCGCGAAACGCGCGAAAAATGCGCTGGGACGCTGGAGATCAGTCCATCGCCGCGTGGCTCGCGTCGACCGCCCCGCTGCCCGCCGAGGGCCGGATCAGCACGAGCAGGGGAATCACCAGCAGCGTCGCGACGAACATCATCTTGAAGTCGTTCAGATACGCAATCATCTGCGCCTGCTGCGTGATCGACAGGTTGAGCACGGCGAGATCGTAGCGCGATCCTGTGGCGAGCATCGGCTGGAGCGCCGGGTTGAACGGCGTGATGTGCGCAGCGAGATCCGCGTGTGCGATCTGCGTGCCGCGCGTCACGAAAGTCTGCACGATCGAAATGCCGATACTGCTGCCGATGTTGCGCATCAGGCTGTACGTGGCGGTGCCGTCCGCGCGCAGCGGGGCCGAAAGCGTGGAGAACGTCAGCGTGGACAGCGGCACGAACACGAAGCCGAGCCCGAAACCCTGTATCACGCCGGGCCACACGATATCGGAAGCCGAGAGCACGATCGTGTACTGCATCATCTGCCACAGCGCATAGGCGGACACCACAAAGCCGAACAGCAGCATGGCGCGCGCGTCCACGTGCTTGAGCAGGCGCCCCGCGATCAGCATGGCCAGCATGGTGCCCGCGCCGCTGGGCGCCGTGACAAGACCAGTGGTGGCGACCGGGTAGCCCATCAGGTTCTGCAGCATGGGCGGCAGAAGCGCGCGCGTGGCGTACAGCACCGCGCCGATCACGAAGATGAAGAGCGTCCCGGTGGCGAAATTGCGGTCCTTGAGCAGTTGATAGCGAAAGAACGTGTTGGGGCCCGATGTAGCCGTATGCACGACGAAGAACGCGAATGCGATGCACGAGACCAGCGCTTCGATGCGGATTTCGAGCGAGCCGAACCAGTCGAGCTGCTCGCCGCGGTCGAGCAAGGCCTGCAGCGCGCCGATGGCGAGCGCCAGCGTGGCGAAGCCGAATACGTCGAAGCGCGTCTCGCGGCGCGGCGTGCGCGAGGGCATGAACGTGGAGACGCCGAAGAATGCGAACGCGCCGATCGGCACGTTGATGAAAAACACCCAGCGCCAGTTGTAGCTATCCGTGAGCCATCCGCCCAGCGTGGGGCCGAGCACGGGGCCCACCATCACGCCCATGCCCCAGACGGCCATGGCCTGCCCCTGGCGATCGCGCGGATTGATGTCGAGCAGGATGGACTGCGAGAGCGGCACGAGCGACGCGCCGAACACACCCTGCAACAGGCGCGAGCCGACGATCTCGCCGAGCGTTTCCGAGAGCCCGCACAATGCGGAGGCCACCGTGAAGCCCGCAATGGCCACGCCGAGCAGCCGCTTCACGCCGAAACGGTCGGCGAGCCACCCCGTGAGCGGCGTGGCGATGGCCGCCGCCACGATGTACGAGGTGAGCACCCATGTGATCTCGTCCTGCGACGCCGAAAGCGTGCCCTGCATATGCGGGAGCGCGACGTTCGCGATCGTGCTGTCGAGCGTCTGCATCAGCGTGGCGAGCATGATCGACAAGGTGATCATGCCGCGATTGAGCGGCGCGCCCTCACGCTGCGGGGCGGTGCCGTGCGGGACTGCGGTCATCGTGGGTTCGGGCAGCGCGGGTCGCGTGACAACCAGGTGGCGAGATAATAAGCCTGCTTATTATACGACTCGCCGCACCCGGCACAACCCGAAAGAAAGGCCCGCGCTCGCGAAGCGCGTCGCGGGGCCCCGGCCGCGCGGCGCACCGTATAATCGCGCGATGACTACCGACCTGGAAAAACGCTTCGGCTTTCTCGTCGTCGACGTGGGCAGCCTGTATGGCAAGCGTTACGACGAGCTTGCAAAGTCGTCGCTCGAACTCACGCGCGCGCAGTGCCGCACGATCGCGTATCTCGCGCATTACGGCGACATGAACCAGGCAAGCCTGGCCGAGCGGCTCGAAGTCGCGCCGATATCCGCTGGCAGGCTGCTGGAAAGAATGGAGGAAGGCGGCTGGGTCGTGCGCGCCCCCAACCCCGAAGACCGCCGCGAGTGGCTGGTGAGCCTCACGCCCAAGGCCGAAAGTGCGCTCAGCGGCGCGCGCCGCGTGGGCGACGAGGTGCAGGCCGAAGCGCTGGCCGGCTTCACGCCCGAAGAAGCCGAGCAGTTCAGCCGGATGCTCCAGCGCGTGCGCGCCAATCTGGGCGCGCTCGTCGAGCGCTGATTCAACCCATCATGTGAATCGCTCGCGCGCTTGCGAGCGCCGCCCGCCGGCAAGCTTGCGCCTGCCGTGCGGGCTCGCCCGCCTTTTTTAGCGCAGCCGCACGAGTGTGGACTTCAGCTCCGTGTACTTCTCGAGCGCATGAAGCGACTTGTCGCGGCCATTTCCCGACTCCTTGAAGCCGCCGAACGGGAAATTCATGTCGCCGCCTTCGTCATAGCAGTTGACCCACACGGTGCCCGCGCGCAGGCGGCGCGAAATCTCGTGCGCATGCGTGAGGTTCGCCGTCCACACCGCAGCCGCCAGCCCGTAATCGCTGTCGTTGGCGACGCGCACTGCGTCGTCGATCGTGTCGAACGTAATGACCGAAAGCACCGGGCCAAAAATCTCCTCGCGCGCGATGCGTGCGTCGTGGCGCGTATCGAACACGGTCGGCTCCACGTAGAAGCCGCCGCTCGATGCATTCACGCGCTCGCCGCCCAGCAGCAGCGTGGAATCCTTGCGCCCCGCCTCGATATAGCCGAGCACGCGCTCGAGTTGAGCCTTGTCGACGATCGCGCCCATCGACACATCGGGATCGAGAGGATTCCCAGGCTTGTATGCCTTCGCCGCTTCGAGCAGCTTCGCGAGAAATACGTCCTTGATGTCGCGATGCACTAGCAGGCGCGAGCCCGCCGTGCACATCTCGCCCATGTTGTAGAAGATTGCACCGGCTGCGGCTTTTGCAGCGCGATCGAGGTCCGGGCAATCGGGCAGCACGATGTTGGGCGACTTGCCGCCGAGTTCGAGCCACACGCGCTTGAGGTTGGACTGGCCCGCGTACTGCATGATCTGCTTGCCCACGTTGGTCGAACCCGTGAAGGCGAGGCAGTCCACGTCGCGATGCAACGCAAGCAGCTTGCCCGGCTCGCCGCCGCCCGGCAGCACGTTGAACACGCCCGCCGGAATACCCGCCTCGTGCGCGAGTTGCGCCACGCGAATGGCCGTGAGCGGCGACTTCTCCGAAGGCTTGAGCACGACGCTGTTGCCGGCGGCCAGCGCGGGCCCGAACTTCCACGACGCCATCAGGATCGGGAAATTCCATGGCACCACGGCCGCCACCACGCCGATGGGCTCGCGCGTAACGAGGCCCACGAGATGATGGTCGGCGGGCACGACCTCGCCGCCCACCTTGTCGATGGCCTCCGCGAACCATTCGACGCAATAGGCCGCGCCCGGCACGTCCACCGTGGTGGTGTCGCCAATCGGCTTGCCCGCATCGAGCGTTTCGAGCAGCGCGAGTTCGTCCAGATGCTCGCGCATGAGCGCGGCCCAGCGCAGCAGCACCGCCTTGCGCTCGCGCGGATTGCGGCCTGCCCACACGCCGTGCTCAAAGGCGCGGCGCGCGGCGGCCACGGCGGCATCGACATCAGCCGCACCGCAATCGGCCACGCTCGTGAGCACACGGCCGTCAATCGGGCTCACGCAATCGAAGGTACGGCCCGAATACGCGTCGCGCACCGCACCGTCGATGAATGCACGCCCTTCGATCGAAAGCGATGCGGCCTTGTCCTGCCAGTAAGCGAGAGTTCTCTTTTCCATGAGGATGCCTCAATGATTTGCGATCCACTTCGCATGCCGGGGATGCCGCCGAATTTCAGGCGAAATTCAGCGTAAATTCAACATAAGGGCAGCAGGAAGCGAATCTGATATGCGCGAGTCAGAAGGTGGGCGGCGAATTGGCCGACACCACCTCGCAAACATCGCTCGCGCTGGGATTGCGAAACCGGTGCGGAAGACGGCTTTCGAAGTAGTAGCTGTCGCCGGGGTCGAGCAGCCAGGTGGTGCCGTCCACGCTCAGTTCGAGCTGGCCGGACACCACGACGCCGCCCTCGTGGCCCGCATGCGAGAGCATTTCGGCGCCGGTGTCGGCGAGCGGCTGATACACCTCGCGCATGATGCCCATGTTGCGATCCTTCACGTTCGCGCCGGCGAGATAGAACTCGATGGACGCGTTGCCGAGATTAGGCATCTCGTTGCGGCGCGACACCACGCTCGCGCCCTCGTTCAGATCGAAAGTGAAGAACTCCGCAAGACTCATGGGAATGCACTCGAGCAGCTTTTTGAGCGAGCCCACTGAGGGACTGACACGACTTTGCTCGATCAGCGAAATCGCGCCATTGGTAACGCCCGCGCGCTTGGCGAGCTCGCGCTGCGACAATCCATAGCGTTTGCGCACGTAGCGCAGACGTGTTGCGACTTCAGTAGAAGCGGATGCGGACTCGGTCACGTTCGAAAGCCGGTTGATCAGAAAGCGCGCCAAAAAACCACTGCGTACGACTGCGAACAGCAATGAGCGACGGACGAACAACAACAAAAACGGCACGTCGGTGTGTTGAATATTCTAATCAGTTTGCAAGATTTTGCGCTAGTGGAAACCCCTGTAAGTAAATCGAAATATAAAAGCATCCGGGCATATTTCGTGTTTGTCGGGGTTCACAGAACGCCCTCGGGAAAGTGCTGACACAAAAAAACGTAAAAAATAATTGACGGCCTTTTTGGCTCGTATATGCTGAAACATAGGTTGATCGAACGATGACCGCGAGCATGAAATGGTCCTGCAATACACCATTCATGCAATGCACATTGAACGACACCAATGTTCAGATTGATGCAGTGCGAAGTATTCATTGCGCACTGAATAAATCGGGCAATTCTTCAACCACCCAGTCGAGTGTAATTGTGAGAGTCCGTGGCCCTCTGGTGAGATGGGAACGAAGTCATGCGAGGTGTCTTCGCAGTGACTGCGCCGCCATCGCCGACGGCGTTCGCGGCAGGCTTGCCTCTCGCCTGCTTCCATCCGTCTTCACCATTCTTTCCCGCCGGTCCGTTCGACGCCATAACGCCGTCTCGGCCCGCGCCTTCATCGCCGTTCATACCGACGAAGTCGCGTCGCTGCTGCCCTAGCGCCTCTCCTTCCTGCGCGGTTCGTTTTCATCGCCGCTTTTATCGCCGTCCATTGCACGCGAGCCGCATTGCTGCGCGCCCGCGGCGCGGTTGCGCACGCCTTTGCACGGTGTCGCCGCATAACGGCCGGAAACGAACCGCCTACATGATCTCCACCCGCAGCGCCATGCGTTAGCAACGCTCGCGCCGCACCCAAGGTTTGCGGCCTTGCCTCGTGCAGGGTTGCAAGGTCATGTCACGTCCGGGCCTTACTGCAAAACCTTTTTGCATATGCATTGCCCGGGCAAAAGAAGTGAAACATTAGTCATGCGAACCAAGCCATTGATTGGAGTCACCGCCGATCGCACGATGATGGGACCGCACGCGTCGCACGTGGCCGGCGAGAAGTACATCGCCGCCGCCGTGGACGGCTCGGGCGGGCTCGTGCTGGTGCTGCCGGCGCTCGGCGCGCGACAGGCCACGGCCGACCTGCTCGAAGCCGTTGACGGGCTGCTCTTCACCGGCAGCTACTCGAACGTGGAGCCGCATCGTTACGGCGGCGCGGCTAGCGCCGCAGGCACGTTGCACGACCCCGAGCGCGATGCCACCACACTGCCGCTGATGCGCGCGGCCATCGACGCGGGCGTGCCCGTGCTCGCCATCTGCCGCGGCTTTCAGGAGATGAACGTGGTGTTCGGCGGCACGCTGCATCAGCAGGTGCATGCCGTTGACGGCCTCGACGACCATCGCGAGAACAAGGCCGACACGCTCGATACGCAATATGGCCCGGCGCACACCATCGCGCTGGCCGAGGGCGGCTTGCTGCAACGGCTCGCCGGCGGCACAGGCGAGACTCGCGAAGCCCGTGTGAATTCGCTGCACGGGCAAGGCATCGAAACGCTCGGCGGCGGACTAGTTGTGGAAGCAACGGCGCCCGACGGCCTGATCGAAGCAATCAGCGTGGCCAATGCGGCGAGCTTCGCGCTCGGCGTGCAATGGCACCCGGAATGGCAGCACGCGCAGAACACGCTGTCCACCGCGATTTTCCGCGCCTTCGGCGAAGCCTGCCGCGCCCGAATGCTGGCCCGAATACCGTGCGGAGCCGGGCGCCAATCCATGCACGCATGACGCCGGCTCATACAGAACAGAGAGAAATCATGAACGACATCGACGACTTCCTGAAGAAGCACCACATTACCGAAATCGAAGCGATCATCCCCGATATGGCGGGCATCGCGCGCGGCAAGATCATCCCGCGCAGCAAGTTCGAATTCGGCGAAAACATGCGGCTGCCGCAAGCGGTGATGATCCAGACCGTGACCGGCGACTATCCCGAGGACGGCAGCCTCACCGGCGTCACCGACCCGGACATGGTGTGCGTGCCCGACGCCTCGACCATCCGCATCATTCCGTGGGCCGTCGATCCCACCGCACAGGTGATCCACGATTGCGTGCACTTCGACGGCACGCCGGTCGAGATCTCGCCGCGCCGCGTGCTGCGCCGCGTGCTCGAACTCTACGAAGCGAAGGGCTGGAAGCCCGTGATCGCGCCGGAACTGGAGTTCTATCTCGTCGACATGAACAAGGACCCGGATATTCCGCTCACGCCGCCGGTGGGGCGCACGGGCCGTCCGGAAACGGGCCGCCAGGCGTATTCGATCGAAGCGGTCAACGAGTTCGACCCGCTCTTCGAAGACATCTATGAGTACTGCGATATTCAGGGCCTCGAAGTCGATACGCTGATTCACGAAGTGGGCGCGGCGCAGATGGAGATCAACTTCCTCCATGGCGACCCGCTCAATCTCGCCGACCGCGTGTTCCTCTTCAAGCGCACCGTGCGCGAAGCCGCGCTGCGCCATCACATGTATGCAACCTTCATGGCCAAGCCGATGGAGAACGAGCCAGGCTCGGCCATGCACATTCACCAGAGCATGATCAGCGCCGAGAGCAGCCAGAACCTCTTCACGGGCTCGGACGGCAAGGCCACGGACATGTTCTACGCGTACATCGCGGGCCTGCAGAAGTACACGCCCGCGCTCATGCCGATCTTTGCGCCGTACATCAATTCGTATCGCCGTCTCTCGCGTTTCATGGCCGCGCCCATCAACGTGGCGTGGGGCTATGACAACCGCACCGTGGGCTTTCGCGTGCCGTATTCGTCGCCGGCCGCGCGCCGCGTGGAGAACCGCATTCCGGGCGTGGACACGAACCCGTATCTCGCGATCGCGGCCACGCTGGCCGCCGGCTATCTGGGCATGACGCAGCACCTCAAGCCCACCGAGCCGCTCGTGAGCGACGGCTATTCGCTGCCGTATCAGCTGCCGCGCAACCTCGAGGAAGGCATCTCGCTGATGGCCGCGTGCGAGCCGCTCAAGGACATCCTCGGCGAGAAGTTCGTGCGCGCATATCTCGCGCTCAAGGAAACCGAATACGAAGCGTATTTCCGCGTGATCAGTTCGTGGGAACGCAAGCACCTGCTGCTGCACGTGTAATAGAAAGGAGAAACGAAACATGAGCTATCGAATCGACGCCCCCGCCAGCGCAGTGCAAGAGCTGCCGACGACGCTGCGCGCGCAATCGACGCAAGCGGCACAGTCTGCGCGCTCGACCGCCGAATACCGCGCGCTCGACGCCGCGCATCACATCCATCCGTTCTCCGACATGGGCGCGCTCAACAAGGCCGGCAGCCGCGTGATCGTGAAAGCGAAGGGCGTGTACCTGTGGGACTCGGAAGGCAACCAGATCATCGACGGCATGGCCGGACTCTGGTGCGTGAACGTGGGCTACGGGCGCAAGGAGCTCGCCGATGCCGCCTACAAGCAGTTGCAGGAGCTGCCCTACTACAACACCTTCTTCAAGACCACGCACCCGCCGGTGATCGAACTCTCGGCGCTGCTCGCCGAGGTATCGCCCGAGCCGTTCAATCACTTCTTCTATTGCAACAGCGGCTCGGAAGGCAACGACACCGTGCTGCGCATCGTGCACCAGTACTGGCTCACGCGGGGCTTGCCCGCGAAGAAGGTCGTCATCTCGCGCAAGAACGGCTATCACGGCTCGACCATCGCGGGCGGCACGCTCGGCGGCATGGGCTACATGCACGAGCAGATGCCCTCGAAAGTCGAGAACATCGTTCACATCGACCAGCCGTACTTCTTCGGCGAAGCCGAAGGCAACATGACGCCCGAGGAGTTCGGTCTCGCGCGTGCACAACAGCTCGAAGCGAAGATTCTCGAAGTGGGCGCGGAGAACGTGGCCGCGTTCATCGGCGAGCCGTTCCAGGGCGCGGGCGGCGTGATCTTCCCGCCCTCGACCTACTGGCCGGAAATCCAGCGCATCTGCCGCAAATACGACATCCTGCTGTGCGCCGATGAAGTGATCGGCGGCTTCGGGCGCACCGGCGAATGGTTCGCGCATCAGCACTTCGGCTTCGAGCCCGATCTGATCACGATGGCCAAGGGCCTCACGAGCGGCTATGTGCCGATGGGCGCGGTGGGCCTTCACGACCGCATCGCGAAGGCGCTCATCGAAAACGGCGACTTCAATCACGGCCTTACTTACTCGGGCCATCCGGTGGCGGCAGCCGTAGCGGTCGCGAATCTCACACTGCTGCGCGACGAGAAGCTCGTCGAGCGCGTGAAAACGGACACCGGCCCGTACTTCCAGCAGCGCCTGCGCGAAACCTTCGGCAATCACCCGATCATCGGCGACATCTCGGGCGCGGGTCTCGTCGCGGGCCTGCAGCTCGCGGAAGATCCGAAGGCACGCAAGCGCTTCGCGAACGGCGGCGACGTGGGCACGATCTGCCGCGACTTCTGCTTCAACGGCAATCTCATCATGCGCGCCACCGGCGACCGCATGCTGCTCTCGCCGCCGCTCGTGATCACGCGCGCCGAGATCGACGAAATCGTGTCGAAGGCGAAAAAGGCCATCGACGCAACCGCGCAACAACTCGGTCTTTCGTAACGCTGAAAACGTCAGGGCAGGCGGCGCACGACGGGGTGCGTGCGCCGCCTGCCAATCCTCACCTTCCAGGGATACCAACATGAGTGTCAGTCATCTTCGTCACGCTGTCGCGCTGGCCGCGCTTGCCGCCTGCGCGGGCCTCACGGCCACGTCGAGCGCGCCGGTGCACGCCGCCGATAATCAGCTCAATGTCTACAACTGGTCCGACTACATTGCGAAAGACACGATCCCGAACTTCGAAAAGCAGTCGGGCATTCACGTGAAGTACGACAACTACGATAGCGACGATACCTTGCAGGCCAAGCTGCTCGCCGGCAGCTCGGGCTACGACATCGTGGTGCCCACCTCGAACTACATGGCCAAGCAGATCCAGGCCGGCGTGTACCAGAAGCTCGACAAGTCGAAGATCCCCAACCTCGCGAACCTCGATCCCGTGCTCATGCACATGATCGCCGACGCCGATCCGGGCAATCAGTACGGCGTGCCCTGGGCCTTCGGCACGGACGGCATCGGCTACAACCAGGAGGCCGTCGAGAAAGCCATGGGCGCGAACGCGCCCGTGGAC
The DNA here is from genome assembly GCF_048957375.1 of Paraburkholderia sp. A1RI-2L. Lineage (NCBI taxonomy): Bacteria > Pseudomonadati > Pseudomonadota > Betaproteobacteria > Burkholderiales > Burkholderiaceae > Paraburkholderia > Paraburkholderia sp. A1RI-2L. The sequence goes on from NZ_JARBTA010000002.1 coordinate 739,487, forward strand.
AGCTGGGCGCTCGTGCTCGATCCCGCCAATCTCTCGAAGCTCAAAGGCTGCGGCGTGTCGTTCCTCGATCAGGCCGTGGACGTGTTCGCGGCGACGCTGCAATACATGGGCAAGAACCCGAACAGCACGAACCCGGCCGACTATCAGGCCGCCTATGAAGTGCTGAAGAAAGTCCGCCCGTACATCACGCAATTCAATTCGTCGGGCTACATCAACGACCTCGTGAACAACGATGTTTGCGTGGCGGTCGGCTGGTCGGGCGACGTCGGCATCGCGCACCGCCGCGCCGAGGAAGCCAAGCGCCCGTATCACCTCAAGTTCTCAAATCCGAAGGAAGGCGGCCTGCTCTGGTTCGACGTGATGGTGATTCCGAAGGACGCGCCGAACGCCGAGAACGCGATGAAGTGGATCAACTACATCGAAGATCCGAAGGTCAACGCGGCCATTACCAACGAAGTGTTCTATCCGACCGCGAACAAGGCCGCGCGCCAGTTCGTGACGGCGAGTGTCGCGCAGGACCCGACAGTCTATCCGCCCGAGGACGTACTCAAGAAGATGACGCTGATGAAGCCGATGCCGGCCGATATCCTGCGCCTCGAAAACCGTCTCTGGTCGCAGCTGAAGACCGGCCGCTGATCGACCGAGCAGCGTAGCCATTCGCCCCGGAAGGAAACCGAAGCAGAAGGAAGGAGACAACGCGCGGAAGAGGGATCGCTCGACCCCTCGCCGCCAGAAGTTCGCTGTTTCGAAGTCCGGCTGAGTGCGTCGCCTTGCTTTTTGAAACCGGCACGCCCCGCCTCCAACGAGCTCAGTTCGTAGTACTGATGTCTGCGAGGCGTTTTTGGCGCCCGGCGCGGGGCAACTCGCGCCCGCGTTTCGCCAAACCGCGCAAGGACATGCCAGTGCCGCGATCAGAAAGGAACCCAGTTACACCATGAATCCGACGTCCAAAGTCAACGCCTCCGAAGCCGCTCGCGCCCAAGCCGCGGCCAGCTCCCGCGACGCTTTCGTGCGCATCGAAAACGTTGTCAAGAAGTTCGGCGACAGCGTCGCCGTCAACAACGTGAGCCTGAACATCGCGAAGAACGAGCTCTTCGCGCTGCTCGGCAGCTCCGGCTGCGGCAAGTCCACACTGCTGCGCATGCTCGCGGGCTTCGAGACGGCCACATCGGGCAAGATCTTCGTCGACGGCGAAGACCTCGCGACGCTGCCGCCGTATCGCCGCCCGGTCAACATGATGTTCCAGTCGTACGCGCTGTTTCCGCACATGAGCGTGGAATCGAACGTTGCGTTCGGCCTCAAGCAGGAAGGCGTGCCGAGGAATGAGATCCGCGAACGCGTGGCCGATGCGCTCAATCTCGTGCAGATGGGCCGCTACGCGAAGCGCAAGCCGCATCAGCTTTCGGGCGGCCAGCAGCAACGCGTCGCGCTCGCGCGCTCGCTCGTCAAGCGGCCGAAGCTGCTGCTGCTCGACGAGCCGATGTCGGCGCTCGACAAGAAGATCCGCCAGAAGACCCAGCTCGAACTCGTGAACATCATCGAGAAGGTCGATGTCACCTGTGTGATGGTCACGCACGACCAGGAAGAGGCGATGACGATGGCCAACCGCCTCGCGGTGATGAGCGAAGGCCGCATCGTGCAGGTCGGCGCGCCCGGCGAAGTCTACGAATTCCCCAATAGCCGCTTCTCCGCCGAGTTCATCGGCTCGACCAATCTGTTCGAAGGCAAGGTCGTCGAAGACGAGCCCGATCACATCTACGTCGAAAGCGAAGACCTCGAAACGCGCATGTACGTGAGCCACGGCGTTACCGGGCCGCTCGGCATGCCGGTGGGGATCTCCGTGCGTCCGGAGCGCGTGCGCGTCACCCACGAAAAGCCCGGCACGCCGCACAACTGGGCGCGCGGCGTGGTCACCGATGTCGCCTACATGGGCAGCTACTCGCTCTATCACGTGCGTCTGCCCGGCGGCAAAACGATCGTCTCGAACCTCTCCAGCTCGCAGCTCATGAACGAAGGCGCGCCGGCATGGAACGACGACGTCTACGTCTCGTGGTCGCCCGCCAGCGGCGTCGTGCTCACGCAATAAGGGAGAGGCCGAGATGAGTACCCCTATGTCTTCCACGTCGAGCGCTGCCTCGCGCGGCGCGCTCGGACGCATGCTTGCGCGCTTCCTGCCCTCGGGCCGCACGACGGTGATCGGCGTGCCTTTCCTGTGGCTCACGCTGTTCTTCGCGCTGCCGTTCGTGCTGGTGTTCAAGATCAGCTTCGCCGACCAGGCGATGAGCATCCCGCCGTATTCGAGCCTCGCCGAGATGAAAGACGGCATGGTGCACCTCGCACTGCAGCTGGGTCACTACGCCTTCCTGTTGCAGGACAGCCTCTATATCGCCACCTATATCAGCTCGCTGAAGATGGCGGCGGTCTCGACCTTCTTCTGTCTGCTGATCGGCTATCCCATTGCCTACTACATCGCGCGCTCGAATCCGGCAACGCGCAACATCCTCATGATGGCCGTGATGCTGCCGTTCTGGACCTCGTTCCTGATCCGCGTCTACGCATGGATCGGCATTCTCAAGGACGACGGCCTGCTCAATCACGCGCTCATCGCGATCGGCCTGATTCACTCGCCGCTGCGCCTCTATCACAGCGATGCGGGCGTCTATATCGGCATGGTCTATTCGTACCTGCCCTTCATGGTGATGCCGCTCTACGCGCATCTCGTGAAGATGGACCTCACGCTGCTCGAAGCCGCCTACGACCTCGGCGCGAAGCCGTGGGTCGCGTTCACGCAGATCACGCTGCCGCTCTCGAAGAACGGCATCATCGCGGGCAGCCTGCTGGTGTTCATTCCGGCGGTGGGCGAGTACGTGATTCCCGAACTGCTCGGCGGCGCGGACACGCTCATGATCGGCCGCGTCATGTGGGATGAGTTTTTCAACAATATGGACTGGCCGATGGCCTCGGCGGTCACCGTCGCGATGGTGGTGCTGCTGCTCGTGCCGATGGCGGTCTTTCAGTACTACCAGGTCAAGGAACTGGAGGAAAGCAAATGATCAAGCCCAATCGCACTCTTTCCACGGGCGTTCTCGCGCTGGGATTCCTGTTCCTCTATATCCCGATCATCAGCCTCGTGGTGTACTCGTTCAACGAGTCGAAGCTCGTGACCGTGTGGTCGGGCTTCTCGCTCAAGTGGTACGCCGCGCTGCTGCAGGACGACGAACTGCTCACCTCCGCGTGGCTGTCGCTGAAGATCGGCCTCATGACGGCGTTCGCCTCGGTCGTGATCGGCACGTGGGCCGGCTTCGTGCTCGCGCGCTTCGGACGCTTTCGCGGCTTCACCCTGTTTGCCGGGATGATCAACGCGCCGCTCGTTATTCCCGAAGTGATCCAGGGCATCTCGCTGCTGTTGCTGTTCGTCGCGATGGAGCAGCTCATCGGCTGGCCGAAGGGCCGTGGCGTGATCACGATGTGGATCGGTCACGTGATGCTGTGCGTGTCCTATGTGGCGATCGTCGTGCAGTCGCGCGTGAAGGAGCTCGACAAGTCGCTCGAAGAAGCCGCGCTCGATCTCGGCGCCACGCCGCTCAAGGTGTTCTTCGTGGTCACGCTGCCGCTCATCTCGCAGGCGCTGCTCTCGGGCTGGCTGCTCTCGTTCACGCTCTCGATCGACGACCTCGTGCTCTCGGCGTTCCTCTCCGGCCCCGGCTCGACCACGCTGCCGCTCGTGGTGTTCTCGCGCGTGCGCCTCGGCCTGAATCCGGAAATGAACGCGCTGGCCACGCTCTTCATCTGCGCGGTGACGATCGGCGTGATCGCGGTGAACCAGATGATGTCGGCACGCGAAAAGAAGCGCATGCGCGACATGCAAATGGCCTTCGTGCAGCCCGATCCCTCTGAAGCCATCCAGAGCGCGGCACCGGGCGCGCCGGCCGGCGCAGTGGGCTCGCCGCTCGGCCGGCGCGCCGCTTGATGATCTGATCGCAGTCCACAAAGGCAGCGCGCGCTGCCGGCAACGCGCTGCGGCACAGGGGATCTTTATGCCGCAGCGCTTGCAATAACGACCCACTCGGAGAATTTCAATGAAGAAGAAGTTAATCTGTTTGCTGGTGGCCGGGGCATTGCCAGGGCTCGCCTTCGCGGACACGACTAGCGACCAGATCAAGGCCCTGCAGGCGCAGCTCAACGCGCTGCAAAAAGAGGTGAAATCGCTCAAGAGCGAACTCGCGGCGTCGAACCATGCCGCACAGGGCACGGCGAAAACCGCCACGGCATCGGCCGGCGGCGCGTTCTCGGGCGCGGCAGGCGCCACGCTCGTCGCAGCGCCCGCTGTGGATCCGTCCTCGCCCGACTATGGCAAGCAGCCTGCCCAGTTGACCAACGACCAGGTCGACCAGATGAAGCAGCAAATCGCGAACCAGCAAATGAAGGTGGATTCGCTCACCGACGCGGCCACGACCGGACCGCTCGCAGGTCTGTCGGTCACCGGCTATATCGACCCGACGTATATCTACAACCGCGCGCCGGGCACCTCATCGTTCCTGTTCGCGAACCATACCGGTTCGTACAACTACTTCAACAGCACGTTCGGCGACGTCTACCTCGACATCAAGAAGACATTCGGCGTCGGTCCGATGGCGCCTTCGGCCGAAATCACGCTCATGCCCAACCGCGGCAACGGCATCACGCTGCTGCAGAACGAGCATGGCGAGATCGGCAACAACATCCTGAACACGGCGGTCATCACGGTGCCGGTGACCTCCACCGGCACGTTCGTGGCGGGCCTCATGTCGAGCTTCGGCGGCTACGAGGTGCAGCAGTCGAACCAGATGCTCACCCTCACCCACAACCTGCTCTACGACTTCTCCGATCCGGGCAGCTATGTGGGCGTGGGCTGGAACTACTCGCCTAGCGGCAGCCAGTGGGCGTTCAAATTCATGGTCGGCAACGAGCAGTACCGCACCTTCGGCGCCGTCACGCAGATCGGCACGAACGCGCTGGGCGACCCGATCACCACCAGCAACAAGATCCCGACCTTCACGGCGCGCGCCGACTACACATGGTCGAGCGCACTCGATATCGGCGGCTCGTTCAACGTCGGCCGGCAGACGCTGTCGAGCGCGATCGACTCCACGACCGGCCAGACCGTCTATGGTCCGGGCGGCCAGGCATCGAGCTCGGGTGGCTACTTCTTCTTCGGCGAAGTCGATGCCAGCTATACGCTCGCGGACATCCAGTACAACGCCGAAATCGACTACGGCCAGCAGCAGCGCGCGGCGTTCAACGGCGGCAACGCACAGTGGTATGGTCTCTCGCTGCTCGCGCACCGCAAGTTCTTCGCGCCGGTGGTGGGCCGCATGGGCGTGACCGCGCGCTACGACGTGCTCGCCAACGGCAAGAACGGCGGCGGCGGCGGCGGCATCGTGCTCAACGGCAACGGCATGGATCCGTACAACGGCTTCGGCATCGGTTCGGACTGCCTCGCGAACTCGAAGGCGAGCGGCGGCTACGGCTTCGAATGCCATGGCGCGACGCGCCAGGACATCGCGCTCGACGTGCTGTTCTACGCGACGCAGCAGATCACCGTGAAGGTCGAATACCGCCACGACTGGGCCACGCAGAAGGTGTTCCTGCGCGACGACGGCTCGTACAGCAAGAGCAACGACCTGCTGGGCGCGCAGTTCATCTACTCGTTCTGACGAGTGCGCAGCGGGCGGCGGCGCGCATGCCGCCGCCCGCTTTTTTTGTATCCCCTATGCTCAAATTCGCCAATCAGCCTCATGCGCCGTCGTGGTACGCGGCCAGCGTCAATGACACGACCCGCCACCCCGTGCTGCAAGGCGCACTGGACGCCGATGTCAGCGTGATCGGCGCGGGTCTCACGGGTGTTTCCGCGGCGCTCAATCTTGCCGAGCGCGGCTATCGCGTCGCGCTGCTCGAAGCTTCGCGGGTTGGCTGGGCCGCGAGCGGACGCAACGGCGGCCAGCTGATCGGCGGCTTCGCCTGCGGCTTGCACACGTTCGCGCAATTCATGAATGAAGACGAGATCAAGCAGATCTGGGCGATGGGCCTCGAAACGCTCGACATCGTGAAGTCGCGCGTGGCCCGGCACCAGATCGATTGCGCGCTCACGCCGGGCTACTTCACCGCCGCGAACAAGCCGCGCGACGTGGACGACCTCAAGCGCTCGCGCGACGAAGCCGCGACGCGCTTCGGCTACGACCGGTTCCGTTACGTCGATGGCGAAGGCGTGGGCCAGTACGTGAATTCGGCGCGCTATCGCGGCGGCCTTTACGATCCTGATAGCGGGCATCTGCATCCGCTCAACTACACGCTCGGACTCGCACGCGCGGCGCGCGAAGCGGGCGTGCAAATCTTCGAGGACAGCGCGGTCACGCGCATTCGCGACGAGCACGGTGGGCACGTCGTCGAAACGGCGCAGGGCCAGGTGCGCGCGAAGTTCGTCGTGCTCGCGTGCAACACCTATCTCGGTGCGCTGGCGCCACAACTCGCGCGCAAGATCATGCCGGTCGGCACCTACGTAATCGCCACCGAAGCGCTCGGCGCGCAACGCATGGCGGCGTTGATGCCGGCGCAGGCCGCCGTGTGCGACAGCCGCTTCGTGCTCGACTACTTCCGCCCCGCGCCCGACACGCGGCTCCTGTGGGGCGGCAAGGTCAGCTATTCGAAGCTCGCACCGCGCAACCTGGGCGTTGCGATGCGCGCCGACATGCTCAAGACCTTCCCGCAACTCGCCGACGTGAAAGTCGACTACGCGTGGGGCGGCTTCGTCGACATCACGATGAACCGCGCGCCGCATTTCGGCCGCCTTTCCCCTACCGTGTATTTCGCGCAAGGCTTCTCCGGCCACGGCGTGAACACCACGGGCCTCGCAGGCACGCTGATTGCCGAAGCGATTCACGGCCAGGCCGCGCGCTTCGACCTGTTCGGCAAGATCCGCCACCGCGACTTTCCCGGCGGCGCTACACTGCGAACCCCTGCCCTCGTGCTCGCGATGGCATGGTATCGAATGAAGGATTTGCTCTGATGACTCTCGACCTCGACGCCCGGGCGGACCTGCTCGCCCGCGACTCGTACTACGAAGCCACCGCCACGCGCCCCGCCGACGACGATCCCGTGCTGGAAGGCATGATCGACGCCGATGTTTGCGTGATCGGCGCAGGCTTCGCGGGACTTTCGGTGGCGCTGGAGTGCCGCGCGCGCGGGCTCTCGGTCGCCGTGCTCGACGCGCATCGGCCTGGCTGGGGCGCCTCGGGGCGCAACGGCGGCCAGACGCTGGTGGGCTTTGCGAAAGACGAGGTGCTGGAAAAACAGCTTGGCGACATGGGCATACGCGCGGCATGGGCGCTGTCCATCGAGGGCGTGGCGCTGGTGCGCGAGCGCATCGCGCGCCATGGCATCGACTGCGATTTCACGCCGGGTTACGTGACGGTCGCCACGAAGCCCAAGCGCGTGCCTCACCTGCGCGCATGGATGGACGCCGCGCGCACGCGCTGGGGCTACGACAAGCTCGAATGGCTCGACACCGACGCCACGCGTGCGCGCGTAAATTCGCACAGCTATCTGGCGGGTGTCCACGATCCGTTCTCGGGGCATCTGCATCCGCTCAAGTACTGCCTCGGCCTCGCCGATGCGGCGCGCAACGAAGGCGCGCGACTGTTCGCCCACTCGCGCGCACTCGATGTGGCGCGCGGCGCGCGGCCGGTCGTGAGGACCGCGCGCGGCGAGGTGCGCTGCCGCTTCGTGGTGTCGTGCTGCAACGCCGCGCCTGGCGGCGTGCTGCCCGCGCCCATTGCGGCGCGCATCGCGCCCATCGCTTCGTACATCATCGCGACTGAACCGCTCGGGCGGGCGCGCGCGCAAGCGCTCATTCCCGGCCGCGCGGCCATTTGCGACAACAACTTCTTTCTCGACTATTTCCGCCTGTCCGCCGATGACCGGCTGCTGTTCGGCGGCCGCGCCGATTCCACAGGCGCAGCGCCCGCGCAACTCACAGAGGCGATGAAGCAGCGCATGACCGGCGTGTTCCCGCAACTCGAAGGCGTGAACGTGGACTACGCATGGGGCGGCTTCGTGGACGTCACGCGCAATCGCGCGCCCGACTTCGGTGCGGTCGACCCGAATTATTACTACGTGCAGGGCTTTTCAGGGCACGGCGTGGCGCTCACTGGCATCGCGGGGCGCGTGGTTGCCCAGGCAATTGCAGGCGAGCGCGCGGCGTTCGATCTGTTTTCGCGCGTGCGTCACGCGCGCTTCCCGGGCGGACCGTCGTGGCGCAGGCCCGCACTCGAGATCGGCATGATGTATCACCGGGTGATGGAGATGCTTTAGAGCGTGTTCACGTTATCCGAGTTCACCGTCGACGAGCGCGAAATATCAGGCGGCTGCGCGCGGTCGGTCCTGGCGAACTTCTTCCGCCCTAAAAAGCCGCCTCCGTCATCAGTTGCGGCCAGAGTACAGCAGACTGGAAATCAATATCGCGCCGCACGTGGTCTTGTGGCCGCCGATCACGAAGGCCGGATCGTCTTCGGCGACCACGCAGTCCCGGCGTCCCTCGATGGGGCACGTACAGCGATCGCCCTCGCGGGCGACGGCGCGGCCCATTACCTTGCGGACCGCGCTGCCGGCTTCGAAATGGCCGCCGTGGCTGGTCGCGTCTCTCACGCGAATAATGCCTCTCACGATTTGTGTCTCCTGGCTCACCACGACCAGCCCTGCTGGCCATACTTCGTGTCGTAGCGGCGGCCCCACCACGGCAGATAGGCGTTGTTCTCGCCGCGCGCGCGGAACCAGTCCGCGTCGGGGTCGATCGGCACGATCTGCGACGGGGGGGTCACGACCACTGCAACCGGATGTTCCGCGTCGGTGGTGCCGGCCACGAGTACGGTTTCGCCCAGGTGGTTCGCCCGGCCGATTGCCAGCGCCACATCGGTGAGTGCCGTGCCCGCGCCCATTTCGCCGAGCAACGCCGGCGTGTTGAAGGTCTGCTTCTGGAAATCGAACTCCAGCATCGTTTCGGTCAGAGCGCGACCGAGCGGGCCGATGCGTGACGAGGAGGCATCGCTGCCCTTGCCCGCATCGTGGATCGTGTAGCGGATATCGGGTACCGATACGTTCGCGTTGTGCGCGGCTGTGGCGATGGTTGCTTTCCATGCCTCGACCGCGCGGGTCGTGCCGGCCTTTTTTTCGAAATCCTGAACGTTTCCGGTGGCTGCGCGGCCGATCCAGGCCAGCGGCGCGCGTTCGGTCTTCATCTGCGGACCCGCGAGGAACAGCAGCACCATGTTCTCGTTAAGCTGGCCGTCTCTCGGCGGAAAGCTTGGCGCATCCCAGTTCATCACCCAGACGCTTTCGTCGGGGTTCGCCTCGAGGTAGTCCAGCGCGTTGTTCAATGAGGTGAAGCCGGCGTTTGCTCCTCCGGGGGTTACGCGCACGTCGGGGGGCGTGTCGCGGCTCCAGAGGCTGGGGAACGATTTGCTCCCGATACTGAATCTTCTGATGATCTCTTTGCACAGATAGGTCTGGGCCTCTAGCGGATCAAGGCGAGTCGGAATGGCGAACTCAACACGAATCCCGGCCAGTTCCCGCCAGTCCTGCCTGTTGTCGGGCTTGACTGTGTAGAAGTACTTCTCGTTCATCACATAGCGGTTACCAAACAGCCTGGTTAATTTGGTCACGTATTTATGGTAATAGCCTTTGAAATTTTCCTTGCCGTGGTTGCCGTAGGCAAGCGCTCCGATCGACTGGAGCGTCGAGAATTTTTGCGGATCAGTCCGCACCACGTCGTCGTTCCTGTTTGGTGTTACCAGCCCCAAGGCCCACAACAACTGCCACTCGGTCGGGTAATCGCGCCGCTGCAGCGGATTCAGCCATGCGGCCCCGACGACCTGCGCCATGTAGGGCTTCGTGGAAGCCGTCGGCGCGGCATCAGCGCTCGGCGTGGCCGCCCTGGCGGGCGTAGGCATCATGGCGGACGTCGTGAAGGCAAACGTCGCGAAGGCCATCAAGAAGGGAATTACAACCAGTCGTTTCATCCATTCTCCTGTAGTCAATGCTAAGACCGTCGCGTCGCCGGCCTCCGTACTCCACACAAACATGAGGACGGCACCCAGAACATCATCAGCACGGCGAGAACCAGTCGGCGCTGCCACGTCGAAATCAGCGCACTCATACCAGGCCTCCGAGATTCAGGTAGAACTGGCCTTCGCGTTCGTCGACGATCTTCTCGGGCTTGCGCCCCTCTTCGTCATTCGCGAGCCATTGAGTCAGCGCATCCAGATTTATCGTCCCGCTATCAAAATATTCCCAATACTTCTTGTTGGGGTTCGCATCACCCATCCCTTCCTCCATCCGCCAATCCGCTTCGCGTCGCAACTCGGTCATCTGCTCGGGCGACAGGTAGCACAACCCCACCGCCATGTCATATGCAAGCGCCTTCCTCGCATGCATCGGGTTCGTCATGATGGTCGAGTGATTGGTCGGGTTGTTGTTCCGGCTGTCGTCCAGGATTTGCGTGACCTGCTCGTTGCGCCACTCCGCGTAGCCCTCGGGCAAGGCGCTCTTGCCGTCCTCGCCGATCACGTTGCCGTCGCCGTCGATCCACGCTGAATTGCGATCGGCGCGCACGCGCATGCGCAGGATCGCGTGGTCCTCGTAGCGCTGCGACGCCTCGCTGTCGACGTTGCCTGCCGCCTCCTGATCGGCCTGCATGGACTTGTAGTTGTCGTAGGGATCGTCAGCATTCCTGTCCAGCTTGTTCGCATTGCGGGCCGCTGCGGGCGGATCGTTATCCTCGTTGAAATTGCTTTGGGCGTCGCCATCGCTGACGTGGACCGGCTTGCCGTACCGAAGCGCCCGTGGCGCAAACGTCTCGTCGAGCGGCGGCGCATCGGCCGTGACCATCCAGCCCTTCGGCGGATCGGCGTTGACCGGCAGCAGGTTGAAGGCCGACGTCGCCAGCGTCACGATGTAAAGCAGTGGCGCGGTTGCGGTGGTGGCGAGCTTCGCCACGTAGTTCTCGTTGGCGCTCCATGCGCGTTTGATGCCATATTTCGCCGTCGGTGAAGCCGGGAACCAGAACCCCGACGTCTTCGCGCCGGTGTGGCGCCAGTCGTTTTCCCAGTAGTGATACTCGGCGTGCTTGCCTACCTCGAAGCCGCTTGCGAATACGCGCTGGGTCAACACCCCCTGTGCGCCGATATCGGCCAGTTCGTCATTGGGCATGGCCTTGTGCGGGTCGATATCCTTGTTGTATTTGTTGCTCACGCGCCCCAGTCCGCGCCAGCCGATGCCCTGAACCGTGGAGGCCGAAATCACCTGGTCATGCGGGCAGCAATACAGCGTGACCCGGCCATAGGTGTAGCCATTCAGTCCGTGGGCAGCGCGGTCGGCGGCGGCCGTGTACGGTTTGCCGCCCGACTCCGACGTGCGCGTGTTGGCCATGTCCTCATCGACCTTGTCGGGCGGCATTTCGAAGGCGGTGCGCGCACGCATGATGTCGAGGAAGGCCCGCAGCGTTCCGGTGCGCGCCTTGTAGGTCTGCCGGCCGTTGCGTTTCTGGGCGTCGCGCATTTCACGTTGCGACCAGCTTTCGAGACCTGTGCCGGTGTTCGCGACGCTGTACGGCGGATTCGCGAGCACGTATGCGTCGGCGACGCAGCGCCCGATGTTGCCCCAGGGGTCCTGGACCTCCGGAAACGTGTCGCCGAAGAATGCCGCCGCGAGCCCGATCATGTTCCCCTGACTGTGGCAGACAATCGTGATCGGCACGTTGGCCTGCATCTTCCGGATCGACTGCACGAGCCGCGCGAGCCGCAGCGCCGCGAGCACGCCGTAGGTGCGCGGCGGGGTGCGGTATATGGCGCGCGGCGTCGGGTTCATGGCCTGCACGGAAAGAAACCCGAATATGCGGTCATCGAGGCCCTCGCTCCACAGGTCAGGCAGGCTGGAACAGCCGTTGACGAACGGGCCACCGCCCCAGTAGTCCTGCTCGTTCAGGAAGATCTTGTCGCCGTACTCTTTCAGTTCTTCCGGGTTGGCCTTGTAGCCCCAGCGGAAATAAATGACCGGCGAGAACGACGGATCGGGCTTGATGTAGGTGTCGGGAAGCAACTCCGGATTGAGAAAGCCTTCCGGCGTCAGGCTTTCGGTGTACGAGACGGGCGAGAGCTGCCCGCCGACGACACCCTTGTACGCCATCTGGTCGTCCAGCCGGGCGAGCCGGCGGTTCAACCCCTCGCATAACCCCTGCTCGGCGGCTTCGAACCACTCGCCCTCGGAGTTCACGCCATGCACGAAGATGACGACGCCGGGCAGCGGCTGTTGCTTCACGCAGATCAGTTCGCTCGTGAGATCGAAGACCAGCGGGCCTTGCCCCGAGCCAACGATAATGCGCGGCGGCAAGCTTTGCGCGGATGAGTTCGATGCTGAAGCCGTACCGGATTGTGAGGCATCCGGCGATGAGGTGTCGGGATTCAGGAGTGGGGAGGTCATATTGAAACGACTTTCTTGATGATATGCACTACCAAGTGATTGAAATGAATTCGTGAAATGCAGTAATGAAGAATCAATCAATCCAGACAGCGCGCTTGCACGACGCAGGATTTAAAACAGGATTATTCAGGCGGGCAATCACGAAATGTCATGGAGCAATTTCGCTATCAAGCAGGATTGAAATTGAGTTATAAAATGAAATTCTGATATTCAAAGTCTCATCTAAAAATACTACATCATTAGACACTAACTGTTATTGACATGGCGCACGACCCACACGGCGTCCGATGATGAAAATCCAGCGCGCATTCAAGTCGTATCGGCAGATCAGGCATCGCCATGCAGAACGGTGCGGCAATGTCAGCCTGAAAAACCTGCAGGTGCTAAATGCAATCCTTTACGTTGCCGATCACCGCTGCAGATGATGCGGACTATCCAGGCGATTCGCGCCGATACCACACGACTCACGCTCGATGAGATCGAATAGCGTGAACACGCATCCAGGGCATCACCGTTGAAAGCATCTCCTCCAACACCCCCGCCAGCGCCGCCATGAGCGCGTCCGATGCCTCGGGCGTGGCCTCCGCATAGCCGAGCAGGAAGCCGTTATAGCGGACCGCGTCGCGCCCCTCCTCGCCATCGAGGCAAAACGCGCTGAGCGGCGAAAGCGCGAGACCATGCGCACGCGCCGCCTCGCTCACGGCCACGTCGGCCAGCGGCGCATCCAGGCGCACGCTCAGGTGCATGCCGCCCGCATCGGCGGACACCGTCATGAGGCCCGCGAGATGTTTTTCGATTGCGGCCACAAGGCCGTCGCGGCGCGTCTCGTAGAGCTTGCGCATGCGGCGCAGATGCCGCGCGTAGCGGCCGCTTTCGATGAAGTCCGCAAGCGCCGCCTGCTCGGCCACGCGGCCCTGGCGCATGAGCGTGCGATGCGCCGCCGCGACCTGCGCCACGACCTGGCGCGGCACGATCATGAAGCCGAGGCGCAGCGCCGGAAAAAGCGTCTTGCTGAAGGTGCCCAGGTAGATCACGGGCGTGTCGTCCGCGAGGCCCTGAATCGACGGCAGCGGCGGGCCATCGTGGCGCAGCTCGCTGTCGTAGTCGTCTTCGATGATCCACGCTCCACACGCGCGCGCCTGCTCGATCAGCGCGAGACGCCGTTCGAGGCTCAACACACAGCCGAGCGGATATTGATGCGAGGGCGTGAGATACACGAGACGCGGCGGCGCGGCGCGCCAGTCCTCGTCGCGCGCGGCCATACCCGCGGCGTCCACCGGCACCGGCACGAGCGTGAGCCCGGCCGCCAGCATCTCCACGCGCGCGCCCAGATAGCCCGGATTTTCGATCCACACGCGCTCGCCTTCGTCGGCGAACAAACGCGCGCACAGCGCGAGGCTCGTTTGCGTGCCGTCCGTGATGAACACCTGCTCGGGCTGGCAGCGCACGCCGCGCGACACGCGCACGTATTGCGCGATGGCATGGCGCAGCACCGGCAGGCCCGCGCTGTCGCCGTAGCCCAGTTCGCCCGGGTCCACCTCGCGCATCGCGCGCTCGACGCTCGTGCGCCACTGCGCAAGCGGAAACGCGTCGAGCGCGGGCGTGCCGGGCCGCAACGCCGTCACGCCGTCACCCGATGCCCGGCGCGGCGGCAACTCGCGCACGCGGCGCGACAGCAGCGGCGCGGCGGCGGCGTCGTGCGGCGGCACACGTGTGGCAGGTGGCGCAACGCCGGGCTTCACGCCGTTGACGATGGAGCCATGGCGCGTGGCCGTGATGAAGCCTTCCTCCACCAGCCGCTCATATGCATAGAGCACCGAGTTGCGCGCGATGCCCAGCTCCTCGGCCAGCGTGCGGCTCGAAGCGAGGCGCGTGCCGCACACGATGTCGCCGTCGAGAATCGCGCGGCGCAGGCTCTCGTAGAGCAGGTCCTGTTGCGTGAGGCGTCGTGAAGCGCTCGCGCGCGCACGGCGCTCGTAAGCGGCCATCATCAGCGCGTAGTCCAATCTCGTGGCTCCATGTTTTGTGGCTTGAGTGGGACTAACAATGGTGCCACAAATCGCATACGCTGATGCTGCGGCAAGCCCACCACGCCAAGGAGAACGAATTTGAGCCCGACGATCCACGTGCGCGAAGTCACGCCCGCCGACTACGACGCATGGCGCCCGCTCTGGGACGGCTATAACCACTTCTATGGCCGCTCAGGCCCCACCGCGCTGCCCAAGGCGATCACGCAGACCACGTGGACGCGCTTCTTCGACGGCTACGAACCCATGCACGCGTTCATCGCGCTGCAAGGCGAACGCGTGATGGGTCTCGTGCACTTCATCTACCACCGCAACACCACGCTCGATGGCCCGATCTGCTATTTGCAGGATCTGTTCACGAGCGAGGACGCACGCGGCAAGGGCGTGGGACGCGCGCTGATCGAAGCGGTGTATGCGCACGCGAAGGCCTCGAACTCGGCGCGCGTCTACTGGCATACGCACGAGACGAATCACACGGCCATGCGCCTTTACGACGGCGTGGCCGACAAGCCGGGCTTCGTCATGTACCGCAAGAACGTGTGAGACGCATGAAGCGCGAAGGGCTTCGAAGCCTCAATCGAGATCCTTCAGGAGCGCGTCGCGCACGTCGCAGCCGATGATCTGGTCGGGCACGCGATAGTTCGGATGATCGCAGCCGATCATGAGCGCCGCGCCGTCGCGCAGGCGCTTCTTCATTTGCGGCGTGAATTCGAAGCGCACGAAGTGCACCGCCGAGGTCTTCTCGGCGTTGTCGCGCTCGAGGTCTTCGTCGGCGATGGCGTAGACGGGCGACTCGCCCTCCACCTGCAGAAAAACGCGATCTTCAATGCCGATAAGCCGCGCCAGCGCCGCGCGTCGTTCGATCTCGTTCTCGTACTCGATCTGCATCGTGGCCTTGAGGTTGCTGCCGTCGGGCACCAGCGGCAGATAAGCATCGAGCTCGCTCTGAATGCCGTCTTCCTCGAAGATCTTTTCGATGTGCAGCATCTCCTGGATCTGGTAGCGGATCGTCGCTTCGTCTTCGAAGAGAAAGGTCAGGTGATTGCCCAGCGCCACGGCGCGGCGCTTCTTGTGCTCGATGATGCGGTTGCGCATCTCGCTGCGCTGCTTCGCATAGGCTTCGAGCGAGAGCAGCGAATTTCTTGCGATCTTCATCAGGTTTCCTCATCAAATTCCGTAGGCACGGCGCAGCAGCGTGAGCGGATGCGCGAGCGGCGGGCCCCCCTGCGCGTTGCCAAGCTTGTTCTCGTCGATGCCCTGCGCGATGTGATGCCCCGCGAGCTGGCAATCCGAGGAGATGAAATCGGGCTCGCCCTGCGCCATCTGCTTGAACACGGGCGTGCCGATCTTCATCGCCATCGCGTGAAATTCCTTCTTCACGCCAAATGTGCCCGCATGGCCCGAGCAGCGCTCGACCACGTTGACTTTGGTTTCGGGCACGAGCGAGAGCAGGTCGGAGGTCTTGCGGCCGATGTTCTGCACGCGCGCGTGGCAAGGCACGTGATACGAGACGTTGCCGAGCGGCGTGCGGAAATCGGTTTTCAGCAAGCCGTCGCGGTTGCGCGCCACGAAGTACTCGAACGGGTCCCAGAACGCGTCGCTCACGGCGCGCGTGTCGGCGTCGTCGGGGAACATCAGCGGCAGTTCGTGCTTGTACATCAGCACGCAGCTCGGCACCGCGCCCAGCAGCGCATAGCCTTCGCGCGCGTACCGCGCGAGCACCGGCATGTTTTCGGCCTGCTTCTTCGCCACGCCTTCGAGGTTGCCCTGTTCGAGCAGCGGCATCCCGCAGCACGCCTCGCTCTTCACCAGCACGTAGGGGATGGCGTTGTGATCGAGCACCGCCAGCAGGTCGTGGCCGATGCCCGGCTCGTTGAAGTTCACGTAGCAGGTCGCGTAGATCGCGACCTTGCCCGGCGTGCGCTCGCCGTCGCGCACCTCGCTCGCCGTGGCCTTGCTTGCTGCGCTGCGGAACTTGCGCGCGGCAAACGACGGCAGCCACGCGTGGCGGTCCACGCCCAGCGCGTCTTCCATCACCGCGCGCATCGCCTTCGTGCCGTTGACCGCGTTGACGGTTTGCGTGACCACCGGAATGCCCGCGAGATGGCCGAGCGCGTCGGTGTTCGAGAGCACGCGGTCGCGCAGCTGCACCTCGCCGTTGCGGTAATGAATCGCCTTCGCGCGCAGCATCAGATGCGGGAAATCCACGTTCCACGGATGCGGCGGCACATAGGGACACTTCGTCATGTAGCAGAGGTCGCACAGATAGCACTGATCGACCACTTTCGAAAACTGCGTCTTGTCGACGTCTTCGGCTTCGCCGGTGTCGGTTTCGTCGACGAGATCGAACAGCGCCGGGAACGCGCCGCAGAGCGAAACGCAACGCCTGCAACCCGCGCAGATATCGAACACGCGCGCGAGCTCGGTGTCGAGCTGCGCCTGGTCGTAGAACGCGTCGGATCGCCAGTCGAGCGGGTGGCGGGTCGGCGCTTCGAGACTGCCTTCCTTGTGGGGCATGACGTCTCCAGTTCTAGTTGTTTCTTCTGGTTATCAGGGTGCGTTCGCGCGGGCGCACGAGAAACGCACGAGATGCAGCGCGCGCGGGCGAGCCTCGCGCGCGCAATGGTGCCTTGCCCTGACCTCGGCCCTAGTCGGCCAGCGCTTCCAGCGCCTTCGTATAGCGGTTCGCGTGGCTGCGCTCCGCCTTGGCGAGCGTCTCGAACCAGTTGGCGATTTCGTCGAAGCCTTCGTCGCGCGCGACCTTGGCCATGCCGGGGTACATATCGGTGTATTCGTGCGTTTCGCCCGCGATCGCCGACTGCAGATTCAGACGCGAACTGCCGAACGGCAGGCCGGTCGCCGGATCGCCTACGGCTTCCAGATACTCGAGGTGGCCGTGCGCGTGGCCGGTTTCGCCTTCGGCGGTCGAGCGGAACAGCGCGGCAACGTCGTTCTGGCCTTCCACATCGGCCTTGGCCGCGAAATATAGGTAGCGGCGATTCGCCTGCGATTCGCCCGCGAAGGCGTCCTTGAGGTTTTGTTCCGTCTTCGAGCCTTTGAGCTGTGCCATCTATGCCTCCTTCAATCTTCCGGATTCGGGGGGACGCGGCGCTGCGCATCTTCGTGCGGTGCAGCAGGGCATGAGCGCGGTCTACGCCGCTCTATCAATCTAGGAAATGTCGTTTGTGTTCCCAATTGTGATTTTCAATCCCGCCGATAGCCGGACGGCCTTTGGCCCGGCGACGCCTTGCCGCACACGCTGGCCACCCTTATGCGGCGGGCCTGTGCGACCGATCTATCCCAATATTTGAATAAACGCCTTGAACACCGAATCTTCCGACCTAGACTTAGGTTTCGGCCAGATTCGCGCGCCCGCCCGCGCGCCCTTTCGAAGCCATTTCGGAGCTCACATGCGATTGACTATTTTGATCAACGGTCCGGACCCGACTGTGAACCACGACTTTGCCGTGCTCTGGCTCGACACCGACCAGCAACGCTGGTCGCGCGAGTCGCACGAAGGCATCGACCTTCCCGCCTGGGGAGAGATGCGCGATGCAGACGGTGTGACGGCGCTATGCGCGCCGCTCGACGATTCCCCGCTCTGCACCCTGCGCGGCCTGCATGTAAACCGCCGCCAGGAGATCAGTTCAGCCCACGGCGACGCCACGTGGTCGTGCGAAACCTCGCACGCGCACATGGAAGGCCAATGGCGACTGCAGGCCGTGGACCGCCAGATGGTCCACGCCGAAAACGCCCTGTTCGCTGACTGATGCATCGCGCGTAGCCCGCGCGTTTCACCCTTCGTGTTCCCTTGTCTTGCGGCGTCGCCTTTCTGGCGGCGCCGCATTGTTTTGCTGCGCGCGCACCTGAGCTCGAGTTGGCCGCGCCCAGTCTCGCCCGCTATACTCTCACGCCCTTACAGGTCCTTTCACGAGCGCGACGGCGCGCGCACGATGCGCGCGCGGCTCACGCGTTCGCGGGCCATCCCCGACTCGCTGATTTACCGATTTGCCGATGAAGAAGCTGTTTGCCTGCCTGAGCGCGGCCCTGACCCTGGCCATCCCTGGCCATGCGTTCGCTGCGCCTGCCGTACCCGCGACGTCCGCCTGCGCCCAATTCGTTCCCGGCGGCCAGTTCCCCACGCTCAGCAATCCGCGCATGGCGCCGAAAACGCGCATGCTCTGCTACTCCGATTACGTGGTGCTGCACTCGGGCGTCACCCATGGCCCGCTCTGGTCGGCGGAGCACCTTACGCGCGATCATCTCGAAGCCGCGAAGGACATGACGCGCACGAACCGCTTCTTCGAAGACGAGCGCCTGCCCGCCGGCGAAGGCGCGACGCTCGCCGACTACAAGCGCAGCGGCTTCGACCGCGGCCACATGAGCCCCGCCGGCAACCGCTGGAACCCCCAGGCGATGGCTGAATCGTTCTCGCTCGCGAACATCGTGCCGCAGAACCGCGAGAACAATCAGCGGCTGTGGTCGCATATCGAAACGGCGGTGCGCAAGCTCGCGACGAAATACGGCGATGCTTATGTCGTGACCGGTCCGCTCTTCGCCGGCGCGCAGTTGCAGACGATCGGCGCGTCGCGCGTGCTGGTGCCCACGCAGATCTTCAAGGTGGTTTACGTGCCCTCGCAGCAGCTGGCGTTCGCCATCGTCGCGAACAACGCGAGCGACGATCGCTATGAGGTGCGTTCGGTGCGCGATCTCGAAGCGCAAAGCGGCATTGCATTCCCGGGCATTCCCGCAAACGTCGCCGCGCAGACGAAGGTGTCGTTCAACGGCGGCACATTTGCCGTGCGCAAATGGGGCTGGTAAGAACCGGGTGACGGAAGCCGGCAGAGAGCGGCGCAGCGCGCGCCGTTATAGATCCAGCCGCGAAACCTTGGTGCCTTCGAGCGAAGCGCCCGCCATCAGGCCGGCATTGGTCAGCACAAAAGCCTCGATCGGGTTGACGGCGGTGGTCGTGTCGATCTGCCCGTTCACGCCCATCTTCACGAGCGCGACGGTGGCGTCCGCGCCCGCCTTCCAGCCGCTGCTGCGCTTGAAGCGCTCCAATGCGCCCCGGGTCATGAACGCATAGAAAACGGCGCGCGACTGCGCGCCGACCTGAAAGCCAAACGAGCCCGCCATGGTGCTGAAGTAGCCGATGGAGCGGCCGTCGGCGCGCAATGCGCCTTGTCCGTATTCGCCGCCCACGCCAAAGGCCGCGCCCACCACCTCGGGAAACACCAGCACTGCGCTAGCCTTGCCCACCAGCTCGCGCGAGCCCTTCACCGTGCCATAGAGACGCGCCAGCGCGGCATCGACATTCGTATCGATCTCGCGGCGCAAGCGGGCGTTCTTTTCTGCCGCATCTGCGGCATTGCCGGGCCCAGTCGTCGTGCATGCGTCCAGCACCGTGAGCGATGCCAGCGACGCAGCGGCCCGCCCACCCGCCGCAATGAATTGCCTTCTGTTCATTTGCTTCGCACTCTCGTTGAACTACGGTTGCTTGCGCGGCAGTTGCGCAACCGGATCGACCGGCTTGCCGTTCTCGCGCACTTCGAACAGCAGCGCGCCCACCCCCACCGCGTCCGCACCGCTGGTGGCGATCTGCTGGCCCAGCTTCACGGTGTCGCCCTGCTTCACGAGCAGCCTGCCGTTGCGGCCATACGCGGTGATCAGGTGCGCGTCGTGCTTGACGATGACGAGCTTGCCGTAGCCCTTGATGCCGCTGCCGGCGTACATCACGCGCCCCGCCGCGGCCGCTTTCACGGGCGCGCCCGGCGCACATGCGATGACGATGCCCCGCTGCTTGCCAGGCGCGAACGGCGTGACGACGCTCCCGTTCACCGGCCAGGCAAGGCGCGCATTGGCACGTGCATTGGAATGCGCCTCGGCACGCCCAGCGGCGGCGGGCTGCGCGGGCGCAGCCGGGGCCGAAGGTGCGGCGGCCGGCGGCGATGCGCTGGCCGCCGGCCCCTTCGCAGGCGCTGGAGCGGACGCGGGTGTGGGTGCCGCGACAGCGGCCTTCGCGGGCGGCGCGACGCGCAGCAGCTGCCCCACCTTCACGGTGCCCGAGGCGGGCAGCGTGTTCCAGGCGGCGATATCGGCGGCGCGTTGCTTGTGGGCGGCGGCAATGCGGCTGAGCGTGTCGCCGGCCTTGACGCGATAAAACTCGGCGGCGGCGCTCGACGGCGGCACCTCGGCCACGACAGCCGGAGCCGGTGTTTCGATCGGCGTCGCGCTCGTGGCGGACGAAGACGCGGCGGCCTCGCTGGCGGCAGCCGGCGCGTCGTCGGCCACGGGCGCGGACGCATGCCACGGCGTGACCGTGCAGGCGCCGAGCATTGCAGCGGACGCGGCGACGATGGCCACGGCCACGGCAATTCCGGCACCCTCGTATAAAGTTCTCATGACGCGCTCCTTGTTCGACCAGCAGGAATGTCTGCGCCGCGCGGCGCAGGAGCGTCATGATCAAGGGTTTGTCGCGAAGCGCAGTGGATTCGCGCGCCAGTTCTGATTCACGTCAACTTGAACGGCGCGCGGCGCGCCATCCACGACGCCCCGCCCGGAGACACACCGGATTTTCGGGAAGATGTTTGATGGCGTAGCGGGCTGCTTCTTATAATGCGGGCCCGCGCATCGCGCTCAAGGAGGAACCGAAGGTGTTCGACGCATACGCAAACGACGACGATGTCCTGAACGTGCAGGGCGACGCGCTCACGCTCACGAACGGCACCACGCGCGTGACGCTCGCCGGCACGCTCGAACTCACGCGCGACAAGCGCGGCCTTGCCGCCGCGCTCGCGCTGAAGGCCGCGCTCGACGCCGTGGTCGCGAAGCTCCAGGGCGACCCGCACTTGCCCGCGCAGGTCAAGGACGAGCCGGACGCGAAACCCGGCGTCGTCGACAACCCGTTCAACTGATCGCCGCGCGGGCCGCCGCAAACGCGCGGCCCGCGCGCCGGCTGCGCCTCAGAACGGCTTGCCTTCGCTCGTCTTCCACGCGGCCATGAGCGTGTTGGACGGCAGCGTTTCGTCGAGCAGCTTCTTCGCGCTCGCGGCGCCCGCGATCGGCAGCCCGGTCGGATCGATCGCGCCGATCTGCGCGAGCACCGACGCCTGGTCCCAATAGATGTGCTCGTTATAGAGCTTGCTGCCGCGAAAGCGGATCACGGCGAGCATCGGCACCTCGAAGTACTTGCCGGTGGGCGCGAGGCCGGGCAGCAGCCAGTCGATCTCGCGGTCGTGCGTGCAGCAGAAGATGAACTCGTCCACTACACGGTCCGAGCCGATCGTGCGCGAGATCGGAATCAGGCGCGTATCGGCGGGATTCGAATGCACGAAATGGTGCGTGTAGAAGCGCTTGAGTTCGTCGTGGCCCACGCCGCCCGTCATCGTCGGGATGTGGTTGACGTAGGGCTGTGCCACCATCGTCGGCATGACGTCGCTGGGGTTGCGCGTGACGAACTCGTGGTAGCAGTGCTCCTCCCACAGCGCGTTGAAGTCGTAGATGGGGCCGAGCACGCGCCGCAGCATCGCGAGCGAACGCGAGTACGCCATCATCGCGGCGGGCTTGTCGAATTGGGGCCGCGCATTCGACGCGAATGCGTGATCGCAGCCCGGATACGTGTAGAGCTCGACGCCGGGCTTGCCCGCCAGCGCCTGCGTGATGCGCGCGCGCGTGGCCGCGTCGCACCAGCCGTCCTCGGCCGCGAAATGCAGCATGAGCGGGCAGTGGATCTTGCCGGCTTCGTCCAGATAGTTTTCGAGCGCCACGGCGTAGTAGCCGATCGCGCAATCGACGTCAGTGCGCGCCGCCGCCAGATACGCAAGCCGCCCGCCCAGACAGTAGCCAAGCGCTCCGACCTTGCCGCGCTGCGAGGGATGGGCGCGCAGCGCCGCGAGCGTCTGCGCGATGTCGTCCATCGCGAGATCGACGTCGAAGCGGTCGTAGAGCGCGAGCGCCTTCGCCATGTCGGCGCCCTCGTAGCCCAGATCGACGCCTGGCTCGAGCCGCCAGAATAGATCGGGCACCATCACCACGTAGCCCTCTTCCGCATAACGGTCGGCCATCGCGCGCATGGATGCGTTCACGCCGAAAATCTCTTGCAGCAGCACGAGGCCCGGGCCGCTGCCCTCCGGCGGCAGCGCCGTGTAGGCGCGGAATTCGCCGCCGTCGCGCGACTTCACCTGGGTCCATTGTCCAGTCATGCGTTTGTCTCCTTCTGTGCGTGTATCCACGGGCCGGCCTTCAGCCGGGTCGAAGCGTCTGCCGCGCGGATGCTACGCCACCGCGCCAAATCCCCCTCCAGCCGCAAGCGGCGGCAGCGCGGCTTCACCGCGTATCCACGCGTGATTCGCGAGCTGGGCCATTTCGCGGTCGCCGCGGCTGTCGCCATAGGCATAGAGCGTCGCGGGCGCGTGCTCGCCCCACCATGCGCGCAGCCGGGCGACCTTTTCCGGGCCCCAGCAATTGCGGCCCACGAGCCGCCCAGTGTAGTCCCCCTCGCGCCATTCGAGCTCGCTTGCGAGCACCGTGCCGATGCCCACGCGCGGCGCCCACTTGCGCAGATAAATCGAAGGCGACGCGCTCACGAGCACCACCTCGTGCCCGAGCGCCTGATGCTCGCGGATGCGCGCGAGCATCTCGGGGCGCAGCATCGCAGGCAGGCGCGTGTCGACGAAGCGCTGTGCGGCGGCGTCGAGTATTTCGCGGCGCACCGGGCCGAGCGCCGCATAAAGAAAGCGTGCCTTGGTGCGGCCCCGGTCGGACCAGCCGGGCGCGATGCCCGCGAGCCACGGCAGGCAGCGCAGCACGGCGAGCGCGAAGCGCGCGTTGCCGGCGGCATCGAGCATGAAGGCGCGGAAACTGTCGGACGTGGTGATGGTGCCGTCGAAATCGAAGGCGGCCACAACACGGTTATCGCGGTTGTTCATGAAGCGGAATCGGAAAGCGCCACGGTCAGAGGCGTGGGGTTATGGGCGGCAAGCCGGCGTCATTGTCGGTGCAAACGGCGCGCTGCCGCAATGGCGCAGCCATGCGCCACACGGGCAGTCTTGCTTGATGTATCGATGTTGATGCTATCAATCAATGTCGATACAGGCGCGTCGCGGCGCTGCGAGGCCGTCACAGCGTCATAATCCGTGTGGAGACAACGAGGCGCTCATGAGAAACCTGACCGATCAGCTCACGCAGTACGCCGAGTACCATCGCGACGCCCGCAACATCGCCACGCACTTCATCGGCATTCCGATGATCGTGCTCGCGCTCGCCGTGCTGCTGTCGCGCCCCGTCTGGGGGCACCTCGCGGCGTGGCCGCTTTCGCCCGCGTGGCTGCTGTTCGGCGCCGCGACGCTCTATTACCTCGTGCTCGACGTGCCGCTCGGCCTCATGATGGCCGTCGTCTCGGCGGCCTGCCTCGGGTTCGGCGCGTGGCTCGCGCAGCAAGGCACAGTGGCCTGGCTCGCAGGCGGCATCGGACTTTTCGTGGTGGGGTGGGTGTTCCAGTTCGTCGGGCACATCGCGTGGGAGCACCGCAAGCCCGCGTTCGCCGACGACCTGATCGGACTCGTCATCGGCCCGCTTTTCGTGCTTGCCGAGGCGCTGTTCGGGCTCGGCTGGCGTCCGGCCTTGCGCGCGGCCATCGAGGCCAAGGCGGGGCCCACGCGCATCAATCCTCCGCGCGGGCACGCGGCCCGGCCGTAACCGGATCATCCCCCCGATAGCTTCACCAGCCGCGCGCCATGAACGGCCGTCAGCGCGACGGCAATCCAGATCGGCACGTAGGTTCCCAGCTCGCGCAGCCCGAACGGCTCGCCCAGCAGCACCACCGAGACGATCACGAGCAGCACCGGCTCGACATAGCCGAGAACGCCGAAGAGCGCCATCGGCAGCAGGCGGCTCGCCTTCAGATAGCACGCGAGCGCCACGGTGCTGATCACGCCCAGTCCCGGCAGCAGCAGCCACGCCAGCAGCTTGTGCGAGCCGAGCAGCGCGACCGAGCCGCCCGCGTGCACTTCGATGGCGGCCACCGGCAGCAGCAGCACCATTTCGATCGAGAAGGTCACGAGCGAATCCGCGTGAATCTTGCGGCGCAGCACGAAGTACGGCGGATAGCCGAATGCGACGAGCAGCGTCGGCCACGAGAACGCGTGCGTCACCCATAGCTCGTGCGCGACGCCCACGGCCGCGCACGCGACCGCGATCCATTGCAGCGCTTCGAGCCGCTCGTGGTAGTAGTAGCGGCCCACCAGCACCATCACGAGCGGCAGCATGAAATAGCCGAGCGAGACTTCCAGCAGGCGTCCGTGCAGCGGCGCCCAGAGGAACACCCACAACTGCAGGCCGAGCAACCCTGCGCTGGCCACGAGCATGAGCGCGATGCGCGGCTCCCTGAACGCGCGCACGAGCAACTCCACGAGCTGCGGCGCGCGCGAGCGCAAGATCACCAGCGCGAGTGCGCCGGGCGCCGTCCAGATCACGCGCCAGGCGAAGATATCGAGCCCGTCGAGCGGGGCCAGCAGCAGGGTGTAGCTGGACATCAGCGCGAACAGCGTGGACGCCCCCACGGAAAGCGTGATGCCGCGCCTGGGATCGTATGTATTCACCGACATGGCGAGGCGCCGCGCGGGCGTGGAGAAAACGCCGCGCAAGTGCGCGCGCTCAAATTGCGCCGCACGGCGAAACGCATGCCGGCCTCCATGAAAAGCCGGGGAAGCGTTGGAAAAAATATTGTCATTTGAATCGGCTATTGAATTAGCGGCCGAGGGCGTTGCCACGCCGTCAGCCCGATTCTAATGTGCCGCGCACCGCGCCGGGGCGGCGGGCACGGGCAATGCGGCGTCCGCCGGAGCAGCGAGATCCGCCACATAGTCCGTGAAATGTCTGCTGCAATGGACTAGAACGTAAATCTTTCCACGGAGCCGCCCTGCAGCCGCGCGCGCGAACGAGACCTTCTGCGCAGCAGCCGCCAGCCGTCCAACGCACACAGGAGTGCGCATGACCCAATCCGCGTCCCGTCCCGCCCGTTCCTCCCGTTCCAATGCGCAGCCGAATGCGCTTTCCGGCTTCGCCGCCGATTTTGCCGCCGAGGTCCGCGCAGGCCTCACCCACGCGCCGCAAAAGGAACTACCGTCGAAGTATCTCTACGACGAAGTCGGCTCGGCGCTGTTCGAGGTGATCACGGTGCTGCCCGAATACGGCGTCACGCGCGCCGAGGAACGCCTGCTCACGCGCCACGCCGCTGAAATCGTCGAGGCACTGCCCGCCGATGTCATCGTCGCCGAACTCGGCAGCGGCAGCGGACGCAAGACGCGCCGCATTCTCGAAGCGCTTTCGCGCAAACGCCCGACCTCGCCCACGTCGTATTGCCCGATCGAGATCTCGCGCAGTGCCTTGCAGCTATGCCGGCGCGAACTCGCCGACATCGAGCGCATCTCCATCGTCGGCTACGAGCGCGATTACCTGGCCGGGCTCGCCGAGGTGAGCCGCCAGCGCAAGCAAGGCGAGCGCCTGTGCGTGCTGTTTCTCGGCAGCACGATCGGCAATTTCGCGCGTCTCGCGGCGACGCGCTTCCTGCGCGCCATCCGCGCGATGCTGCGTGAGGGTGACACGCTCTTGCTGGGCACCGATCTCGTGAAACCCGTGCCCACGCTGATCGCCGCCTACGACGACGCCATCGGCGCGACCGCCGCGTTCAACCTGAACCTGCTCGCGCGCATCAACCGCGAACTCGACGGCGACTTCGACCTGCACGACTTCGAACACGTCGCGCGTTTCAATCCCGATGCGCGCAGCGTCGAGATGCATCTGCGCGCGCGGCGGCGCGTCTCGGCGCGCGTGGGCGCGGCGCGGCTCGCGGTCGAGCTGGAAGCGGACGAGACGATCTGGACCGAGAGCAGTCACAAGTACCACGCCGACGAAATCCCCGCGATCGCAGCGGATGCGGGCTTCGAATGCGCGCGGCAGTGGGTCGAGAAGGAATGGGGATTCGCGGAGAGCCTGCTGGCTGCCGCGTGAGGTTGCGGCGGGGGCGCAGCAGGGCCGGGCCGCCTCAGTGCTGCTCGAAACGCTCGTAGCGCTTCTCGGTGCGCCGCTCCTCGCTCTCCACCGAATTCACGCGCGCGGCGGGCGGGCCGTGGCGCAGCCAGGACAGCATGCGGTCCACCTGGTTCGCGCTGCCCTGGATCACGGCCTCCACGGAGCCGTCCTCCATGTTGGCGACATAGCCGCGAATGCGCAGCGCGTGCGCCTGGCGCACCGTCGCGTGGCGAAAGCCCACGCCCTGCACCGTTCCGCGCACGCGCACGTAGTACGTTTCAAGGCGTGCATCCAGATCCGGTTCGCTCATCGTTCGTTCTCCCTTTGCGGTGCGTCCCGCGGTGCGTCCCGCATGCGTCCATTACGCCAGGCATTGTAGACGCCGCGCCGTGACTCTGCCGCCGCGCGCCACGTACAATCCCTGCCACGCCAGCGACGCACCGCGCCGCTCTTCGAACCCGCAAGCAAATCCAGAATGACCGACACCTCCCGCGCCAACAAGGACCTCGTGCTGATCACCGGCGCGTCCGGCTTCGTGGGCTCGGCCGTCGCCCGCATCGCGCAGGACAAAGGCTACGCCGTGCGCGTGCTGGTGCGCGCGACGAGCCCGCGCAAGAATCTCGAGGCGCTCGACGCCGAAATCGTCACCGGCGACATGCGCGACGCCGCTTCGATGCGCAAGGCGCTAACCGGCGTGCGCTACCTCTTTCACGTCGCCGCCGACTATCGGCTCTGGGCACCCGACCCGCACGAGATCGAGCGCGCCAATCTCGAAGGCGCCGAAGCCACCATGCGCGCCGCGCTCGACGCAGGCGTGGAGCGCATCGTCTACACGAGCAGCGTGGCCACGCTCAAGGTCACGAGCTCGGGCAACTCCGCCGACGAAACCTCGCCGCTCACGGCGGACCAGGCCATCGGCGTGTACAAGCGCAGCAAGGTACTCTCGGAGCGCGCCGTGGAGCGCATGATCGAGCGCGACGGCCTGCCCGCCGTGATCGTCAATCCATCCACGCCGATCGGCCCGCGCGACGTGAAGCCCACGCCCACGGGCCGCATCATCGTCGAGGCCGCGACGGGCAAGATTCCCGCGTTCGTCGACACGGGGCTGAACCTCGTGCACGTCGACGATGTCGCGAACGGCCACTTCCTCGCGCTCGAGCACGGACGCATCGGCGAGCGCTATATCCTCGGCGGCGAGAACCTGCCGCTGCAGCAGATGCTGGCTGACATCGCGGGCATCGTGGGGCGCAAGCCGCCCACGATCGCGCTGCCGCGCTGGCCGCTCTATCCGCTCGCCATGGGTGCGGAGGCCGTGGCGCGCTTCACGAAGCGCGAGCCGTTCGTGACCGTCGACGCGCTCAAGATGTCGAAGAACAAGATGTACTTCACGTCGGCGAAGGCGGAGCGCGAGCTCGGCTACCGTGCGCGGCCTTATCGCCAGGGCCTCGAAGACGCGCTCGCGTGGTTCCGCGAGGCAGGGTATCTGGGCGCGAAATAAGCGCCGCGTGCGGCGCGCCGCGCACTGGCGGAGCAAATTGTTACAACTTTTGTTGCGACCTCATTACAACGTCGCGCGGGACACCCGCGTGCGCTGTAGGTAAAATCGCGGGTCTTACCAGAGAAGCCTCGCATGAATCTTCAAGATCAGATTGGCGCGCTCGACGCAGGCGTCGATCAGCTTATTCAGGCCGCCAGTGCCGCGCTTGCCTCTCGCGCAGCCGTTGCGGCAGCTCCCGAACCTGCTCTCGCGACGGCCCTTGCCGAGCCGGAAAGACCCGCCGTTGCGGCAGCGCCCGAGCCCGAGCCCGAGCCGCAGGCCGAACCCGCGGTGCAGGAAGCCCAAGCCCCGACGCCCACGCTGGAAGTCGGCCGCCCCTCGGCGAACGAGATCACGATGACGATCGGCGGCCAGACGGTATCGCTGCATCCGATGCAGGTGGGCCAATTGATCGAGGAGCTCGCGAACGCGCGCGCCTCGATGCAGCCCGAGCCGCCGCCCGCGATTCCGCAGGGCTGGCGCTTTGCTTCGACGAAGAACCCGATGATCGCCGTGCAGAAGCAGTCGAACGGCGACCGTCTGCTGGTCATGCGGCACACGGGTCACGGCTGGGTGCCGTTCGTGTTCTCGCCCGACATGATCGTGCAGATGTACATGATGCTGACGCAGCGCTGAGCGGCGGCGCCGGCATAGGTTCAGCGGCGGCGCAGCAGCACGGCGCCGGCCGCAACAATGACGCCCGAAATCGCGAAACTCAACGCAAGCAACAGACCCGCGACAACGGCTTCATGCCCTTCGATACCCACGGCGCCGAACAGGCCGAACTGACTTGAGGTTGTAAAAGCACTGCGCCGGCATTGCCGCTCCTGTCCGTCACGCTCCTATCCGTCACGATCGCGCCAAGTTAAGTCGATAGCGTGTCGCAACAACAGAAGAAGCCAGATTTACCCCACTCACGTCAAAAACGACGAGACCCGCCCCGCTCGCTCACCGCCCCTGCACCGGCGCCTGCACGCGCGCCTTCCACTGCCCGCCCTTGCCGCGCCAGAAGCGCCACGCCGAAGCGAACGTGGCGCCCACATAGAACAGCGCGACGAGCGGCAAAAACGGTGCCCACAGCGGCGAACGGCGATAGTACGCGAGCATCGGCGCATAAGCGCAGCACATCAGCGCCCATGCCATCCACGCGGGCCAGCCGAGCGGGCCGAGCACGAGCGCGACCACGGGCGGCGCGAGGTAGATCACCGTCATGCCGAGGATCGTGCCCGCGAGCTGCCACGCCGAGTAATGAAGCTGCGTGAACGCCGTGCGCGCGATCATGTTCCAGATGTCCTTCCACGAATCGTAGGGGCGCAGCGAGACGCTCTTCGCCGCCACGTCGAGGCGGATCGGATGATGGCCTTCGCCGCGATGCTTGATGCGCGCGGCCAGACTGCAATCGTCGATGAGCTCGGCGCGGATCGACTCGATGCCGCCCGCTTCCTCCAACGCCTTGCGGCGCACCAGCATGCAGCCGCCCGCCGCCGCCGCCGTCTTGTTGCGCGGATTGTTGACCCACGAGAATGGGTAGAGTTTCGCGAAAAAGAACACGAATGCCGGGATCAGCGCCTTCTCCCAGAACGAGTCGCAGCGCAGGCGCACCATCAGCGAGACGAGGTCGCGCTGCTCGGCCTGCGCGCGCACCACGAGTTGCGCGAGGGCCTCGGGCGGATGGCCGATGTCGGCGTCGGTCAGGAGCAGATAGTCGGCGTTCAGGCCCAGCGTGCGCACCGCCTCGATGCCCTGCGACTGCGCCCACACCTTGCCGGACCAGCCCGCAGGCAGCGGCTTCGCGCTCACCACCGTGAGCTTTTCCGGGCATTGCAGCGCGAGCGCGGCGGCGCGTGCGGCTTCGGCGGTGCCGTCGGTGCTGTGGTCGTCGATCACGATGACATGAAACTCGCCGCCGTAGTCCTGGCGGAGCAGCGATGCGACAGCCTCGCCGATCGCGTCCGCCTCGTTGCGCGCCGGCACCACGGCGCACGCCGCCGGCCAGCCCGCCGCGGGCTCGACCAGGGGCAGCGGCGCGGCGGGACGCGCGCGCCAGAAGCCGCCCCGCGCGAACAGCAGCACGAGCCAGATCAGCAGAGAAAGACAGGACACGGCAAAGAGGATCGTTGTCATCATGCGTTGTTGCTCTCTATCGAAGGCGCCCCCAGGCGGCGCGACAGCCACATGGCGCCGGTGCGCAGCAGCACCACGGCCCAGTCGGCCGCGCCCAGCCGGGGCCGCGCGCGAAACACGTCGTAGCCGCTGCGCTCGATGATCTCCAGCATGCGCAAGCCTCCATGCACGACGCTGCACAACTCGAGCCCGAAGCGGCCCGGCACGCGCAGCGCGAGCGGCGCGCCGCTCAGCATGAGCGCGCGCGCGTGTGCCACTTCGTGCGCCATCAGCGCGCGCCAGGCGTCGTCCACCCGGCCCGCGGCGATCTGCGCGTCGCTCACCTGCATGCGCTCGCGGTCGGCCTGCGGGAGATAGATGCGGCCCCGGCTCCAGTCGGCCCGCACGTCCTGCAAGAAAGTGATGAGCTGCAAGGCGGTGCAGATGGCGTCGGAATCGGCGAGATTCTCGGGCGTGGCCTCGTCGATCAGGTGCAGCATCAGGTGCCCGATCGGGTTGGCCGAGCGGCGGCAAAAATCGAGCAGATCGTGGCGGTCGGCGTAGCGCGTGGTGCGGATGTCCTGATCGAACGCCGAGACCAGGTCGTAGAACGGCTCCAGCGGCAGCCGGCATTGGTACATCACTTTCGCGAGCCGCGCGAACAGCGCGGGGTGCACGGGCGCGAGACGCCCTTGCGCCACGGCGTCGAGCCCGGCGCGAAAGTCGGCGAGGCGCAAATGGCGCTCTTCGACGCTCCAGTCGCCTTCGTCGGCGATGCCGTCGAGGGTGCGCGCGACATGGTAGATCACACCGACAGGCGCTCTGAGCGCCTTCGGCAGCAAAATGCGCGCTACCGGAAAATCGTCGTGTTGGTCGGGTTCCATGAAGCGTCCAGATTGGGGTCGGTCCCGCACGACGCAGGCCGGCCGATGCGCGGGGACGTTAGTTTAAGGGTTCCCGCATCATGTTGCACTGCGCAAGGTAGCCGAGGCCGCCACGGGCCGTCTAGCGGCAAATCTTGCCGCAGCGGCAAGGCCGTCGCGCCGCCGAAAAGCGCATGAAAAAGGGGCCATGCTGATTGGCGTCGTATGCACGCCGCACCTTCCCGCGCGCCGCGCAGCAAAGCGGCGGCGAAGGGGTTAAAATGCGCGTCTGGTTTTTTCCGCCCCGCCTTTCTGCGGATACGTGCGGATCTCAGCACCTTATTAATATGATGGCCGCGGCGAATGGGTCTTTCACGGCTTGTTCGAAAATCCGCGGCAGTCGGAGTTCGCCACCTTATGCGAGTCATCCTTGCTCAACCCCGCGGCTTTTGTGCGGGGGTTGTCCGCGCTATCGAGATCGTCGACCGCGCATTGCAGAAACACGGCGCGCCGGTCTACGTGCGCCATGAAATCGTCCACAATCGCCACGTGGTCGAAAACCTGCGTAACAAGGGCGCGCGTTTCGTGGAAGAGCTCGACGAAGTGCCCGAGGGCGCGGTCGCCATTTTCAGCGCCCACGGCGTGGCCAAGACGGTCGAGCGGGCCGCCGACGAACGCGGCCTCGACGTGCTGGATGCAACCTGTCCGCTCGTCACCAAGGTTCACGTGCAGGGCCGCCAGTACGTCGCGGCTGGCCGCACGCTGATCCTGATCGGCCACGCCGGTCACCCGGAAGTGGAAGGCACGATCGGCCAGATTCCCGGCACCGTGCTGCTGGTGCAGAGCGAAGCCGATGTGGCGAAGCTCGACCTGCCGCTCGACGCGCCGCTCGCCTACGTGACGCAGACCACGCTGTCGGTGGACGACACGCGCGGCATCATCGACGCGCTGATCACCCGCTTTTCCGACATCGTCGGCCCGGACACGCGCGACATCTGCTATGCCACGCAAAACCGCCAGGCCGCGGTGCGCGAATTGTCCATCCAGGTGGACGTGCTGCTGGTGGTGGGCGCGACCAACAGTTCGAACTCGAATCGCCTGCGCGAGATCGGCAGCGAAACGGGCGTGCCGAGCTACCTCGTCGCAGACGGCTCGGAAGTGAAGCCCGAGTGGTTTGCCAACGCGCAAACCGTGGGCATCACGGCCGGTGCGTCGGCGCCCGAGGAAATGGTGGAAAACGTGATTGACGCGCTGCGCGCGTTGGGGCCTGTCGAGGTCTCGACGATGGCGGGCCGTGAAGAAAAAGTCGAATTCAAGCTGCCGTCGAAGCTGTTGCAACCGCTCGTCGCGCGCGAAGTTTAAGGAGGACACGCTTTGTCTATTCCGCTGCTACAAAAAGTCCGCGTTGGCTCGTACATCTTTCGCCAGCATTTCAGCGGCAACAAGCGCTATCCGCTCGCGCTGATGCTCGAGCCGCTGTTCCGCTGCAACCTGGCCTGCAACGGCTGCGGCAAGATCGACTATCCGGATCCCATCCTGAACCAGCGCCTGTCGCTGGCAGAGTGCCTGGAAGCCGTCGACGAGTGCGGCGCGCCGGTCGTCTCCATTGCAGGCGGCGAGCCGCTCCTGCACAAGGAAATGCCGCAGATCGTCAAGGGCATCATGGCGCGCAAGAAGTTCGTGTACCTGTGCACGAACGCGCTGCTGATGGAAAAGAAGATGGACGACTACGAGCCGAGCCCGTACTTCGTCTGGTCGGTGCACCTCGACGGCGACCGCGAAACGCACGACCACATGGTTTCCCAGGAAGGCACCTATGACAAGGCCGTCGCGGCCATCAAGGAAGCCAAGCGCCGCGGTTTCCGCGTGAACATCAACTGCACGCTGTTCAACGACGCCGTGCCCGAGCGCGTGGCGAAGTTCTTCGACACGGTCGGCGAGATCGGCGTCGACGGCATCACGGTGTCGCCGGGCTATGCGTATGAGCGCGCACCGGACCAGCAGCACTTCCTGAACCGCGAGAAAACCAAGAACCTGTTCCGCGAGATCTTCAAGCGCGGCAACAACGGCAAGAAGTGGTCGTTCAGCCAGTCGAGCCTGTTCCTCGACTTCCTGGCCGGCAACCAGACCTACGAATGCACGCCGTGGGGCAACCCGGCGCGCACGGTGTTCGGCTGGCAAAAGCCCTGCTATCTGGTCGGCGAAGGTTACGTGAAGACCTTCAAGGAACTGATGGAAACGACCGACTGGGACAAGTACGGCACGGGCAAGTACGAGAAGTGCGCGAACTGCATGGTTCACTGCGGCTTCGAGGCCACTGCCGTGCTGGACACGGTCTCGCATCCGCTCAAGGCCATGAAGGTCGCGATGAGCGGCCCGAAGACCGAAGGCGCGTTCGCCAAGGACATCCCGCTCGACGGCCAGCGTCCGGCCGAGTACGTGTTCTCGCGTCACGTCGAGATCAAGCTCGAAGAGATCAAGAACGCGGCCAAGACAAAAAAAGCCGCGACCGTCGCGGCAAGCTAAGCGGCCCAGACTCAGTGCTCGAAAGGGCGCAACGGTTCACACCGTTGCGCCCTTTCTGTTTTTGTTGCGGCAGATCGCAGCGGCGCGAGAACAGGCGTTTTCGGGATGGTGACGCGGCCACAATGCCGGGTTTCCCATCTACCGGACGCCGCGCCCGGTCCCGCGATGCGCCCGCGCGCGCCGCCGGCCCGGCCCCGCCGATCGCCACCATGTCTCCACTCTACGACGACGCCCTCGCCGCCTGGCGCACCGGGCAGCTGGCCGAGGCCGAGCAGCACTGCCGAGCCTTGCTCGCGCAAGCGCCCGGTCACGCGCAGGCGCTGCATCTGTCCACCCTGATCGCGCACCAGCAAGGCCGCGCGGCCGAAGCCGCAGCGCTGTTGCGCGAGGCGCTCGCGCCGCACCAGGATGCGCAGGGCCTCGTCGATCTCGCCCACGCCTTGCGCTCGCAAGGCCGCATCGACGACACGCGCGCCGCGCTGCGCCGCGCGCTCGCGCTCGATCCCACGCTGGCCGCCGCGCACTTCTACCTGGCCAACACCTTCGGCCCCGACGACGCCGCGCAAGCCGACGCCCATCTGCGCGCGGCCATCTGCCTCGATCCGGCGCTCGCGGAAGCGCACAACAACCTCGGCAATCTGCTGCGCACGACGCAGCCCAAGGAAGCGCGCGCGGCGTTCGAGCAAGCAATCGCGCTGCGCCCCGATTTCATGCACGCGCATTTCAACCTCGGCACGCTGCTGGTGTCGATGCAACCCGAGGCCGCCGAGGCCGCCGAGGCCGCGTTACGCCGCGCGCTCGAACTCGATCCGGACTTCGCCCCCGCGTGGAACCGTCTCGGGAAACTGCTTTCCGTGGCGCATCCCGACGAAGCCGAAGCCGCGCTGCGCCGCGCGATCGAGCTGGACCCCGCGCTGGCGGCGGCGCACTTCAACCTCGGCAACCTGCTCTGCGAGCGCCGCCCCGACGAAGCGGCGCAGGCCTTCCAGCGCGCGGTGGCGATCAAGCCGGACTTTGCCATCGCGTGGGTCAATCTCTCGCACTTGCTGGCGAAGACGGAACCCGGGCAAGCCGAAGCAGCGGCGCGCAAGGCCATCGCACTCGACCCCGGGCTCGCGGACGCGCATTACAACCTCGGCACGCTGATCGGCGTCACGCACCCCGACGAGGCCGCCGACGCGCTGCGCCGCGCCGTTGCCCTACAGCCTGACCACCTGCTCGCGTGGCATCACCTCGGCCTCGTGCTGAAGGGCGAGCGGCTGAGCGAGGGCGAAGCCGCACTGCATCGCGCGATCGGGCTCGATCCTGCCGACCCGGCCGGACACGCGGCGCTCGGCAACGTGCTGCTCGACATGGGGCGGCTCGACGAATCGGTGGCTTCGTACCAGAAGGCGGTGGCGCTCGCGGCAGCGCAGGAATCCGCAGGCAAGGACAACCGCAACGGCAGCGACAGCAACCGCGACGCCGTCGTCGCGCATGGCGACCTGATCTTCGCGCTCGCCTTCCAGACCGACGACCCGCAGGTGCTGCTCGACGAATGCCGGCGTTTCGCGGCGCGCTACGAGCCGTCGCTGCTCGAGGCGGCGCGCGCGCAGCCGCCGCATGCCAACGACCGCGCACCCGGGCGGCGCTTGCGCATCGGTTATGTTTCACCCGATTTTCGTTCGCATTGCCAGGCGCTTTTCACGGCGCCGCTGTTCTCGCACCACGACCGCGCGGCGTTCGAGATCGTCTGCTATGCGAGCGTCCCGAAGCCCGACGCTCTGACACAGCACCTCAAAAGCTTCGTCGATGTCTGGCGCGACGTGCACACGCTCGGCGACGCGGCGCTCGCGCAGCACATCCGCGAGGACCGCATCGACATCCTCGTCGACCTCACGATGCATATGGCCGGCGGACGGCGCCTG
Organism: Paraburkholderia sp. A1RI-2L; assembly: GCF_048957375.1. Classification (NCBI taxonomy): domain Bacteria; kingdom Pseudomonadati; phylum Pseudomonadota; class Betaproteobacteria; order Burkholderiales; family Burkholderiaceae; genus Paraburkholderia; species Paraburkholderia sp. A1RI-2L. Next base: position 774,990 of record NZ_JARBTA010000002.1, read on the forward strand.
CTGTTCGCGCGGCGGCCCGCGCCAGTGCAGGTCGCGTGGCTCGCGTATCCGGGCACGACCGGCAGCGCGGCGATGGATTACCGGCTCACCGACCCATGGCTGGACCCCGTCGGCGAGCCCGGCCGCGACGCGCTCTACAGCGAGCGCTCGCTGCGCCTGCCGGATGCATTCTGGTGTTACGACGCGCAGGCCGCCGGGCTCGAAGTCAACGCATTGCCGGCGGCAGGCGGCGCGCCGTTCACCTTCGGCTGCCTGAACAATCCGGCCAAGATCAGCGACCACGCGCTGCGCCTGTGGAGCGGCGTGCTGGCCGCCGTGCCGCACGCGCGCCTGCTGTTGCTCGCGCCCCCGGGCGCGCCGCGCGAGCGGCTCAGGACGCGCGCGCAGGAGCGGGGCATCGACGCGGAGCGCATGGCGTTCGTCGGCCATCAGGCGCGCCGGCTATATCTGGAGACCTACCACCGCATCGATATGGCGCTCGACTCGTTTCCGTATAACGGGCACACCACGAGCCTCGACGCATCGTGGATGGGCGTGCCCGTCGTCACGCGCACGGGACGCTCGGCGGCGAGCCGGGGCGGTTTAAGCATCGCGGCGAATCTCGGCCTGCCCGAGCTCGTCGCGCACACCGACGCAGACTTCGTGCGCATCGCCGTCGACCTCGCGCGCGATCTGCCGCGTCTGGCCACGTTGCGCGCGGGGCTGCGCGCGCGCATGGAGGCGTCGCCGCTCATGGATGCGCCGCGCTTTGCCGCGAATATCGAAAACGCGTATCGGCAAATGTGGCAGGCCTGGTGCGACGCTCAGGAAGCGCGGCGAGCGGCGCGCGTGTCATCGCCGGAATAGCTCGCCGCATCGCGGCGGCGCGGCGCCGCTTTCACTTCGGTCACTTCGACTTCGCTCCGAAGGGCGAAACCAGCAGCGCCTTCGCCGCTTTCATCACCTTCATCGCCTTCGCCACGGTCTTGGTCAGGGTGGCGCTCGTACCCGTAACCGCGCTCGTGCGGGTCGCGGTCATGACCGCGGCCGTCACCGGCGGCGTCCAGCGGTACACCACGATGCTCGTGCCGTTGTAGTTGTCCTTGGTCACGACGTACTCGCCGGTCGAGCGGAGATACGCGCGCAGACCATACATCGAATCCACGTCGTTGCCCACGTAGACTGTGTTCGTGCTGCTGTCGATGAACGTGGTGTCGAGCGCGCCCGTGGTGAGGTTGAAGGCGTCGATGTTGGGCACCGTGTGCACGTAGCCCACGAACAGCTCGTTGCCGGCGGCCGTGATCGACTTGGGATTCGCGCTCGTAAGGGTGATCACCGGATTCGGCGCGCCCGTATTGCCCGCGAGCCAGCCGTGATAGACCTCCACGCGCGAGCCCACCGCGGTCCAGTCGGTGCTGCCGGTGATGCCCGCGAGCACCATCGTGTCGCTTTCGGGCAGGTAGATGATGCGCGTGAGGCGTCCAATCGTGCTCGGAATCGGCGTGGTGATCGCGGCGCCCCACAGCGGCTTGCCGTTCGCATCGAAGCCGGTCAGCGGATAGTGGGATATCACGTTGGTCTTGTCGAGCCCCACCCAGAGATCGCCCTTGCTGTCGAGGCAAAAGCCATTACGAACCGGCGCCGTCGTATTGAATGCCGGCCCCGGCAGCGTGTAGTCGGGAATGGCGATATAGCCGCTCGCTGCATTGAAATGGAAGAAGTAGAACGTATCGGGGTTCTGGCCGGCGGCCACGAGAATGCGCTGCCCATTCACGCTCGCAAGCTGTGCGAAATGTTCGCCGCGCGCAGGGTCGGCGAGATTGATGCGCGGGTCGTTCGGATACGTGATCGGGTCGATCGTGTTGGCCACGAAGGTGCCGCCAGCCGTGCCCGCGTAGAGGTTCATGCCGCCGTAGAAACGCGCGCCGTCGGTGGCCGGGTCGGGCGCGCCGTTGCCTTCGAAGTTGAGCGACTGGAGCATCCAGCGCAGATTGCCCGCGCCATCGTAGGCGTGAAGGTCGGTGCCGCCGTTGCGGCCGAGATCCCACGAGCCGCCCCAGGGATTGTTCAGCACGTACAGCGTGCCCGCGGAGTCCTTGCCGATGCCGGCCACGCGCGTGAAGCGTTTGGCGCCCACCTGGCCCTTGATGCCGGTGGTCGTGTCGAGATAGCCGCCCTGCACGCCGAAGGTGCCCGCGAAAGAAGGCGCGCCCGTGACGTTGTAGATCTTGATGTTCATGTCGGGGCCGGAGTCGCCGATCATCAACTGCGCGTTCTGCGCATCGAAATACAGCGACGACGGCCGCGCGCCGGAAGCCAGCTGAATGGTATTCAGCAGCTGGCCGCCGGGGCTGAACTCGAGCACCGCGCCCGCACTCTTTTGCGCGACCCAGAGATTGCCGAGCGCGTCCACCGCCAGCGCGCCCGGCCCCGTCACGCCGATGTCGCTTTGCCAGACGCCGGTCGTGGTGTACACGCGCACGCGGTTGCCGGGGAAGTCGCTGGCGTAGAGCAGCGAACCCGAGGTCGCGAGCCCGGTGACGACATCGGCGAGCTTCTCGGTCGTGTCGGCGCTTACGCCGATGAGCAGATCGCGCGCGCCGCTAGAGCGGTTGTATCGCCCGACGCTGCCGCTGCCGTAGCTCGCGTTGTACTGCATCGCGACGAACAGCGACGTGGCATTGCCCGTGATCGCACCGCCCTGGAAATCGGCGTGGCCGCCAATCGAGCCTGCGCTCTGGCCGTTCTGATAAATAGCCACGCCGCCTTCGTTTTCGTCCCACATCGACGCGGTGTAAATCACGCCTTCGGGCGCGACCCACATCGAGCGAGCCACGTTGCCCACGCGCGTCGTGCTAGTGCCGTAGGTGTTGGCCACCCAGTCGGTCGAGTATTGCGCTTCGCAAACGGGTGCAACCGTTGCGGCGAGGATGAGCGCAAGCCATGCGGCGCCCAGTCGGTGCAGGATCATGAGAGATTTCTTTGTGCAACGCCGTGCTGTACAGGCGTTCGAGGTGAGGTGTTGCCGTCCCCGGCAAGCTTGCAATCCGCTTCCCGACGATTCGAATCAGGGCACGACGTTGGGTACGCCATGACACATCGAATTGGTGTGGAATCTGGTTCAAGTTAACGGCGACGGACAGCAGGAGTTGAGCGCATCGAAGCATAAAAAAAGCGCGATGGATTTTGCCATCGCGCTTTTTGACGAGCATCGCCAGCTCGTCGAACGGGTTCGCTCAGCCGGTCTTCAGCAGCATTTCCCCGCGCCTGAACCATAGCGCGCGTTCTGCCGCTCGCGGAAAAACTCCTCGTAGGTCATGACCGGCCGGTCGGGATGCGTCGCGCGCATGTGCGCGACGTAGCTCTCGTAGTCCGGCAGCCCCACCATCAGGCGCATGGCCTGGCCCAGATAGCGGCCCGCCGTCTGCACGTTGTCGCGAAGTCCCGAGAACATGATGCGCTCCTGCGGCCAGGGCCCTAGTGCACGCCGTGCCGTGCAGCGATGGCCGCACCGCCTGCCGGCATCGCCTCGTACGGCGTTTCCTGCGCGGTCGGGCGGTCGCTGCGGCGTGCGCGCGCAATCGCAATCAGCCCGTACACCACGATGCTCGCCACCACGAAGATGAACAGGCCGGACAGCGCCGCGTCCACGTAGTCGTTGAAGATCATGCGCTGCATCTGCTCCAGCGACTTCGCGGGCGCGACGATCTTGCCGTCGGCGAGCGCCGCCGAGAGCTTCTGTGCGTGCGCGACGAAGCTCACCTTCGGGTTGCTGTCGAAGATCTTCTGCCAGCCGGCCGTGAGCGTGCAGATCAGCAGCCAGAGCGTGGGCAGCGCCGTGACCCAGGCGAACTTCTCGCGCTTCATCTTGAAGAGCACGACCGTCGCGAGCATCAGCGCAATGCCGGCGAGCATCTGGTTCGAGATGCCGAACAGCGGCCACAGCGTGTTGATGCCGCCGAGCGGATCGACCACGCCCTGATAGAGGAAGTAGCCCCACGCAGCCACGCACAGGGCGGTAGCAACGAGGTTCGCGACCAGCGAATCCGTGCGCTTGAGCGACGGGTGGAACGTGCCGAGCAAATCCTGCAGCATGAAGCGGCCCGCGCGCGTGCCCGCGTCGACGGCGGTCAGGATGAAGAGCGCTTCGAAGAGGATGGCGAAGTGATACCAGAACGCCATCATCGCTTCGCCGCCGATCACCTGGTGCAGGATCTGCGCCATGCCCACGGCCAGCGTGGGCGCGCCGCCCGCGCGCGCGATGATGGTGGTCTCGCCCACGGCTTGCGCGGTGTGCGTGAGCATGTCCGGCGTGAGCGCGAAGCCCCACTGGCCCACGGTTTGCGCAACGGCGTCCGGCGTCGTGCCGAGCACGGCGAGCGGCGCGTTCATCGCGAAGTACACGCCCGGCTCGATCACCGAAGCGGCCACCAGCGCCATGATCGCGACGAACGATTCCATCAGCATCGCGCCATAGCCGATGAAACGCGCGTTGGTTTCGTTATCGAGCATCTTGGGCGTAGTGCCCGACGAGATCAGCGCGTGGAAGCCCGAGACCGAGCCGCACGCGATCGTGATGAAGAGGAACGGGAACAGGTTGCCCGACCAGACCGGGCCGGTGCCGTCGATGAACTTCGTGAAGGCCGGCATCTTCAGTTCCGGCGCGACGATCAGAATGCCGATCGCGAGCGCGAGAATCGTGCCGATCTTCAGGAACGTCGAGAGGTAATCGCGCGGCGCGAGCAGCAGCCAGATCGGCAGCACCGATGCCACGAAGCCGTAGCCGATCAGGATCCACGTGAGCTGCGTGCCCGTGAACGTGAACCAGGCCGCGAGCGTGGGCGAATCGTGCACGTGCTGGCCGAACGCGATGGCGGCCATCAGCAGCACGAAGCCGATGATCGAGATCTCGCCGATCTTGCCCGGGCGGATGTAGCGCACGTAGAGGCCCATGAAGATCGCGATGGGAATCGTCGCGGCCACGGTGAACGTGCCCCACGGCGAGTTCGTGAGCGCCTTCACCACGATCAGCGCGAGCACCGCGAGAATGATGATCATGATGAGGAAGGTGCCGAACAGCGCGATCACGCCGGGGATGGGGCCGAGCTCCATCTTCACGAGGTCGCCGAGCGAGCGGCCGTCGCGGCGCGTGGAGAGGAACAGCACCACGAAGTCCTGCACCGCGCCCGCGAACACCACGCCCGCGAGAATCCACAGTATGCCGGGCATGTAGCCCATCTGCGCGGCCAGCACCGGGCCCACCAGCGGGCCCGCGCCCGCGATGGCCGCGAAGTGGTGGCCGAACAGCACGTACTTGTTGGTGGGCACGTAGTCGAGCCCGTCGTTGTGGCGCACGGCCGGCGTCATGCGCAGGCCGTCGAGCTGCACGACGGCGGTGGCGATGAAGCGGCTGTAGAAGCGATACGCGATCAGATAGACGCATACCGCGCAGATCACGATCCACAGTGCGCTGATGCGCTCGCCGTGCGCGAGTGCGATGGTGCCGAACGCGAATGCGCCGAGCAGCGCGACTAGCGTCCAGACGATCAGGCTGGTTGTCCGACTCATGCCGTCTCCTGTCTTATGGTTGGTTTTAAGCCCATGGGGGCGATGCCCGCTGAGGACCGCCACCCGTGTCATGCATCGACGACATGTGGCGCGCAGCATGGCGCACTGCGCCATGTAATGGCCGTGTAGTATTCGCCTTCGCGCCGCGCGCCACAACCGGACAACTACGTAAGCAATCTACGTACAACTACGTAGGTTAGTCGAAGTCAGTCCAAGCTCAAGGACAGGTGTAGCCCAACCGCAAGGCCTCGCGCACCGGCGCCATCTGCCGTGGAGAGTCCGCCAGCACCGCATCCACGCCCGCGCAGGCCGCTGCGCGGTAGTCGGCTTCGTTGTTGACGGCGATCGCCACGATATGCACGCCGGGGTTCGTGCGGAAGCACCGAACCGCTTCGGGCGACCAGAGCGTGGCGTCCGCCACCGTCGAGCGCGCTTCGCCGAGTGTGAACTGCTCGACGAGATCGACCTGGCGGCGCCATTCGAAGCCGGTCCACGCATTCGCGGGCGGCGGCGCCTCGCAGCGATGCGCGAGCGCGGCAGTGGCAAGCCGCCCGCGCGTGGCGTCGCGCGACTCGAACAGGCGCGCGCGCGGCAACGAGGCAAACGCCTGCTGGTAGCTCGCATCGGTCGAATAGATCTGCACACGCTCCCACGCGCCGGCCTGATCGAGCACGTGCGCCACGGCGGCTGCCTGCGGCGCCGCGGGCAAGGCCTTCATGTCGAGCATGACGGGCACATCCGGCGGTATCGCCGCGAGCGCGTCCGCAAGCGTGGGAATGCCGACGGGTGCGCTGCGGTACGGGTAGGTGTCGCGGCCGGACGCGTCCAGCGTCTTGAACTGCCAGCCCGCGTTGATGTGCGCGAGCTCCGCGGCACTTTTCGAAGCGACCGTGCCGCGCGCGTCGGTCAGCGCGGAAAGATCGGCGGGGCGGTAGAGGACCGGCACGCCATCGCTGCTCAACTGCACGGTGAGCCAGATGGCGTCGGCGCGATTCGCGAGCGCGGTGCGGATGGCGATCATCGTGTTCTCGGGCGCGTCGCCGGTGCCGCCGCGATGGGCGATCAGTTGCGGAACGGCAACCTCCGTGTGCGTGATCGTGCGGGCCTCGGAGTTGCCGCCGCAGGCGTTGAGCAACAGCGCGGCGCAAGCGGCGACGCTCGCGAGCAGAGAGCGGATCAGTGGGGTCTGTCGAGTCATGGTGCGTCAGGTTCAAGGCCGCTCGGAACGGGGGAAACAGCCAGCGCGACGGGGCAGGAGCGGTGCGGCCCTCGTTCGCCGCCGCATCATCGCCCGTAGCACAATCTCGAAAAATCCAGGTGCGCACCGCACTTCGTGCGCAGCCGTTATGCTTGCACACCTGGTATCCGAACGCCGCCATGCCCGCCCCATTTTTCTTCAACGACCGCCTGAAGACGAAGATCTTCCTGCTCGCGGTCGTGCCCTTTCTCGCCGCCATTGCCAGCATCGGCATCGGCGTGCGGCAGCAGGCGACCGCGCTCGCGCGCACGCAACACGCCACGATGCAGGCGGCGTTTCTGTCGAGCAAGGAAGTCGAGCTGCGCCATTACGTCGAGCTCGCAACGAGCGCCATCGCGCCGCTGTACGAAGCCAGCGAGAGCCGCACCACAGGCGCCGCCGATAGCATCGCCAGCAGCGTCGCCGAGCGCCAGCGCGCCGCGCTCGCCGTGCTGCAGAAGATGGACTTTGGCCCGGACGGCTATTTTTTCGTCTACGACATGCACGGCCGCTCGCTCATGCATCCGCGCGAGCCGGGCCTCGTCGGCCAGGATCTCTGGAACCTGCGCGACCCGCAGGGCGCGCTCACGATTCAGCAGCTCGTGAGCGCGGCTTCGCACGGCGGCGGCTTCGTGCGCTACATGTGGCACCGGCCGTCGACGGGCAAGCTCGCGCCGAAGCTCGGCTATGTCGTCGGGCTGCCGCGCTGGGGCTGGATGGTCGGCACCGGCATCTATCTCGACGACGTCGAGTCCACGCTCGCGCGCACCGACGAGCGCGCCTCGGCCAATATCGAGCGCACGCTGCAATGGCTCGGCATCATCGCGCTCGCGGGCGTAGGCGTGTTCGCGCTCGGCGCGCTCGTGCTCAACGTAAGCGAGTACCGCAGCACCGACGCGAAGCTCAAGCGCCTCGCGCAGCAAGTGGTGGAGTCGCAGGAGCAGGAGCGGGCGCGCCTCTCGCGCGAGCTGCACGACGGCATCAGCCAGATGCTGGTTTCCGCGAAGCTGCTGCTCGAATCGGCGCTTGCGCGCTTCGAACGCGGCGAGGCGCGCGTGCCCGCGGCGGAGGCCTCGCTGTCGACCGGTCTCGCGCGGCTTTCGGAGACGCTGCGCGAGGTACGCCGCATCTCGCACGCGCTGCGCCCGGCGATGCTCGACGATCTCGGTCTCGCCGCCGCGCTCGAGCAGCTGACGCGCGAGCTGGCCGAGGAATCGGAGATGGAGATCGGCTTCACGCAGTCGGGCGCGAAACCCGCCGCGAAACCGGGCGCGTTGCCCGCTGCAGGCGATGGCGATAGCGGCACGACCCCAGGCGCCGCGCCCTTGCCCGACGCCGTGAATACGGTGCTGTTCCGCATCGCCCAGGAAGCGCTCACCAACATCGTGAAGCACGCCGGCGCGCGGCGCGCCGCGCTCACGCTCGACGTCGCGCCCAACGGCGTGACGCTCACCATCGCCGACAATGGCCGGGGCTTCGACGTCGCGCACGCGCTCGCCGATCCGCGCGCGGGCATGGGCCTGCGCAACATGCGCGAGCGGCTCGAACCGCTCGGCGGGCGGCTCTCGGTCAGCTCGAAGCCGGGCCACACCGTGGTCGACGCCTGGGTGCCGATCGCACTCGCCAGCGCGGCCGCCAAGGCACGCGGCCTCCAGGGCAACGCACTGAAAAGAAACACACCATGAACGAACCAGGCAAACCGGCGCGCCTCGTGCTCGTCGACGATCATCCGCTCGTGCGCGACGGCCTGCGTGCGCGCCTCGAAGCCGTGCCGGGCCTCGAAGTCGCGGGCGAGGCGGGCAACGCCGACGAGGCCATCGGGCTGGCCGCCGCGCTCGAGCCCGATCTCGCGCTGATGGACGTGGGCATGGCCGGAATGAACGGCATCGCGCTCGCGGGCATCTTTCACGAGCGCTTTCCGGCGATCCGCGTGCTGATGCTCTCGATGCACGACAACGTCGAATATGTGGCGCAAGCGGTGCGCGCGGGCGCGAGCGGTTATGTGCTCAAGGATTCGCCGGCCACCGAGATCGTGCGCGCGATCGAAGCGGTACTGGCCGGGCAGACGTATTTCAGCGCGGGGCTAGGCGTGCGCATGCTGCAGGCATCGCTGAAGGAAACGCCCATCGAGCGCCTCACGCCGCGCGAGCTCGACATTCTCGACGCGCTCGCCGAAGGCCTGTCGAGCAAGCAGATTGCACAGCGCGCCGGGCTATCGGTGCGCACGGTGGAGACGCACCGGCTCAATCTCAAGCGCAAGCTCGATATCGAAGGCCAGGCAGAACTGATCAAATTCGCGGTGGAGAACCGCAGAAAGCGGGAAGGCGCCTGAAGGTATCCAAGGATATCTGAAGGCGTACTTCCCGCGCAGCGCGCGCCGCTTTAGCCGCGCGCGTTGTGATCGACGAGATACTTGATGAGCCCGTCGATGCCGCCCTTGGCGATCTGGTCGGCGAACTGGGTCTGATAGACCTGGATGAGCCACGCACCCATCATGTTGATGTCGTAGATCTTCCAGCCGTTGGCGCCGCGCTCGAGGCGATAGTCGATGGCATCGTCGCCGCCGTTGCTGAGCACGTGCGACTGCACGACGGTGTCCTTCGCGCCCGCGCCCGTGTTGGACGGCACGAACTTGAAGGTGACCTGCGCGTCGCGCAGCTGCGAGAGCGATGAGGCGTAGGTCTTCACGAGCAGGAGCTGGAATTGCTCATACAGCTTTTGCTGCTGCTCCGGCGTGGCCGTGGTCCAAGCCTTGCCGATCGCGATGCGCGTGGTGCGCTTGAAGTCGGTGGCCGGCACGAAGTGGGTCTCGACCACGCTCGTGATCTTGTTCATGTCGCCGCCGCGCGCCTGCGGGTCGGCTTGCATCGCCTTCACGGTGCCTTCCACCGCGCTCTTGACGACGGCGTCCGGCGAGGATTGCGCGAGGGCGGTGCCAGAGACGCCCGACAGAAAGGCGGCGGCGAGAAATGCGGTCAGATAGCGTTTCATACGTGTTCTTGAGCGTTCTTGAACAGTGAATATCAGGTGCCGGCACGGCGGCCCGGAACAAGCCCGGCCCAACGTTCGATCGACGTTGAACCGGCCCCATCAGGCCCGATCCCGCCCCGACCGGGCCAGTATAACGGCTTTAGTGCACGGCTCGCGTGCGCAAGCCGCGCCGGGAGGAGCGAGGCCGGTATACTTGGGCGCTTTCCGTCAAGAATTTATCGACAAGGCCCCCTCGCCTTTATGCTGAAGCCATTCATCATCCACCTCGTCGCCTGGTCGGTTCGCCGCGCGGCGTGGGTCATCGCATTCGCGCTCGTCCTCGCCGCCTTGAGCGGCGCGTACGTCGCGAAGCACTTCAAGATCAATACGGACGTGAGCGGCCTCGTCGAGAACAAGGCCGAGTGGGCCGCGCTCAGCAACGCCAAGGACAAGGCGTTCCCGCAGCGCGGCGCGTCGCTGCTCGTGGTGATCGAGGCGCAGGCGCCCGAGCTCGCCGACGCCGCCGCCGACAAGCTCGCCGAAGCGCTCAAGCAGGATGCGCACGAATTCAGCGCCGTTTCGCAGCCTGCGGGCGGGCCGTTCTTCGAGCACAACGGGCTCTTGTTCCCGCCCACCCAGACCGTGCTCTCCACCACGGGCCAGCTCGTGCAGGCGCGCCCGCTCGTGAACCAGCTCGCGAAGGATCCGAGCCTCGCCGGGCTCGCCGGCACGCTCACGACCACGCTGCAACTGCCCCTCACGATCGGCCAGGTGAAGCTGCCGCAAATGGCGTCGCTGCTAGGCAGCGCCGCCGGCGTAGTCGACCAGGTGCTGGCCGGCAAGCCCGCCGCGTTCTCGTGGCGCGCGCTCGTCGACAAGGATTCGGCCGCAAAGCCCGCGTTTGCATTCGTCACGGTTCAGCCGGTGCTGAATTTCGCGGCGCTCAAGGCCGGCGCGAGCGCCTCGCAGGCGATCCGCGACACCGCCGCGCGCCTGCATCTGGACACCGAATACGGCGCGCACGTGCGCCTGACCGGCGAGCAGCCGCTCGCCGACGAGGAGTTCGCTTCGGTGCAGGACGGCGCCGCGCTCAACGGCATCGTCACGGCCATCGTCGTGCTCGTGATTCTCTGGCTCGCGCTGCGCTCGGGACGCCTGATCGGCGCGGTGCTCGTCACGCTCGTGATCGGCCTCGTCATCACGGCCGCGCTCGGGCTCATGATGATCGGCTCGCTCAACATGCTGTCGGTCGCGTTCATGGTGCTGTTCGTGGGCCTCGGGGTCGACTTCGGCGTGCAGTTCGGCGTGAAGTACCGCGAGCATCGTTTCGAGGAGGAGCGCCTCGAAACGGCGCTGCTCAAGACCGCGCGCACCATCGGCGTGCCGCTCACGCTCGCGGCCATCGCCGTGGCGGAAAGTTTCTTTTCGTTCCTGCCGACCGCCTACAAGGGCCTCTCGGAGCTCGGCCAGATCGCCGGCGTGGGCATGTTCGTCGCGTACCTCGCGAACATGACGGTGTTCCCGGCGCTCATCAGCGTGTTCAAGCCCAAGGGTGAGCGCGCCTCGCCGGGCTTCCCGTTCCTCGCGCCGGTGGACACCTGGCTCGCCGGGCATCGCAAGCCGGTGCTGATCACCACCCTCATCGTGGTGCTGGGCGCGACGCCGCTGCTGCTGCATCTGCGCTTCGACTTCAATCCGCTGCACCTGAAAGACCCGCATACCGAGTCGATGGCCACGCTCATCGCGCTCAAGAACTCGCCGGTCATCTCGATCAACGATGTGAGCGCGCTCGCGCCCAATCTCGCGGAGGCCGACAAGATCGCCGCGAAGCTCGCGAAGCTGCCCGAAGTGGCCCGCGCCACCACGCTCAGCTCGCTGATCCCCGACGATCAACAGCAAAAGCTCATGCTGATCTCGAGCGCCGCGCAGCAACTACTGCCCGCGCTCACGCAGCAGCCGTCCGCGCCCGTCACCGACGCCGTGCGCGTGGACACGCTCAAGCGCGCGGCGCGCCAGCTCGCGCTCGCGGCAGGCGATCACCCGGGACCGGGCGCCGCCGAGGCCAAGCATCTTTCCGACAGTCTCGTGAAGCTCGCGAACGCCGACGCCGCCACGCGCGACCGCGCCGAAGCCGCCTTCAGCCTGCCGCTCAAGCTCGCCTTCGCGCAGCTCGCGCGGCTGCTGCAGCCTTCGCCCATCACGCGCGAGAACCTGCCGCGCACGATGGTCGACGACTGGGTCTCGCCGGTCACGGGCCAGGCGATCGTGGATATCGCGCCGCGCGTGCCGGCCGGCGTCGACCCCAACGACGACATCATGCTTGCGCGCTTCGCGCATGCGGTGAAGCAAGCGGAGCCGAGCGCCATCGGCGGCCCGATCTCGATCCTGCATTCGGCGAACGTGATCATTCTCGCGTTCTTCCAGGCCGCGGGCTGGTCGGTGCTGCTCATCACGGCGCTCTTGTGGATCACGCTGCGCAACTTCAGCGACGTGCTGCGCACGCTGATTCCGCTGCTGGTTTCGGCGCTCGTGACGCTGGAGTTGTGCGTTGTGTTCGGCATCCAGCTCAATTTCGCCAACATCATCGCGCTTCCCCTGATGCTGGGCGTGGGCGTCGCATTCAAAATCTACTTCGTGATGGCGTGGCGCGCGGGGCAGACCGGCCTCCTGCAGTCGAGCCTCACGCATGCAGTGCTGTTCTCGGCCGCCACCACGGCGACAGCATTCGGCAGCCTGTGGCTTTCGCATCATCCGGGCACCTCGAGCATGGGCAAGCTGCTCGCGCTGTCGCTGTTTTGCACGCTGATCGGCGCAGTGGTGTTCCAGCCGGTGTTGATGGGCAAGCCGCGCGCAAAGCGCGCACGAGCGCAAATCCAGGGGATTGATCAATGAAGAAAAAACAAGCCGCGCTCACGATGGCGGCGGCGAGCCTGGTGCTCCTCGTGACCTCGGGCTGCGCCACGGGCCCCGAGCGCAAGCCAGGCGACCCGTTCGAGCCCGCGAATCGCGCGATTTTCACGTTCAACGATAAACTCGACACCTACATCGCGCAGCCAATCGCGAAGGGCTATCAGAAGGTGACGCCGAAGCCGGTGCGCCAGGCGATCACGAACTTCTTCTCGAACCTCGGCGACGCGAGCAATTTTGCCAACAACCTGCTGCAGCTGAAGATCACCGACGCCACCCAGGATCTCATGCGGATGGCGATCAATTCGACCTTCGGGCTGGGCGGCCTGATCGACTTCGCCACGCTCGCGGGGCTGCCGAAGCACCATCAGGACTTCGGCCTCACGCTCGGCCACTACGGCGTGCCGGCCGGCCCGTACCTCGTGCTGCCCCTGTTCGGGCCGAGCGACGTGCGCGACGGCATCGGCATGGGCGTGGACGTGAAGTTCAACGTCATCAATTACTTTCAGCCCGCGGTGCGCAACCCGTTCTACATCATGCAGTTCGTGAGCGCGCGCTCGGACCTGCTTGGCGCGACTGACCTGCTCAAGCAGGCCGCGCTCGACCCGTATTCGTTCGTGCGCGACGCATACAGCCAGCAGCGCCAGTCGCTGATTCGCGGCTCGCAGAACAATGCACCGCCGCCGAATTACGGCGATCCGGACGCCGAGGGTGCTGAAGGCGCTGGGGGCGCGTCGGGTGCCGCTGGCGCTGCCGGGGCCGCTGGTGGGTCGGGCAAGCCGGGCAACAGCAACCTGCCGAATTACGAGGATCCGGGCGAGTCGGGCGGTTCGCCGGATGGGGCGGGTTCGGGCGCCAAGGGCGGATCGGGTGGATCGAGCGGATCGGGTGCTTCGAACAACGGGCTGCCGAACTACGAGGATCCGGGCGAGTCGACGGGCGCCGCCGGCGCGGCGACTGCGGCGAGCGGCGCGACGGCTGCCGCGCCCGCACCATCGGCATCCGCACCCGTGGCGGCCTCGGCTGCTGCTCCCGCGTCGGCGGTTTCGGCTCCGTGACATGGGGTGGCGCGCTTGCGCCACCGTGACGCCTTCTCCAGTCCCCCGGTCATCCGATGCCCGCACCGCCCAGCAGCCAACTCACCCCGGAAAAAACGCGCCCGAGGCCGTCAGCACGCGCCGCGCCGCCGTAAGCGTCTTGCGCGCCGCGCCGGCGTCAGCGGCCACGCGCAGCAGGCCGCCCAGCTGCAGGGGATCGCGCGCGAGTTCGCGCAGAATCGGCAGAACGGCCGTGGAGCCGTCGTCGCGCAAGCCGGCCATCGCGGCCTTCGGCAGGCTGCGCCAGGCCGGATCCACCACCGCACGGCAGACCGCGAACGGCAGGCCGCGTGCCGCGGCGGCAGCCGCAGCCAGATGCGACTCCATGTCGACAGCGAGCGCGCCGCCGCTCGACCGGTGCAGCGCCGCTTTGTCCGCCGCGCCGGTGAGCGGCGCTGACACGGCGGCCTCCACGCCGCGCCGCATGCGCGCGGCCAGCGGCGAGTCGAGCAGCGCCGCCGCCATGCGCTTGCTCCACGCCGCATCGCAGGCGATGCGGCCGAGCGGACCGTCCACGGCGTCGGCAATGATGAGCGTGCCCGGTTCGAGATCCGGCCCGAGGCCGCCCGCCGTGCCGAAGCTGATCACGCCCGCTGCGCCGCGATCGAGCGCCGCCGCGAGCGCGCGTTCGAGCAGATCGGCGCGCGCGGCGTAGACCGCCGCAATGCCGTCGCCGCCCTTGCCCGCCGCGATGCTTGCCTCGAAGGCCATGCCGGTCACGGCGATCACGGGCAGCGAGGCTGGCGTGCCATTCGTGCTTTTCGTGCGTTGCACGCGCGCTGCGGTGATGGCGGTTGCAAGTTCCACGGCCGTCGTCACAAACCGGCCGTGACGTGCGTGGCGCCGTCGCGCTTGAGGTTGCGGTAGCGCGCCAGCGCCCACAGCGGGAAGAACTTGCGGTAGCCGTGGTAGCGCAGATAGAACACGCGCGGAAAGCCCGTGGCCGTGAAGCGCGTTTCGTCCCACAAGCCGTGCTCGCGCTGCGTGGCCTGCAGCCACGCCACTCCGCGCGCGACGGCCGGATGGTTCACCTCGCCCGCCGCCATCAGGCCGAGCAGCGCCCACGCCGTTTGCGACGCGGTGCTCGGCGCGCGCTCGTAGCCGCGGTATTCGAGCTTGTAGCTGGTGCCGTCCTCGCCCCAGCCGCCGTCGTCGTTCTGGATGCCGACGAGCCACTGCGCCGCGCGCTTCATGCGCGAATCGGTGTGCGCGAGGGCCGCGGCGTTCAGCGCGCACAGCGCCGTCCAGGTGCCGTAGATATAGTTCATGCCCCAGCGGCCATACCAGCTGCCGTCGGCTTCCTGCTCGGCGAGGAGGTAGTTGAAGGCGCGCTGCGCCGGCTCGCTCGTCGCGGGCAATTCGCCGAGCTGCGCGAGCATCGAGAGGCAGCGGCCCGAGACGTCGGCCGTCGGCGGATCGAGCAGCGCGCCGTGATCCGAGAACGGAATGCTGTTCAGGTACTCGTGCGTGTTTTCCGGCTCGAACGCGCCCCAGCCGCCATTTCCGCTCTGCATGCCGACCACCCATTCGCGCCCGCGCGCGATGGCTTCCTCGTAGGCGTGGGTCTGGTCGATCTGGTCCACGCGGCGCATCGCGGCCACGACCACGGCCGTATCGTCGACGTCGGGGTAGTGCGGGTTCGCGTACTGGAACGCCCAGCCGCCCGGACGCGTGGCGGCGCGGCGCGAGATCCAGTCGCCGCGCACGTCGAGAATCTGCAGCGGGCGCAGCCATTCGAGGCCGCGCCGCGCCGCTTCGTGCGCGCGCGCGTCGCCGGTTTCGATGAGCGCGTGCGCGGCGAGCGAGGTGTCCCACACCGGCGAGAGGCACGGCTGGACGTACGCTTCCTCGGCGTGGATGGTCACGAGCTTTTCGACCGACTGGCGCGCGATCGCGCGGTGCGGATGATCGGCGGGGTAGCCGAGCACCTCGTACATCATCACGGCGTTGGCCATCGCGGGGAAGATCGCGCCGAGCCCGTCCTCGCCGTTCAGGCGTTCGTCGACGAAGGCCACCGCCGCGTCGATCGCGCGCTGGCGCAGATAGTTCGGGAACAGCGGATCGGTGATGCGCAGCACGCCGTCCACGGCGCGAAAGAAGCCGAACCAGCCCTTGCTCTGGTGCGGCGAGCGCTCGTTCAGGCCCGTGGTGACGGGCGCGCCGCGGAACAGCTCGTCGATGCGCACGCCGCGCGGGTTCTTCGCGACCGGCCGCTTCGCGCCGAGCACGAGTAGCGGCACGATCACCGTGCGCGCCCAGTACGAGACCTTGGTGAGATGGAACGGGAACCACTGCGGCAACAGCATGATCTCGACCGGCATCATCGGCGTCGCGTACCAGCTGACCACGCCGTAGAGCGCGAGCAGGATGCGCGTGAACACGTTGGCCTTTTCCGCGCCGCCCGCCGCGAGGATCGCCTCGCGTGCGCGCACCATGTGATCGGCGTCTTCGGCATCGCCAATCATCTTGAGTGCGAAATAAGCCTTGATGGTCGCGCTCACGTCCATCTCGCCTTCGGCGAAGAGCGGCCAGCCGCCGCCGGGCAGCTGGATGCGGCGCAGGTAGCGCGCGATCTTCGCTTCGAGCTCGAGGTTCGCCTCCTCGCCCAGATAGTGCACGAGCAGCACGTATTCGGCTGGAATCGTGGCGTCGGCTTCGAGCTCGTAGACCCAGTGGCCGTCGGCGCGCTGGTCGGCAAGGATCGCGTCGGTCGCACGCGTGACCGCGGCGGCGAGTGCGTCGATCACGGCAACGTCTGCGCCGGCGGCAGGCGCGGATGCGTGGGGGGTCGCTACGTCGAGCATGGCGACGCCCGGCGTGGCGACGCCCGGCGCGTTCGCGAGGTCGTCGGCCGGCATGGCCTCTGAAAGATCGTTCATCAATACATCCTGGTCTCTAAAAGCAGGTCCGCGGCCTTGCGGCCTGAGCGGATCGCTCCTTCGATCGTGGCGGGCAGGCCGGTTGCAGTCCAGTCACCGGCGAGCGTCAAGTTGGTCCAGCGGGTGCGCGCCGCCGGGCGGCGCAGTTCTTCTTGCGGCACGGCGGCGAAGCCCGCGCGGGCTTCGCGCGCGAGCTGCCAGGCGGGCAGCGGCTGCGCCGGCAGCGATGCGGCTTGCGCCACATCGGCCCAGACGCGCCGCGCGAGGTCTTCGGGCGCCAGCGCGTCGAGCGTATTGGACATGCCGAAGGCCACGGCATCGTGGATCGTGGCGGAAATGCGGCCCGCACCCGCGAACAGCCATTCGGCCGTGCCGTTCACGAGCGCCATCGGCGTGGCCATGCCGGGCGGCGGTTCCACGGCGAAGTGCAGCGTGATGGCAGCCGTGTGGCGCTGCGGCGTCTGCAGCGCGGGCACGAGCGCGGCGGCATCGGGGGCCGGCACGGCCAGCACGACCGCTTCGTCCTCGCCCAGCGGGACGCAGCCACTCTCGAAATCGAGCGCGACGATGCGGCTCGCCGCGTCGTCGTACACGATCTCCTTTAACGGCGCATCGAGCCGGATCGCCGCGCCGCCATGCTGGAGCATGCGCAGCGCCGGATCGACGAACGCGCTCGACAAGCCATTGCGCGCCATCAGCGGCCGGAATGCCTCGCCGCCGGCGGACAGCACCTCGCGCAGCAACGTGGCCGCGAGCTCGGCGCTGGCCTCGCGCGGCTCGACGTTGAGCGCCGCGAGAAACAGCGGGCGCAGCAGGCGGTCCCAGAGCAGGCCGTCGCAGCGCATGGTCTGCGCCATCGTGCGGCCGGGCTTCGCGAACAGGAGCGGCAGCAGCGCGAGATAGTCCGACACCTTGGTGCCCGGCACGCGCGCATGGGCGTCGCCGATCCAGAACGGCACGCGCGAACGCGAAAAACGCACGCTCCAGCGCGAGCACGCCGCGAGATCCATGAATGCGAAGGCCGACTCGCCCGGACCCGTGAGCTCGTCGGCGGCACCGATAGTGCGCACGTAGTCGAGCGTGGCCTCATGGCCCGCCAGCACGAGATGATTGCCGCTATCGAGCGTAAGCGCGAGCGTGCGGTCGTAGTACGAGCGGCATCGTCCACCGGCCTGGGAGGCGGCCTCGTGCAGCGCGACCTGGACCCCGTGCCGCTGGAGCCGGATCGCTGCGGCGAGGCCCGCGAGCCCGGCGCCGATCACGTGGACGAGCCGTGGCATTCGCATGCTCATAGGTAAGCAGACCCTAAAACAGCGCGTAGCGCGCGACGATCCACATGAGCCGCGCGCGCGGCTTGACGACCTTGGTGCGCGGCAGATCGAAGCCGCGCTCGACAGTGCACTCGAGCAGCACGCGGTACACGCCCGACATGATGCGCGGCGCCTTCACCTGCACGCGCGGCGTGCGGTCCATGATCGCGTCGGCTTCGGCGAAATGGGCGAGCGCGCGCTGCACGAGCGTCGCGCAGACGCGCGGCAGCGAAGGATCGGCGGCGATCTCACGCGGATTCGACGTCGCGATGCCCTCGCGCGCGAGCAGCTCGCGCGGCAGGTAGCAGCGGTTGATGTCCGCGTCCTCGTCGATGTCGCGCAGAATGTTCGTGAGCTGCAAGGCGCGCCCGAGGTGATGCGAGAGCAGGTGGCCAGGCTCGTCGGCCATGCCGAAGATCTTCACCGAAAGGCGGCCCGCCGCGCTCGCCACGCGGTCGCAATAGAGGTCGAGCGTGGCTTCGTCGGGCGCGCAGATGTCCTCGGCGGCGTCCATGGCCATGCCGTCGATCATCGCGTGGAAGTCCTCGCGCGCGAGCCCGAACGTATGGATATGGCGCGTGAGCGCCGCGAGCGAGTCGCGCGGCGTGCCGGCGTAGCACGCGTCGATGTCGGCGCGCCATTGGTCGAGCCCCGCCGCACGCTCGGCGCGCGGCAGGTCGCTGTCCGCGATGTCGTCGACTGCGCGGCAGAAGGCGTAGACCTGATACATGGCGTCGCGCTGCGCTGGCGGCAGAATCCGCATTGCCAGATAAAACGAACTGCCCGACGAAGCGGCGGCGGCGTCGGTTTGCTGTGTATCGTCCACGACGAGGTTGGAAACGGCCAAGACGATCTCCGCTGGGGGCGCCCCCGGCGGGGCTTTTCAGATATTCGGGCCCGCCTGTCGCGGGTCGCCCGCGCGCGCGGACACGCGCGAGGCACCGGCCCTATCGGAACGCCATTCAGGGTTCACGGCCGGAAACGGCCAAAAGTATAGCAATCTTTACTCGCCGCCGCAGGCGCGACCAGTGAGGAAAGCGCCAATACCGGAAAGGGGGCCAGACCCTGCGGCCAAAGCTCAGGAAATTGCGTGCTCCCACGCGACGGAGCGATTGCGCCCCTCGCGCTTGGCGCTGTAGAGGGCCGCATCGGCCTCGTTGATCATGACTTCGTAACCGGTCGCGCCGGGCCGTGCGGCGGCGGCGCCCACGCTCGCCGTGACGGACACGACCATGCCCTCCACCTTCACGGGCACATCGCTGATCGTGTGACGAATCTTTTCGGCGACGCGCAATGCGTCGGCAAGCGGCGTGCACGGCAGCAGCAGCGCGAACTCCTCGCCACCGAAGCGCCCGAACACGTCCTGCTTGCGCACCACCTGGGCCACGCGCTGCGCCATGGCGCGCAGCACGGTGTCGCCGGCGACATGGCCGAATTCGTCGTTAATCTTCTTGAAGTGGTCCAGATCGAACAGCAGCACCGACATCTCGCCGCCGTAGCGCTGCCAGCGCGCGAATTCGTCGGCGAGCCGCGCCTCGAAATAGCGCCGGTTCGCGATGCCCGTGAGGCCGTCGCGGTCGGCGTATTCGCGCAGCTTCGCCACTGCGTCCTCGCGCTCGCGCTGCATGACGCTCACGTGCGTGACGTCGGAAATGGTCACGCACACGGCGATCACCTCGCGCTCCTGCATGAGCGGCATGAAGGTGCAGTCCTGCTGCATGTAGTCCACGCCGCCCGTGATGGGGCGGTCGTGATCGAAGCGGAACAGCCAGGGCCGCTGCTCCCAGGAGCTGAACGCGAAGCTGCCGAGCTGGAACACGCTCTCGACCTTGCGCGCGAGCCACGCGCGCGGCAACTCGGGAAAGTGCTCGAAGACGCAACGGCCGATCACGTCGGCCGCCGTCACGCCGCTGTGGTCCTGCATGAAGCGGTTCCACATCAGCACGTTCAGGTCGCGGTCGAGCACGAAGATGCCGAAGCCCACACGCTCCACCACGAGATCGGAGAGCGACGGCATCGCCGCCGCCGGGACCGGGGCCGTCGCCGGGACGGACAGGTCGCGCGTGCTCATAGGCTTAGCAGCAGGGCGTCAATGGCGCGGCTCACGCGGTGGATCGATTCCTCGGCCATCAGCATGACGAGATGCGCGCGAAAGCGTTGATCTTCGAGCGCGAAATTGACCTCCACGAGCAGCGCGAGATCCCAGGCGAGCATGCCGGGCTGGAACACCTCGTCGAGCATGATGGCCAGGCCGAGCAGCCCCGGCTGCGAGAACACGGGCATGCGCCCGAGCTGGTCGAGCATCGACGAAACGCACGCGCCGCAGAGCACGTTGGCCACGTCGAAGATGAGCTCCTGCCCGGTGAGCACGTCGCGCGCGGATGGCGGACCGCCGACCAGCGCGCCCAGCTCGTCGATCTCGCCGCTGCGGCAGATCACGAGCGCCTCGCCCTTGATCTCGGAGCGAAAACCCTGGCGCACCGCCGTGACCGGACCGTCGATGCCGGTCATCTCACGCAGCGCCTGCGCGGCCTCGCTCACGGCGACCACGCGCACGCGCGGCACCGAGAGTTCGATGAACGCGTCGAGGAGCCCCGACAGGCGCGTTGCAGCCTGGCCCATGCCGAGATTGGCGATCTCCTGGAGCGCGTCGCGCTGCATTTCCGTGAACACTTGATCAGGCATACAACCCGTACTCCCTGAGGATGGGCAGCAGCGCTTTCTGCGTAACCGGCTTCGGCACGAACGCCATCGCGCCGAGCGCGAGCGCGCGCTCCTGGGCGCGCGGCTGGACATCGGCGGAAACCACGATCACGAATGTGTTCAGGTCCTCGTGCTGCATGGCTTCGAGCACCTGGAAGCCCGTCATGCCGGGCATCGTGAGGTCGAGAAACATGACCGGCGCACGGCCGGCGCGGTAGAGCGCCAGCGCGTCCTGTCCGTTCGACGCGTAGGTAATTTCGACATCCCAGTCTTCGGGCAGCGCCTTCGTGAGCACCTTGCGGGCCAGCAGCGAATCGTCGGCGATCACGATGGGCAAAGACATGGTTATGCGAATTGAGTGGGCGTTGAACGGAATGCGTTAAAGCGTATTAACGGCCGCGAGCGCGAATTCTTTAGCGAGTGGAGGAATATTTATGCGTGTCGCATGGAATGCGCGGACGCGAAGCGCCCCGAAAAACACGGCATATTGCGCGGCATGCAACGCCTGCGCGCGTGCACGAGATTAATCGTGGTCGCGATTCTCGAAGCAAATCGGACCAAATGCAACTCGCCGATAATCATTAGACGAACAAAAACCACCCATTTTGGGACCTTTTCGAAAATAAACAATCCGCGTTCGCATTAAAGACCCTCGATTATCCTTTTGTGTACGTTTGCGCTACGTGAAATGTCGCGCAATCAACGGAACCGGCGAGGAATGCCTCGAGCGCACCGATGTTCGCGCACGATTCGCGTGCCTCGCGGCGGCGCACGATACGCCCGCGCGAACCGAAGCGCAACCCCGGTCGTTTATCATGTCGATAGCCATGCTCAACGCTCCGCCGCCGCCTTCAGCCTTATCTCTACGATGAATCCCGACCGGCCCTCAGGGCCCGACGACCGCACGCCGCCACCGCGCGCCGAGGAAGCGCCGTTCCCGGCTGCGCCCAGCCATGACTTTACGGTGCGCCGCCGCACGCTGATCGCGCTGCTGATCGCGGCGATCGTGCTGCCCTGCGTCTACGTCGCCACGATGGCCTGGAACGACCTGCGCACGCGCGACGCCGACGCCACCGACGCCACGCTGCGCACCGTGCGCGTAGCCGAAGAGCACGCGCTCAAAGTGTTCGACATGAACGATGCGCTCGACGCGCGCATCGTGGACGGCGTGGAGGACCTCGACGACAACGGCATCCGCGCGAACGAAGCGCAGATCCACGAGAAACTCGACAGCATCGGCGGCGGCTATCCGCAGGTAGCCGCCGTGTCGATCTTCGGCCGCGACGGCGAATTGCTCGCGAGCAGCCGCTACTCGCCGCCACCGTCCGTCTCGATAGCCACGCGCGAGGACTTCGTGGGCATCCGCGCCGGCCGCATGCTCGACCACGTCTCGCGCGTCATGCAGGGCCAGGTGAGCGGCGAAACGGTGTTCAACACCGGCATCGCGCGCCACGACGCCGCGGGCGCGTTCGCCGGACTGGTGTCGGTCGCGCTGCGGCCAGGCTATTTCGACAAGTTCTACAACGAGCTGCTAGGCGACGACTCGCCGATGGCGCTCGGCCTCGTGCGCAGCGACGGCGCCGTTCTCGCCTTCGAGCCGCCACCCGGCGCGCGAGCCGCCCGTGCCAGGGGCGCCACGAGCGCGGCGAGCGCCACGCCTCGGGCTGCCAGCTCGACTACATTCAGCAGCGCTGGCGGCACGAAAGCGCCGGCCACCGTCGCGCCGGGCTCGCCGTTCGCCGCCGCGCTCGCGCACGGCCAGGAATCGGGCGTCGTGCGCATGCATTCGCAGCTGATCGGCGACAACGCGATCGTCGCGTTCCGGCGCGTGGGCGCGTATCCGGTCTACGTCGCCTGTTTCTACCGCACCTCGGCGATCTGGTCCGCGTGGTACCGGCACCTGAGCGTGCTGATCATCTCGATGTTCACGCCGTCAATCGCGCTGTGGTGCGTGATCTGGCTCTCGCTGCGCCGCCTCGCCGCCGAGGAGGAGGCCTGGGAGCGCTGGCAGGCCGAAGCCGCGATGCGCCGCTCGATCGAATCGGCCTACCGGCAGTCGCGCAAGATGGAAGCGCTCGGCAATCTCGTGGGCAGCGTCGCGCACGACTTCAACAATCTGCTGATGATCGTCTCGGCCAACGTGCAGATCGCGCGACGGCGCGGCGTGACGGGCTTCGAGCGCGAACTCTCTGCCGTCGAGCGCGCGCTCAAGAGCGGGCAGTCGCTCACGCGCCAGTTGCTCGGCGTCGCGCGCAAGCAGCCGCTGCGCAACGAAACGATTTCGGTCGGCCGCTGGCTGCCCGCGTCGCGCGAACTGCTGCGCGCCTCGCTCGGCGCGAAGGTCGCGCTCGTCATGGACGTCGACGAGGCCGTGTGGACCGTGCTCGTGGACGTCGCCGAATTCGAGCTCGCGCTCATCAATCTCGCGGTCAATGCGCGCGACGCCATGCCCAACGGCGGACGCTTCACCGTGCGGGCGCGCAATATCGCGTTCCGGCCCGGCGAGGGCTTCCCGCTCGACGGCGAATTCGTGCACGTCTCGCTGGAGGACACGGGCGTGGGCATGTCGCCCGACGTGCTCGCGCGCGCCTTCGAACCGCTCTACACCACCAAGCCCAAGGGCATGGGCACGGGCCTCGGGCTGCCGCAGGTGTTCGCATTCTGCGAGCGCTCGGGCGGGCTCGCCGCGATCGACAGTGCGATTGGCGCGGGCACCTCGGTGCATCTTTATCTGCCGCGCGCGAGCGCCGCGCCGGCCGCGCAGCGCGAAACCGAGCCGCGCGAACACAGCGCGAATCCGCCGCAAGGGCTGCGCGTGCTGCTCGTCGAGGACAACGACGAAGTCGCGGCGGGCACCGAGGCGCTGCTGCAGATGATGGGCCATCACGTGACCTGCGCGAACGACGCGCCGAGCGCACTGGAATTCGTGGATGCGGCCCGCGCCGCGCGTGCGAGCGACGACGATGCGCCGCGCTTCGACCTGGTGCTCTCGGACATCCACATGCCCGGCACGATGAACGGCATCGATCTCGCCGAGGCGCTACAGGCACGCGAGCCGGGGCTGCCGGTGATCCTCGTCACCGGTTACGCGGAAGAGCTCGAGCGCACGCGCGGCGTGGACGCGCGCGTGCTCTCGAAGCCCTTCGACATCGCATTGCTGGAGAAGATGCTGGAAGCCATCCAGCTTGAGCGCCAGACGCGCGCGCGGCGGGAACGGGACGCGACGCTGTAGGTCGGAATAGATACGCCCGGCACGCGGATTGCGTCATGGGTCATGCGGCACGTGGAAACGGCTACAGGAGGATCAAGCCATGAAACAGACCGTGACCGGTCTCTTCGAGACCTACGACAAAGCGCGGCATGCGCAAGAAGCGCTGCTGCAATGCGGATTTTCTGCCAGCGACATCGAATTGCCCGTACACGAGTCAGGTGTGCTGGCCGGCATCGAGCGGCTCGTGTCGAGCTTCTTCTCTTCTACCGGAGACGGACGCGCGAACCCCGGCGCATCGCCCGAACCCGTCGCGCCATCGGGCAATGTGCTGATCGGCGTGCGCGTCGCCGACGAAGCCCACGCGGATCTCGCCAGCAACACGCTGCGCGGCAACGATGCACTCGAAGTCGCCGTGCGCGGCGGCAACTGGACTTGGCCCGCGACGGACGCCGACCCGGTCGCGCGCGAGCACTCCGCCCTCGACGAACTTGGCCTCGCGAATCTGGCCGAGGCGATGCGCCGCCGCCTGGAGCAGGCCGCCGACGATAATGCAGGCGCCGCCAGCGACACGGTGCAGCCATCGCGGCCGATGAACGACGCTGAAGCCACCGTGCTCACATCGGCAAGCGCGCCGGGCGCCGGTGCGGTGATGGGCGCGCCCGCCGCCGCTCGGGCGACGCAACCCGCGGAGGCCGCCGCGCCACGCATTCCCGACGAGTTCATCGAGTACGAAGAGGACTCGCACGACCACCGGGCGTCCGATGCGCCGGATCGGCCCGTGACCGGGCAGCCTCCGACACTTCATTGAGGGGCGATCGGGCGCGGCGGCGAGTTGCCGCCGCGCCCCGTCAGGCCAGGTGACGTGGCTTAACGGCCCAATTGACGCTTGACCCACTCGGCATAGCGGTCGACGAACGTTTGCAGGAACTTGCGCGTATCGTCGTTCATAATTTCGCCTTTTTCGTTGATCCGTGTTGCATCGTGCTTGATGAACATCTCGGGCTGGCCGAGCGTCGGCACATCGAGATACGCGAGCACATTACGCAAATGCGCCTGGGAAAGCGCCGTGCCAACGGCCCCCGGCGATGTGCCGAGCACCGCGGCCGGCTTGCCGGTCCACGAATTTTTGCCCCACGGGCGCGAGCCCCAGTCGATAGCGTTCTTCAGCACCCCGGGTATCGACCGGTTGTACTCGGGCGTCACGAAGAGCAGCGCATCGGCCGCCTCGATCTTTTGCTTGAACTGACGCGCGACCTCGGGGAAATCGGCGTCGTAGTCCTGGCTGTAGAGCGGCAATACGCCGATGTCGAGAAACTCGAATGAAAAATCGACGGGTGCAAGCGATGTCACGGCATGCGCGAGCTGCCGGTTCCACGAATCCTTGCGCAGACTGCCGACTACGACCGCAATTTGATAGGCCATCTCTGAGTCCTCCTTGGTTTCCTCAAATTGTGCGCGAAGCGCAGGGGAGAGAAACGCCATCATAGGCGCGAGAAAAATTCTCGGTGTGTCAAAAGGACGGCAGCATGAAGCGTGCGACCACTATCGACAATGTGGATAAGCAAGCTGAGCGGAAATTTATCCACAGATTTTCTGGACAACCTTGTGGACAAGTCCGCGCGAAGCCCGATCCGGCCGGACAAGTTTCGGGATCGAGGCATCCCCGAAGTATGCGCAATGAGTCCGTCGCCGCGGCGGCGCCTCGTGGTGCCGCCGCGCGCGCGCATGCGGTGCCGGGCTGGAAGGGCACGAAGGTGCGCCCGATGTAATGCCCGACTGGATCGCTGCAAGGAAAACGGTCACGCTGCCTGAGCAACCCTATGCAACTCGATCGAACAGCACAGCGATGTTTTCCGGCGGACGTCCAATCGCCGCGCGGCCGTTACGCACGACGATCGGGCGCTGCAGCAGAACCGGGTGGCTCGCGATTGCTTCGTATAACTGATTATCAGTCGCGCTATTGGCATCGAGCCCGAGCGCAGAGTATTCCGCTTCGTTGGTGCGAACCATGTCGAGTAGCGGACCTCCGAGCATGGCATGCAGCGCCTTCAGCTGGTCGACCGTAAGCGGGGTTTTCAGGTACTCGACAACCTCGACGAGTTCATTGGCCTTGTTGTACGTGGTCGAGACCAACTCGCATGTGGAGCGGGACTTCGAGCAACGCGCGTTGTGGTAGATCGTGATCATGGCTGCAGGTTCAGGACGTGAAGATCGGTTTGAATGGATTGGACATTGGAGGGGTAGCCGAGGCACCGGTTCGGTTACTCGGAGTGGGTGAGTTCTACCGGCCAAGCCAAATAGAAATGCGGCCGCGTTGGACGGGCTTCGCGCGGGTGGCTCATTTTACCGGTCTGGATGACGAGGGTAGAAGGCGGGGAGATCGTCGGACACCTTCGCTCCGTTTAATGGCATAGCGACAACCCGTCTGGAGGAACCGACGGGAGCTGATTCGATCGGCACTCGATACATGAGCGGACGGACACCGCAGCCCATGCCAGCACCTTTATGCGCATAAAGTCTCCGGCCTTTTGAAGAAATGCAACCTGGCTCACAGACATGTTCGCCAGGTTCAGACGGCAACAGAAATTGGGCACTCAGCCAGTAGCTATCTCGATGCTGCAATCTTTATGCGCATAAAGGCCGCCTGCTGACGACACACGACACGAATTGCTTCCGGCATGCACGCCATCCTCCCACGGACCTATCAAGCCAACATTCGGGGCAAATGCCGGCACCGCATCGGCCTTTATGCGCATAAACCTTGGCCAAACGGCCAATACTGCTTCGAATGCGATGAAAATCATACAACTGCCGTTGAATCGCAACTTAATCCAGGTAAAATCCAAAAGAATTAGCAAAAAGGAGAAAACCAATTGGCAGCAGAGATAATCGCAGTCACGCAGCAAAAGGGCGGGGTCGGCAAGAGCACGATCGCGATGCATCTCGGCGCAGCATTCCATGAAAAGGGAAAGCGTGTACTCGTGGTCGATGCCGACGGCCAGAACACACTGGTTCACTGGGCAAGCGCCTCTGCCGATGGCGAAACCGGCATCCCGTTCCCAGTGGTGAATCTTTCAGAGGCGGGCGGCCAGATCCACCGCGAGATCAAGAAGTTCGTCGGCGACTACGACATCATCATCGTCGACTGTCCGCCGTCAATTACCGAAAAGGTTTCTGGCGTGGTCCTGCTTGCGGCCTCCATCGCCGTTATTCCCACTTCGTCCTCACCCGCCGACTATTGGTCAAGCGTTGGGCTCGTCAAGCTGATCCAGCAGGCGCAAGTCATGAATGAAGATCTAAAGGCTGTCTTCCTGCTGAACAAGACAGAAGAGAAGCGCATGCTCACGCGCGAGCTGAAGCGCGCACTGGAAGAGCTCGGCTTCCCCTTGCTCAAAACCCAAATACCCACCCGCGAAGCGTACAAGCAGGCCATGGCCCTCGGTCAAACCGTCCTGCAGATGAGCGATCGCGGCGCACGGCTCGCTGCCGTCGAAGTACGGGCATGCGCCGACGAAATCGCGGCGATGCTCCCCTGACTTTATGCGCATAAAGGACCTTGAATGAAGCCCTCACAATTTGCCAAAGGTTTTCAGGCACGGCCTGACACGACGAGCAGCGAAAAGCGCACGGCGCTCGATCGACTCAATGCCATCGACGGCCTCGTCCAGGAAAAGCCAAAGGCACGTGAACCGGTCGGCCGCGCAAACCAGCCGGAGCCGGTTGCAAATACAGAGGAAGCCACTTCTGCTTCGACTGAAAACGAATCCGCGGAATATCGTGCGTGGCGTATCGAGCACGGATATCGTCCCGGCCAAATCATCGAACTGCCACTGAAGGCGATCAAGCCGAGTCCGTTCAATCCGCGTCACTTTTATCTGAAGGCGTCGATTGCCGAACTCGCGGTCAATCTCGCCAAGCAGGGGCAGCAGCAGGCCATCCACGTGATTCCCGATTACGCCGCACCGGGCAGCTACTACGTCAGCGACGGTGGTCGGCGTGTGCGGGCGCTCAAGGAAGCCAACAAGGAGATCGTCAAGGCGATCGTCGTCGATCTGCCCATCGGGCTCGAGAGCTACAAGCTTGGTTACGATCTCAACGTCCAGCGCGATTCGCAAACGGTCTTCGATAACGCCATCGTCTGGAAGCGGTTTATTGACGAAAAGCATTTCCAGAGCCAGCGGGAACTCGCCGACCACCTCGGCCTTGATGAGTCGACCGTAGCCGTGGCGCTGTCCGTCGCCAAGTTGCCCGAAGCCGTCATGCACGAAATGGTTGCCCGCCCCGACCGCTTCGGCTCGAACATGGCTTATCAGGTCGGCCGCTATCACGGTGCGCGCGGCACGGACGCCACGCTGCGCCTTATCAACCGGATTCTTGCCGACGATCTGAGCACCCGCCAGGTGGCGGACATCGTCAAGGGCCGGGCAGCGCCGCAAGAAAGCCCCAAGCCGGCCGGACGGCAGCGCTATGCCCAGCGTCTGGAGATCAAGCTCGACGGCGTGGCGGTGGGCGATCTGAAGTCCTACGGCGAAGATCGACTCGAACTTCGTTTGAAGGGTCTCACCAAAGATCGGCGCGATGCACTCCTTCACCAGATAGAAGAAATGCTGAAAGCGAAGTAATCGCAGAAAGCAAAAAAGCGGTCTTCACGAACGTGAAGACCGCTTTTTTTTGGGGGGAATTCGCCGCAAATCCAGCGTGAACCGGATCACCGCGAATGCTTGCGCTGTGCCCTCCTGCCAGCAACCGCACGCTATCCGCTCAAGCCGCGCGCGACTGGCTCAGCGTAAAGGCGAGCAAATCGCCATCGGTGGGCTCGCCCCAGGTCTTGCGCGCAAGCCAGTCGAAGAATGCCGTATCGGCCAGTTTCGAGTCGAGGCCGCGGCGGCGCCAGTCATCGCGCAGATGCGCCCCGAGCGCCGGCAACTCGTCGTTCTCGAATGACGTGCGCGCAACCTCACGCTCGAGCTCGCCCTGCTCGTCGTAGAGCGCGCGCGCTTCCTTGCGCCGGTAGGCCGCGTACTCGTCCATCAGCCGGGCCTTCGGGTCGTCCGCAGCCACGCTTCCGGCCACGGCGCGCGTCGTGGCCGGTGCGCCCGCCGCGGAGTCCTCGACCGGCGGCGCGTAGCCCTTCTTCAATGCATCCTTGAACAGCGCTGCGGCGCTGCGCACAGGCGGCAGACTCGTGCTGCGCATGCGCTGCTCGGTCAACTGGAGCGCCGCACGAATACGGTTTTCCTCGCTGTCGGCGTAAAGCGACTGCGCTTCCTTCAGCGGAATGCCGATCTTGACCATGCGGTCGACAAGCGTGCTGTCAAAAACGTTCGGATGCTCGTCGAGCGCGAGCATGGGCTGCTTGCGCTCGGTCACGCGAAACTGGATCTCGGCAACCCGCCGGCCTTCGCGATGCTCGATCAACTCGACAAAAATATTCGTGACCGCGTTGACTTCCGCGATGGCCGGACGCAGGTAATCACGCTTGAAGTACTTGTACTCGCGCTTGGCTTCGTCGCCGGCCTCGGTGTCGGGCGTGCCCGAGAGGATCGGCCGCCACCACTCCCACGTTTCGCGCATCGTCAGATGGCTCGGATTAGTGAGATAGCGCACGCAGATTTCGTAGAGCGCGAGCCCTGCGCTGCTGCGCAACTGACTCTGGAATTGCAGGCTGAGCCGGGCATACTGGACCGGATCCAGTAGCTTCTTCTTGATCTTGGGCGCGAACGAGAACTCCACCCAGACACGGCGTGTGGCCGGATCTTCGAGAATTTCGGCGTCCGCAATCAGCGTGGAGATGCCCCACTTGCGGCCCGGCTTCTGGCTCGAGGTGCCCTGGCTCCATTCGACCTGCACCGACACCATGCGCCGCAGATGCTCCTTCACGAGTGCCGTGTCGTTCGAGTCGAACGCCGAGTTCGCGACGATGTCGGACAGGAGCGCTCGATAGGTGTCGCCAGACTCGTCCGCCTGCTGCGCGACGGCGAGCAGGACGTTGAAGAGCTTGCGGGTCAACAGGGTGATCTTGCCGCTTTTCGGCTGAATCGCGATCGCCTCGACGGCCTTGCGCAATTCCGCCGAACTGGGGCTCACCACATCGGTTTTTTTCACGCGCTTTGTGGCCATGCGTCGGGTCGAGGTGAGATTTCGCGAAAGGATACCGCCTGTGGTGAAACGCGTCTACAGGTCCCCCCTCACCATTGCGGGTGAAGCAGCGCCACGACACGTGCCTCACCACGAAGTGCTCCCGGAAAGGCTCACCTTGACGGTATGCGCCTGTTCGCCGGGTTCCCGACCGGCTCGGGGTTCCGGCTTGCCACCCGCGTTCTGGTCTATTCGAAAGGTGTCGATCGTCTCCTGAATAGACTCACCTAAAAAATTTCCTGGCGCAAACACAACGGCAGGCTGGAACCTCGCCGCCCATCCAGACAGGCGCAATCGATCCGTCCAAAAAGCCCTGCCGGTTGCAAGACCGGCTCCCGACACGCTCGCGATGGATGCAACACCGGGCCAGGCCTGCGTGCTCACGATGAGCCGGCTGTACAGACTTGCCGCACCACACAAAAAGCGCTTCCGATGCTCTGATGTCTTTACAGCGCCTCGGTCCCGCGGCCTTGCTTCAGCCAGACCCGAGCCGTCAAGAGAACCGCCAACTCCCGGCTTGCCTCATGTCTCCCGAAAAAACTCACCTTCGGCGCTGCATGGGACATGATCCAGCAATCCTTCTGGACAATGCAGCAAGCCGAATGCGGCCATTTCCAGTCCCGAAAACACTCACCTTTGAATCGGAAGAGGCCGGCTTCGAGCTATCATGATCCTTCCCGGAAACCCTCACCTTTCCTCCGGCACACCAAAAAAGCCAATAGATTCCTAGGGTTATCCACAATGTGCCGGAGGCCGCCAACGCGTCCTGCTGCTCCTGAAAAACCTCACCTCAAGATCTCGTGCGAGGCGATGAGCCAATCCCGACCGGGTGGCCAGATGCTCCTGAAAAATCTCACCTTTCAGAATTCACGGAAATACCAACGGCAGTCCCTTGTCTTTGCCTATCAACCTTCCGGCGTCCGGGAGCGCCGATTTGCACCTGAAAAAGCTCACCTGAGCAGCTTTTTTGGTCTCAATCGACTCCCGAAAACACTCACCTCTTGCGTATGCCGGATCAAGAACGGGGCCCGTTTCGCGGCACTGCGACAGGTTCCCGTAAAGACTCACCCTCATACATGGATGGCGTCGAAAAACATTGAGAATCCCTTCCAGCACGACGCTTTACCGCGTGAACAAGGACTCTTGCTCTCCTGTAAAAGCTCACCTCAAGGTCCGCTCAGGCGAAAATCCGGTCAAAATACCCCTCGGCTCCCGAAAAACTTCACCTTCGCCAGGCGATATTTCCCGATCTATCTCACCCCAGCGTCCAGGCGACGTCGATTGAGTCCAAAAAACGGCCAAATGAGCCGTCCCGAATCCACTCACCGTTGCAATTCGTGTAACAACGTCCACTATCCCGATGTAGCCGGGCCGGCATCACGCATAGCCCCCGTATTGACTCACCTTTGCTTCCAGGTCAAGAATCGGGTCCATCCCGAACCCGCTCACGTCCTGTCCCGCAGGCGCTCACCGCTTTCCCCGAAGCCCATCACCCGGCTGTCCCGCAGAGTCTCACCACCGCTCCCGTAAAACTTCACCTCATCGGGCTGAAACCCATGCCAGGCAAGGGTTTGCCGTGGCGTTAACGTCTTTTAACAGGTATCAAGGGTGTTTACTTTTATTACTCTCAAGTACCTTTACCCCGCGAGCCCTTAGGGATATCCACACCCCAACCAGGCAACAAAGCCGTTATTGCCAGCACATCAGCCCGTGAAACAACCCCGATAAACAGCTCACCGTTGGAAAACCAAGCGTTTACAATGGCTTACAGGACGAACTTGGCTTTGTTTCACGAAACGCCAGCCTTGGCGACATCAAAATGGGCTTTTGTGGCTCCCCGTTCATGTGAATTTCTCATCCGCTAAAAATCAGGGCAATAAACGTATCATTCAATACGTAATTTGTTATAATTCGATCCGTTATCCCTCGTAGATACGACCATGATTCGAGACGAAGATCGCCACGCCCTTCGCGAAGAGCTCGATGCATTGCGCAAAGATGGCGCAAGGCGTCAGGACTTGTCGCTGCATGCCTGCAAGCGGCTCTTTTTCGACTTCGGCATTCGTCCCTCAATGGCCACCGTCCGGGATTTGACCCAGACCGGCAGCGCCAGCGACATTCCGAAGGACATCGAGCTTTTCTGGCAACGCATTCGTGCGGCGTCGAAGGTACGCGTCGGCAGCGGCGCCATTCCACCCGCGCTGGAAGAACGCGCGGGCGAATTTCTCGGCGCGCTTTATGAAGAGGCCCGGTCGTTCGCCCGCCAGACCCTCGAAACCGAGCGCAAGGAAATCGAGTCGGGTCGCCAGGAAGCCGAGCAGGCGTTGCGCGATGCCCTGGCCCGAAGTCTCGCCGCCGATGAAATGCTTCAGCGCAGCGAGGCGCGCATCGAAGCGGCCTGGACTCGCGTGCGCGAACTCGAAAACCAGCTGGCGACGGCGTCTGCCCACGGCGCATCGCATCAGGACAGTCTGCAGGCAACCGTGCGCCGCCTCGAGGCCGAAAACGAGTCGCTTCAGAAGCGTATCGACACGGAGCAGACCACCAACGCCGGGTTGCGCGACCGGATCGACCGTCTGCACGAAGACATGCGCAAAAGCACCGAGCACTACGCGCAGCAAATCAAAGATGCGCTGGCTGAAGCCGAGCGCCGCGTGAAGCCGATGCTGGTCGAGCTCGATTCGCTGCGCACGATGTCATCCACCTGGCAGTCGGCGCAGCGCGACGCAAGCAAGAAGGAATTCGAATTCATCCAGCAACTGGCCACCGCCAAGGCCCGCGCGGACCGGCTCGACGCCGTACTGCGCGAGCGCTCGGACGAGATCGACATGCTTACGCGTCAGGTGGCGACGTTGCGTGCGCAACAAGGTGTCGATGGCTCGGTGGCCGGCGTGCTGTGCGCGCTTGCGCAGTCGGGCCGTCTTGGCAACGAAGATCTGGCGCGGCTCGGCACGAGCATTGACGCCCAGGTGAGCTTGCCTGCGCATTGCCCGAACTGTGATGACGGCGAGCCGGAGTTGGCCGAGGTCGATGGCCGTTTCGAATTGTCGTGTCCCGAATGTGAGCACACCTCGGGACTGGGCGCGTCGCGTCTGGAGGCCGTCGCGCGCTTCGCCATCGGCAAGAAAGATGCCCACACCGCAGTGAGGTGAGCATTTCCGGGAGGCGTCGGCCGCCCAGACGGTGAGCTTTTACGGGGTCACGGCGTGGTGCGAGACAGGCGGGCAGCGCCTGCTCAGGTCATGCTGCGCGCCTCAGTGCGCCTCAGTGCGCCTCAGTGCGTGTCGGGCGCTGCATCCGTGGCTGGCACGGACGCTTTCCGGTCGGCCCAGACGCGCCACGCGCGATGCAGCCTCCCGGCGGAAATCGGTTGCAGGAAGCCGAGCCACTGGCCGACCTGATCGGCATCCACACCGCGCTCGAACAGATCCGCCGCGTAGCTGTTGCGCAGGGTTTGTGGACTCGCGCGTTCGGCGCGGGTTTGCGCGATGCCCGCCTCGTCCATGAGCGCGTCGATTGCGCGCAGCACGGTGGCTTTGTGCATCGGACGCCCATTGGGCGAGCCGGGAAACACGAGTTGCCCGGGCAGGCCCGCGAGACGGCGTGCTTCGAGCCATGCCCCCATCACGTCGACTGCGAACGGCGCGAGCTGCGTGCGGTGCGTGAAGGCCGGATTGTCGGCTTCGATGGTGATCCATTCCGAGCCGATCGCGGTGGCGTCGAGCTTGAGCGCAATGGCGTCGCCGGTCTTCAGGCCGCCGCCGAGAAAGACCGCGACGAGCGCGCGATCGCGCCGCTCGCGCCAGCGCTTCGCGGCCGACTGTTCGGTGAGCGGCGCGAACAGCTGCGCGATCACGGCGGCGCGTTCCATCGCGGTGAGAAAACCGGTGGGTTCGTTCTCGCGTGCATTGCGCCACGCTGCCTCGCCGTCCTGGGCGATGAAGCGCGCGGGGTTCGTGGAGGCCAGTTCGATCTGGCGCACATGGTCGAGCACGCGCTCGATGAGGCGCAGATAGCGCAGCCGCTGCGGCTTCTTCACGTCGAGCCCCGCGACGAATTCGGCGATCGTGCCAGTGTCCACCGAAATAATCGTCTTGCGCCTGAGCGCGAGCCATTCGAGGAAGCGTCCCCATTGCACGCGGTAGACGTCGGCGGACGACTGGCGCAAGTCCTGGGCCGCGAGCCAGGCATCGAAGGCGGCGACCGGGTCGTCTTGCCAGTCCTTGCGCTGCTGGTCGAAGAGATCGCGGGAGGATTGGGAGGCGCTCATCACTATGCTTCCGTTAGTTGCGTAGCAGGAAGGCATTCTAGCGAATTCCCGTTGTTGCGGGACTCATACCCTGCTCGTCAGCCGCCCCAGGCGCGCGGCCGCTTTGCGGTGGCTTGCCGCTGGGCGTCGCGTCGGGCCGCTTCCGCGCTTTGGGCCGCCCGCTCGTAGGCGTCGACGGCGAAGGCGAATACGGCCGGCAGGGCATTGGACTGGCCGAAATGAACCGTTTCGTCGGTTTCCGGATACGCGAGATCACCCGGACGCTGGAACAGGCCGAGCATGAGCCCGTCGTGACGGCTCGCGAACCCGAGGTCGGCGAGCGCTTCCGCTTCGATCGCATGCAGCAGGCGCCAGCTCAGCGGCACCTGCTGGGCGATATAGCGCTGCGCGATGTTGCGCACGATCTGTTCGAGGTCGCGTGCGGCTGCCTGAAAACGCAAGGCGGCCAACGCTTGCTCATTCGGAATTGGCGAGGTCTGCATGGGCTCTCCGGTCGTTCTTTTTACTGTATGAATATACAGTAGTCGGCGCGTTCGCGCAGCCTCATCCGTTCAGCCATGAATTCCGCCGTGAATTCAGCCGTGAATCACGACCAGCAGCGCACGCGCCTCGCCCTTGCCCACGTTGCGGATCGCATGCGGCTGGTCAGCGATATAGCGCGCCGTGTCCGCGCTCTTCAGGCGCTCGTGTGCGCTGGCCGCCTCCACCTCGATCGTGCCCTGCAGCACGGTGAGATGCTCGCGCGTGCCGGGCTCGTGCGCGCCCGACACTAGCGCGCCGCCCGGCTTGAGCGTGAGCTCGTACCACTCGAAATGGCCGGCAAGCTCGATCGGCCCCCACACGCGCAGCTGATAGCCGGCCTCGTGGCCGTGCAGGGTCGGGATGTCGTGGGGCCCGGCTACCGCGATGGCGTCGGGCGCGCGCGGCGCGGCGAACAGCGAGTCGAGCTTCACGCCCAGCGCGTTCGTGAGCCGCCAGGCCACGGCGATCGTCGGGTTTGCCTTGTCGCGCTCGATTTCCGATAGCATGGATTTCGAGACGCCAGCCGCGCGCGAGAGTTCGTCGAGCGTCATCCTGCGCTCGCTGCGCAGGCGCTGGATCTGCTCGCCCACGCGCGGCGGCGCGCCGGCGCGGCGGCGCCCGACCGTTCCGCCGTCGGGCCGGCCGCGGCGCGGGTTTTGCGCGGGCGGGGTTTGACGCCGGCGCCGGTGTCGGCATGGGTGCCGGAATCGGCGGCTGCGTTGCTCCCCGCGCGGGAACCGGATGGGGAACCTGAGCCGGTGCTTGCCATGGACTGCCTCATCGATTAAAGTTGTTCGACATACCGAACACAAGTTCGGAAAAACGAATAAATTCGCCTGGAGCTGACGGCGACTATACCAGCCGCGGCTCCCCATGTGAGGAGCACGATGCAATGAGCACTTCCAGCCTGTCCAACACGCCCTGGCTCGATCATCTGCGCGCGACGCTCGACCAGATTCGCGCCGATGGTTTCTACAAGAGCGAGCGCGTGATCGCGACGCCGCAGTCGTCGTCCATCGGACTCGCCGACGGCCGCGACGTGCTGAACTTCTGCGCGAACAATTACCTGGGTCTCGCGAACGACGCGCGCCTGATCGCCGCCGCGAAGGACGGGCTCGATCGCGACGGCTTCGGCATGGCCTCGGTGCGCTTCATTTGCGGCACGCAGACGGTGCACAAGCAGCTCGAAAGCGCGCTTTCCGCATTCCTGCAGACGGAAGACTGCATTCTTTATTCGAGCTGCTTCGACGCCAACGGCGGCCTCTTCGAAACGCTGCTCGGCGAGGAAGACGCGATCATCAGCGACGAGCTCAACCACGCGAGCATCATCGACGGCGTGCGGCTCTCGAAGGCGCGCCGCTACCGCTACAAGAACAACGATCTCGCCGATCTCGAAGCGAAGCTGCGCGAAGCCGATGAAGCCGGCGCGCGCTACAAGCTCATCGCGACCGACGGCGTGTTCTCGATGGACGGCATCATCGCGGACCTGAAGGGCATCTGCGATCTGGCCGACCGCTACGACGCGCTCGTGATGGTCGACGACTCGCACGCCGTGGGCTTCATCGGCGCGCATGGCCGCGGCACGCCCGAGCACTGCGGCGTGGCGCAGCGCGTGGACATCGTCAGTGGCACGCTCGGCAAGGCGCTCGGCGGCGCGTCGGGCGGCTACGTGGCGGCGAAGAAGGAAGTGATCGAGTTGCTGCGCCAGCGCTCGCGTCCGTACCTGTTCTCGAACACCCTCACGCCGAGCATCGCGGCCGCATCGCTCGCGGTGCTCGAGCTGATCGCGAGCGACGAAGGCGCACAACTGCGCGCGCGCGTGCAGGCCAATGGCGCGCATTTCCGCCGCGAGATGAGCGCACTCGGCTTCACGCTCGTGCCCGGCGAGCACCCGATCATTCCCGTGATGCTGGGCGACGCGCGGGTGGCCGCGCAGATGGCCGAGGCGCTGCTGAACGAAGGCGTCTACGTGATCGGCTTTTCGTATCCGGTCGTGCCCAAGGGCCGCGCGCGCATCCGCACGCAGATGAGCGCGGCGCACACGCCCGAGCAGATCGATCGCGCGGTGGCCGCGTTTGCGCGCACCGGCAAGCAGCTTGGCGTGATTTGAACAGGATGGCGAAATAACATGAAAGCGCTTGCCAAACTCGAACGCGCGCCCGGGCTCACGCTGACCCGCGTGAAGAAGCCCGAAGTCGGCCACAACGACGTGATGATCAAGATCCGCCGCACTGCGATCTGCGGCACCGATATCCATATCTGGAAGTGGGACGACTGGGCGCAGAAAACCATTCCGGTGCCCATGCATGTGGGCCACGAATACGTGGGCGAGATCGTCGAGATGGGCCAGGAGGTGCGCGGCTTTGCCATTGGCGACCGCGTCTCGGGCGAAGGCCATATCACCTGCGGCTTTTGCCGCAACTGCCGCGCGGGGCGTCGTCATCTGTGCCGCAACACCACGGGCGTGGGCGTGAATCGTGAAGGCGCGTTTGCCGAATATCTCGTGATTCCGGCCTTCAACGCCTTCAAGATTCCGCCTGAAATCTCCGACGATCTCGCTGCGATCTTCGACCCGTTCGGCAATGCCACGCATACGGCGCTCTCGTTCAACCTCGTCGGCGAGGATGTGCTCATTACCGGTGCGGGGCCCATCGGCATCATGGCCGCGGCGATCGCGAAGCACGTGGGCGCGCGCAATGTGGTGATCACCGACGTGAACGATTACCGGCTCGAACTCGCGCGCAAGATGGGCGCGACGCGCGCGGTGAACGTCTCGCGCGAATCGCTGCGCGACGTGATGAACGCACTGCACATGACCGAGGGCTTCGACGTGGGCCTCGAAATGTCGGGCGTGCCGAGCGCGTTCACGGCGCTGCTCGAATCGATGAACCACGGCGGCAAGGTCGCGCTGCTCGGCATTCCGCCCGCGCAGACCGCCATCGACTGGAATCAGGTCATCTTCAAGGGCCTCGAAATCAAGGGTAT
This sequence comes from Paraburkholderia sp. A1RI-2L, assembly GCF_048957375.1. Taxonomy (NCBI): domain Bacteria; kingdom Pseudomonadati; phylum Pseudomonadota; class Betaproteobacteria; order Burkholderiales; family Burkholderiaceae; genus Paraburkholderia; species Paraburkholderia sp. A1RI-2L. The sequence goes on from NZ_JARBTA010000002.1 coordinate 812,766, forward strand.
TTATGGCCGCGAGATGTTCGAGACCTGGTACAAGATGGTCGCGATGCTGCAGAGCGGGCTCGATCTTTCGCCCATCATCACGCACCGCTTCCACGTGGATGACTACGAAAAGGGTTTTGCCGCGATGCTCTCGGGCGAGAGCGGCAAGGTGATTCTCGACTGGACGGCCGCCTGACGCCCCGAGGGGGTCATTGCGCCGTCGAGGCCGCCGCCGCAGCATCCGGCGGCGCCTGCTCGAACTCTGCCTGGATGCGCACGTCGATCTCGTCGCCCACTGCCGGATACCACGTCGACAGCCCGAATTTCGCGCGGCTGAACCTGCCATTCGCCGCAAAGCCGAGCGTCGGCTGCTTCGTGAGCGGGTCCGGCGCATAGCCGTTGAACACCACGTCGAGCGTGACCGGCTGCGTCACGCCATGAATCGTGAGATCGCCCGTGAGCTTGCCGGCGGGCTTGCCGTCCACATCCGCCGTGCGCTCGAAATGCGTGCTCGTGAAGCGGATCTGCGCGTAATGCTCGACGTCGAGCAACTGCGGGCCCTTCACCATGCGGTCGAGCAGCGGCACGTTGGTGTCGAGGCTCGCGGCGTCGATCACCGCGTCCACCTTTGCGCTTTCCAGCGCGTTCGCGGGCCAGTCGAGCTGCGCGCTTGCCCGGTCGAAGCGCATCACGAAGCGCGTGTAGTGCAGATGGTCGATGTCGAACACGATGCTCCAGTGATGCGCGTCGAGCGTGTAATGCCCCGCCGGCACCGACGCCTCGACGGGACTCACGCTGTGCGTCACCACGCGCAGCGGCATGCAGCCGGGCAGCAGGCAGGCCACGGCCAGCGCAGCGCACAGCATGCGGCGGCGCGCTTGCGGCGTGGCCCTGGCGGCGGCTGGGGAGGTGTCCATTTCATCTCCATGGGAATGGCGGCGAGTCATTGTAGTGACTGCAACGAATTTAGTGACGAGCGGCCATGCCGTTTTATTCCACCGACGGCTCGTCATGTTGGAGGGGGCCGACGGAGCGGCGTTCATACCCCTCATGCGGATTCGCACACCGATTTGCGCACCGAGTCGCATACCCATTGCCACGCGGCCCGTTTTCGGGTTTGATACGCGGATCGGAGCCTGCCCATCCTGGGGACGCATACCGCATGCCCGCCGCGAACGATTCGGTCTGCTTTCACAGCACGCACCTGCGCGAGGTCGACGCCATGACGGCCGCCACCGCGCACAGCTTCGCGCGCCATGCGCATGACCAGTACGGCATCGGCGTGATCGATGCGGGTGGGCACGTATCGCTCTCCGATGCGGGCGTGGTCGAGGCGCTGCCCGGCAACCTCATTCTCGTCAATCCCGGCGAAGTGCATGATGGCCGCCCGCTCGGCGCGCACGCGCGGCGCTGGCGCATGCTTTATTTCGAGCCGCGCTGGATCGACGCGCTGCATGCCGACATCACCGAAGGCGACGACGTGAGTTTTGCGCTGTTCGCGCCCGTGATCGCCGATCCGCACCTGCGCGCGCTGTTCGATGTCGCGTTCGCCAGCGCCACGGCTGACGGCGGCGATCTCGCGGCCATGGCGTTCGACGGCGCGGCGCTCGACGCCATGGCGCGGCTCGTGCGCGGGCTCGGCCACCGCCGGCCGCTCGCGCCGTGTTCGCCGCTGGCCGTGGCGCGCGTGCGCGAGATGATCGATGCCGATCCGGGCCAGGCGTTCTCGCTCGCCGATCTCGCGAGCGCGGCGGGGCTCAGCCGTTTCCAGCTTCATCGCGGCTTCGTGCAGGCGTTCGGCGTGGCGCCGCATCAGTACTTGTTGCATTGCCGCGTCGGACTCGCAAGGCGGCTGCTCAAGGCCGGCCAGGCGCCCGCCCAGGTCGCACTCGCGGCCGGCTTTTGCGACCAGAGCCATCTCAATCGCGCGTTCGCGCGCCAGTTCGGGGTATCGCCGGGCCGTTACCGGCTCGTGCACGGCGGCCCTCCGGCCTGACGGTTGCCGTGGGCGGCTGGCGGCCGCCGCACACCGATCCAAGACGGCGCAGGCGCCGCGTTTTATACAGGCGTTTCAGTCCCACGGAGCGCCTCCATGTCCTCTTCGTCCTCTTCGTCTTCTTCGCTGTCATCCGCAAAATCGCTGCGCGCGTCGTCGTCGCGGTCCGTCGCGCATCTGCAGTTGTCCCTCGCGATGATCACCGTGGGCAGCACGGTGATTGCCAGCAAGATCATCGGCGCGGGGCTCGATCCCCTGCCGGCGGCTGCCTTGCGCTTTGGGCTCGCCTTGCCCGTGCTGCTGGTGCTCATGTGCGTGACCGGCACCGCGTTCCCGCGCCCCGGCCTGCGCGATGCGGGCCTGCTGATCGCCCAGGCCGCGGTCGGCAGCGTCGGCTACACCGTCTTGCTGATCGCCGGAACTCAGCGGACCTCGGCCGCCGACGCGGGCATCATCCTCGGCACCCTGCCCGCCGTATGTGCGCTCACCGCCGCCGTGGTGCTGCGCGAGCGGCTGCGCGCAAGCACGCTGATCGCGGTGATGGTGGCGAGCCTCGGCGTGGCGCTCGTCACGCTCGCGCCCGCAGTGCATGGCGGCGGCTCGCTCACGGGCGATGCGCTGCTGATCGGCGCGGTGATCTGCGAAAGTTTGTTCGTTTTGCTAAACAAGCGGCTCGCGATGCCCTGGCCGCCGCTCGCGCTGTCGACCGCGATGACGGGCATCGGCTTCATCGTCTCCGGCCTGGCGGCGCTGCCCGACTGGCCGGCCACGCTGCACGCGCCGCCGCCGCATGCCTTGCTGGCCGTGGCGTACTACGCGCTGGTGCCGACCGTCGGCGGCTTCTGGCTCTGGTACGCGGGCGCATCGCGCGTGTCGGGCGCCGAGGCGGCCATCTTCACGGCCGTCGCGCCGGTTTCGGGCGTCGTGCTCGCGGCGCTGCTGCTGGGCGAGCCGCTCACGCTCGCCCGCCTGGCCGGGCTCGCGCTCGTGGTCGCGGCCGTGTTCGCGACTGCCGCGCCGGGCGTGCTAGTGTCACGAACACGCGGCGCGGTGCAGGACTAGCCGCGTGCTTTTCCGCCGCTTTCCGTCCTTCTCGCCATTCAAGGAGCCCACGCATGAGCACTACCCACCCCACGTCCCCCGCCGAAACCCGCCCGCCGCTGCCGCCCTTCACCCGAGAGACCGCGATCCAGAAAGTGCGTGGCGCCGAGGACGGCTGGAACACCCGCGATCCGCAGCGCGTCGCGCTTGCCTACACGCCGCAAAGCGTCTGGCGCAATCGCGCCGAGTTTGTGACAGGCCGCGAGGCCATCGTCGCGTTTCTCACGCGCAAATGGGCGCGTGAGCTCGACTACCGGCTCATCAAGGAATTGTGGGCGTTCACGGGAAACCGCATTGCGGTGCGCTTCGCCTACGAGTGGCATGACGATTCCGGCCACTGGTACCGCTCGTACGGCAACGAGAACTGGGAGTTCGACGAGAACGGGCTGATGGCGCGCCGCCATGCGTCCATCAACGACCTGCCGATTCGCGAGGCGGACCGGCTATACCACTGGCCGCTCGGCCGCCGTCCCGACGATCATCCGGGCTTGAGCGATCTCGGGCTCTGAGCGGGCTGTCCCGTCCCTTGCCAGCGCGCGCATCGTCGATCGTTCATCGCGGCGACTCATCGGACTGCAACATGGGCGCGCCGAAGGTTGCGCCCGCGCTGGCTTGCTGTACAGTTTGCAGTCGCCGGAAGCAGACCGTGAACAGAACCAGCAGCAGACGAACCGAAGCGATTCGGCGAGCAAGAGGACGGAGAGCCCATGCGGTGTTGGCAAGTGCGAGGTGTCAGGACCCAAAAAATCGCCATCGCGTTGGCGCTCACAGCGCTGATGTCTGGCGTCGCAACGAGCGCACGCGCGCGCGACTGGTGCGGCGGCGGCCTGTGGGTGGACGCGATGGTCGGCTCATATCACATCCATCCCGACAAGGATTTCGAGCAATTCAATCCGGGCCTCGGCATCGAATGCTGGCCGGGCGAAACCTGGGCGCTCACGGCGGGCGGCTTTCGCAATTCGCTGCGGCGGCCCTCGTGGTATGGCGGCGCGGTCTGGGCGCCGGAATTCCTGCACTGGGGCTACGTGCGCCTCGCGGCGATGGGCGGCCTCATCTCCGGCTACAACTACGGCAACTGGGGGCTCGGCCACAATCACACGGTCGGGCCAGTGGCCGCGCCCATCGTGATGGTCGCTTACAAGCGCGTGGGCGTGAACTTCATCGTCATTCCGCCGATTCCTTCCGACGACCTGCCATTCACGATCGGCTTTCAACTGAAGGTGAAGTTCTGAGCGTGCGCGGGTGTTGCGCGAGGGCGTCGAAGCACTCGCCATAGCGGGAGCATGGTGAGTCGCGAAGGATACGTCGACCTCACCGGCGATTGCGCAATGGTGAGGAATTCCAGGAGAGGCGGATGGTGAGTCGTGCAAAGCGCGGCAACCTCACCGGCGCATCGTGCAATGGTGAGGAATTCCAGGAGTTGGTGCTCCCGAAAAACCTCACCGTTGTCCTGGGTGGGGGCGTATCGGCGTATCAGAACTTGTACTCGGGATTCTTCGGATCGAAGGCGTCGGTCTCGAAGGTCTTTGGCGTGATGCTTTCGATCACGATTCTTTCGAAGATCTGGCCGTCGTTGTCATACGCCTCGACTGTGCGGAAATACGGGCGACGCAGGTCCAGCCCGAGCGTCTGTTTTTTCGCATAGAACTGCGGTTTGCCGGCTGGCGAGGCATAAGTGAGCGCCACCACGCGCACGCCGCTGAGCGTTTTCACTTCCACCTGCGGCTTGTATGGCGCGCCCACCTCGGCGTATTTCTTCGCGTCTGCCATGAACCGGCTCACGATGAACTCCGTGCCGAGCTCGGTGATTTTGTGATTCGACTGCGAGCGCGCGAGCGAGCCGTCGATCGCCGTCCACATCGGCATGACGCCGAGCAGGCCGCCCAGATGACCGTACATCTGATCGGTGCGTTTGGTGGCGTCGTAGATCACTTCTTCGCCCGCATTCTGGCCGTCGGGCAGCCACTTCGCGTAGATGCGCAGCGGTTCGCGCTCGAGCTTCACGAGCATGTGCGCGGGCTTGCCGGGCCACTTGCCGTTCAGGCGTTCCCAGCGCGAGAGCACGAATTCATACGACGGATACCCCGGCGGCCCGATCTGGATCAGCGCGGGCACGACGAGCGGATCGAACGCCTGAAAGAGCGCCGTGAGTTGCGCGTCGCTCATCTTTACGAGCGCGCCGCTCTTCTGTGCGCGGGAAAGCCAGCGTACCTGCTGTTCGAGCGGGAGCTTGCCGACCTCGGCGGCGGGATTGGCCGACGGGCTGGCTGTGGCTGTCGCTGGCGCGGCGTCTTGCTGGGCGCTCGCTTGCATGCTCGATTGTGCGTTCGCACCGGCCGCTTCGTTATCCTGCGCATTGGCCGTGGCGCACGCGAATGCAAGCGCTGCGCACGCGAGCGGTGCAGCGAGGCGCCGCGCCGGCCGCACGCCTTGCGGCGTCGAACGCAATGGATCGTTATTCATGGTTTGGCTCCCTGTGTCGCTATTTTCTTGAACGAAACGTTAAACAGAACCGCAGAAGGCGTGAAGAAAAAGCGCGATGGTAACGGCTACGCGGCGCACTGCCTCTCAATTTCCCGATCATGCTGCGCGTGGCGCGGAATTGGCCTGAGTGGTGCGCGCAGTCGCGGCACGCAGCCACTCGCCGGTAGCAGAAGGCGCGGTGACGGGCAGCATATGGCCGCCGTTCACAACCTCGAGCGTCACGCGCGACGAGCGGCGGCGCAGCGCCTCGCCATGGCGCATCCAGTCGAGCACGATGTCGTCGCGGCCGAACAGCACGTCGACGGGAATCATCAGGTCTGCGTAGCGTTGCTCCATCTGTTCGAGATCGTTCGAATCCTCGATAGCCACGAGATCGAGCGACGCGTTATAGAAAGCCTTGGGCCGCACGCTGAGCAGCGCGCCGCCACGGGTGCGGAAGTCCGTGGGCACCGCCTCGGGCGCGAACACGGCCTTGAGCGTCGCGGTGCTGGTGGCGAGGCCGAACGGCGTGGCCAGCGTGCGCGCCATGAAGCGGCGCACGCGCGCCGAGCGCACGGCGAGCGCGCGGAAGGCCTTGGGCACCTCCGTCTGCACGTGGGTGAGCGGGGCGATCAGCGCGAGCCGCGCGACCGACTCGGGATGATCGAGCGCGACGGCCAGCGCAATTGCGCCGCCGAGCGAATGCCCGACGAGCACGGGCGCTTCGAGGCCGAGCGCGTCGATGAAACGCGCGACCGTGCGAGCTTGCGCGCGAATGTTGGCTGGGGTCAGCGCGCCGCGCGTGGAATAGCCGGAACCGGGCCGGTCGATCAGAATCACGCGATGCTCGCGTGCGAGCGCTTCGAGCGGCAGCCAGGCGAAATTGCGCATCTGCCCGCACAGGCCGTGCACGAACACGAGAGGCGCCCCACCGCCGTCGCCATGGCCATATTCTGCGTAGTGGATGCGCTCGCCATCGATATCGACGAGGCGGCCGTCCATCGGCACGGCCTGTTCGATGCGTCGCGTCATGCGCCGCGTGAACGACGCAAGTGCGGCGCAGGCCAGCACGGTCACGACGATTCCGGCGGCGAGGGGAAAAACGATGGCGTTCACGCGATCCTCCGCTGGCAAGATTGAATGAACCGCTCGACGCGAGCGGCAATGAGCGGCGCATCGCGCAGGATGGTCCAGTGCGATGCGTCGATGACCTCGCGCCGGTAGTGGCCCAGCCATTGCGCGACGTTTTCGGAAAGCGCCGGCGTCACATAGCGGTCCCTGCGCGGCACGACGAACTGCACGGGCACGAGAGTGCGCCGCTCGCGCGGCTGCCGCGCGCGCGATGAAGTTGGCGCGATAAAGCTGTAGCCCGTTGATGCCGTTGCGCAACTGATCGGGGTCGCGCGGCGCGCGCACGCCTTCGGTCTTGCGCAGCCACCATGGCCACAGCGCCGCGCCGCCCAGGCGCCACACGAGCTGCGGCACGAGCGGCAGATGGAAGAGCGCGATGTACCACGATTTCAGCGACTGCGAGAGGCTCATGCGTGCACGAAACACGTGATCGAGACAGGGCCCCGAAATCGACGTAAACGAGGCAATGCGCGCGGCGTTGGCAGGATCGGTCACGGCTTCCCAGCACTGGATCGAGCCCCAGTCGTGCGCGACGAGATGAAACGGACGCGTGCCACAGCTTGCATCGGCCACGGCGCACAAGTCGAGCGCGAGCTGCGCGAGCCGGTAGTCCCCGCGCCGCCGGGGCGCAGCCGAGCCGCCCATGCCGCGCACGTCATACGCAATCACGCGAAAGCTCGTATCGAGTTCACGGCGCAGCGCCTCCCACACGCGCGCCGAATCCGGATAGCCGTGCACGAGAATCATGGGCGGCGCGTCGGGCGGCCCGCTCAGGTACACGGCGAGCCGCACGCCGTCCGAATCGACGTCGAGCCTTTCGGGCGCCGCAGCTCCGTTCAGGTTGCGCATGGTGCGTCAGGCGGCGCGCGGCGTGCCCGCCGGATGCAGCGGCACGCGCCGTGGCGCGGCTTGTGTCGCGTATTGCTCATTGGTCGCGTCGATCTGCGCAATGAGGCCATCGATTCGTTCGAGATGCTTATGATTGTTGTGATCCCATGGATGAAAGCCGGGCTTGAAAAAGCGCAGCCATTCGAGCGCGATGCCGGGAAACACGCCATGGCGCGGACCATAGAGAAACTTGATGAGCTGCCAGCGCCCGCCGAACTTGCCGATGCTCCGGCTGTGCCGGCGCATGAGCGCGAGGTGGTAGTCGAATACGATCAGCCAGAACAGCACCGTGGTGGCCAGCATCGTGCCGGTGCGCATCAGGTAGCGCGCGGGGCCGGGCTTGATCACGAGATTCCAGACGTCGTACGAAACCGATTTATGCTCGGTTTCCTCGAGCGCATGCCATAGCCACATCTGCTTGTAGCCTTCCACCGAGCCCTCGATGCGCGCGCTGCCGTCGGCGAGCAGCAGATCGGCGAGCATCGCGGTGTAGTGCTCGAGCGCGACCGTCTGCGCGAGCTGCAGCGAGGGCGGCAGCACCTTGCGCGCGAAGTTCAGGATGGCCCAGAGGCGCTTGTCGAGCTTGTGCGCGGGCAGGCCGGCCGCTTGCAGCAGGTCGTTGTACTCGACGTGCTCGCGCGTGTGCATCGCTTCCTGCCCGATGAAACCCATCACCTGTTTCTTGAGCTCGGGATCTTCGATGCGGTCGCGGTAATGGCGCACCGCGTCCATGAAAAAGCGCTCGCCGGCCGGAAAAAGCAGCGAAAGCGCATTGAAGAAGTGGGTGACCGGCACGCCCTCGACGTGCCAGTCACAAGCCCTTTCGGGCGGTAACGCGAAGCGGATGTCGCGCCGGATCGGCATCATGCTGTTTCTCCCTGATTGCTGTTGCCTGCGTTGTTATTCCTGGCGCGCTTGCGCGCCTTCGCGGCCTCGCGCCGCGCGCTCATCACGACGAGCGCCTGATAGGCGGCGGGCAGCGTGCGCGCGAGCCAGTCGGCCATGCGCGCGTCGCGCCCGATCAGCACGCGCCGCGCGTTGCGGCGCACGCCGGCGAGGATCGTGCGCGCGGCCTCGTCGGCGGTGGTGATGAAGAACTTCTCGAACTCGTCCTTGCCCTGCTGCTCGCTTGCCACCATGAAGCCGACCATGTTCGTGGCCACGTGGCTCGACTGCGCGATGTTGGTGCGGATGCCGCCCGGATGCACGCAGGTGGCGGAGACGCCGCACTTCATCATGTCGAGCTCCTGGCGCAGCGATTCGGTGAAGCCGCGCACCGCGTACTTGGTGGCGTTGTAGCCGCTCATGCCGGGCTGGGCGAACAGGCCGAACACGCTCGACGTGTTGACGATATGTCCATCGCCCGAAACCTTCAGATGCGGCAGGAAAGCCTTGGTGCCATGCACGACGCCCCAGAAGTTGATGTTCACGATCCATTCGAGGTCGCTGTACGACATGCCCTCGATCGTGCTGGAGAGCGCGACGCCCGCATTGTTGAACACGAGATTCACGCGGCCGTGCTCGCGGGCGGTTTCGTCGGCCCACGCGAACACGGCGTCGCGCTCGCTCACGTCGAGCACGCGCGGGCTCACGCGCACCGTGGGGGCGAGCGCGCGCACGATGCGTTCGGTTTCGGCGAGGCCGGGCGCGTACCGGTCGGCGAGTGCGAGATGGCAGCCGGCGCGCGCGAGCTGCACGGCGAGCGAGCGGCCCATGCCCGATCCCGCGCCGGTGATGGCGGCTACCTTGTTGTCGAAGTGCTTCATGAACGTGTTCTCCGTTGTGAACCGCGTTGGGGCGCTTGGGGTCACTTTGGGTCGCCTCAAGCGGCTTCGGTCGTATGCGTGGCGGCGACGACAGGCGATTCGGCATCCTCACGATGCGGTGCGCGAAATGCCTGATAGTCGGCCATCGAGAAACGCGCGGTGGCCTGCCGGTAGCGCCATGTGAAGCCCGGCCAGAGTGTGGTGTTCTTGCCGTTGCGCGGATCGAGATACCAGCTCTTGCAGCCGCCCACGGACCAGATCGCGCGGCCGAGCTGGTCCTGAATACGCGCGTTGTAGCGCGCCTCCACCTGCGCTCGCACTTCGATCGAATCGGCGCGCTCCTGCTTCATGGCGTCGAGCGCGCCGAGGATGTACTCGACCTGCGACTCGATCATGAACACCATCGAGTTATGGCCGAGCCCGGTATTCGGGCCGACGATCATGAAAAAATTCGGATAACCAGGCAAAGTCGTGCCGAGATAGGCATGCGCGCCGTTGCACCATGTCTGCACGATGTCCACGCCGCCGCGCCCGATGACCGCGCCTGGTGGAAACGGATCGGCCACCAGGAAACCCGTGCCGTAGATCAGGCAATCCACCTCGTGATGCGTGCCGTCGGCGGTGATCACGCCGGTGGCGTCGATGCGCTCGATTGCAGCCGTGACGACATTGACGTTGGCGCGCGCGAGCGCCGGATAGTAGTCGTTCGAGATCAGCACGCGCTTGCAGCCGATCGTGTAGTCGGGCGTCACCGCATCGCGCAGCGCGGGATCCGCGACCTGATTGCGGAGATGGCGCAGTGCGAGCTTCTGCACGTTCTTCATGAGCGCCGGGTGGACCGCGAAGCCCAGCACGCGCGACTCCAGCATCCAGTAGAGGCCCGTGCGGGCGATTTTCTGCGTGAACGGCAGCGTGCGGAACATCCATTGCTCGAAGCGGGAAAGCCGACGGTCGGGCTTGGGCATGATCCATGGCGGGGTGCGCTGGAACAGCGCGAGCCCGGCCACCTTTGGCGCGATCTGCGGCACGAACTGGATCGCGCTCGCGCCGGTGCCGATCACGGCCACGCGCTTGTCTTCGAGCGCATAGCCGTGGTCCCACTGCTGCGAATGAAAGGCCTTGCCCGCGAAGGTCTCCACGCCGGGGATCGCGGGCAGCGCGGGCCGCGAGAGGCCGCCCATGGCCGAGATCAGCACGCGGGCGGCCAGGCGCCTGCCGTTGGCGAAAGCCAGACGCCAGCAATGTGCGGTCTCGTCCCACTGGGCGCTGGTCAGTTCGTGATCGAAGTTCAGCCACCGCGAGAGCCCGAACTGCTCGACGCAGCGGTTCAGATACGCGCGAATCTCGGGCTGCGGCGCGAACATGCGGGTCCAGCGCGGATTGGGCGCGAACGAGAACGAGTACACGTGCGATTGCACGTCGCACGCGCATCCGGGGTAGTGATTGTCGCGCCAGGTGCCGCCCACCGAGCCGGCCTTCTCGAATACGGCGAAGTCGGTATGGCCGCGCTGCAGCAGGCGGATCGCCATGCCGAGGCCGGCGAATCCGGTGCCGATGATGGCCACGCCGAGTGGCTCGCCGGTGCGGTCGTTGCCGGCTGCTTCGAAAGACCGGGTGGGTGCGTTCATCCGGAGCGTCTCCCTATGGTCCATTATGAACTGTTACATTGAATGATGTAAACATAGCGGGTGCGACGCATGGACGCAAGGGACTAGAGGAAGCGTTCCAGGAAAAACGCGAGCGTCAAAAAAAGCACGCGAGTGCGCGACTGGCTTGGGCTTCAGGCCAGTGAGGGGGAGCGGTGCGGGGGCAGGCGGGAGAGAAAAAAGCGGGTCTTGAAGCAAGCACACCCGCGAAAGGAAGGATGCGTTCCTGGACGCACGGGCGCGCTTTCAGCGCGCGCCTGATCAGCGTTTCTTGCCGATGGATTTACCTAGGACTTTGCGGGCGGTGGCGGCCTTGCCGCTGCCTTTACCACCGGACTTCTTCACAGCCACACCGGCCGCTTTATCCAGCTCGACCGGCGCATCCTCAGCCGGCGCCGAGCCCGCTCCCCCACGACGGCCCAGCGTCTGCTCGAGAATCGTCGCAACGCGGCCACCAAGATACGCGCTCGACTGCTCCTCGAGCGCGCGCAGAATCTCATTCTCGACGAACACCGTAGACAGCGGCCGCAGCCGCCAGATCGCGTCGACGAGCGCCGGCATGTCGGTCGCGGGCGGCAACGCGCCCGCGTCGTAGCGGTCGAGGTGCCGCACGACCATGGCCACCAGCGCGCCCGCGATCGCATCGAAATGCGGGCGCGCCTCTTCGAGCACGTCCAGCAGCTCGCGCGCCGGAATGCCTTCGCGCACCGTGGCCGCGGCGGCATCGAGCATGGCCGGATTGCGCGCGACGAACGACAGCCCCTTGCGTTCGAGCAGGCCGAGCTCGGCGAGCCGCGTGAGGCTATTGGGTGCTTGCGGACCGAACAGCTTGATCAGCTCGGGCAGCGAATAGGTTCTGGGCCGCGTATGCGACCACGGGCCGCCAATCGCGTTCTCGAGGCCGAGAATCGAGCGCAGGTCGCCGCCGTCGTCGATAGCCTTGATGAGGTCCTGGATGTTCGACAGCGTGTAGCCGCGCGCAAGCAGGTGATTGATGAGCTTCAGGCGCGCAACGTGGGAGTCGTTGTAGATGCCCACGCGGCCGCGCTTGTCGGGCGGCATGAGCAGGTCGCGGTCTTGATAGGCGCGCACGTTGCGCACCGTGGTGCCGGCCACGCGCGCGAGTTCGTCGACGGTGTATTCGCTGTCGGCGGCGCGCTCGGGCGTGGTGTCGGTGACGGGAGGCGTGGGCGATTTCGGCATGCGCCGATTTTAGCGCGAGCCGCCGCCCAAGCGCGAACCGGCGTGCGCCTGGCCATGGGCCGCCAGGCGTGCCCTACCAGGCGTGCCCCATCGGGCGTGCCCCACGAACGCGCTAGAACTTGTACGAGACCGCGAGGTACGAGATGAGCGGATCGGCCTTGAGCTCTCCACGGCTCACGGCCAGCTCGGTGCCGTCGGCGGCTTTCACGATCACCGATGATGTCGTTTTCAGCGGAATATAGGTGAGCGATGCCACGAGCCCCAGATGCGAGGTGATGTTGTATTCGGCGCCCACGTTGAACACCGGCTGCCACGATGACGACGCCTTCGCGGTGACCTGCGTCGTCCCCGGCTTGCCTGCGCCCGCCGCGAGCACAGAGCCCAGGTCGTCCTGAGTGGCTTTCACGAAGTTCGGATTGAGCTGGATGTCCGAGAACCAGTTGTACGAAACGCCGATGCCCATGAACGGGCGGAACTTTGCATCGGCATCCCGGAAGTAGTACTGAAAGAGCAGCGCCGGGCTCCACTGGCGCACGCTCTTGACGATGGGGTTGGTGGCCGGATCGCTGAGGTTCTGGCTGCCGAGCGCGCCCGCCGGGCCGGGCGGCTTGACCGTGCCGTGACCGTACAGCTTGAAGGTGGGGGGCACGCCCGCCACCGTCGAGACCGCGATGTGATCGGTCAGGAAATGGCTGAACACGAAGCCGACCGTGTTCGCGCTGCTCGTCGAAAGACCCGTGCCCGGCGACGTGGACGAATTCGGCAGGCGCAGCGGCGTGTTGATCGGCGAGGGCGCCACCGTGGTCGTGAGCGGTGTGCTGGACTGCTGCGGCGCGACGTGGAACCAGCCGAGCACGGCCACGTTGTCGCCCGCGTGCTGGGCGTGGGCGGCCGTGCTCAGCACGACCGCCACCCCTGCCAGCATTGGCTTTGCGATACGTCTCATCATTCCTCCCTGTCCTTCCTGTTTTCTTCGGCTGCTCTCAGGTTCGGGTGTCCCTGCCCGTCCGCTGTTTGCGCGCGGCGACCGTTTCGTGAACGGCCGTTCCTGCGCGCGCCCGGCGGCCCGCACGCGCCTCGCGTGCGAGAAGGCGGTCACCTCATGGGCTGCACGGCCCCGGTTTTATCGATGCATGATCGGGTCTCATCGCGCGGCTCACTGCACGAATGCGCCCGCCGTGAAGTACGGCGAGGATGCATTCGTCATGTCCAGGAAGCCGAACACGCCGCCCGTGAAAATCATCTTGCCGGTCGGGGTGCTGCCGGTCGACGCGTTCACGTGCGTGGTCGTCACGACGCCTGCCACGCTTTGCGCGAAGTTCAGATCGAGCGCGGTGGCGAGCGCGGCCTGCGAGGGGTTGAACGGATCGAGCAGCGTGCCTTGCGTGCCGGAGAGCGCGAGCGTGCGGTAATCGAACTGGCTGTCCACGCCGATGTACTCGCCGTCCTGCGAGCCCTGCGCGATGTTCGTTTGCGGCGCGAGCACCGAAATGCCCGATTCGTCGTCGGCGACGGGACCGGTCGCGCCGCTCTGCGGATCGACGCCCACCTGCGGATACGCGACGCCCGTGCGCACGAGCACCGGCACGAGCTGCCCGCGCAGCTTGCCGACGATCATGAAGCCTTTCGCCGCGTTCTGTCCGGTCACGAGCGTGGGCTTGACCTGCCCCTGGAAGTGATCGGTTTCGAACGCGCCGCTGCCATCGGCCGACGGCGCGAGATTGGTGCCCGGCTGCATGCACTTGCCCGCGTTCACGCCGGTGTTGTCGCATTCGGTCCAGGAGCCGTCGGCATTGATGGTGATCTTCGCGTCCACGGCGGTGGGCAGGAAGTTCTGCGACGGCACCTGGTGATAGCCGAGCTGGTTATACGTGCCGGCAACCTTGGCGATATTCGTTTCGAGCGAAGCAAAGCCGATGAACGGGTAATACGGAAACTTCGTGTCCGGCACTATGCCGATGCCGCCCGATCCCGCGAACTGGATCTCGGCGCCCGGAATCGTGCCGCCCGCCACGCCCTCGCCGATGAACACGCGCGCCGGACGGTTCGGATCGAGGCTCGCGCCGGTGAGCTGGAACGCGCACTGATTGAGCTTCGCCGTGGGTAGTGCGGTTTCCTGAGCAATCGTGCCAGACACTACTTGTCCCTTGCGCGTTGGCGTGACGGTGCCCGTAGTGGCGGGAATCGGCGACTCCACATAGGTGATCTGCCAGGTCTTTTTCGTGGTGTCGAGCTGGAGCTTGACGACTTCGCCGTCGCCGCCGCCGCCCGTGTAGACGGTGTTGTAGTCGAGCGTCGTCGGGCAGAGCGAAGTCTCCACCAGCGGCGGGCTGCTGTTGCCGCCGCCGCATGCGCTCAACGTGAGCAGCAAGGGCACGCCTGCGCCCAGCGTCGCAAAGAAACTGGATTTCATACCGCATCTCCGGAATCGTTTTTGTAGGCGGAGCGCCGGCTCCCTGTGCATGGCACCCCGGTCTGGCTCATTCGAATCGCTTCGGCTGATTAATCAGGCATCCAGATAAATTTGGTATCGGACGCCTGCCACGCGACATTTACTGCGGCTGGATCAGCGCACCCACGCCGAAGTAAGGCTGGTTGGGCGTGGCGCTGTTTGCCGAGGTCGATGTGACGCCGCCGTTTTCCTGGCCATTCAGGAAGATGCCGTACAGCCCGCCGACCGCGATCACGTTGCCTTTGTTGCCGTTGTTGTCGATCACATCGATCAGGCCCGGATGCGTCTGCGTGTAATCGAGCGTGAACGTGCTTTGCGTCGTCATCGTCGCGGGCTTGAGGAAGCCGGCGGTCTGGCCGTTGATGAGCGTGGCCGTGTAGGCGAAGTTCGAATCGGCGCCGATATAGCTGCCGTCGAACGCGCCCGACTTGAGCGTGGTGGCCGGCGCCATCATCGCGATGCCCGATTCGTCGTCCACATGAGCATTCGTGAGGTCTTCGTTCACGTAGCCGGTGCGCACGACGATCGGCACGATCGCATTGTTGAGCTTGCCGAGAATCAGATGCGCCGTCGCGCCGTTGCGCTGCACGACGAGCCCCAGCAGCGGGCCGACCAGCGGCGTGCCGACCGGCGTGGGCGTCTGGATTTGCGGTGCGTTGGCGCTGTTGAAGTAGCCGCCGGTCGAGTTTGCAGTCCACGCGCTCGTGGCCGTCGCGCAACTCGTGTTGCTTGCGCCACCCGGCACGCTGCAGTTGCCGTTCGCGTCGTATTGTTCCTGCGTGACCTCGGCGGCGGGCGCGAAATTGTTCGACGGCAGGATGTGATAGAGCAGCGCGTTATACGCGCCCTTCAAGTCGGCGATATTCGTGCTCACCGACGAAAATCCGATGAACGGATAGAAGTCGAACGTGCGCGCCTTCACGTTGGGGAAGAGCGTGGAGGCGAGCTGGTCGCCGCTGAAGTCGACAGTCGCGCCCGGAATGCCGCCGCCGGCCACGCCGAAGCCCACATAGATGGTGGGCGGATTATTGGCGTTGTAGGCCGTCGTGTAGGTGCTGCCACCGATGGTGCCCGTGCCTTGCTGAAGCTGGAACGCACAGGCGATTTGCGCGGGCGTGGGCAGTGAGCCGGCGCTCGGATGCTGGACCGCACCCGTGATCGTGAGACCTGCGCGCGTGTTCTGCACCTTGCTCGAATTCACTGGAATCGGCGACGCGAGGAAGGTGAGCGAGTAGGTCATCTTCGTGGGATCGATGTTCAGGCTGACGACTTCGCCGCTGCCCGTACCGCCGAGGTAAGTGTTCTTCGCGATGTCGGCGGCGGCCGGGCACAGCGCGGTGGCAGCCGGCTGGCTCGCGGGCGGGCCCTGGTTCGCGCACGTCGATCCCGAACATTGCGCCGGGGTGATGGGCGCCGGATCGCTGGCGGTTCCGCCGCCGCACGCGACCAGTAATGGCGTTGCGACTGCGGCCAGCGCGCCGCAGCGGAGCATGCTCTCCCACATGTGTTATCTCCCTGTCTCGTAATAATTTATGCGCTGAAGATTGGATCATGACATCGGACGCTGTCAATTGAACGAAGCACTCTAAAACTGGCCGTGCGGCGGCGCGGCTCGCGCCGGCATGGCTCGAGCCGCTAGCAACCGGGGTTTTTCCCGATGCTTGCAAACGGCCCGGCGGGGCCGCCGAGCAAACGATGTTCCCGATGGATGCGAGGTCTGCAAGCTATTTGAAGGACTCTTGAGGCATGGGTGAGGGCAGCCTGAACCGTCACCTGATTAATTTGGCATCCGAATGAAATGGCGGTGATATGGGGCAGTGGTTGTCGAGCCGCGCAACGAACTCAAAGGTGAGGGAATTCGGGAGCGGGTTTGCGCGCGCCGCTTCCAAAGGTGAGTGTTTTCGGGGGCGTTTGTCGCAAACGCAGAAACATCGCTGACAAATCGGGAGAGGACACGCGCGAATGGTAAAGGTGAGTGTCTGCGGGAGCCAATATTCACTGAGCAGTACCAAAAGCTGCTTTTTACCTGATGTATTTAAGTTGCTTCGCAGATTTTTTTAATAAAAGCGTCTTGGGTCGATTTGTAAAGGTGAGTATTTTCGGGAGTCGTGCGGCGCGGCAAGCTGTCATCGATATGTGAGCCACGCACGGTATAGTGATTCGCGAAACGCGCCGTCGGCGCAGCGCTATGGAGCGGCAACATGGGTTTTTTCGACCGACTATGGCCGCGCAAACGCGCGATGCCGGTGCAGGAGAGCGCGCAAACGCGCGCGCTCGTCGAGCGGCTGATCGTGCTCAGCCCCTCGCTGAAACTCGCGCGCGACTATCGCGAGCGGCTGGGTCCCGCGCTCGCGGAGTCGGTCGCGTATGTGCGCGAAATCGTCGAAGCTTTGCCGCCCGCGTGCCAGGCGAGCGCCGCGAACTGGCTTGCCGATCCCTATATCCACGCATTCTTCGCCGCGCCCGACGAGGTCGCGCCGGTGCTGAGCCGCTCGCCCGAATTGCATGCGTGGTTCGGGAGCCATCCGCTCGCAAACGAAGCGTGGGCCGTGCTGGGCATGGCGATGGCCGAGCGCCGCAGCCTCGGCGTCGCGCAGCACGGTGACCACGTGCATACCGACGTTGCCCAGACCACGCTGAGCTTCGACGACCATCAGGTGCGCGTCTGCGGCGAATCCGAAGCGGACCTGCGCGAGCAGATCGTGCAGCGCGTGGTCGAGCAGATCGCGCTCGAAGGACTCGCGCAGATCGGTGCCGACGAGTCGCGCCGCGACGCGCTGGAGCAGGAGCGCGCGCTGTTGCGCACGCGCCGCCAGCTGCTCACTCGCCAGGGCGCGGGCACGCAGAAGATGGTGGGCGAGCGCGCGGTCGCGAACGCCGCGGAACTCGCACACCTGCAGGCGCAGATCGAGGCGAACGAGCAGGCGCTCGCGGAGCTTGGCTTGAAGACGGACGCGCTAGAACACGAAATGGGCGTGATTTGCGATGTGCTCGCGCATCCGGCGCAGCACGCGAACGTCGAGATGAAGCAGGTGCGGCTGAGCCCGATGAACGTCGTGATCGAGCACGACGCACCGGGCAGCGGTGCACAGATCGTGTTTCCGCTCGCGCGATTGCCGTCCGGTCCGCAGGGCGTGCGCGCGTTCTCGCTGATCCGCTTTGCGCGCGCGGACCTCATGCCGCTGCCGAAGCTATTGGACGGGGATAGCCGCTTCGTGATTTGAGCCGCAGACGGCATGGTTGAGCTATAGGTGAGCGTTTTCGGGAGTCGTGCGCCATTGCGAGCGGGCGGCCCCGCGTGATGTGAGGTGAAGCGCGCTGCTTCGGGAACTCTCACCCGAGACGAGCCGCTGCGCAACAAATAACGCGATTCCAGGCCGAAACGCGGCAGAAAATTCCTGGTAGTCCCAGGTTAAGCGATGCGAAGCGTTCTCTCCCGCGACAGGCGAAGCCGCGCCCGAACGCCAAAGGTGAGGGTATTCGGGAGCGGTGCGCGCGGTTGTTTCGAGACACTAACCGTTCGGGAAAAAGTCTTGAAAACACTGGAAAACAAGGCTTTTCGAGCGGTGCGGGAAGGCCCGGCGCGATGCCGCCGGGACCTCGGTAAACCGAAAGGTGAGGTTTTTCAGGAGTGCGCGGCGGGCCACGCGCTCACGCCCGCCGGGGCGATCTCGAAGCGCAGCGCGCCGGCGTGCGGAAGCGTCCCGTCGTCGGCGGGGATGTCGAAGATTTCGCCGGCCAGTTCGAGCGTGACATAGCGGTCGCCGTGGCGCAGCGAGACGCCCGCGAGACGGCCTTCGAGCGAACCACCGGGCGTCGCGCACAGCGCGCGCGGCGACACGCGCCACATTACACGCGTGCCCGTGGCGAGCCGCGCGTCTTCGCAAGCGCGGCTGCACGGCAAGCGCAGCCCGCCCGCCGTTTCGATCTCGCCTGAGTCGAGCAGGATGCCCGCGCCGATGTTGTGCAGTCCGAGCAATTCGGCCACGCGCGGCGAGGCGGGCCGCGCGAACACCTCGTCGACGGGACCGGCTTGCAGCGTGCGGCCATGCTCGATCACGAGCACTTCGTCGGCGAGCAGGGCCGCTTCGTCGGGATCGTGCGTGACGATCACGGTGACCGCGCTGATCTCGCGCTGCAAGGCGCGCAGCGTTTGCTGCAGGCGTCGCCGCCGCGGCGTGTCGAGCGCGGCGAACGGCTCGTCGAACAGCAGCAGCTGGCTGTGCCGCGTGAGCGCGCGCGCGAGCGCCACGCGCTGGCGCTGGCCGAAGGAGAGCTGGCGCGGCAGGCGCTGCATGAGCGTGTCGAGGCCCAGATGCGCGAGCCAGTAGCGCGCGCTGGCGGCGTCGGCATCGACGGGAAACGCCAGTTGCTGCGCCACCGTCAGGTGCGGAAACAGGCCGTAGTCCTGCGGCATGTAGCCGATCTGGCGGCCTTCGGGCGGCAATGCCCCGATGTCGGTTGCGCCGAGCGAGACGAAGCCTGCATCGTTGCGCTCGAGACCCGCGACGATGCGCAGCACGAGCGACTTGCCCGAGCCGGAGGGCCCGATGATTGCGAGCCGCCGCGTGCGCGGCTGCCAGGCGACGTCGAGCGTGAAGGCGCCGAGGCGCCGCTGCGCCGCGAACGCGAGCCGCGGGTTATCCAGATTCGCTGCCGCGGCGGCGGGCGTGAATGCGGTGAGCTCGTCGCCGTTGTCGGGGCTCACCGCGAGCGTGGCGCGCGCGCCGCGGCTATAGACCGAGAGCACCGCGCAGACGATCGCGATGCCAAGCGTCGGCAGCAGCAGCGGCATCATCGCGGGCAGCCCCTGACCGCCGAACACCACGTAGGTGTATACCGGCAGCGAGTACGGGTGATAGGCGACCATCACCGTTGCGCCGAATTCGCCGAACGCGCGCAGCCACGCGAGCGCGAGCCCTGCGCGGATGGCGGGCCAGGCGATCGGCAGCGTGATGCGAAAGAAGCGGCTCGCCGCGCGATGGCCGAGCGTGGCGGCGACGTCGTCGTAGACGGGATCGACGGCGGAGAACGCCGAGCGCGCCGCCACGATCAGGAACGGCGCGGCCACGAAGGTCTCGGCGAGCACGATGCCCGTGAAGGAGTCGGTGAGCGCGCCGTTGAAGAGCTGGCCGAGCGCGCTATACGGACCGATCAGGAACAGCAGCAGCACGCCGCTCGTGAGCGGCGGCAGCGCGAGCGGCAACTGCACGACGAAGCCGAGCAGCGCGACGCCGCGCGAGCGCGAACGCGCGAGCCAGTAGCCGAGCGGCACGCCGCTTACGAGGATGACGAGCGCGGCGACGCTCGCGCTCGCCACCGACACGCCGACCGCCGACCCCATGGTGCGCCAGTCGACACCCTTCCAGTCCGCCTGGCCGATCTGCGGAATGCTGGCGAAAAACGGCGCGCACAGGTAGACGGCGAGCAACGCGCCAAGCCACCAAAGCGGCCTTGCGGCGCGTTGCCTGGGCCGAGGGGGCCGAGCGGGTCGAGTCATGATTGCGGCGTCATTGCTGTGCGGCGTCGATCACGGCCTGCACCGCCGACGGCATGCCCTGGGCGTTGCCATTGACCGTGGGCTTCTTGATATCCACGCCGTGCTCGGCGAGCAGCTTGCTGCCCTCGGCGCTCAGCAGGAAGTTGACGAAGCGCGCAGCGCCCGCGCTATTGGGCGCGTCGTTGAGGATCGTGAGCGTGTAGCTCGCCTTGATCCCCAGTTCGGGCGCGGGATGGATCGACGGAATCTTCAGGTCCGACGTTTCGGTCGAGTAAAAGAAGCCCGCGTCGAGCTGGCCCGACTGCAGACGGCCCACGAGCGTTTCCTCCGGCAGCACCTGAGCGGGATTCTCCGGTGCGCCGAGCGTCTTTTCGACGAGGTCGGGCTGGTTGTACGCCTGGGCCGCCTTCGTCATGAGCTCGACCGTAAATGCGCCCTTCGGGTCGAGCTTGGGATCGGTGCGGCCAATGCGGATGCCGGGCTCACGCAGCACGGCGTCCCACTTCTTCGTCTTGAAGTCGGCGGCGAAACGGCTCTTCGGGTTGTAGCCGATCAGGAGCGGCGACTCGGCGAAATTCACGTACCACGAAACATGATTGCCGTTCGAGTCGCCCATGAGGTTCGCGTTGACCTTCGGGCTCGCGCTGATGAACACGTCGCCACGGCGCAACTTGCCTTTCACTTCATTGGCGATCTTGTTCGAGCCGCCCGCGTAGCCCTTGAAATGCAGGCCCGTTTCCTTCTCGAATGCCGGCCCCACGCTCTTTTCCATCAGGTTCACGAGCGAGCCTGCGTACAGCACGTTGACATCGCTGTGGTCGGCCGCGAACGCGCCCGTGCTCGTGGCGAGCACGCCGGACATCACCACGACGGCCGCGATCAGCTTGCGGATCATCTCTTCTACCCCGTAGCGTTATAAAGGTGCATATATTACGACGAACTGACGGTTTCACGCCATGCGCCTGGCCGGATGGTCAACGTTCCGATAACGGCTGTGCATGCCCCGGCAGCGCCGCTACACTGGGCGCCTGCATTCGGACTCGCGCCGGCGCTTTCGTCGATCAATTTCGTCATCTATATGGAGGCTTTCATGCGTACCAGCGCACGCAATCACTTCTCTGGCCAGATCGCCGCGGTCAAGGCCGGTGCAGTCAACGACGAAGTCACGCTGCGCGTCGACGGCGGCCTCGAGATCGTCGCCATCATCACGCACGGCAGCGCCGCTTCGCTGGGTCTCGCGGCCGGCAAGAGCGCCTTTGCGCTCGTGAAGGCTTCGTCGGTGATCGTGATGGTCGACGGCGACGCCAGCAAGGTTTCCACGCGCAACGTCGTCGCGGGCACCGTCGCTTCGGTCACGAAGGGCGCGGTGAACGCAGAGGTCGTGATCGCGTCGGCGGGCGGCGCGCAGATCGCGGCCATCGTCACGAACGACAGCGTGGACCGCCTCGGTCTCGCGGCGGGCAAGTCGGCGGCGGCGCTGTTCAAGGCGTCGAGCGTGATCGTGGGCGTGGACGCCTGACTAGCTGACGTGCGAGGCGCTCGGCAACGGCGGCGGACATGACCGGGGCCTGGCCCGACGTCGGCGCCGCCGAAGCCCAGTGTCTCGCCACGCTACTCGCGCACGCGTGCCTGCGTCCCGATCACCTGTGGCGCGATCTGGGGCTCGCCGGCCGCGACGACGTCGCGCAAATGCTCACGCGCTTTTCCCCCAGGTGGTCGCGCGCAATCGCGAAGGCTTGCGCTGGAAGAAGCTGCTCGCGCGCGAACTGGCGCGGGCCACGGGCGGCGTGCCGGGACCTGCGCCGGGGTGCCACGGCTGCGAGGATTTTGGCTTCTGCTTTCCCTTGGGGCATTGAACGGCGCGGGCCATCATGGCTTGGGCCATCGTGTATGCTGGCGTCCATGACCTCCGCGAAAAAAAATCAGATCGAGGCCGCCACGCCAACGCCGCGCAGCGCGCCTGAAGTGCGTTTTCGCATGCGTGTCATTCATGACGACACCATCGCGCTCGGGCCAGGCAAGGTGGAACTGCTGGAGGCCGTGCGCGAGCAGGGCTCGATTTCAGCTGCGGCGCGCAGCCTGAACATGTCGTATCGGCGCGCGTGGCTCCTCATGGACGAGCTCAATCGCGCGCTCGCGTCGCCGGCCACCGTGTCCGAACACGGCGGACAAAGCGGCGGAGGCAGCACGCTCACGCCCGTGGGCGAAGAGATCATCCGGCTCTATCGCGGCATCGAGGCGCGCGCCGCTGCCGTGTGCGCGCCCGAGATCGAAGCGCTGAAGAAGCTCGTCAAGAGTTGACCCGCACCTCGGCCATCTGGCTTGGGCCATCCGGCCCGTGCGATTCGGCCTGTGCGATTCGGACTGGGCCATCCGGCCAGGGTGCCGCTCGCTGGCGGTTTCCCGGTATCCTTTTGTCGATGGGCGCGTTTTGAAGTTTTTTGCGTTCATCCGGCAATTACCGAACCGCGATCCAACCGCATCGCAAGCAAGTCTATGGAACCATCGAATTTCGCCCGCGGGAGCCGCGCATGCGCGTAGGCCGCCCCGTCAAGGCGCTGCCGCAGCCGCTGTGCGACTACTGCGGCGCAAAGGCGCTGCTCGCCCGTTACGGCGAGGAAGCCTATCCGTATCGCGACGACCATGGCCCACTCTGGGTCTGCGCGGCCTGCGAGGCCTGGATTGGCGTGCCTGCGCGCAGCACCCGCAACGTGCCGCTCGGGCGGCTCGCCAACGCCGCGCTGCGCGACGCCAAGAGCCGCCTGCACGACGCGCTCGAGCCGCTCGTCGCCGCCAAGGTGCGGCGCGACAAGGTGAACGTCTTCGAGGCGCGCGGACGCGCGTTGCGCTGGGTGGCCGGGGAGCTCGGCTTCGAACTGCCGAATCCGTCGATCCACCATCTGACACTCGAACAGTGCGAGGCGGCCATCCGCCACGTGGAAGCCTTCATGGCCGCGCGCCGCTCGCCCGACGACGCGCGCTAGCGCGGGCGGAGGCGATGGGGCTTCCCACCACAGATTCGTATAGGGCGTCGCGTGCACGGGCTGGCCCGCACGCCCGCGTGCACGCCACCGGCGCTTCGCGCGCCGGCCTGTCACTGACTGTTACATCGATCTTGAGCGGCGGCGCTCAACCTTGGCCGCTGCGTGCCGTTAATGAAGCTGCAAACGCACCTGACTCGATACCGATGGGCGACATGGCCAAGACGATCCCTTTTCCACAGCACAAGACCACCCGCGCCCGGCGGCATAAGGCCGAGTTGCTGCCGATGCCGCGCGCGAGCGCGGACGAACTCGCGCTGCAGCTGCATCTGGCGCTCGCTTCGCTGCGCGCGGGCGGCACACAGCACGACGCGCAGGCGCTCCTCCATGCGCACGTGCTCGCGCAATCGATTGCTGGCGCCGGCTACGGCGCGCTGACCTCCGAGCAGGTCCGCTGCGCCGACGAGGCGATCCTCGCATGCTTCGCGCGCGGCGCGGCCGAGAGCGTGTGGCGGCTCGATGAATCCGGGTTCGAGGCGGTCAGGACGATCGTCGGCATCTACGACCAGCAGTTGCAGAGCGCGCCATTCTGGGTGCTGGCCGAGGCCAGCGAGCGGCTGGAGCGCATGCGCGCGGGCGATTCCAGGCAGCCGATGCGCAAGCAAGCCTGACACAGGCGGCCAGGCGCTCGGATGGGCACGCGCATTGCGGGCCATCTGCGAGGCTGCCGGCCGATCCCGCCTGAGCTGCCTGGGCGGTTCGTTTCAATCGGTCCGTCCGCACAGGAATCGCCGCCACGAGACCTCAATTGCTTATGTATCGCCGGCAAACAGGGCTGGATACAGCGAGGGGTGTCCAGCGCATCGTCCCGCGCCGCGGCGATGCGAGCGGAAGTGCCGTGCAGTGGCCATGTGGCGGCATTGGCACGAGATTTGACGGGCGGCGCGAATCGTGTTGACTTCCGGCAGTGGGCGTGACTAAAATTCGCCCGTCTTAACAAAAGGGGCTGACGCCTTGGACAGTAGCAGTTGTCGATCTTCGAATAGTTTCGCTGCCTGACCGGCACGACGTCCGCGCTCCCTTTCTTTCAGCCGCCGTCTTGCCAGCCAGGCAGACGGTGCGCGTCTAGCAGCCATTTCCGTGCACTTTAATTAGCGTCGACCCGGCGCAGCCGCGTTTCTATCGCGCGCCGCGCAGGGCCGACATTGCGCCGTGAGCGACTTTCTCGCTCGCGGCACGGTCCGTTCATGGCGCGCATCGCAGCGATGCGGCGCGAGGCACGGACCGCCACTTGCGTGGTGCTCGGCCCAGGCCGATGCGATCGGCGCCCGCCAGCGCGCGCCAGCCGCTTTGCCTTGCCGCCATTCGGGACTCGCCGCGCGCTGGCCGGACTGGCGCGCCGCGCGTTGCGGGGCGCAAGGGCGGGTAAGAGCCAAATAGCAGCAAACAGGCCGCAACAAGCCGCAACATCCAGAAACGCTGGTGCTTCAAGACATGAATCAGTTCAACCTGTTATTCGCCCCGGGAGGCTGCTGATGGAGTTCAGATTCAACCTGAACCGTACGGCCAACGCCTCGGCGTGGCGCGTGCTGCCCAATCGCTGGGACTTCGTGGCGTTCCCGCTGATCATCTGTTTGATCGCCATGGCCGTGGTGGGCTTTCACGAGACCATGGCGCCCATCGCCACGCTCAAGACGCAGACGATCTCGCTCGACCCGGCCAACCTGCCCGAGTACGCCATGCGCACCACGCTGCGCATGCTCGCGGCCATGGTCGCCTCGCTCGCGTTCACGCTGGTCTACGGCACGCTCGCGGCCAAGAGCCGGCGCGCGGGCCAGGTGCTGGTGCCGATCCTCGACATCCTGCAGTCGGTGCCGGTGCTCGGCTACATCTCGTTCACGGTCACCTTCTTTCTCGCGCTGTTTCCCTCGCGCGTGCTGGGCGCGGAGCTTGCGGCGATCTTCGCGATCTTCACGAGCCAGGCGTGGAACATGACCTTCAGCTTCTATCAGTCGCTGCGCACGGTGCCGCGCGATCTGGACGAAGTCTCGCGCGGCTTTCACCTCACGGGCTGGCAGCGTTTCTGGAAGCTCGAAGTGCCGTTCTCGATGCCGGGTCTCATCTGGAACATGATGATGTCGATGTCGGGCGGCTGGTTCTTCGTGGTGGCCTCCGAGGCGATCACGGTGGGCAACAACACGATCACGCTGCCGGGCATCGGCGCGTACCTGGCGCAGGCGATCACGGAGAAGAACCTGCACGCGGTGGGCTGGGTGATTCTCACGATGACCGTGGTGATCCTGGCCTACGACCAGTTCCTGTTCCGCCCGCTGGTGGCGTGGGCTGACAAGTTCCGCATGGAGAACACCTCTTCGGGCGACGCGCCCGAGTCGTGGCTGCTCGACCTGATTCGCCGCACGCATCTGATTCATCAGTCGCTCGTGCCGATGGGCTTTTTGCTGGCCACGCTCGCGCGCGTGCCGTTCCGGCTGCCCGCCGCGCTGACCTCGTCACTGACGTCCATCGCGGCGCCCGCTCCGGCGCGCGGCGAAGGTCTGCGCGCGAAGATCGGCGATGTTATCTGGGCCGTGTTCGTGATCGCGCTCACGGTCTACGTGGTCTGGCGCGTGGTCGCGTTCGTGCGCACCGGCGTCACGCTCGACGAAGTCGGCCATGTGTTCGTGCTCGGCCTCATCACGCTGTTGCGCGTGGTGCTGCTGATCGCGATTGCCTCGGTGATCTGGGTGCCGCTCGGCGTGCTGATCGGCCTGCGTCCGGCGCTTGCCGAAAAGGTGCAGCCGCTCGCGCAGTTCCTCGCGGCGTTCCCGGCGAACCTGCTGTTCCCGGTGTTCGTGATCGTGATCGTGCGCTTCCATCTGAACCCGGACATCTGGCTCTCGCCGCTGATCGTGCTCGGCACGCAGTGGTACATCCTCTTCAATGTGATTGCGGGCGCAACGGCTTATCCCAACGATTACAAGGAAGCGGCCAAGAACTTTCGCATTCGCGGCTGGCAATGGTGGCGTCAGGCGATGCTGCCGGGCATCTTCCCGTACTACGTCACGGGGGCGATCACGGCCTCGGGCGGCGCGTGGAACGCGAGCATCGTGTCCGAGTTCGTGCAGTGGGGCGACACCAGGCTCCAGGCGCACGGCCTGGGCGCGTATATCGCGCAGATGACGGCAGCCGGCGACTTCCCGAAGATCATTCTGGGCATCGCGATGATGTCCCTGTTCGTTACGCTGTTCAACCGCGTGCTCTGGCGTCCGATGTACACGTTCGCCGAGTCCCGGCTGCGGCTCGATTGAGATGGAGTAAATCATGCTGAATCCCAGGATCGTCTCATCCGACCTGCTGCCGATGCGTCCCGTGCCGGGCCAGGAAGTGCTCGCCGTGAAGCACGTATCGCGCGGCTTCGCGAAGAAGGACGACGAGCGCCTCGTGCTCGACGACGTCAATCTCACGCTGCGCGAAGGCGAAATCGTCGGGCTGCTCGGCCGCTCGGGCTCGGGCAAGTCCACGCTTTTGCGTATCATTTCCGGCCTGATCGAGGCCACATCGGGCGAAGTGAACTGGCTCGGCAAGCCGCTCGAAGGGCCGGCCGAAGGCGTCTCGATGGTGTTCCAGACCTTCGCGCTGTTTCCGTGGCTCACGGTGCTGCAGAACGTGGAAGCGGGCCTCGAAGCGCAGGGCGTGGGCGCGCGCGAGCGCCGCGAGCGGGCGCTGGCCGCCATCGACCTGATTGGTCTGGACGGCTTCGAAAATGCCTACCCGCGCGAGCTTTCGGGCGGCATGCGCCAGCGCGTGGGCTTCGCGCGCGCACTGGTGGTGGACCCGGCGCTGCTGCTGATGGACGAGCCGTTCTCCGCGCTCGACGTGCTGACCGCCGAAACGCTGCGCACCGATTTGCTCGACCTGTGGACGCAAGGCCGCATGCCGATCAAATCGATGCTGATCGTCACGCACAACATCGAGGAAGCGGTGTTCATGTGCGACCGCATTCTGGTGTTGTCGTCGAATCCGGGGCGCGTGGTGGCCGAGATCAAGGTGCCGTTCAAGCACCCGCGCAACCGCCTGGACCCGGCGTTCCGCAAGCTCGTCGACGAGATCTACGCGAAGATGACCGCGCGCGAAGCCGCCGAGGCCTCGCAGCGGCGCCTGGAAGTGGGCAGCCGTTTGCCGGACGTTTCCACGAACCTGATGGCGGGCTTGATCGAGACGCTGGCGGCGGCGCCTTATCACGGCCGCGCCGACATGCCCGAAATCGCGCGCTCGCTGCATCTCGAAGTGGACGACCTGTTCCCGATCGCGGAGGTGCTGCAACAGCTGGGTTTCGCCGACGTGCGCGACGGCGATCTGCTGCTCACGCCGCCCGCACGCGTGTTCGCGGAGATGGGCACGCAGGCGCGCAAGCTGATGTTCGCCGACCATCTGCTGCGCAATGTGCCGCTCGCGGCGCGTATCAAGAAGGTGCTCAACGAGCGTCCGGGGCATCGTGCCCCGCGCGTGCGCTTCGAGCAGGAGCTCGAAGACTTTCTCTCCGACGTGGCGGCGGAAGAGACGCTCGATACGGTGATCGACTGGGGTCGTTACGGCGAGATCTTTTCGTATAACGATCAGTCGGAGATTTTCAGTCTCGAGGATGTCGAGGCTTGATCATCGCTGGTCATGCCGGCTGAGCGAACCGCGCCGCTCAGCCGGTCGAAGCGCCAAAGCAGCGGCCGCACGAACGCGCCTGACCCAGGCGCAGGCGCCCGGCGCTCACTCTCACTTCACCCCCGCATTCGCACCGGCAAAGCCACAGGCCGTCGCCGAGATAGCGATCCGTCGTCAACTGGCCGAATACCTCACCGCCCCGCAGCGCCCGCGAGCCCGGCCGGGATCGCCACACGCGGCGCTGCTCGCGGCAGCCGCAATCCCGCGTCTGGCCGCGCTCCACCGCATCCAGCGCAGCGCTCACGTAGTCGCCGCAACGGCACTTCCAGAGCCATGCACCGGCGCCGAGATATCGAAGCGCGACCAGATCGCCGAAGGTCCGGCCAGTGACATCGCGACTCGGCGGGAAGGGCCATTCGGGCGGCAAAGGGGGAGGGAGGCGCGGGTTCACAAAGAAATCTACTGGGCTACGGTATCGTGGCAACACACGCAGATCTTGTTGCCTTCCGGATCCCGAAAGTATGCACCGTAATAATTGGGGTGGTAGTGGACCCGCAAGCCGGGAGCGCCTTCGCTGGCAGCCCCGTGAGCCATCGCGCTGGCGTATGCGTTGTCGACCGAGCGGCGATCCGGTGCAAGCAACGCGACCATCTGGCCGTTGCCGCATTCGGCGGGGTTGCCGTCGTAGGGGCTGCCGATAAGAAAGAGGGGGCGCGGCGCGCCCTCGGCCATCCAGCCTGCCCACGGTTTATCGGCCTCGCAAAACTTCAGCTTGTGTCCCAGCTCGCGCATGACGAGTGAGTAGAACTGGAAGGCGCGTTCAAAGTCGTTAACGCCTACGTAGACATGCGAAATCATATTGTCGATTCCTGTTCGGAAGTCCTGCCGCGATCCAGTCTTTGCATGTGCGGTTACAGCGTTTATTGGCGCAACGCTGATTCGGCTCGTCGCGATGAGGTGTGCTGCGGTAACAGCACGCAAGCCTCGCCGGCACCTATGGTTTCAAGCAGGATGGAAAGCGGTTTCTATTCTCACGGTCGACGAAAATTGCGGCAAGTGCAGCTTCTACCACTACGACGGCCATAGTTGGGCTCACGTTCCGAAGGGACGGACGGGACCGCCGATTCATGTTCGGTACGAACGAGCCGCGAAGCTCTCCCGACCGTATTCATGCAAAGGTGAGCTTCTTCGGGAGCGGTGACGAAGCGACTGCCTGGCCGCTTCACGCCACACGTAGGTCATTGATTGGACTGAAAACTCCGCCGCGAGCGGGACGCGCGGCAACGGCCCGGCGCCGCTAGAGGTGAGCATTTTCGGGAACGCCTGCGAAGCACTACGAAGGTGAGACCGGCTCACGCGAGCCGCGCACCGACCCCGGCTTCAATTCGGCTTGCCACGCGCTTCATTGCGCGGGCGGCGCGCCGTGCCGCCATCGTCATCATCATCCCCCGATGCACGCCGGTCATCGCCGTACATGCGCCCTTCCACATCGCTTCCACTCGCGCGCCCAATCAAAAAACTGCGCTGCGGATTCGCCAGCTCGATGCCACGCTCCGTGAAGCGCGCCAGCACGCGCCGGTTGAACTCGCGCTGCACGCCCCATCTCGCCGAGTCCTTGCACTGCATCTGCCCCACCAGCGTCACGCTCGCGCCATCCACCTGATCCACGCCCCAGTACGCGAAGTCGCCGAGGATGCCCTTCTTGTACGCCTCGTCGTTGCGGATCTCCGCGCCGATTTCCTTGAGCGTATCGATGGCGCGCTGCAGGTCCGCGCCATGCGCGATCAACACCTTCACCGCCGCATTGCCGATGCCGCGGTTCGTGTTGTTCACCGTCGTCACCGAGCTGAACGGCACGGTGTAGAGCGAGCCGTCGCCGCCGCGCAGGCGCACCGTGCGGATCGAGAGAAATTCGACGGTGCCCGAAACGCCCGCGACCGTGACCCAGTCGCCCACCTGCATGGCGTTCTCGGTGAGCAGGAAGATGCCCGTGATGAAGTCCTGCACGAGCTTTTGCGAGCCGAAGCCGAGCGCCACGCCGAAGATGCTTGCGCCCGCAATCAATGGCGCGGTGTTCACGCCGAGCTGCGAGAGCGCCGTGAGTCCGACCACCACGAGGATCGCGACGAACAGCGTGGTGCGGAACATCGGCAGCAGCGTGCGCAGGCGCGCGGCGCGCACGAAGTCGCCGGCATCGGTCCACGCGTTCAGGCGCCGCTCGGCTGCGCCGTTCGCGGCTTCCCAGATCACGATGGCCACGGCGACGGCGATGGCGATCGTCAGCAACGCGGAGCCGATCAGGTGCCCGATGGACGCGTTCGCGATGAGGCGGCCCGGATGCAGGCCCCATACGCGCATCAGGATGTCGAGCGTGACGATCCACAGCACGGTGACCACGATGCGCCGCAGCGCCGGGTAGTAGCGATACGCGCGGCGCTGCGCGATCGTCATGTTCTTGCCGTTGCCGCTCGGGTCGAACATCCGGCCGAGCGCGCCGAGCGTGACGATGGCCACCATGCGCGCGGCGAGCAGCACGGCGAGCGAGATGCCGCCGGCGCGCACGAGCTCGCGGTAGCCGCCGCGCAGGTCGAGCGCCCAGACGAACCACAGCGCCATGACGACGAAGACGGCCGCAGCGGCCCAGATGTCGGCGAACCAGTGCACCAGATACGCGAACGATCTGCGTTCGGCGGCCGACTTGCGGATGGCCGCGGCCACCGGCTGGCGGCATTGCAGAATGGCCACGGCGAGCGCGACGTGCGCGAACAGGATGACGAGCTTGAGCAGGGCGAGATGCGTGTCCTCGGTCATGCCGAGCGGCACCGCGCCCCCGAGCGCGCCGCCCACGCCGCCGATCACGACGATGCGCTCGACCCAGCGCTGCGCGAATGTGGCCCAGGTGCCGGAGAGCGGCATGAGCCGCAGGGCGTCGGCGTCGGGCGCAAAGAGCATGTTGCCGATGGCGACGATGATACGGCAGACCACCCACGTGTCGACGACCTGGCCGACGGCGGCGGCGGGTGCGGCGTCCGCGGGGCTCAGCAGCGAGAGCACGCCGGCGGCGCACAGCCCGAATGCGATTACGGGCACGAGTTCGAGCAGGGCAACGAGCAGCGTCCAGGGCAGGCGCTTGAGCAGGCGCCAGTGCTGCGCGCCGCGGATGCGGTGACGCGCTTCGCGCGCGAGCGAGGCGATGCGCTGCCCGGAGGCGTTGTCGGCCTCGGCGGTGAGGGCGCTGGCTCTTGCGCTGGCGTGCTCGTCGAGGCTGGTGTCAGTGTGAGGGGGCGTGGCGGCGGGCGCCATGCCGGCAGCGGCACGCAGGGTGGCCTGATCGGTTTTTGCCGGCTCCACGCCGGCTGCTTCAGACGCTGAAGATGAGGAATCCTTTGTATCGGGCGCATCTGCGGCATTCGACTCCACCGCTGGGCTGCCGTCCGTGCCTCGAGCCTCGTCCGCATCCTGCGTGACAGCCGCATGCTCGACGATTGCACGGCGCGGCTTGCCAATCGCGCGGCGCAGGAACGCCTCGATCGCGAGCGCCGGCACGAGCGTGAGCAGCAGCACGCGCAACAGCGAGAGCAGCATCGCGTGGCCTTGCGGCGTGCCGATGCGGGTGCTCCACCACTCGCGTGCGGACGCAACGTCGAAGAGCGCCGCGCGCGCGCGCAGCAGTCGCTGGCCGACGGCCTGCACGCCGCGCGCGGCACCGTCGGCGATTTGCAGCACGAGGCCATTCGAGCGCAACGCGTTCGCGAGCGGCGCGGACGCCGCGGTGCGCTGGCCGCCGATGCCGCTGCGGCGGCGTTGGCGCCCGCTGGAGCCGCCGTGGCGGCCGAGGCTGGCGTGGCGAGCGCGCCCGCGGCGGCGATCGCGCGCAGCGTGTCCGTCACGTGCGCACGCTGGACCGGATCGTCGAGCACTCGCAAGGCCGCGTTCGCCTGCGCGGGCGTCAGCACGACGGGCGCGGCGGGGTTCGCTGGCGAGGCGGTGGCGGGCGCCGCCGCGCTGCACGGCGCGGCGCCGGGCAGGGCAAGCAGCAACATGCAGGCGAAGGCGGCAATCAGCGTGTTGCGGCATTGCGCGGCACGCGACTGTAAGCGGGAAGAAAGAGACATCCTGGGCATGGGAGGAAAGCGATATCGAATCGTGATCGCCGTGCGTGCGCAAGTCTCGTGCCCCGATTTCGCGGGGCAGGTCATGGACGCGACGGCACACGCGGCGTGAGAGCCCAAAGTATGCGCCGTGCGGCAGCGTTTCAGGCGCGCAGCGCGCACCCGTTGTGCCGGCATCAATCAACGCTGATTTAGGACACGGGCGTCGACGCGCGCCAAGGCTTGCGCTTTTCCTGCTTCGCGCGCCAGCCGAAGGAGCCGCGCCTGCACGATACGGATTGCTGATGATGTTCTGCTAATTCATGATATTGCAACTAACAGCCAATCCAGCGAGCCGACGGCGACTGCGATGCTGCCCGAGATGTTCCCGCGTGCGGTGCGCGCGACGGGCATGGCCATCGTCTATAGCGTGGGCGTGGCGATCTTCGGCGGCTTCGCGCAGGCCATTGCCACCTGGCTCATCAAGCTCACGGGCGACCTGCACGCGCCCGCCTGGTACGTGATGGTGTGCGTGGCGCTTTCGTGCCTCACGCTGCCATTCATTCGCGACCTCACCGGCAAGCCGCTGGAGGATTGAGGGCGGCGTTCTAAGCGGCCCGGCGCGCCGCTTCCAGATTTGCATCGAGCTGGCGCGCGAGGCCGTAAAGCATGCCGAGCGCCGGCGCGGCCACCCCCGCGCGCTGCGCGAGTTCATAGGGCGCGCCCAGCAGCGCTTCCACTTCGAGCGTGCGGCCGGCTTCCACGTCTTGCAGCATGGAAGTCTTGAACGCGCCCAGCTTGCGCGTGATGGCATTGCGCTCGTCGATGCTCATGGCAAGGCCGATGCCGAACGCCTCGCCTATCGCGCGGGCTTCGGCCATGACTGCTTTCACGAGGGTCGCCGTCAGCGGGTCGTCGAGGATCACGTCGGCGCTCGAACGCGTGAGCGCGCTGATGGGGTTCATCGTCATGTTGCCCCAGAGCTTGGCCCAGATTTCATGCTGGATCTGCCCGGTGGCCTGGACTTCGAAGCCCGCTTGCACGAGCAGCGCGCACGCTTCGTTGGCGTGCGCCGGCGTGCGCTGCGAAGCGCCGCCCACGATCAGCAGATTGCCGCGGCCCTTGCGGATCACGCCGGGTCCCGCAATCGACGACGAGATATGCACGACGCAGCCCGACGCTTGCGCGGGCGGCAGCGCCGCCGACACTGCGCCGCCCGGATCGACGGATTCGAGGTGACGGTCGCGGCCCGCGCCGTGGGCGCCGCCGAACTCCGCGAGGAACCACCACGGCACGCCGTTCATCGCGGAGACGATATGCGTGTGCGGTCCAACGAGCGGCACCAGCGAGGCGGCGGCCTGCACCAGCGACTGGCCCTTGAGGCAGACGAACACGATGTCCTGCGCGCCGAGCGCGGCGGCGTTGTCGGTGGCGTTCACGCGGGCCGTGTAGCGCGAATCTTCCTCGAGTATCGTGAGGCCGTCGCGGCGGATGGCTTCGAGATGCGCGCCGCGCGCGAGCACGTTGATCTGTGCGCGGTTATCCGCGCGCGCGAGCCGTGCCGCAATGAGGCCGCCGATCGCGCCGGCGCCAACTACCGTGATGGTGCGTTGCGGGGCATTCACGGCTTACTCCTTGTATGAAGGGTCGATGCGCTCCACGCGCCGGATCAGCGCCGCGAGCACGTTCTCGCCTGCGCCATGCGCGGGCGAGAACTGCAGCGCGTCGCGCGTGGAGCGCGCGGTGATGGCCGGGTCGATGGGAATGGTCTGGCCGCGCATCGAGTCGGTGACGCACTGGATCTCGCACGCGCGGTTGAGCGTCCAGAGCAGCACGAACGCGTGCGCGAGGCTCGTGCCATGCGCGAGCAGGCCGTGATTGCGCAGGATCAGCAGGCGGCGGTCGCCCATCGATTTCAACAGCCGCGGCTTTTCTTCGTCGTGCACGGTGATGCCTTCGAAGTCGTGATAAGCCACCATGCCGTGCAACTGCGCCGAATAGAAGTTCGTGTATGCGAGGCCGCTTTCCATGCACGCGACGGCGAGGCCGGCCGTGGTGTGCGTGTGCATCACGCAATGCGCGTCGTCCACATGGGCGTGAATCGCGCTGTGGATCACGAAGCCGGCCGGGTTGATCGGATACTCGCCGGGGCTCAGGATCTGGCCGTCCAGATCGACCTTCACGAGGTTCGACGCCTTGATCTCGTCATACGCGAGGCCGAACGGATTGATCAGGAAATGCTTCGCAGGACCAGGCACGCGCAGCGTGATGTGATTGAAGATCAGCTCGGTCCAGCCCAGCAGGTGAAATACGCGGTAGGTGGCCGCGAGCTTCACGCGTGCGGCCCATTCCTGCGGCTCGCACCAGTCGGGGCGAGCGGCTTCGTCGGGGGTTGCGCTCATGGGGCGTCTCCGTTTTGAGTTGGCGCGACGGCAACGATATCAGACGAAATGGAAGCCGATGCCGCCAAGCGGCCCGTAGTCGGCATGGAAGGTGTCGCCCGCGCGCGCGGTAATGGGCGCGGTGAACGAGCCGCTCAGGATCACGTCGCCGGCTTCGAGGCGTTCGTCGTGGCGCGCGATCCGGTTCGCGAGCCAGGCCACGCCGGTGGCCGGATGATTGAGCACGGCGGCGGCCAGTCCGCTCTCCTCGACTGCGCCGTTCTTGTAGAGCAGCGCGCCCACCCAGCGCAGGTCGACGTCGAGCGGCTTCACCGGGCGGCCGCCCAGCACCACGCCCGCGTTCGCGGCGAAGTCCGAGATCGTGTCGAACACCTTGCGCGGCGCCTTCGTTTCGCGGTCGAACTGCTCGATGCGCGCGTCGATGATCTCGATCGCGGGCGTGACATAAGCGGTGGCATCGAGCACGTCGAATAGCATGACGTGCGGCCCTTGCAGCGCACGGCCCAGCACGAACGCGAGCTCCACTTCCACGCGCGGCGCGATGAAGCGCGCAGCAGGAATGTCGCTGCCGGCCTCGATGAACATGCTGTCGAGCAGCGGCGCATAATCGGGCTCGTCGATTTGTGAGGCGCGCTGCATCGCGCGCGACGTGAGGCCGATTTTGCGGCCCTTGATCATGTGGCCCGCCGCGAGCTTGAGCTTGACCCATTCGCGCTGGATCGCGTAGCCGTCGTCGATCGTCATCGACGGATGGGCGCGTGAGAAGTGGCGCAACTGCGTGCGCGTGCGTTCGGCTTCGTCGAGCTGCGCGGCCAGCTCGCGAATGCGTTGCGGATCCAGCATATCTATTCCCGATGGTTGCGATGCAAGCGCTCAGGTCTTGAGCCGGGCATGCAGGTTGTTGTGCTTCCATGCGCCTTCTTCGCCGAACTCGACGATTTCCAGCGAAAGCGCGAGCCCGTGCGCGGCGAACGCTACGGCAAAGTGCTGCTTGATGGCTTCGAAGAGCGCATCGCCGGTGGCGCGGCGTACCTCGGGCGCGCGGCCCGCGCCGATCTTCAGGCAGCCGTGCAGGAAGGCGTTGTGCGGATCGCCATCGGCGACGAAGTACTGCTCGCAGCGCAGTGCGCGCGTGCGGATGCCGCCACGCGGGTACACGCGTGCGCCGCTCGCGTCGCGTTGCGAGTCGAGCACGTGTGCGAGCATGGCGCACAGTTCGCCGATGTTTGCTTCATCGGCGAGATTGGCGCTGTATTCAAGGGTGAGATGCGGCACGAGATGCTCCTTCGAAATTCAGGCGGGCAGCGGCGTGACCGGAAAAACCGCGTTGATCTGCCCGGTGCCGGAACTGCCGAAATATGGCGTGACGACTTCGGCGCGGCCTGCGTAGCGGTCCCAGCCGAGCGCACCCAGCAGCATTGCGGTGTCGTGCATGCCGCCTTCGCCCCAGCATTTTTCGGCGTAGAGCGGCAGCATTCCGCAAAAGGTGGTCCAGTCGCCGCGTTCCCAGAGCGAGACCACATGGCGGTCCGTGGCTTCGAGGAACGGGTCCCAGACCTTGTGCATGAACTGCTCGGCCGTGCCGTTGTTCGCGAAATGGTGGCTCAGCGATCCGCTCGCGAGAATCGCGACGGTGCCGTCGTAGCGTTCCTCGATGGCCCGGCGCACCGCGAGGCCGAAGCGCGCGCTCGTGGCGAGGTCGTGCCACATGCACCAGCCCGCGACGGACACCGTTTTGAAGTGCTGGTCGGCGTTCATGTAGCGCATCGGCACGAGCGTGCCGTATTCGAGGTCCAGCGTGGTCTCGCTGTGCGCGCGGCTCTTTACGCCCATTTCATTGGCGACATCGGCAAGCAGGTGGCCGAGCGCGGGATTGCCCGGGTACGCGTATGGCATGTTCTTGATGAAATGCGGCAGCTCGTTGCTCGTGTAATTGCCTTCGAAACGCGGCGCGCAGTTGATGTGATATTCGCTGTTCACGAGCCAGTGCACGTCGAACACGACGATCGTGTCCACGCCGAGCTCGCGGCAGCGCCGGCCGATTTCGCGGTGGCCGTCGATGGCGGCCTGGCGGCAGCCCTTGTGCGGCCCGTCGAGCTCGGAGAGGTACATCGACGGCACGTGGGTGATCTTGGCGGCCAGCGCGAGTTTGCCCATTGCGGCTTCCCTATTTAAACGCCCCAGCGCGGAATGGGATGCGAGCCCATCGACACGCACACGTTTTTCGGTTCGAGAAACACTTCGTAGCTCCAGATGCCGCCCTCGCGGCCCACGCCCGAAGCCTTCGAGCCGCCGAACGGCTGGCGCAGATCGCGCACGTTCTGGCTGTTCACGAAGCACATGCCAGCTTCGACAGCGGCGGCCACGCGCAGCGCGCGCCCCGTGTTCTCGGTCCACACGTAGCTCGACAGGCCATAGGCGATGTCGTTCGAGAGGCGAATGGCATCGGCTTCGTCGTCGAACGGAATCAGGCACGCAACCGGCCCGAAGATCTCTTCCTGCGCGATGCGCATGCGGTTATCGACATCGACGAACACCGTGGGCTGCACGAAATTGCCCTGTTTCAGGGCGTCGGGCAGTGCGGGCGCATCGAGCCCGCCGCACGCGAGCGTTGCGCCTTCCTTCGGCCCGAGCTCGATATAGCTGCGCACCTTGGCGAGATGGCCCTGGCTGATCATCGGGCCGACCACGGTATTTTCGTCGAGCGGATCGCCCACCGCGATGCGCTTCGCGCGCTCGACGAAGCGCGCGGCGAACTGCGCGTAGATCGAGCGCTGCACGAGAATGCGCGAGCCCGCCGTGCAGCGTTCGCCGTTGTTCGAGAAGATCATGAACACGGCGGCGTCGAGCGCGCGCTCGAAATCGGCGTCATCGAAGATCACGAACGGCGACTTGCCGCCCAGCTCCATCGAAAACTTCTTGAGGCCCGCGGTCTGCACGATACGGTTGCCGGTAGCCGTCGATCCCGTGAACGAAACGGCGCGCACGTCGGGGTGCGCGACGAGCGGCTCGCCCGTTTCCTTGCCGAAGCCGTGCACGACGTTCAGCACGCCTGATGGAATGCCCGCTTCGAGCGCAAGCTGGCCGAGCATGGCGGCGGTGAGCGGCGACAGCTCGCTCATCTTGAGCACGGCGGTGTTGCCGAACGCGAGGCAGGGCGCGACCTTCCACGTGGCCGTCATGAACGGCACGTTCCAGGGCGAGATGAGCGCGCATACGCCCACGGGATGAAACAGCGTGTAGTTCAGGTGCGTGCTGGTGGGGTAGGTATGGCCGTCCACCGCCGTGCACATTTCGGCGAAGTAGGTGAAGTTGTCGGCGGCGCGCGGCACGAGCTGCTTGCCCGTTTGCGAAATAGTCTGTCCGGTGTCCTGCGTTTCCGTTTGCGCGATCTCGGGCACGTTCTTCGCAATCAGCTCACCCAGTTTGCGCACGCATTTCGCGCGCTCCGCCGCCGGCTTTGCGGCCCACGCAGGAAAGGCATTTTTCGCGGCGCGCACGGCAAGGTCGATTTCCTCCGCGCCGCCGCGCGCGACTTCCGCGAGCACCTGCTGGTTCGCGGGATTCACGGTCTCGAAGTAGTCGCGCCCCGCATGGGCGCGGCCGTCGATCAGGTGTTCGATGCGCATGGGGTTCTCGCTTACTGCGTGGAAGCGCGGCCGAACTCGGCGTTGGACGCGATCGTATTGACAAGACGGCCGAGGCCGTCGACTTCGCAAATCACTTCGTCGCCGGCATTCACGTTGACGACGCCTTCGGGCGTGCCCGTGAGAATCACGTCGCCGGGCGCGAGCGTCATGAAGCCGCTCAAATACTCAATCAGCTCGGCGATGCCGGTGACGAGGTCGCGCGTGTTGCCGCGCTGCTTCAATTCGCCGTTCACGTACGTGCGCAGTTCGAGCGCGTTGACGTCGGCGATATCGGCGGCATCGACGAACCATGGCCCGAGCACGGTGCCGCCGTCGCGATTTTTCACGCGCAGGTTCGGGCGATAGTAGTTCTCCAGATAATCGCGGATCGCGTAATCGTTGGCGATGGTGTAGCCGGCGACGTACTGCATCGCGTCTTCGCACTTCACGTCCTGCGCCGTGCGGCCGATCACCACTGCGAGCTCGCATTCGTAGTGCATGAAGGCGACATCGGCGGGGCGGCGCGTGACGCCGCGATGCCCGATCACGCTGCCCGGCCCCTTGAGGAACACGAGCGGCTCGTCCTGCTTCGTGAATTGCAGCTCTTTGGCGTGCTCGGCGTAGTTCAGGCCCAGCGCGAAGATCGTGCCTGGCTCGAACGGCGCGAGCCAGACCACTTCATGCTCTTCACGCACGCGGCCATCGGCCAGGCGCACGCGCGCATTTTCCAGCGGACCTTCGGGTCTCGCTTCGTGGATGGCGCCTGCGTAGGCAACGCGTCCTCGCATCATGCTGCGGCTCCTTGCGCCGCAGTCGACGCCGCAGTTGGCACAATGAATTCGATGGCAAGGGCGGGCCAGTCCGCAATGGAAATGGTT
Source organism: Paraburkholderia sp. A1RI-2L (assembly GCF_048957375.1). Classification (NCBI taxonomy): domain Bacteria; kingdom Pseudomonadati; phylum Pseudomonadota; class Betaproteobacteria; order Burkholderiales; family Burkholderiaceae; genus Paraburkholderia; species Paraburkholderia sp. A1RI-2L. The sequence continues at coordinate 851,528 of NZ_JARBTA010000002.1, forward strand.
GCGCGCGCACCTGAATGCACGACGGGCGCGCCATGCGGCACGCCGAGCGTGAGCACGTCGCCAGGCGAGAGCGTCATGAAATCGGTGACGTCCGCGAGCAATCGCGCGACGCCGCGCACGCAGGTGGACGTATTTGCGCTGAAGCGCGGCGTGCCCTCGACATCGACGTGGATCGCGAGCCGGTCCGGATCGGGGACATGCCTGCGCGCCTGCACCGTCGGGCCGATCACGCAGAAGCCGTCGCGAGCACGAAAGCGCACGGACGGGCGATAGACGCTCTCGTGCGGCACACTGAGGTCGGCGACCAGCGCATAGCCCGCGATGTAATCGAGCGCTTCGCCCGGCGCGACGCGCGTGGCGGTCCGGCCGATCACGATGCCCAGCGACGCGCCAACCTGCACGCCTTGCGCGTCCGGCACGCTCACGCGCGCGCCATGGCCGGCGAGGGTATTGCGCGGCTTGAGATAGAGGATGGGCGCGCGCGGCGGCGCCTTGTAGGGCGCGGCGTTCATGGCGTCGCCCAGGGCTTCCAGCGCGGCGCTGTCGTTGAGCAGCGTGCCGTACACGGCGCCGGGAATGGGGGCGCGGCAGCGGGCGCCACCGGCCAGCAGCGCGCGCGCCGCACTTGCGCTCACGTCGCGCGGCAGCGCCTCGCCTTCGAGATGCAGCAGGTGGTCGGCCAGTGAAAACATGTCGTGACTCGTGTTCCCGAAAATACTAATATGTAAGTGAGTCTGCGCTTGCTATGATCGAGCGTCAACCATCGACGAAGATTTCGCGGGTTTCCCCTGGAATGAAGTGAACCAAGCCACCATGTCCGATTCCTCCCGCATGTCCGCGCGCGTCGCGCACCGCAATCTGCCCATGCTGCTGCTGCGCGCGCGCGAAAAGATGATGGAGCGCTTTCGTCCGTTGATCACGGCGCATGGGCTCACGGAGCAGCAGTGGCGCGTGATTCGCGCGCTCAACGAGAGCGGGCCGCTGGAGCCGCGTCAGATCTCCGATTTGTGCACGATTTCGAGCCCGAGCATGGCGGGCGTGCTTGCGCGCATGGAGGCGCTGGGCCTCGTGACGAAGGAGCGCTTTGCCGACGACCAGCGGCGCGTGCTCGTGAAGCTCACGAAGAAGAGTCACCAGCTCGTGAAGGCGATTTCGAAGGATCTGGAGGCGCGCTACAAGACGCTGGAAGCGGAGGTGGGGCCGGAGGTCGTGGGGCGTGTATATCGGGCCATCGACGATTTGCTGGCCGGGCTCGAGTGAATGCGCGCGGGGCGCCTGACAATGCTCTAGCGCCGGCTCTGAAAAGGTGTGCGCTCAGCCCAGCGCCGCGAACGCCGCATCGAGTTCGGCCGCCGCGCCAGGGCGCACCACGCGCGCGACTTCTGCGCCGTCGCGCAGGAAGATCAGCGTGGGCCACAGCTTCACGCGAAACGATCGGCCGAGTGGGCGGCCCGGACCGTCTTCCACCTTGATGCGACGCACGCCCGGGCGCTTCGCGAACGCATCGCCAATCACGGGCTGCGCGCCCTGGCAATACCCGCACCAGTCGGTGCCGAATTCGAGCACGGCGAGACCGCTCAGCGCATCGATTTCCTGGCGGGCCGGGGCTTTGGTGGCGTAGCTCATTGGATCTCCTTTCAAGTCGACGTCATACGATACCGCAGGCGGCCACCGCGCGCTGGCGGCGCCGCATGGCGCCGTGCGCCGCTCAGGCGAGCGCGCGCGTGGCAATCGTCGCGGTCGACTCGATGCGCTCGATGAGCCAGCCATCGTCGCCATGCGCGGCGGCGATGGCGTCGATTTCGGCGAGCAGCGTGTCGAGCTGATCGCCGAGGCGCTCGCGCGCGAGGCTCGACATCGAGAGCGGGCGCGCCTTCAACTGCTCTGCGCTCACGCGCCGGTACTCGATCACCGAAATGCGCTCGATGGCGGCGAACGCCGAGCGCGCGAGCACGTCGGTGTGACTCTCCCAGTTCGGCGAGCGGCGCATTTCGCGCGCGGGATCGGTATTGGCGTAACGGTCGAGCAGGTCACGATAGTGCGCGGCCCAGGGGCGCTGCGGGTCGTCGAGATGCGTGGTGTTGAAGAGCGTGACGGCGCCGCGCTCGCTGAGGATCGCGTCGAGCCGCGCGAGCGTGTCCACGCGATCCATCCAGTGAAACGCGCGCCCGATCACCGCCAGATCGAAGGTGCCGAGTGCGGGCGAGAGCTCAAACGAACTGCCGCGGCGGTACTCGATGTTCGGCGCAATGCCCGCGCCGAGTTGCGCGGCTACGTCGAGCATGGCGGGCTCGGGGTCGATCGCCACGGCGCTGCTCACCCAGCTTGCGAAGGCGAGCGAGAGCTGGCCGGGGCCGCAGCCGAGGTCGAGCAGGCGCTGCGTGCCGTCCAGGCCGGCGCGCTGCGCGACGCGGCGAATCAGTGCCGGCGAGTACGCGGGGCGGCCGCTCAGGTAATGCGGCGCGGCGTTGTGAAAGCGTTCGGGAATGAAGGGCGTGACCGGGTTCATGGGCTCTTGGATGATCGGGTTCGCGGCGGACTCGCTCAGTCTGGGGATGTGCGAGGGGCGCGTCAAGGCGAACGAGCATGCGTTTGCCGCAAAGGTGAGTATTTTCAGGAGTGAGCGAAACGCTGCGCGCGAGCGCACCGTCCAGGTTCCGTGCGCGTCGTGTTTCCATCATGTCACCACAGAGAAAGTGCCCTGAAACAAGGGGGGAATGTGCAACGAAGCGCCGGATACGCGGGTGTGTCGCCTGGCGTTGCCGAGCGCTGAAACCCGCGCTCGAATGCGTCTCCATTGCACAAGGGTGAGCGTTTCCGGGATGTTCCGGAAGCCGGCTCGCACGCAACCGGCTTGCCAGGAAACTTGCCGGGAAGCGATCGAACCGGCGCTTGTTTTCAGGGCTTTTCTTGACGCTCGCCATGAGCCTTGGCAAGCGTGAGCGGCGCACGCACCGGCAGGATGGGCACAAAGGTGAGAAGATTCGGGACCCGCCCGGGGCGCTGCCAGGCCGCCAGGCAACCCCGGCGGCGGCCAATGGACGACTGCTTGCGATGGGTATATAACAGCAGTGCGGGATTTTTTTTCCACGAAGTACCAGCAAGGGGAAACGGTTCATCATGACGAGCGACGACACGCAAAAGGATGACGCTCAAGCGGCAGGCGGCGACGCGCAGAAGCACGATCTGGAGAATCTCAACGCGGCGTTGTCGCACGTCGACGAAGGGGTGAAGAGCGGCAGCATCGCGAGGGGCGCGGCCAAGGGCCTCCTCTTCAGCCTGATCGAGACGCTGGGCGCGCTGGTGGGCGACCCTGACCTGCCCGAACATGCACGCTCGGGCTATGAAGGCTTGCTTGAAGCGGCGCGCGAGCTGCGCGTGAAGCTGGAGCGCTGAGTAACCCAGGCGCTTCGCTTTGAGGTTTCAAGATTCAAGGTTCGGCGAGCAACGCGGCGGCCAGCCCGTGCGGCGCCTCGCCGATCCGCAATGCCGGCGTGCCGTGCCAGTCCGCGCAACGTTGCAGCGCGCGCCGCAGATCGCTCACGAGACGGCCGCTCACGCGCACGCCCGGCTCCAGATGCAGCGACTTCAACTCGAATACCGCCTGGGCGCGATGCGCCTTCGCATCGGCGCGGCCGATCAGTTTACCGCGGCTCAAGATAGGCAGTACGAAGTAACCGTATTTGCGCTTGTGCGCGGGCAGATAGCATTCGATTGCGTAATCGAAGCTGAATAACGCCGTCGCGCGCTTGCGCTCCCATACGACCGGATCGAAAGGCGAGAGCAGCGTGGTGGCCGTCGAGGCCAGCGCGCCGCTCGCGGCGTCGTCGATGAGCGGCGCGAAATCGCGATGCACGAACGCATCGTGCTTCCAGTCTTCCACGCGCACGGGCACGAGTTCGCCCGCGTCGGCGAGCGCGTGCAGCGCCTCGGCATACGGGCGGCGCGGCAGGCGGTAGTAGTCGGCGGCCCAGTCGGTGCGGATCACGCCCAGCGCCTGGCATGTGCGCAGCAGCAGCGTGCGCTCGGCGTCGGCGCGCGCGGGCAGATCGCGCGCGTCGCTCCAGTCGGGCAGCACGCGCTCGGTCACGTCGTAGACGCGCTGAAAATTACGGCGCTTGGCCACCATCAGCGCGCCGGTCGCGAACAGCACCTCCAGGTGGCGCTTCTCGGGCTTCCAGTCCCACCAGCCGCTGCCTTTTTCTCCTTTTTCTCTCGCGAAGTCGGCAGAGCGCACGGGACCGTTCGCGCGGATGCGTTCGAGCAGCGCATCGATCTCGCGGCGATGCTTCGCATGCCATTCAGCCGGATATTTCCAGCCCATGCCCGACGGGTCGAGCATGCGATGGCGCAGCAGGCCGTAGTCCTCGATCGGCACGAAGCAGGCCTCGTGGGACCAGTATTCGAAGAGCCGGCCTTCGGCGAGATGCGCGTCGAGCCAGCGCGTGTCGTAAGCGCCGATGCGGCTGAACAGCACGAAATACGGACTGCGCGCGACCACGTGAATCGTGTCGATTTGCAGTTGCGCCATGCGGCGGATGGCGGCGAGCACGTCGTCCGCGGTGGCCTTGCGGCGCGGCGGCGCGAGCAGCCCTTGGGCCGCGAGATGGAGCGTGCGCGCCGCGGCGAGCGGCAGCGTCACGGTGGTGCGAGATGGTTGCGCGCTGGCCTCGGCTGCGATGTCGAGCGCCGCCTCGTCACGCATGCAGGCCCGCCATCGCGGCCATGGCCGCGGGCGTCACGGTCGCGCGCGGCACGCTGGCTTCGCTCAGCCACTGGTGAATCTGCGCGACCACGGCGGCGCCTTCGCCCACCGCCGCCGCAACGCGCTTGGTCGAGCCGGCGCGCGCATCGCCGATCGCGTAGATGCCGTCGACCGAGGTGGCGAGGCTGCACGAGGTGTCGTTGGCGCCGGTGAGCACGAAACCGTTCATGTCGAGCGCCACGCCGCATGCGTGCAGCCAGCCGGTGTTGGGGTCCGCGCCCGTGAAGAGGAACAGATGGCGTGCGTCGAAGCGCTCCGCGCCCGACACAGGGCACGGCGCTTTCAGGCGGATGGCCGCGAGCCCCGCCTCGTCGTTCTCCAGCGCGCCGACCTCGCACGATGGATGCACGGTGACGTTGGGCAGCGAGGCGATGCGGTCGATCAGATAGCGCGACATCGTCGATTCGAAGCCGGACTTGCGGATCAGCACGTCGAGATGGCGCGCGTGCGAGGACAGATAGACGATCGCCTGGCCCGCCGAGTTGCCGCCGCCCACCAGCACGACGTTCTCGTGCTTGCAGAGCTTCGCCTCGACCGGCGAGGCCCAGTAATAGACGCCGCGCCCCGTGTAGCGGTCGAGCCCGTCGATCGCGGGCTGCCGGTACTTCGCGCCGCTCGCGATCACGACGGTGCGCGCACGCACGTTGCCGCTGCAGGTTTCGAGGCGGCGCGGCACTTCGTTGCAATAGAGCTTGCGCACCATGACCGGGATGGCCACATGGGCGCCGAACTTCTGCGCCTGCACGAACGCGCGGCCCGCGAGCGCCTGGCCCGAGATGCCGGTGGGAAAGCCGAGGTAGTTCTCGATGCGCGAGCTGGCGCCCGCCTGGCCGCCGGGCGCGCGCGCGTCGAGCACGATCACCGAAAGGCCTTCGGAGGCCGCGTACACCGCGGTCGCGAGGCCCGCCGGGCCGGCGCCCACCACGGCCACGTCGTAGACGCGCTCGCCGTCGAGGTCGGGCAGCAGGCCGAGGCAGGTGGCGAGCTCGGGCGAGGTGGGATGGCGCAGCACCGTGCCGTCGGGGCAGATCACGAGCGGCAGGTCCTCGGCGCGCGCCGCGAAGCGCTCGATCACGCAGAGCATGCTGCTTTCGTCGCGCTCGTCGAACACCGAGTACGGATGGCCGTTGCGCGAGAGAAAGCCCTGAAGCGAGAGCATGCTGGGGTCGTCGTGCTTGCCGACCAGAATCGGGCCGCCCGCGCCTTTCTCGATCAGCGCGACGCGCCGCAGGATCAGCGCCCGCACGATGCGCTCGCCGAGCTCGGCTTCGGCGACGATGGCCGCGCGCAAGCGCTCGGGAGCAATCAGCAGCGCCTCGACAGGCTCGAGCGCCAGGCCGTCCACCAGCGACGGACCGCCGGAGAGCTGGCCCACTTCGGCGAGGAAGCTGCCGGCCCCATGCTCGTTGATGATCCGCTCGCGTCCAAGCCCATCGCGCTGCAACACCTTCACGTGGCCGGACAGTAGCACGAACATGCCTGGGCCGGTCGTGCCGGTCTGGAACAGCAACTCGCCCGGCGCCCAGCGACGCCGCTCGCCGAAGCGCGAGAGCCGCGCGATCTCCTCGTCGAAGAGGATGGGGAACATCTGGTGGCGCCGCGTGGAGAGCGTCGAGAAGGGCGCCTCGGCGGGTTGCGGCTGCGTATCGGAAAACGTGGAGTTCGAGGCCTCGCGCAGAGGCATCGCGGATGCGTCGGTTGCAATAGCGCCCATCAGGCGGTTCTCCTCATGCGCGCGGCGGCGCGAGGACGCCGCGTGGATCTGCGCGGCTCAAACAGGTTTCGGCGTGATGTTGACCGGCACCTCGGGATGTTCCATGACCTGCAGCGGTTCGAGCGTGCGGCCCGCATCGCGCCAGGCGTCGAGGCCGCCGAGCAGCGGCAGCACGTCGACGAAACCAGCCTCGGCAAGCTGCTTGGCCATCCATGCCGCCGAGATCTCGTTGGGGCACGAGCAGTAAATCACGAGCTTCTGATCGCGCGGATACTTCTGGATGATCTCCTTGAGCTGGCGTTCGTCGGCGAACAGCGAGCCCGGGATGATGAACGGATCGAGCTTGCGCTTTTCCGCCGAGCGGATGTCGAAGATCACGGGCGGCGGCTGGTTGGTCATCGCGCGATAGAGGTCGTCCACGGTGATGCGCGCGTTCGCGAGCTTCTTGATGAGCTGGCGGCGGCGCTGCCACCGATACGCCGCGTACAGCAGCAACAGCACGAGGATCACCACCGCGGTGAGACGGCCGAGGCGGCTCGCACCCGCGAACAGCATGTCGATTTGCGGGGCGAACAGCACGCCGATCAGGAGACCGGTGCCCGACCAGAGCGCCGCGCCAATGCCGTCGAAGCCCACGAACTGGCGGTAGGGCGTGCCCATTGCGCCGGCCATCGGCACGGAGACGATCGACAGGCCCGGCACGAACTTGGCGATGGCGAGCACGCGCACGCCCCAGCGGCCGAAGAAGCGCTCGGTCTTCTTCACGCAGGTGTCGCGCGAGAGCGAGAGCTTGCAGAGCGTCTTGAGCGTGTTGCCGCCGTAGAGCCGGCCGGCGAGAAACCAGACACTGTCGCCGATGAGCGTGGCGACGATGGACAGCCCGAGCACCGGCGCAACCTGCTGGCCGATCGACCCGGGATGCATGGCGGCCATGGCGCCGAACAGCACGAGCGCCGGCATCGCGGGCACGGGCAGGCCGAGCGATCCGGCCAGCACGTTCAGGAACACGAGCGCAGGCCCGTACTGCGCGATGAGGTCATGTAGCATCGACTGGCTTCCTTGTCCCGGGAGCGCCGCACGGAGGGGCGCGAACTGGAAGAATAACGTTTCGATTATGGACGCATTTCGACAGCGTGCAAGCAAGGTCCAAAGCATACGCCCAATGCGAATTTGTTGCCCGTGGACATGGGCGCGGCGGGGATTGCGGGAGGGCAGCTTGCCGCGCGGGCGGCGAAGCGAATGAAGCGCATAGTGAAGATGCGTGGCGCAAGACGCGCAGCGCGAACGCGCGTGCGCCAGCGAAGGCGCCGCGATGGCGTCTTCGCTCAATGGCTGCCGGCATGGAGGCCGGCTAGCGGCCGTGAATTACCGGCTGTGTGATTCCCCTGGAAGCTCGGCGCCCTGCGCGCGGATGGCCGCGATCAGTTCCGCAGGCGTGATTTCATAACGCACTTCGCGATGGACGCCCGGCTTGCGTTCGTCGACTTCGATCAGCAAAAGGCTCTTGCCGTCGGGCGCCGATTCGAGACGCAACGAGCGCGTCTCGCGCCCGGTCGAGTCGTCATGCTCGGTGAGCAGGGTCATGTTTCCGGAAGACCCAGTCATGCGCATTGATGTTGTCCTCGTGTGTGGTCGAGCCATTGTACGGGGTCGGTTGCGTGGCGTCTCATCGTAGTGAGCGCGGGCGCACACAGCAGGCCGCCGTACCCCCCGGCCAGTGAGTGTAACGCGAGTCCAGGCCCGCACGCGTGCCCGCATGCGGATTTTTGCGCGCTGTGCAACGGTGCATGCGCCGTGTGTTGCCGCATGATCCGTTGTCATGGGCATGAAGCAAACCGGCTTTACGGGCTTTCCGGCTGATGATCGTTCCCGCAACCATTCGGGCAAGAAAAAACGGCTCACCTGGTAGAGGCCAGGTGAGCCGTTGAAACGCCGTTGTTACTCGGATCAGTACCCAGGTCCTGGGCGCTGACGGGGTCTATAGTGCGGCTTCGCGCGGGTGCCGTCGAGATGGGATTTATGCCGATCTATCAGCTTAATCACAGCAAGCAATGAGATTACGAAACGCTTGCGTCGATGGCTCCAGACAAGCAGTCCATGCTCGGGTTTAGGCATAAACTATTATGGGTGCCATACACCAGCGGTGTAACGCGTACCGTCCGTCACGGGGCAGCGCGAGGCGTGCCGCCGTGTAGCCATGGGGAGGCTGCCGTGAAGATCTTCAAGCGCGCTCTGATCGCTTCGACGTTCGTATGGCTCGTGTGTGCGCTGCCGGGTGGCGCGTTGGCCGCCCCGCCCGCCACCGCCGCGCCGGCATCGGTGCCGGCGCCCGCGTCCCCCGCAGCGGCTTCGGCAGCATCGGCGCCGGCGGGCGATCTGCGCAAGCTCAGTCTCGCCAACAAGCCCTGGACCGGCGACTTCGACGAGATGCTGAACCGGCGGATGATCCGCTTCCTCGTGCCGTACAGCCGCACGCTCTATTTCGTCGACAAGGGCCACGAGCGCGGGCTCGCGGCCGAGCTCGCACGCGACTTCGAACGCTATATCAACCGCCAGTACGCGGCCCAGCTCGCGAAACGGCCGCTGACCGTGTACCTGATCCCGACCACGCGCGACCGGTTGCTCACGAACCTGAACGCCGGTCTCGGCGATATTTCGGCGGGCAATCTGACCGCCACGAACGAACGCCTCAAGAGCGTCGATTTCGTCGCTCCCCGCGACCGCAAGCCGATGCGTGAACTCGTCGTGACGGGACCCAGGGCGCCGGCGCTGGCGTCAGTGGACGACCTCTCCGGCAAGCAGGTCTATGTGCGCAAGTCGTCGAGCTACTTCGGCAGCCTGACCCAATTGAGCGAGCGCTTGCGCAAGGCGGGCAAGCCGCCGATCCGCATTATGCCGCTGCCCGACGCGCTCGAAGACGAAGACGCCATGGAAATGGTGAACGCGGGCTTGCTGCCCATCATCGTGGTCGACGACTGGAAGGCGCGTATGTGGGCTCAGGTGCTACCGCAGATCAAGGTGCGCGACGACCTCGCCGTGAGCGGAGAGGGCTACACGGGCTGGGCGATCCGCAAGAACAGCCCGCAATTGCAGGCGGTGCTGAACGACTTCTATGTGGGCTACGTGAAGAAGCAAAGCGTGGTCGAATACCGCCTCGCGCAGTACATGAAACGCATCAAGCAGATCCGCAACAACGGCGGCGACGCCGAGCAGCAACGATTCAAGCAGACGCTCGCGCTGTTCGAGAAGTACGGTGCGCAATACGAATTCGATCCGCTGATGCTTGCGGCGCAAGGGTTCCAGGAATCGCAATTGAATCAGAAGGCGCGCAGCCATGTGGGCGCGATCGGCATCATGCAGTTGATGCCGGCGACCGGAAAGCAGATGGGCGTAGGCAGCATCTCGGTTGCCGACGCGAATATTCATGCCGGCGCGAAATACATGAATGAGCTGATGGCGAAGTATTTCCCGGACGCGCATTTCAGCGGCAGCGACCGCACGCTGTTCGCGTTCGCGAGCTACAACGCGGGACCGGGGAACATTGCGAAGATGCGCAAGCTCGCCGTGCAGCGCGGCCTCGACCCGAACAAGTGGTTCAACAACGTGGAGATCGTCGTGGCGGACAAGATCGGGATCGAAACGACGACTTACGTGCGCAACATCTACAAGTACTACGCCGCGTACAAGCTGATCACCGATGCCCAGCAGGTCCGCAACAAGGCCGTCGAGAGCATGCAGAAAGGATCCTGACGGGCTGCGGTTTTCTCATCGCGTCCCCGCGACCGTAAACAGACGCACGGCTTCGTCGAGCACGTCGGCTTGCTCGGCGAGCCGCTGCGCCGTGGCCGCCGCCTGCTCGACGAGCGCGGCGTTCTGCTGGGTGGCGCTGTCCAGATGCGCGACCGCCTGGTTAACCTGATGAATGCCCTCGGCCTGCTCGCCGCTCGCGTTGGCGACCTCGACGATGATGGCCGAGACACGGCTCACGGCCTCGTCGATGGCGCGCATTTGCGCGGTCGTGTGGCCGACCAGCTCCGTGCCCTGGGCAATCTCGCTTACGCTCGCGTCCACGACCTGCTTGATTTCCTTCGCGGAGGCCGCGCAGCGCTGCGCGAGCATGCGCACCTCGCCCGCGACCACAGCGAACGAGCGGCCCGCCTCGCCCGCGCGCGCGGCCTCCACGGCCGCATTGAGCGCGAGGATGTTGGTTTGGAACGCGATGCCGTCGATCACGCCGGTGATGTCGGCGATGCGCTGCGAGGCATCGGTGATGCCGGCCATCGTGTGCTCCATGCGGCTCGCGATCGAGCCGCCCTGGGCAGCGGCCGACTGCGCCTCGCGCACAAGATCGAGTGCGCGTGCGCTTGCCTCGGCGTTGGCCTGCACGGTGGTGGTGAGCTGGTCCATGGTCGCGGCGGTTTCTTCGACCGAGGCGGCCTGCAGCTCGGTGCGGCGCGAGAGGTCGAGGTTGCCGGAGGAGATTTCGTGCGCGGCGTCGAGCATGCCGGCAATCTGCGCGCGCACGTCGAACACGATGGCGGTGAGATTGGCCTGCAGTTGATTGAGCGCCTGAAGCACGCTGCCGAGATCGTCCTTCGACGCAATCGCGAGCGTGGCGGTGAGGTCGCCCGCCGCCATGCGCGTGGACGCCATCGACATCTGCGCGAGCGGGCCACCGAGCTGGCGCGTGGCGAGCCGCCAGGCCGCGAGGCTGCATATCGCCGCCGCGCCGAACGCGCACCAGAACGGCGTGGGCGGCAGCCCTCGCCAGGCGCCGAAGCCCGCAGCGGCGAGTGCGGTGGGCACGAGCGCATAGCCGGCGGCGACGCGCGTGGCCACGGGCAGGCGCATGATCGATTGCGCCGCGCCGAGGACGCCAGTGCGCACGAGCGCGCCGCGACGCAGGCGCACGCCACGCAAACGTCCTTCGCGCATGTTTGCGTAGAGTGCTTCGGCGTCGCGGATCTCGTCGCGGCTGGGCTTCACGCGCACGCTCAGATAACCCACCACCGCGCCCTGCTCGGAGACCGGCGTCACGTTCGCGCGCACCCAGTAGTGGTCGCCGTTCCTGCGGCGGTTCTTCACGAGCGCGGTCCAGGGATGGCCGGAGCGGATGGTCTGCCACATGTCCGCGAACGCTTCGGGCGGCATGTCGGGATGGCGGATGACGTTGTGCGCCTTGCCGATCAATTCTTCCTTCGCGAACCCGGAAACCGAGACGAACGCGGGATTGCAATACTGAATGCGGCCCTTGAGATCGGTGGCCGAGACGAGCATCTGCGAAGCGGGATAGTCGAATTCCTGCTGCGTGATGGGCTGGTTGTTGCGCATGGGGTTCCTTGCGATTCTTGCGGTCCTTGCAATAGGGCCACTCATGGCCCGACAACATGCAAGGATTAACGGCATTTCCCCTACGATCTTTAGGGGATTGGGCTTGCTTGATCGGCATTCAATCCCGAAGCTGGCCCCGCGACAGTGTCTTCAATGTTTCATCCGGCCGTTCTCCAGCCATCCCCAGCCGTTCTTCCGCTGCCGCCGCACAGCCCCGGATCGCCGTCATCGATCAGCGCCCCGATCAATTGGCCGGCTCATGCCGGCGCGCCCTGGATCCCCGCGCAGGCTCGCCGGTCATGCCGCTAGCTTCATGGGCCGCTGGACCGGCGCTGCCATCTTGTCTGATTTGGCGCGGCGTACCGCCTGCGATTTCCTCTTGATGCCTTTGGCCTTTGCCGAAGGTATTCCAAGCCTGCGCCGCAGGTTATTGACCGATTTGATACAGACGCCGACGAGCCTGGCGACGCTCGCGTCGGACATGGTGCCAAGCAGGAGGAGTTCATCGTCAGCCCATGCGTGGTGCGCGCGTGCAATGCCGAGTTGATTGCGCTTCTTGTGTACGGCGGTATTCGACAGACCCAGACGCTTCGCTATTTCAGCATCAGGCATCGTGCCGAGCAGGGCGATCTGTTCATCGGTCCACACATGCTGCGGGCGTGTCGAAGCGATGCCCAGCACGTGACGCTTGCGGGTGACCACATGCGGCTTTACACCAAGCTGCTGTGCTACATCGGCATCGGGCATCGTGCCAAGCAGCGCGATATCTTCGTTGCGCCAACTATCGCGAGGCCTTGCGGCCGGGATACGCAGACTGCGCCGCTTCTGGCGGACGGTGTAGGCGCTCAAACCGACCAATGCGCCAACCTCGCGGTCAGGCAGCGTGCCCAGCATCGCGAGATGTTCACGCGTCCACATGTGCGCGCCGACGTGGCCCTGCTCGCGCGCCGAGGGGACACCGAGCTTGTTGCGCATGTGGTTGACGGCCCGGGTCGAACGGCCCACGAGCTGCGCCAGTTCAGCATCCGAGAGCACGCCGAGCCTGGCGATCTGCCCCGGCGTCCACGGACGGTGCGCGGGCGTGGCGGGGGGAATGCCCAAGGACTGCCGCTTCTTTTGTACGGTGCCCGGGGAAATGCCGCCGATTCGCCTCGCGGCCTGAGCGTCTGTCATGGTCCCGAGCAGCGCAATTTCGTCCTGTGTCCATTGACGATCCCTGCTCGTCTCCCGAACGCCCGGTCCATATCGCCGGCCGCCTGGAGCGTGGGAAACATCAACTGCGACGCTCGCTTGATCGGAGAGTTGCGCAACGAGTTGATTGAACGGTTTCGCTTGCGTCCTTCGCCCTGCCTGATCGGCTCCCTTCTGCCTTTTCCACGATGGAATACCCAGCTCGCGCCGCCACGACCACACCGTCGAATGCGTGACGCCCAGCAACTGCGCAACGCTCGCATCGGGCATCGTCCCGAGCAGCCTGCGCTGCGCGTCCGTGCAGCCGAGCCTTCCACGTTGCCTGAGCGCCGCCGGAATGCCGCGCTTCTTTCGCGCGTTGAACACGGTAAGCAGGCAGACGCCCAGGCGGCTTGCCAGTTCGGCGTCTGGCATCGTGCCAAGCAGGGCGACCTGTTCCGGCGTCCACTCGAGGCGGTGATGAGTCTCGCCGCGAATGGACTGGATCTGGAGCGTGCGCCGCTTCGCTCCGACAACCGATGGTGTCACGCCAATACGCCTTGCCACTTCGCTGTCGCAAAGCTTGCCGAGCAGCGCGATCTCTGCGGCGCTCCATTCGTGCGACGAACGATCCCGTACCGATGGAATGCCGAGTTCCAGCCTCTTCCGGTTCACGGTCGACGCATTGGTTCCGATGCGTGCGGCGACCTCCGCATCGGGTATCGTTCCCAGCAACGCAATCTCTTCGCGGGCCCATGTGCGGGGCTGGCCTCTGCGGTGATGACCGCTACTGCCATTGGTATCGCGCAGCTTGCCCGCACCTGAGCCCGTGCGCGAGACGCGAGGAATTGACTGGTCCTGATGGGCTGACGAGGCCCGGTCGAGTTGCGCGACGGTGTGTTCGAACCGGTTCGTCATTTCGATGCTCCCGGATTTCCATACGGATCGCGCGCGCGTTGCTCGGGCGTGAGAATTTCGTAGGCGTGTTTGATGTTGGCGTGTGGAAGCTTCCGGAGCGCCTCAGGATGGCTGCTATCGGGTTCTACATAGTCCGTGCCGCAAGCAGTCTGGTCGCCGATGAAGGCCAAGCACACGTCGTTGTGCGCGAAGTTCGTTGCGGACACAATTACATTGCCGCCGTGGTTTGTGGTGTCGCCCAGGCGCGCGACGCCGCGCCCGGTTACTGCGTCTTTCATTTGTCAGCGCCTCTCAGGATGGAACGGCGCTGCGATGAGAACTACGACTGGCGCCGCCGTGATTGCCTATCCTGGGAGGGCTGCTTTTCGCTCGATACACGAAAATTCTTAAAATTGGTTAATCGTTCAATTCATGGCGCATAAGATGCCGGGATATTCGCGATCAATTGATTTCCGACAAAGGCATTACCGATACAGCGATTAAACCGGACGTTGGATTTTGCTGCGAAAGCATGAGGGGCTTCCACGATATCTATCCGCCGCGCCTGCTGCGTGAGCGCATTGCCGCGCGCGCCCGGGAGACGGGGCCGCCATGACCACCTGAAGTCACCCCTCCCGCAATTGAGGCAATTTTCTTCAATACAGGCGCTTGCGCGCCTCGTACGCTCGACGGTGAATCATCGCCGCTGGGCGTAACGAGGAGAAACGTGAGCACTGCACTTTCCATGGCCGCTTTCGCGCTGGCTACGTCGATCACCCCTGGGCCCGTCAATGTCGTCGCGCTGGGCGCGGGCGCGCGCTACGGATTGCGCGCGAGCTTGCGCCACGTGACCGGCGCGACGGTGGGCTTTGCGCTGCTGTTGTTGCTGATCGGACTCGGCCTGCGCGAGTTGCTTGCGCAGTGGCCATTCCTCGCGCGCGCGATCGAATGGGCGGGCGTGGCGTTTCTGCTGTACGTCGCGTACAAACTCGCCATCGACGATGGGCGCATCGACGCGCCGGGCGCCGCGCGCGGCCCGTCGCTCATGACGGGCGCGGCGATGCAGTGGCTCAACCCGAAGGCGTGGCTCGCCTGCGTTGCCGGCATGGGCGCATTTGCGGCCTCGGGCGGGAACGCTATCGTGTGGCAGTTCGCAGCGATCTACTTCGTGGTGTGCTATGCGTCGATTGCGTGCTGGGCGTGGGCTGGCGCGTCGCTGCGACAGGCGCTGCGCGAACCGGCGCGCGTGCGCTTCGTGAACCGCACGATGGCGCTGTTGCTCGCGGCGAGCGCGCTGTGGCTGCTGCTCGAATGAACGGCCCGGATATCAGCCGCGATATTGCCCCGGCGTGGCCGCCACGAACTGGCGGAAGGCGCGCTGAAGGTGGGCTTGATCGGCGAAGCCGGCGGCGGCGGCGACGTCGGCGATGGCATGGCCGCGCCGCAATTGCGCGCGGCAGAACTCGATGCGCCGGTTCACCACGTACGCGTGCGGTGTCATGCCGTATTGCTCGCGAAACGCGCGGATCAAATACGAAGGCGACAAGTTCGCCGCCGTGCAGATGTCTTCGAGCTTGAGCGTGCGCGTGTAGTTGCCGTCGATGAACTCGGCGGCACGCGCGAGGCGCGGGTTGGGCTCGCGCGGCGTGCTTTCGGGCGGCGCGGGATTGAGCGCCTGCTGGAGCGCGGTGAAGTACTGCGTGACGGCGCATTCCTTGCGCAGCGCGTCTTCGTGCGGATTCACGAGCACGCCGTAGAGCGCATCGAGCCCTGCGAACAGATCGGCGCGCCACGTGAGCGTCTGCGCGAACGGAACGAATTGCGCCAGCGTGCCGAAGCCCTGCGCATGCTGGAGCTTCGCGAGCCAGCCCACGTCGAGATGGAACATGCGATAGGACCATGCCTCGTCGGCGGCAGGATTGCATGCGTGCACAACGTTCTGGTTGACGATGACCACGGCGCCAGCATGCACGCGCTCGAGCGTGTTGCCATTCAGATAGGTGCTGCGCCCGCCGGTTACCGCGCCGATCGAGAACGTGTCGTGCGCATGGCGGCCGTAGCGCAGCTTGCGGCCGTCGGCAATGGCGCGGACTTCGATGAACGGAAGGGCCGGGTCGCGCCAGAAGATGGGTGTGGAGTCGGTCGGTTGTGGCACGGTGGGCCTCGGAGGCGATGCGGCGCGAGTCGATTCCGCATCTTAACGCAGCCGCGCGGGCGCGCGAGTCGCCGGGCGGCAAGTCCATTCATCATTTCGTCATATATAAGCGCCGATAATGCCCTCCGAATAAATTGGCCTCACGTGCCACGAGTCGCGCAGTCATAGCGCGTCCGGCACGGCGCAAGGCCCGGGGATTTCGACATGACCATTCGCCACCGCATCACGCTACTCATCGTGCTGATGTTCGTCGCGTTGTCCGCCATTGGCGGCTACGCGGTCTATCAGACGCGCCGCAGCGCCACCGACGTCCATCAGGTCACACAGGGCGTCGTACCCAGCGCGCTGGCTTCCGCCGATCTCGTTTCGCTCGTGAAAGACGTGCAACTCGCGACGATGACGCTCGTCTACGCGCCCGACGCGACTACTGCCCAACTGGCGCAGGACGAACTCGAGAAAAAGAAGGCCGCGCTGGGCGCCGCGCTCGACGTGCAGCGCCAGGCCGCCGCAAGCCATGCGCAGGACGGGCTCGTCGCGCAGGCGCGCGAAAGCCTCGCGAACTACTTCAACGCCATCGAAGAAACGGCGAACATGAAGGCCGCGGGCAAGGGCGAGCTCGCGCAGGCGTATCTCTTCGCCAACGTTGCGCAGTATCGCGACGAGCTCGAAGGCATCGTCACCACGCTGCGCGTGGAGAAAAACCGCCAGAAGGACGCGGCCATCCAGACGCTCAACGGCATGCTCGACACCACCACGAGCGCCATTGCGGGCGTCACGGGCGGCGCGGTGCTGCTGCTCACGCTGATTGGCGCGCTGTTGTATCGGCAGATTACGCGGCCGCTTTCGCGCATGCAGGAAATGATGAGCGAGATTGCATCGAGCCAGGATTTCACGCGCCGCGTGCCCGTGGGACGCATGGACGAGATCGGCCGCTCGATCGTCGCGTTCAACGGCATGATCGAGAAGATTCAGCACAACGCCGCGCAGCTCGAGCGCAAGACCGCCGACATTCAGGCGATGTTGCAGAACATGCAGCAGGGCATTCTTACGGTAGTGGAAGGCGCCAGCGTGCACGACGAGTACTCGGCCTACCTCGAAGCGATTTTCGAAACCCGCGAAATCGCGGGGCGCTCGCTCATGGAACTCGTGTTCTCGCACTCGGATCTCGACGCCGACACGCTTGCTCAGATCGACGCCGCCGTGCATGCGTGCCTTGGCGAGGACGACGTGAATTTCGCGTTCAACCAGCATTTGCTCGTGAACGAAATCACGCGCACCATGCCCGATGGCCGCAAGAAGGTGCTCGACCTGAGCTGGTCCGCGATCACCGACGAACGCGACGTGGTCGTGCGCCTCATGCTGTGCGTGCGCGACGTCACCGAGTTGCGCGAACTGGCGGCGCAGGCCGGCGAGCAGAAGCGCCGCTTGCAGATGATCGGCGAAATTCTTTCGGTTAGCGAAGAGAAGTTTCATCGCTTCGTGGAGAGCTCGAAGGGTTTTATCCACGAGAACGAGCGCATCATTCGCCAGCACGATTGCGCCAACATGGATGCGGTGGCCGCGCTGTTTCGCAACATGCACACGGTGAAGGGCAACGCGCGCACGTACAGCCTCCAGCATCTCACGGGCGTCGTGCATGAAGTGGAGCAGCGTTACGACGCGCTGCGCCGCGACGCTGCGAGTCACGCCTGGGACCAGCAGGCGCTCATCGACGACCTGCAGCGCGTGCGCGAGGCCGTCGACCATTACGCGACGCTCAACGAAGTGAGCCTCGGGCGCGGTGTGGGCGCGCGCGGCCGAAAGGGCGCTGTGAGCGGCTTCGGGCGCGAGCAGATCGATGCAAGCTTGCGCCTGCTGGACAGCGCGAACGAACACGACCTCGATTCGCTGCGTGCCATGCGCACGGCGTTGCGCTGCGTGCTGGGCCGCATCGGCACGCAGAGCGTGGAGCAAGCGCTCGCCGGCGTACTCGAATCGCTGCCTTCGCTGGCGCAGGAACTGGGCAAGGTTGCGCCGCATGTCTGCATCGACGATGGCGGCTACAGGCTGCATAACGATGCGGTCGGCACCGTGAGCGACGTCTTCACGCATTTGCTGCGCAATTCGCTCGATCACGGTATCGAGATGCCGGCGCAGCGCCGCGCGCAGGGCAAGGACGAGGCGGGGCGCATCGACGTCGCGTTGAGCGTCGCGGACGGTGTGCTGCGCATTGTGCTCGCCGACGATGGCCGGGGTCTTGCGCTCGCGCGTGTTCGTGCCGTCGCCGTGGAGCGCGGCTGGCTCGATGCCGACGAGCCAGTCAGCGACGAGACCGTGGCGGCGTTCATCTTCCGTGCGGGCTTTTCCACGGCGCATCGCGTGACCGAGGTGTCGGGGCGCGGCGTGGGCATGGATGCGGTCCGCAATTTTCTGGAGCGCGAGGGCGGACGCATCGAGCTGCGCTTCACCGACAACCGGCAAGGCGCCGATTATCGGCATTTCGAAACGCTGGTGTATTTGCCGCGAGCATGCGCCGTCGTGTACGCGGGCGAGCCGGCCGCATCGCACGAAGCCTTGCCGGCGTAACTGGAGGCACCGTGCTTTTACCGTATCTGATGGGCGGGGCCGCGGGCCTCGCGTTGGCGGCGCTGTGCGCGGCGGGACTTCATTGGCGCGCGCGCGCGCAGTGGCGCGACGCCGAAAGACTGCAGTTCACCCGGCATGAAGACGCGCTTGCGCAGGCCGAGGCGCGCGTGCGAGCGGCACGGGAAAGCGCCGCGCAGGAGCATGAGGCGCTGGCCGCGCAGGTCGAGTCGCTGCGTGCGGACCTCGCGCAACGCAAGTGGGTGAGCGAAGCGATGGAGTCGGCGCTCGGGAGCGAACGCGCGCGCAGCGCCGAAGCGCGGCAGCGCATCGAACGCATCACCGCGGAGACCGTCCGCCTGAAGCAGATGTCGACGGTCTTCGAGCGCTGGCACGAGCAAATGATCTCGCTGATGGCGCAGAACCGCGACATGCACGAGAAGAATCAGGTGCTCTCGTCGATCGTGAGCCATGTGCTGATCGTCTCGCTGAACGCATCCATCGAGGCGGCGCGCGCGGGCGCGGCAGGGCGGGGCTTTTCGATCGTCGCGGGCGAGGTGCGCGCGCTTGCCACGCGTTCGCAGGAGCTTTCCAGGAACTACCGCGAGAGCCTGCACCGCAACGACCTTGTCACGACCGCGACGTTCCAGGACATTCAGGCGGGCGGCAAGATGATCGCGGCCTCGCTTGCGAGCGTGGAGTCGCTTGCGCAACAGTTGCACGCCGAGCTCCAGGAAGCGCCCGATGAGGTGCCCGCATGATCGGCCCGCAGGCGCAGGAAAGCTTCGAGCAGATTTTCTTCGCGGCGGCGCGCACGCGCCTCGTGGCGGATCCCCTGCATGCGTGCGAGATCGCAATGGCGCCGGACGAGCATGCCCGGGGCGAGCATGCGGTGCTGCTCACGATTGCGTCGATGCAGTTTCGCCTGCTGCTGCTTCTGCATATCAAGGATGACGAAGCAACGCGCGCGTATTATCTGGGCGGCGCGCAAGGCGCGCTGGTGGACGCGTTCATGGAGTTCGGCAATCTGTGCTGCGGGGCGATGAATCAGCATCTGCTCGAGCATTTCCCGGACCTCGGCATGTCCACGCCGTACGCGCTCGACAGCCAGTGCATGCAGCATCTGCGCGAGCTGAAGCCCGATTACGTGAAGTCCTACGCGCTTACGATCGATGGCGCCGTGCAGTTGGGGGCGACGCTGTGCGTCTGCGCCCATTCGCCTCTCGATTTCGTGGCCGCCCAGGACCAGTTGAGCGCGGCGCACGAGAACGCCGGCGAACTCGAACTGTTTTGACGAAAGAACCCTCATGCATAGCGCGCCGCTCGGGCGCAAAGGAACACAACAAGATGGCGAAGATTCTGGTGGTGGACGATTCGGGCACGGTGCGCGACGAAGTCGCGGGCTTCCTGCGCAAGAACGGCCTGGACGTGGATACGGCCGTGGACGGCAAGGACGGCCTCGCCAAGCTGCGCGCGAATCCGGCCGTGAAGCTCGTGGTGAGCGACGTGAACATGCCGAACATGGACGGCCTGACGATGGTCGAGAAGATCCGCGGCGAACTGGGCAACGCCGCGGTCAATGTCGTCATGCTGACGACCGAAAGCAGCCCGGCCATGAAGGAGCGTGGCAAGGCGGCGGGCGTGCGCGGCTGGATCGTGAAGCCGTTCAAGGGCGATGCGGTGCTGGAGACGTTCCGCAAGCTGGCGGGCTGAAGCCGCGCGAGGCAAGCGGCAATCACGCCGCGAGTGCGCTCGCCTTTGCAGGGCTCAGCAACACCGGAATCGACTTCGAAGTCGGCGTGCCCGCGCCATCGGCAACCGACGCAAGCGGCACGAGCGGGTTCGTTTCCGGATAGTACGCGCCCAGGCAGCCGCGCGGAATGTCGTATTCCACGAGCAGGAAGTCTTCGACGCGGCGTTGCACGCCGTCGTCCCACACGCTCGTGATGTCCACGCGCTGACCCGGCGCGAAGCCGAGCATCGTCAGGTCCTCGCGGTTTGCGAACAGCACGCGGCGCTGTCCGTAGACGCCGCGATAGCGGTCGTCGAGACCATAGATCGTGGTGTTGTACTGGTCGTGCGAGCGCGTGGTCATCAGCGTCATCAACTGCTGGCCGTGCGCGGCGCGGGCGCGATGGATGGGCGTGTCGAGCGCAATCGCGTGCACCACGAACTGCGCCTTGCCGCTTTCGGTCATCCAGACGCGGTCGCGCGAGGCCACCCCCAGATGGAAGCCGCCGGCCTGCTTCAGGCGCTCGTTGTAGTTCTCGAAGCCGTCCAGGACTTTTTCGATGCCGTCGCGGATCTTCGAGTAATCGGCGGCCAGGCCGAGCCAGTCCACTTTCTCGCTGCCGAGCGTGGCGTGCGCCATGCGCGCGACGATGGCGATTTCCGAGAGGAGATTCTGCGAAGCGGGCCGGTTCATGCCGTACGAGATGTGCACCATGCTCATCGAATCTTCGACGCTCACGCCTTGCGGCACGCCGTTTTGCATGTCGATCTCGGTGCGGCCGAGCGTGGGCAGAATCAGCGCGTCCTTGCCGTGCACGAGGTGGCTGCGGTTGAGCTTGGTGGTCACGTGCACCGTGAGCGCGCACGAACGCATCGCGTCCCACGTGCGCGGCGTATCGGGCGTGGCGATCGAGAAGTTGCCGCCCAAACCGATGAACACCTTCACGCGGCCTTCGAGCATCGCTTGGATCGTTTCCACCACGTCGTAGCCGTGCTCGCGCGGCGGCTCGAAATCGTAGGCCGCGCCGAGGCGGTCGAGAAACGCCTGGGTGGGCTTTTCCTCGATGCCCACCGTGCGGTCGCCCTGCACGTTCGAATGGCCGCGCACGGGGCACAGGCCCGCGCCGCGCCGCCCGATGTTCCCGCGCATCATCATGAGGTTCGAGAGCAGCTGCACGGTCGCGAGCGAGTTCTTGTGCTGCGTGATGCCCATGCCCCAGGTCGCGATGGTGGCGCGGCCTTTCGCGTAGATGTCCGCGAGCTTGAACACCTCGTCGAGCGGCACGCCCGATTCGGTGACGATGGCGTCCCACGACTCGGCCCGCAAGTCGGCTGCGAAGGCTTCGAAGCCCACGGTATGTTCGGCCAGGAAATCCACGTCGAGCACGCGCGCCGTGCCGGTTGCGCACGCGGCGTCGTCGAGTTCGAGCGTGCGCTTGGCCACGCCCTTGATGAGCGCGAAGTCGCCGCCCAAGCGTGGGCGGATGAACACCGAGCTGATCTGCACGCCCGATGGCGAGAGCATGTCGAGCGCGTGCTGCGGGCTCGCGAAGCGCTCGAGGCCGCGCTCCTTGAGCGGGTTGATCGAGACGATGGTGGCGCCGCGCTTCGCGCAGTCGCGCAGCTCGCCCAGCATGCGCGGGTGATTCGTGGCCGGATTCTGGCCGAAGATCAGCAGCGTGTCGGCGTGCTCGAAGTCGTCGAGCGTGACCGTGCCCTTGCCGATGCCCACCGTGCCCGGCAGGCCGCGGCTGGTGGCTTCGTGGCACATGTTCGAGCAGTCGGGGAAGTTGTTGGTGCCGTACATGCGCACGAACAACTGATAGAGGAACGCGGCTTCGTTGCTCGCGCGGCCCGAGGTGTAGAAGGCGGCGCGGTTCGGGTCGTCGAGCGCGTGGAGGTGCTTCGCGATGAGCCGGAATGCATTGTCCCAGGCGATCGGCACATAGCGGTCCGTATTGGCGTCGTAGACGAGCGGATCGGTCAGGCGGCCATGCTGTTCGAGTTCGTAGTCGGACTGCGCCATCAGCTCGGTCACGGTGTGCTCCGCGAACAGTTGCGGCGTCGCGCGCTTGCTGGTGGCTTCGGCGGCCACGGCTTTCACGCCGTTCTCGCAGAACTCGAAGGTGGAGGCGTGCTCGCGGTCGGGCCACGCGCAGCCGGGGCAGTCGAAGCCGTCGGGCTGGTTCTGCTTGAGCAGGGTCCGGTAGTTGCCGCCCGTCACCTTCTCCTTGATGAGGTTGATGGCGACTTGCTTGAGCGCACCCCAGCCGGCGGCGGGATGGTGGTAGGGCTCGATGCGGGCTTGCGGCTTTTTCATGGTGCGTCTGGATCGGATCTGGCCGGGGCGGTGCGGGTGCACAGCCCGATGTGCGAAGCGTACTGTGTTCCTGTGTGCGCGGTGATCACAGAAAAACGAAAAGGCAAGGGGTACAGTTGCGGCGATTTGTCATAGACTCTCCGAATCGCCCACCTTTGCGCCAACTGCCGCCCGTGACTGCCACGCCCGCCCCGGCCACCGTTCCCCGCTATGAACAGCTCGCCGACGATATCGAAGCCGGCGTGCGCCGTGGCGTGTTCGCCGCGGGCGAGCGCATTCCTTCGGTGCGGCGCGCGAGTGTTCAACACGGCGTGAGCATCAAGACCGTGGTGCACGCCTATGCGTTGCTGGAGAGTCGGGGCGTGATCGAATCGCGGCCGCAGTCGGGGTTCTTCGTGAAGGCGCGGCCTGTGGCGCGCGATGGGTCACCTGCGCGCGCAGGCGAGGGGGCCGCTCATGGGACCGCGCGAGAGACTGTTCAGGGAACGTCTCCGGGCGCGAAGCTGCGCCGCGCGGGCGCGGAGAAGGTGCCGATGGAGCCCGCGCCCAACGCCGCGCCCGCGCCGGTCGACGTGAGCCGCCTCGTGCTCGCCACGCTGCGCAGCATCGTCGCGCAGGACGCGGTGCCGCTCGGCTCGCCGTATCCGGACCCGGCGCTGTTTCCGTGGCGGCGCATCAACCAGTACGCGAATGCGATCGCGCGGCGCCACGCGAGCTGGAACCTGATCGACGACCTGCCGCCCGGCAATCCCGAACTGATCCGCCAGATCGCGCGCCGCTACGCGGAAAACGGCGCGGACGTGGATCCCGACGAAATCGTCGTCACGGTGGGCGCGACCGAGGCCATCAACCTGAGCTTGCAGGCGGTGGCGAAGCCGGGCGACACGGTGGCGGTCGAGTCGCCCACGTACTACGCGATGCTGCACGCGATCGAGCGCCTTGGCATGCGAGCGATCGAAGTGAGCACGCATCCCGACACCGGCATCGACCTCGATGCGCTCGAGCGCGTGCTCGCGCGCAAGAAGGTGGCCGCGTGCATGGTGATGCCGAATTTCCAGAATCCGCTGGGCTTTCGCATGCCCGAGGCGAACCTGCGGCGGCTCGTGGCGCTGGCCGAGGCGCACGACCTGCCCGTGATCGAGAACGACGTGTATCAGGAGCTGTATTTCGGGCCGACGCGGCCATCGTCGCTCAAGCAGTTCGACTCGCGCGGGCTGGTACTGCATTGCGCGTCGTTTTCAAAAAGTCTTTCGGCATCCTACCGGATCGGCTGGGCGCTGCCGGGGCGCTATCGTGCCCAGGTGGAAAAGCTCAAGTTCCTCAATACGCTCACGACGCCCTCGGTGCCGCAGGTCGCGCTCGCCGACTATCTGCGCCACGACGGCTACGACCGCCATCTGCGCCGGCTGCGCCGCTTCTATCGCGAGCAGGCGCGGCTCATGCGTGCGATGATCGAGCGGTTCTTTCCCGCCGGCACGCGCACCACCGACCCGCAGGGCGGCTACGTGCTGTGGGTCGAGCTGCCGCCGCGCGTGGATTCGATGCGGCTGTATCGCGCCGCGCTCGCGCAGGGCATCACGATCGGGCCGGGTTACATGTTTTCGATGCGCAATGACTTTCACCATTACATTCGGCTGAACTACAGCTATCCGTGGACCGCGCAGACCGAGGCGGCATTGAAGACGCTCGGCGAGCTGGTCGCGCGAATGGCATGAGGAGACACGATGAGCGACGCAAGCGGCGAGCGTGAACAAGGCGATAAAGACAGCGGCGACGAGATCGATCCGGCGCTGGTGGCCATCCTCGAGCAACTGTGGCGCGCGCAATGCGAAACGCCCGGGCGCGCGTGGTCGCTCGCGAAGCTTTCGAAGCAGGCCGGCGTGCCGATGAGCGGTTTGCGCCGCCATCTCACCGGCCTCGTGGACGGCGGCCTGGCCGTGACGACGCTCGCCGAGGACGGCACCGGCAGCGCGAGCCTTTCCGAAGACGGCCGCGCGTTCTGCGCGGAAGTCTTCGGCGCAGCTGCGCCGTGACGCGCGGCTTCACGCCGCCGCGCCGGATCTTTCTTTATCCTGTTCGCCATCATTGGCGCTAACGCCATGGACTATATCGACACTCTGCGAATCTTTCGTTCCGTGGTGGAGGCGCGCAACTTCACGCGCGCCGCGGATATGCACGGGATCGCCACCCCCGCTGTCTCGCGCGCGATCGCGCGGCTGGAAAAGCGTCTGGGCAGCCGGCTCTTTCATCGCACCACGCGCGCGGTCTCGCTTACCGAAGCCGCCGAGCGCTTCTACGACGGCTGCTGCCGCGTGCTCGACGACCTCGACGCGCTGGAGGCCGGCGCGACCGAGCAGACGCGCGAGGCCAACGGCGTGCTGCGCCTCGTCGCGCACACCTCGGCCATGGTGCACCGGCTCGTGCCGCTCATTTCCAGCTTCAAGCGCGCGCATCCCAACGTGACGCTCGACGTAATGCTGACCGAGCGCCCCGTCGATCTGGTCGCGGACGGCTACGATCTCGGGCTCGTGCTGCCGTTCATGCTCAACAGCGAAGGCACGGTGACGAAGCTGCTCGAGCGCATTCCGCTCGCGCTCGTCGCCACGCCCGGGTACCTCGCGGCACACTCGACGCCGCGCCTTCCCTCGGACCTCGAAGCGCACACGTTCGTGCCGATGCCGCCTTCGCTGCGCAAGCCGTCGCTGACGTTCCGCGATGGCGAAAAGGAGGTGACCGTGCGCATGAAGTACGAAGTCGCCTCGAACAATCCCGACTTCAATCTCGCGATGGTGCTGGAGGGGTTCGGCATCGGCACGCTGCCGCGCGGGCTCGTGCAGAGCGAAGTGGCGACGGGGCGGCTCGTCACGCTGCTCGACGACTTTCCCGTCGTCGATGCGCAGATCGAACTGCGCCTCGCCTATGCGTCGCGCACGCTGCTGCCCGCGAAAGTGCGCGCGTTCATCGACCACGCCACCGAGTTCTTCGGCCACACGGCGCAGTAGCGCGATGAGCGCGATGAGCGCGATGAGCGTGCGGTGGCGCTTACGTTGCTTTCAATGGACCTGCGCCGCTTCATGGGTTCTCATCTGCACGTCGATCTGCACCTCGGCAGATTCTCGCAAATACCAGCGTTGCGCTCCGGCGCGAGATGGCATGATGAAGCTTGCTCAATTCGACGCATAGCCGCCGGTTTCCATGAAACGACATCGACCGCCTTTGCCGCATTTCATGCGCGACCCGTCGCATCCGGCGTGGCGCGATCTCGCGCTCACGTCACTGCCGATCGCGTTGTTTTGCGCCGTGGTGGTCGCGGTGTTCGTGTGGCTCGTCGATCCCTCGCCGCCGCGTACCGTCACCATCAGCGCGGGTCCGCGCGACAGCTCGTTCATGCAGACGGCGCAGGCGTACCGCAAGATCCTCGCGCGCAACGGCGTCACGCTCGAGGTGGTGGAGTCGGACGGCTCGGTGCAGAACCTGCAGCGCCTGCTCGATCCCAAGTCGAAGGTCGACCTCGCGTTCGTGCAGGGCGGTGTGGCCGATGGGCTCGACACGCGCCCGCTCGTGTCGCTCGGCAGCGTCGCGTATCTGCCCATCGTGGTGTTTTATCGCGGCTCGGGGCTCACGCAGCTTTCCCAGCTCGACGGCAAGCGCATCGCCATCGGCCGCGTGGGCAGCGGCACGCGCGAGCTCTCGCTGAAGCTGCTGGCCGCGAACGGCATGGAGCCGGGCGGCGACTCCACCTTCCTGCCGCTCGACGGCATGGACGCCGCCACCGCGCTGGTCTCGAACCGTGTGGAGGCCGCCATGCTGAGCGGCGACTCCACCACGCGCGAACTCATGCGGCGCCTGCTCGGCATACCCGGCATTTCGGTGATGAGCTTCGACGAATCGGCGGCCTATACACGGCTCTTTCCGTATCTCGACAGCATCGACTTGCCGCCCGGCGTGCTCGACCTGCGCCGCCGCATGCCGCCGCAAACCGTGCATCTGATTGGGCCGACAGTGGAGATCGTTGCGCGCAACACTTTGCATCCGGCCATCTCGGACCTCATCGTCGAAGCCGCGGGCGAGGTCAACGGCGTGCCCGGGCTGCTGCAGCGCGCGGGCGAATTTCCGAGCCCCATCGCGCACGATTTCCGCATTAGCGAAGACGCCGCGCGCTATTACAAATCGGGCAAGAGCTTTCTTTATCGCACGCTGCCGTTCTGGCTCGCCAGCGTGGCCGACCGTTTGCTCGTGCTGCTGCTGCCGCTTGCCGTGCTGGTGTTTCCGGCGCTGCGGGCGATCCCCGCGCTGTATCGCTGGCGCGTACGCTCGCGCATTTACCGCTACTACGGCGCGCTCATCGCGATCGAGCGCGATGCGCTCAAGCATTCGAGCGACGAAGAGCGGCGCGCGCTCATTGCGGAGCTCGACGAAATCGAGCGCGCGCTCAATACATTGCGCATGCCGCTCGCCTATGCCGATGCTTTCTACGTTCTGCGCGAGCACGTTGGCTTCGTGCGCATGCATCTGGCACCCGGAGCCCGGCAGGCTGAAGGTGCAAGGCATTGAATGAAGGAGGAATTCCGGGCTGCGTAATTGTTCCTGAATTCATGTCATTCAATGTAATTGATGCAATTCCGGAAACGAATCGTTCGCTGACGAACTCGTGGTTGACACAATTAGTCATACCCCTATATTTTTGATTGCCACTGCGCCGCAAGACGTCGCGTCAAAAATCAAGATCGCGGTGCTTCGATTAAAATTTTAATCCGCACCGCAGGCAGGCTCTCCATTTCGGGCACCTGAAAGAGTTATCCGCAACGAGGAGGAACGATTCGTGAAATCGTCCGGTGTACGCCAGTGCGCTGTCTGGCTCATGTGCGCCGCGCTCGCGGCCGCACCGCTTTTCGTCGGCCCGACTGGGCCGACTGCCGCCATCGCGCAACAAAGCGCGGCGCAACATTTGTCGAACCAGCAACTCGACTCGCTCACGGCGCCCGTCGCGCTTTATCCTGACGCGCTGCTCGCGCAGGTGCTCATGGCTGCCACCTTTCCGGCAGACGTGCAGGCTGCCGCCGCGTGGTCCAAAGCCAACCCGAACCTGAAGGGCGACGACGCCGTGAAGGCCGTCTCCTCGCAGCCCTGGGACCCGAGCGTGCAGTCGCTCGTGGCCTTCCCGCAGGTGCTCGCCACCATGGATTCCAAGCCTGACTGGGTCGAGCAGATCGGCAGCGCGTTCCTTGCGCAGCCGGGCGACGTGATGGACTCCGTACAGCGCCTGCGCTTGCAGGCGCAACAAGCGGGCAACCTCAAGACCACCGAGCAGCAGAAGGTGATCGTGCAGCCGGCCTCGGGCACGTCGACCACGCAAACCATCGTGATCGAGCCTGCCAATCCGGAAGTGGTGTACGTGCCCACGTATAACCCGACCGTGGTGTACGGCACGTGGCCGTATCCCGCCTATCCGCCCGTGTACATGCCGCCGCCCCCGGGCTATGCGATCGCCACGGGCTTCATGACGGGGCTGGCGTTCGGCGCGGGCATCGCGGTGGCGAACTCGCTGTGGGGCGGCTTCGGCTGGGGCTCGCACGATGTCAACATCAACGTGAACCGCTACAACAACATCAACGTCAACAACCGCATCGACTCGAATCGCAGCACGGCCAACTGGAACCGCAACAACAACGTCGAGCGTCGCAACCAGAGCTTCAACGGCCAGCGCAACAACTTCAACGGCGGCCAGCGCAACAACCAGTTCCGCGGTTATGACCAGTCGCGTTCGCAGGCCATGCAAACCCTGCAAAACCGAACCGGGCAGAACATGAGCGGCAGTGCGAGCCAGCGTCTGCAAGGCATTCAGCAAGGCGGCCGGCCCAATGGCAACGGCAATCACGGCAACCTCTCGGGCGCCACGCGCAACGGCAACGGCAACCTTTCTGGCGCGACGCGCAACGGCAGCCACGGCAATCTCTCGGGCGCCACGCAGAACGCCAATCGCGCCGATCTCGCCAATCGCTCGGAAAACGCCAATCGCAGCAACGCCCTGCGCGGCGCCGGCGACGGCAATGCGGCTCGCGCCGACATGCAGCGCGGCCAGCAAAGCCGGGCGTCGTACCAGAACCGGGGCGGCGGTGGCGGCGGCTTCAATGGCGGCGGCGGTGCCCACAACTTTGGCGGCGGAGGCGGCGGTGGCCGGCTTGGCGGTGGCGGTGGTGGCGGGCACTTCCGCCGTTGAATCTCTATAGGAGTCTTGCGATGATCCGCAAACACGCACGTCTTGCGTCGCAACATGCATCGCGCGACGCAAGGCCTGCCGGGCTCGCCCGGCTCACCGCGGCGGTGGCGTTCGCGCTGTTCGCCGCGCCCGCTTTGCTGGCCCTGCCCGGCGCCGGTGTAGCTTCGGCGCAGGCCGTCTACGCCACGCCCGACGCGGCGGCGGAGGCATTCAGCAACGCGCTGGCCAGCAATGATCAGGACGCGATGAAGCACGTGCTCGGCAACAATTTCGAGCAGTTCATCCCCACCAGGGAAATCGGCGAGGAAGACATCTACGACTTCCTCGGCGCGTGGTCGAAGGGCCATCAGATCGTGCCCGACGCCACCCCCGTGGCGGGCAAGGCAAGCGCTCACCTGGCGGTGGGCGACAGCGGCTGGACGCTGCCCATCCCGATCGTGCAGAACGCCAGCGGCTGGCGCTTCGACCCGCGCGAGGGCGCGAGCGAAATGCTCACGCGGCGCATCGGCCGCAACGAGCGCGCGGCCATGCTCAGCTCGCTCGCTTATGTCGACGCGCAGAAGGACTACCGCAAGCTCACACAGCACTATGCGCAGCGCCTCGTGAGCACGCCCGGCACGCATGACGGCCTTTACTGGCCCGTCGAGCAGGGCGAGGAAAGCCCGCTCGGCCCGCTGGCCGAAGTCATGACGCGCGACTCGAAAATCACGCCGCAGGAGGGCTATCACGGCTACCACTTCCGCATTCTCACGGCGCAGGGCGCCCATGCGGAGGGCGGGGCGCGCAGCTACATGGCGAACGGCCAGCTGGCCAACGGCTTCGCGCTCGTGGCGTGGCCGGCGCATTACGGCAAGACGGGCGTGATGAGCTTTATCGTCAATCAGGACGGCAAGCTTTATCAAAAGGACCTGGGGCCCAACGGCGCGCGCACCGCCGCCGCCCTCAAGAGCTTCGATCCCGATTCGTCCTGGCAGTCCACCACGCCTTGACCGGCCGTTGCATGGCATTGGCACGCGCTGCCGGGCCAGTTGTACGAGCAGCTGCCGCGTGCCCGCTCCGGGGCAGGCACGCGGCATGCTGCAGACCTCGACACGCTCTCATTCGTGTAGGGGAAACGATATGCAACGACGCACTTTCATGCTTTCAACCGCCGCCGCGCTCGGCGGTTTCGCGCTTGCGGGCTGTACCACCACGCCGGGTGGCACCTCGAACGCCGCGACCAATATGTCGAAGCGCCAGTCGATCGACGCGGGCGTCGACAACACCTTGACGAAGCTCTATTCCACCGTGAAAGGATCGCATGAACTCGTTGCGAAGTCGCGTGGCGTGCTCGTGTTCCCGTCGGTGCTGCAGGCCGGTTTCATCGTCGGTGCGCAGTACGGCGAGGGCGCGCTGCGCGTGGGCGGCGCCACGACGGGCTACTACAACACGGTGTCCGGATCGCTGGGCTTCCAGGCCGGCGCGCAGTCGAAGGCCATCATTTTCTGCTTCATGACCGAGGACGCGCTTGCCAAATTCCGCGCCACGGACGGCTGGGCGGCGGGCGCCGATGCCTCGGTTGCGCTCGTCACGGTGGGGGCGAACGGCGTGGTCGACACCAACACGGCTACGCACCCGGTCGAAGTGTTCGTCTTGACCAACGCGGGCCTGATGGCCGACGTCTCGCTCGCAGGCACCAAGGTCACGCGCCTGAACATCTAACCGACTGACCCGGGTCACGCCGCTTGCGCAATTCGCCATTGAGTTCCTGTTTTTGGCTGGAGAAACTGCCGGAACGAGAACGAACGAGAACTTCGGGACATGCGAATCTGTGTGCTGGGCGGCGGCGTGATCGGCGTGACGACGGCCTATTTTCTCGCCCGTGACGGACATCGGGTGACGCTGGTGGAGCGTCACCCGGACGTGGCGCGGGAGACCAGCCACGCCAATGGCGGCCAACTGAGCTACAGCTATGTGGCGCCGCTCGCGGACCCTTCGGTGCTGCCGAAGCTGCCGCAATGGCTGCTTTCGCGCGAAGCCGCGCTGCGTTTCGTGCCGCGCCTGGACCCGCGCCAATGGCGCTGGTGCCTAGCGTTCCTGCGCGCCTGCACGCGCGCGCGCAGCCGTGCCACCACGGCGGAGCTGCTCGGTCTCGGCTTTTTGAGCCAGCGGCTCATGCACGAGATCGTCGCGCGCGAGGCGCTCGCGTTCGACTACGTGCGCAACGGCAAGCTCGTGGTGTATCGCGACCGCGACGCCTTCGAGGGCGCGCGCGGCCAGGCCCGCTATCAGGCGCAACTCGGCTGCGAGCAGCATGCGCTCGACGGCGCGGCGTGCGTCGCGCTCGAGCCCGCCCTCGCGCACATCGGCGGCGAGATTGCGGGCGGCATTCACACGCCGGGCGAGGAAGCCGGCGATTGCGACAGCTTCACGCGCGGTCTTGCGCGCGCTGCCCAGCGCCACGGGGTGGATTTTCGTCTCGCGACCGAATTCTCCGGACTCCGTACCAAAGGCTTGCGCGTGCAGGTGGCGGTGACCTCGGCGGGAGACATCGAAGCGGATGCGTTCGTGGTGTGCCTCGGCTTCCAGAGCCAGCCGATGCTGGCCTCGCTCGGCGTGAGCGTGCCTGTGTATCCGCTCAAGGGTTACAGCCTCACGCTGCCCAATGCGAGCGCGCGGGGCGCGCCGCGCGTCTCGGTCACGGATGCGCATCACAAGGTGGTGTACGCGCCGCTGGGCGAACGCTTGCGCATCGCGGGCATGGTCGATCTCACGGGTATGAGCGCGCACGCGGACCACGAGCGCATCGCGCTGCTCGCGCACCAGGCGCGCGAGACCTTTCCCGCGGCCGGCGACTACAGCGCGATCCAGACGTGGACCGGCATGCGTCCCGCCACGCCTGACAGCAAGCCACTGATTGGCGCCACGCATTTCCGCAATCTATGGATGAACACCGGACATGGCGCGCTGGGCTTCACGCTCGCGTGCGGGAGCGCGCAATTGATGGCCGACTTGCTCGCGCAGCGCGAACTGGCGCTCGACGGCGACGCATTCGCGCCGGGCCGCTGAGCCACCACGGATCACATCGGAGCACCACGAACCGCGCATTCACTGCGAGGCCACATCTTCACTTTGACGAGTCGGGAGACGAGCACGATGAACAAAATCAAACTGATCGCATCGATGACGCTGGCATTCACGACGCTCGCGGGCGTGGCCCACGCCGATGAACTCGCGGGCACGCTCAAGAAGGTGCGCGACAGCGGCGTGATCACGCTCGGCACGCGCGAGTCGTCGATTCCGTTCTCGTACTATGACCAGAACCAGAACGTGATTGGCTATTCGCAGGAAATCGCGCTGAAGATCGTCGATGCGATCAAGCAAAAGATCAATATGCCGAACCTGCGAGTGAAGACGATTCCGATCACCTCGCAAAACCGCATCCCGCTCGTGCAGAACGGCACCATCGACATCGAATGCGGCTCGACTACGAATACGTTCGAGCGCCAGAATCAGGCCGCGTTTTCCAACAGCATTTTTCTTTACGGCATTCGCTTCATTACGCGCAAGGATTCGGGCGTGAAGGACTTCCCCGATCTGGCGGGCAAGACGGTAGCGACCACGGCGGGCACGTCTGACGAGCGCCTGCTGCGCAAGATGAACGAAGAAAAGCACATGAACATGACGATCATCAGCGCGAAGGACCACGCCGAATCGTTCCTCAACGTGACGACGGGGCGCGCGGTGGCGTTCGTGATGGACGAGCCGCTGATCTATGGCGAGCGCGCGAAGGCCAAGAACCCGGGCGATTACGTGGTTGTGGGCACGCCGCCCGTTTCGGAGAACTATGCGTGCATGTTCCGCCGCGACGATCCGCAATTCAAGGCGCTGGTGGACGACACGGTCGCGAAGATGCAGACCTCGGGAGACATGGCGAAGCTCTACGCGAAGTGGTTCACGCAGCCGATCCCGCCCAACGGCATGAACCTCGAGTATCCGCTTTCGCAGCAGATGAAGGATCTGTTCGCGCATCCGAACGACAAGGCGCTCGATTGATGCGCAAATAAAAACCACAAAAGAAAATGACGCAGTCCCGCGAAGGAGTGCGTCATTGTCATTGCATGCGGCCAAACCGAAGGCGCAGCATTACTTCACATCATGTACTGCATATTCGTTGGTAGGCTCGATTGGATTCGAACCAACGACCCCCACCATGTCAAGGTGGTGCTCTAACCAACTGAGCTACGAGCCTGTTGAGAGCGCGAATTATAGAGACACTCCCGCAGGCTTGCAAGCGCTTTTCGCAAATTGTTGAAAACGGCTTGCGGACACCGTAATGACGAGCGGCGTACACTGAACAGCGCCAAGGTGGGCTCGCCAGCGGGAATGCCACAGGCGCCTGCCACAGGAATGCCTGCCACAGGAATGCCTGGCACAGGAGCGCCTGCCGACCGGAATGTTCAACCGCATTCATCAGGGGCGTCATGAAGAAACTCGTCAATCACCCTTCCGACGTCGTGCGCGAAATGCTCGAAGGCATCGCGCTGCAGGCACCGAATGTCGTTATCCTCGGCGAGGAGAACGTGCTCATTCGCCGCGACATTCCCGAATCCCATGCACGCCCGGTCGCGCTGATCTCGGGCGGCGGCAGCGGCCACGAGCCCGCGCACGGCGGCTATGTGGGCGCGGGCATGCTGAGCGCGGCCGTATGCGGCGAGGTGTTCACCTCGCCGCCCACCGACGCAGTGCTCGCGGCGATCCGCGCGACGGCGGGCGCGCGGGGGGCGCTGCTCATCGTCAAGAACTACACCGGCGACCGGCTCAATTTCGGTCTTGCCGCCGAGCTCGCGCGCGCCGAGGGCATCCCCGTGGAAGTGGTGACGGTCGCCGACGACGTCGCGCTGCGCGGCCACGCCGAGCGTCATCAGCGACGCGGCATTGCCGGCACCGTGCTGATCCACAAGATCGCGGGCGCGGCGGCCGCGCGTGGCGCGCCGCTCGAAGTGGTGGCGGCGATCGCGCGCGACGCGGCCGCCAATCTGGGCACCATGGGCGTAGCGTTGGACGGCTGCACGCTGCCGGGCGCGGAGGCGTCCAGCTTCAGCCTCGGCGACGACGAAATCGAAATCGGTTTGGGCATTCATGGCGAAAAAGGCGTGGAGCGCAGCGTGCCGCTGCCGGCCGACGCCCTCACCGAGGCGCTGCTCGTCAATATCCTCGACGATCTCGCCATCACGCGCGGCGAACGCGTGGTGCTGCTCGTCAACGGCCTGGGGGCCACGCCGCGGATGGAACTCGACATCGTGCTGCGCGCGGCCGTGGCGGACCTGCGCTGCCGCGAAGTGCGCGTGGAGCGCGCGTGGGCCGGCACCTTTCTCTCGGCCCTGAACATGCCGGGCTGCTCGATCTCGCTGCTGCGCGTGGACGACAGCAGGCTCGCCTTGCTCGATGCGCACACCGATGCGCATGCCTGGCCCGGCAAGGGCTGTGTGAACCCGACCATCCGCCTCGACACCTCGGGCGTCAATCATGAGGAATCCATAGCACCGCCGCTCGACGCTTCGCGCGCGGCGTGGGCGGCGCGGCTCAAGGCGGCGCTCGACGCGGTCGCGCTGGCGCTGACCGAGAACGAGGCGCGCCTGACCGAGCTCGACGCGCTCGCGGGCGACGGCGATCTGGGCGCGAGCATGCGGCGCGCCGCCGACGCGGTGGCCGCCACGCCGGTCCACGCGCTCGGCACCGCGCCGCAGGCGCTGGCGTCGCTTGGCGCGAGCATGCGCCGGGCGATTGCGGGCAGTTCGGGGCCGTTCTACTCGACGGCGCTGCTGCGCGCGTCGCGTCATCTCGCCGATACGCCGGAGCCCACGCCGCACGAGTGGGCGCAGGCGTTTCGCGGCGCGATCGCGGCAATCAGCGAACTAGGCGGCGCGAAGGCCGGCGACCGTACGATGCTCGACGCGCTGATTCCGGCCCTGGAGGCGTTCGAAGAGGCGCTTAAGGAGGGTCAGACGTCGCAGCGCGCCTGGGCGGCCGCGGTGGCTGCCGCCGAGCACGGCGCGCAGGCCACGGCGCATATGCACCCGCGCGTGGGCCGCGCGAGCTATCTGGGCGAGCGGGCGATCGGCTCGCCCGATGCCGGCGCGGTGGCGGTGGTGTGCTGGCTGGCGGCGTTGCGCCCGCACATAGGCGGGAAAGCGTGAAGGTTTGAGGGGCTTGCACGGATCGCATTGAAGCCTTTGGGGCAGGGCCGAATATTTCGCGCGCCTCTCCCCGGGAAATGGCTCGCGAAAATGCCATGCAGATTCGGTGTCCGGAGTGTTTGCGCCGCTCCGGGCGGCGACTGCTATAGAATCGCGGTCAAATTACCCAACCGTCGTTAAGAAGAAGTCAGAATTTTTATGGATTCGGATCCGCATCGCGCTTCAGAGCGTCTTTCCAGCTCTGGGGACTCCACCCCCTCCCTGCACCGCAGTCTCAAAGCCCGCCACCTGACCATGATCGCGATCGGTGGATCGATCGGCACCGGTCTGTTCGTCGCTTCAGGCGCCTCCATTTCCCAGGCCGGACCCGGCGGCGCCATGGCCGCGTATCTGGTGATCGGCCTGATGGTCTATTTCCTGATGACGAGCCTCGGCGAAATGGCCGCGTTCATGCCGGTCTCGGGTTCGTTCGCGACCTACGGCGCGAAGTTCGTCGACGAGGGTTTCGGCTTCGCACTGGGCTGGAACTATTGGTACAACTGGGCCGTGACCATTGCCGTCGAACTGGTTGCGTCGCAACTGGTGATGGGCTACTGGTTTCCCCACGTGCCAGGCGTCTGGTGGAGCGCCGCGTTCCTCTGCGTGATGTTCCTGCTCAACGCGCTTTCGGTGCGGGGCTTCGGCGAGGCCGAATACTGGTTCTCGCTGATCAAGGTGATCACGGTAATCGCCTTCATCGGCATTGGACTGCTGATGATCATCGGCATCCTGAAGGGCGGCGCCGACCATGTCTGGGGCAACTTCACGCTCGATGACGGACCGTTCACGGGCGGCCTGCCGGCCTTGCTGGGCGTCACCATGATCGCGGGCTTCTCGTTTCAGGGCACCGAATTGATTGGCGTGGCGGCGGGCGAATCGGAGAACCCGGGCAAGAATATCCCGCGCGCGGTGCGCCAGGTGTTCTGGCGCATTCTGTTGTTTTACGTGCTCGCCATTTTCGTGATCGGCTTGCTGATTCCGCATACCGACCCGAATCTCCTGAAATCCGATGTGACCGATATTGGCGTGAGCCCGTTCACGCTCGTGTTTCGCCGCGCGGGCCTCGCGGTTTCGGCGGGCGTCATGAATGCGGTCATCCTGACCGCCGTGCTGTCGGCGGGCAATTCGGGCATGTATGCGTCCACGCGCATGCTCTATAACCTCGCTGTCGAAGGCCGCGCGCCCAGGCTGTTCGCGAAGCTTTCAGCGAGCGGCGTGCCGAGGAATGCGCTATATGCCACCACGGCCGTGGGGGCGCTGTGCTTTCTTTCATCGATGTACGGCGACAAAACGGTCTACATGTGGCTGCTCAACACCTCGGGCATGACGGGCTTCATCGCATGGCTGGGCATTGCCATCAGCCATTATCGATTCCGCAAGGGGTTCGTCGCGCAAGGCTTTTCGCTCGATCAGCTGCCGTACCGGTCGAAGTGGTTTCCCATCGGGCCGATATTCGCATTCGCGGTTTGTCTGGTCGTCATGCTAGGGCAGGACTACCAGGCGTTCATGGCCAATAAAATCGATTGGGTGAGCGTGCTGGCCACGTATATCGGGATTCCGCTGTTTGTGTTGATGTGGCTTGGTTATCGGATCGTGAAGAAGAGCCATTTCATTGGCTATGACAACATGGATATCGAGCCTTATGTCGGGCAAGCGCGTGCGCTTGCGCAGGCGAGCGATGAAGACGTGGTCAGAGCGGGCCATGAAGCTTAAAAAAAACGGAGGGGAAACCCTCCGTTTTTTCGCCTGCGCATACGCTCTGGTTGCGCCATTCCGGCATATCGATAGATTCAATCCGCCGGGTAATCTGACCTTGCTTTGACAGACACGCCGGCGTTACGCCGCGAGCTTCAACGCCTGCTCAAAGTCCGCGATCAGATCATCGATGTCCTCGATGCCGGCCGAAAGCCGTAGCATACCGTCGGAAATGCCCATTGCCTTGCGTGTTTCCGCACCCGCTTCGAAGAAGATCGTCGGCGCAACGGGAATGATCAGCGTGCGCGTGTCGGCGAGTCCGGTTGCCTTGATCGGCAACTGGAGCGCATTGACCACGTCGATCATGCGCTCCGCGTTCAGCAATTCGAACGACAGCAGCCACGACGCGCCCTTGAACAGCTTTTGCGCGATCTCGTATTGCGGGTGGCTCTTCAGGCCCGGATAAAACACCTTGCCGATGGCCTTGTGCCCTTCCAGGAACTGCGCGAGCGCGAGCGCGTTGTCGCTGCTCTGTTTCACGCGCAGCGCGAGCGTTTCCGCGCCCATCGCGATCGAATGCGCCTGCTCGGACGACAACGCCGCGCCCATGTCGCGCAGGCCCTTCTTGCGAATCTGCAACAGCCCCTGCTCCTTCGCGGGCGAACGCCGATAATCGTCGGCGATGTTCGGATACGCGCTCCAGTCGAACAGGCCCGTGTCGGTCACCGCACCGCCGAGCGCCGCGCCGTGGCCCGCGATCGTCTTCGTCAGCGAATTGATGACGAGGCTCGCGCCCACCGCTTTCGGCTTGAACAGGGCCGGCGAGGTGATCGTGTTGTCGACGACATATGCGAGGCCGTGCTCGGGGCACGCATCGCCGATGCCCTCGAGGTCGGGAATCTGCGTGCCCGGATTCGCGATGGTTTCGACGAACACCATGCGCGTATTGGGGCGGATCGCGTCACGGACGTTTTGCGCGTCACAGGCGTCGACGGTCGTGACTTCGACTCCGAGCGTGCGTAAGGTGCCGAACAGGCTGTTGGTGTTGCCGAACACGTAACGGCTGGAGATCAGATGATCGCCCGCGCGCAGGAGCGTGAGAAACGTGGCCGTGATCGCCGCCATGCCGGTGCTGAAGCAGATCGTGCCCGCGCCTTCTTCCAGATTCGTGATCTTGCGTTCGAGCGCTGCCGTCGTGGGGGTGCCCTGGCGCGCGTAGTTGAAGCCGCCCTTTTTCGTGCCCTGGAACACGCCGATCAGGTCCTCGACGCGCTCGAAACCGTATTGCACGGACGTATGAATCGGCTGCCGCACGCCGCCATGCTCGGTGCCGCCGATTCTGTCGCCGTGAACGATGCCCGTGGTGAAGCCTTGCTTGCTCATGCCTTGTCCGCCTTTCGAGTCGATTACTTCCGATGGATTATTTCAGGTCGCCCATGGCGCGCGACATCGCCGGCAGCGCGATCGATCTGAAAAATGATTGATTCTCTCACGACGGCGGCTTCGTCAAGCGGTGTGCTCCGCAGGCGGCCGGAATAAGGTAAAGCCTTTGTCGAAGCCGAATTACGGCACCTGGAGGCGGTGCTCCGCTTGCGGCCGGTAACGCGGGCATTGCCGCTCGAATGGTGGCTCGGGCGAACCCGGCAAGTGAGCGCATCCGCCTGCATCGACGACCACCTGCGCCGTGTAAAACGTCTCGAAGACGCGCTGCGCGTGAACGAGCGGGAAGAGGCGCTCGCGCGCTGATTCAGGACGTCAAGCCCGGATCTTTCCGCTATCCCCTCCGCGCCCTGAAAACGGCATCAGGAATTATTTCTGACTTTTCAGGTAAGCCCGGCCTGCCGCTGTGATCGAAACACCGGAGCGCCCACCCGACGGGAAGGTGATGAAGCCGGCGCTGATCAGTTCCCGCGAGACCGACCAGCCGAGCGCTGGCGCGTCTCTCCCATAGCGAACTTCAGAGAGTCGCTCCAGCGCCCATGCCGCGGACGCGGATACGCAAACGGGCTGGGAATCGGGCATATCGCAGTCGCTCATTGTTTTTCCAAAGGTCGGAGAGTGCCGGGGCAGCAGCGCAAGCGATGCCGCCTTCGAAGCGTCGTGCCATGTCGAATCGCGGATGGTGCCGGATCAACCCGCTCGGGGCTCGATGAAAGGCGGCAGCCATACGATTATAATCCACGGATAATGAAATGTGCGTTACATTATAATGCGACGAGCGCCACCGGGCACCCGGACGGATGCCGGCAGTTTCATGCGCATGTTTGACTACCAGGGTAGATCGAGAATGGACGGCGACCAGACATCAAGTGATGCATTCCTCGAATTCCGTTCGACGCCGTTGAGCGACAGGCGGCCGTTTGTGCTGGAAACGCAGCACGCGATATCGTTGCACTTCGATTATCTTGCCACCCAGAGTTGCATGTCGCTTCGTGCGCCGGACCGGCTCGCGCTCGGCTATACGCGCACGATGATGGGATTCCTGCTGCTAAAGCCCGACCCTCAGCGCATCTGCATGATCGGGCTGGGTGGGGGATCGTTGGCGAAGTATTGCTATCGGCACTTGCCTGCCGTCGATATCACCGTGGTCGAGATCAACCCCGAAGTCATATCGCTGCGCGACGTCTTCAGGATTCCGGCGGACGATGCGCGCTTCAGGGTGGTTTGCGCCGATGGTGCGGACTACGTCAGGAATGGGGGCGTTGCGAAGGACGTCATTCTGGTTGACGCCTACGTGGCGGGGGGCATTTCGAGCCAGTGCGCGGATATCGCGTTCTTCTGCGCCTGTCGCGAACGGCTGGCGGATACGGGTGTCCTCGTCGTCAACTTTACCGATGACGAGCCGGCGCTGGCCATCTGCGTCGATCTGATGAAGGCCGTGTTCGGTTCCTCGTATGCGGTGGTCCGATGCGCGGACGACAGCAATTTTGTTGTTTTTGCGTGGAAGAGCCGATATCGCTTACCGTCCGCGCGCGTCCTGCTGGATCGCGCCATCTCGTACGCGTGGGCGGATGACCTGAAACTGTCCTCAGTTGCCCGGCGCCTGAAAGGCGGGGAAGACCTGGATTCCGGGCAATTGATCTGGCAACCGCAGGGTCACGCGCATTGGGAATTCGACCACAGTCCTGGCGTCTCGCGATCGGTGTTCGAAGGCTGATGAACCTGTTCCTGCCGCCGTTCCCAATGATTGAGTGAAGATTCGATGCCTGCGCAGTACTTTCGAAGCCTGACGGGAAAACACCGCAGTGCGGACGCGAACCGGCAACTCGGTTTTTCGCTGGCCTTTGTTGCCGGCGCAACCAACGCCGGCGGGTTCCTCGCGGTCAAGCAATACACGTCGCACATGAGCGGCATCGTATCGGCAATCGCGGACCAGGCGGCGCTCGGGGACATCCGGCTCGTGCTCGCCGGTATCGGCTCACTGGCGTCGTTTCTTCTCGGGGCAGCGTGTTCGGCGGTGCTCGTCAACTGGGGGCGGCGGCGCAGTCTGCAAAGCCAGTATGTCCTTCCGCTACTGGTCGAAGCCGCGCTGCTCCTCCTGTTCGGCTTGCTCGGCAGTCACCTCGCGCTATGGGAAGCTTTTTTTGTTCCTGTCACGGTCATTCTGCTGTGCTTCATCATGGGGCTGCAGAACGCGATGATCACGAAGTTGTCGGGCGCGGAGATTCGCACGACGCACATGACCGGCATCGTGACCGACCTGGGCATCGAACTGGGCAAGCTCTTTTACTGGAACCGGTCGACGGCCGCTGCGGATGCCCATGCGGTCATCGCCAATCGCACGAAGCTGCGGATTCACGGCACGATGCTCGCGTCGTTCTTCGTGGGCGGCCTGACCGGCGCCATCGGCTTCAAGCATGTGGGCTACGTATCGACCGTTCCGCTCGCCGGCGCGCTCGTCGCACTCACAGTCGCGCCCCTTGTCGACGATGTGCTGACCTGGTTCTATCAGCTCGATCGCAGACAGTAGCCTGGCATCGCTATCAGACCAGCCCGGTCGCGTAATAAACCGCGATCACGAAAAACACGGCCATTGTCTTGATGACCGTGACCGCGAAAATGTCGCGATACGATTCGCGGTGCGTGAGCCCCGTCACTGCGAGCAGCGTGATGACCGCGCCATTGTGCGGCAGCGTATCCATGCCGCCGCTGGCCATCGCCACCACGCGATGCAGCACGTCGAGCGGAATATTCGCGGCCTGCGCGCCCTTGATGAAGAGATCGGACATCGCGGCGAGCGCGATGCTCATGCCGCCCGAAGCCGAGCCGGTAATGCCGGCCAGCGAGCTTACCGAGACGGCCGCGTTCACGAGCGGATTCGGAATGCTCTTGAGCGCGTCGCTCACCACGAGGAAGCCGGGCAGCGCTGCGATCACGCCGCCGAAGCCGTACTCCGAAGCCGTATTGAGCGAGGCGAGCAGCGCGCCCGCGACCGCGGCCTTCGTGCCGGTAGCGAAACGTTCCTTCACGCGCGAGAACGCTGTGACGACAACGAACGCAATGCCGAGCAGCAGCGCGCCCTCGACCGACCAGATGCCGACCAGTTGCTTGACCGTCGTGGTCACGGGCGCGTGAATGCCGGGCAGCATGTCGGATGTGATCGTGTAGGTGTCGCCGTACCAGCCCGGAATCCAGCGCGTCAGGAAGAAGTTCGACACGCCCACGAGCACGAGCGGCGTGATGGCGAGCAGCGGGTTGGGCAGATGATCGGTCTGCACGCGGTCGGGCTCGTTCACGAGCGACATGCCGTAGCCTTCGCCCTTTGCCACCGCGCTGCGGCGGCGCCACTCGAGATACGCGAGGCCGACCACGATGATGAACAGCGAGCCGATGATGCCGAGCGCCGGCGCGGCCCACGCCGTGGTCTTGAAGAACGTGGTGGGGATGATGTTCTGGATCTGCGGCGTGCCGGGCAGCGAGTCCATCGTGAACGAGAACGCACCCAGCGCGATGGCGCCTGGCATGAGGCGCTTGGGAATGTCGCTTTGGCGATAGAGCTCGGCGGCGAACGGATAGACCGCGAACACCACCACGAAGAGCGACACGCCGCCGTAGGTGAGCAGCGCGCACACGGCCACGATCACGGCGTTCGCGCGCGAGCGGCCGATGTAGCGGATGGCTGCGTGAACGATCGCCTCGGAGTAGCCTGAAAGCTCGATCACCTTGCCGAACACCGCGCCCAGCAGGAATACGGGGAAGTAGAGCTTCACGAAGCCCACCATCTTCTCCATGAAGATGCCCGAGAACACGGGGGCGACGGCGGCGGGATCGGTGAGCAAAACGGCGCCGAGGGCGGCCACCGGTGCGAAGAGGATGACGCTGTAGCCGCGGTAGGCGGCGAGCATGAGAAAGGCGAGGGCGGCTAGAACGATAACGAACGACATGACGTCTCCTGTGATCCATGCTTCGCGGTCGATCGCAGTCCGTGTTTTACTGCGTTTTTATTGCGTGGGCGGGTGCATGGTGCGGCGCAGCGATTGTACCGAAACACCCCGTTATGGCTTGGCAGACTGCGCGCTCCAGGTTTGACGCGAGCGGGTGTTCACCGCGCGCGAGGCCCGGAAGGAGGTGAAGATGCGGGAAATCGAGGCAAGGCTGGAAGGGTGGCCACGCCGTCACGCGCAACGGAGCGCATGGGCGGCCGCGTTCGCCGTGGTTATCGCGCAGATCGTTGCGCCGGCAGTTGCGGCGCCCGGCGCGGCATCGGGCGTGGCACCGGCAAGCGGAGCGAGCGCGTTGACCGTCGATCCCGGCGAAATCCGGAACTGGTACAACGATCCGTTCTTCGCGCTCTCGAGTGCGCCGGGCGCGTGCCCGCAGCCGCTCGGCCCGCGCATGACGAAGGCCGAAGCCGACGACGACGCTCACTACCGCGTGGAGCGCGGCACCACCTGCTGGCTCGCGCACAAGTGCACGAAGCCGAACGCCTATCTCTACGATGCCGATATCGCCACGGCGATTCGCGAGAAGTTCGGGGACGCCGCGTCGCTCAATGGCACGAGCGTGTGGATCACGGTGCAGCGGCGCTTCGTCTACGCCGAAGGCTGCGCTCCGGCAGCCTTCGATCGGGCGGCGCTGGAGCGCGGCCTCGTGGCGATTCCCGACGTCGAACAGGTGTTCGTGCGCCTGCGCGCCGATCCGCATGCGCGGCCGCCCTACAAGACCTTGCCGCCGGCCCGTTGACCGTGCGACCGGCCGGCACGCGGTTCACGCCGCTCACGCGCCGTCCGGCATGGCACAATCGCAACGTCGAAAAACTAGAAGGCCTTCGGGGTACCCCATGATTCGTTCCGGTTCGTTGTTGTCCCGCTTTTGCAGGCTGTCGTCCACGGCGGGTGTCTGTGCGTTGCTCGCGGCGCTGTCGGCTTGCAGCAGCGGTCCGCCGCTGTTCCTTTCGGATGGCCGCCCGACGATTCCGGTGCAGTGCGCCGCCGCTGGCGACCACGATTCGTGCAGCCAGCAGGCGCGCCAGCGCTGCGGGGGCGCCAGCTACGACACCGTCGACACGTCCAGAAGCGGCGACACGTACACCCTCGTATTCGCTTGCCAGGCGAAGTAACGGGCACTCGCCCGCCTTGTGCGCCGTTTTTGCGGCGGTTTCAAGAATCCTCGGCCGCCCTCAAGCGCTGCCGGCCGCGCCTGTGCTGCGGCTGCGCGCGGGCAGGTTCATCAGCAGGCGCAGCAGGTCGGGCTGGCGCCGCGTGGCGGTCTTCAGGAAGATCGACTGTAGTTGCTTGCGCACCGTGTCGTATTGAACGCTCACCTGGGCGGCAATTTCCTTCGGCGTGAGCCCGTCCACCAGCAGATGCACGATCCGGCACTCGGCGGGCGAGAGCTCGAAGGCCGAGGCCAGCACCTGCTCGTCCACCGCCGGCGCCGAGCGCGGATGGTAGAACGTGAGGGCCGCCATCGCGCGTATCCCGGGCATCTCGCCCGCCGTGACCACGTTGTAGAACGCATACAGCACTTCCGGGCCGCCCGGCAGCGGCGCGGCGCGGCTGCGCTCGCCGTCTGCGGCTTCGGCCGCGCCCACGATGCGCAACGCGCGAAAGCGGGCCGCGGTGGCCCGCGCGCCGCTCACGCGGCTTTTCAGCCGCGCCTCGCTGATCGCCATGTCCTCCAGAAAGCGCGCCTGATACGGCGCGGCGAACACCAGCCGCTTGCCGCGTATGCGCACGAGCGAGGTGGCGCGCAGCAGCCGTTGCGCCGCTTCGTTGCTGTGCAGGATTTCGCCGTTCGCATTCACGAGCATCGCGGGCGGCCGTACGTGACCGGTGAGCGCGTCGGCGTCGGGTAGCAGGCGGCGCACGCCCAGGCGCAGCGCGCGCACCAGATGGGGCGCCAGCCGCTCGAGCAGCGCGCGCACGTGCGCCGGCAGCGCGACGTCCTGTCCGCTCCGGCAAGCGATCATGGCCGTGAGCGTGCCGTTGTCGATCAGTTTGCAAATGGACACGAAGCCTCCGCCGACTGCGCACAGGTCCCGCTCGAAAACCGGGTGGCCGTCGCCGCTGTTTGAATCCGCACCGTAGTGCAGCCATTTTCCAGGAGGGAACGCGCGCAGCCATTCGAGTCGGGCATCGTAGCGATAAAGCGGGCGGATGAGTTCCAGCGGCTCCGTTTCCTGCACGCTGAAACCGTCGGCCCATGAAAAGAATTCGCGCTGACGATCGAATACGCAAAGATGAACCGAGACCACGCCAATCGATTTCCTGAATTGCGCGCAAAAATCCTGCCATTCAGAAGGGTGCTCGATTGTTGCGTAAATCGCGTGCAGCAGGCTGTCGTGCTGAAAATCGCTCGGATTCACACAGTTCTCGTTATCAAAAATCCGGGATGGCTCGTTGCCGCGAAAAATGCGGCGCGCATAGTTTCTGCACAAATGTGGAATATACAGGCGCGATTGCCGCCGTTAATCTTCGGTTCGTTCGATGTTTCGTTCGATGGCTAATAGCCGCCAATGTGGCCGAGGCGAGCGTTGTTTTCCGTGCGCTAGCCAA
Source organism: Paraburkholderia sp. A1RI-2L (assembly GCF_048957375.1). Lineage (NCBI taxonomy): Bacteria > Pseudomonadati > Pseudomonadota > Betaproteobacteria > Burkholderiales > Burkholderiaceae > Paraburkholderia > Paraburkholderia sp. A1RI-2L. The sequence goes on from NZ_JARBTA010000002.1 coordinate 896,303, forward strand.
CCGATGGGCCGTCCTGCCGATCTTATTCTCTGATGGCAAGTCGCGCTGAAATCTCCACGCCGTGAAAAAACGGCGACAGGAATGCGACAGCAAAAAGGAGTATTAAAGGCAGAAAAGTGAATGGGACGACTGGCGAATAACCCGGCGGTATTGATGTAATGCAGCGGATCATATGCCTTTCGTTATGGACATTGTGTATGCAGACGCCATGGCAAGTGTCTGCCAGAAGACAGTATTCCGGGGGGAACAATGAATCATCATCAACTTGAAAAGGACATCGAGCATCTCGAGCAGGTCATTGCTCGGCTTTCAGGCCACGATCGTATTCCGCTTTCCTATTGGCGCAACCGCATCGAATCGGTGTCGAACGCGGCGCTGGTGCCGTCGCAGATGCAGCGTGTGAAGCGCCTCGCGCAGGCGCTGGGCGAGTTGGAGATGCGCGTAAAAGAGAGTTCGTCACACGAAACGGTTCGTTAGGCCGATACGTCGCCGGAGTGCGGAGCGTGTGTAAAGAATCGCAATAAATTGGCTCGCGCCGACGAAAAAACCCCGTAATTCGGCACTCTTTGACGCCGGAGCGGTCACAATACGCTTGTGTGACTGAACTGGAGATCAATGTTCATGGCGAGCTACAAGCAACTGACTGCCCAACTCGAAAAGCTGCACAAGGAAGTCGCGGCGGCGCGCGAAAAGGAAGTTGAGCAAGCGATTGCCGAAATCAAGGCAAAGATCGCGGAGTACGACATCACAGCGGAAGAACTCGGTTTCTCCAGCTCGCGTCCCGCGAGCGCGCGCAAGAAGCCGCTGCCCGCGCGCTACAAGAACCCGAAAACCGGCGAGACCTGGAGCGGCCGCGGCCGCGCGCCCGGCTGGCTGGCGGGCGTGAAGAATCGCGACCGCTTTCTGATCAGCGAGTAAACAGGGTTCGAGCGGCTTTCAAGGGGGCTGCGAGCGGGCTCCCGTAAAACCTCACCTTTGCGCGGCGCATGGCCGATCTGCCGTGCGCTCGCGCGGCGCCATCCCCCAGGGCACATCCCGCCACTCCCGCAAAATCTCACCTCAGGCGCGCCGCTGGCCGCGCTCCGGCGGGCGTTTCCCGTTCGCGCGCGTGGCGATCTGGCCGCGTGCCGCCGTTAACTTTAGTCGTGTGCGGTAATGCCGTGTATCATTCGTCCCCGGCGCCTTCCGCCGCGCACACCGGTTGGCCACATACGCAACTCCCGCCGCGCGGCTGGTTGCCCGATTTCATCAGCGATACCCCTCCATCCATGTCAGTAGCCGAACTCAGACGCCGCCGCACGTTCGCGGTCATTTCTCACCCGGACGCGGGCAAGACCACGCTCACCGAAAAGCTGCTGCTATTTTCGGGCGCGATCCAGATCGCCGGTACCGTGAAGGGCAAGAAGAGCGGCCGCTTCGCGACGTCCGACTGGATGGAGATCGAAAAGCAGCGCGGCATTTCGGTCGCGAGCTCGGTCATGCAGTTCGAGTACGGCGACGCCGTCATCAACCTGCTCGACACGCCGGGCCACGAGGACTTCTCGGAAGACACCTACCGCGTGCTCACGGCGGTGGACGCGGCCGTGATGGTGATCGACGGCGCGAACGGCGTGGAAGCGCAAACGCTCAAGCTGCTCGAAGTCTGCCGCAGCCGCAAGACGCCGATTCTCACGTTCATCAACAAGCTCGACCGCGAAGTGCGCGAGCCGCTCGACCTGCTCGACGAAATCGAGCAGCACCTCGGCGTGGCCGCGGTGCCGTTCACCTGGCCCATCGGCATGGGCAAGGAATTTCAGGGCGTCTACGACATTCAGCGCGACCAGGTGCGCGTGTTCCGCGCCGGCGAGCAATCGCTGGGCGGCGCGGTGGAGACGCTGCAGCACATCAGCGACGAAGAAGGCGAAGCGCGCTTCGGCTACCACTGGAAGCGCACCAAGGAAGAAGTCGAGCTGATCACGGGCGCGACGCCCACGTTCGATCGCGACGCCTTCCTCGCGGGCGAGCAGTCGCCGGTGCTGTTCGGCTCGGCGATCAACAACTTCGGCGTGAAGGAAATTCTCGACGCGCTCGTCGACCTCGCGCCGCCGCCATCGCCGCGCATGGCCGTGCAGCGTCCGGTCTCGCCCGAGGAGCCCAAGTTCACGGGCGTGGTGTTCAAGGTGCAGGCCAACATGGACCTCGCGCACCGCGACCGCGTGGCGTTCATCCGCGTGTGCTCGGGCCGTTTCGAGCGCGGCATGCAGCTGAAGGTCACGCGCAACAACAAGACCTTCCGCGCGAACAACGTGGTGAGCTTTCTCTCGCAGCGCCGGGAGACCGTGGCCGAGGCGTACCCTGGCGACATCATCGGCATTCCTAATCACGGCACGCTGAGCCTCGGCGACACGCTCACCGAAGGCGAAGACCTGCAGTTCACGGGCCTGCCGTTCTTCGCGCCGGAAATCTTCCAGACCATCGAAGTGGTCGACCCGATGCGCGCGAAGCAACTGGGCGAAGCGCTCAAGCAGCTCGGCGAAGAGGGCGCGATCCAGGTGTTCCGTCCGCTGCACGGCGGCGCGACGATCCTGGGCGCGGTGGGCCAGTTGCAGTTCGAAGTGGTCTCGCATCGCCTTTCGGCGGAATACAAGGTGGACGTGCGCATCATGCCCGCGCGCTATCGCCTCTCGCGCTGGGTCACCTGCGACGACGCCAACGAGCTGCGCCGCTTCACCGATTCGTACGAGGCGCGCATGGCCTACGACGCATCGAACGCGCCCACGTATCTCGCCTCGCACGTCTCCGAAATCGAAGTCGCGCAAAAGGCGTGGCCGAAGATCGTGTTCAACGAGTTGCGCGAGCATTCGGGCGCGCCGTTCCGCAAGAACATGTAAGTGTTGCCGTGGCCTTCCGCGGCCATGGATGCATCCCGAGCGGGCCGCTTCGTGCGGCCCGAATTTTTTGCGGGCCGCACTTCAAGCGTTCTGGGAACGCTCGGCGCGCTGCGCCACCTCCAGCCGGTTGCCGCCGAGCGCCTTCGCGCCATAGAGCGCCGCGTCGGCGGCCGATAGCAGGCTGGCGAGCGCGGCCGGCGCGTTGTGCGCTTGCATGCCCGCTTGCGTGTCCGATCGCATGCCTTGTTGCGCGTTGCTCAGCGCGAGCCCGATGCTGACCGTCGCGCGCACGCTTCTGCCGTCATCGGCGTGCGCAGCCGTTTGCGCGAAACGCTGCGCGATGCGCTCGCCGATCATCCCGGCCCGCTCGCTGTCGCGGCCCGCGAGCAAGGCCGCGAACTCCTCGCCGCCGATGCGCGCGAGCACCGCGTCCGGCCCCATCTCGGCGCGCGCGACGTCGGCGAAGGTCTTCAGCACGGCGTCGCCGGCCTGGTGGCCGTAGCGGTCGTTGATCGCCTTGAAGCGGTCGAGGTCGAATGCCAGCAGCGCCACGCGTTCGCGCGTCCCCGCGCGGCTCAGCACGCGCGTGCCTTCCTCGAAGAACCAGCGGCGGTTGCCGAGCCGGGTCAGATAGTCCGTCCGGGATTCCTGCACGAGCCGGCTGTGTGTTTCGTCGCGCACGAGGCGCAGCAGCGTCATCGGCAGCACGACCGAGTACAGCACACCTTCGTACATCGTGATCTTGCTGAAGAGCGGCAGCAGGGCTTGCCCGTAGCACGCCGCGAGCCACGGCAGCACGCACGCGCGAAACGCGTAGAGCACCGCGTGAACGCCCGTCACGATCACGGCGATGCGGCGCGCCTGCGCCCATTCGAGGCCGTCGTTGCGCAGCAGCTCGCGCGTCGCCATGGCGCAGGCCAGGGAAATCGGAATCGCGCTGTAGTAGAGCCACATGGCGTCCTGGCCGCGTGCGCCCGCAATGGTCCACGCGAGCGCGAGCAGGGCGAGGATGACTGCGGAGGCCGTGCGGTATTGCCGCCCGCTCATGACGGCGAGCCCATGCGCGATCTGCAGATAGCCGGTCACGATGACCAGATTGCTGATGGCGCCGCCCCACGCGCCAGGCAAGGCGTGCCGCCAGATGGCGAGCGCGACGCCGACGCCGAGCGTGGCATAGCCGCCGGCAAGGATTTTCAGTTCCCTGCTGCGCTCCGGATGCGCGCGGTGCTCCCAGAGCGTCATGCCGGCGCTGGCGAAAAGCGTTCCGATTGCGAGGGAATAAAGGGTGAGAAGATCGACTTGCATCGCGGGCGTTAGAGCTTGTTGTTGGCGCGAACAGGCCCTCGGGTGCTGCGCCGGAAAATTGCGGCGGCGTCGCGCATTCTACGCTGAAAGCGTCTCGCGAAGGCGTGCTTTGGCGGCCCGTTCAGGTGGCGAAATGCGCGCAGCGCGGGAGCAGTTCGCCTATCCTGAGCGGATAGCGAGCGCACAGCGAGGAGGAGCAGTGACCGTACGCAATCTCGATGCGATATTCCAGCCGAAATCGGTAGCGGTGATCGGCGCTTCGCAGCGACCGGGCAGCATCGGCCAGATGGTGTGGCAGCGTCTCATCGAAGGCGGCTTCGCCGGCCCGCTGTGGCCCGTCAATCCGCGCCACGCGGGCGAGCTGGCCAGCTTCGACGGCAAGCCCGTGCTGGCCGATGCCGGCGACTTGCCCGAGGCGCCCACCGTCGCGCTCATCTGCACGCGGCCCGCCACGTGGCCGGCGCTCGTGCATCGCCTCGGCGGCATGGGCACGCGCGCGGCCATCATCGTGGGCGAAGTGCGCACCGAGGAAGACCGCGCCGACCTGCGCCACGCGCTCGCGGCGGCGCGCCCGCATCTGCTGCGCATTCTCGGGCCCGGCACGCTCGGCGCGCTCACGCCGGCGCTCAATGCGCAGCTCGGCGCGGCCGCCACGGTCGCGCGCACCGGCGGCGTGGCATGGGTCTCGCAGTCCAACGCGCTCACCAATGCCGTGCTGCGCTGGGCCGGCCCGCGCGGGCTCGGCTTCTCGCACGTAGTGGCGCTCGGCGATGAAGCCGATGTCGATGTCGGCGACGTGCTCGACTATCTCGCGAGCGATCCGTCCACGCGCGCAATCCTGCTCGAAGTGGACAGCATCGCCGCGGCGCGCAAGTTCATGTCGGCGGCCCGCGCGGCGGCGCGCAACAAGCCGGTGCTCGCGCTGCGCAGCGGCCGCGACGATCCCGGCGACGCGCTCTACACGGCGGCGTTCCGGCGCGCGGGCATCGTGCGTGTGGATACGCTCGACGACCTGCTCGACGAAATCGAAACCCTGGGCGTGGGCCGCGTGGCCGCGAGCGACACGGCCACGCTCATCACGAGCGATCGCGGCGTGGCCACGCTCGCGCGCGACGCGTTCATGAAGGCCGGCGACACGCTCGCGCGCTGGAACGACGAAGCGCGCGCCGCGCTCGAGACGGCGCTGGAAGCGGCGCTGCCGCGCACCCAGGCCGGCAATCCGCTCGTGCTCGGCGACACGGCCAAACCGGAGCACTTCGGCCTCGCGCTGCAAGCGCTCGCTTCGCAGCGCTCGACCGGTACCGCGTTCGTCGTGCATGCGCCCACGCACAGCGCGCCCGTGGCCGAGGTCGCGCGCACGCTCATCGAAAACCAGCGCTTTGCATATCGCGGCATGCTCGCGTGCTTCTTCGGCGGCGTGGACGACACAACGCGCGACGCGCTGCATGCGCACGGCATTCCCGTGCATACCACGCCGCGCCGGTTGGCGCGGGCGTTCGCGCGTCTTGTCGATTACCGGCTCGGGCGCGAGCTCCTGATGCAGACGCCCGAGAGCATGCCCGCGCAAGGCGCGGCGGCCATCGAGGCCGCGCAGGGCGTGGCGCGCGCGGCGCTGGCGGCGGGGCGCACCACGCTCGAAGGCGCGCAGGCGGTGCAGTTGCTGGGCGCGTTCGGGCTGCGGACGCTGGACAGCGCGGAGCAGTCGTCGGCCGAGGCTGTCGTCGACGTGAGCGTGGAGTTTCGCGACGACGAGAACTTCGGCCCGGTGTTCCATTTCGAGGCGCCGTCGCCCGACGGCTTCTCGCCGCCGCTGCGCGTCTACAGCCTGCCGCCGCTGAATCCCGTGCTTTCGCGCGACATCGTCGAGCAGTCGCCCTATGCGCGCCGTGCCGCGCCCGAGCCGACGCTCGAAGCGCTGACCGGGCTTTCGCAGGTGGTGTGCGAGGTGCGTGAGATCGTTGCGATGCAGTTGACGCTGCGCGTGCTGCCGCATGCGGTGATGCTGGTCGCGCCGCGGCTCACACTCGCGGAAAAGCGCAGCCGCTTCGCGATCATGCCGTATCCGCGCCGGCTCGAAGAGACGCTCGACTGGCACGGCGAGCGCCTGACGATCCGGCCGATCCGGCCCGAGGACGAGGAGATGCATCGCGCCTTCATCGACACGATGACGCCCGACGACTTGCGCCTGCGCTTTTTCTCGGCGGTGCGCAGCTTCGATCACACGCAGCTCGCGCGCATGACGCAGATTGACTACGACCGCGAGATGGCGCTGATCGCGACCGTCGAGGGCGAGGACGGCAAGCCGCGCACGCTCGGCGTGGCGCGGGCGGTGGCCGACCCCGACAACGAGACCGCCGAGTTTGCCGTGGCCGTCCAGTCCAATCTGAAGCGGGGCGGCCTGGGCCGCCTGCTGCTCACGCGCATGATCGCCTACGTGCGCTCGCGCGGCACGCACTGGCTGCTGGGTGAGGCGCTGCGCGAGAATGCGCCGATGATCGGGCTCGCGCGCGCGTGCGGCTTTACGGTGACGCCCACGGAGGACCCGGGGGTAGTGGGGTTCAGGATGCCGCTGGATTGATGTGGTGCGCCCTGGCGGCGTGCTCCGGCGATGAGGGACTGCGCGGCGTGAGCAGGCCGCGCAGCCGCCGGGCCGCCGTCAGGTTGCGGCCAAACTCAGGCGGCGATTTTCGCGAGTGCGTCGTCCACTTGCGCGCGCGTGACCGAGAGCTCTTCGAGCCAGCCCGCCGCGTATTGCGCGCCGGTTTCCTTTTCCAGACGCGCAATGGTCGCGGCACAGCGCGCGGCGTCCTTCGGTGTGGCGATGAAGGCCTTGACCGACTGGCCGCCCTGGAACGCCTCGAACAGCGGCGTGCGGATTTCCTCGGGCAGCGCGCGCGTGGTCCACTGATGCGTCTTGCCGTTGAAGGTCAGCGCGGGCGGCAGCACGCGCTCCTTGCGCGTGGCCGGGATCAGACCGAAGTTGCGTGCGGCTTCGGCGATCTGCTCGGCCGAGAACAGCTCGTCGGGCGTGATCTCGAACTGCGCGATCGCGGTTTCGACGGTCTTCATCGCGTTCGCGCGGTCGTCGCGCTTTTGCTGTGCGCGCGCGACGATATCGCGCAATTCGTCGGCTTCGTCGCTCGAAATCGTGAAGCTGGCCTGTTTCTGCTGAAGCTCGGAAAAACGCTGGAATTCTTGATCGGTCAGAAGTTTCGCCATGAGGTGTGCATGCGCGTCCGGCGCACGTGGCGCACACCGGACGGGTTTTTTGAGAGGGCCGCCATTCTAACCGTTTTGCGCGCCGGGCTTCCACTTGCGAACCAGGATTCAGCGCGTGCGCAAGACGCCGCCGTGCGCCACGGCAAACCAGGAACGCTCTGATGTTCCCACCCCATCACGCTTCCTACGATGGCGTGATGAAAATCTCCACACCGACTCCGTCGCCGCGTTCGGCCGCCTTGCTCAAGCGCGGCATCGACCGTCTGAACGCCGAACAGCACTCGCTCGCCGAGACCCTTTTTCGTGAAATCCTGGCGCAGGATCCGCAGCACGCCGACGCATGGCATCAGCTTGGCGTGGCGCTCGCTCGCCAGGCGCGCTATGCCGACGGCGAGCAGGCGATCCGCAAGGCGCTGGCGCTGCGCGAGAGCGGCGCGCTGCATCGCGACCTCGCATGGACGCTGCTCTGGCAAGGCCGTGACACCGAGGCCATCAACGCGTACTTCGCGGCCATCAATCTGGGCGTGCGCGAGGCGCGCATGTTCAACAACGTGGGCAACCTGCTCAAGAAGCACAACGACTTCGAGCATGCCGAAGCCGCGTATCGCGCGGCCATCGAGATCGATCCCGGTTATGCCTTCGCGCACGGCAACCTGGCGGTTCTGCAACAGGACGCCGGCCAATACGAGGCTGCCGAAGCGAGCTTCAGGCGCGCGCTCGAAGTCGATCCGAAGTCGATGCACTTCTGGCAATGCTATGGCGGCTTGCTGGAGCGTCTCGACCGCCTGGAAGAGGCCGATGAAGCCTATTGCCGGGGCGGGCGATGGGAGTCGGCGCAATACGTGCGGCGGCGCGTGGCGCACTGGCGCGACCTGGACAAGATCGACCGGGCCGCTCTGGAGATGGTTGCCGCGGGCGCGGTGGAGAATCTCACGCCGTGGGGACTGCTGGGCATCCCGGCGCTCACGCCGGCGCTGCACCGCGAGGCCGGGCGGGCCTTCGCGCAGTCGCGCTGGCGCGGCGAACTGGCCGCGTTGCCGCTCGTCGAGCGCGGCGCGGGGCTGGCCGACGCGCTGGCGGCCTTCGAGGCGGGCGCGCGCCTGCGCATCGGCTATCTCTCCGCCGATTTCCACGATCACGCCACGCTGCGCCTGCTCGCGGGCGTGCTCGAATTGCACGACGCTACGCGCTTCGACATTCATCTGTATTCGTATGGCGACGCCGCGCCCGATGCCGCGTGGCGCGAGCGGCTCGCGGCGCTGCCCGCCACGCTGCACGAAATCGGCGCGCTCACCGATGCGCGGGCGGCCGCGAAGATCGCGACCGACGGCATTCATGTGCTCGTCGACCTGAAGGGCTATACGACCGGCACGCGGCTCGGCATCACGGCGCTGCGGCCCGCGCCCACCATCGTGAGCTGGCTCGGCTATCCGGGCTCGCTCGGCGCGCCGCGCCTGGCCGACTACGTGATCGGCGACGCGGTGGTGACGCCGCCCGCCGCCGCATCGTTCTATAGCGAGACGCTCGCGCTGATGCCGCATTGCTATCAGCCCAACGATCACCGGCGCCAGTGCGCGCCGCGGCCCACGCGCGCCGCGGCGGGCTTGCCCGAGCGCGGCTTCGTGTTCTGCAGCTTCAATCAGACCTTCAAGCTCAATGCGTGGGTGGCGTCGGTCTGGTGCCGCCTGCTCGCGGCAACACCCGGCAGCGTGCTATGGCAGCTCGACCCCGGCAGCGAGATGGCGCGCACGAATCTGCATGCGTTCTTCGAAGAGAAAGGCGTGGAGCGCGCGCGCGTGATTTTTGCGAAGCGCGTGCCGCAAGAGGCGCATCTCGCGCGGCTGCAACTCGCGGACCTCGCGCTCGACACCCTGCCGACCGGCTCGCACACGACCGGCAGCGACGCGTTGTGGGCGGGCGTGCCGATGGTGTCGGCGCTGGGCGCGCTGTTCGCGGGGCGCGTGGGCGCGAGCTTGCTGCATGCGGTCGGGCTGGACGAACTGGTCGCGCGCGACCTCGACGGGTATTTCCAGATCGCGCTCGCGCTCGCGAGCGATCCGGCCTGGCATGCGCAGATCCGCAAGCGGCTCGCGGCGGCGAAGACCGATGCGCCGCTCTTCGATACGGCGCGGTTCACGCGCGATCTGGAGCGGCTGTTCGCGGCAATCGTCGAGCGCGAGGCGAACGGCGGGGACGGGGCGGTGGTTGTGGGGGCGTGAACGCCCTTACCCCTCTCCCTCCCGAAACATCGACAGCGTCTGCACCGTCTCGCCCAGCATCCGGGTGGCCTCGTCGAGCGAGGGCGCGACGTATTCGTCGATGCGCTTGAGGAACGGGCAGGTAAGCGCCGCGATGGCCTGCCCCGACGGCCCGAGCACCGGAAACGTCACGTCCGTCACGCCAAAAATCTGCTGGCTGTCCTTGCGCGAGAAGCCCGCGCCGCGGATCTGCTCGCAGACCGCTTCGAGCGCGGCATGGTCGATGGGGACTTCGCCCTTCACCTTCGTATGCTCAGCGAGCATGTGTGCGCGCTGCTCCGCGCTTTGGTACGCGAGGATCGTGCGTCCCGAATTCGTGTCGACGAGACCCACGCGCGCGCCCAGCCGCACCGCGATGCCCCACGTGCCCGGGCCGTCCACCTGCGCGATCACGAGCAGGTTGCCGCGGTCGTACACCGCGAGGTGGCACGACTGCTCCGCGGCGTTGGCGAAGCGCTGCATGAGCGGCAGTGCCTCGGCGATCAGCCGCTCCATCGGCGGATGCCGGTGCGCTAGCGCAAACAGCTTGAGGCTCAGCGCGTAGCGGTCGCCGGCCTCCGAGCGCATCACGTACTGGCGCGCTACCAGCCGCTCAAGCATCCGGTAAATCTCGCTCGCGTTACGCCCCAGCGCCTTCGTGATCTCCGCGCGCGTCAAGCCGCCGCGCTGCTCGGCGAGAAGTTCGAGAATGTCGAGCCCTTTGTCCAGCGCGGGCGCGCGATAGCGGTCACCGTCGTCTTTCTCGTCCAGCTCCGGCTCGCCCGGCAGCGCATCGGTTCGCGGTTTGCGTGCGTTCGTATTCATTTTTTTCCTTGCTTTTTTATCTCGTCCCAAATCCTGAGCAGCCCAGGGAAATTCCGGACCTTTGCTGCATTGCACATTCCTTGACCTTGGATCGTGCGTATATGAATAATAGGTTCACTGGTGAACATATGCCAGCGGCGTGCTCTTGGATTAGGTCTACAACGACAGAATGGACAAGGAGACAGACATGGCGTTCGCATCCGGGCTATTCGAGGCCCGCTGCTTCACTGAAACCCGCAAGGCACGCGCTTTCTCGCGCGCAGCGAAGACGTTGTGCGCCGTGGCGGCCTGCGCTGCCGCGCTAGGCGCGCCCGCCTCGGCGCAGGCCGTCGAAGCGGGCAAGGTGGGCCTCGGCCTGCCGCTGCTGACCTCGCCCTTCTGGCAGTCGTACAACAACTATCTGGGCACGTACGCGAAGCAGATGGGCGTCGATGTTCTCGCGCCCGTCAACTCGAACAACGACCCCGCGCAGCAGATCACCGACATGAACAACATGATCAATCTGGGTGCGAAGGGCATTGTGGTGGGGCCGATCGATTCGGCGGCCATCAGCCGCGCGCTGGCGAGCGCCGCGCAGAAGAACGTGAAAGTGGTGGCCGTGGATGTCGCGCCCACGCAAGGCGCCGTCGCCATGGTCGTGCGCGCCGACAATCGCGCCTACGGCGAGAAAGCGTGCAAGTACATCGGCGAACACGTGAAGTCGGGCAAGGTCGTGCAGATCATGGGCGATCTCGCTTCCGTGAACGGGCGCGACCGCTCGGAGGCGTTCCGCGCGTGCCTGAAGAACTATCCGAATCTGTCGCTGCTGGAGATTCCGGCGGGCTGGAAGGGCGACGTGGCAGCCAGCGCGCTCGACAGCCTGCTCACCGCGAATCCCGACGTCAAGGGCATCTACATGCAGGCGGGCGGCGTTTATCTCTCGCCCACGCTGCAGACGCTGCGCCGCAAGCAGCTGCTGTTTCCCGCAGGCGAGCCGAAGCATATCGTGATCGTCTCCAATGACGGCATTCCGCAGGAATACGAAGCAATCCGCAAGGGCGAGATCGATGCCACCGTTTCGCAGCCCGCCGATCTCTATGCGAAGTACGGCCTCTACTACATCAAGGCGGCGCTGGAGGGCAAGACCTTCAAGCCGGGCAAGACCGATCACGACAGCACGATCATCCAGTTGCAGCCCGGCATTCTCGAAGACCAGTTGCCGGCGCCGCTGGTGACGAAGCAGAACGTCGACGACAAGAATCTGTGGGGCAATACCATCAAATGAGCGATGAAACGAGCGACCGGATGAGCAACGGTTCGAGCTTGGAGCAAGCGGGTGCGCTGCCGCGAGGCGGCGCACTGCATCCAGCGGCCTTTGCGATGCAGCCCGCGGCGGCCGCCGGGCTGCCGCCGGTGGTGGAGGCGAGCGGCGTGACCAGGCGCTTCGGCTCCACGGCAGCGCTCGCGAACGTGAGCCTGCGCGTGATGGCAGGCGAGTCGCACGCGCTCGTGGGCCGCAACGGCGCCGGCAAGTCGACGCTCGTTTCGATCCTCACGGGTCTGCGCAAGCCCGACGAGGGCGCCGTGCGCTTCAACGGCGAACCCGCGCCGCCCATCGCCGACCGCGATGCGTGGCGCGAGCGCGTCGCGTGCGTGTATCAGCACTCGACGATCATCCGCGATCTCACCGTTGCGGAGAATCTGTTCATCAATCGCCAGCCGCTCAGGCGCGGCGTGATCGACTGGACCACCATGCGCCGCGACGCACGCGCGCTGCTCGATCACTGGCGCATCGACGTGCGCGAGGACGCGCGCGCGGGCGATCTCACGGTGGAAGCGCGCCAGCTTGTCGAGATCGCGCGGGCGCTCTCGTATGGCGCGCGCTTCATCATTCTCGACGAACCTACGGCGCAGCTCGACGGCGACGAGATCAAGCGGCTCTTTCGCCGCATCGACGAATTGCAGCGCGAGGGCGTGACGTTTCTCTTCATCTCGCACCATCTGCAGGAGGTGTATGAAATCTGCCAGGCGGTGACGGTGCTGCGCGACGCGCGCCATATCGTCAGCGCGCCGGTGGCAGAGTTGCCGCGCGAGCGCCTGATCGAGGCGATGACGGGCGAGCACGGCGGCCTGAACGTGGCCGATGCGGCCGCGCGCGCGGCTTTGCCCGCCGACGCGAAGATCGCGCTCGACGTGCGCGGCATTTCGGGCGGCGATTACCGCGACGTGTCTTTCCAGGTGAAGCGCGGCGAAGTCGTGGGCATCACGGGCGCGACCAGCAGCGGGCGCACGAGCGTGGGAGAAGCCGTTGCGGGGCTGGCCGGCCAGCAGGCGGGCGAGATTCGCGTGAACGGCGCGCCTCTGAAGCCCGGCGACGTGCCCGCCGCGCTCGCGCAAGGCGTGGGCTGCGTGCCGAAGGACCGCCATCACGAAGGGCTCGTGCTCACGCAATCGGTGGCCGAGAACGCGTCGATGACGATTGCGGGCCTGCTCGGGCGCCTCGGCTTCGCCTCGCCGGCGAAGAAGAACCATGTGGGCCAGCGCATGATCGAGGCGCTCGGCATTGTCGCGCAGGGGCCCGACCACGTGGTCTCGGGGCTCTCGGGCGGCAATCAGCAGAAGGTGGTGATGGCGCGCGCGCTCGCGAGCACGCCGCAAGTGCTGGTGCTGATCGACCCCACAGCGGGCGTGGACGTGAAATCGAAGGAGGCGCTGCTCTCCGTCGTGGACCGCGTGCGCGACGAAGGCAAGGCCGTGCTCGTGGTGTCGAGCGAACTCGACGATCTGCGCACCTGCGATCGCGTGCTCGTGATGTTTCGCGGCAGCGTGGTAGCGGAATTCGCCGCGGGCTGGCAGGACCACGAACTGATTGCATCGATTGAAGGAGTCGATCTTCATGAAGCATAGCGTTAATGGTGGTGCAACTGCGGGTGGTCTACCGGCGGGTGGGGTATCCGCGCCGGCCTATGCGGCAGTGCAGCCCGATGCGGCCCAGGGCGCCTCGGCGGGACGCGGCGCGCGCAGGCGCATCGAGTTCGCGCGCCTGCGCGAACTCGCGCTGGTGCCCGCGCTGTTGCTGCTCATCGTGATCGGCGGCTTCGTGAGCCCGAGCTTTCTCACCAGGGCGAATCTCATCAGCGTGCTGGGGGCTTCGGCGGCGCTCGCGCTCGTCGTGCTCGCCGAATCGCTGATCGTGCTCACGGGCAAGTTCGATCTCTCGCTCGAATCGACGGTGGGCATCGCGCCCGCCGTGGGGGCGATGCTCGTGATGCCGGCGGCATCGGCGGGCTTCGGCACACAATGGCCCGCCTTTGCAGGACTCCTTGCGATCGTGGTCGTGGGTGCGCTGGTCGGCTTCGTCAATGGCTTTCTGGTCGTGCGGCTGCGCCTGAATGCGTTCATCGTCACGCTGGCCATGCTCATCGTGCTGCGCGGCATGCTGGTGGGCGCGACCAAGGGCGGTACCCTGTTCGACATGCCGAACTCGTTCTTCGCGCTCGCCACCACCATCGTGCTCGGCTTGCCGCTCTCGGTCTGGCTCGCGGCCGCCGCCTTCGCGTTTGCCGCGTTCATGCTGCGCTACCACCGCGTGGGCCGCGCGCTCTATGCGATCGGCGGCAATCCTGACGCCGCGCGCGCCGCGGGCATCCGCGTGGAGCGCATCACGTGGGGCGTGTTCGTGCTCGGCAGCATTCTGGCGGCGCTGGGCGGGCTGATCGTGACCGGCTACGTGGGCGCGATCAACGCGAATCAGGGCAACGGCATGATCTTCACGGTGTTCGCGGCGGCCGTGATCGGCGGCATTTCGCTCGATGGCGGCAAAGGCACCATGTTCGGTGCGCTCTCGGGCGTGCTGCTGCTCGGCGTGGTGCAGAACCTGCTCACGCTTGCCCAGGTGCCGTCGTTCTGGATTCAGGCGATTTACGGCGCGATCATTCTCGGCTCGCTGATGGTGGCGCGGCTCGCGGGCGGCGACCAGAACTGAACGGCGGAGGCGAGACTTGAGTTCTATCGTGAACAGCGGTGCACCGCATACCGATGCGCGTCTGATCCTGCTCGTACCGGAAGACAACTGTTTGATCGCGGCGGCGCGCCTGCCAGCGGGCGAAACGCTGGAGATCGAAGGCGAGCGCGTGACGCTCGCAAAGACGATCGACCTCGGGCACAAGGTGGCGCGCCACGCGCTGGCGAAGGACCAGAAAGTGCTGCGCTATGGCGCGCCGATCGGCCATGTGACGACAAACGTGGCGCGCGGCGAGCATCTGCACACGCACAACCTCGAAAGCGACTATCTGCCGACTTACACGCACGACACGGGCCACGAGTTCGTATCGCACTGATTGCACCGATCGCACCGATCGCACTGATGCCGATGAATGCCATGACCGAATCCCAACTCTACGCCAAAGCAGGACCTACGGCCGAACCCGTACTCGAAGGGTGGCCGCGCAGCGACGGACGCAAGGGTATCCGCAATGTGGTTGCGGTGGCGTATCTGGTCGAGTGTGCGCATCACGTGGCGCGCGAGATCGTCGCGCAGTTTCGCGAGCCACTCGATGGATTCGACGATCCGGGCGCGCACACCGAGCCGCCGGTGCATCTGATCGGCTTTCCGGGCTGCTTTCCGAACCGTTACGCCGAAAAGATGATGACGCGGCTCACCACGCATCCGAACGTGGGCGCGGTGCTGTTCGTCTCCCTCGGTTGCGAGAGCATGAACAAGCACTATCTCGTGGATCAGGTGCGCGCGAGCGGACGTCCCGTAGAAGTGCTCACGATTCAGGAGAAGGGGGGCACGCGCAGTACGATTCAATACGGCGTGGACTGGGTGCGCGGGGCGCGCGCCCAGCTCGCGCAGCAGCACAAGGTGCCGATGCGGCTCGACGAGCTCGTGGTGGGCACGATCTGCGGCGGCTCGGACAGCACGAGCGGCATTACCGCGAATCCGGCGGTGGGACGCGCGTTCGATCATCTGGTCGCGGCGGGCGCGGCGTGCGTGTTCGAAGAAACCGGCGAGCTGGTGGGCTGCGAGTATCACATGAAGAATCGGGCGGCGCGCCCCGAACTGGGCGACGCGATCGTCGCCTCGGTGGCGAAGGCCGCGCGCTATTACTCGATTCTCGGCCACGGCTCGTTTGCCGTGGGCAACGCGGATGGCGGGCTGACCACCCAGGAGGAAAAGTCGCTGGGCGCGTATGCGAAGAGCGGCGCGTCGCCCATCGTCGGCATTGTGAAGCCGGGCGATGTGCCGCCCACTGGCGGGCTCTATCTGCTCGACGTCGTGCCAGATGGAGAGCCACGATTCGGATTCCCGAATATCAGCGATAACGCGGAGATCGCGGAGCTGATCGCGTGCGGCGCGCATATCATCCTGTTTACGACGGGGCGCGGTTCCGTGGTGGGGTCGGCGCTATCGCCCGTCGTCAAGGTCTGTGCGAATCCGCAGACTTATCGCAATCTCTCGGGCGACATGGACGTCGACGCGGGCCGGATACTCGAAGGCCGCGGCACGCTCGACGAAGTGGGCCGCGAAGTGTTCGATGTCACGCTCGCGGTATCGCGCGGGGTGCGCTCGAAATCGGAGATGCTCGGCCATCAGGAGTTCATTCTCACGTACAAGACCTTCGAGCCGACCGGTCCCGCGTGCCTGCCCGCGAGTGCGCGCGTGGCGGTGCCGGTGGTCGCTTCGCACTGACGCCAACGCTTCATCGCACCCTTCACCGCAACGAGGAGATACTCCGCATGGCGCAGGAGCCGCACCCGCATCATCAGCACGATCAGCACCGCCCGCAGGTCGCGCAGCGCCGCCGCATCGGGCGCACCGCGCTCGAAGTGAGCGCGCTGAGTCTGGGCACCGCGCCGCTCGGCGGCCTGTACCGCGATCTCACCGATGCACAGGCGCAGGCCACTGTCGATGCCGCCTGGGATGCCGGCATGCGTTTCTTCGACACCGCGCCGCACTATGGCCACACGAAGGCCGAGCATCGGCTCGGCGATGCGTTGCGGCGCTATCCGCGCGGTGAATACGTGCTGTCGACCAAGGTGGGCCGCCGCTTCGTGCCGCGCACGCATCGTTACGACGGCAGCGAAGGCTGGCAGAATCCGCTGCCGTTCGAGGCCACTTACGATTACACGCGCGAAGGCATCCTGCGCTCGTTCGAAGATAGCCAGCAGCGCCTGGGCATCGTCGATATCGACATCCTGCTCGTGCACGACATCGGCCGCCTCACGCACGGCGAGCGCAACGCGCACTACTGGCGGCAACTCACCGACGGGGGCGGCTTTCGCGCGTTGGACGAACTGCGCGCGGCGGGTGCGGTGAAGGCCATCGGCCTCGGCGTGAACGAGCGCGAAGCGGTGCTCGATGCGATCCGCGAGTTCCAGATCGATTGCGCACTGCTGGCGGGCCGCTACACGCTGCTCGAACAGGGGCCGCTCGATGATCTGCTGCCCGCTTGCGCCGAGCGCGGCGTGAGCATCCTGCTGGGCGGCGCGTTCAATTCGGGCATTCTCGCGCGCGGCCTCGCGGGCGAGCGCAAGTTCAATTACGGCGATGCGCCGCCCGAGGTGATCGAGCGCGTCGCGCGTCTCGAAGCGGTCTGCCGCGCGCATGACGTGTCGCTCGCGGCGGCGGCGCTGCAATTTCCCTACGCGCATCCGGCTGTGGCGACGGTGCTCACCGGCGCGCGCAGCGCGGCGGAATTGCGCGAGAACGTGGTGTCGTTCGCAACGAAGCTGCCGCCCGGGCTCTGGCGCGCGTTGCGCGACGAGGGACTCGTCGATGGGCGCGCGCCGCTGCCCTTGCCCTGAAAGCGCCCATCCCATGACCAGCTCAACCGCAATCGCGCGGATCGACGCGCATCAGCACTACTGGGACCCCGCGCGCGGCGACTACGGCTGGCTCACGCCCGCGCTGGCCGAGCTCTATCGCCCATTCGGCCCCGCCGACCTCGCGCCGCTGCGCGCGCGCTGCGGCGTCGCGCGCACGGTGCTCGTGCAGGCCGCAGCCACCGTCGACGAAACCTGGTATCTGCTCGATCTGGCGCGCCACGACGATTCGATCGCTGCCGTGGTGGGCTGGGTGCCGCTCGACGACCCGCTGGCCCCGGAGCTGATTGCCGAGCTCGCGCGCGAGCCGAAGCTGCGCGCCGTGCGCCCGATGCTGCAGGACCTGCCCGACGACGACTGGATCGCGGCAGCCGACACGGTGCGCGCCGTCGAGGCCCTGATCGCCCACGACCTCGCATTCGATGCGCTGATCTTCACGCGCCACGCACGCGCGCTCGAAACGTTCCTCGCGCGTCATCGCGCGCTGCGCGTGGTGATCGATCATGGCGCGAAGCCGCCCATCCGCGAGGGTGCGGAGGGCGCCCCGGGTTTCGATGCGTGGTCGCACGCCATCGCGCGGCTCGCGCGCTTTCCGCAGGTTTATTGCAAGGTGTCGGGGCTCGCGACCGAGGCCGCGCCCGACTGGAGCGACGCCACGCTGAGCCCGTGGATCGAGCATCTGCTTGCGAGCTTCGGCGCGCAGCGGCTCATGTGGGGCAGCGACTGGCCCGTGCTCAATCTCAACGGCGACTACGAACGCTGGCACGCGAGTGCCCAGCGCCAGTTCGCGCACCTGGGCGAACGCGAGCGCGCCGCCGTGTTCGGCGGCAATGCGACGGCGTTTTACCGGTTCTAAACACGGGTCTGAACGCGGTTCCAGACACGTCAAGCCAATTCGAATCAACAGGAGTGGCGATGGTACAAGTGGCACAAAGACTGGCCGGCAAGACGGCCTTGATCACCGCGGCTGGCCAGGGCATCGGCTACGCCGCCGCGGAACGGTTCGCACGCGAGGGCGCGCGCGTGATCGCGACCGACATTCGCATCGACGCGCTCGCGTCCCTGCCGGTCGAGGCGCGCAAGCTCGATGTGCGCGACGGCGCGGCCATCGCGGTGCTCGCGCGCGAGCTAGGCGCAATCGACGTGCTGTTCAACTGCGCGGGCTTCGTGCACGCTGGCTCGATTCTCGAAGCGAGCGAGGAAGACTGGGATTTCGCGTTCGACCTCAACGTCAAGGCGATGTACCGGACCATCCGCGCCTTCCTGCCCGCGATGCTGGAGGCGGGCGGCGGCTCGATCATCAATATGTCGTCGGCGGCGTCGAGCGTGAAGGGCGTGCCCAACCGTTTCGTGTACGGCGCGTCCAAGGCGGCTGTGATAGGGTTGACCAAGGCCGTGGCCGCCGACTTCGTGACGCGCGGCATCCGCTGCAACGCGATCTGCCCCGGCACCGTGGCCTCGCCCTCGCTCGAAGAGCGCATTGCCGCGCAAGCGGTGGCGCAGCACACGAGCGTGGACGCCGCGCGCGCGGCCTTCGTCGCGCGGCAGCCGATGGGGCGCGTGGGCACCGCCGACGAGATCGCGGCGCTCGCGCTTTATCTCGCGTCGGACGAGTCGGCGTTCACGACCGGACAGACGCATGTGATCGATGGCGGGTGGTCTAACTAGTCAGGGCCTGTTGCTAGTGGGAACAGGCCCTTGTCCATGCGATGATTGCCGACGGACGTACTGCACGTGCCGTACGTATTGCACAAGACAGACAAGGAATAGAGACAATGAAATTGCTTCGCTATGGCCCCAAGGGTCACGAAAAGCCGGGCCTCCTCGATGCCGAGGGCCGTATCCGCGCGCTCTCGGGCGCCGTTGCCGACATCGCAGGCGATGTGCTTTCCGACGCGGGCCTCGCGCAACTGCGCACGATCGACCCGGAAACGCTGCCGCTCGTGGAGGGCAACCCGCGCCTCGGGCCCTGCGTGGGCCATATCGGCAAGATGGTGGCCATCGGTCTGAATTACGCCGATCACGCCGCCGAATCGGGCATGCCGGTGCCGAGCGAGCCGGTGGTGTTCAACAAGTGGACGAGCTGCATCGTCGGACCGAACGACGACATCGAAATCCCGCGCGGCTCGAAGAAAACCGATTGGGAGGTCGAGCTGGGCGTGGTGATCGGCAAGCCTGCCAAGAACGTGAGCGAGGCCGATGCGCTGAACTACGTGGCGGGCTACTGCGTGATCAACGACGTGTCCGAGCGCGAATGGCAGATCGAACGCGGCGGCCAGTGGGACAAGGGCAAGGGCTTCGACACCTTCGGCCCGATCGGCCCGTGGCTCGTCACGCGCGACGAGGTGGCCGATCCGCAGAATCTCTCGATGTGGCTCGAAGTGGACGGCCACCGCTACCAGAACGGCAGCACCCGCACGATGGTCTTCACGGTTGCGAAGCTGGTGTCGTATCTTTCGCAGTGCATGAGCTTGCAGCCGGGTGATGTGATTTCCACGGGCACGCCGCCGGGCGTGGGCATGGGTGTGAAGCCCGAGCCGGTGTACCTGAAACCGGGCCAGACCGTGCGCCTGGGCGTCGAAGGGCTCGGCGTGCAGACGCAGAAGACGCGCGCGGCGGACTGAGCGCGGTCTTTCGACCCTTGCCGCATAAGTAAAACGGCCGCGCATTCATCGCGCGGCCGTTTTTTATCCAATATGTCACGCTTGCGCGTCGGGCGTGCCCCCTGCCTCGCCCATCCGGCTGACCGTGCCCTGCGCGAGCGCCACGAGCCGCTCGTCGCCGTTTTCCATCACGAACACGCTGCACTGGCAGGTGGCCTGCTGGCGCCCCGCGTGGACCACGCGCGCCCGCGCGATCAGCGTGCCGGACATCGCGGGCCGCAGGTAATTGATCTTGTACTCGCCCGTCACCACGCGGGGGCCCAGCGCCAGCGCGCCCGCGAAGGTGAGGGCGTTGTCGGCGAGATAGCTGATCACCCCGCCGTGCACGAAACCGTGCTGCTGCTTGAGCTCGTCGCGCACGGGCAGCCGCAGCGTCAACTCGTTGGTCCCGACGTTCATGAGCTCGGTGCCAAGCAGCATGCTGAACGGTTGCGCATGAAGCGCGCCGCGCGCGCGATCCACCAGATCGGTCATCTTCGGATTCCCCAGGGGCCACGCCCACGTAGTTTCCTAACCACTGTAGGAAGTGCCGTGCGGCGGTTCAAGGTGAATCGTCGGCCGCTGCGCCTGGATTGTTGTGAAAAATGACCGTAATCTCGCCAGGCCCGACGAGGACTGGCGAATTCCCAGCGCGTCAGGGCAGCGCGCGATACGCCGTCAACAGGTGATACGGCGTGGTTGAGGGCATGTCCGCGCGAGCGACTTCCCCGGCCGCGCTTCGGCACTCCACCCAGCCTTGCGGCGTGAGAAAGCGCTGCGCGAACTTGCCGGTCTGCGCGTCCAAAGTTGCGCGCACAACGGTATCGCCATGTGTGGCGAGCGCGCGCAGATATTCGGTCTGCGCCCAGATGCGCTGCGTGGCGTCGATCACGCGACCCTGTTCGTCGAGGGATGCGGCCACAGCGCCCGTCGCCGGGTCCACGCCGTGCTTCACGGCGAACGCGAACGCGCGCGCGAGCGCCTCCTGAAGCCCCGACGCGCCGAGCCGCTGCGCGCCTGCCTGCTGCACGAGCCAGAACCACTCGAATTGATGTCCGGGTTCGAGCCGATTGTCCTGCGCACCGAGCGGCAATTCGGCGATGCAGCCGGTGGGCGCGTGGAGGAAATTGCGCGCCACAGCTTCGGCGAGGGTGGTGATGGCCGCGTCGAAAGCGGCATCGCCGGTTGCCTCGCGGGCCGCGAGCCACGCTTCGGTCAGATGCATCAGCGGATTTTGCAGCGGTCCGCTCGTGACGCTCGCAAACGACGCATCGAGCGTGGCGTTGAGCAAGCCGTCGCGCGCCTTGAAGCGATCGACGATCAGCGCCGATGTTTCGCGCGCCGTGTCGAGCGCTTCCGGCACGCCAAGACGCTGGCCATATGCCGCGCACGCGAACACCACGAACGCGTGCGTGTAGAGATCCTTCGTGGTGTCGAGCGGCGCGCCCTGGGCATCGACGCTGTAGAACCATCCGCCGTGCGTGCGATCGGCGAAGGTACGGCACAGCGACGCGTAGAGCGTGTGCGCATGCGCGGCCTCGCCGGCCTGCGAGAACACGAAAAGCTGGCGGGCGCAGGCCATCGCGCGATAGCGCACGTCGGGCAGCGGCGTCGTGCCCGACGCGTCGAGCGCCTCGTGCGCCAGGCGCAGCGCCGCGTTGAAGCCGGGGCCGCGCCACAACGCCAGGATCGTGCGGTCGAAATGATCGCGCAGGCTCGCTGCGCCGGTGAGAGCGTTCATGAGTGACATGGGCGCATGGGCGCCGGCACGAGGAAAACAGGGTGCCTGCGATTGTACGCTGGGGCCAATCCATCTCTGTCATGGGGCGTACGATGCAAGCATGCGGCGGCGCGTTGCGCTTGACGCAGGGCATGGCGGAGTGGCGTCGGCGCGTCTGGCTGCGGCAATTCCAGCCACCGGGTGGCCTGCGCAAGCGGCGCAAATCCACGAAAGCAAGGAGAGCGAGAGCGATGCTCGGCAACTGGGAACTCATTTCGCGGCTGGTGCTGGCCGCCGCGCTTGGCAGCGTGATTGGCTTCGAGCGCGAACGTCTGTCGTGGGCGGCGGGGTTGCGCACGCACATGCTCGTATGCGTGGGATCGTCGCTCATCATGATCGTCTCCGCGTTCGGCTTTGCCGATGCGCTCGGCGGCGAGCACGTCGTGCTCGATCCGTCGCGGATGGCCGCCCAGGTGGTCTCCGGCATCGGCTTTCTGGGCGCCGGCTCGATCCTGCTGCGCGGCGAGATCGTGCGTGGCCTGACGACGGCCGCGAGCCTGTGGTCGGTGGCGGCCATCGGCCTTGCCGTGGGCGGCGGTCTCTATACGGCGGCGATCGCGGCCACCATCATCATTCTCATCATTCTCGCGGGCATCAAACCGCTCGAGCGGCGCTTCATCACGTTTCGGCAGCGCCGGCGCATCTCGCTGCTCGTCGATCGCGGCGCGCTCACGTTCCATTCGCTGCACGACGCGCTGGGCACGTCCAGCCCACGCGTGAAGCAGTTCGTGGTGCAGCAGAGCGACGACTCGCCCGAGCTCGACGAGGTGATGATCGTGCTGAACCGCGTCTCGTCGATGGAGTACGAGGCGATCTGCACAGCATTGCGGCGTCTGTCCGTCGTCAAGGAGTTTCGCGAGGATGACGGACAAGGTTGATGCGTCATCCATGGTTCGCATTCGAGGGGGCTCTCAGGTTTAACGTTTGCGGCTAAGATGCGTGACCAGTGGCGCGCGGTTTTGGGGTTTCAGGGGCGCGCCCAAGGAGCGAAACGCGGCGGTCACGCTGCGGCCAGGCGTGACCGACGTGCGACGCGAGTTCACCTGAAGCGAGTCTCATCGTCGATCCATGGCCGAACACGTAGAACACGCATCCCCGAATACCGGACGCGCCGCACGCAGCGCGTCGTCCCGGCGTCGCTCGCCGACGCCTTTCACCGACGCCGACGCCGCGCAGCCGGCGCACGCCCCAGCAGGCGCGCCGATGCTCGATCTTTTCGATAAGGACCCTGAGCCGGCGACCGAACTCCAGGCGGCCGGCGCGGCGCAGGACAGTGAAGCTGCGCTGGCGCGGCGCGCGGCACCTGCGGCGGCCGAGCCGTCGGCGGATGCAGCGAGCGCCGACGGCAACCCTGACGATTCGGGCGACCCGGTAACGGTCCGCGCGCAGGACGAGGCGCTGGAGCCCGCTGTCGCTGCCGGGATTGATGCACCGGAGCCACATGAGCCAGCAGGCACGCAAGCCTCGGCGGCTCCGGCATCCGGCCAGCCGGAGCCGCAGGAGCAGGGTGAGGCGATTGCGGCCATCGTCGCTTTGGCGGCTGCCCAGGCTGGCACGCCGCCGCAGTCCGCAGCGACGGCTGCGCCGAAGCTGCCCGAGCCATCGCCCGACCCCCTGGCCGGCGTGTTCGCAAGCGGCCACTCCTACGCGCCGACCAGCGCCACGGGCAACACGGCGCGCATGATTGCGGCGGTGCATGCCGCGGACGTTGGCGCGGCGGTCCATAGCCAGGCACCCGAGCACGCCACGGCGGCGCTGCCCGCCGAGATCGTCGCGGCGGTGACGGCGCAAGCGGCGCAAGCGGCGGCCCAGACGCGCAGAACAAAATGGATGTTGACGGCCGCCGTTGCCGCGCTCGTGGTGACGACCGGCGTTGCGATCGCCCAGACGTTGCTGCTCGCCAGCCTCTCGGCCGACGCGACCGCGCAGCAACAGCGTCTGGACCTGCTTATGCAGAACCAGCAGGCCGCGCTCGACAATATGGCGTCGCGCCTCGCTGCATTGACCGCCGCCGCGCCGGCTGTGGCCGTTGCGGCGGCAACGGCGCCGGCGACTGCCGCGACGGGCGCAGCCCGGGAGCCGCAAAGCCCGACGCCGCCGCGCCGTACCGCGCGCTCCGCCAAAACGCCGAAATCGGCAGAAAAGCCCGCCACGCATACGACGGGCAGCAAATCGTCCAGGACTCACTCGCAGCCGTCCACCCGTCAGACGGCGTCAAAAAGCTGACCGTCACGCCCTTCCACCTCGCTTTGCCCCCGGAATTGCAGGCTATTCATGTGTTGTGTTGATGCAACGCAGGATAGCCTGCTGCCAGGCCGCGACCCGACGCCGCAGATTTCTTGTTGCACTGCGCTGGCGTTTGGCTAGGGAAAACCCTATAATCATTCCATTCCTAGGGAAAACCCTAGATTCATGTCTAACCGGGAGTCGCCATGAGCTTTATCCTTGCAATTCTTCAAAAGGTGAACGATCTCTTCGCGTCGCCGTACCTGCCGATGGATGCCGAATACTCGTATGCAGCGCGTCATCGCGAAGCAGAACGCATCCGTCGCTCGCACTACAAGCCTTTCCACCTGCCGCGCGACTAACCTCGCTGCGCTAGGAGCGAGCAGGACGAGCGCCGCAGTGCGCGCCGTTCTGAATACATCGCTCCTGCCATGGCTGGATCGAACGAAGCCGGTTCTCGCGAGAGAGCCGGCTTTGTTGCGTTTGGGCCTGAGCGCGTGGCACACAAGCTGTGCACGGCGCGGGCGAATAATGTTTCGTCGCCGTTGCCCGAGTGGCCGGATGTGCCGAGGGAGCCGTGCGACCTGCCTTGCGGCGACGCGCACCACAGGTTTTTCCTTTTGAGGCAGGCACTTGGGTGGATCTCCCAGAGCTTGTCCACAGGGCTTTCAACAAAAACTGTGGACAAATCTTGCGTGCGCCGGCACTTGAGCACGCGGGAGACCCGGTACCAGATGGCATTCAGGGAACAGGCGACGCGCTGGCCGGTATTGCACTTATCGTGTCGCCGCGCGCGAGGGATACACCACGGATGGGACTCACCTTGAGCGCACTCAAGGAAATATCCTGAACAAGATAATATTATCCCGATGTCTGGCGCTTTCCCTGACATCTGAATAATCAGGATTAGAAGCAGTGGCCTTCACCGATTCCGGGCTATCCGCCCTCGTAACTATTGCCCGCTTTCACAACATCGCAGCTGATCCGGCCAGGCTCAAACATGCCGCCGCCATTACGACGAAGCAATTCAGCGAGAAGGACCTCGTGCTCGCCGCCCGGAGTCTCGGCCTGAAGGCGCGCATCGTCGCGCTGGATCGCGCCAGGCTGGAAGTCACTCCGCTACCCGCGCTCGTGCTCGATAGAGAGGGTCATCATTTCATCCTCGCGAAGACCGACGGGAAGACCGCACTCGTGCTCGAGTCGGATGGCGTCGCGCCCGTCATCAAACCGCTCGACGAAATCGTCGCGCGCAGTACCGGCCAGATGGTGCTTTTTGCTTCCCGGGCCTCTCTTGCAGGCGATCTCGCGCGCTTCGACTTCTCGTGGTTCATCCCCGCTATCGTCCGTTACCGGCATTTGTTGCTTGAAACGCTTGGCGTCTCGCTTGTGCTGCAACTGTTCGGCCTCGTCTCGCCGCTGATGTTTCAGGTCGTCATGGACAAGGTGCTCGTGAACCGTACCTACAGCACGCTGAACGTCGTGTGCATGACATCGCTTGTTGCTTCGGTGTTCGAGGTCTTGCTTGCGGGACTGCGCAACTATGTTTTTGCGCATACCACCAACCGCATCGATGTCGAGTTGGGCGCGCGCCTGTTCCGCCATCTCGTTGCGCTGCCGTTGGGCTATTTCGGGGCGCGCCGTGTGGGAGACACGGTGGCGCGCGTGCGCGAACTCGAGAACATCCGCAACTTCCTTACCGGCCAGGCGCTCACGGTCATCATCGACATTGCCTTTTCGTTCGTCTTCATCGGTGTGATGTGCATTTACAGCGGCTGGCTCACGCTGCTCGTTGTGGCATCGCTGCCGGTATACGGCATCGTTTCCGCACTACTGGTGCCCGCCTTCCGCGTGCGCCTGAATGAGAAGTTCGCACGCGGCGCAGACAGCCAATCCTTTCTAGTCGAGTCAGTCTCGGGTATGGAGACGGTGAAGGCCATGGCCGTCGAGCCACAGTTCATCCGTCGATGGGAATCGCAGCTCGCGGCGTACGTGAGTGCCGGTTTCCGCGTGAATCAACTCAGCAATGTTGGCCAGCAACTCATCCAGCTCGTCGGCAAGCTCGTCACGCTCGGCACGCTGTTTATCGGCGCGCGGCTCGTGATCGACGGACGGCTCTCCGTGGGAGAACTCGTCGCCTTCAATATGATGTCGCAGCGAGTGAGCGCCCCCGTACTGCGACTGGCGCAACTGTGGCAGGATTTTCAGCAAATCAGCATTTCGATGATGCGGCTCGGCGACATTCTCAATACACGCACCGAGGTTGCGCAGACACGCCAGGCGCTGCCGGCCATTCGCGGCGATGTACAGTTCGACAACATCCGTTTCCGCTATCGTCCGGACGGCCCCGTCGTGCTCGATGGCGTGTCGTTCAGCATTAGCGCGGGACAGGTGATCGGCATCGTGGGACGTTCGGGGTCGGGAAAGAGCACGCTCACCAAGCTGCTGCAGAGACTCCACATTCCAGAGCAGGGTGTCGTACGTATCGACGGGCAGGATCTTGCGCTTGCCGATCCTGGGTGGTTGCGTCGGCAAATTGGCGTCGTGCTTCAGGAGAACCTGCTCTTTAACCGGTCGGTGCGCGAGAACATTGCGCTGAGCGATCCTGGCGTGCCACTCGAAGCGGTGATTCATGCGGCGGAGCTCGCGGGCGCACATGGCTTCATCTGCGAACTACCTGAAGGTTATGACACGGTGGTGGGTGAGCACGGCAGCAATCTTTCGGGGGGGCAACGCCAGCGCATCGCGATCGCGCGAGCTTTGCTGACCAATCCGCGGATTCTTATCTTTGATGAGGCCACGAGCGCCCTCGATTTCGAAACGGAGCGCGTTATCCGCGAGAACATGAAGACGATCTGTGCGGGACGCACGGTCGTCATTATCGCGCACCGGCTCTCCGCC
This sequence comes from Paraburkholderia sp. A1RI-2L, assembly GCF_048957375.1. Lineage (NCBI taxonomy): Bacteria > Pseudomonadati > Pseudomonadota > Betaproteobacteria > Burkholderiales > Burkholderiaceae > Paraburkholderia > Paraburkholderia sp. A1RI-2L. Next base: position 923,112 of record NZ_JARBTA010000002.1, read on the forward strand.
GTGCGCGACGCGAATCGCATTCTCGCGATGGATCACGGCAAGATCGTGGAACAGGGCGATCATGAGGGTTTGCTGAGACACGGTGGCTATTATGCGCGCCTCGTAGCCATGCAGGATTCCTTGGCATGAGGCCGTTGAAATTTCAGACATTCGCGGATCTCGTACGCCGCTATGCGGCAGTACTTCGCGAAGTCTGGCATATCCGCGCGCAGCTCGAAGGCCCCGAGAGAGACGCTGATCAACTGGCCTTCCTGCCAGCCGAGCTTGAACTTGTCGAATCGCCCGTGCACCCGGCGCCGCACTGGGCCATGCGAATACTGACTCTGCTTACCTTCATCGCATTGTTGATCGGACTATTTGGACAGCTCGATATCGTGGTAACCGCAAACGGCAAGTTTGTCCCGAATGCGCGTGTGAAGACTATCCAGCCTGCGATTACGGGGGTGGTGCGCGAAATCCGCGTGAAGGACGGCCAGCGCGTGGTGGCGGGCGATCTATTGATGAAACTCGACACGACGCAGACGGCCGCCGATGCAGACAAGGCCCATATGTCGAGGCTCGTGGCGGAATTCGCGGCGGCGCGCGCCAACGCGCTGCTCAATGCGCAGCAGAACAACAAGCCGCCTGTCGTGGCGAACGTCGGCGACGCGTCAGATGCGCAAATGCAGGATGCTCAACGTCATGCGGAAGGTGCGTGGCTCGAGTATTGCAACCAGTACGAGAGCGAGAAGGCAGAACTTTTACAACGCCTGGCGCAACTGGAGCGCGTGCGCGCGGAGATTGCGAAGCTTGCCGCAACAGCGCCACTGGCACGGCAGCAGGCCGATTCATATCGCGGGCTGGTGGCCAAAAAGTACGTTGCACGCAATGACTACCTCGACAGGGAGCAGCAGGCGCTTGACAAGGAAAACGAACTGGCCGCGCAGCGCAGCCATGCGAACGAACTCGTGGCGGCTATTGCCGCGCAGCGTGCGCAGGTCGACGCCACGGCTTCGAAGTTCCGTCGTAATCAACTCGACGAACTGGAGAAGGCCACGCAACTCGTCGCCCAGGGGCGTGACGACGAGACAAAGGCGCAGACACGCCAGGCGCTCATGAGCCTGACGGCGCCGGTGGCCGGCACCGTGCAGCAATTATCTATGCACACGCTGGGCGGAGTGGTGACCACCGCGCAGCCGATCATGGAAATCGTGCCGGACGATGCGCTCGAGGTGGAAGCAAGGTTGCAAAACCGCGACGTGGGTTTCGTCGAGGTGGGCCAGTTGGCGTCGGTGAAGATCGACGCGTTTCCGTATACACGCTATGGATACATGAGCGGCACCATCACCGAGGTTTCGAACGACGCGGTACAGGACAAGAAGTTCGGGCTGACGTTTCCCGTGCGCATACGGCTGGCGACGGACCGCATCCACGTCGACAACCGTTGGATTACCCTCACGCCGGGCATGACGGTCACGGCGGATATCCGCACCGGGAGGCGCAGCGTGATCGGGTACTTTCTGGACCCGCTGATGCAGACGGCACGGGAGAGCATGCGTGAACGCTGATGTGAAATCGCGGCGAAACGCCATGGTGCTTGCGGTCTTGATGACGTTGGGTAGTCGTGCCTATGCGCTTGACGCGCTGCGCGTGGAACAGGGCATCTCCGCCTCGGCCGGGGGAGCGATCGTGACGGAATGCGTGTTCGGTTCGGCGCCTGGCAATCCGCTACGGCTTGCCGAGGTCGTCGAACGCACGCTGTGTAACAACCCGAAGACCCGCGCCGCCTGGGCGGCCGTAAAGGCACAGGCGGCTGGCGTCGGCGTGGCGCGTGCTGCCTACCTGCCGACGATCACCGCGAATCTGCAAGGCGTGCGTGAGAGTTCGGTGACCCGTGTCGACAACTACCCGCAACTGAGTTCGGATATTAACTCGACGGTACATGCGGAAAGTGTTAGCTTGAGCTGGCTGCTCTATGATTTCGGCGGTCGCAAGGGAGGGCTGAAGAGCGCGAGTGCGCTGCTGGAAGCCGCGCGTGCGACGCAAGATGCCACATTGCTGATTTTTTTTGAGCAAGCTGCTAAGGATTACTATTTAGCCCAGACTGCAATGGGACGGCTGCAAGCGGCGCGTGACGTGGAAGAGATGACGCGTCAGAGTATGGTGGCCGCGCAGGAGCGCGCAGACAGGGGCGTCGTGCCAATCACCGACGTCCTGCAGGCGCAGACTCAGCACGAGCAGGCGGTATTCAGCCTGACGAGGGCGAAAGGCGACGCGCAGATTGCGCTGGGCACACTGGCCGCTGACATGAGCTTCACGCCGGATATGCCGCTGGAGGTGCCGCCAGTGACGGAAAACGTCCGGGTTGGTAAAGCGTTCAGCGAGCCAGTGGCACAGATGATCCGCGACGTGCAAGCGTCGCATCCCTCGGTGCGAGCGGCACAAGCGCAGTACGAGGCTGCACTTGCGAAGGTCTCACAGACACGCGCACAGGGTTTGCCGAGCATCAGCCTGGTGGTGAAATACAACCGGAACAACGAGCCGCAGAACCTGGGGGTGGGGGCGCCGACGTTTCCTGCCATGGGGCACGATGCTTATATCGGCGTGCAACTAAGCATACCGCTGTTCGAAGGGTTCGGGCGACATTACCAGGTCGATCAGGCAAAGGCGCAGGCCGACCGGCAACGGGATATGGTAGACGAAGCGAAGCGTCAGGTCGCGCTCGACGTATGGAGCAGTTACCAGACGCTCATGGGCGCGACGCAGAATGCGCAGAACAGTGCGAACTTGCTGGCGATTGCTGAGCGTTCATGGGAGGCGGCAAAGCATCGCTATGACGCAGGCGTTGGGAACATTCTCGAATTGATGAATACGCAGGCGGCGCTGGCGAATGCGAAACAGCAACGTGTGCAGGCGCTTGCTGACTGGGACCACGCCAGAGTGGATCTGGCAGCGAAGCTGGGAACACTGGGTCGAGGAGATCTCCAATAGGGATCGTCTTGTGGATGGATTTAAAGTTGCAGTGCGAATCAATTACTTGAATTTGAGAAGCAGAACCCTGTGTGGCAATGCTTCCATTTAGCCTGGTCCGAGGTGACTCGGTCCGGAAATTTTAAGCTCGCATAACAGGAGATGCTAATGAGCACGTCTTATATTTCTGTAACTGGAAACGCCGAATCGTACACACTCGACAATACGACTTTTGATGTCCAAAGCGGTGCAGGTATGAACCTCTATGGCTCATCGGATCTGGTGTTCCTGGAGAGCGGTGCCGGTGTGCCGTACGGTACTCAGGGCTTCATTCGTATCGTGGGAGATGGAAACACGGTACTAGGATCTTCGGCCAATGGCGCCGAAATTGTCATCTCGGGATCGAATAACGTCATTTCTGCCGGGGCCAATAGTCTTGTCGTCGATGGAGATGGCGGCGGCGGTCATACTCTCTCAGGCAACGGGCATAACGACACAATAACCGTTGGAATCAATTCGCATGTGACCGCAGGGGTAAATTCAAAAATCAACATGAATGGCGGCTACGCTTTTGTGGCCACGAATGCTACCGCAAGCGTTTCCGGAAGCAATAATTCAGTCGAAGCGCACAACTCCGTCTCGGTTTCCGGGAGTAACAACTCGGTCTACGATCGCGGGATCGGGATGGGAACGGTCGCGGTATCGGGCTCCGGGAATACGGTTTCAATGGGATCGAAATGGACAATCGATGACTCAAAGGGTGCTGGCAATACAATAAACGTGGGTGATGGAAATCAGATCGTCCTTGGATCTGGGGACGCGGTCAACATCAGTGGCAGCAACAACAGCGTATCGTTTAACTCTGCAAATGGTGCGGAGACAATACAGGCCGCCGGCGGATTCTTCGTAAAGGAGGATGCAAGCGGAAGTATTTCCATGAACGCGTCGTCATTCTCGGTCCAGAATGGCAATGCCGTAATCGGGCTTGGGAACGGGAACGTCGTTACTATCGCCAATGTTAAAGCCGGTCTTGGCGGAGAATTGATATCGAGCAATCAGGCGAATCAGCTCGTGTCGGCAATGGCCGCCTACTCGGTCAACAGCGCAGGCCTCACATCAACGGCGACAATCCAGACGCCGGTTGAAACGACTGTGTTTGCTTCCTCACATCATTAAGTATGACTCGGTTAATTTGAGATGTAGCATGTTTTTGGGGGGATATCACGCCCCCCGAAAATGGCATGCAGACCAATCGCACGCAGGCGACTTTAAGGTCTTCGCGTTATAGAGGAGAGACGCCGCATGTATGACGCTGCATTCGCCGCATGGCGTGCGGGTTTCGTTCGCGATGCGCAAAGGCATTGCCATATGGCGATCCTCGCTTCGCCTGACTGTGCCCAGCCCCGCTATCTGCTTAGTCTCATCGAATTTTCCTTGGGGTGTGCCAGCCAGGCGAAAGCAGTCTTGAGTGATGCGCTTGCACGCAGTACTAGCGCGTCGGAGGCACTGGAATTCGCAAATGCGCTACTCGCGCAGGGGCGTACCGAAGATGCACGTTTAACCCTTCTTCACGCGACAAAGCTGGATCCAACATTCGCTGCCGCACATTTCTATTTGTCGAATACTTTTGGACCGCAAGAGGCCGAACGGGCGGAAGCGCATCTGCGTCAGGCGATCTATCTCGCGCCGTCACTCGCGGAGGCGCACAACAATCTTGGAAATCTGCTGCGCGCGTCCCGGCCCGGGGAGGCGCGAGCGTCATATGAGCAGGCAATTGCGTTGCGCCCTGAATTCGTGCAGGCATGGTTCAACCTGGGGACCTTGCTCGAAAACACCGAACCGGAAGCAGCTCAAAACGCACTGCGCCGTGCAGTTGAACTGGATCCGACCTTCGCACCTGCGTGGAATGCGCTTGCATGCCTGTTGCCGGAGTCCCACTGGCGGGAGGCGAGGGACGCCCTGATGCTGGCTGTGGAGATAGATCCGAATTTCGCGGTGGCATGGTCCAACCTCGCCCACATCCTCTCCAGGACGAACCGTGCCGAAGCTGAAAGCGCTGCGCGCAGAGCCATCGCACTCAACCCGAATCTCGTAAGTGCGAACTATAACCTCGGTGTTTTGCTTGGCCCGGCGCGCGCAGATGAAGCCATTCGAGTGCTTCGACATACCGTGGCACTAAAGCCGGATCATGCGAACGCATGGTATCAGCTTGGGCACTTGTTATCGTTCGACGATCCGGCTGAAGCCTTGACCGCACTGCGTGAAGCGACAAACCTCAATCCGGAAATTGCCAATGCTCACGCCGTTCTTGGGAATGTATTTCTTGCGATGGGGGCCGCAGAGGAATCGGTAGCGGCTTTGCGCCGCTCGCTGGAGTGTGACCCGGACAATATTGTCGCGCACGCAAACCTGATTTTCGCGCTCCCTTTTTTGAGCGATTGCCCGGAGGTGCTGATGCGCGAGTGCTCCCGGTTTGCCGCGCAGCATGAGGCGCCGGTCTTCGTGTGCGAGCGGGAGCACTTGAACAACCCGGCGCCCAATCGGCGATTGCGTGTTGGCTATGTTTCCGGCGATTTTGATTCGCATTGCCAATCTCTTTTCACGATTCCGCTATTGTCCAATCACAATCACGCGGATTTTGAAATCTTTTGCTACTCGAGTGTCGCGGAGCCCGATCATGTGACTGCATCAATTCGTGGTCTTGCAGACGTCTGGCGCGATGTGCGCGCATTAGACGACGCAACACTCGCACAGCAAATTCGCGCCGACCGTGTCGACATCCTCGTTGATTTGACCATGCACATGGAGGGCAGCCGGCGTCTTTTGTTTGCGCGGCGTCCGGCTCCGGTTCAGGTTGCGTGGCTTGCTTATCCGGGGACAACAGGTAGTCCCGCGATGGACTATCGTTTATCGGACTGTTGGCTCGATCCTGTCGACGAGCCTGGCCGAGACGATTTGTATTCCGAACGAACGATTCGCCTGCCGCGAACGTTCTGGTGCTATGACCCTCTGACGGAGGGCTTGGCTGTCAACAGCCTGCCTGCCGCGAACGGCGAGCCGTTCACGTTCGGCTGCCTGAACAATCCAGCCAAGGTGAGCGATCATGCTCTGGGTCTATGGGCGGGTGCACTTGCCGCTGTGCCCGAATCCCGATTGCTCGTCCTGGAGCCCCGCGGCGTGCCGCGGTCTCAGTTGACGGCAAGATATGTTGCACACGGCATGGATCCTTCACGCGTGTCTTTCATCGCTCGACAGCCTCGCCGCGCTTATCTGGAAACCTATCATCGTATCGATCTCGCGCTCGATTCGTTTCCCTATAATGGCCACACCACGAGTCTGGATGCGTTCTGGATGGGTGTGCCGGTCGTCACGCGTGCGGGACGCTCTGCCATAAGCCGAGGCGGCAAGAGCGTCGCCGGAAATCTTGGGCTGCCCGAACTCGTTGCCTATACCGACGACGAATTTGTGCGCGCGGCGCACGCATTCGCACGCGATCTGCCTCGACTCGCGGCCCTGCGCGGGACGTTGCGAACCCGTATGGAGGCATCGGCGCTCATGGACGCGCCACGATTCGCTGCCGGTATCGAACGCGCATATCGGGAAATGTGGCGCGAATACTGTGACAGTCAATGCGGCCGGCGTGCTGTCGGGGGACAAGTTATCCCCACGGTTTTCCACGGAAATTGTGGATAACTCGCTCATTTCGCGTCAGCGCTTTTTATCGTCCCGTGCGATATTGTGAGCCGCAAGAACCACCATCGCTCACCATGTCCGACACTTACTTCTACGATCCCGCCACCGGCCACGGCCTGCCGCACGATCCATTCAAGGCGATCGTCGCGCCGCGCCTGATCGGCTGGATCTCGAGCCGTTCCGCGGAGGGCGTGCTGAACCTCGCGCCGTATAGCTTCTTCGGCGCGTTCGCCACGTCGCCGGCGGTGATCGGTTTTTGCAGCGAAGGCCGCAAGGACAGCATCGTCAATATCGAGGCGACAGGCGAGTTCGTCTGGAATCTTGCGTCGCGCCCGCTGGCCGCGCAGATGAACCAGAGTTCCGCCCCCGTCGCCGCCGATGTCGACGAGTTCGCGCTGGCAGGTCTCACGCCCGCGCCGGGCCGCAACGTGGCGGTGCCGCACGTGGCCGAGGCGCCGGCCGCGCTCGAATGCAAGCTGCTGCAGATCGTGCGGCTCAATGCGCTCGACGGGTCGCCCATGAACAACTGGCTCGCGCTCGGCCAGGTCGTGGGCGTGCATATCCAGCAGCAGTACCTGAAGGACGGGCTGTTCGACACCCATGCCGCGCAGCCCATCATGCGCGCGGGCTATCGCGCGGACTACGCGCAGATCGGCGAGATGTTCCAGATGGTGCGGCCCACGGCCTGATTGCATGACGCTCGCGGCCGCGTTGCCGCTGCCGGCTTGCGCGCCGATAATGGCCCGCAAGTCGCCTGCGAATGATCTGCACAGCGACCGGCACGGCGACCCACATGGCGCGCGACGCGCGAGAGGAGACAGTCCATGCAATCTCCGACCGGATCGGTCGTGGCGCTCAGCTCGGCCGCATCGACGATGTTTTCCATCGGCATGATCTTTCTTGGCTACTGGGGTCTGCATGAGCCCGTGCCGTGGCGCTTCGGCGACCGCGTGATCGTCGTGCTCGCGTTGGTGGGCTTCGCTTGTCTCGGCAGCGTGCCCTGGCTCGCCACCTCACCCGCGAAGCCCGGCGACGAGTCGCGCTTTCTGCTCGCGCGCCGCTGCTTCCTGACGGGCGCGTGCGCCGTCTGGATCTCGATCGCGCTGTCGCTCGTCCTCGGTTAGCGCCGCGCGTCGTCAGAAGCGCGCGCGCAGCCCCACCGTGCCCACCACCTGGTTCGCCGTCGACGAAGCACCGCCCGCCGTGTTGATGAACGCCACGTAGTTGTGGCCCGTGGCGTGCTGGTACATCGCTTCGCCGTAGAGGTCGGTGCGCTTCGAGAGGCGATACACCACCTGCGCATTCACCTGTTGCCACTTCGGATCGGCGCCCCAGCTCGTGCGGTCCACGTGGCCGTCCGTGTAGGTATAGGCGAGGCCGAGGCTCCAGGCCGGATTCAGCTGATACTTGCCGTTCACTTCATAGTTGTTGAAGCTCATGTCGCCGCCGTGCGAGCCGAACGCGTTCGTGCCCGCATATTCGCTGCGCGTGAACACGAAGCCCGCCGTGGCCGGACCGAAGCTGTAATTCAGGCCGCCGCCGAAGGAGCGCAGCCGCTGCGCGCCGAGCGAGAAGCCGCCCTTGCCGTTGGCCGCCGACTCGGCGAGGTCCACCGCGCCCGGGCTGCTCGCGTTCGCGCCTTGCGTGCCGTTCAACTGCAGATAGCCGGCGGCCAAGGCGAGCGGGCCGTTGTTATAGCTCGCACCGAAGCTGTAGGCGCGATTGGCCGCGAAGTCGGGCTGGTTCGAGAACGCGTACAGCGCGCCGAACTTGAAGCCGCCATAGCTGTTGCTCGTGTACTTGACGGCGTTGTTGATGCGCAGCGAGTGGTTGAGGTTGTCGTTGTCGAACGGATGCGCGAAGCCCGTGTCGCCGAAGGTGCCCGCCGTGGCCGAGAGCGGCGCGACGAAGTCGACGAGCTCGTCATATTGGCGGCCCAGCGTGAGCGTGCCGAACCGGTCGCTCGCCAGTCCCACCCAGGCCTGGCGGCCGAACATGCGGTTGTCCTGGCCGAGCTTGCCGTTCTGCACGTTGAATCCGTTTTCGAGCAAGAACACGGTGCGCAGGCCGCCGCCGAGGTCCTCGCTGCCGCGCAGGCCGAAGCGGCTGCCGTTGACGTTGCCGCTCGTCGCCTGCCAGAGCGCGCTGCCGGCCTTGCCGCCCGAGCTGGCCACGTTGTTGGTGTACATGATGCCGGCGTCGATCAGGCCGTAAAGCGTGACCGAGCTTTGCGCTTGCGCGACGCCAGGGGCGAGCGCGCCGGCGACTACGACGGCGGTGGCAACGGCGGTGGTCAATGCGGGGGCGAGCGGGAGGGCGTTCTTTTTCACGTGTGATGCTCCTGATGCGGTGTTCTCGTAGCGTTTGGAAAAGGCCTGCTGCGGGCGAAGGCCGGCAAGCAGCGTCAGGAGTGTAGGGATCGGCGGCCGCCGGAAAATCGGCTGTGACTGGAGAAGATTCTTCCACGCGCTGGAAGGAATATTTCATCGCCGTGTCATGAATTGCGTCTTGACTTGCGGCAGGGCGTGGTTCGGGCGGCCATCGGCGCGATAGAAGCCATGCCCGGCAGTTTTGGTACGATGCACGCTTTGCCAGCCGATCCTGAAGCCCCGCGTGAAGCGTTCCGTGTCGTTCATCCGCGCTCAAGCCGAGCAATGGTCCTCCCGCCTGAAGCCCCTCGCGTCGCGCCTGTGCGCGCTCGCGCGCCCGTGGCTCGGCAGGGGGCTACATCATCTGCGCCATCCCACCCGGCGCGGCATCCTCATCGCTATCGGCGCGCTGCCCGCGGCGCTCATGCTCTACGTGCTGGTGCTGATTCCGTTCACGCCCGGCATCGGCGACATCCGCAAGGCGCGGGTGGACCAGCCCGCGCGGATTCTTTCCGCCGACGGCAAGCTGCTCGCCGAATTCAAGCCCTCGAACCGGGAATGGGTACCGCTTTCGCAGATCTCGCCGCATATGGTCGATGCGCTGATCTCGACCGAGGACCACCGCTTCTACGAGCACCACGGCATCGACTTCAAGCGCACGGCGGGCGCGGCGCTGCATACGTTCTCGGGGGACCGCCAGGGCGGTTCGACCATCACGCAGCAGCTTGCGCGCAATCTCTATCCCGACGAGATCGGCCGCGCGCCCACGCTCACGCGCAAGATCAAGGAGGCGATCACCGCGTTCAAGATCGAGGCCGTCTATAGCAAGCCGCAGATTCTCGAAACCTATCTGAACACGGTGCCGTTCCTCTACAACGCGTTCGGCATCGAGATGGCGGCGCGCACCTACTTCGGCGTTTCCGCCGATCAGCTGACCGTGCTGCAGGCCGCGACGCTCACCGGCATGCTCAAGGGCAACGCCTACTACAACCCGGTGATCAATCCCGAGCGCGCGCTCGCGCGGCGCAACACCGTGCTCGGCCAGATGGTGAAGTACGGCAAGCTCACCGACGCGCAGTACGCGACGCTCTCGAAGAAGCCGCTGCGTCTGGACTTCGAGCGGCAAACCGAGCCGCCCGGCCCCGCGCCGCATTTCGCGCAGCAACTGCGCAAATGGCTGATCGCGTGGGCCGACCGCAACGACTACAACATCTATTCCGATGGTCTGGTTGTGCGCACAACCATCGATTCGCGTCTGCAGGCGATGGCCACCGCCGCGCTCAAGCAGCACGCCAATCAGTTGCAGGGCAGCGCGAACGTCGCATGGAGCGGGCGCGATGGCTGCACCACGGGCAACGACGTGTTCAAGACCTTCATGCGCGAGACGCCGGATTACAAGAGCGCGCGTGACGGCGGAGCAAGCGACGAAGACGCGCTCAAGAAGCTCGCCACCGACCGCACCTTCATGCGCGGGCTGTGCAAGGACAAGACCACGGTGCAGGCGGGCTTTCTCGCGATCGACCCGCGCAACGGGCAGATCAAGGCGTGGGTGGGCAGCCGCGATTTCGCCGGCGAGCCGTTCGATCACGTGCAGCAGGCGCGCCGGCAGCCGGGCTCGACGTTCAAGGCGTTCGTCTATGGCGCGGCATTCGCCGATGGCGCCAAGCCCACCGACACGATCGTCGACCAGGCCGTGGAAATGCCGCTCGAAGGCGGCGAGATCTGGCGTCCGAACGACGACGTGCCGCCCAGCAACAAACCGATGACGCTGCGCGATGCGCTCGCGTTCTCGCGCAACCGCATCACGGCGCAGGTGATGCAGGCGGTGGGCCCGGACAAGGTCGCGCGCCTCGCGCGCGCGATGGGCGTGCGCGACAGCGAGCTGAAGCCGGTGCCGTCGCTCGCGCTCGGCACGAGCCCAGTCACCTTGAAGGAGATGGTGTCGGCATACAGCACCATCGCCAACGATGGCGAGTACCTCGAGCCCCGCATGGTCACGCGCATCGAGGACAGCAAGGGCGAAGTGCTCGCCGAATTCGCGAGCGCCTCGCCCGAGCGCGCGCTGTCGCCCTCGGCGGACCGCACGCTGCTCGACACGATGCGCGACGTCGTGAATCGCGGCACGGGCGCGAGCATCCGCACGCGCTTTGGCATTCGCGCCGACGTAGCGGGAAAGACCGGCACGACCCAGGACAACGCAGACGGCTGGTTCATCCTGATGGACCCGCAGCTCGTGGCGGGCGCATGGGTGGGCTTCGACGACGGGCGCGTCACGCTTCAGTCCGAGGGCGCGCGCAGCGCGCTGCCGATCGTCGGCGACTTCTTCCAGCGCGCGCTGCGGGCGCGCATCGTCGATCCGCGCGCGCGCTTTGACACCGAAGTCCAGCCCGGCGCGTTCGAGACTTTCCGCGACCGGCTCAAGACGTGGATGGACGGCCTGTTCGCTTCGAAGACGCCCGCCGTTGCACCGCGCGCGCCGGCCCATGCACCGGCGTCGCGAGCGGGCGGGCCGGTTGTCGCGCCGACGCCGGCGCCCGCCGAACCGACCGAAGTGCCGCCTTCGAGCGGCGTCGCGCCGGCGGGCGCGGCAGCGGCGTCGGGGGCGACGGCCGCGGCATCGGGCGCGTCGGCGCCTGCCGTGCCGCCGGATATCGCGCGCATGTTCGGCCAGCCGCCGGTGCTGGGGGCCTCCGGTAGCGGTGGCGCTTCGGTGGCGCAGCCCGCGCATCAGGAGCAGACGCCCCAGCAGGCGCCCCAGCAGGCGCCGTATCCGCCGCAAGAGCCGATGCTCGCGCCGACGCCCACGCCCGACGATTCCGCGGCCGGCAACAGCGCGGGCGCGCAATACACTCCGCCGACGCCGCAGCAGGGCAACTGATCCGGCGCGCGGCGCTTACCGTTCCCGACCGCGCTTCTGAATGGAACGGTTAGCGCCGCCGTCCCGGTTCACGGCCGTGAAGTAATGCACGAGCCCCAGCGGCGCATGCACGTCGTCGAGCTCGCCGCTGGCGATGGCTTCGAGCGCATCGAGCGCCACGTCGATGTCGCGGGCGCGTTCGGCGTCGATGACCGCGCGCGCCACGCCGCGAAACGCGAGCACCCAGGCGCCGGCCGGCAGCGAGCCGGTGCGCGCTAGATCGATGGCGCAGGCGCCGTGACGCGTCACGGCCTGGGCGGCCAGGCCCTCCGCGCAGACGATGCGGGCGGGCAGGCCGATCGGCATCGGCCGTTCGGCCTGCGATGGTTGCCGCGTGCGCGTGGCAGCGAACGCGTGCGGACGAGTGAATCGGGTCATGGCAATCCTGAATACGGCGAATCTGCGGCTTGTCGGCCAGCAGCGACGGCGCACGGTAGCAGCGTCTCATTGTCCCCGCCGCCGTGCAGCAACTCAGCGATGGACCCCGCACAAGCACTTGGGCGCGGACGGTTATCCCCAGATTTCGTGGAAAGGGCTGTGGACAACCTGTCCGCATGCGCGCCAAGGCATTGATCTTGAAACGAATTGTCGTAGCGGCCACGAAGCAGGCCGATTTTTGTGCTGAGTTGCGTCAAAGTCGGGTTTGTCTAACCGCGATTTTGACAAGAATTGACGGTCTCCTGTCGAAACATCCGCTAGATTGCGGCGTTTCGGCTTTTTGGCTCAAGCAGGCGATAATGCGCGGCGGGCCAGTCGGCCTGACCCATTGGAGTGAATCGAGATGTCCCGCATGTCCCCCCTGATCCGCACGCTGCGCAAGAGCGCTTTCGTCCTGGCCGCGCTGGGCGCGGCGCTGCCCCGCCTCGTGCAGGCCCAGCCGCTTCCTTCCGACGTCGTCACGACACCCGCGCCGCCGCCGGCGCTCTCGCTCGCGCCGGCATCCGTGCCCGCGTCCGCGCCGGCGCCTGCACCAGCGGCTGCATCGACCTCCACGGGCGTGCCTGCCGGAGCGATCGCCGTGGTCAACGGCGTGGCGATTCCGCAGTCCGCGCTGGACAGCGCGGTGAGCACGGCCGTGAGCCGCGGCAACGACGTCGACACGCCCCAGTTGCGCGCGGCGCTCAAGCAGCAGTTGATCATCCGCGAAGTGGTGCGCCAGCAGGCGGCGCGCGCCCACTACGACCAGCGCCCCGAGGTGCAGCAGGCGAGCGACGCCCAGAAGGTGGACGTCGAGATCCAGTCCTGGCTGCAGGACAACGTGCATGTGAAAGAGCCGACCGAGCGCGAGATCCGGGCGCGCTACACCAGCGTGAACGCCGAGCTCGGCAAGTACGAGTACAAGCCGCAATACATCGTGCTGGCCGACCGGGCCGTGGCCAAGGGCGTGATTGCGCAGGCGAAGGCGGGCAAGCCGTTCGATGCGCTCGCGCGCCAGTTCAGCATCGTCCCCTCGAAGGAAAACGGCGGCGAAATGCCGTGGGTGAGCTTCAAGACGCCGGTGGTCGAGGGCAAGACGCGCGGCGTGCCGGTGGAAGTGGCGCGCGCGCTCGCGAAGTTGCCGGTGGGCGGGGTGGTGCAGCAGCCGCTGCAATCGGGCCAGGCGTGGGTGGTCGTCAGGCTCGAAGACAAGCGCGCCATGAGCGTGCCGTCGTTCGACACCGTGAAGGATCAGATCCGCCGCCAGATGATCGCGGAATCGATGGATGCGGGCGCCGCAAAGCTCGTGAAGTCGCTGGTGCAGAGCGCGACCATCGTGCAGTAACGCCCCGCGCGGGCCGATCAGCAAAAAGCCGGACGGCGCATGACGCGCCGTTCGGCTTTTTGCATGGTTGCTTGCGAACATCAGCGCTGCTCGGGCGCGCACCAACCGACAAAATAAGGGAACCGGGCTGTCAGCTCTTTTCGTATACTGCTCGTACCAGCAGCCCCAGTTGATAGTGATCGCGACGTCTCGTTCCTTACCTTGAGCCGAGGCCCTATGAGCACGATTATGCCGGCCGGACACGCTGAACCTGAACGGCGCCAACCGATTCTCAACACGGTCGACCGGGTCTGCGAAATATGCTTTGGTCTGTTCATGGCGCTGACGTTCGTTGGTGCCGTCAAGGCGGTGACCGCGGGCGTGGATGAAGGGCACAAGATGTTCTTCGCTGCGCTCGGATGCAATCTGGCGTGGGGTCTCGCCGATGCCGTGATGTACCTCGTGCGCACGCTCGTCGATCGAGGGCAGCGCCTGAAACTGGCGCAGACCGTCAAGCGCGAGCAAGACCCGGCAGTCGCGGTACGGGCGTTGCGCGATGCATTGCCCGGGAAGCTCGGGCAATTCGTCGACGATGCCGATCTCGAGCACCTCCGCGCGCGCTTCGCCGCTGCCCCGACGCTGCCGTCCCGGGCCAATTTCGTCCTGGATGATTTCATCGGCGCGCTGGGCATCTTTATTCTCGTTGTTCTCGGAACGTTTCCGGTCGCGGTGCCATTTCTCGTCGTCAAGGACGTGACGACGGCGCTCATCGCCTCACGCGTGCTCACACTCGCGATGCTTTTCTTCGCCGGCGTGGCACTGGGGCGCTCGGCCGGCGCAGGGGCGATGAAAGCCGGCTTCGCCATGATCGCGCTTGGCATTGTGCTGACGATCGCCATCATCAAGCTGGGCGGTTGACCCTTCCTGCGCCGACCCGACCGTTCAAGCACGTTCAAACTCTCAAGCTGACGACGCCGATGGACATCGTTTTCACGGTTTTGATCCTGCTCTTCGCGGTCGCCGTCTCGGGCGTCGTCGTGCGGCTTCTACACGGCGTGGTGCCGTTGCCGCTCGTCCAGATCGCCATCGGCGCCTTCCTGGCCTGGCCGGTGTTCGGTCTGTCCGTCACCTTCGATCCTCAACTGTTCCTGCTGCTCTTCATTCCGCCGCTGCTCTTCGCGGACGGCTGGCGCACGCCGAAACGCGAGTTCTTCATGCGGCGCCGTTCGATCCTGGCGCTGGCATTCGGTCTGGTGTTCATGACGGTGCTCGTGGTCGGCTACTTCGTGCATGCGATCGTGCCGGCCGTTTCGCTCCCTGTTGCGTTTGCGCTCGCCGCGGTGCTGTCGCCGACCGACGCCGTCGCGCTGGCGGGCATTGCCGGCAAGAACCGCATTCCGGCGCAGCTGATGCATATTCTCGAGGGCGAAGCGCTGATGAATGACGCCTCCGGCCTCGTCGCACTGAAGTTCGCGATCGCGGCCGCGTTGACCGGCGTGTTCTCGCTGCGCGAAGCTTCGATCAGCTTCCTGATCATCGCCGCTGGCGGCCTCGCGCTAGGCGCTGCGGTGAGCTGGTCGTTCGCCATCGTGATACGGCGCCTGCGCAACGTGACTCGCGGGGGCGACCCGGCGTCCGGCGTGGTGCTGACGTTGCTGATCCCGTTCGCCGCCTATCTGTTCGCCGAACATTTTCATTGCTCCGGCATTCTCGCGGCGGTGGCCGCCGGGATGATGATGAACTACGTGACCCTCACCAGCGCCAGCTCGGTATCGGCACGCGTGAGCGCGAACAACACCTGGGCCATGGTCGAATTCGTTTTCAACGGCATGGTGTTCATCCTGCTGGGGCTGCAGTTTCCACACATCATCGGCGGGGCGCTGCTCGATGCTCACGAGACCGGCAATGGCGCCGTGTGGCGGCTGATCGGTTATGTCCTGGCCGTCACGCTCGCGCTCTATGCCATGCGCTTCGCGTGGGTCTGGCTGCTGCAATGGTTCGCCAGCCGTGGTGCCGCGAGGCACGGCGTGATCAACGCGGCGCCGGGGCTGCGCACCGTCACGATCATGACGGTCGCCGGGGTGCGCGGCGCGCTGACGCTCGCCGGGGTGCTGTCGATTCCGGTTGCGTTGTCCAGCGGGGAGCCGTTGCCGGGACGCGACCTGGTCATCGTTATCGCTTCCGGCGTGATCCTGACGTCGCTGCTGGTCGCGGTGTTCGCGTTGCCGAAGTTGTTGCACGGTGCGGGCCACGGACACGATGCGCATGCGCACGAAGAGCAGCACGCGCGCAAAGTCGCCGCGCAAGCGGCAATGCGCGCCATCGACGATCTTCATCGAAGCGTCACCGCGGACACGGGCGAGTCGTCGACGGCTTTTGCCGCCGATGCGACTGCACGCGTGATGGGCCTGTATCGCCGGAGGCTTGCCACGCTCACCCGGGAAGGCAATTCCGCTGACGAAATGCGCCGCGTGGAAGCGCTGGAAATGCAAATCAGCCTGGCGGCAATACGTGCCGAGCGCACTGCGCTGCTGGAATTGCGCAACGCCCACGAGATCAATGACGAGACGTTGAGCAAGCTGATGCGGGAAGTGGATTTTTCGGAAACCGCGCTGACCGCACGCGAGCCTGCGGGGACGTGACCCCACGGCGCCGTCGTGGTCCGCGACCGGTTTTCACGCCGACCGCGATACTCGACCGATGTGCGCTGCAACGTGAATGCTCAGGGGAGAGCAGGCATGGGCTGGAATCGCCGATACAGCTTGAAGAGCTACGTCAGGTCCTCGCTGTGGACCGTGCCGCTTATCGCCGTGGCGATCTATGCCGTGGTGAAGCCGCTGACCGAAATGCTCGGACGATGGATGATCCGGCAAGGGATTCTCGATCCGGAAACGGGCTTTTTCGGGCTGTCCATGACGGGAGCCCGGTCCTTGCTCGGCGACATCGTTTCCGCGGACCTGGCGTTTCTGGTGTTTACGTTCGGTTCGCTGCTCGTCGCCATCCAGGTAGCCGGCGGGCAATACACGCCGCGCATCATCGCCACGACGCTGCTCCGCGATAACATCATCCGCGGCATTTCGGGGCTGTTCGTTTTCACCTTGCTGTTCGCCAACAGAACGGCGGGCTGGATGGGCGAGGAGGAAGTGCATCAGTTCCAGGTGTTCATCGCTGCGCTATTCGGCTTTGCTTCCGTGGTCGCGTTTCTTTTCCTGATCGACTACGCCGCGAAATTCCTGCGTCCGGTCAGTCTCGTGGCTCGCGTTGGCGAGCAAGGGCTCGCGGTTGTCGACGGCGTCTATCCCGCACCGTCCAGCGGCCTCGTGGCCGCGCCCGAGCGCGATGCCGTGCGAGCCGACCCTGATCGCGTCGTGCGTTGGCAGGGCAAGTCCGGCATCGTTCTGGCCGTGAACCTGAAAATGCTCGTGGCCGAGGCGCGCCGCACCAACACGGTTATTGAAGTGGCGCCTCAAGTCGGCGATTTCGTCGCGGTCGAAGAGCCGCTGTTTTATGTGTACGGGAATGCGGGCGCAATCGATGACAACAGGTTGCGCACTCTGGTCGCCTTCGGGACGGAGCGCACGATGGAGCAGGATCCCATGTTCGCCTTTCGTATCCTGGTCGATATTGCGCTGAAGGCGCTGTCGGCGGCGATCAACGATCCAACCACGGCGGTCCTGGCGATCGACCAGCTGCACCGGCTATTGCGGCTGGTCGGAAAACGGTCGCTGCGCATCGAAGAAATCGTGGACGGGTCGGGGCAGGTGCGCGTGATCTTGCGCACGCCTAACTGGGAAGATTTCGTGCATATCAGTTTTCGCGAGATACGGCAGTGCGGCGCGGGCAGCATTCAGATTGCGCGGCGTCTGCGCGCGGCGATCGAAAACCTCATCCAGAGTTTGCCGGAGCATCGTCATGACGCGTTGTATGTCGAACTGGCATTGCTCGATCGCGCGATCTTGTCGAAGCAGGAGTTTCCCGAGGACGTGGCGCTGGCGCGCATTCCCGACTCGCAAGGCCTCGGTGGCTCGGCAGCCTCGATAGCTTCGATAGCAGGTCGCTAGCGCGTCTGGAGACAAGCCATGCGCAAACTCATTCTGGGTATTGTCGAGTTCCGCGAGAAAATGCTGCCCCATTACGCGGAGCAGTTCAACAAACTGGCGCTCGCGCAGACTCCCGATGCGCTCTTCGTCACGTGTTCCGACAGCCGGGTCGTGCCGGACCTGCTTGCTTCGACGCATCCGGGCGATTTGTTTACGATGCGCAACGTCGGCAACCTGATACCGCCGGCGACTGCGGATGGAGTCTCGACCGGCGACCTTTCCGAGGCGAGCGCGATCGAGTACGCCGTGCTGGTGCTGAAAGTCGCGAATATCGTCGTCTGCGGGCATTCCGAGTGCGGCGCGATGAAATCCGTGTATTCGCGCAACGCCAAGGTGAAATCGCCGAACCTCGATAAATGGCTGTGCCACGCCAACAATGCCGCGTTTCGCCTCGAACAGGAGGGGCCGCTCGATGGCAGGCTGAAACCACACGATCAGTTATCCCAACTGAACGTGCTCGTGCAGCTCGAGCATCTGATGACCTATCCGATTGTGCGCCAGCAGGTCACGGCCGGGGCGCTCGTGTTGAGCGGCTGGTGGTTCGACATCGCGACGGGCAACATGTATGCCTATGAGCGCTCGAGCCGGTCATTCGAAGTCATCGACCGCGCCATGGCGGAGCGGATGATTGCGCGCCTTGCCGCTCGTGCGCGCTGAAGCCGCGCGAAGCGCTTTCGCATGAGGCCGGCGCGCCTGACCCGCTGTCACTGGCCCCGCACGCGCGGCGCCTGCCAGTTCCACTCGCGCGCGAATTCGACGAATGAGCTCAGGTAGTCGACCACGGCATCGCCTTCGCGCGTGCCGAGGAAAATTTGCTTGGCGATGCCCTGCTTGCCGAGCTTCACGATCGCGAGCGGCATGCGGTCCGCGTACTCCTCGGCGAGCCATCTCGGCAGCGCCGCCACGCCGCGCTGGCTCGCGACCATCTGCAGCATGATGTCGGTGGTCTCGATCGTCTTGTGCCGGCGCGGCACGATGCCCGCGGGGCGCAGGAACTGGTTGTAGATGTCGAGGCGATCGGTCTCCACGGGATAGGTGATGAGCGTCTCGTCAACCAGCTGTTCGGGCTTCACATGGCGCTCGCGCGCCAGCCGATGATTTTCCGCGACCACCAGCACCTGCTCGTAGTCGAACACCGGCTCGAAACGCAGCCCCGGACGGTTGAGCGGGTCGGGCGTGACCAGCACGTCGATGTCATAGCCGATCAGCGCGCCGATGCCGCCAAACTGAAACCGCTGCTTCACATCCACGTCCACATCGGGCCAGCGCGCCAGATACGGCGATACGACCTTGAGCAGCCACTGGTAGCACGGCGCGCATTCCATGCCGATGCGCAGCGTGCCGCGCTCGCCCGCCGCATATTGCTTCATGCGTTCTTCGGCAAGCTCGAATTGCGGCAGCAGCCGCTCAGCGAGCGACAGCAGATAGCGCCCTGCCTGGGTCAGCCGCAGACTGCGGCCTTCGCGGTCCCAGATCGGCGTGCCGAGCTGCTGCTCGATTTTCTTGACCGTATGGCTCAACGCCGACTGCGTGAGGAAAAGCGACTCCGCGGCTGCGGTGAGCGAGCCCTGGCGGGCGACTTCGCGGACGATGACGAGATGGACGCGCTCGAGCATGGAAAGCGATGATAGGGATTCAGATGAAAAAAACTAATGGATGAATGAAATAATGCCATTTTTCTTCATCGTCTGTAAGCCCTATCATCGCTGCCACTTCTGCAATTTCTCTGCACTTTTCATCGGATGGCAGCGCAAATGGTCACGACACATAACCTCGGCTTTCCGCGCATCGGCGCAAAACGCGAGCTGAAATTCGGCCTCGAAAAATACTGGAAGGGCGAGTCCTCGCGCGATGAGCTGAAGGCGCTGGGCGCCGAATTGCGCGCGCGCCACTGGGCCAGCCAGCAGGCGCTCGACCTCGTACCGGTTGGGGACTTCGCCTTCTACGACCAGGTGCTCGACATGAGCTTCATGCTCGGTAACCTGCCGGAGCGCGTGCAGGGCTTTCACGGCGACAAGCTCGACAACTATTTCCGCGTCGCGCGCGGCCGCTCGGCAGCCGGCGCGCAAGAGCACGCGGGATGCTGCGGCGGCGTGGCCGCTGGCGAAATGACGAAGTGGTTCGACACCAACTACCACTACATCGTCCCCGAGTTCACGGCCGACACGCAGTTCAATCTCGACTTTTCGCGCCTCTCCGGGCAACTGCGCGAAGCGCAGGCGCAGGGCGTGAAGGCCAAGCCGGTCATCATCGGCCCGCTGACCTACCTGTGGCTGGGCAAGGCGAAGGACGACTCGGACAAGCTCGCGCTGCTGCCGCGCATCATGCCCGTCTACCGCGCGCTGCTCGACTACTTCAAGGTGATGGAGGTCGAGTGGGTGCAGATCGACGAGCCGGTGCTCGTGACCGAACTCGAGCCGGCGTGGCGCGAGGCGTTCGTGACGGCCTACGAGGGCTTCGAAGAGCGCAGCGTCAAGCTGCTGCTCGCGACATATTTCGGTCAACTACAGGAGAACCTCGACCTCGCGTGCAAGCTCCCGGTGGACGGCCTGCACATCGACGCGATCAATGCCCGTGCCGAAGTCGCGCTGGCCGCGCAGAAGCTGCCGGCGCAGAGCGTGCTGTCGGTGGGCGCGATCAACGGCCGCAACATCTGGAAGACCGACCTGAACGCCGCGCTCGAATGGCTCGCGCCGCTCGCGCAGCAACTGGGCGAGCGGCTCTGGATCGCGCCGTCGTGCTCGCTGCTGCACGTGCCGGTCGATCTCGCGAGCGAGGACGAGCTCGACGCCGAGATCCGCTCGTGGCTCGCTTTCGCGCTGCAAAAGCTCGACGAAGTGAAGGTGCTGGCGACGGCGCTCAACGAAGGCCGCAGCGCCGTGGCCGCAGAACTTGCCGCCAACGCCGCCGCGATCGACGCTCGCCGCCGGTCGCCGCGTGTGAACAACCCGGCGGTGAAGGCGGCGATCGCGCGCATCGACGCCAATTTCGGCAATCGGCAGCACGTGTATGCCGAGCGCGCCGCGAAGCAGGCCGCGCTGCTCGAGTTGCCCGCGTTCCCGACCACGACGATCGGCTCGTTCCCGCAGACCGGAGAAATCCGCCAGGCGCGCAGCCAGTACAAGCGCGGCGCACTCGACGACGCAGGCTATTTCGCCGCGATGCGCAAGGAGATCGAGCGCAGCGTGCGCGAGCAGGAAGCGCTGGGGCTCGACGTGCTGGTGCATGGCGAAGCCGAGCGCAACGACATGGTCGAATACTTCGGCGAGCAGCTCGACGGCTACGCGTTCAGCCAGTTCGGCTGGGTGCAGTCGTACGGTTCGCGCTGCGTGAAGCCGCCCATCCTGTTCGGCGACATCAGCCGCCCCAGGGCAATGACGGTCGAGTGGATCGCCTACGCGCAATCGCTCACGAACAAGCCGATGAAGGGCATGCTCACGGGTCCGGTGACGATCCTGAACTGGTCGTTCGTGCGTGACGACCAGCCGCGTTCGGTGTCGTGCTACCAGCTCGCGCTGGCGATCCGCGGTGAAGTGCTCGACCTCGAAAAGGCCGGCGTGCGCGTGATCCAGATCGACGAAGCCGCCTTGCGCGAAGGTTTGCCGCTGCGCCGCGCGCAATGGGGCGAGTATCTACGCTGGGCGGTGGAATCGTTCCGCATCACCGCGAACGGCGTGGCCGACGAAACGCAGATCCACACGCACATGTGCTATTCGGAGTTCAACGACATCATCGCGTCGATCGCCGATATGGATGCCGACGTCATCACGATCGAGACCTCGCGCTCGGACATGGAGCTGCTCGACGCGTTCGACCACTTCAAGTATCCGAACGAAATCGGACCGGGCGTGTACGACATTCACTCGCCGAACATCCCGACGCAGGAGCACATCGTGAAGCTGATGCACAAGGCGGCCGAACGCATTCCGGCGCAGCGGCTGTGGGTGAACCCCGATTGCGGCCTGAAGACGCGCCAGTGGGCCGAAGTGATTCCCGCGCTGACCAACATGGTGGCGGCCGCAAAGGCGCTGCGCAGCCAGGCGCACTGAGACCCGCGCCCGGGTGCCGCGCAGCGTTTAGTCCGTCTCGCGGCGCTCGCGCCACGTGCGCAGCAGCAGCGCATTGGTCACGACGCTCACGCTCGAAAACGCCATCGCGGCGCCCGCGAGCATGGGGTTCAGAAGCCCGAGCGCCGCGAGCGGAATCCCGATCAGGTTGTAGAAGAACGCCCAGAACAGGTTCTGCTGGATCTTGCGCCAGGTGCGCCGCGAGATGTCGATGGCGGCGGCCACGAGCGCAGGGTCGCCGCGCATGAGCGTGACGCCCGCCGCATGCATGGCGACGTCGGTGCCGGTGGCCATGGCGATGCCGATGTCGGCGGCGGCCAGCGCGGGCGCGTCGTTGATGCCGTCGCCCGCCATCGCGACCACCGCGCTCGTGCGGATCTTCAGGTCGCGAATCGTGCGCGCCTTGTCGTCGGGCAGCACCTGCGCGTGGATCTCGTCGATGCCGAGCTGCGCCGCCACCGCGCGCGCGCTGCCCGCGTTGTCGCCAGTCACGAGCACACTGCGGATGCCCATCGATTTCAGGCGCGCCACGGCGGCGCGCGCCGTGGGCTTCACGGTATCGCCAAAGGCGAGCAGCGCGAGCACCACGCGGCTCGACGCGGGCGGCGCGCCGGCGCGGTCCGCTGAATGCGCGGGTTCGCCCAACAACCAGGACACCGTATTGCCTTCGGATTCGAGCGCCTGCGCGCGCGCCGCGAGCGCGGGCGGCACGGCGAGTTCGAGCTCCGCGAGCCAGCGCGCGCTGCCGATCGCCAGATAGCGGCCGTTCACTTCGGCTTCCACGCCGCGTCCCGGCACCGCGCGCGCATGCACGGCGGCGGGCAGGGGCGCGCCCGAAGCTCCCCCAGCACCCGCGGATTCCGCGCTGAATGCCTTCACCACGGCCTTCGCGAGCGGATGATCGCTGTGCTGCTGCACGGCGGCGGCCAGCATGAGCGCCTCGGCGCGGGCGATTTCGCCGGCCGTTTCGAACGCGGTGAGCGAGGGCTGGCCGAGTGTGAGCGTGCCGGTCTTGTCGAAGGCCACGACGCTCACGTCGTGCGCCGTTTCCAGCGCTTCGGCGTCCTTGATCAGCACACCGTGGCGCGCCGCCACGCCGGTGCCGGCCATGATCGCGGCCGGAGTGGCGAGCCCGAGCGCGCAAGGGCAGGCGATCACGAGCACGGCCACCGCGTTGAGGATCGCGGTTTCGGCGCTCGCGCCCGCGAGCAGCCAGCCGCCCAGCGTGATCGCCGCAATCACGAGGATCGCGGGCACGAATACGGCGCTCACGCGGTCGACGAGACGCTGGATCGGCGCCTTCTCGGCCTGGGCGCTTTCCACGAGGCGGATGATGCGCGCGAGCGTGGTTTCCGCGCCGATGGCGGTGGTGCGCACGGCCATCAGCCCTTCGCCGTTGATCGAGCCGGCCGTGAGACGGTCCTCGGGGGCCTTCGGCACGGGCAGGCTTTCGCCAGTGATGAGCGATTCGTCGACATGGCTGCGGCCTTCGAGCACGACGCCGTCGGTCGGGACGCGCTCGCCTGGCCGCACCACGACCACGGCGCCCACGCGCACTTGCGCGAGGGGCACCTCGCGCTCCACGCCGTTTTCGCGGATGCGCGCGCGCTCGGGGCGCAGCGCGTTGAGCGCGCGGATGGCGTCGGTGGTCTGGCGCTTGGCGCGTGCTTCGAGCCACTTGCCGAAGCGCACCAGCGTGATGACGACCGCCGAGGCCTCGAAGTACAGATGCGCGGCGTCGCCGGGGTGCGCGAGCATCGCGTAGACGCTCACGCCCCACGCCGCGGTGGTGCCGAGCGCCACCAGCAGGTCCATGTTGCCGGCGCCCGCGCGCACGGCCTTCCAGGCGGCGCGGTAGAAGCGCGCGCCGAAGCCGAACTGGACGATGGAGGCGAGCACGAGCTGCGCGGCGGCCGGCAGCATCCAGTGCCAGCCGAGCCAGTGGCCGAACATCGGCACGACGAGCGGCGCGGTGAGCGCGGCGGCGATCAGCACCTCGCGCAGCTCGCGGCGCGCGGCGGCCTCGGCTGCGGCGGCGCGCGAGGAACTGCTGGGCGAAGGGGCAGCGCCGGTTGCGCTCGGGCCTGTTGCGGCGTGTGTTGCGATGGAACCGGCGGTCGCGGCGGCGGGTGCGTCTTCGACGAGCGGCGTGGCCTCGTAGCCGGCCTTCTGCACAGCGGCGACGAGGCGCTCGCGCATGCCCCCGTCGAGCGGCGCGTCGAGCCGCACCGTGGCGTTCTCGGTCGCGAGGTTGACGGTCGCGCCGGCTACGCCGGGCACCTTCGCGAGCGCCTTTTCCACGCGATTGGCGCAGGCCGCGCAGGTCATGCCGCCGATGGCGAAACTCGCGGTAGGTGCCGCGCTCGTCTCGGCGTACGCGGCTCCGGTGCTGGCGTCCACGACGGGCTCGGCTTCATAGCCAGCCTTTTCCACGGCCGCCACGAGTTGAGGCAAGAGCGCCTCAGGCGGGTGTCCACCCGCATCGGCACTGGCTTCGACGGTGGCCTTTTCGGTGGCGAGATTGACCGACGCGCGCATCACGCCCGGCACCTTCGCGAGCGCCTTCTCGACGCGCATGGCGCACGAGGCGCAAGTCATGCCGCGGATTTCGAGCTCGGCCACGCGGTGCCCGGCACGCTCGCCGGTTTCTGCGACGAGGGGATCGTTCATGGTGATGACGCGCAAACGCGATAAGTATTCGACCTTATGCAGTATCTACGTTCCCATGATGGGAAGGTCAAGGGCAATACTCGCGGCAAAGCAGAATTCCAACCGGCAGACTGTTCAGGGGCGGATGCGGGCGATACGATACGACTCGCCGGCATGGGCACCATGCTGCGCGCATCGGATTGCGGCCCGGGGGGGCCGGCGCGCAGCGTCAGACGCCGGTTGACGTCAATTCATGGACCGTCCGCTTCGCACATAATCAAGAAATGAAAAAAATACGCTGCACTCTTCCCTTGTTCCGCGCTTGTACCGCGCTAGCCGGTGTCGCCTTCATTGCCGGGTGTGCGTCGGCGCCCCAGGGCGCCGGGCCGGAGGGCAATGGCTGGGTCAAGGACGAGGTGTCCGACTCCTATGTGTTCGGTTATCCGCTCGTGCTGATGGACATCTCGCGCGAGGCCGCCACCGGAAATGCGCCCGGCCAGGCCGCGCCGAATACGCTGCGCCACGCGCAATCGCTGCCGCCGGTTGGCGCCACGACACCGCCCGAACCCAATCTCGACACGCTGGCTTCGTCGGGCTGGCTCGACGTGAGCCGCGAGCCCGTGCTCGTCGCGCTGCCCGACACGCACGGCCGCTATGCAGATGCGCGCGCGCTCGACATGTGGAGCAACGTGCTCTGGTCGACGGCGGCGAAAGGCAATGAGCGCGTGAACGGTCTGAAGGCGCAAACGATTGCGTTCGTGCCGGCGGGCTGGAAGGGCGCGCTGCCCGCGCGTGCGAAACGCGTGGACGTGACCACGCGCTACGTCTGGTTCCTCGCGCGCATCGAGACGCGTGGCGGCGGCGATCTTGCAACCGCGCGCCGCGTGCAGCGCGGCATCCACGTGGCGCCGCTCTCCGCATGGAGCGGCAGCGGCAAGCGCGTCGCGCAGGCGGACGCGCAAACCGGCGCGGGCCTGGCCGGCGACCCGGTGGCGGCGGGCACGCCGGCCGCCCAGATCGGGGCGCTCGACGCCGCCGGCTTCTTCAGCCGCCTCGCGCTCGCGCTGCAAGACAACGCGCCGGCGCCCGAGGACCCGCACGCGCTCAAGATTCTCGGCGACATCGGCGTGCATCCCGGCGATCCGGTGCAGTTGCCGTCCGGCACGAAGGATGCCGCCGGCGTGAGCACCGGTTTCGCCGACGGCCGTGCGCGCGTCGCCACGCCGCCTTCGAATCTGCTCGCCGGCAACGGCTGGCTGTGGGTGGGCGACGATGCGGGCAACTACGGCACCGATTACGCGCTGCGCGCCTACGCGGCCTACGCGTCGCCGGGCCTGCCCACGAGCCGCGACGAAGTGCGCGCCCGCGTGACCCAGGACAGCGACGGCCACACGCTGAACGGTGCGAACCGTTACGTGATCCATTTCAGCGCGAAGCAGTTGCCGCCGGTGCGCGGCTTCTGGTCGATCACGGCCTATACGCCCGAGGGCGCGCTCGACAGCGACGCGTCCGTGCGCGTCGCGTTTGGCGACCGCAACGGCGCGCGGCGCAACCGCGATGGCTCGCTCGACGTGCAGGTGAGTGCGGAGCGGCCGCGCGGCGGCGCCAACTGGGTGCCGGTGCCCAAGGGCGACTTCCGCCTCGTGCTGCGCATGTACGCGCCGAAGCCCCAGGCCACGGACGGCTCCTGGCAGCCGCCGGCAGTCGAGCGCCGGTAAGCGGCCAGGGCAGCAATAGCAGCAATAACGGCGGCAGCGCGCGCGCCAGCGCGGCGGACCGCCGTCCCTTCACTGAGCAGCCGCGCCGGCGCGCGCCGCGCGGCTGCCAGCTCCGCATCCTTCCGACGTTTTGTCGACGCGCGAAGCATCATCGGACCTATACTTCCGGCTGTCGGACTCTCCGGCATTCCGTCCGGTTTCACTCTCTTCACTATCCGCGGCGGGCTCTTCGCCGCGCCATTGGCCAGCAAGCATGGCAAGCCTCAACAAAGCATCGCTGACGACTTCATTGCAATCGGTGCGCGCCGTGGCGCGCGCCCCGCGCACACGGCGCATCTTCACCGGCATCGCGATCTTTCTCGCGGTGTTCGGCCTGCTCGGTTTCTTCGCTGCGCCGCCGCTGATCCGGCACATTGCCGAACAACAGTTGAGCAAGCAGCTCGACCGGCCCGTCTCGATCGCGCGTATCGGACTCAATCCGTACACGCTGCGGCTCGAGGCGGACCGCGTGCACATCGGCGAGCGCGGCGGCCAGGGCAACTTCTTCGATGTCGAAAAGCTCGTCGTGCAGGCGTCGTGGTCGTCGATCTTCCGCGCGGCGCCCATCGTCGACGAAGTGCGGCTCGACTCGCCGCGCGCGACCATCGTGCGGCTCGACGCGCAGCGCTTCAACTTCTCCGACCTCATCGAGAAGTTCTCGAAGCCTGCCGAAAAGCCCAGCAGCAAGCGCGCGCAATTCGCGGTGTCGAACATCCACGTCGAGAACGGCCAGATCACTTTCGACGATCGCCTGCTCAATGAAAAGCACGTGATCGACCGCTGGTCGCTCGGCATTCCGTTCATCGCCACGCTGCCTTCGAAGACAGATATCTTCGTCCAGCCGATGCTGCGCGCGCGCATCGACGGCGACAGCACGCTCGCCATCGACGGCAAGACCAAGCCGTTCGCCGCGTCGCGCGAGTCCGAGGTCGAACTGCGTCTCGCCGATCTCGATCTGCCCAGGCTGCTCACTTATGCGCCCGCCAAACTGCCGGTGACGCTCAAGAGCGGCAAGCTCTCCACCAACCTCAAGCTCGATTTCGTGATGTCGGGCGAGAAGCCCACGCTGCGTGTTTCCGGAACCACCGATCTCGCCGACATTGACGCCACCGACAACGCCAACGCGCCGCTGTTCGGCGCGCGCAGCCTGCATGTGGCGGCAGCGTCGCTCGAGCCGTTCAGCAACGTCTATCGCTTCGACGCGATTCGCATCGACGCGCCCAACGCCTGGATCGCGCGCGACAAGGCGGGCGTGCTCAGCGTCGAGAAGCTCGTGGGCGCACCAGCGGCGAAGGCCGCGGCTGCCAGGGACCAAGCCACGGCGCAGGCCGCCGCGAAGTCTCCTGTGCAGTCTCCTGCGCAGTCTCCTGAGAAGGGCGAGCAGAAAGGCGCCGCGAGCGCCGTCGCGGCGGCCCCGCCCGCGGCGTCGGGCGCACGGGCCGAGCCTGCGGCAGCGGCCAAGGCGCCGCCGCTCGATCTGTCGATCCGCCAGTTCGCGATCGTGGACGGCACGGTGCATGTGCACGATGAAGCGGCGTCGAAGCCGGTGGAACTCGATCTTGGCAACGTCGCCGCGACGCTCACGAACTTCTCGACCGTGGCGAAGACGCCCGCTGCTTACACGCTTGCGCTGCGCGCGGGGGACGGCGGCACGGCTCAGGCCTCGGGCAGCTTCGGCCTTGCCGCGAAGACCGCCGGCGCGAAGATCGCCCTGCACGACGTGACGCTGCCGCAAGTGCAGCCCTATCTCGACGGCGTGAGCGCGGCGCAGATCCTCGACGGCAAGCTGAGCCTCGACTCGACCATCAAGGCCGACTGGGCGAAGGAGCCGGCCGCCGTGAAGGTGGAGGCGAGCACGCTGGGTCTGGAGGCGCTCAAGCTTGCCGCGCGCGGCTCGAAGGCGCCGATCGTGGCGCTCGCGAAGGGCACGGTGCAGGTGAGCGCGGTCGATCTCGCGGCGCGCACCGCGCAGATCGCATCGGTGGATACGAGCGGTCTCGCCGTCAACGTCGAGCGCAAGAAGGACGGCAAGATCGATCTGCTGGAGCTTGCGCAAGGACGCCAGGCCGCGCCCGAGCGCACGGCGATTCGCGCGGCGCAGAAGTCGGTGAAGGAAGGTCCGGCGTGGCGCTACAAGATCGATGCGCTGAACGTGAGCGGCGGCTCGATCAACTTCACGGACAGCACGACGCCGCGTCCGGTCACGCTCGCCGTCGCACCGCTCGACCTCAAGGTCCAGCAAATCAGCGACGACATGAAGCACGCGCTGCCCATCGACCTGAAGGCGACCGTCAACAAGAAGGGCACGCTCGCGCTCAACGGCGACCTGAACCCCACGCCGCTCACGGCGAAGTTCAAGATCGACGCGAACCGGCTCGATGCCGCCGCGTTCGAGCCGTACTTCAGCAGCCAGCTCAACGCGGTGATCGCGAGCGCGCTGCTCAACATGAAGGGGCAGCTTGCCGTGGAGCAGGGCAAGGCGCTCAAGGCGAACTACCGCGGCGACGCGGCGCTGGTGGACGTGCGCATGCTCGACAAGGCGACCTCCGACCCGTTCGCGGGCTGGCGCTCGCTCGCGCTTTCGAACCTGAAGGCGAGCTACGACGACGCGCGCGGCACCGACGTGGACGCGAGCCGCGTGACCTTCAGCGGCTTCTACGGGCGCGTGCTGCTCGACGCGCAAGGCAAGCTCAATCTCAACGACGTGGTGGCGCACGAGAGCGGCCAGGCGCAGTCGCTCACGCGCGACACGAGCGGCCACGAGCCAGTGCCGCTGTCGCCCGAGGCGGCCAGCGCGCCGGGTGCAGCCGCTTCGGCGCCCGCGTCGGCCTCCGCGCCGGTACCCGCATCCGCGACGGTCACCGCAGCGCAGCCGCCCAAGCATCCGGTGCGCCTGCATTTCGGCGAGCTCGTGCTGCAAAACGGCCGCGTGACCTATACCGACAACTTCATCAAGCCGAACTACAGCGCCAACCTCGTGCAGATCCAGGGCACGGTGGGCGCGTTCGGCACCGAGTCGACCACTTCCGCGCCCGTCGACGTGTCGGCCAAGCTCGCGGCGAACGGACCGATCGTCATCAAGGGCTCGGTGAATCCGCTCATCGCGAAGCCCGAGCTCGACATCACCGCGAGCGCCCACGACGTCGAGCTCACCAATCTCACGCCGTATTCGGCCAAGTACGCGGGCTATCCGATCACGAAGGGCAAGCTCAACGTCGACTTGCATTACCAGCTCTCGAACGACCAGCTCACGGCGAACAACCATTTGTTTATCGACCAGCTCACGTTCGGCGACCACGTCGAGAACGACACCGCCACCAAGCTGCCCGTGCGTCTGGCGATTTCGCTGCTCAAGAACCGGCGCGGCGAGATCGACGTGAACATTCCGGTGTCGGGCTCGCTCTCGAACCCCGAGTTCAGCCTCGGCGGCCTGATCTGGCGTGCGGTGCTCAACCTGATCGCGAAGGCCGTGACCGCGCCGTTCTCGCTGCTCGCCAACGCGTTCGGCGGCGGCGGAGAAGAGCTCGGCTATGTGGAATTCGAGCCGGGCTCGGCCAGGCTCTCCGACGCCGACAACAAGAAGCTCGACACGATCGCGAAGGCGCTCGACGACAAACCCTCGATCAAGATCGACCTGATCGGCCGCGTCGACCCGGCCGTGGACACGCCCGCGCTGCGCGAGAAGTATGTGGACCGCCTCGTGCGCAGGCAGAAGGTGAAGGACACCGTGGGCAATGGCGAGAGCGTGGATATCTCGCAGGTGCAGGTCGATCCGAAGGAGTACGAGAAATACCTCACCAAGGCCTATAAGGACGCCGACTTCAAGAAGCCGCGCAACATGGTGGGCTTCACGAAGACGCTGCCCGTCGACGACATGAAGCAGGCGCTCGCCGAGCACGCGCCGGTGGACGACGTCACGCTGCGCGACCTCGCGCAACGGCGCGCGCAGGCCGTGCAGCAGTACTTCGAAGGCAAGGTCGACTCGAGCCGCGTGTTCGTGGTGGCGCCCAAGCTTGACGCAAAGGGCATCAACGACAAGGGCGCGACCACGCGCGTGGATTTCGGGCTGAAATGAGGGCCCGCATGCGGGGCGTGTTTTCCATGCCCCGCAGGTGCTTGTCACGCCGCGCGCGTGCGCGCGCGCGGCCTGCTCTTCGCACCGAACGCATGTTCCTCGATCACGCGCGCGAGCGTGGCGAACGCCGGCGCGATATGCTCCTGCGCCACACACGCATAACCTGTTAGCAATCCTTTGCGTTGCTGCTTGCCGAGGTAATACGACGCTAGCGGCCGCACGATCACGCCTGCCTCATACGAAGCCGCGGTCACCACGCGGTCGTCGCAATGATCGGGCAGACCCAGCACGAAGTGCAGCCCCGCTTCGTCGCCCATGACGGGCAGCGCGTCGCCGAAGCGCTGCGTCACGGCGTCGATCAGCAGTTGCCGCCGCTCACCGTAGAGCGTGCGCATGCGGCGCACGTGCGAGGTGAGATAGCCGTCCATGATGAATTCGGCGAGCACGGCTTGCTGGATCAGTTGGCCTTCCCGATAGAGCTCGGACACCCCGGTGCGGAACACCTCCACGAGCCGCTCGGGCACGACCATATAGCCCACGCGCAAGCCCGGAAACAGCAGCTTGCCGAGGCTGCCCACATAGATCACCCGGTCCGATTCGTCGAGCCCCTGCAGCGAGGCAAGCGGCCGGCTGCCGTAGCGGAACTCGCTGTCGTAGTCGTCCTCGATGATCCACACCTTGTGCTGGCGCGCGTATTCGAGCAGCGTGCGGCGGCGCGCGAGGCTCATCACCATGCCGAGCGGGTACTGGTGCGATGGCGTGACGAGCGCGATGCGCGGCGGATGGCGCAGGTCCGATTCACGCGGATTAAGTCCTTCGTTATCCACAGGAATCGGCGCGAGCTTGATGCCCGAGGCTTGCAGCACGCTGCGCGCGCCCCAGTAGCACGGCTCCTCCACCCAGGCGCGGTCGCCGATGTCGGCGAGCAGGCGCACCGCAAGATCAATCGACTGATGAATGCCGGTCGTGATGATGATCTGGTCGGGCGAGCAGCGCACCGAACGCGCCACGCGCAAGTAGTCGGAGAGTGCGCGGCGCAAGGGCCGATAGCCGCCACCCGGCGCATAGGTGAGCAGCTCCGGGTTCACCGATTTCCAGAGCCGCGATTGCAGGCGGCTCCAGGTGCGCGAGGGAAACTCGGCCACGTCCGGCACGCCAGGCATGAACGCGCCCCATTGCCGGGCCGAGACGCCGGCCTCGTCGATGAGACGCTTCCCGCGCATCGACATGTCGCCGCGCGGGCCGGGCTCCGGCGCGGCGCGGTCATCGCGCAGCGGGGTGCCAGGGCGCGCGCCCACGGCGGCCGTGTCGGGGCGCGTGTCCGCGACGTAGGTGCCGCTGCCGGTGCTCGAAAGCACGTAGCCTTCTGCGCTCAGTTGGTCGTAGACGTGCAGCACCGTGTTGCGCGCGATGCCGAGGTCGCCCGCGAGCAGGCGCGAGCTGGGCAGCTTCGTGCCGGGCGCCAGCCGGCCGGTCAGGATGGCCTGCTGCATCAGTTGCAGCAACTGGCGGTAGACCGGCTCAGCCGAGGCTTTGTCGAGTTGTGCTGCGAGCCAGTCGGACAGGATGACCATGGCAAAAGTGGTTCCATCGATAATAATGAAATGGCTCCATTCAATAGAGCCTTGAGCGTCTATAGTAATCCGACGTCAGATTCGGCTAATTTTTTTCGTGTGAGAATAAATTGAGCCGCGCCGGAAGTGCTGAAGCATTCACTCCGGTCGACATAGGAGACAAGACGATGAAGACATCGGAGGCGATCGTCAGCTTTCGGGGCGTGCGCAAGACGTACGACGGCGAGACGCTGGTGGTCAAGCAACTCGATCTGGACATCTACCACGGCGAGTTTTTGACGCTGCTCGGGCCGTCCGGCTCCGGCAAGACCACCTGCCTGATGATGCTGGCGGGCTTCGAATTTCCCACTGGCGGCGAGATCCGCCTCGAAGGCAAGCTGCTCAACAACGTGCCGCCGCACAAGCGCGACATCGGCATGGTGTTTCAGAACTACGCGCTGTTTCCGCACATGACCGTCGAGCAGAACGTGGCGTATCCGCTCGGCGTGCGCAAGGTGCCCATGGCCGAGCGCGCCGCGCGCGTGAACGATGCGCTCAAGATGGTGCGCATGGAGGGCTTCGCCAAGCGCTATCCCGCCCAACTCTCGGGCGGCCAGCAGCAGCGCATCGCGCTGGCCCGCGCGCTCGTGTTCCAGCCGAAGCTCGTGCTCATGGACGAGCCGCTCGGCGCGCTCGACAAGCAGCTGCGCGAACATATGCAATACGAACTGAAGTCGCTCCATGAAAAGCTCGGCGTCACGTTCGTCTACGTCACGCACGACCAGGGGGAGGCGCTCACGATGTCCGACCGCGTGGCGGTGTTCGACAAGGGCATCGTGCAGCAGCTCGATACCGTGGACCGCCTCTACGAATCGCCGTGCAACGAGTTCGTGGCGAACTTCATCGGCGACAGCAACCGGCTGCGCGGCAAGATCGCCGCGGTGGAAGGCGAATTCTGCGAAATCCATCTCGCCGACGGCACGCGCCTGAAAGGCCGCAACGTGGCGGGCGCGCAGGCGGGCGCGGATGCGGTCGCCTGCATCCGGCCCGAACGCATGAAGCTCTCGTCCCAAGCCGGCGGCAACGGCGCGAACGCGCTCGCGGGCGAGGCGCGCAGCCTCATCTATTTCGGCGACCACGTGCGCATGCGCTGCGGTCTGCCTCACCAGGACGAGTGCTTCGTGAAGGTGCCGCTCGGCACCGAGGCGCTCGAAGCCTTCGCGCCCGGCCAGCCGGTCGCGCTCGAGTTCGCGCCGGAGCATCTGCGCATCTTCGCGTGACGGCACGAAGCATCCACCGCAGGTAGCGCCGAAGCGCGCGAAAACAAACCATCCAGGAGAAGGGGACTACACCATGAAGCAAATCGGCAATTTGCGCGTTGCAGCGGCGGCGGCCGCGTTCGCACTCTCGTGTGGCGTGGCGCACGCCGCGGAACTCACGGTCGTGAATTTCGGCGGCGCGAACGGCGATGCGCAGAAGGCGGCCTTCAACGAGCCGTTCCAGACGCAGACCGGCAACAAGGTCACGGTGGTCGAGTACAACGGCGAGCAGGCCAAGGTCAAGGCCATGGTCGAGGCGAAGCATGTGAACTGGGACGTGGTCGAAGTGGAGACCGGCGACATCGCGCGCGGCTGCGACGAAGGCCTCTACGAGAAGCTCGACTGGGCGAAGCTCGGCAACAAGGCCGATTACCTGAAGGCGGCGGTGCAGCCGTGCGGCGCGGGCTTTTTCGTGTGGTCCACGGCGCTCGCCTATAACGCCGACAAGCTGAAGACGGCACCCGCAAGCTGGGCCGATTTTTGGGACGTGAAGAAATTCCCGGGCAAGCGCGGCATGCGCAAGGGCGCGCGCTACAACCTCGAATTCGCGCTGATGGCCGACGGCGTGGCGCCGCAGGACGTCTACAAGGTGCTCGCGACGAAGGCCGGCCAGGATCGCGCGTTCAAGAAGCTCGACGAACTCAAGCCCAACATTCAGTGGTGGGAAGCGGGCGCGCAGCCGCCGCAGTTCCTCGTGGCGGGCGACGTGGTGATGTCGACGGCCTATAACGGGCGCATCGATGCCGCGCAGCGCGAAGGCAAGAACCTCAAGGTCGTGTGGAACGGCAGCATTTACGACCTCGATTACTGGGCGATTCCGAAGGGCTCGCCGAACAAGGCGCAGGCCATGCAGTACATCGCGTACACGCTGTCGTCGAAGCCGCAGCAGGACTATGCGAAGCACATCGCCTACGGTCCGGTGAACGCAGCGGCGATCAAGGCACTCGACGAAAAGACGCTCGAAAACCTGCCGAATTCGCCGAAGAACGGCAAGACCGCGATCCAGGAGAACCTCACGTTCTGGACCGACCACGGCGACGAACTCGAGCAGCGCTTCGGCTCTTGGGCCGCGAAGTAAGCCAGGACGAGGCGATAACGGAGGCAGGCCGCACGCGCCGTCCCATGCAGGGGCGGTGCGTGTGGTATGGCGCCTCGGGGCGAGCGCTTCCGGGGTGACCGCAGGAGACTGAGTTGACATCCATGACGACCGCGAAACACGCAGCCGATGAATCACGCAACAGCGCAAGCAGCAGCGCAGCAGACGCAAGCGAGCCGGTTGCGCGCCTGAAGCACGAACTGCGCCTCGCGCAGGCCAGAAAGCGCACGATGGCGCTCTTGCTGATTGCGCCGCTGGCGATCTTCTTGCTGCTGATTTTCGTCGTGCCGATCGCGGCGCTGCTCACGCGCGCCGTGCAGAATCCCGAGGTGGCGACCGCGCTGCCGCATACCGTTGCGGCGCTGAGCAGCTGGGACCGCAAGAGCGCACCGCCCGACGCGGCCTACGCGGCACTCACGCAAGATCTCACGGCGGTGCAGGACGGCGACGCCATGGGCGCGCTCGCCCGCCGCCTGAACGTCGAGATCGCGGGCTATCGCTCGCTCGTGGCGAAGACGGCGCGCGCCATGCCGCTCGCCGACGACGACGGCCATCCGCTCAAGCTCACGCCAGCGCAAACGCGCGCCAAAATCGTCGAGCTCGACGACCGCTGGAACGACGTGACGTACTGGCAGGCCATTGCGAAGAACAGTGGCCGCTACTCGCCGTTCTATCTGCTGGCCTCGCTCGATCACAAGCAGGATGCGTTCGGCAGCATCGTTCCCGCCGACCCCGACCAGCAGATCTATCTCGCCGTGTTCGGCCGCACCTTCGTGATCAGCGTGTTCGTGACGCTGTTTACGCTCGCGCTCGGCTATCCGCTCGCGTACTGGATTTCGACGCTGCCCGAGCGGCGCGCCAATCTCGTGATGATCCTCGTGCTGATTCCGTTCTGGACATCGATTCTCGTGCGCGTGGCTGCGTGGATCGTCATTCTGCAGAGCGAAGGACTTGTCAACAAGGCGCTGATCGGCACCGGCATCATATCCACACCGCTCACGCTGCTCTTCAATCGCGTGGGGGTGTACATCTCCATGACGCACATTCTGCTGCCCTTCATGGTGCTGCCGCTCTATAGCGTGATGAAGTCGATCCCGCCCACCTACCAGCGTGCGGCGGTTTCGCTCGGCAGCCATCCGTTCGCGGCGTTCTGGCGCGTGTACGTGCCGCAGACCTATCCGGGCATCGGCGCGGGTGTGCTGCTGGTCTTCATCCTCTCGATCGGCTACTACATCACGCCGGCGCTGCTCGGCGGTCCCGCCGACCAGATGGTGAGCTATTACGTGGCGTACTTCACGAACGTGTCGATCAACTGGGGCATGGCATGCTCGCTCGGCGCGCTCCTGCTCGCGGCGACCACCGTGCTGTATTTCGTCTATGGGCGCTTCACGCGCACGCAACTGAGCCTCGGCTAACGGAGGCAACCGACATGAAATTCGCCAAGCCTCTGTTTGCGCCGCATACCTCGGCCATCGAACGCGTATGGTATTTCACGCTGCGCGGGCTCGCCGTGCTCACGCTGCTCTATCTGATCCTGCCGGTGCTCGCAATCGTGCCGCTGTCGTTTTCGTCGAGCACGTTTCTCGTCTACCCGATTCCGGGCTGGTCGATGCGCTGGTATCAGAACCTCGTGATGTCCGACGAGTGGCGTATGGCCGCGAAGAACAGCTTCATCGTCGGGCCTGCGGCGACGCTGGTGGCGACGGTGCTCGGCACGCTTGCGGCCATCGGCATCACGAAGGCGGATTTTCGCGGCAAGGCCGTGCTGATGGCCGTGCTCATCTCGCCGATGATCGTGCCCGTGGTGGTGGTGGGCGTGGGCATGTATCTGTTTTTCGCGCCGCTCGGGCTCGCCAATACCTATCTGGGCCTGATTCTCGCGCATGCGTCGCTGGGCGTGCCGTTCGTGGTGACGACGGTGTCGGCCACGTTGCAGGGCTTCAATTACAACCTCGTGCGCGCGAGTCTTTCGCTCGGTGCGAATCCCGTTTCGACGTTCTTCCGCATCACGCTGCCCGTGATCGCGCCCGGCGTGATTTCGGGCGCGCTGTTCGCATTCGCGACGTCGTTCGACGAGGTGGTGGTGACGCTCTTTCTTGCGGGCGCCGATCAGACGACTCTGCCGCGCCAGATGTTCACGGGCATTCGCGAGAACATCAGCCCGACGATCGCTGCGCTCGCAACGATCCTGATCGTGTTTTCGACCGGTCTGTTGCTGGCGCTCGAATGGCTGCGCGGCAGGAATGCGGCGCGCGCGGTGAAGGCTTGAGGCGGCTTGAGGTGGCCTGATTGTGGCCTGAAGTGCAAAGCGGCGCATGCGCCGCTTTTTTAGTGGGGGCTTCGTGGATTTCCGGACCAGGCTCTGTTCGACCCGCTGCCGTCATTCGTGTGCAGCGCTGCCAACGACTGCTCCTGGAGCAGGGCCGCCGCTCGCTTGCCTGCACGACAACTTTGGCTCAGTACAGCTTCCTCGGTGGCAATGACCGTTTGATCTGTTTTCTGAGTCGGGCTACAGCGGCGGCCTTCTTTCGTTTGCGTTTCGCAGTCGGTGTTTCATAAGCCGTTCTGGCCCGCAGTTCCTTTATCAAGCCGGTGCTCTCGATCGAGCGTCGGAAGCGGCGCAGCGCGACTTCCACCGGTTCGTTCAGTTTGGGGGTTACAGTAGTCAATTGTCTTCCTGGTTGTGAGTTCGCGCCGTGAATCGTCCGGACGTGCGCGACGGAGTTTGCTGCCTTGTTTCCTTTCAGCCAAAGCGCACGTCCAACCATTCCTGCGCCCATTTTTTCGCATAGGCAATGGCGTCCTCGCGCATGTCGAAGCCCGCGAGATCACCACTTAGATGAATGTCGTACTTGCTCCCGTCCGCACGGCTGGTGCTGATGCGGGCATGGGCCATGTATTCGCCGTCGGCCCTGCGTGGCGTCGGGTCGATAATGAATCGCGTCGAATTGAAGCGCACTGTCTTTCCTTGTTTGGTTGCCGCGCGACCAGGATCGTTGCGCCAGCTTCGCGTGGATGGATGGGATGTGTCACGCGTTCAACAGGGCCTGTAGCGAGGTGCGAATCACAACACCAGATCAAGGATGTTCGTGTCTTGGGAACACGTATCGATGAGGTGTTCCGCATAGGCAGTCGAAGCACGCCGCGCGTCTCCGGCGCTCTGGAAGGGCTTTGTCACCACAAGCCGGAATACGCGGCTGCGGGGCGCTTCCCCTGAGCTTCCCGGCGCCTGGATACGCACGGCAGCGTCGAATCCTTCGTCGTAGTTATGCCCATTGCCGGGCTCGGTGGCACGATGCGGATAGACGAGTGGATAAACTTCCAGTCCACGGTAGAGACGGAATCCGGTTGTCATGAAATACCTCTGAGGCCGCGTCAACACGCGACGAATCGGGAAAAGGGCGTGAGCGACTGAGTTCAGTCTTCACATGATCGGCCGCGTTGTTCGGCCTGTGATGAATGAGCGGCCCGATTCCGTTGGAAAGGGTGACTGGAGAGGCGCAGAGAGGGGCTGTGGGTCAATCAACGCTTTCATCCTACACCCATTGCCCGATTTGTACAGTGAATGTTTTCCTGCCCCCGCTACTGTTACGAGCCGGTAGCCTGGATCGACTGCGGGTATGCGCATAGCGCCGTATCGCAGCCGACGTTCGCTTGGCACCGTGTCAACGACGGCGAAATGCGGCGAAACCGTGTCGCCCTTAACCGCGCGTGTCGACCCAGTTGTGCGCCCAGCGTGTCGAGTGCTGCAGCGCCTGCTCTTCACTCGCGAAGTAATCGAGCGAATAAAACTGGTAGCGGCCTTCGGCGCGCGCGCTATTGATGCGCTCGAGCAGCAGGTTGGATGAAAAACTACCGTCGGGCAAACGATGCGCCGAGGGTTGGACGGCATAGCCGTTGTATTGTTGAATTTGGTTATTACGCATTTTAATTTTAATGATGTTCGAGTGCGCGCATGCCGTGTGAAATATGCAGGGGCACGCCGATTCAAAGCCATGGCGAGCTGAATCTGATGAAGTCGGAAAGCAAAAAATGGCGTTGAAGCCTGAGGGGAGAATGATCAACAACGAGGCGTATGGGGCTTGGCGAGCTGCTGAATGAACAGGTGCAGCTAAGCGCAATCGCGCCGGATTCAGGAGACCAAGCTCCGCGAGTATGTCGCTGTAACCCGGCGTCCATCGCGGGAGACCGGGCCCTTCAAACTTTACATCGGCTTGATGTTAGCCGCTTGCAGACCCTTCGGGCCTCGCTTCGTTTCGAAGCTCACCTTCTGATTTTCAGCCAGCGTCTTGAATCCGTCACCCCTGATTTCGGAGAAATGAGCGAACAGGTCGTCGCCGCCCTTATCCGGCGTGATGAAGCCAAAGCCTTTGCTGTCGTTGAACCACTTAACGGTACCGGTATCCATAAAAAATCCTTGAGGAAAACTACGAAGAATTACTCTGTTAAAGAGTGGGTGAAGCTTCAAGGAGGGAGAGGACAACGAATACCGCAGAGGAGCGAGCAATTGATGAACAGCAGTCGAACTTCTTGAACTTCAGCGGGCACAGTACCCGCTGGGTGCTGCCAGCGTCAATACTTATCTTGTAACTGTTTCACCCGGCGGTCGGTTGTGCAGCCCGAGCGATGCGGCCTGTCGGGCTGCGCACCGTTGCCTGGTAAGGCGCATAGGTTAGACATAAGGTGGGGACAGACACAAGCTTAGGGCGGCACCGCACTTGCTGTGGCGGGGTCGAAAAGGTGAATTGCGCAACGTTCCCCTAAATTCGTATCAGAGCCGCGTACTGACCGGCCGTGTACAAAGCGCAACCGACACTGGGATGTCTGCTGAGTTTCAGGTGAAGGGCGCGTCATGGCCGACCCCAGCCCGTCCGCAACCGCTTTCCCCCGCAAATCCACGAAGAGCTCTTTTCGCGCCAGCACTAACGCGCGGCCTCATCGGGCAGCGCCGCGCCGCCCAGCGCCTGATAGAGCGCTGCCGTATCCGTGAGCCGCGTGGCCTGCGCACGCGTGCGATCGAGCGCGGTTTGCAGCGCCTGGCGTTGCGCGTCGATCAGATCGAATTCGCTCACGCCGCCCGCAGCGTAGCGATCATGCGCGATCGAGGCGCTGGCTTGCGCTTCGTGCGCGGCGTCGTCGCGGGTTTGCAGTTCCAGCGCGTCGTCCTGCAGCGCGTGCAGCGTGTCGGCGACTTGCTGGAGCGCTTGCAGCACCGTCTGCTTATAGTCCGCGAACGCGGCCTCATAGGCGGCTTGCGCCGCACGCCGCTTCGCGCGCAACTCGCCGCCATGAAAGATCGGCTGCGTGAGGCCAAGCCCCACGTTCCAGATGTTGAGCCCCGTTATCACGTCTTCGATGCGCGTGCGTTCCGAGCCCGCGCCCGCCGAAATCGAAATCTGTGGAAACAGGTTGGCTGTCGCCACGCCCACGTTCGCACTGGCGTGATGCAATAGCGCCTCGGATGCGCGAATGTCGGGGCGCTCGCGTGCGAGCGTGGAAGGCAACGTGAGCGCGAGCGTTTCGGGCAGCGGCAACGCGTCGAGGGTGAGCGCGTCGAGTTGCGGCGCGAAGGCCGAACTCGATGGCCCCACGCCTAGCAGGATCGCGAGCAGATGATCGGTCTGGGCCAGCTGCGTGGTGAGCGGCGCAAGTGTTGCGCGCGTTTGCGCGAGCACAGTGCGCTGGCTGTGCACGTCGAGCCGCGCGACGCCGCCGGCCGCGAGTCGTGCTTCCATGATCGATAATTGCCGCGTTTGCGCGACGATCAATCGCTGCGTGAGGTCGATTTCGCTACGCAGCGCGGCCCGCCGGATTGCCGTGGCCACCACATTGCCCGCCACGGTGAGCTGTGCCGCCTCAAGTTCGTATTCCTGATAATTGACTTGCGCGAGCGTGGCTTCGAGTGCGCGGCGGTTGGCGCCGAACAGGTCGAACACATACGAGACGCTGACCGAGGCGTTGTAAAGCGTGAACGGTGCCGGACTCGCCACCTGGGTGATGCCGAAGGCAGCTAGATTGATCTTCTGGCGCGTGCCGGAGAGCTTCAGGTCGACGGCCGGATACAGCGCCGCGCCCGCTTGCGCGTTGTAATTCTCGCGCGCCTCGACGAGCTTCGCGCGTGCGGAATCGAGCGTCGGGCTGGCGTGCAGCGCTTCGTCCACGAGACTGTCGAGCGCGGGGCTGCCGAATTGCTTCCACCAGGCGCGCGGCGCGTGTTCGGTGGCTGCGAAAGTTTGCGCGGCACCGCCGGGTCCCGGCGCGCCGGCCGTGGCGGCGGCCAGCGGCGTGCGCGTGTAGTCGGGCTCCTGCGGTGCGGCGGGAGCGTGAAAGTCAGGGCCGACCGTGCAGCCCGCGAGTGCGGCTGCCAGCAGCAGTGACAAAAGCGATGACAAGGGCAATAACAAGGGCGATGACAAGGGCGTTGGAGTATGGCGTTTCATCATCGCGCTCCTAGTCCAGCGTGCGCCGGTAGAAGCGCACCGCGATCGCCATCACGACTGCCGCGAACACGGCGAGCGGCCACACGGAAGGCCACAAGTCAGCCCAGCCGTTGCCCTTGAGCAGAATGCCGCGCACGAGCCGGTTGAAGTAGGTGAGCGGCAGCAGGTTGCCGATCCATTGCGCCCAGCGTGGCATGCCCGCAAAGGGAAACATGAAGCCTGAGAGCAGCAGGTTCGGCAGGAAGTAGAACACGGCGAGCTGCATGGCCTGCAACTGGTTCTGCGCGAGCGACGAGAGCGTGATGCCCACCGTGAGATTCGCTGCGATGAACAGCAGCGCCGAGAGATAGAGCGCCACGAGACCGCCCTCGAATGGCACGTCGAACACGAAGCGCGCGGCGAGCACGATGATGGTCGCCTGCACGAGGCCGATCGCCACGTACGGGACGATCTTGCCCGTCATCACCTCGATGGGCAGCACGGGCATGGCGAGCAGGTTTTCCATCGTGCCCCGTTCGCGTTCGCGCGTGATGGCGAGACCGGTCATCATCACCATCGTCAGCGTGAGGATCACGCCCATGAGGCCTGGCACGACGTTGTATTGCGTGATGCCCTCGGGGTTGTAGAGGCGGTGGACCTGCACGTCGAAGGCAGCGGGCGCGCCGTTCAGGTGCGCGAGCGGGCCGGTCAGGTCCTTCGCGGCCACGGGGGCGATGAGGCCGGGCAACGCGGCCAGCGCAGTGGTGATGGCGGTGGGATCGGTGGCGTCCGCTTCCACTAGCAGCGAGGGCCGCTCGCCGCGCAGCAGGCGCCGCGAAAAATCCACGGGAATGCTCAGCACGAACTGCACGCTGCCGCGCGCGAGCGCATGCCGCGCGGAGGCCTCGTCGGGCAGCGTCTCGACCACGTCGAAGTAAGCCGAATTCTTCATGCCTGCCACGAAGCTGCGCGAGAAAGGGCTGTCTTCGGCCACCACGATGGCGGTCGGCAAGTGCTTCGGATCGGTGTTGATCGCATAGCCGAACAGCGTGAGCTGCATGATCGGCAAGCCGACGATCATCGCGAAGGTCACGCGGTCGCGCTTGAGCTGCAGGAACTCCTTGAGCACGATGCTCCACCAGCGCGACACGGAGAATGCGAGGTTCAGCTTCAGCATCAGGCCTTGCCTCCGTAGTTGTCGCGCGTCTGGCTCATCAGATGGATAAAGACATCCTCCAAACCGGTTTCAATACGTTGTGCACGCAACGATGTGCCGGCGCTCACGTGCTCGATCGAGGCCGCGAGCGCCGCGCGGTCGCGGCCGCTCGCGTGCAGCACGGAGCCGAACACCACCGTTTGATCGACGCCCGGCATGGTGCGCAATTGCGTCGAGAGCGCAGTGAGCTGATCGCCGTGAATCGCCCACGTTTCGAGGTCTTGCGAGGCGATCACTTCGGCGGCGGTACCCTGCGCGAGCAGCTTTCCGTACGCGATATACGCGAGCTTGTGGCAGCGCTCGGCTTCGTCCATGTAGTGCGTGCTCACGAGCACGGAGATGCCGCGCGCGGCGAGGCGGTGCAGTTCTTCCCAGAAGTCGCGCCGCGCGTTGGGATCGACCCCTGCCGTGGGTTCGTCGAGCAGCAGCAGCCGCGGCTCGTGCAGCATGCAGGCGGCAAGCGCGAGACGCTGCTTCCAGCCGCCCGAGAGCGCGCCGGTGAGCTGGTTCGCGCGGCTTTCGAGGCCGAGCGATTCGATCGCGCGGTCGACGCATTCGCGCCGCCGCGGCATGCGGTAGATGCGCGCGACGAAGTCGAGATTCTCGCGGATCGTCAGATCGTCCCAGTACGAGAAGCGCTGCGTCATGTAGCCCACGCGCCGCTTGATCTCTTCGCTCTCGCGCACGATGTCGTAGCCGAGGCAGGTGCCCGAGCCCGAATCGGGCGTGAGCAGGCCGCACATGAGGCGGATCGAGGTGGTCTTGCCGCTGCCGTTGGGCCCGAGAAAGCCGAAGATCTCACCCCGCGCGACGCGCAGCGAGACGTCGTTGACCACGTGCTTGTCGCCGAAATGCTTGTTGAGATTGCGCACGTCGATGGCGTAGCGCGGCCCGTCGCCCGTGTCCGCGCCCGTTGCGCTGGTTGTGCTCATTGCAGCCGCACCTCCACCGGCTGGCCCGGATGGAGCTTCGCGGCGTCTTGCGTGGCCGGATGCGCCTCGATCATGAACACGAGCTTCGCGCGTTGCTCGTTGCTGTAGATGACGGGCGGCGTGTACTCGGCGGCGTTCGAAACCCAGGTGATGGTGGCGGGCACGTCGGCGGCGCAGCCATCGCAGTGCACGAGAATCTTGCGCCCCGGCGCGAGCGAGCCCACCACGGTTTCGGGCACGAAAAAGCGCAGCTTGACGTTTTGCGGCGGCAGCATCTGCACGACCGGGCTGCCGGCCTGCACCCATTCGCCCACGCGATAGAGCGTGTCGTAAACGAGCCCCGCGCCGGGCGCGGTCACGCGCTTCTGATCGAGCTTCCACTGCGCCTGGGCGAGCGTGGCCTGCGCCGCCTCGACATCGGCGGCCTGCGCCGCGATCTGCGCCACGCGCCCGGGCAGGTTCGCGACGCGCACCTGATTCTGCAACTCGCGCACCTGCGCGGCGCTCGATGCGGCCTGCGCGCGCGAGTCGTCGAGCTGCGCCTGCGAGATGCCGCCTGCGCGCAACTGCGCCTCATCGCGCGCGAGCTGGAGCGCCGCCTTGCGCGCGGTGGCCTCGGCCTGGGCGAGCTGCGCTTCGGTCACGCGCACTTCGGGCGGACGCTTGCCGGTTTGCAGATCGTCGAGCTGCGCCTGCGCGGCGGCGAGGCGGTGGCGCGCTTCATCGCGCGCAGCAGTTTCGTCGACGGCTTCGAGCGCGAATACGGGCGCCGAGGCAGCGACGGCCTGGCCGCGCTGCACGGCGAGCTTCGCGAGCGTGCCCGATTGCGAGGACGCGAGATAAACATATTCACCTTCGACGTAGCCTTGCCAGACCGGCGCTTCGTGGCGCGAGCACGCACCGAGAGCGCCCAGGCCAACGAGGCCAACAAGGCCGACGATGGCTGCGCGAAGCGGCAAGCGGTTGCAGCGCGAGGCGCGCGCAGGTTCGATCTGTCCGCTCATGGCGCACTTCCTGTGGTATTTCCAGCAGCATTCGCGGGCACCCGCATGGCGCCCGCGAGCAGCGCGGTGACATGGCGGCGCAGCGCTTCGCGCTCGACCTTTGGCAGGCCGCGCGTGTTTTGCCAGAGCCTCGCGGTCGCGAGCGGCAGCATGACGAGCGCGAGGATCGACATGAACAGCAGCGGCGCTTCCAGCGCCGGGTTCACGGTGCCCTCGCGCTGCGCGGAACCGATATGCATGACGAATCGTTGCAGTTGTTCGACGGGCAGGCGCTTGAGCATGCGCTCGCGCAACAGGCCGCCTTCGTTGACGATTTCGCGCAGCCATAGCGGCGGCAGCCACGGCAGGTGCTCGGTGACTTCGAAGAGCCTTGCGACGAGTTCCTGTACGAGCGCGTGCGGGTCGGCTGCGGCTTCGCTATCCGCGCTGCCCCACACATAGGCAATGGAGCGCGCGATGCGCTCTTCGACGACGGCGTCGAGCAGCTTTTCCCGATTGGTGAAGTAGTAGTGAACCATGGCCGACGTGACGCCCGCCGCGGCGGCGATTTGCGCCATGGTCGTAGCGGCAATGCCTTGTTCGGCGAAGAGTTGCGTCGCGCAGGCCAGCAGCCGCTCGCGCACGTCGAGGTCGGTGTCGGCGCGGCGGCGCCCGCGAGGCTTGCGGCTTCCGGCCGTGGCGGGCGAGGGAGGCGAGGGAGGCGAGGCCGGCATCGAGCGACGTGGATTCATTGGTCCAGTCTAATTCACGCGTTAGTTAGATTCAAATGCGCGCGATGCGGGTTAACGATTGTCAGTCGGGCGACGTCCTTTCAGACCTTTCCTATACACAAAGGTGGGGTGGT
The DNA here is from genome assembly GCF_048957375.1 of Paraburkholderia sp. A1RI-2L. Taxonomy (NCBI): domain Bacteria; kingdom Pseudomonadati; phylum Pseudomonadota; class Betaproteobacteria; order Burkholderiales; family Burkholderiaceae; genus Paraburkholderia; species Paraburkholderia sp. A1RI-2L. The sequence goes on from NZ_JARBTA010000002.1 coordinate 967,812, forward strand.
CATTCAGGCTGTCATTCTCGTACCGAAAGGTGCATCCGATCACGCCCCTAAAAATGGAAGAAAAAATGAAGCGCATCGTGGTTATCGACGATCACCCCATCGTCCTCAAGATGCTTGCAAACGTTTTGCACACCGAATATGAACTGGTGGGCGAGTGCAGCGACGGGGAAGAAGGTTTGCGCATCGTGCAGGAATTGCAGCCTGATCTCGTCATCCTCGATCTCGAATTGCCGAAACTGGACGGGCTTTCGGTCATTCGCGGCATCCGCGCCCGGCAATCCGCCACGCGCGTTCTCGTGCTCTCCGCGAAGCCCGAGCAGGTCATGGCGAATCACACCCGCATCGCGGGCGCGAACGGTTACGTGAGCAAGAGCCGTGGCGTGGAGGAGTTGTGCGGCGTGGTGAAGGCGGTGCTGCTCGGGTACGACTGCTTTCCGGCAGGCAGTTGCGGCGGCGGCCGCGATGTGGCGCTCAACGGGCTCTCGCCGCGCGAAGTGGAAGTGCTGCAATATCTCGCGCGCGGCATGAGCAACAAGGGCGTGGCGGCGCGGCTCGGGCTCTCCGACAAGACGGTCAGCACCTACAAGACGCGCGTGCTCGACAAGCTCGGTGTTTCGTCGCTGGCGGCGCTGATCGAATTTGCCACCTTGAACAAGCTTATCGATTGAAGCCGGGGCAAAAAGAGCCCCAGCCGCGAACGGCCGGGGTAATGAGAATACACCGTGCGCTCCTGGAAACGAAACGCCCCATAACGTTACCTACCGGCTGCGTGCGAAGCAACGCGCTCACATTACGCGTCGTTACTGTCGCGAGGCTTTCGGCGCAGATCCGCTTAAGTTAATTCGCATGTCGAATTAAATGGCGGGGAATATGATGCGGGGCGGGTGTCAGGTTCCGCGTCGATCAAATCAGTAGCGCGGCGGCGGGGGCGGGCGATGATCGTCGTAACGCATCTCGTGACGGTCGCCATGCCAGCCCGGAGGGCCAGGGTCGTGCGGATGATGGTGCATCCACGCGTCGCGTTCCCAGTAGCGGTGGCCGTCCCAGTAACGGTCTTCGTGCCAGCCGATCGACACTCGCGCATCCACCGGCACCATGCGCGGCCCATCATGATGCGGCGCGTATTGGGCAAAGGCGCTCGATGCGCTCATCAGCGCACCGCCTGCGAGCAGCGCGGCGGCGAGAACTCGGGCGGGGGTTTTCCAGCGCGTCGTATTCATATGCGTTCCTCCTTTTTGGGTACGTCGTCATGCATTGCGTTGCATTCGACATGAAGCCCAGCTTATAGGGGACAAGGCGATGAATACGTGAGCACTTGTAATGTTTCATTTCGAGCGGTCTGCCGCACGAAAACTGCGCGTTTTATAATCGGCTCTTGATGCGTAACGGATTACCGCGGGTTTCTGAAGATTGCCAAAGCAATTTCACGGACGCGGTTGTCAAGAGCCGTAACATAAAGACGGCAAGGCGGGCGCACGAAGCCCGCCGGTTGCCGTGGACTATTTCTTCATATCGATTGCGCTTTTCGACCCCACCTGCGCGCGCAATTCGTATTTCTGGATCTTGCCCGTTGCGGTGCGCGGCAACTCGCCGAACTTCACGACGCGCGGAACCTTGTAAGCCGCGAGAAAGAGCCTGCAATGCGCGATGATCTCCTCGGTCGTTGCGCTCGCACCTTCCCGCAGTTCGACGAATGCGCACGGCACTTCGCCCCACTTCGCGTCGGGCATCGCCACGACCGCCGCGAGCGCGACCGCGGGATGGCGATACAGCGTGTCTTCCACCTCGATGCTCGAAATATTCTCGCCGCCCGAGATGATGATGTCCTTGCTGCGGTCGGTGATGCGCACATAGCCGTCGGGGGTCATCACGCCGAGATCGCCGGTATGGAACCAGCCGCCGCGAAACGCTTCTTCCGTCGCGCGCTCGTTCTTCAGATAGCCCTTCATGCAGATGTTGCCGCGAAACATGATTTCGCCGAGCGTTTCGCCGTCGTTCGGCACGGGGTCCATCGTTTCGGGATTGCGCACGCTGATGCCGCTTTGCAGGTGATAGCGCACGCCCTGGCGCGCGGCGAGCCGCGCCTGTTCGTCTTCGGGCAGCGCTTTCCAGCTCTCCTGTGTCGCGCACACCGAAGCCGGACCGTAGACTTCGGTGAGCCCGTACACGTGCGTGAGCTCGATGCCGATGGTCTTCATCTTCGCGATCACGGCGGGTGCGGGCGGCGCGCCCGCCACCATCGTGCGCACCGTGTGAGTGATGCCCTCGCGGTATTCGGCGGGGGCGTCGGCGAGCGCACCCTGGACGATGGGCGCGCCGCAATAGTGGGTGACCGCTTCGGAGCGGATCAGCTCGAATACGAGCTTCGCGTCGAACTTGCGCAGGCACACGTTCACGCCCGCGCGCGCCGCCACGGTCCACGCGAAGCACCAGCCGTTGCAATGAAAGAGCGGCAGCGTCCACAGATACACGGCGTGCTTGGGCATATCCCACTCGAGGATATTGCTCACCGCATTCAGATACGCCCCGCGGTGGTGATAGACCACGCCCTTCGGGTCGCCGGTGGTGCCCGAGGTGTAGTTCAGCGCGATGGCGTCCCACTCGTTCGCCGGCAGTTGCCAGGCGAACTCGGGGTCGCCCTGATCGAGAAAGGCCTCGTAGTCGATGCCGCGTGGAAAATGCTCGGGGTCCGCAGGCGCGACATCGGCCACGGTGATGATCTTCAGCGCCGGAAATTCGAGCGCCGCGCGTTGCGCGAGCGTGGCGAACTCGGTATCGACGATAAGCACCTTCGCCTCGCCATGGCGCAGCATGAACAGCATGGTTGCGATATCGAGCCGCGTGTTGAGCGTGTTGAGCACGGCGCCCGCCATCGGTACGCCGAAGTGCGCCTCGACCATGGCGGGGATGTTGGGGAGCAGTACCGCGACGGTGTCGCCGCGCGCGACGCCCGAACGTTCGAGCGCGCTCGCGAGACGCCGCGTGCGCGCGTAAGTGTCGCGCCAGTTGCGGCGCACGTTGCCGTGGACCATGGCGAGACGGTCGCCATAGACCTCGGCGGCGCGCGCAATGAAGTCGATCGGTGTGAGCGGGACGTAATTGGCTTCGCGTTGCGCGAGCCCTTCCTCGTACGGGTGCGACATGGTGCTGTCTCCTGATGCGATCCATACAGGGCCCGGAGCGCGGGCCTGTTTCCGGTTTATCGGCTGGTTTGTCGGTATGATTCGCGCTACCGTAGCAGGACGGTGCGGGGGAGTCTGTCGCCGGCGCGACAGAGCATGCCTTCCCCGCGCCACCGATGACCGACCTCCAGGTAATTCAGGTAAGCGCGATGACGCAGCCCATTATCCCCCCGGACCCCATTCCGCCTAAGGACACCCTTGCCACGTCTGCTGCAGGCCGGAGCGACCCGGTCAGGATCGACCCGGTCAGGATCGACGCGCGCAATGCGGTCCAGCTCGCGGCGCTGTTCGAGCGCTGCGCATGGTTTCGCACGCTCGCGCCCGAGCACCGCGCATGGGTGCTCGACACCTCGCACGCGCAGGCATGGGCCGCGGGCGCGATCGTGGCTGCTCGCGAAGCGCCGTCCGCATACTGGCTGGGCGTGAGCAGCGGGCTCGTGAAGCTTGCGATCTTCAATGCGTCGGGGCGCGGCTGCACCTTCTCGGGCGTGCCGCATGGCGGCTGGTTCGGCGAGGGCAGCGTGATCAAGCGTGAGCCGCGCAAGTACGACGTGATCGCACTGCAGCCCTCGCTCGTGATGGCGGTGACGGCGGACACGTTTCATCGGCTCATGGACAGCAGCCTGCCGTTCAACCGTTTCGTGATTCATCAGTTGAACAACCGCATGGGCGAGTTCATCGCATTGATCCAGAATAGCCGGCTGCTCGACGTCGACGCGCGCGTGGCCCAGGCGCTCGCGCAGATGTTCAACCCCGACCTGTATCCGGAAACCGGCCACGCGCTGGAGATTTCGCAGGAGGAGATCGGCATGCTCGCGGGGGCGTCGCGGCAGCGCGTCAATCAGGCGTTGCAGACGCTCGAGCGAGAGGGGCTCGTCACGCTTTCGTATAACCGCGTGGATGTGGTGGATCTCGGCGCGTTGCGCGCGTTTGGGCGCGACCAGATTTGAGTGGCGGCGAGCGGTAGCCGCACCGCCTGAAGCGACCGGGCGCGGCTTTGCCGGGCTCGGTGACGCGCACCCGGCAAGCGCGCCTGACAAGCGCGCCTGACAAGCGCGACCGCCGACGGCGATCACGCGTCCGGCGGAACGCCCAGCAATTGCAGCGTGCCCTGCATGACGCCCGAGAACACGGGCCCCGCCACCGTGCCGCCGTAGAACGAGCCGCCTGCGGGATCGTCGATCATCACCGCGACGACCACGCGCGGCGCGCTCATCGGCGCCATGCCGACGAACAGCGCGCGATAGCGGTTCTTCGCATAACCCGCGCCGACCTGCTTGCGCGCGGTGCCGGTCTTGCCGCCGATCCGGTAGCCCTCGACATTGGCCGCGCGGCCGGTGCCGCCTTCGCTCGTGGCCATTTCCAGCATCTTGCGCATCGACGCCGCCGTGGCGGGCGTCGTCACGGCGCGCGGCGCGGCGCCCGGCGAGCCAGGCTCGCCGCTCAGCAGCTTCGCGGGGTACATCGTGCCGTCGCCGGCAAACGCGGTGTAGACCTGCGCGATCTGCAGGAGCGAAGTCGAGAGGCCGTAGCCGTAAGCCATGGTCGCCTGCTCGATCGGCCGCCAGCGCGCCCAGGGCCGCACGCGGCCTGCGGCTGCGCCGGGGAACGTCACTTCGGGCCGCATGCCGAGGCCGTAGTCCTGATACTTGCTCCAGATGGTCTGCGCGGGCAGGTTCAGCGCCATCTTCGCGAGCGCGATGTTGCTCGACATCTGGATCGCTTGCGCCACCGTGATGCGGCCATGGTTCGAGGTGTCGTGAATCACGGCCGGACCGATGCGATACGTGCCAGGCGTTGTATCGATGATCGTATTGGCGTTGACCTTGTGCAGATCCATCGAAAGCGCCGCGACGAGCGGCTTGATGGTCGAGCCCGGCTCGAATGTGTCGATCACTGCGCGGTTGCGCAACTGGCGCCCCGTGAGGCGCGCGCGATTGTTGGGATCGAACGACGGCCAGTTGGCGAGCGCGAGAATCTCGCCGTTCTGCGCGTCGAGCACCACGACGCTGCCGGCTTCCGCGTGATGCTTCGCAACGGCCGCCTTCAACTGCGCATAGGCGAGCTGCTGGATGCGGCGGTCGACGGTGAGCTGCACCGTGTCGCCGTTTTTCGGCAGCACGCGCTCGCTCGGCTCCGAAACCACGCGGCCGAGCCGGTCGCGGATCACCTCGCGCTGGCCGGGCGTGCCGCGCAGGCGCGCGTTGGCCGCGAGCTCGACGCCTTCCTGGCCCTGGTCCTCGATGTCGGTGAAACCTACCACGTGCGCCGCCGATTCGCCCTCGGGATAGAAGCGCTTCGAGTCGGCAATCAGCGTGATGCCGCCGGTGGCCATTTCGTCGATATGAGCGGCGGTCTCGGCGTCGACCTGGCGCTTGAGCAGCACGAACGAGCGCTCGTGCGGCAGGCGCCGGCGCAGTTCGGCGAGCGGCATGTCGAGCAGCTTCGCGAGCGGCGCGTAGGCGGCTTCATCAAGCAGCTTGGGATTGGCCCAGATCTCGAAGGTTTCGAGGCTCACGGCGAGCAGCGCGCCGTGGCGGTCGACGATGCGCCCGCGCATGGCGTCGAGCTCGAGCGTGCGCTGATAGCGCTTTTGCCCCTGCTTCACGTAGAAGTCGTGGTTGACGATCTGGACCCAGAGCGCGCGGCCGGCAAGCGCGGCGAAGGCCGCGAACAGCACGAACACGATGAACTTGGAGCGCCACGCGGGCAGCTTCGGCGACAGCATCGGATGGCGGGTCGCCGTGGCGTGCGGGTCGCGCGGCGGTTTCCTGGAGCGGATCATCGGGGCGGGGGCGGGGATTTAGCGATGCATTATTGTAATCTCTGTGTAATTGAAGTGAAATTTTCGCGGCCTTTTGCTGCCGTGAAGCGGTAGGAGGATGAGCGGGCGCAGGGAAATGGGGGATAGGTCGGCGGTGCGGGAGGGGCCTCGGCCATACTCTGGCGTCGGGAATAGCCTGCCTGTTGTTCCCCTGGTGGTCGATACCGTGGATGCACGGTTGAATCGGCTGCAATCGCGACTTGAGAAAAATGGCCCTCGCGCGCGAGCCATGCCGCACTGGATATGCTCGAAAAACTCCTTCAATACTACGAGCAGGAACTCGGCCTGCTGGGCGACCTGCTTGACGATTTTGGCCGCAAGTATCCCAAGGCCGCCGAGCGGTTGAGCATTTCCGGCGGCCACTCTGAAGACGCACACGTGCAAAGCCTCATGCAGGCGTTCTCGCTGCTCGCCGCGCACGCCCGCGTGAAACTGGACGATGGAGCGCCGAAGTTTTCGGAGGCCCTGCTGGACGTGCTGCATCCGCATTACCTGCGTCCCTTTCCCGCGAGCTCGATCGCATGCATCGAGTTGAACGAGCCACCCTCTACACCGCTCGTTATCAAGAGCGGAACGCTGCTCACAAGTCTCGACGACACGTTGCGCTTTCGGACGGTGTACGACATAACGGCTGCGCCTATCAGGATTGCCGACGTGCGCGTGTCGTCCAGTATAGTTGCGCCGGGCCGCGCCGGCCTGCCGCCAGACACCACCCTGATCGTGTCGATCACGTTCGAGCCGACAGGCACGGCGGCGCTTTCCGTCGCCATGCCGGCTGTGATGCGCGTTTATTTGGCGGGGCAGCCACAGACCGTGGCGGCGTTGGCGGACACGATGCTCTTGCGTACGCGCCAGGCCTTTGTCGAAGCGGACAGTGCCGGCCACTGGACGTCGCTTGAACGAATTCCGTTGACGGCAGCCGGCTTTGCGCAAAACGACGCGTTGCTACCCAACGAGAGCCCATCCGGATCATTCGTTCGCCCGCTGCTCGAATACATGGCTTTCCCGCAAAAATTCGATTTCATCGACTTTGATGCCGCCGCGCTGCTAAGGGCTGCTCGGACGCACGAGGCGAAGCGGATCACATTGCATCTCGCCGTCGCGCTGCATCCCGACAGTCGGGCAGCGAGTGCACTTGCCGATCTTTCTCCACACAACTTTCGGCTGTTCTGCACGCCAGTCGTCAACCTGTTCGAGCGGGCCGATGTGAAGGCGCGACGCGGCGGGCTCATTCTCGACTATCCGGTGGTGCCGTCATCGGATCCCGAGATCCAGGAAACTTACGCGATACGCTGCGTTCGTGACGCTGCCGACAAGAGCGTGATTCCACACTACAACGCGCTTTCTCATGCAACAGCCAAGGCGGGCGCGGCAGATCGCTACTGGCTGCGGCGGCACGACGAATATCGGGCTCGCCATCATCCGGGGTACGAAACATCGCTCATCTTGCTGCAGGAAAACGGACAGGCGGCCGAGCAGTGGCCTGAACAAATCGAGATCGATGTGACGTGCACTAATCGCGATTTGCCTGCGAGGATGGAAATTGGTGGCCCACTTGGAGATCTGCGCGATGAAAAGGGATCGGCGGGAAGCCGGATCACGCTGCTGCTGCGGCCCTCACACACATTCCGTCCCGTGAACGAGGAGGACGCGCGCATGCGCATCGTTGCGCTGACGCCGCCGAATCCGACTCAATTGAGCACCGAAGGGTGGAAGGAGATCAGACGATTGCTTCGGCAGTGCGCGCCGCCAGGAGCGCAGGTGCAGCATGTCGATACGGTGTCGTTCGTGCGCAAGAAATGGATTCAGCGAATGTTTCCGGGCAGGCCGAATGCGTCAATCATGTCCGGGTTGGAAATTACCCTGTCGCTTGATGAGCAGGCATTCCAGGGGCACAGCATGGCCGCTTTTATCGGCGTAATGGATCGCTATTTCGCGCGTTACGTGCCGGCGAACAGTTTTACGCAACTCGTGGTGTTATCCAAGACGAACGGCTCGGAGATACGGCGCTGTCCGTTTCGTGCGGGACGTTCGCAGTTGATATGAGGCGGTCAGATCAGGCTTGATATCAGGTGGCAGCCGCAGGTTGCCCGGTGGCCGTGGCGGGCGATCGGAATGCCACCGTCAGTCATTGACGGGTCGCCTTCTTCGATTACGTTTGGTGATACGTCTGGATGTTGGGGGCAGGAGACGCGGTCGCCTTTGCGCGCGACGTGGCGTCCTTCGAAGCGCATGGTTGGCGAGCCGGTTTCTACTTTGCCGCCGTGGGTGGTTTTGTCGTTGATGCGGATTAGGTTGGTCATGAGTAAAATAAATTACACAACGCTCGTCGGAAACCATTCAGAGAGTGCGTGGCTATTTACACGCGGACAAATCTTCGCACTTAATCCATTTTAAAATGATGCCATGTCTTTTTGATGGATATCTCACGAAATACCAAAAACCGTTCGAGCTGTTGAATTCGATAAGCTGAACATTATCCCCCCTGACCAAGTACATTTTCGTCTTGGCTGAATCAAGATGATCTGTGTATAACCATGCTTTTTCGGTGATTATGGACGTTGTAACTGGTAGTCGTAGCGAATAGATTTTTTGATTGGTAACCAGAAATTTTTCTGTCAGATGGCCGCCCTTGTAAACCGAGCGCGTTATCTGATCACACCCAACACAGCTATCGCTCAAGGCAAGTTGATAGGTGCCATTTTTCAACTCGTAGATATCTTCATACTGTTTTGCGTCGAGCTTGTATGAGCTAATCAAATTATTCTCGAAAATTTTATAATTGCATATATCTCTATGTGAAAAATTGAGAGGAGAAAATTTAAAAGTTTTTTCGTCAAATGAGAAAAATTTTGAACATTCGTTGATGCCGCCACTTGTCGCTACAATCTCCCGATTGCCATCATTGTAGAGATCTGCTATGGATATGTGCTCATAGCCATTATCGATGACCTTTTTTAATTCACCAGTCGGAACGATGCGTTTGCAATTAAAATTTTCGCTGCAAAGCTGGATTTCCCCTGCGGCGTCGACCGAGAGTGGGCTATTCTTGGCTTCTGCGATAGAAGTCGCGATCGCCATTATGGCGACTGTATAAGCTATGCTTTGGCTTAGCAGTAGTTTGATTTCATGAGCTTTCACTTCAACCCCCATTCTTTTTTGATTTTATCAAAAAGCACTTGACGCTCGTTTAATCCGTTGCTTCCACCATTTACGGCTAAAGTAATCAGGGTGACATTATTTTTCTCATGCTCGATAAGAACATTAATGTCGCCCTTGGCGCTGTATTTTTTCTCGATCCCTCCTTTTCGACGCCAGAACCAGCAAGACGCATCAATTGCGTTTTCCATGTCCAAAGCTATCAGGTCAGGGTTAGAAACAAAATCTACTCCTCTATGCTCTGAGTACGCCTTATATGTGTTTTTCCATGTCAATTGAATTAGTCCCTTTCCTTTGTACTTTGGTCCATCGCCCATGACTGTATTGCCATTTTTAATGGCATCCCTGTGCATTCCCGGATTGTAGCCTTCCCCAGAGGCAAACTCTATTGTTGTTTCGAATCTTGCGGATTCGTGAAAACATTGTGCAAGAAAGTGAGCCCTTTGATAGCATTCGACGATACCGTATGATTTCATTTTTTCATTGAGTAGTGAAACAAATTCATATTTATCAAATTTGTAGATATTCGGATATTTTTCTGAAAAATGAAACACAAAGGATGGCGAGCCTCCTTTTCCTGTAAACCAGTCTCCAGATTTTTCCAGAACTTTTTCCAAGAGGTCGACCGTAATTGCACAGCAATCGGAGGTTATAAAATTCCCCACCACCCCCACCGGATGAAAATGCCACGGCGCTGGCTCCTTCGGAAATCCATCGATGGAAGCCACCTGCTCCCACCACTGCAGCTTGCCGATCCGCTCTATCTCGGACTGCCACAGCCACAGCAGATTCTTCATCAGCGGCGACATCTCTTCCCACTTGCCCATCCCGCCGCCCCATTCGGTTTCCGAGCGCACCACCAGATGCGTGATCGCCTCGGCCATCCACGGGGTTTCCCGCGCCTGCTGCAACTCGTACGCCGTCACCTTGCCGTCGTGGTTCGTATCAATCGCCTTCTCCAGCCTGACGATCAGATCGCCAGCATTCACCTTCAGCGCGCTCGGCTCGAACGCCGTCTTGTCCTCGTCGGCCAGATACTGGTCCGTGACATGGAGGTGCCGTTTGAACAGGTCGACCGGTCTGAAGCTGATGTTGTCGACGAGTTCGAACCCCGGCCAGTCCCACGGGCCACACAGGCGCGCGAGCGGATGATGTGCCTCGCACACCCAGCCTTGCAGGGTTGAGCCATCCTTCGTCCCGATCGTGATGTTCCACCAGTGCAGCCCCTTGTCGTCGACGGCGACATTACCTGCGCCCAGCCGGTCCAGATCGGCGCGCCGGAACACGTCGCGGAAGTCCGCGCCCGGGCCTGTCGCATTGGCGGCGTTCAGCGGGAAGTTCGACCATCCCTTTACGACACCGGTTGCCGTTGTGTTCGCGAGTTGGGCTTCCACCCACACCGGGGAACCGGCGTTCGTCAGCGTCGGGGTTGGGCGCTGGCCCCGGTGTCCTCCACGGGCGGGCAACGTCACCGTTTTCGGCTGGACCCTGACCCAGCGCGAACCCTCCGCCTTGCCCACTGGCACGAGCTTCAGGCCACCTGCGCTCTGGGGCAGCGTCCGGTCCGGCTCGGGGATCTCCATGACGAACCGCGCACCGGGCGAAATCTCCAGAAACGTCTTCGCCGCCGGCAACGCTTTTGCGCGTGCGCGGCTCTTTTCGATGAACGCCGGCAATTCCGGGCCCGCGAATACTTCGAGATGCAGCAGCGGCCGGGTCGGCTTCGGGGGCAGCAGCTTCGCTTCCGTGTAGCGCACGTAGTGGCCCATCTGGCCCACCACGTCGCCGGCCTTCACGGGATAGGGCTGTTTCAGTACCACCACCGTATCGAGTGGCTTCGGATCGAGAACCGCATCGAGTTCCTTCGCATACACCCAGCTCCACCGTGCATGCTCCGATACCCGCTGGCCGGCAATCGGGGCGACCGGCTCGCCGCTTCTGAGCGCCTTGATCTTTCGCCAGCCGGGATGTCTCGGGTCCGATTCGGACAGCAGGAGTTCAGCGCCACGGGGCAGGATGCCGATGATTCTGCCGTTCGCCAGATCGCGAATGTGGATGCCCTTCACGGGCACGGGGGGCGGCGTGTTGTCCACGGGTTGTGCCACGGGCGGCTGGGGTGGAACGACGAAATCCGCATCGATGAATTCGCCAAGCAGGTCCCGGTTCGCGATGTCCACCGGCACGGGCTGCGGCGGCTTGTGTTTCGGCAGCGTTTGCATGTCGTTCGACCTGTCGCCCACGCGGTAGTAGCGCTCGCCTTCCCAGAACGGCATCGGCTCCAGGTGCGGTGTGGCCGGATCGGGTTGTTTCTTCGCAGCCTGATAGCTGTTCCAGTCCATCAGGTGCATGTACAGGCTGAAGAGCGTCAGCGTTTCGTCCGGCGCGGGCTTGCCCGTAACACCAGGCGCCGGCGGCAACGGCAGCCGGTGACGGATCAGCACGAAGCCCGTGGAGTAGAGCGCCTTGCGATTGTCCCGCCAGATCTGTTCGGGATACTTACTGTCTAGCCGGTAGGCCACGATCTCGCCGTCGGCGATGGCGCGCACGCCTTCATCCTGATTGAGCATCGCGGCGGTGTTGCGGTCGAAGTGCACGCCGCCGTGCCATATCCCGCTGACGCCAAGCGGATAGAAACCGTCCTCGGCCTTCGCCAGCGCCTTCATGTACGTCATGGGGTCGGTGGCGCCACCATTGCCGGACGGCGTGAATGGAAAGGCCCAGTTCAGCGGGGTATAGGCGGATGCTGGCGATGCAGCTGGTCGGGCAGGAAGGGCGGGCGTGTTCATGGATTCCCGGATCAGTGGTTGTTTCGGGTGTGCGTACCGGCAGCAAGGGGAATGTCTTGTGTCTTATCCCGAGTACAGCGAGCCATGCGCGCCATCCACCGAAACCGACGTCGACTGCAGCGGATTGCGAATCGTGGCGCTCGCGCCGTCTGGTTTGTTCCAGGTTCCGCACTTCTCAAGAATCTCTCCGGTTGTTACGTTCTCGATCAATCCCGCTCTGATGCGAATGTACGAACCACCTGCGCCCAGCCAGACTTCCTTTGCGGCGGTGATGACCACCCGCCCGTTCGAACTCTCGATCGTCACGTCTTCCAGGCCCGCCATATCCACCGGGCCGCTTTGCGCTTGAATACTGATCGGCCCCTTCGCCGCGATCATCTTGATGCCCAGGTTCTGTGCGAACAGGCTGATTTTGTCCATGACGCTCGCCAGCAGCGATTTTCCTGTGGCGACATTGACGTTGTTGCCGGCAACGATGTTCGCGTGCCGGCTCGCGGCCATATGCGCCGACTGCTGCGTGGACACCGCAATGCCTTCCGGGCTCGAAAGCAGCATCACCGGCTTCGCAAAACCATTCGCGTTGCCCGTGCCGCCGCCCGCCGTGCGTCCGCCGTTTACGGTTGTGCCCGCAACCCTGTGCTGAGTCGCATCGGTAAATGCCCTGAGCGCATCGTGGCCGTCTTGCAGGCTCTCGGCATGGTTGGCGTCGCTCGCCTTCGAGACGGTTTCGAACACCGCCTCCGCGCTCGCAAGCTGTTCCGTTGCCGCCGTCACGTTCATGGGCTCTGCGCTGGCGGGCTGCGTCGAGACATATAGCCCCTGTTCCGCACGCACGGCACCACCGGCGCTCGACTTCAGGTCGAAGCCACGACCGAGAAACGCACCGCGCGTGTTGTCGGTCTGCTCGATGAGGTAACCCAGGTGGAGGTGGGAGCTGTAGCTGGTCGTGTATAGATGGATGCGATTCTGGCCGCTGGCGTCGTCCATCACCATCTGGTTGTAGCCATCTCCGCCGTATTCGCGGGAGCGGAAACCGGAGAGCAGGCCGTGTGTGTTCCACACCGGCATGGTTTCCCCGCCGTGCAGCCGCGAGATGATCACGGGCATGTCGCAATCCCCGTTCACGAAGCCGACAAGCACCTGATCTCCCTTGCGTAGCGGAAAGTAGCCGCCACGCTTTGCGCCCGCGTCCGGCATCGCGGCGCGAATCCACGCCGATGCTCGGTTGTTGCGATCCTTGCGGCTGTAAGTCATCCACACTTTTACGCGGTTGCCGTCGTCGGTGGATATTTCTTCGTTGTCCGCCGTGGCGACGATGCCGGTCTGGAGGTGCATTTCCGGCTTGCGGTGGTCGAACGGGCTGCGGAACGGCGCGCGGCGGCGCTGCGCCTCGATTTCGACCTGAATGAAGCCTACGCTGCCGTCCGGGTGACGCACGCTCGCGCCGCCCTTTGCATTCTTCGCCTGTTCGACCTCGGCGCGCAGGCTCTTCGGAAAGCGCGCGAGCGTGTCCATGCCCGGAACGTTATTCTGGAGCAGCCAGTCACTGGCGATGATCGCCAGTTCCCGATCGTGTTCGGGCAGTTTGTCGAAGTCCGGATGGCCAGTCAGCGTGAACCAGTAACCGGGCAACGCATAGCGCGGACTGCCGACGCCGAAATAGCGTTTCGCGCGCGACGCCCATTCTTCGATGCGGATGTGCGCCTGCTGCTCGCCCAGGTCGCGTTCCCCCCAGCTTTGCGACCCTGTGTAGAGATAGTCTTCTCCTTGTCCCGGCAGCTCGTCCGTGTCCAGTGCGGATGCGCTGACCTGCTTGCTCAGGTCCGCCCGCTTGTAGTCGGCCGTGGCTGTCGTGAGCGTGGCGCATTGCGCTTCCTGCTGCTCGCTCAGTTGAGTCAATCCGTCGAACTCCTCATCGGTGCCGGCGCGACTGAATTTCATCGTCTGTTGCGGCAAGGGCGGGGCGAAGTACAGGTCGTCCGAGAGGGTCACTTTGTGCGACTTGCCGTCCTTCGCGAAGTCGAAGCGTGCAAACACTCCGGCTTCTTCCATGCCGCGGTGAACGAAATTCCAGTCGGTTTCCCACTGCACGCGGTTCGAATACGAGCGCATGGGCGTGCGCAGGTCGAATGAGTAATTTCCGCGCGCCTGGGGGTGCTTATGGAACACGTCAGACAGCACTTGCTGGCCAGAGACTTCCTGCCAGTCGCGCCGGTCGCTGGCGAGCTTGAGGAAACTCAGCCACGAGGAAAATTGCAGCTGGAAGTACGTGATGCCGCCATCGCTGCCAATTCTGCGGGCACGCTGGACATAGCCATGGATTGGCAGATAGCTGCCATTGGTCTGCCGGATCCAGAGCGTGACGGGCCGAAGCATCAGCGCACTGAGTTCGATCTTGGTGTTGTGGGCCGAAGCCGCGTCGACGATCACCTCGAAATTGCGTCCGAGCCGGGCATTGATCTTGACGTACAGGGGTACGAGCCAGTCTTCGCCGAGTGGCGTGTCGAGTCTGGCGAGACGGCCACGTTGCGCGTATCCGGTGCGCAACACCTTGTCCAGCGCCTGGGCAGTCATGGGTTACCTCGTCTGTCCGTGGTACGCGCATTTGGCCGTCGCAAGCCCGCGACGGCTGGAATGGCGGGTTCTATTTCAGGGGAAGACGAGAAGTTAACCGGGAAGCCTGTTCCCGGAATTGACGTGGCGCAGTAAATACGTACTGCAGAAGCTTTGATCCGGTCTTGCAAAGCCCATCGAAGGCCATGCTGCCGGCGCTGGTTGGATCCTCACGCGCGCTCGTGCAGTCCCTCCGCCGGCAATCTGAAACTCGTAATCGATTCGCGCAGCCCCGTCACCTGATCCTTGAGCGAATGCGCCGCCGCCGCGGCCTGCTCGACCAGCGCCGCATTCTGCTGCGTCACCTGATCCATTTCACCCACGGCGCGGTTCACCTGCTCGATGCCCGCGCTCTGCTCGCGCGACGCGTGGCTGATCTCCTCGAGGATTTCGTGCACGCGCCGTACCGACTGCACGATCTCGTTCATCGTCGAGCCCGCGCTGGTCACGAGGTGCTGCCCTTCGGCCACCGTGCCCGTCGATTTTTCGATCAGCGCCTTGATCTCCTTGGCTGCCGCCGCCGAACGCTGCGCGAGGCTGCGCACCTCCGCCGCGACCACCGCGAAGCCTCGACCCTGTTCGCCCGCGCGCGCGGCTTCCACCGCCGCATTCAACGCCAGGATGTTGGTTTGAAAAGCAATCCCGTCGATCACGCCGATGATGTCGCCAATCTGCCGCGAGCTCGTGGTGATGTCGCCCATCGTGCGCACCACGTCGCCGACGACGGCGTTGCCGCGCGTGGCGACTTCGGCCGCCTGGCTCGCGAGCGTGGCGGCGTGCTGCGCGCTGTCCGCGTTCTGGCGCACGTTGGTGGTCATCTGGTCCATGCTCGATGCGGTTTGCACGAGCGCCGCGGCCTGCTCCTCGGTGCGCTGCGAGAGATCGGTGTTGCCGGCGGCAATTTCGTTGGCGCCCACGTTGATGTTTTCCGCGCCGCTGCGCACGCGCGAAACGGTTTGCACGAGCGCGCCCTGCATGGTTGCGAGCGCACGCATCAGGCTTTTCGCGTTGGCGCCCTGAACCTGAATGTGCGAGGTGAGATCGCCATGAGCGATGCGGTTGGCCGTCTCGACGGCGATTTCGAGTTCGCCGCCGATGCTGCTGCGAACGCTGCGCACCACCAACACCATCACGACCGTGGCGGCCGCGCCGAGCACGAAGGTCGCGAGCAGCCAGCGCACGAGGTTCGTGTAGAACGCGGTGCGCACGTCGTCCATGTACATGCCGGTGACGATCACCCAGTCCCACGGCGCGAAGCGGTAGGCGTAGCTTAGCTTCGGCACGGGCTCGGTCTGGCCGGGCTTGGACCACAGATAATCGACGAAGCCGCCGCCAGGTTGACTCGCGGTCTGTGAAAGCTCGACGAAAAGGTGCTTGCCCGAGGGGTCGCTGAAGTCGGTGAGCTTCTTGCCGTTGAGCTCGGGCTTGATGGGATGCATCAGCATCACCGACTGGGAGTTGTTGATGCTCAGATAGCCGTCCGTCCCGTAGCGGACGGCAGCGAGCGCGGCCAGCGCCTGCTTTTGCGCATCGGCTTCAGTGAGGGCGTGCTGCTGCGACAGCGTGTAGTAGTGCTTGGCGATGCTGGTGGCTTCCTGCACGAGCGTGACGAGCTGTGCGCGCCGTTCGCGGATCATGCCGTCGCGGCTTTGCCACGCGCCGAAGGCAACGATGAGGAGCAAGCCGATCCAGAGGATCGCGATCATCGAGCGGAGTTTCTGGTTGAGGGTCATCTTCTGATTGGTCGGTCCAGGGCTGCGTTGGGGCGGCGATTGCTGCAAAGGGAGGGCCTCGCCAGCCTGTGATAACGGCGCGCGCACGCGAGCGCACGAGTCAGGATGAACCCTGTGTGCGGCGGCCGTTGGCGCAAAAATGCGCGGAAAGCGCCCTTTAAAACCACAAATTTCACTGGAATTACATGATTTGCCACTTTCTGCTGTGATTGAAAGCGGATACGAATCATTTCCGTTATAGTCGCGGCTTTGGCCCCATGCCGCCGCCATGGTCCATCGGCGGCGCGATGCATGTTTCGCGGTCCCAAAACCGATTTCCCAACGATGCGACGCGCGCGGCGCAGCCACGGCTGCCGACGCGGCGTCGTCCCATGGAGCGACACGATGAACGCACGCGAACCCGCCATGTTTTCCGCTGCGGTTCCCGCATCGCGCAGCGCGCGGCTGCGCCAGATGCTGGTGAGCAACGAACTCGAATTCCTGATGGAAGCGCACAACGGCTTGTCCGCGCGGATTGCGCGCGAGGCGGGTTTCAAGGCGATCTGGGGCTCGGGCTTGTCGATCTCCGCGCAGTTCGGCGTGCGCGACAACAATGAAGCGAGCTGGACCCAGGTGGTCGACAACCTCGAATTCATGGCCGATGCGAGCGATCTGCCGATCCTGCTCGACGGCGACACCGGTTACGGCAATTTCAACAACGTGCGCCGTCTCGTGCGCAAGCTCGAGCAACGCGGAATTGCGGGCGTGTGCATCGAGGACAAGCAGTTTCCGAAGACCAACAGCTTCATCAAGGGCGAAGCGCAGCCGCTTGCCGACATGGACGAGTTCTGCGGCAAGATCAAGGCCGGCAAGGATTCGCAGCACGACGAACACTTCTCGATCGTTGCGCGCGTGGAAGCGCTGATCGCGGGCTGGGGCATGGACGAGGCGCTCAAGCGCGCCGAGGCCTATCGCCTCGCGGGCGCGGGTGCGATTCTCATCCACAGCAAGCTCTCGAAGCCCGACGAGATTCTCACGTTCGCGCGCGAGTGGGCGGGGCGGGGTCCGCTCGTGATCGTGCCCACCAAGTACTACAGCACGCCCACCGATGTGTTTCGCAAGGCCGGCATCAGCGTCGTGATCTGGGCAAACCATCTGGTGCGCGCTTCGGCTTCGGCAATGCAGTCCGTCGCGAAGACGATTCACGAGACGCAGACGCTCATCGATGTGGAAGACCGCATCGCGCCCGTCAACGAAATCTTCCGTCTTCAGGACGCCGATGAATATTCGGAAGCGGAAAACCGCTACCTGAGCGCATCGCGTACGGCGGGCTCGGCGATCGTGCTGGCGGCGAGCCGCGGCTCGGGCCTCGATGCCTTCACCGAAGACAAGCCCAAGGTCATGCTGCCCGTGGCGGGCAAGCCGCTGTTGCGCTGGCTCGTCGACGCGTTCAAGAAGCAGTCGGTCAACGACATCACGGTGGTGGGCGGCTATCGTGCCGATGCCATCGACACGGCAGGCGTCAAGCTCGTGCGCAACGAGCGCTATGGCGAGACCAACGAGCTCGCCTCGCTCGCGTGCGCCATCGACACGCTCAAGAACGACACGGTGATCTCGTATGGCGATCTGTTGTTCCGCAGCTATATCCTGCGCGATCTGGTGGAAAGCGAAGCGGACTTCAGCGTGGTGGTCGATTCGTCGCCGGCGTCGGAAAGCAGCAGCACGCGCGACTTTGCGTGGTGTTCGTCGGGCGACGATCGTGGCCTCTTCGGCAACAAGGTGCTGCTCGCGCGCATCGCGAGCGAGCCGGCCGCGAAGGGTGAGGAGGGCGAGGCGCCGCACGGACGCTGGATCGGCCTCATGAGCGTGCGCGGCGCGGGCCGCGAGAAGCTCGCGAACAAGCTCGCGCAACTGCAAACGCGCGCCGACTTCGACACGCTCGACATGCCCGCGCTCCTCAATGCGCTGATCGCGGATGGCGAGCAGGTCGAAGTGCAATACGTGCGCGGTCACTGGCGCGGCGTGAACGATCTCGAAGATTTCCGCCGCGCGGGGGATTTCGCGCAGGGCGTCCTTACGCAGGGTGGGGTCATGCCGGGCGCTGCTATGCAGACGCAGACGCGGGCTCAGTCGAAGGCGGAGGGCCAGGCATGATCGAAGCGGCGCAGTTTGTGGAAGCGGCGCGCTCGCGCGGCTTCGAATGGTACGCGGGCGTGCCGTGCTCGTTCCTCACGCCGTTCATCAATTACGTGCTGCAGGACGAGTCGCTTCATTACGTGTCGGCGGCAAACGAGGGCGATGCCGTCGCGCTGATTGCGGGCGTGGCGCTCGCCGGCAAGCGCGGAATCTCGATGATGCAGAACTCCGGGCTAGGCAACGCCGTGAGCCCGCTGACTTCGCTCACGTGGACCTTTCGCCTGCCGCAACTGCTGATCGTGACATGGCGCGGCCAGCCTGGCGTGGCCGACGAGCCGCAGCATGCGCTGATGGGTCCCGTCACGCCGCAGATGCTCGACACGATGGAGATTCCGTGGGAGCTGTTCCCGACGCAAGCGGAAGCCATCGGCCCGGCGCTCGATCGCGCCCTCAGGCATATGGACGAAACGGGCCGCCCCTATGCGCTCGTGATGCAAAAGGGCAGCGTTGCGCCGTTCGAACTCGAGGGTGGCGGCGCGATGCCCGAGAAGCATGCGCTGCCCGTCGCCCAGTCGAAATGGACGGATCGGACTCCTGATCAATTGCCCACGCGCCAGCAGGTGCTCGAACGCGTGATTGCGGCTACGCCCACGCAATCGTCGGTGGTGCTGGCGTCGACGGGTTTCTGCGGACGCGAGCTCTACGCGCTAGACGACCGCGCCAACCAGCTCTATATGGTGGGCTCGATGGGCTGCGTCACGCCGTTCGCGCTCGGGCTCGCGCTTGCGCGTCCGGACCTGAACGTGGTGGCGCTCGATGGCGACGGCGCGGCGCTCATGCGCATGGGCGCTTTCGCGACGCTGGGCGCTTACGGCCCGTCGAACCTCACGCATGTGCTGCTCGACAACGGCGTGCACGATTCGACCGGCGGCCAGGCGACGGTTTCGCCGCAAGTGTCGTTCGCGGGTGTGGCGGCGGCATGCGGTTACGCCGAGGCGGTGGAAAGCGACGACCTCGCGGCGCTTGACGCCGTGCTCGCTGGCGCGAACGATGCGGCGGGCGACTCGGGACTGAACGGCACCCGCTTCGTACGCCTGACTATCCGCCGCGGCACGCCCGATGGGCTGCCGCGTCCGACCATCACGCCGCCCGAGGTGAAGGCGCGTCTCATGCGCCACATCGGCGCGCCCGCTCATGCAGCGGAACATACCGTTGAACGATAAGGAATTGCCGATGCTGTTGCTCAATCCCGGTCCCGTCACGCTTACCGAGCGCGTGCGCCGTAGTCTGCTGCAGGAAGACCTCTGCCATCGCGAAAGCGAATTCTTCGACGTTCAGGAAGACGCGCGCACGCGCCTCCTGGGCGTCTACGAGCTGGACCTCGCGCAGTGGCAGGCGGTGCTCATGACCGGCTCCGGCACGGCCGCGGTCGAGAGCATGATTGCATCGCTCGTGCCCGCCAACGGCAAGCTGCTGATCGTCGAGAACGGCGTGTACGGCGAGCGCGTCACGCAGATCGCCACGCAGTACCACATCGCACACGAAGTGGTGAAGCACGAGTGGATGCAGGCGCCCGATCTCGCGCGCGTTTGCGCGGCGCTCGACGCCGACCGTGCGATCACGGATGTCGCGATCATCCATCACGAGACCACCACGGGCCGGCTGAACGATCTGCGTGCGCTGGGCGAGGCGTGCCGCGCGCGCGGCGTGCAGATGCTCGTGGATGGCGTGAGCAGCTTCGGCGCCGAAGCCATCGATTTCGCCGACACGAGTATTGCCGCTGTGGCCGCGACCGCGAACAAGTGCCTGCACGGCGTGCCGGGCGCGGCCTTCGTCGTGGTGCGCCGCGCGGCGCTCGCGAATGCATCGAGCCGCACGTACTATCTCGACCTCAAGCGCCTCGCCACGCTCCAGGATCAGCGCAATACGCCGTTCACGCCTTCGGTGCATGCGTATTACGCGCTCGTCGAAGCGCTGCGCGAACTCGCCGATGAAGGCGGCTGGCAAGCGCGTCACGCGCGTTATGCAGCGCTTTCGGAGCAGGTGCGCGCGGGTCTTGCGGCGCGCGGGATGGCGAGCGTGTTGCCGAAGGACGAGTCCTCGGTGGTGTTGCGAGCGTTCCGTCTGCCGGCTGGCATCGACTATCCGACGCTGCACGACGCGCTCAAGGCGCGCGGCTTCGTGATTTATGCGGGGCAGGGCGGTTTGTCGAAGGAACTGTTCCGCATCTCGACGATGGGCGATATTCATGCCGCCGACGTCGAGCGTCTGCTGGCGGCATTCGACGCAGTCGCGAAGTAGCCGTCGCGATTCGGACGGGCGCCTTACCCCGTCACGCGTTCTCCCGCGCGCAGCGCCGTGGTTTCCTTCGCGGGCTTGCTTGCGCTCTTGCGGCGCGCCCGCGCCTTCTTCAGCCAGATCAGCACGCCCGTCACGCTGAGCATCGCGACGGCCACGCCCATGCAGCTCATGGCGATGCGCCCCGGCAATCCGGCGATGCGGCCCGAGTGCAGCGGAAACTGCGCCTGGATGAAGAGGTCGCCGGCGCTGCCGCGTCCGGGTATTTGCCGGGCGATCACCTCGCCGGTGCGAGCGTTCATGACGAGCCAGGGGTTGCCGAGGCCGGCGTCGCCGTGATCGTTGCCCGCCACAAAGTAGCCCACGCCATACGCGCCGAGCGCGGGCATCGCGAACAGGCCGCCCGGCGGCGCGGCAATGCCTTCGCGGCGGCCCAGCGCGGGCGCCATGGCGGCGATGCGCGCGCGCGCCGAAGTGGTTTCTTCGGGCGTGAGCGCGGGACCGGGCGCGGCGGTGCGGAACGGGTCCGGCGCGAGCGTCGAGAACATCGACACCACGGGGCGCACGACCTGCGTGCCCAGATTCATCGATATCGATGTGAGCGCAACCATTATTAGCAGGCCCCAGAGCCAGACGCCTCCCGAGCGGTGCAGGTCGAAGGTGAGCGCGTAGCCGCCGCGCTTCACGCGAAAGGCGAGCGATTTGCGCCAACTCTTGAGGTTCGGAAAGGCGAGCACGATGGCGACGAAGCCGTCCAGCAGCCAGGCCATGCCGACGACGCCCATCGTCCAGACGCCGAAGTCGATGCCCATCCTGGTCGGCAGGAACAGCGTGTAGTGCAGCTGATAGAGGAACGGGATCAGATTCAGGCGCGCAAGCGAGGGCGCACCCCACATGCGGCGGCCTTGCTCGGCGCCGGTGACCGGGTCCAGCGCGACCTGGTTGTAGCCGAGCGCGAAGGGCGCGCCGGTCTTCGGGTCGATGCGCGGTTCCACGCGCACGACGAACGTGTGGCCGGGCTCGACCGAGAGCGGCATGTAGCTGATCTGCGCGCGCGGATCGGCGGCTTCCACGCGCTGGGCGAGCGTGAGCGCGGGCAGCGGCGCGCCGGGCGTATCGGCGTGGTAAAAAGACCGATTGAGCGCCGCATCGAGCTCGTGGTCCCAGGCGATCACGGCGCCCGTGAGGCCGGCGAGAAACAGGAACGCCGCCGTGCCGAGGCCGAGCCAGCGGTGCAGGCGGATCAGCAGGGCTCTCATGCGGGCGCGCCGGGAAGGGCGCGAGCGCGGTGATCGTAGCGAGTGCGGCGGTCCGCGCGGGCGGGCGCAGTCTGGAAAGCGGTCACGATGGTTGGGATGAATCCGGCTGAGTGAAATGTTGATTGCAAATGCGAATCGTTCGCATTCTATAAATAGACGCGCGCGAACGCAAGCTTCGCGAAAGCAGGAAGACGCGGAGGCAGGCGGGAAATTCGGCTGGCGGCGAGTGCCGCGCGGCCGGCGCTTGGTGGCGCTTCGCTACACGGGATCCTTGCTCGGCGGAGCGTCCGGACGTTGCGGCTCCTCGCCGTGATGTCCGGGCGGCGGTGGCGTGAGCGGATCGCGCTCGGGGTCACGCGTGGGATCGGCGAGCGGGTCGGGCAGCGGGTTGGTGTGCGAGCAGATCATCGCGGGTACCTCGTGAGCAGGCGTGGCCAATCGGGCGCGATGTGTGGATGGTCCTTATAGCCTAGGCGATCGGCGCGCCTCGTGCGGGATTTCGCATGCGCGCGCGAGGCGCTGGAAACGCGCCGGAGACGGCAAGCGCCTAGAGCCCATCCAGATCGGCGGGGGTATCGACGTCGCGCAGGATGCCGGGGTCGTTCACGTCGATGCGCGTGAGCGCGGGCGAGTTCAGCAGCGCGCGCGCGCCGGTGTCGCCGTCGAGCGCGAGCAAGGCCGCGCGATGCGCGAGCCCGAATCCGACCGGATGACCGCGCTGCCCGTGATAGACCGGCGCGACCAGCGGCTTGCCCGCATCGAGCTCGCGCGCGACGGCCTCGATGGTCGCGGGCGCGATGCGCGGCATGTCCGCGAGCGCCACGATCCAGCTTTCTCCTTCGGTGTCGGCCTTGATCGCCGCGGCGAGGCTCGCGCCCATGCCTCTCGCGGCGGCGGCGGCGAACACCACGTCGCAGCCGGCGTCGTTCAAGACGTGCGCGAGCGCTTCCGCGCCGGGACGCACCACGGCGATCACCCTGGGCGTGACCGTCAAGAGCCGGTGCGCGGCCTCATGAGCCACGCTGACGCCGCTGCGCAACGGCGCGAGAAGCTTGTTGCGCAAACCGTCTGGATCGAAGCGAGATCCGGTGCCGGCGGCGAGCAAAACGCCAGTGGCGAGCGATGCATAGGCCATGGGGGGAGCCGCGCGAGAGGGGGAGGCGTTGATTGTGCGGTGCAACCGCGCGTGAGGCAAGCCCAGGGAAGACGCGCGGCGCACCGCGTGTTCCGTTCATTCCGTGGTCACGCGCGCCTGTCATTAAATCGTCACGCGCGGGTTACGCGAATGCGTGACGCAGCAGCATCATCTTGTCGAGCGTGATCGGCAGATCCCGCACGCGCACGCCCGTTGCGTGATAGACCGCGTTGGCGATCGCGGCGGGCACCCCGGTGATGCCGATTTCGCCGATGCCGCGCACGCCGAGCGGATTGAAGCGCAAGTCCGGCGCGCCCACGAACAGCACATCCAGATCGCCGATATCGGCGTTCACGGGCACGTGATAGTCGGCGAGGTTGCCGTTGGCGAAGCGGCCCGTGCGCGCGTCCAGCATGGCGTCTTCGTGCAGCGCCGTGCCCACGCCCCAGACCATGCCGCCCATCAGCTGGCTGCGCGCCGTTTTTTCGTTGAGCACCTGCCCCACGTCGTAAGCGCCGACGATGCGCGCCACGCGCAGCGTGCCGAGCTCGGCGTCCACGTGCACCTCGGCGAAGACCGCGCCGAACGAGTGGAACGCGTATTGCTGCCGCTCCGCGCCCGGCTTCTCCGCGGCTTGTGCCTCGATCGGCTCGCCGCCCGCGCGCGCGATGACGGCGGCGGCCGGGTCGCGGCGCGCCGGGTCGCGGGTCGCCAGAACCCAGCCGTCGGCGACCGCGACGTCCCCGGGAGCCACGCCATGGACTGGCGAAGCGGGGTCGGCAATCGCGAGCGCGATCAGTTTGTCGCGCGCGGCGCGTGCCGCCGCCTGCACGGCGGGCGAGACGCTCGCCGCCGATTGCGAGCCGCCCGAGACCGGCGCGCGAGGCAGCGTCGAATCGCCGAGCGCGAAGCGGATACGCTCTGGAGGAAAGCCGAGCGCATCGGCGGCCACCTGGGTCATCACGGTATACGTGCCGGTGCCGATGTCCTGCGTGCCGGAGGCGACCATCGCGGTGCCATCGGGCAGGATGCGCGCGATGGCCGCCGCTTCGCTGCGGTTGGCCGGATAGGTCGCGCCCGCCATGCCCAGGCCGATCAGCGTGTTGCCCTCGCGCATCGCGCGCGGCGCGTTTACGCGGCGCGACCAGCCGA
Source organism: Paraburkholderia sp. A1RI-2L (assembly GCF_048957375.1). Lineage (NCBI taxonomy): Bacteria > Pseudomonadati > Pseudomonadota > Betaproteobacteria > Burkholderiales > Burkholderiaceae > Paraburkholderia > Paraburkholderia sp. A1RI-2L. The sequence continues at coordinate 992,068 of NZ_JARBTA010000002.1, forward strand.
AGCGCTGCGCGCCCGCCGTATAGCATTCGCGCAGCGCCTTCGACGACCATGGCCGGCCTTCTTGCGGCTCCGCTTCCGCGTAGTTTTTCAGGCGCAGCGCGATGGGGTCCATCTTCAGGCGCCACGCCAGTTCGTCCATCGCGGATTCGAGCGCGAACGAGCCGGTGGTCTCGCCGGGCGCGCGCATGAAGGTGGGCGTGCCGACGTTCAGCGGCACGACGCGGTGGCTCGTGCTCAGGTTCGGGCATGCATACATCATGCGCGTGACGAGACCCGACATCTCGGCCCAGTCCTCGAACGCCGAGGTGTGCGAGAGCGTGTCGTGGCGCACGCCGGTGAGCGTGCCGTCCGCGCGCGCGGCAATCGAGAGATGCTGCTCCGTTTGCGGCCGCGAGCCCACCAGCCCGAACATCTGCGGTCTGGTGAGGGCGAGGCGCACGGGACGGCCGGTTTGCTTCGCGGCCATCGCGCACAGGCTCACGTGAGACCATGAGGATCCCTTACAACCGAAGCCGCCGCCGATGAACGGCGAGATCACGCGGATATGCTCCGCCGGGATGCCGAATACCGCGGCCACGGCGGCGCGATCGTTCGTCACGCCCTGGGTGGCGTCGTAGAGCGTGAGTTCGGGACCGTCCCAGCGCGCCATGGTCGCGTGCGGCTCCATCGGGTTGTGGAACTGCGTGGGCGTGGTGTAGACCGCGTCGACGCGCAGCGCGCCTTGGTGCAGGCCCGCTTCCACGTTGCCGCGCTGCGAATCCATCGGGCGTCCGGGCATGGCGGGCGGCGTGTGCGCCTGCGCTTTGGCGCGCGCGAAGTCGAGCGTCGCCGGCGTGGCAGCGTAGGTCACGCTCACGTGCTGCGCGGCGTCGGCGGCGTGCTCGAGCGTATCCGCGACCACGACCGCGACGGGCTCGTTGCTGTAGCGCACGACGTTGTCCTGGAGCAGCGTGAGGCGCCGCACCGCGGGCGGCGAAACGGGCGGGCGCCCCGCGTTCGGCAGGCGCATCGCGTTCTGCGAGGTCATCACGAGCAGCACGCCCGGCATGGCCTGTGCACGGCCCGTGTCGATCGATGCGATCGTGCCGCTCGCCACGGTGCTTGTCACGAGCACCGCATGCGCGAGACGCGCCTCGGGAAAATCCGCCGCATAGTTCGCGCCGCCTGTGACTTTGAGCATGCCGTCGATGCGGTCGACCGGCTGTCCGATCAGCTTGTCCATGCGTGTTCTCCCGTGACGCTCGCGCTGCTTGCGCCAGTCGCTGGACTGCACGCGGCCAGCATGGCGGCGCGCACCATGGCGCGCTGCGCGAGCTCGACCTTGAACGCGTTGCCGGAGAGCGGCTGTGCTTGCGCGAGTTCCGCGGCGGCGGCGCTGCGCAACGTGGCCGCGTCGAGCGTGTGCCCGGCGAGATGCTGCTCGGCGCGGCTGGCGCGCCACGGCTTGTGCGCGACGCCGCCTAGCGCGATGCGCGCGGCGCGCACGCGCTGGCCATCGAGCTGCAAGGCCACCGCGACGGAGACGAGCGCGAACGCGTAGCTCGCGCGGTCGCGCAGCTTCAGGTAGTGCGTGTGATCGCTGAACGCGGAGGGCGGCAGGTCCACCGACGTGATCAGCTCGCCGGGCGCGAGCGTCGTGTCCTGATCGGGGCGCTCGGCGGGCAGCCGGTGAAACTGCGCGATCGGAATCGCGCGTGCGCCGCGCGGTCCGCGTACTTGCACGGTGGCCTCGAGCGCCGCGAGCGCCACACTCATGTCGGATGGATTCACGGCCACGCATTGCGCGCTCGCGCCGAGAATCGCGTGCATGCGATTGAAGCCCTCGCGCGCGGCGCAGCCGCTGCCGGGCGCGCGCTTGTTGCACTGCGCGAACGCGGTGTCGTAGAAGTACGCGCAACGCGTGCGCTGCATGAGATTGCCGCCCACGGTGGCCATATTGCGCAGTTGCGGCGACGCGCCCGCGAGCAAGGCCTGCGTGAGCAGCGGGTAGCGCGTGCGCACGAGCGCGTGGTTCGCCGCGTCGCTATTGCGCACGAGCGCGCCGATGCGCAGGCCGCCATCGGGCAAGGTCTCGATGTGCCCGAGTGCGGCAAGGCGCGTGATGTCGATGAGCTTGAGCGGATGCGCGACGCCGCCTTTCATGAGATCGAGCAGATTCGTGCCGCCGCCGATAAAGGCTGCGCCCGGCTGCTGCGCGGCGGCAATGGCGGCGTCGATGTCGTCGGCGCGCTGCAAGGAGAACGCGTCCATTGCGGTGCTCCTTTCTTTCAGGTGCTGGCCGCGTGCGCGTCGCGCACCGCGGCCACGATGTTGGCGTAGGCGCCGCAGCGGCAAAGGTTGCCGCTCATGCGCTCGCGAATCTCGGCGTCGCTCAGTTGCGTGGGAGGCGTGCGCACATCGGCGGTCACGGCGCTGGCCGCGCCGGCTGCGAATTCCATGAGGCAGGCGGTGGCCGAGCACACTTGGCCGGGCGTGCAGTAGCCGCATTGCAGCGCGTCGCGTTCGATGAAGGCGCGTTGCACGGCGCTGGGTGCATCCGCGCCCGCGAGGCCCTCGACGGTGGTGATGCGCTGGCCCTCGTGCATCGCGGCGAGCGTGAGGCAACTGTTGATGCGGCGGCCTTCCACGAGCACCGTCCAAGCGCCGCACTGGCCGCGGTCGCAGCCTTTCTTCGTGCCGCTCAGGCCGGCGTAATCGCGCAGCGCGTCGAGCAGCGTCACGCGCGGCTCGATATGAAGCACATATTCGCGACCGTTGATGTCGAGCTTGACCGGTTGCGCGGTGGCGGGCGAGGGCGGTGGCCTGGCGGTATCGGCGGGGGACGGCGTGTGCTGCGACGGCGCGTCTTGCGCATGCAGATGAGGCACACTGCCCAGCGCGGCGGCAGCGGCGGCCGATTGCAGGAAGCGGCGGCGGGTGACGTCGGCGGGAGGAGGGGCGTTGGACATGGCGTTCGACAGACTCCATAACGAAGACGGAACGTAAGGCGCGCAATGAAGCACAAGCGCATGGCCGGATTTGCCATGCGCGGAGCTTCGCGGCGCGGCTGTCCGAATGCAGCAAATTCGATGCCGCGTTCAGTCGGGCGTGCTCTCCTTGCGCCCCTTATGAGAACCGCACGTTGCGCTCGTGGAACGCGAAAGTAAAGCGCTGGCGCACGTTTTTCGAGGTGCGAAGTGCTTGCTGGCGCAACGCTGTCGCAGGGCTGGCATGAAGCTGTCGCGAAGCTGGCGTGGCGGACAGAATTGCGCTGCTGCCACAATCGAAACCGTTTTTGGATAAGCAGGATCGCTAATCGATTGCACTGCGCTGCGCGTCAGCTTGCGCCAGCGCCAGCGTGCTCACCGTCTCGCGCAGCCATGTCAGCGCGGGGTCCGCGTGGCTGCGCGGATGCCAGGCCGCATGCATGGAAAAGCCGCGCGCCTCGAATGGCAGCTCGAACAGGTCCACGCGGTCCAGGCTGCGTGCAACGAGCCGGTAGGGCAGCGTGGCCACGTAGTCGGTGTGCGCGAGCACTTCTGGCACGAGCGTGAAGTGCTGGACCGAGAGCGCCACGCGCCGGCGCCTCCCGAGAGCTTCCAGATGCTCGTCCATGAAGCCGGAGAAGCTGCCGCCACTGGTCGAGACCAGTACGTGACCGAGCGCGCAATAGCTGTCGAGATCGAAAGCGGCCGTGCCGCGCGGGTGTCCTTTGCGTTGCGCGACGACGAAGCGCTCGTCATAGAGCTTTCTTGTCTTGAGCGTGGGCGGCACCTGCTGCGCGGAGCCGAGCAGCAGGTCGATTTCGCCGCGCTCGAAGCGCTGCGCGAGCGAGCCGGACTCAATGGCGACGAACGCGAGCTGAACGGCCGTCCCGGCGAGGCGCGCCCATTCGATCATCAGCGGCAGGCCGAGCACGGCCACGCACTGGTCGCTCGCGGCGATCACGAAGCGCCGCGAACTGGTAAGCGGATCGAACGCGGGCTGGCGGCGCACCACGGTCTCAAGCGTTTGCAAGGCGGCGTGCAGGGGCTCCATCAACTCGAGCGCATGCATCGTACGCGTCATGCCGCGGCCGTTGGCGGCGGGAATCAGCAGCGGATCGTCAAAGAGCTGGCGCAGCCGCGCCAGTTGGGCCGAAACCGCCGGTTGCGTGAGGTTCAGGCGCATGGCCGCGCGCGTCACGTTCGATTCCGCGAGCAGGGCGTCGAGCGTGACCAGCAGATTCAGGTCGATTCCGGAGAGATCGATCACGGTGATGGGTCATATGCATGGGATCGATTTCAAGAATACGTGCGTGTCGCCTACAGTTCAATCCGTCAGACGAACCGTGCAAGTCCCCTCTCGCCGAACCAGGGCAAACCGACCAAGGAGAACGAAGCCATGAAAGCCTGGATGCTCGATCGACCCGGCCAGCCGCTCGCGCTGCGCGACGTGCCACAACCCGATCCGCGCAGGGGCGCGCTGGTGGTCGGCATGGAGGCCGTGCCGCTCCTCAGCTACACACGCCAGTATGTCGAAGGCAAGCTGCCTTTCGGGTATCCCGGCGGGCCGTTTTCGCCGGGCACCAACGGCATTGGCCGCGTGCTCGCCGTTGGCGAGGGCGTGTACGGCTACCGCGTCGGGCAGCGCGTTGCGCTGAGCCCCTACTGGGTCGCCGACGAGGCTCTGCGCGAGCCCGCCCAGTCGCTGCTCGGGCTCACCACGATCAGCCCCGACAGCGCGCCCATGCTGGCCGATTTTGCGCATGGCACCCTGCGCGAGGTGGTCGAGTTTCCCGCCTCCACGGTGTTTCCGCTCGACGGTCTGAATGACCTGCCGTCGGTGCGGCTTGCCGCGCTCGGCAAGCTCGTGGTGCCGTTCGGCGGGCTGCGGCGCGGCCGGCTGGCTGCCGGCGAAACCGTGGTGGTGAACGGTGCGGCCGGCGCGTTCGGCGCTGCGGCGGTGCTCGATGCGCTCGCGCTGGGCGCGAGCCGGGTCGTGGCGGTGGCGCGGCGTGCGGCAGCGCTGGCGCCGCTTGCGGAGCTGGGCAATGGTCGCGTCGCGACTGTGGCGCTCAGCGGCGACAGCGCGCGCGATAGCGTGGCTATCCGCGACGCGGCGGGTGGCGGCGCCGATCTCGCCTTCGACATGGTCGGCCACGCGAGCGACCCGGGCTCGACGCTCGCCGCGCTGCGCAGCCTGCGCCGCAATGGCCGCATGGTGCTGATGGGCAGCATGGAGGTGGATCTGCCCATCGTCTATCGGGAAATGCTGATCAACAACTGGGAGTTGATGGGGCACTTCATGTACAGCGGCGCGGATTACCGGGCGCTGATCGCGCTCGTGCGCTCGGGCCAGCTGCCGCTCGACGCGATTGAAATCGAGCGCTATGCGCTCGATGCGCTGGAGGCCGCGATCGACGCGGCGCAAGCGGCACAGGGGCTGACGTGCGTGACGGTTTGCATGCCCGGCGTGCCTCAGTCGATGCCGTGAAACACGGCGTCGTCCGGGCCGAGGTAGGCAGGCGCACGCCATACGGCATCGCGCATCGAGTGCTGCACGAGATTCTCCACACCCAGCAGCACCGCGAAAATCGCCATGCGCACCGGGATGCCGTTGTCGGTCTGGCGGAAGATCGCAAGACGCGGGTCATGGTTCAGGTCGGTCGAGAGGTCGTTCGCGCCGGGGCGGCTGTCGCGCGGCAGCGGATGCATCACGAGCGTCTCGGGGTTGCAGCACTCGTCCATCAGCGCCTGGTTGATCTGGAACTCGGGCGTGTAGCCTTCGAACGACTCGTCGGCGAAGCGCTCCTTCTGGATGCGCGTGGCGTAGACCACGTCCGCGCCGCGCAGGCCCGCGCGCAGGTCGTGCGTCTGCTCGACGACGTGGCCGTTGGTCGAGATCTTGTCGACGATGTACGCGGGCATTTCGAGCTGCGGCGGCGAGATCAGCGTGAACTTGATGCCGCGATAGAGCGCGAGCAGCTTCACGAGCGAGTGCACCGTGCGGCCGTACTTGAGGTCGCCCACGAGCGCGATATGCGCGCCATCGACGATCTTGCCGAGGCGCGAGAACTCGCGCTGGATCGTGTAGAGGTCGAGCAGCGCCTGGCTCGGGTGCTCGCCGGGGCCGTCGCCGCCGTTGATCACGGGAATGTTCACGGCGCGCGCGAATTCGGCCACCGAGCCTTGATCAGGATGCCGAATCACCATCGCATCCACGTAGCCGGCCATCACGCGGCTCGTGTCGTAGATCGACTCGCCCTTGGCCATCGACGAAAACGTGAAACCCGTGGTGCCGCAAACCGAGCCGCCCAGCCGGCAGAACGCGGCGCCGAAACTCACGCGGGTGCGCGTGCTGGCTTCGAAGAACAGGTTGCCGAGCACCGCGCCTTCGAGCACGCGCGAGATTTTCCGGCGGCGTGCGATGGGCTGCATGATGTCGGCCACGCGGAAGAGGGCTTCCACTGAGTCGCGCGAGAACTGGTCGACCGACAGCAGTTGCGGCTTGCCTTCGAACTCCATCTGGCTCGCCAGCGAACGAGACTCTACGCTTTGCGTATAGATTTCGCGCGGCTCGCCGCTGCCCACGATTTCCGAGACGAAGCGCTCGACGATCTCGGGCATGGCGCGCGATTCCTGCGACTCTTCCGGCAGCAGCCACGTGTCCAGCGCCCGGCGCGATACGCCGATGCGGCTCGCGAAGGCATCGCGGGTCATGTTCAGACGCCGCATGGCGTCGCGGAGGAAGGCTTGTTGCGGAACGCTCATGACTGGCACCTGTGATGTCGGGTTGATGTACGCGTTGCGTATATTAGTGGGGCGGCGTGAGAAGTCAAGGGCTTTCGTGCGGCAGTGGCCGGGGCGAGTGCGACAACGTAGCGCAGCGCCTCCCCGAATGCGCTGTCGAGGGCGCTGGTCGTGCCGCAGTGCAGCAGATCCGCGGCCTGACAGGCTGTTCTGAGTGCTCTTTTCCCGGCGCGTCCCCTTTTATCGGGATGGGAATTTTTGAGGCGCCACCATAATCGCGGTTTTGATTTTGGACGGGCCGGCGCACGCCGGCTTCCGCAGCCTGAGATGTACGCATTGTTCTGTACCCTGGTGTCGTGCGCCGCGCTCCTGCGCGCGAAGCGGCAGCGCCGGAGCCAGCCATGAAGATGCCGTGGTCCAGCTCGGTCGACGAGCTTTCCAGCGGCGAAACCCGTTTCGTCACGCACCGCGCGGCGCGCCGCACGGCGATGGCCGCCGCATGCGTGGCGGCGGCCATCGCGCTGGCTGGCGGCGTGGCCATCGGCCGTTATAGCGGCACGGCGCCCGCACTTGCGAGCTCGGCCGCCGGCGCGGCCACGCACCATTACGTGGTGGGCGAGATCGGCCGCATGAACGCATCGATTGCGCTGCTCGATCCGCGCATCGAGCGTCTGGTCTCGCAGATTGCCGAGTTGCGCCAGTTCGATCAGCGCCTGCGCGCACAAACGCCGCGCGGCGCCACGGCGGTGCCTGCCGCGCCCGCCGCGCGCTCCGGCGACGATGACGGCGGCGAGGGCGGCCCCGCGCTCGCGCCGAGGCGCTGCCTCGAGGCATCCGCCGCGCGCGCCAACGCCCATGCCATCAACGGCGAGGTCGACTGCATGGCGGCCACGCTCGCCGCGCTCGAGCGGTCCGTGGCGGAGCACAAGGCCGCGTGGGATGCGTTTCCGGGCCGTCGTCCTACCGAAGCGGGCCGGCCCGGCTCGCCGTTTGGCAACCGCCTCGATCCGTTCACGCAGCGCCTGAGCTTTCATCCGGGGCTCGATATCGTCGCGCCCAGGGGCACGCCGATTCTCGCCGCCGCGGGAGGCCGCGTGATCTTCGCAGGCGTGAAGTCGGGCTATGGCAATGCGGTGGAGATCGATCACGGCAACGGCTTCGTCACGCGTTATGGGCATGCGTCGAAGATCGACGTGCAGGTGGGGCAGATCGTGCTGCCGCGCGAGCATATCGCCGACGTCGGCTCGACCGGGCGCTCGACGGGCCCGCATCTGCACTTCGAAGTGATCGTGAAGGGCGTTCAGGTCGATCCCGGCGACTATCTCGCGCTGTTCGACGCCTATCGGACTGAAAGCACCGGACGAAACGGCAATGGCTGACGCACGACGCTTCGCGCGCCAGCGTCGCGACGCGCAGCGCGAATTCGAATTGCAGCCAGTGCGCTCGCGCGCATGGCGCTGGGGCGTGGCGCTCGCATGGACCGTCGCGGCGGCGTCGGCTGGCGCGGGGCTCGCCGCGTGGGCGCTGCATGCCGGTGACGCCGGGCAGTGTCCCGCCGTCGAGCCAGATGTACTGCAAACGCGGCTCTCCAATGTGGAACTCGCGCTGGAGCAGGAGCGCGCGGAGCGCTCGGCCCTGCAGAAAGCCGCGGATGCGGCGCAGGCCGAGACCGCGAAGCTGCAAGCCGAACTGGTGTTCATGCGCAACCACGGTGCGCGCTCGAACGCGCGCTGACGCTGGTGTCCGATTACCGCCGCCCGCTGGGCGCGGCTCTACCCAACCTCGACAAGACCATCTGGAATCAACCGTAATTAACCGCAACGGCACGACTCATGTTCAACAGGAAGAAACCCCAGCCGGGCATTGCCCAAACCAAGCTCGCGACGCTGATCGCCGAGGATGTCCATGTCACGGGCAATCTGGAATTCGCCGACGGCCTGCGGCTCGACGGCAAGGTGAGCGGCAACGTGACGAGCAAGCCGGGCGCGCAGACACTGCTCGTGTTGAGCGAGCGCAGCGCCGTGCAGGGCAACGTGCATGGCTACGACATCGTGGTCAACGGGCGCATCGTGGGCGACGTGATCGCCGATCATTTCGTCGAATTGCAGTCGAATGCGCACGTGGTCGGCAACATCTACTACCAGCAATTGCGGATGGATTGCGGCGCGAGCGTGGATGGCAAGCTCACCAGGCGCGACCCGGGCGACGCGCCGGGACTGCTGCTCGATACCTCGGTAACGTCGGTAACGTCGGTCACCGACGTCGAGGCGCACGACTGAGCGCCAGGGCGCGTGCGATTTCCAGTACACTGCCCGACATGCCACGTCAGCCGAGTCCCTTCGTCACGCCATTTGCCGTCGCCGCTTCGCGCGCGATGCTGGCGCGCGCGCAGGCCTCGTGCGCGTGCGTGAAAGCCAAAGCCAAAAAACAGCCGCTCATCTGACCGGAGCATGCTGTTCCGTCGGATGGTGCGATGGAACGGCCTGCCGGCGGCGCCCCGCCTCTTTCTCCCTGCTGGCTTGCCCAATTCCCGCGTACGGTTCGACGGACCTTTCACACGGTCACGTACAAGGGAAAATCATGTCTTCGTTTTCGGGTATCTGGATTCCGCTCGTCACGCCGTTCAATCGCGGCGCGGTCGATCATGAGGCGCTCGATGCGCTCGTGCGCCACTACGCGCAAGCCGGCGTAGCGGGCTTCGTCGCGCTCGGCACGACCGGCGAGCCGGCCGCGCTCGACGAACTCGAGCAGGACGCCGTGCTCGCCACCGTGCTCGCGGGCGCGGGCGGCCTGCCGGTGGTCGCCGGCGTGAGCGGCAATCACACACAGTCGCTGTGCGAGCGGATTGCCGCGCTCAACGAGATGCCCGTGGCAGGCGTGCTGGCGGCCGCGCCGTATTACATTCGCCCGTCGCAGGCTGGCGTGGCTGGGCACTTCGCGGCGCTGGCCGATGCGAGCCGCAAGCCCGTGATCGTCTACGACATTCCCGCGCGCACGGGCGTGCAACTCGAATTGCCGACGCTGCTCGACCTCGCGGGCCATGCGCGCATCGTCGCGGTGAAGGATTGCGGCGGCTCGCTTGCGAAGACGCTCGCGCTGATTCTCGACGGCCGCCTGCAGGTGCTGTGCGGCGAGGACATCGAGATGTTCGGCGCGCTGTGCGCGGGCGCGAGCGGCGCGATTGCGGCATCGGCGCATCTGTTGCCGGAACGTTTTGTAGCGATGGAGCGCGCGTTGCGCGAGGCGCGTCTCGCCGATGCGCGCGCGCTCTGGCACGCGCTCGTGCCGCTCGTGCGGGCGGCGTTCGCGGAGCCGAATCCGGGGCCGGTGAAGGCGGCGCTCGCGCGGCGCGGGCTCATTCGCAATGAACTGCGCGCGCCGATGACTTGCGCGAGCGCCGCGCTGGAGGAAGCGCTGGGAAAGATGGTGGCGTGAGCGGCGGAAATACCGCGTGCCGAACATCACGCGGTTTGCCGCGCGAAAACGGGCGCGTCCTGAAGTATGGGACGCGCGCGCCCTTAGCCCGCGATGTGCGCGCTTGCGCCTGTGTTCGCGCGGCTGCGCGAGCGGCGCCGCGTGCGCGGGCGTTCGGTGTCCATCGTCTCGCCGTTGAGCAGGATACGGCGTCCGGGCACGTGCTCCGCCACGAGGCGCGCGATATCCAGCGCCGAACTTTCGGCGGGCACGACCTGGCGGCGCGCGTCGTCGTCGAGCAGCGTGGTCCATTCGACGAGCCGATACGCACGGCCCCACGGATTCTGCAGCGGCGTGGACACGCGGCATGACGCGATGCGGTTAGTCGAGCCGTCGCGCAGCAGAGACTGCAAGTGCATCAACACATCGTCGTTATCAACCATGACCTCGCTCCTCCTCGACTAACTGCGCGGCTAACTGCGCAAAAAAACGCCGCCGATGCTCCGGCGGCTCAACAGGGGTGAGCGTATGTTTGCAGCGAAGAATTAAACCAGACTTAAGAGCCGCTTCCGGCGCATGGGCGCGGCGCTCTAGCGGTGCGCGCGCCTTCATCAGTGCGGCTTGGTGCTGTTTTGCCGCAAAGTCGCGCGCACTTTGCGCGCGGCGAAGAGCGGGAGATAGTCATGGATGCGTGCGTCGGCGCGGTAGCTGTCGAGTGCGTCGGCGTAGATGCGGGCTACGGTTTCCTCAGGCGTATTGGTCTCTTCGGCGATGCTGTGGACGATTTTCTCGGCGTCGACTTGAAGCATGGAGGTTCTCCAGTCTGCGGATCAGCCGGGTAGGTGGAGTTCGAATTCAAGAACAAACTTGCGTACCACGCCAATTGAATCGGCCTATCGGAATCGCGGAAAAAAATACCGGAGAAAATCGTTCGTGCAGACGAATGATGAGTGAATATGAGTGAAGGGGCGACCCCGTGGCCGCCCGTGCCGTGGTTTACGCCACGCTTTCCAGCGACGGATAGTCCGTGTAGCCGGTTTCGCCGCGCGCGTAATAGGTCGACGGATTCGGCGCATTGAGCGGTGCGTTCAATGCGAAGCGGCGCGGCAGATCCGGGTTCGCAATGAAGAGCTGGCCCCAGGCGACGGCATCGGCTTCGCCGTCGGCGAGCACGCGTTGCGCCGACTCGAGCGTGAACTTCTCGTTGGCAATGTACGGGCCGCCGAATTCAGCCTTCAATTGCGGCCCGAGACGGTTTTCGCCGAGCGATTCGCGTGCGAACAGGAACGCGATCTTGCGCTTGCCGAGCTCGCGCGCCACGTAGCCGAAGGTGGCGGCGGGGTTGGAGTCGCCCATGGTGTGGGCGTCACCGCGCGGCGCGATATGCACGCCCACGCGATGGGCGCCCCACACGTCGATGCAGGCGTCGGTGATTTCGAGCAGCAGGCGCGCGCGATTTTCAATCGAGCCGCCGTAAGCGTCGGTGCGCTGATTCGTGCTGTCTTGCAGGAACTGGTCGAGCAGATAGCCATTGGCGCCGTGAATCTCGACGCCGTCGAAGCCCGCGGCTTTCGCGTTGATCGCGCCTTGCCGGAACGCGGCGACGACGCCAGGAATTTCGTCGATGGCGAGCGCGCGCGGCGTGACGTACGCGCGCTGCGGGCGCACGAGGCTCACGTGGCCAAGCGCCGCAATCGCGCTTGGCGCGACGGGCAGTTCACCGTCGAGAAAGAGTGGGTCCGAGATGCGGCCTACGTGCCATAGCTGCAGGAAGATGCGCCCGCCTGCGGCATGCACGGCTTCGGTCACGACCTTCCAGCCTTCGACCTGTTCCTGCGACCAGATGCCCGGTGTTTCTGCGTAGCCCACGCCTTGCGGCGTGACCGACGTGGCCTCGCTGATGATGAGGCCGGCCGTTGCGCGCTCTGCATAGTACTGCGCCATCAGCGCGTTAGGCACGCGCGCCACGCCTGCGCGTTGACGCGTGAGCGGAGCCATGATGACGCGATTGGGCAGCCTGAGGTCGCCGATCTGGAGGGGGTCGAAAAGCGTTGCCATATGTTCACCTTATTGCGGGCTCGGCCCGCTGCGTTGAAGCCTTGAATAAAAGAAGCCGATGCGTGCGCTCACAACTGCTTGTTCGCGTAGGCGAGAAATGCCTCGATGACTGCTTCGTTGCGCTTGAAAAACACCCACTGGCCCACGCGCTTCGACGTAACGAGCCCGGCTTTTTGCAAGGCAGCCAGATGCGCCGATACGGTGGACTGTGACAGCGCGCAGTACGCGTCGATCTGGCCCGCGCAAACGCCGTGTTCGAGCGGGAGTGCCTGGCCGGCGAAGTGCATCTTCGGCTCGCGCAGGCACGCGAGGATCTCGCGCCGCACGGGATTGGCCAGCGCTTTGTAGATGGCGTCGAGGTCGAGCTTTGGGGTCGGTTGAGGTTTTTTCATCGCGATTGCATCGTCACTGTGCGAATCATATATCGCATTTTAACGATATGGGCGATGGCACCGATTTCAATAGGGATACTCTGAACTGTGCATGAGGTGCCCCGGCGCGCGGCGCACACAATGACGGTGCAGGTCGGGAAGGAATTCCGGTATGTCGGTCGGATCAGGTCGTGGACTACGCAACCGATGCATGTGATCGTAGCCAGTGCCTGTTGCAAGGAAGATCAGATAGGGCGGTGCAACGGTGAATCCGGCTCCCGAGGTGGCGTGTGAGGGGGCGCCGGATTCGAAGGTGTTTTCGCCAGAAGCGGGTTCGTCGATCGACCGATCTTCAGGCGAGTTCGGGATTGCCATGGCCGGAGTCAGCTATTCGAGCTTGCTGGCACTTACCATTTGATCTGAGCATTCATGGTGCCGGTCTGGACGATTTCGAATTTCGTCTCGCCACGGTAAGTCCCTTCGATGCGGTAGTCTGCATCCGGCACGGAAAACAGGCAGTGCGGACCCGCGGCAACGAAATCCATCAGCACGCGGCCATGGCGTCTTACCTTGACCGAAACCTCGGTCAATGGCGTATTGCCCGACGAAATAAACGAGACGCCAAGGTTGAACGGATGCTGCGGATCTGGCGACGTCACGTGCCCGTCGATATTCATATTTCCGCAGACGTAGTAGAGCATTTGCTGTGGCGCGGCCGGAGTGTTCGTGCGAGCCGCCGCCGCGGTGGTGGTTGTGGGGGGCGGGGCGGTTGGCGCCGCGGGGGCCGATGGAGTCGGCGCAGCCATTGGCGCAGTGGGTTGCGAATATTGTGTTCCAACGGGTCTCGCGATCTGTGCCCCGGCAGACACCGCATACGCACCAGCGATGAGCAGCGCGCTCGCGGGCACAAGCCGACCTCGGTGCTTCAAGGTCCCCATGATTGCCTCCCTCTTTTGATGTGCAACTAGCATAGGAACGGTGAGGGCGAAATGCAACCGTTCACGGTTTGTCAGTAATTTATGCCGGGTTTGCGAGCCGGAGAAAAAAGTCCCGCGTCCATAGCAGACCAGTTGCGCTAACTAGCTGAAGAAGAGCCTGCAGTTGTAACCGGTTGAAACGTGCTGATGGATTACGCATAAGCGTGATCTAGAGTGTTGTCATGTGCCGCACGAGTTCCATAGCAATTGAAGTGCACACACGTACCATCACGCATGCGTGAAACACAAAACATCTCTACATCGCTTCGATGTTACTGGCCGGTGTGTCTTTCCGGCGTCGCCTGTTCAGGCAACGACAAGGACACCATAAGCCGGCTATTCCAGATTCGCCGTTCAACGAGCGCTCTAAAGCGTTCGATAGTCCAAAGTGTGCTGACGAACTTTTCGCTGCTGCAAGCCGAAGAGCAGACCGGCCGTTCCTGGAACCAGATTGAAAACTGATTGAGTCCGCAATAAATATCGGTTTTATTGATCGCATATTCGTACACAGAAAGCGGTACGGGACTTGCGATAGCCGCGTGCCTGGTGGTCAACGACAACGTACAGCAGGGGGCGTAAAGAAAATGGACGAGAACAAGCGTTTGTACACGTCGCCTCGCCGGCGCCCTCTTTGTGCATGTGCGGCGCCTGCAGCGGTCATGCTTTTGTCAGCTTATGCGGTGCTTGAAAGTAAGAACGGTTTCGCGCAGGAAACCGACGCAGCAAAGCCAGTGGTTTTCATGGTCGCGCTCGCGGACAACATCGCGAGCCGTGATCCTGTTGCGCACCCTGTGATGACCGAGGCCTCGGGGAGCACCGTCTATGCCGTCATGGCTTCGACGGACGTGCCCCAAAACACCATGAGCGACACCACGGGCGTTCCGGTGACAGCGCCGCCCGAGCCTGGTCCGGCGGCACCTGTCGCGACAGTGGCCCAGGCGTCGAGGGGCGAGCCGATGGCGGCTCCTGCGTCTGCTCCTGCGGCCACGGTGACCCCTGCGCCCGCGCCGCAAGCACCGGAGAGCAATCCCACGCAGTCGGCACCGGAAATGGCGCCGGCACCTGTCACACCGCAGATGGAACTGCCTACCACCGGTAATGGTCCGCAGCCTGGCGAAGATTTGCGTCATCAGGTCTTCGGCCTTGCAACGAGCGGAGGGGCGAACCGCGCGCTCGACGAAGCCAAAAAGCATCCCGACGTATTTTCGCCGGTCGATCTCGCGGAGATCGAAGAACTCGCCATCCGGCAGGAGGTGCGGGGCGGCCGCTCGAAGGTTCGCGCGATGACCAGCACCGACCGCTTCGATGCGCTCGATGCCGCTATTCGTCATGCGGAAGAGTTCGACAAGCGTCTGCCGAATACACCGGAGTACGCGCAAGTGCGTGCGTCGCTTGCCAGCGACCGTACCGTTGGGTATGCCGCGCGTGGGCGGATGGAAGATGCCGTTGCCGTGTTCGAAACGATCCCGTCGAATTTCGAGGTGTCGCCCGAGGCGCTCGCGTCAGTGGGCGACGCATATTCCTATCTGCAGCAGCCGGCGAAATCGGAAGCGGTTTATCGGCGCGCCATCGAAGAGACGCGTGCAAAGCCCACCGACGCGGCCACGCTCGGCTACCAGTATGGCTCGCACACGCGTCTGATCGATCTGCGCGAAGGTCTGTTCTATTCGCTCACTGACCAGAACAAATATACGCAGGCACATCAGGTACTCGACGATATTCGCGGTGCGCTGCCGCCGACTGACAAGATGCGTCCTGGGGATCCCGCGACTGACGATTACCTGCGTTACTACCGTTTGCTCGCGCAGTACCAGATTTACATTGGTCAGACGAACGAGGGCATGGCCGGGTTGCAGAAACTCGAAGAGCAGGTGCCGTTCAGTTCGGAAGTGCGCGATGCACAGGCGGATGCGGTGCTAGGCATGGGACATACGCGGCGCGCGCGCGACATGTACGTCGCCACGCTGACCGATCACCCGGACAACATCGAGGCGCTGGCCGGCCTCGGCCGCGCATCGCTTGCGCTGGAGGATTACTCGAACGCGCACCGGATCAATACGACGTTCGACGACACGTTCCCTGAGAACGGTTCAGTGCGTGCCTTCCAGCGCGACTATAAAGCGTATCGCGCGCCGGTGCTGACGGTTGATGTCAAAGGCGAACATGGCGCCTCGGCGCTGGCGGACAACCAGTTCAGCATCGACACGACTCTGTATTCACCGCCGATCTTCGACAACTGGCGCGTATTTGCCCATACGTTCTACGCTCATGCGGTGACGGACCTCGGCAATGTCAGCCGTACGCGTGCCGGCGTTGGCGGCGATTATCGCAACGGCTCGTTGACCGTGAGCGGCGAGGTCACGCGTTCGACGGGTAGCGATGGGCGCACCGGTGGCACCGGCGAAGTTTCCTATGCGTTCAATGATTATTTGTCGGCCAGTGCAGGCGTCAGCAGTGACAGCGACTCGCTGCCGATGAAGGCGTACCTCAATCATATTTGGGGGAAGACCGCGCAGGCGAGTATTAATTTCAACGATGGTGACCGGCGTTCAGCATCGTTGTCTTACTCCGCGGCGCGCTACAGCGACTCGAACTTTAATCAGGACATTGCGTTGAGTGGAACGCAGCGCGTATTTACTACCGCGAATCAACTGGTGAATGTTTCACTGAATCTCGACACCGGGAGCAACACCATCCGGGACGCAGCGTATTACGCGCCTTCGCGCGATTACACCGCCGAAGTGGTCCTCATGCATCAATGGGCGATCTGGCGCAGCGGCGAGAGGTCCCTCGTGCAGCGCTTTTATCTGATCGGGGGCGCGTATAACGAGCGCGGCTATGGCACGAGTGCGGAGATGGGGGCGCGCATCGAGCACAACTGGACATTCAGCCACGATGTCACGCTCAGGTACGGTCTTGGCGTGCTCAGCCACGCGTACGACGGCAAGCGCGAATTCTCGGAACTCGCCTATGCCACGCTCACGGTGCCATTCTGACTTCGGAATCTGGGAGGAGGCCTGCGATGCAATCTCGTCGACGTTTCGTGTGTAGCTGTCTGGGTGCGATGGCGGGCTGTTCGCTGTTTCCATCCCTCGCCTCTGCCAAGCTGATCGACATCCTCCCGCCGGCCGACCCCGCCGATGGCAAGACCTTTCGCGTGATCTGCTTCCACGATGTGCGCGACAACCTGCGTGCCGAGTTCAACGCGAACAACCTGATCGATCCGTTCGCCGTCGATACGGGCACGTTGACATCAATTTTTTCGTGGCTCGATACGAACCACTACAACCCGGTCACCTTCAGTGCGATCGTGGCATCGCGCAACGGCGGCAAGCCGCTGCCGCCGCGTTCGGTGCTGCTGACTTTCGACGACGGCTTCAAGAGCCACCATGACAAGGTGCTGCCGCTGCTCAAGCAGTTCAAATATCCCGGCGTCATGGGGATCGTGACCTCGTGGATCGATACGCCGGGCAACGCTGGCATTCGGCTTTCGGACACCGTCGTCGTGCCGCGCGACACCTTCATGTCATGGGACGACGTGCGCAATGTGGCCGCGTCGGGGCTCGTCGAGCTGGCGTGCCATACGCACGACCTGCATCACGGCGCGCTTGCGAATCCGCAAGGCAACGAGTTGCCGGCGGCCACTTCGCATCTGTACCTGAAAGATCAGCAGCGCTACGAGACGGACGCCGAATTCGAAGCGCGTGTGCGCGGCGACCTGGGCAACTGCATGCGTCAGGTAAAGCAGCAGACAGGCGTGTCGATTCGCGCGATGGTGTGGCCTTACGGGGCGCAGAACCTGACCGTGCGCAACGTGTCCTCGCGTCTTGGCATGCCCACGCAATTCACGCTCGAGTCCGGCCCGAATACCCCCGATATTCCGCTCGATCGCCTGCGCCGCATTCTGGCGACCTACGACATCAACGTAGGCGAGTTCGAGCGCTCGGTGCGCGAGCCCGCGCAAAATCGCGGCCAGATCAATCCGGTCGAGCGGGCAGTCGTGGTGTCGCTCGACGATGTCTACGATCCTTCGCCCGACATGCAGGAAAAGAAACTCGGCATCCTGATCGAGCGGATGTATCGAATGAAGCCGAGCTCGGTGTACCTGCAGGCCTATTCGGACCCTTCGCGCTCGGGGCTTGCGCGGGCGCTGTATTTCCCGAACCGGCATTTGCCGATGCGCTCCGATCTGTTCTGCCGCGCGGCGTGGCAACTGAACACGCGCGCGAGCGTGGAAGTTTATGCGTGGATGCCGGTGCTCGCATTCGCGGTACCGGATGCCCTCAATGGACGCGTCGAGTTCGTCACGGCGGCTGCGGGCAGCACCTTGCCGCCCGGCGCCTCGGGCGTGCGGCGGCTCAGTCCTTTCGATCCGGCTGCGCGCGCTTATGTGCGCGAGCTTTATGAGGACCTCGGAAAATACGCCGCATTCAACGGCGTGCTGTTCGGCGAGGACGCGACGCTCAGCGATTTCGAGGATGACGGCCGGCACGCGCGTCAAACCTACGCGAGCTGGAGTTTGCCAGCGGGCGTCGAGCAGATTCGCGCCAATCCCGAGGCGATGAAGCATTGGAGCGCGCAGAAAACCCGCTATTTGCTGGACTTCACGAAGGAGCTTCGGCAGATCGTGCTCGACAGCCAGAACAGCGATGAAGTGCTGACCGTGCGCACGATCTTTCCCGATGCCGTGCTCGACCCCGGCAACGAGCCGCGCTATGCGCAAAGCTATCCAGCTTTCGTGCGCGCATACGACTTCGTCGGACTGCTCGCCATGCCGTCGCGACAGGGCATCACTTCCGTGGACAGCTGGCTCGACAAGCTCGGCCGGGTGGTGCAAGCCGCGCCGGACGGACCGCGCCGGACGGTCTTTTTGCTCGAAGCAACCGATTCACGCACGGGCGAGAGCGTGCCCGGCACGCGCCTTGTTGATCAAATGCGTCATCTGCGCGAGGTGGGAATGGTCAGCTACGGGTACTACCCCGATAACTTCCAGCACGACTTGCCGAATGCGGTCGCGTTACGCGATGTCATGTCGACACGCCAGCGTCTCGATCCCGCGTCGATCAATGCTCTGCTCAAGGGCGCCCCTGGCGCAGGAGTGCAGCGATGATGCACCTCGTGATCAACCGGCTGCAGGATTTTGTTTTCTTCTACCCGTTCTTCATGTCGTATCTGTGGATGATCGGGGGAACAGTCCATTTCCTCGCGCTGGAGAACGGACGGTCGCGCTCGCCCAGCGCACTGAGAATGTCGGGGATGCCGAAGGTGGCGGTCATTGTGCCGTGCTTCAATGAAGAGATGAATGCGCGCCGCGTGTTTCGTCATCTGGCGACGCTCAACTATCCCAACTACGAAATCATCGCGGTCAACGACGGCAGCCGCGACCGCACCGGCGAGGTCCTGAACCAGCTTGCCACCGAGATTGCGCATCTGACCGTGATTCATCATTCGAAGAACGAGGGCAAGGCGATTGGCCTGACCACGGCCGCGGCGATCACCAACGCGCCCTTCCTCATGTGCATCGACGGCGACTCGCTACTTGGCGAAGATGCGATCGAATGGATGCTCGAGCACTTCATTTCGGATCAGAACGTGGGCGCGGTCACCGGCAATCCGCGTATCCGCACGCGCACGTCGCTGCTCGGACGCATGCAGGTGGGAGAATTTTCGTCGATCGTCGGGCTGATCAAGCGCACGCAGCAGGTCTATGGGCGCATCTTCACGGTGTCGGGCGTGATCACGATGTTTCGCAAGAGCGCGCTCGCCGATGTCGGCTACTGGAGCTCCGACATGCTGACCGAAGATATCGATATCAGCTGGAAGCTGCAGTGCAACGACTGGCGCGTTGCCTACGAGCCGCATGCGCTGAGCTGGATTCTCATGCCCGAGACGATCAAGGGGCTCTACAAGCAGCGCTTGCGATGGGCCAAGGGTGGGATTCAGGTTTTGTTCCGCTACGCGGGAAGACTTCTGTTCGGGCCGCGCGTGATGATGTGGCCGCTCTTCATCGAGTACGCGCTCGGTATCGCATGGGCCTATGCGATGGCATTCATTTTGCTGCTCTCGCTTCTCAATGCTGTCTATACGTTGCCGCCGGACTGGCACGTATCGCTGCTGCCGCACTGGCACGGCATGCTGCTGGTGGCGACCTGCGTGCTGCAGATCATCGTCGGCTGCGTGATCGACCGGCGCTATGACGAGAAGCTGCTGCTCTACGTGATGGACACCGTCTGGTATCCGCTTGCGTTCTGGCTGATCAACATGGTCACCACTGTCGTGGCGCTGCCGGTCATCGCCTTCGGGCGCCGTGGCAAGCGCGCAGTCTGGACTAGCCCCGATCGAGGAATTCAACATGAACAACACGCCCGTCATTGACCTCTCACTTCACGCTCCGCAGCAAATCATCTCGGACCAGGGCATCGCGCGCGGCGTCGTGCTGCTGCTGTGGTTCCGGCTGCTGCGGCCGGCTTGCGTCGGCTCGATGTGGGCGGGCATCACGATCTACGCATACCGGTATCTGTTGCCGTTCGAGCAGGGCGATCTCTCCTGGCCCGAGCTGGTGTCGTATTTCGCGGCCATCGGGGCCATCGCTTCGGTCTTGACGATGTGGATGATTCTCGCGCGCGTGGCGCACCCGTTTGCTTCGAAGTCGCGTACGCAGCGGCTGCTGCGCCGCAAAGCCGGGCTGACGGTCGAACCGGGGCCGTTTGCAGGTGCGGCTTCTCGCGAATTGAACGCGGTAGCGCGGGTGTTCGTGGCCTCGCACGATGCCAATGGGCTCATTGCAGCGCTGCGCGTGCTGTCCGTGACGGGGCCGGCCGCAGACGGCGCAAACGTGGCAAGCGGTGCGGGCGGCCGCCAATCCAGCAGCGGCGCATATGGTCACGCAAAGCCGCCGGTGTATTCGCCGCCGGTCGTATCCCCCCGCCGGACGCCGCGGCAGTGAGTGAGCGCGGCTCGCGCCACACGAGTGCATTGCAGGGCGACCAGGACGCCGACATGGATCGCACCATCGCGCGTGCCGGGCGCGGCTTCTATCGCTGGCGCCGCTTCGGCTGGCTGGCGGCGCTCGGACTTGCTTTGCTGGTCGCGGCGTACCCGGCGACCGGCGATAGCGACGATGCTGGCGCGCAGATGATCAGCATGCGGCGGGCGCCGGCCGGAGCGGTTGTTGCGGTGCCTGCGCCGGGCGTGGGCGACGAGCGGCGCTTCATGCACGGCATCGGCTGGGCCAGCGACGCGGACGACAAGCGCTGGGTTTTCTTCAGCAGTTCCGGGTTGCCGCCGCGCGGCGCGCATCGTGATGGCAGCTGGCCTCACGATGTTTATGTCGGCGAATGGTCGCCAGCGCACGCGCGCATTTCCAACGTTCACCTATTCATCAGCCGACCGGAAGCACAGGAGCCCGTATCGATTGCGCAAAACACGCAGGGCAATATCTTTGTCAGCTTCGAGGACGGCTGGAATACGCCAAACGAAGTCAGCCAGCGCTATGGCGTTTATCGCTCGAACCTTACGCCCATCAAGCCCTATCCGA
Source organism: Paraburkholderia sp. A1RI-2L (assembly GCF_048957375.1). Classification (NCBI taxonomy): domain Bacteria; kingdom Pseudomonadati; phylum Pseudomonadota; class Betaproteobacteria; order Burkholderiales; family Burkholderiaceae; genus Paraburkholderia; species Paraburkholderia sp. A1RI-2L. The sequence continues at coordinate 1,013,135 of NZ_JARBTA010000002.1, forward strand.
ACGATGTCGAATCGGGGGGGCATTCCGGTCATGTGGCTGCCGTGGGGGAGCGCTTTGTCGTGTTCTATTCGGAAGACTGGATAAATGGCGGCGGCGTCGACAATCTCGGCACTGGCAACGGCGTCTATGTGAAGGTTTACAACGGCTCGGGCAAGCTGCTGCGGCGCGAGAACGTGGCGGCGCATGTCCGCGAATGGTGGCCCATGATCGCGGGTTCGCCCACGCGGGCGCTGCTCGTATGGCAGAAGTACATTCCTGGCAAGCTCGTCGCAGATCTGGAATTTGCCGTGTACGACCCAGTGAGCGGCAAGCTCACGAGGCCCGATGATGGCGTCGACGTTTTCCGCGTGCAGTACTACACGTATGCCGCGGCGTGGGTGCCGGACGTGAAGCGCTTCATTGTCGAAGCAACGCTGGAGAGCGGACGCTCTTCGATGCTGTTGATCGACGAAGCGGGACACGTCACGGCAAAACTCGCGTGCCTGCCCGCCTCGGTGCGCGAAGCGAGCATTGCGGTGAACGGCGACGTTGCCTATGTGCCTGCGCGCGATGGCCGCTTGATGGCGCTTGCATTGACCGGCGACTCGATCGACTTGCGCGGCGTGATGCGTGCGCCGTTTGCATGGGGCAACACAGGGGCGATCGGTATTCCGTACGGTCCCGGAACGATTCATTTTGTTTCGCTTTCGCCGGTTGGCTTGCGTGAAGCGGACTTTAACGCGCGCAACGAAGTGGCGCCTTCCGCATCGGATCGCTGCCGCCCCGAAGGCGCGCACACACAATCGAATGTGTCGAACGAGTAAAGGAGGCGATCATGTGCGGAATCGTTGCGGGCGTGTCCCAGCGCAACATCGTTCCTTCGTTGCTGGAAGGTTTGAAGCGGCTCGAGTACCGCGGGTATGACTCATGTGGAGTGGCGGTGCTCCAGCGCGGCCAGGCGCGCCGGGTGCGCACCCTTTCGCGCGTGTGCACGCTGGAGGCCGATGCGCGTGCGGTCGACCTCGATGGCGCGACCGGCATCGCGCATACCCGTTGGGCGACGCACGGCATGCCGGTGATCGACAATGCGCATCCCATCTTTTCCGGCGAGCAGATTGCGGTCGTGCATAACGGCATCGTCGAGAACCACGAGCAGCTGCGCCAGGCGCTGCGAGAAAAAGGCTATGAGTTCGCGAGTCAAACCGATACCGAAGTGATCGCGCATCTCGTTCACGAACACTATCGCGGCGACATTCTCGCGGCGGTACGCGATGCGACACAGTTGTTGCAAGGCGCATATGCGATCGCCGTGATGTGCCGCGACGAGCCCGGACGGGTGATCGGCGCACGGCAGGGGTCGCCGCTGGTGGTCGGCATCGGTGCGGAAGGCGTATTTCTTGCCTCGGATACATTCGCGCTCGCGGGCTGTGCCGAACGATTCGTATATCTCGAGGAAGGCGATCTCGTCGATATCGAAGGTAGGGACGTCAAGATTATCGACAAGGCAGGGCAGGCGGTTGCGCGCCGCGAGATTACCTTCGTGCGCCATGCGTCGGATGCGGAGCTGGGCGCTTACCGTCACTTCATGCAGAAGGAAATCTTCGAGCAGCCGGTGGCGGTCGCGCGCACGATCGCGACAGTCAACGATCGCGAACCGCATCAGGCAGGCATGCCGAATCCGGAGGATCTGGCCGACGTGACGAACGTGATGCTGCTCGGCTGTGGCACCAGCCATTACGCGGCGCTGACCGCTTGCGGCTGGTTCGAGCGTTTTGCCAACGTTGCCGCGCGAGCGGAGATCTCCAGCGAATACCGCTATCGCGACTACGTATCGCCGGGCAACACGCTGGTGGTCGCGGTTTCGCAATCGGGGGAGACGGCCGATACGCTTGCGGCGCTGCGCTATACGCAGTCGATGGGCGAGCAGCGAACGCTGGCGATCTGCAATGTCGCGGCAAGCGCGATGGTCAGGCAGTGCCGCTGGGCATTTATCACAGAGGCAGGCCCCGAGGTGGGAGTGGCCTCGACCAAGGCTTTTACGACTCAACTCGTCGCGTTGTTCATGCTTGCAATCCAGATGGGCAAACAGCGCGGACATGTGAGCGAGAGCGAAGCCGCGAACTACCTGCGCCAGCTCGCTGCGCTGCCGGACGCGATGCGCAATGTGCTGGCGCGGGAGCCGGAGATCATGGCGTGGGCAGAAGCGTTGTATCAATCCGATCACGCGCTGTTTCTCGGGCGCGGCACGCACTATCCCATTGCACTGGAAGGCGCGCTCAAGCTCAAGGAGATTTCCTATATTCACGCGGAAGGCTATCCCGCCGGAGAACTCAAGCACGGGCCGCTCGCGCTCGTGACCGACGCGATGCCTGTGATCGTGACCGCGCCCAACGATACGCTGCTGCATAAACTGAAGTCGAATATGGAGGAGGTGCGGTCGCGAGGCGGGCGCCTTTTCATACTCGCCGATTCGGACACGGGTTTGACGGCGGAGTCGGGCCAGCGCCTGATTCACATGCCGGCGTGGTTCGGGGCGCTTTCGCCGGTGCTTCACGTGGTGGCGCTGCAGTTGCTCGCGTATCACGTGGCGTGCTTGCGCGGGACCGATATCGATAAACCGCGCAATCTTGCCAAGTCGGTGACGGTGGAATAGTGCGGTGCGCGTGGCCTTAGCCAGGCTCCCTAGAATAGTTGCGAGCCCACTTTGGCGCGACGCGTCTCCACACGCCCCGCACGAAATCGCCGATCGTCGAATCTTTTGCATCGAGCAGCGCCCGACCGATGACCTCGTGCCAGCGCGTCTCCGAGCTATGAGCGAGACGCCGAGTGCAGGCAACGGGGGTACAGCTGCAGGTGGTATTCCCCGTGACGCCGATGGCGTCGTGCACCGCATGAGCGACCGAGGCCGCGAGGGTCGCCGCCTCGCTGGCGCGCGCTTTGGCGATGGCGGCGAGGAGGAAGGCACGGAAGACCTTGGGGAAAAAGCGCTGACCGTGGCGATGCGCGCGGCGGCCACGTGTTCGGCCATCGTCGCGATCGGGTGCTGGATCGCCTGGAATTTGCCGATCGACCGGCCGAATTGCGTGCGGTCGTTGCCGTACTGCAGGGCGAGTTCGAAACTCCGCACTAGCGCCCCCACAAGCAGAGCCGTGTGCAATGCGGCGCCCCAGGCGCGCATGCTGCCGGCTGGGGTGCTCCCATGCAACGGCTGGGCCGCGTCAGGTCAGTTGAGGTGAGGCGCACGCACGGTCGCCATGCCCGATCTCAGACGGCTTCGCACCGCGAGTTTGCTGCCAGGGGCCGTGGCGGCGTTTGCCGTCGGGTTGAACGAGGGAAAAATAGGCCCTGAAAAAATTTTCAAAAAGACGCTTGACGGCCCCGCGAATGACCCGCATAATTCGCCTCCTTCGCTGATCGCTGCGAACGAAAACGAAGCGATTAAGACGAATTGCTCTTTAAAAATTTACAGCCGATAAGTGTGGGCGCTTGATGGGTTTCGTGACCTGGTGACTCTTTCGGGAGTGACCGGGAGTAGCGAAAGTATCAAGAGTCTCACACAAAAGTAAGTCAGGTTTTTGAATTTATTCAGAACCTGTCAGCTTTGAGTGAGCGACCTGTCTCGAGAGGGACAGAAAACAGTAACAGGTATTGAACTGAAGAGTTTGATCCTGGCTCAGATTGAACGCTGGCGGCATGCCTTACACATGCAAGTCGAACGGCAGCACGGGTGCTTGCACCTGGTGGCGAGTGGCGAACGGGTGAGTAATACATCGGAACATGTCCAGTAGTGGGGGATAGCCCGGCGAAAGCCGGATTAATACCGCATACGATCTGTGGATGAAAGCGGGGGATCGCAAGACCTCGCGCTATTGGGGTGGCCGATGGCAGATTAGGTAGTTGGTGGGGTAAAGGCCTACCAAGCCGACGATCTGTAGCTGGTCTGAGAGGACGACCAGCCACACTGGGACTGAGACACGGCCCAGACTCCTACGGGAGGCAGCAGTGGGGAATTTTGGACAATGGGCGCAAGCCTGATCCAGCAATGCCGCGTGTGTGAAGAAGGCCTTCGGGTTGTAAAGCACTTTTGTCCGGAAAGAAAACCTCTGGGTTAATACCCCGGGGGGATGACGGTACCGGAAGAATAAGCACCGGCTAACTACGTGCCAGCAGCCGCGGTAATACGTAGGGTGCAAGCGTTAATCGGAATTACTGGGCGTAAAGCGTGCGCAGGCGGTTTTGCAAGACCGATGTGAAATCCCCGGGCTTAACCTGGGAACTGCATTGGTGACTGCAAGGCTAGAGTATGGCAGAGGGGGGTAGAATTCCACGTGTAGCAGTGAAATGCGTAGAGATGTGGAGGAATACCGATGGCGAAGGCAGCCCCCTGGGCCAATACTGACGCTCATGCACGAAAGCGTGGGGAGCAAACAGGATTAGATACCCTGGTAGTCCACGCCCTAAACGATGTCAACTGGTTGTCGGGCCTTCATTGGCTTGGTAACGTAGCTAACGCGTGAAGTTGACCGCCTGGGGAGTACGGTCGCAAGATTAAAACTCAAAGGAATTGACGGGGACCCGCACAAGCGGTGGATGATGTGGATTAATTCGATGCAACGCGAAAAACCTTACCTACCCTTGACATGGACGGAATCCTGGTGAGAGCCGGGAGTGCCCGAAAGGGAGCCGTCACACAGGTGCTGCATGGCTGTCGTCAGCTCGTGTCGTGAGATGTTGGGTTAAGTCCCGCAACGAGCGCAACCCTTGTCCCCAGTTGCTACGCAAGAGCACTCCGGGGAGACTGCCGGTGACAAACCGGAGGAAGGTGGGGATGACGTCAAGTCCTCATGGCCCTTATGGGTAGGGCTTCACACGTCATACAATGGTCGGAACAGAGGGTTGCCAAGCCGCGAGGTGGAGCCAATCCCAGAAAACCGATCGTAGTCCGGATCGCAGTCTGCAACTCGACTGCGTGAAGCTGGAATCGCTAGTAATCGCGGATCAGCATGCCGCGGTGAATACGTTCCCGGGTCTTGTACACACCGCCCGTCACACCATGGGAGTGGGTTTTGCCAGAAGTGGCTAGTCTAACCGCAAGGAGGACGGTCACCACGGCAGGATTCATGACTGGGGTGAAGTCGTAACAAGGTAGCCGTATCGGAAGGTGCGGCTGGATCACCTCCTTTCCAGAGCTCATTGCGAAGCACATTGAAGCGCTCACACTTGTCGGCTGTAGAAAAGACAGACTCAGGGGTCTGTAGCTCAGTCGGTTAGAGCACCGTCTTGATAAGGCGGGGGTCGATGGTTCGAATCCATCCAGACCCACCACTTTGTCTGCCAGAGGCGGAGGCAATCCCTTGAGTATGTGACTGGGGGATTAGCTCAGCTGGGAGAGCACCTGCTTTGCAAGCAGGGGGTCGTCGGTTCGATCCCGTCATCCTCCACCAATCCCTAATGCACAGCGTTCTGCTGAAGTTCAGCAGAGCCTTTTGCATTGGCGATTGAGCCAGTCAGAGCGGTATGAAAATATCGGCTGTCGTTCTTTAACAATCAGGAAGAAGTAGTAAAGAGATTTATCTGAAACACACTTAGAGATGGGTGTGGAGTAGGTGAATCAGGGTTGTGATTGTATCGATGTATTTTTAAGTTCCTCGAAAGAGGGCTTTGGAATACGGCACAACGCGAAAACTCAGCCTGTAGCGAGTGAGTCCGGAGCGGGAAGCCGCGGCGAGACACACCCGTTATAGGGTCAAGCGAACAAGTGCATGTGGTGGATGCCTTGGCGATCACAGGCGATGAAGGACGCGGTAGCCTGCGAAAAGCCCCGGGGAGCTGGCAAACAAGCTTTGATCCGGGGATGTCCGAATGGGGAAACCCACTCCGAATGGAGTATCCGTGACTGAATACATAGGTCACGTGAAGCGAACGCGGCGAACTGAAACATCTAAGTAGCCGCAGGAAAAGAAATCAACCGAGATTCCCAGAGTAGTGGCGAGCGAAATGGGATCAGCCTGCATTCTTTATCTGTACCGTTAGTCGAACGCTCTGGAAAGTGCGGCCATAGCAGGTGATAGCCCTGTAGACGAAAACGGAACGGAAGAACTAGGGATGCGACAAGTAGGGCGGGACACGTGAAATCCTGTCTGAAGATGGGGGGACCATCCTCCAAGGCTAAATACTCGTGATCGACCGATAGTGAACCAGTACCGTGAGGGAAAGGCGAAAAGAACCCCGGGAGGGGAGTGAAACAGATCCTGAAACCGCATGCATACAAACAGTCGGAGCCTCGCGAGGGGTGACGGCGTACCTTTTGTATAATGGGTCAGCGACTTACATTCAGTGGCAAGCTTAACCGAATAGGGCAGGCGTAGCGAAAGCGAGTCCGAACAGGGCGTCCAGTCGCTGGGTGTAGACCCGAAACCAGGTGATCTATCCATGGCCAGGTTGAAGGCACGGTAACACGTGCTGGAGGACCGAACCCACTAACGTTGAAAAGTTAGGGGATGAGCTGTGGATAGGGGTGAAAGGCTAAACAAACCTGGAAATAGCTGGTTCTCTCCGAAAACTATTTAGGTAGTGCCTCGTGTATCACCTTCGGGGGTAGAGCACTGTCATGGTTGATGGGTCCATTGCGGATTACGTCGCCATAGCAAACTCCGAATACCGAAGAGTGCAATCACGGGAGACAGACATCGGGTGCTAACGTCCGGTGTCAAGAGGGAAACAACCCAGACCGCCAGCTAAGGTCCCCAAATATGGCTAAGTGGGAAACGAAGTGGGAAGGCTAAAACAGTCAGGAGGTTGGCTTAGAAGCAGCCACCCTTTAAAGAAAGCGTAATAGCTCACTGATCGAGTCGTCCTGCGCGGAAGATGTAACGGGGCTAAGCCATATACCGAAGCTGCGGATGCACATTTATGTGCATGGTAGGAGAGCGTTCCGTAAGCCTGCGAAGGTGCACCGGAAGGTGTGCTGGAGGTATCGGAAGTGCGAATGCTGACATGAGTAGCGATAAAGGGGGTGAAAGGCCCCCTCGCCGTAAGCCCAAGGTTTCCTACGCAACGTTCATCGGCGTAGGGTGAGTCGGCCCCTAAGGCGAGGCAGAAATGCGTAGCTGATGGGAAGCAGGTCAATATTCCTGCACTAGTGTTGAATGCGATGGGGGGACGGATCGCGGAAGGTTGTCCGGGTGTTGGAAGTCCCGGTCGCTGCATTGGAGAAGGCGCTTTGGCAAATCCGGGCGCGCAATTCAAGGGTGTGGCGCGAGCTTCTTCGGAAGCGAAGCAACTGGAAGGGGTTCCAGGAAAAGCCTCTAAGCTTCAGTTCAACATTAACCGTACCGCAAACCGACACAGGTGGGCGAGATGAGTATTCTAAGGCGCTTGAGAGAACTCGGGAGAAGGAACTCGGCAAATTGGTACCGTAACTTCGGGATAAGGTACGCCCTGGTAGCTTGAGGAGCCTGCGCTCCGAGGGTGAAGGGGTTGCAATAAACTGGTGGCTGCGACTGTTTAATAAAAACACAGCACTCTGCAAACACGAAAGTGGACGTATAGGGTGTGACGCCTGCCCGGTGCCGGAAGATTAAATGATGGGGTGCAAGCTCTTGATTGAAGTCCCGGTAAACGGCGGCCGTAACTATAACGGTCCTAAGGTAGCGAAATTCCTTGTCGGGTAAGTTCCGACCTGCACGAATGGCGTAACGATGGCCACACTGTCTCCTCCCGAGACTCAGCGAAGTTGAAGTGTTTGTGATGATGCAATCTCCCCGCGGCTAGACGGAAAGACCCCATGAACCTTTACTGTAGCTTTGCATTGGACTTTGAACCGGTTTGTGTAGGATAGGTGGGAGGCTGTGAAGTGTGGACGCCAGTCTGCATGGAGCCGTCCTTGAAATACCACCCTGATCTGTTTGAGGTTCTAACCTTGGCCCGTGATCCGGGTCGGGGACAGTGCATGGTAGGCAGTTTGACTGGGGCGGTCTCCTCCCAAAGTGTAACGGAGGAGTACGAAGGTACGCTAGGTACGGTCGGAAATCGTGCTGATAGTGCAATGGCATAAGCGTGCTTGACTGCGAGACTGACAAGTCGAGCAGGTGCGAAAGCAGGTCATAGTGATCCGGTGGTTCTGTATGGAAGGGCCATCGCTCAACGGATAAAAGGTACTCTGGGGATAACAGGCTGATACCGCCCAAGAGTTCATATCGACGGCGGTGTTTGGCACCTCGATGTCGGCTCATCTCATCCTGGGGCTGTAGCCGGTCCCAAGGGTATGGCTGTTCGCCATTTAAAGAGGTACGTGAGCTGGGTTTAAAACGTCGTGAGACAGTTTGGTCCCTATCTGCCGTGGGCGCTGGAAGTTTGAGGGGGCCTGCTCCTAGTACGAGAGGACCGGAGTGGACGAACCTCTGGTGTACCGGTTGTCACGCCAGTGGCATTGCCGGGTAGCTATGTTCGGAAGAGATAACCGCTGAAAGCATCTAAGCGGGAAACTCGCCTCAAGATGAGACTTCCCCGGGGACTTGATCCCCTTGAAGGGTCGTTCGAGACCAGGACGTTGATAGGTCAGGTGTGGAAGCGCAGTAATGCGTTAAGCTAACTGATACTAATTGCCCGTAAGGCTTGATCCTATAACAGGTGTGTCTTGAGAACAGACGCACGGTTGAGAGATCGGTGTTGTGCCGGAAACAACACAACCCCAAGAAACAGCACCTCTTTACGCTTCTTCCCGATTGGCTGTGGCGCCAGGTTGACCCAAACCCGTGCGACGCAGCAACCCGTCATGCCTGATGACCATAGCGAGCTGGTCCCACCCCTTCCCATCCCGAACAGGACCGTGAAACAGCTCCACGCCGATGATAGTGCGGATTGCCCGTGTGAAAGTAGGTAATCGTCAGGCTCCTTATGCAGTATGTCCAGAACCCCGGTGGCTCAGAATGAGCGCCGGGGTTCTGGCGTTTACGTGCGTGGAAAATAGCAGAGCCGGCGCAGTGCGCATGTGCAGGATGACTGACGCACCGCATTGCCGGCGGGAACGTACTTGATCTCGAGTGCCTTGCCGGACTTGATCGCAATGCAAGTATGCCCGGGACGGCGTGGGCAAATCCGCGTAGCTTTTTGCTCTACTCGAGCCCTCGAGTGTCCACCAACAAAAAGAAGCATGGTGCCGTTGCCTTGCGCGGGCGTCATGCCTTGGGTTCGTGGGCGAGTTTGCTGGACTACTCAGAGAATGGCTGGACTCTATACGGTAGCGGCCACGACCTTTGAGGTGAGAAGCCTGGCGACCTGGTTTCTGCGGTCGCGCCGGCGAAGGCCATGCAATTGCGGCGCGCGAGCACGTGTGGGACCGAAGTGAAGGTCGTCTTGCTGCGTTGTCGTGAATGACGCCTCCTGTTTGCCCTGTTGATGAACTCATTCTAGTGCGCTGCCACACGGCGCACATCGACTCAATTCAGCGCCGCAATTCGGGCAATCAATAATGCGTCATGCAACGTGCACGACGATAAAACGTGAAAATATATGGATATTTCACGCACCCGGAATCATTCGCGGCATTTAGATAATTTTTACGGTAGTATCGCTGGCAACTGAAAATAGTCGCTCGCAGAGAGAGAACCGGCGTGCGGCAAGCAAGCGGCCGTGCGCCCTGCCAATGAGGGGTGCCGGTACAGAAGAAAACCGATACTCCAGTTCAGGGCGATTGATTCGATGAAGTTGACGCGCAAAAAGGCCGCGCTAACAGCCGCGGTTTTAATCGTTGCACTGGTCGCCATTCAGGCGATCTGGCGTCCATTCGGTGGAAGATCGACATTTCGGTCTCACGAAGTCGCTTTTGATATTCATTATCCCGACGCCATTATCGACAGCGCGGCCCTTTCGCGTTTGCCGCGCGACATGATTCGCGTGCCGTTGCTGCATACGCTGCTCACGCGCGATTTTGTCGACTATTACGAGTCCAATTCCACGCGTCTTTCTGCAGAAGGCGCTGTCCGGCGGCTCGCATTCGAACACGATCTCGACTGGCGCGACGAACTCATCAAGCGTGTATTCGATGAACCCTCGCGTGTGCTGCTATGGCGCTCGCCCGACGGCCGCCTCGGTTATTGGGTGATGACGATGCGTCGCAACGGCCTCGCTAAGGTGATGCAGGCCGTGGGTAACGTCGCGACCGGCGACAGCCAGTTGAACCAGGCGGCCACGCTTTCCGGCGACGTGCCGGTCTACGCGCTCAAGCTCGCGGTCGGCCATACGCTGCTGTTCGCGGCGAAGGGCGAGCGGCTCATCATCATGTCGGAGCCAGGCATTTTGCTCGACGCGGACGGCAAGACGATCGGCGCGCGCGCGCAGGCGCTTGCGAAGATGCTCGATGACGGCGGCGACGATGCTCTGCGCACGTATCGTCTCGAACGCGCGCCTGCCGGGGTGAACGGGCATCGGCTGATCGTCTCGGTCAATTATCTTTCATTCGGATATCAGGCTTTTTTCTCCGGCGTCAATGCGCTGCGTTTCGATTTCGGCGCGTCGGGCAAGAACGATGCGAGCGCGAGCGGCGCGTGGAGCACGGCCGCGCTCGTCGATCCCGCTCATCTGCCGCAGCACTGGGACAGCGCCGATCTCTGGCGTGCGTTGCCCGCGAACGCGGCGGCCTGCGCGAGCCTGCCGGTCGACTGGAACGATGCTGCCGAATTACTCGGCAAGCTGGGCGAGGGCGAACAAGTGGCGTCGAAAGTTTTGCGCGAACGCTTCGCCGGACCCGCGGGCGTGTGCTGGTATGCGAAGTCGACAGTCGTGGCGCCCGTGTTCGTGGCGCGCCTCAAACCCGGGGCGGCGCAGGATCCGGCCCAACTGGCAGTGGTCAAAGGCGCGCTTGCGAGCGTCTTTGGTGACGCCATTGGCGCGTATGAAGCGAAGGCGGCCAATGAGGCAGGCTATCGGCGTTTGCCGGTGATGACGAAGGAGCCGTCTGCTGGCGTCACGCTGTGGACGCGCGCGGTGAGCGCGCGCTCAGGCACGGCGCAGAGCGCCGGCTCGTCCTACGCGGCGCAGCTTTCCGCGCCGCGCTACTTTCCGGTGACGCTCGCGCTCGCGCACGGCTATGTGGTGTTCTCGCCCGACGCGCATCTCGTGGACGACACGCTCGCCGTGCTGGACAAGCGCTACCCGGCCATTGCCGATACGCTCTCGCCGCAGCGCCTGTCGACCACCATGGTGTCGATCACGCCGTCCACCGCGGCGGCGCTTGTGGAGCGCGAGGCCGGGCGTGCATTGCCGGCCGATCAAGAGGCGATCTTCCGCAACGCCGCGCGCACGCATTTGCTGCCGAAGCTGCACGCGGTGGCGAGCTACCCGCCGCTGGCGTTGAGCCTGCCGGGCTCGCTGCCTTCGTCGGCGGGCTGGGTGCCCGTGGAGTGGCATGTCGAGCCGCGAGCGGGCGTGGGACCGCGCGGCGACGCGGCAGCGGGGCATCCGCTGGGCGCAGGCCCGAAAGACGCGGACAACGATGCCGCCAAAGCCACCCTCGGCGACGCCAGCACAGACTCCGCACAGCATGCCGAAGACCAGCCGGCGCAGCCCGGCGCGAGCGGCGACTGATCGTGCGCCGCCGCTTTTTCCATCGATGCGCGGCGGCCGGAGCGGCCGCGCTCGGCGTGGCGCTTGCGGGCCCGGTGCGAGCGCTCATGCCAACGCAATCCGCGCCCGACCCCGACGCACTCACGCCCGGTCAGTCGACGATATTTCGTGCGTGGTTCGTGCGCATCGTCGATCAGCAGATGCGTCGCGGTCCCACGCCGCGCTGGACCCAGCGTGACTGCGCCGGCCTCGTGCGCTTTGCCGCCGTTGAGGCGCTGCGCGAGCATGACGCGCGCTGGCTCAAGGCCAACGGTATGAACGGCGCGGGCGACGCAAGCCGGCTGCCGCCCGAACTGCAACTGAGCCCGCAGCAGCGCGCGCTCGCGAGCCGCTGGACGCGCATCGATGGCAGCGTGGGCGCCTATGCCTCGGCTATTGCGCTCATTCAACGCAATAGCCGCTTCGTTTCGCGCGACGTCAATCAGGCGCTGCCTGGCGACCTGCTGTTCTTCGATCAAGGCGACGACCAGCATCTGATGATCTGGCTGGACCGCTACATCGCCTATCACACGGGCACCGTCACGCCGACCGATAGCGGTCTGCGCGCCGTCGCCGTTTCCGACCTGATGCAATGGAAAGATTCCCGCTGGCAGCCGTTCGACGGCAATCCGAACTTCGTCGGGGTGTTTCGTTTCTCGTTCCTGACGCCATGAGTGCCGCCATGCAACGTCTGCTCTTCTCTCTGCGTTCCGCCGCGCCGTATTTCCCGCGCGTTTCCAATGCGAAATTCTTGGCACAGGCACGGATTTCCTATACGAAATACGGCGCATGTTCGGGCGCTGCGGCGCTGCTTGCAGCACTGATCGCGTTACTTGCGCTGTGTCTGGGCCTGGGGGCGGCGCCCGCCTGGGCTGACGAGGGCGACAACGCCGCACAGCAGAGCATCGACGCGAATCCCACGCTGGGCGCGCCGCCGCCCAGCGGCTACGACAGTCAGGTCGTGCAGGGCCAGCCGTTTTTCCTGCTTTCCGATGCGAGCTACGGCAGCGACCAGCTCGCGCAGGTGCGTCTGGAAGCACCGGGCCGCGAATTCCAGTCGGAGCTCGAAAGCTATGGCGGCGCTGATATCGTCGTCTACAGGGTGCCGAATCCACTCGAGTTTCTAAAGGCGCAGAAGAACCTGCATCGACTGAACATCAAGCCGAACTATCAGGGCGAGGGTCTCGCGAATACGCTCTCGTACCTGTGGGACCGCTGGCTCAGCGATGCGCGCCGCGCGTGGCAGCGCGTACTTTCGTTCGCGACGCGCAGCAAGGTCACCGAGGCGAAGCCCGAATTCAAGCTCGGCGAGCAACCGAACGCGCCCACGCATTTCGAGCCTCAAGCGCGCTTCGCGCCGCTGCGGGGCTACGAACTTGTCACGCGCTTCCGCTATCCGATCTGGAACGCGAAGACGATTCAGCCACCCAAGGGCGTGAACCTCGCAGGCAGTAGTAGCAACTTCCTGGAGGCGCAGTCGGGCAACGTGATGATTCCGGTCGGCAAGCTGCAGCCGGGGCTCTATCTCGTCGAGGCGATGATCGGAAATTACCGCGCGCATACTCTGTTGTTCGTTTCCGATACGGTCGCGGTCGTGAAGGCTGCGTCGAGCGGTTTGCTGGTGTGGACGGCGCGGCACGACAACGGCAAGCCGGTTGCCGGCACGGAAGTGAGCTGGACCGATGGCGTGGGCGTGCTGCAAAGCGGCTCCACCGGCGCGGATGGCGCGCTGATGCTCCAGCACGTCTCACCGGAGCGCAGCTACGTGATCGGCAGCGATCCGCAGGGCGGTGTTTTCGTATCGGAAAACTTCTACTACGACAGCGAGATCTACAACACCAAAATCTACGCGGTAACGGACAGGCCGCTCTATCGCCCTGGTGACGCTGTCCACGTGAAGTTCATCGGCCGCACGTTTCAGAGTGCGAATCAGTCGACGCCCGCCGCGCCCGCGCAGCTCAAGCTCGACGTGCTCGATCCGAACGGCGCGCCGATCGCGACGCGCAACGTGGATTTCGCATCGGAAAGCGGCGGCGAAACGACCTTCACGCTGCCGGCGACCGCGCAGGGCGGCGGCTATACGCTGCGCTTCGACTACAACGGCAATAGCTACGGCGGTGCATTCCGCGTAGCGGAGTACGTGAAGCCGCACTTCGACGTCAATCTCACGATGGACAAGTCCGATTACGCGACCGGCGACGCGCCCAAGGGCAAGATCGAGCTGCGCTACCCGGACGGCAAGCCCGTGAAAAACGGCAAGGTGTCGGTCACGCTGCGCGCACAGAAAGTGGCGATCGTGGACGGCGAGTTGCGCTATTCGGGCCTCTTTCCCGTGAAGCTCGAACAGCAGGAACTGAAGACCGATAGCGACGGCAACGTCACGCTCACACTGCCCGCCGCGAAGGAGCCGAGCCGCTACGCGCTCACCCTGTTCGCGCAGGACGGCGCCGCGTATCGCGTGCGCGTGACGCGCGAAGTGCTGATCGCGCGCGGCGCGACGCCGTATCGCTTGAACACGGCCAAATCATTCTCGCAGCCGCACGAGCGCGTGACGTTCACGCTGGCCGGAGCGGCTGGGTCGGCCGGGGCGGCGAGTGCCAGCGCCAACCCAGGCAGCAACACGAACGCGGTGCCGGCGCACAAACCGGCGAAGTGGGAATGGGTGCGTCTGGAGTCGCAGACGAAGGCCGACGCAACGCTACCCGCAGCGAGCCCGGACGGCCGCGTGAGCTTCCCGATTCAATTCGACGAACCGGGCTCGTACATGCTCTCGGTAAAGGACGACGCGGGCAACCTGCTCGCAGCGGTCAGCCACTGGGTGGCGGGGGATGGCCTCAAGGCGATTCCCGGCAGCGTCGAAGTGGTGTTCGACCGGGACCGCTACAAGATCGGCGATACGGCCGAAGCGCTCATCACGTTCCCGTATGCCGTGGACGATGCGTTGCTCACGCTCGAACGCGACAGCGTGGAAGCGCGCGCATTGCTTTCGACGGGCGCGGACTGGCTGACGCTCAAGCGCGTTGCCCCCGCGCAATGGAAAGCGCGCATCAAGGTCGGCCCGGAGTTCGCTCCCAACATGACGTTCTCGGTGCTCTACGTGCACGACGGCGAATACGTATTCCAGAACGCTGGCATCGTGGTCGCGAAGCCGTCGATCGATCTCGCCGTGAAGAGCGACAAGTCCGTCTACGCGCCGGGCGAAACCGTGACGCTCGATCTGGGCAGCACGCTTGGCGGCAAGGCGCTGCCCGCTCGTCTCACCGTGAGCGTGGTCGACGAAATGGTGTACGTGCTGCAACCCGAAATTGCGCCTGACATCGTGGACTTCTTTTATCATCCGCGCCGCAACAATGTGCGCACGACGTCGAGTCTTTCGTTCATTACCTACGACCTCGCGCTTTCGGCGATGCGCGGCGCGCCGGGTGGCCCGCAGCGCGGGCAGTACAACGAACGCGGCGTAAAGGTGCTGGAGCGCCCGCGTCGCGACGACATCGACACGGCAGCATGGCAGGCCGATCTGCAAACCGATGCGAGCGGCCACACGCGCATGACCTTCCGCATGCCCGATGCACTCGCGCGCTGGCGCATTACCGTGCGGGCGATTTCCGCGGACGGCACGGTGGGGCAGCGCACTGCGTATGTGCACTCGGACAAACCGCTCTATCTGAAATGGAGTGGCCCTGCGAGCTTCCGCAGCGGCGACCAGCCGGCGATCGACATGCTCGCGTTCAACCAGGGCTCGTCCGATGTGGATGCGCAATGGACGGTCGACGGCGCGGGCCTCGCGCTCGATCGCAAGGTCACGCTCAAGCCCGGCGCGAATTACCTGGCACTGCCGCGCGTGGCGCTCACGCCGGGGCTCGTCGATGCGAGCCTGCGCGTGGGCGGCAAGGAGATGGACCGCCTGCAGACTTCGGTGAGCCTTGGCGCGCCGGGCTGGCTCGATCTACGCGAAATGCCCGTCGCGCTAGACGCCAATCCGAAGCCGCTCGCGCTCGCACCCGATGCGCAGGACGTGCGTGTGCGCATCGTTTCGACGGGAACGAGCCAGTTTGCGCGCGTGGCCGACGATCTCATCGCTTACCCATACGGCTGCGCCGAGCAGACCTCGAGCCGTCTGATTCCGCTCGCACTTGCACACGATGCGCTGGGCAGCGATGCCGATGGTTCAGCGGCGGGCGTCGCTACGCCTCAGAGCACGGCGCTGGGTCTCGAGGCGCGTCTGCGTAATCAGCGCCAGCGGCTCGCGTTGCTTGCAGGCATCAATGGCGCGTTCGGCTGGTGGGGCGACACCACAGGGGGCAGCGCGTTCATTACGGCCTACGCGTACTACGCGGACTGGCTCGCGAGCCGCAGCCTCGGCATCTCGCTGCCGGACAGCAACTGGCAGCACGCGCTCGAAATCTATCGCGACAGCGGCGCGAAAGAGCCGTTGCTGCATCGTGCGCTGGCGCTCTGGCTGCTGCAGCAGATGGGGCAGCCCGTGGCGACGCCCGTGTCAGGCGTCGCAGGGCAGCTCGCGCAACGGGCGTCGTCGATGTTCGATCAGGATGCCAAATCATCTCGCGACGCATACGGCGTGGAAGACAGTCTCGTGTTTGCCGCGCCAGATTCGCCGCGCGGCCTGCAAACGGCCGTGGTGCTGACTGCGTGGACGGCACGTGCAACGAACGCGAGCCTGCCTGAAGGTTTCGATGCGCTGGCCGCGCGCGCACGCGCGTCGCTCATGACGAATCCGACGCCGCTGATCCAGGGCTTGCTGGCCATGGCCGGCGACGCAGGCACACCCGTGGATGCAAACGCCGTGCTCGCGCAGAGCAGTGCGACCTATCCGACCGTCGACCGCGCGCTCACGTTGCTGTGGCTGCGCAAGGCCTTGGGCGGCGCGCGCGCGCGGGATGCGGCACAGCCGTTGCCCGCACTGCACGGCAGTGGCTGGGCGCGCACGACGACGCCCACGGGCGCAACCCTCTGGAAGTGGACGGGCGCGGCTTTGCCAACTTCGCTCGACGTGGGTGGCGCAAATCCTGATGTTTCGGCGCTGGTTTCGTACCGCAGCCGTGCGGGCCACGCGAGCCGCCTGCCCGTGAAGATCGAGCGCACGCTTTATCGGCTCGATCCGATCGCGCCGTCGAGCGACGCTGAAAAGCAGGCGGGTCGCGCCACGTTCGAGGCGCATCGCATGAAGACCGGCGACGCCATCGATAGCAACGCGCTCTACGTCGACGAAGTCACGCTCACGCCGCAGGACAAATCGGCGCTGCATTACGGCTTGCTCGACGTGCCGCTGCCGCCGGGCGGGTCCGTGGAGGCGACGAGCTGGGGCGTGAGCATTGCCGGGCTGCCCGGCCCAGGCGAGGGCGGCAGCGGTCCGCAGCCGTTCGCGCGCGCGGCCAGCTACGATATGGGCGAGCTCGGCTATCACCAGCCCGTGCCTTTGCTCGATCGTCCCTTGGCGCTGCGCCAACTCGTGCGCTTCGCTCTGCCTGGCATGTTCACGATGCCGCCCGCACGCTACTTCCGCATGTACCAGCCGGAGCAGAAGGCGTATGAAGGCGGCCGCAGCGACCGCATGGTCACGCTGCGCATCGAGTGAGGCCGGCGTGAGGATGCGTATTGCCGGGTTGAGCGCGGCGCTCGTCTTCGCAATGGTTGCGTTTGCAATCAGTTTGCCGCGACCTGCGCAGGCTGCGGCGCCGTCGGCCCTGCGCTTTGCCTGGCTGCACGATGGCAGCGCGCGACTATGGACATTCGATGCCGCGGCCGAGGCCAGCGCACCGGGTCCCGGCACGCCGTTGCCGCCGACGCTCGAGACGCAGCTCGGCAGCGTCTGGAAGCTGTTCGTATATGCGTATCTCGTCGACCAGCGGATTCCCGCACCCGACTATCAATGCGATGGCAGAGATCGCGAGGAGGTGTACTGCTGCATGACCGGCCGCCATATCGACCGCGATCGCGCGCTGGTGCAGTCATGCGGCCTCTTTTTCGAGCCGCACAGATTGCAGCTCGATTCGGCGGGCTGGCGCCAGTATTGGCGCGCCCGGAAGGCGCCCGCATGGCTGCAGGATCTGTACGCACTGCGCCCGGAGCGCCGCGTGCGTGTGGCCGATCTGCTCGATGCCTTGCAGGCCGTGCCGGCGCGCGCCCGCGACGACACGGGGGGCACGCTGGTGTCGGTCGTCACGAGCGGGCGCGGCGAGGGCACCGTATCGCTCTATGGCAGCCTGTTGCGAGCCAAGACCTGGACCATGCCCGATCCAGCGAACTCCGGCGGCTACGAAGGCGGCGCGGCCGGCTGGCTGGCCGATGGCACGCCGGTCTGGCTTGGCGGGCGCGGGGGCAGCGTGCGCGTGCTGGCCGCTGCGGCGCCGCGTATTGCGCCGCTGGTCGCGCAGAGCGCCGTGCCTGACGACCGTGCCTGTGTGGTCGTCGACTTTTTTTCTCGTTATCCGATCCGAAACGTGATCGATATGCGCGCGGGCGGACGACCCGCGCAGCCCGGTCTGCTCGACGGCAAATTCAGCGTGAGATTCGAGAACGGCAACTGGCTGCCCATCGAAAGCCATGGCGAGTTGCTGCTCGAGCGGGACGAGAACGGCAAGCCGAGCATCGTCGGCCGCTTTGGCATGAACGACTATGTCGCGCGCGTGGTCGAGCGCGAAGGCGACACTGCGCAGCCGCAGGCGGCGCGCGCACTCGCAGTGGCCGCGCGCAGCTATCTCGCGCAGAACGCAGGCCGCGCGCGTGGCTGCTACCGCATCGACGACAGCAGCCGCACGCAGCGCGTCTTGCCGCGCGCGCCGCGCGGCGCTGCGCGCAGCGCCGCCGATTTCACTGATGGGCTCGTGCTTGCTGGCGTGCCGGTGCAGTTTCATCACGACAAGGCGGCGCCCGGCCAGATGAGCTGGCTCGACACGAAGGCCGCGGCGCAACGGGGCCTCGCGTTCGATGCGATTCTCGCGCGCACCTGGCCGCAGGCTACGCTCACCTCGTTCGCGAGCCCGCTCGCGGGCGACTGCGAACCGGTGGCGGGCGCGCGCGACTGGCTGAGCCGCGAGGCGCCGGTCTGGGCGCAGCGTCTCGCGGGCGAGGCGGGCTACGAAGCCCCCGAGCTGCCGGCCGTCTGCGAGGTGACGACGGGCCGCCCCTATGCCGATGCCGCGCGTAATCGCGTCTATATCCGCCGCCTGCGCTCCGATGACGACCGCATTGCGCTCGCGCACGAGTATCTGCATCTCGCGTTTGCGCACCATCCGCACGGGCAGGACGAGGCATTTATCGAACAGACCGCGCGCAAGCTGATCCTCACTGGAAGTTGAATGAACATGAAAGCGTTCAATATCTTTGCCCCCTCCGCGCATGATCGCGACACGACAACCAGGCGAACCCGCATGCATCCGATCCAGCTCTCTCGTCGCTTCTCTGGTCATTTCTCGCGCCACGGGCTCGCGGGCGCCGCGCTTGCGCTCGGTGCGTTCACGAACGCCGCGCATGCCGACACCATCGATTTCGCCGCGCCGCTGAACGGCTGGCGCAATTCGGCCGGCGACGAAGCGCGCTATACGCAGGACGTCCACTATCCCGCCGTCGCCGTGAGCACGCCCGAGGGCCAATCGGCTAACGCGTTGATCGCGGGGCACATCAAGGCGGCGCCCAAGGCCAAGCCGGGTACCTCGGTGGGCACGCTCGTGGTGAACGGCACGCCCATGCCTCAGCGCATCGAGGAAGACGGCGAGTTCTCGCGGCCGTTTGCGTTCGGCGCGGGCAGCAACAGCGTGGAGCTGCGCACGGCGGACGGCACGCGCAAACGCGTGCAGTTCTACGACGCCTACACGGGCAAGACCCAGGCGCGCCTGCGGATCGTGCTCGCGTGGGACACAGACGGCACCGACCTCGACCTGCACGTGGTGTCGCCCGACGGTGTGCACACGTTCTACGCCGACCGCGTGGCGCCGAACGGCGGTGCGCTCGACGTAGATGTGACGACGGGCTACGGCCCCGAGATCTACTCGAGCGCTGCCCCACTGCACGGCACGTATCTTGTCTACGTGAACTACTACGGCAGTGGCCACAGCGGCAGCGACATGACTGTGGCGCAGATCACCATCATCACCGACGAAGGCACGCCGAACGAAAAGAGCGAGACCATACGCGCACCAATGCGCAAGCCTGGTGAGCTGACGCTCGTGAAGCGCTTCGTCGTGCCGTGAGTGACGGAACGGCAGCGTCGAAAAAAATCAGGAAGGATCCCTGAATAAATCGTTGAGCTGATTGCCCTGCGCAGCATCGACGAAACCGTCGAAGCGACCCTGCACGAGCGTCTGGGCGGCACGCATGAAGCCACCCCATGCGGAACGTGCCAGTGCGCCGCCCACGCTCACGCGCCGCACGCCCAACGCCGCTAGATCCTGGAGCGTGAATACCGAAGCCGAGCCGATCAGCACGTTGACGGGCTTGGGCGCAACGGCCGCAACCACCGCAGCGATGTGCTCGCGTGCGTGGATGCCCGGCATGTAAAGGCAGTCCGCGCCCGCCGCCGCATAGGCCTTGATGCGCGCGAGCGCATCTTCGAAATCGGGTTCGCCAGTGAAGAAGTTTTCCGCGCGCGCGACCAGCAAGGTGTCGCCGCCGCGTTCGTCGATGGCGCGTCGCGCGGCCTTCACGCGCTCCACGGCGATCTCCAGCGGGAACAGCGGCGCGGCGGGGTCGCCAGTCGAATCCTCTATCGAGAGCCCAGCGACACCCGTGTCGACGGCGAGACCCACGCTCTGCGCAACGTCGGCGGCATCGGCGCCAAAGCCATTTTCGAAGTCCGCGTTGAGGGGCAAATCAGTGGCCGCGACCATCTCGCGCAGATGCGCGAGGATCGCCTCGCGAGGCAGTGAATTGTCGGCGCGGGCGCGCGACCACGCAAAACCCGAACTGGTCGTGGCGAGCGCTTTGAAGCCGACGCTCTCGAGATAGCGCGCGCTGCCCGGATCCCAGGGGTTGGGCAAGAGGAAGCAGCCGGAAGTATGCAAGGCTCGGAATGCGGCGCGTTTTTCCGCGACGCTGCGTGGCGAAGAGGGCATGGCGTGTCTCCAGGAGTGGCAGAGGACTGGGCGGCGAGCCGACGATATGGCGCGGCCGCGCCCGCATCGAGCGTGGTGAGCGAGAGCCGGTGCGGCAAGGCCGGCCAGCGTGCATTGTGCTCCGGTGTGCGCCGGCGCGCTCGCGCGGTGCCGGGGGCACAGAAACCTTCCCGCTATTTTTCCACGATCGCGTTCCTTGGTATCGTGATGCTCGCGCCGTGCGAACGCGCATCACGCCATGCGCACGGATTGAACATGAATCGACGCAGGCGGCGTCGCAAGGAGACTCGCTGACGATGAAATATTCGAATCTGGTGGAGCGCTTGCAGGGGCGGCGCACGTCGGCGTGGGAGATCCATCACGCCGCGATTCAGGCGGCGGCGCGGGGCGAAGACGTGATCGTGTTGAGCGTGGGCGACCCGGATTTCGCAACTCCGGAGCCTGTCGTCGAGCGGGCCGTGGCGGCATTGCGCGCGGGCGATACGCATTACACGGCGATCATGGGGCGCGAGCCGCTGCGCGAAGCCATTGCCCGGCAGCACGCGGCGGCGGGCGCGCCGGACGTGAGCGCGCAGAACGTGATTCTGTGCGCCGGTGCGCAGAATGGTGTTTTCGCCGCGTCGCTATGCCTGTGCGAAGCCGGCGACGACGTGCTCGTGCCGGAGCCGATGTATCTGACCTACGAAGCTGCGATTCGCTCGTCGGGCGCGACGCTCGTGCCGGTACCCGTCGACCCGGACAACGGCTTTCATCTCGATTGCGATGCCCTCGAAGCGGCGCTTACGCCACGCACGCGGGCGATCTTCTTCGCCACGCCGTGCAACCCGACCGGCGCGGTGATGCCGCGTGAGCATCTCGCGCGCATCGCGCAACTCGCGCAGCGTCACGATCTCTGGGTGGTTTCCGACGAGGTCTATGCCGATCTCACGTTCGAGCGCGAGCACGTGAGCATTGCGACGCTCGACGGCATGGCGCCACGCACCGTGACGATCGGCAGCCTTTCGAAATCGCATGCGATGCCGGGTTGGCGGTTTGGCTGGGTGATTGGGCCCGAAACGTTGATTGGCCATCTGGGGCGGCTTGCCTTATGCATGTTCTATGGCTTGCCCGGCTTCATCCAGGAGGCCGCGCTCACGGCGCTGGAGCAGCGCGAGCCGATCGTCGCGCAAATGCGCGCGATTTACCGGCGCAGGCGCGACCTTGTTCATGCGCGCCTGAGCGGCGTGCCGGGGCTGCGTTGCCTGCTGCCGGAAGCCGGCATGTTCATGATGATCGACGTGCGCGGCACCGGCCTCGATCCGCACGCGTTCACGTGGCAACTATTCGAGGCGCAAAAAGTGTCGCTGCTCGACGCGAGCGCATTCGGCGAAACGGCAAGCGGCTATGTCCGGTTCGGCTTCGTGGTCGACGATGAGCGGCTCGTCGAGGCCTGCGAGCGGATTGCGGCCTTTGTCCGGCAACTGCCCGGGAAGGGGCGCTAGCGTTCGTCGAAACTCAGGCGCGCTGGCGGTCCGCGCCTGAAGCAAGTCCGTCAACGATTGCCATCGAACAGGTCGTTGAGCATTTCGTCGAAGGCCGCCTGGGCGTCTTCCAGCTCCTGCAGCGCGGCGTCGAACGTCTGTAATGCGAACTGCGACGGCCGGCCTTCGCCTTGCGGCGGGAATTGCGTCTGCAACGCGGCGAATGCCGTCTTGACGCGTTGCGTGGCGTTCAGCACGCGGTCCATTGCGGCGGCTTCTTCAGCTCGCGCCTGTTCTGGGTTCATCGAAAGCTCCGTTATGAGAAGAGAAAATGTGGGGCGCTCACGGCAAAGGCAGCCGGCCCTCGGACTTCACGGCGCGCAGCGAGAGCGCCGATTCGACCGATGTGACACCCGGCAGACTGCGCAATTCGTCGCGCATGAATGTGCCGTAGTCGTCGAGGTCGCGTGCCACGATCATCAGAATATAGTCCGCCGTGCCGGCCACGTTGTGGCACGAAAGAATCCGCTCGATTGCACAGACTTCGCGCTCGAAGCGGTCGGCCAGCGCCCGGTCGTGCACGGCGAAGCGCACCGAGACATAGGCGAGCACGCCGTAGCCGAGCGTGCGCCGCGAGAGCATGGCCCGATAGCGTTCGATATAGCCTTCCTGCTCGAGCCGCTTGAGGCGGCGTGCGCAGGGCGTTTCGCTCAAGCCGACGGTTTCGGCGAGCCGCGCGATCGGCATTCTGCCGTCCGCCTGCAGGGCGCCGAGGATCGCGCGGTCGAGTTTGTCCAGATCGCTCATGGCGCGGGGTGCTTTCCTGATTTCGATGACGAAATTGTAGGGTATTCCGCTTCATATTGAAGAGTTATCCACAAAAAACGTCAGAAATCGCTCCGGCATTGGCGGCAACATAGAGCCTCTTCCAAACGAGGCCAACATGATTTCCGCTCACCTGCTTTTGATGTTCATTGCCGCTCTGGTGGTGGTCTGTGCATTGCCGGGGGCGGACATGGCACTGGTGATGCAGACCAGCATGAGCCGCGGCGCGCGGCGTGGTTTCGCGGCCGCTTGCGGCCTCGGGCTCGCGCGCGCCACGCATGTCACGCTTTCCGCCTGTGGTCTGGCGGCGCTGCTCCATAACGCACCGTGGCTCTATGAGATCGTGCGCTATGCCGGCGCGCTCTACCTGACCTGGATTGCCGTGCAGATTTTCCGCGCGCCGGGTTTTGCCTTGCCGGATCAGGCCGCTGCGATGGCCGAGCGCCCGCTGCGAGCGGACTTCTTCAAGGGCCTGCTCACCAACCTGCTGAATCCGAAGGCGCTGCTGTTCTGCTCGGTGCTGCTGCCGCAGTTCATTCGCCCCGAGGCGGGGTCGGTCTGGCTGCAGGTGACTGAGTTGGGCATCCTGCTCGTGATCGTGTGTGCGCTCTTCGACGTGATCTATGTGCTGGGCGCGTCGCGGATCGCCGTGTGGCTGCGCCGGCATCCGCTGGCGCAGACCGTGCAGAAATGGGCCTTCTCTTCGGCGCTCATTGGTTTCGCGGTGCGGCTTTCGCTCGATTGATGCGCGAAAGCCGCGCGCCCGTGTGCCTCAGGCGTTCGGCTTGTTGCCCAGATAGTCGAGCTTGCCAAGTTCGACGCCGTTGTGACGCAGGATGTCGTACGCCGTCGTGACATGGAAATAGAAGTTGGGCAGCACGAACGCCAGCAGGTAGTTCTGGCCCGTGAACTCGATCGGACCCGAGCGCATCTTCAGCGTGATGGTCTTGCCCTCGGAACCATCGATTTGCTCGGGCTTGAACGTGTTCAGGTAGTCGATCGTCTTCTGAATGCGCGCGTGCAGGTCGTCGAAGCTGACTTCCACGTCTTCGAATTTCGGTGCGTCTACGCCTGCGAGGCGCGCGGCGCAGCCCTTCGCCGTGTCCGTGGCAATGTGGATCTGGCGCGCGAGCGGCAGCATGTCGGGGAATAGCCGTGCGCCGGTCAGCACCGAGGGGTCGATCTGCTTTTCAGCTGCGTGCGCCTGCGCCTTGCCGATGATGTTCTGCAGGTTGGCGAGGCCGCGCACGAGCACGGGCACCGAGGCGTGATACATGGTGATGGACATGGGAATTCCTCGTTTCCTTGAATGTGCACGCCGGACTCCGGGGCGGAGATGGGCGGGCGGATCATTATGCGCCATCGGATTTGCCGCTGCCATTGCCTGAACGGCCGATCTTGCGGTGGCGCGCGAGTTCCGGCGCTCGCCCGTCGAATTGATCTGCATGACGAAGTAAAAATTCCGTTATGGATCGCGTAGTTCGCGCATGGTTTGTTCATGGTCTGGTGCGCTTGTCTGGCGGCGCTCAGGTAGTGGCGAATGCCGGGTGCTGTCTGACGGGCGTGGCCTGATGCTGCATATTCACCACGTGAAATTTGGATGTGTTTTAATTGTCCGGCATTGACCATCCATTTCGCGTCGTACGGCAGCGTACGATGCGCCGATCCATGAACGCAGAATTGGCAGAAAAACGTCGCGCCGGGCGTCGCATGGCAGAGGGCAGGGCATACCGGAGGGGCTTGCGCGGCTGGCGCTCGCTCGGTTGCACGCTGCATGGCGTGCTGCTGGCGCTTGCCGTCGGGGGCGTGGCGCGCGGTGCGCCCGCCATGGCGCAGGAGGCGCAGCTACTCGATGCGCGCGTTACCCAGGAGTCGGTGGCGGAGACGATTTGCCGGCCCGGGTATGCCGATACCGTGGCGCCCCCGTTCGACGAGACGATGGCGCAAAAGAGCCGTCTGCTCGCGGCACGCGGGATCGATTCCGATGAGGGTGTCGCTTACGCGCTCGACCGGCGCGTGCCAATCCTGCTCGGCGGTTCGCCGGATGCGGCCGCGAACTTCGACTTGCTGCCGTGGGGCGGCCACGCCGGCGAACGGCGCAAGTCGCTCCTTACGGTGCGGCTCAAGCGTTGCGTCTGCGCCGGGAGGATATCGCTCGCCCAGGCGCAGGCGGCCATCTCCGGCAACTGGGCGCACCGGTACGATCAACTCACGCGCATGCAATGTGGCACGGATATGGGCGATACCACTTCAGCGAGCAGCGACGAAGGTCAATAGCTCGCGCGCGGTCGTGGCCATTGCCGGCACGTTGATTGCGCACGCTCCAGAATCGACGGTGCTGAACGGCGAGTGTTTGACAATATGACGCAGCGCGCTGGCTGGAGATTAGGCATATCCTGACTATCATCAATAAAAGTGGAGTGAGCGAAATGCTACCGTCGACTCTTTTCCTGCTTGTAACCGTGGTCCTGCTCGGACAGGCGGTTGGAGCCCGCGCAAAGGCGCGCGCGAGTCTTCAGCCCGTGCGGGTGCGAGCCGACCGAGCGCGCCGCCAACGGTAGTTCGACATGCACCTGACCGTCTGGAACGTCCCCGAAACCTGTAGCGAAGAAGAAGTGCGCGACTTCGTCAAACGTGAGCTCGGGCATTACGCCAAGGGTGTCACGGTGTACGACGTGGGCACGTCGAACGCACACGCAGACATCGAACTCGATTCCGATGTGCCCTACGTGGGCGAAGCAGTTGCGCGCGAGTTGCAGAGCCGGCGCCTTGCCGGTGTCGCGCTGCGCGTGAGTGCCGCGCCGTTCGACGGCGAGGCGCAGCAGGATGCACGGCCAGCGTCCGTGCGCTGATTCTCAGAGATGCCTCGACGATCGTGCCCTTCTCGTATCGGCGCGATGGCTTTTCCCGCCTGGTTTGCTTCTTCGCCGTGTTTTCGTCGGCGAATTGAGCTTCCTGTCCGGTCGCAACGGCCGCCAACTGCGCGAGCCGGCTGACCGTTTTCATATCCATCCCATCGCCGCCCATGCATTGTCGTGCGCAGACCGCTTGCGTGCAGCGTGACTCGCGTGCCTGTCGCCTTATGCTGCGATTTGCGCGTTTTGTCTGGTTTAATGGCGGGTGGTCCTGCCGGGACACTGGCACGGTGTGCGCGTCATGGCGTGCACGCGCACCGGTCGGCGTCGTGGCAATCTATTCCAGACAAAACAGAAATCAGCCGGATTCACAATGAACGAAGACTTTTCGCGCTGCGCTCTTGCGCGCGTGAACGGTGGTGTCCGGGGCGACACCACGAACGCCCATTCCAGAGGGGCGTTGCGTGCGCCATGGCGGATTCGCCGCATGCTGGGCGCAGCTTTCTGCGCGTGGTGGGCTGCCAGCGCCTGGGCTGCGGGTGTCGCCGGGGCTGCGTCGGGCCCGCATGCGACGTCGGGGGCCGTGCAAGCGGCTCGGGCAGCGTCCCATCCGGCGGCGGCATCGGCTGGTGGGGCGGCATCGGCGGCGGCTTCGCCAGCGAGGCCGGCTTCATCGGCGTCGAGCGCAGCGGCGGCTTCGCCGGCTGCATCAGCGGCTTCAGCGGCATCGGCATCGTCCGCATCGTCCGCATCGTCCGCCGCGGCGCCGGCGCCGGCGCAGCCCGCGTCCGTGCCTGCGCCGCTCGTCTTGCCCGAGCACCCGGATCTCACGCCCGAGCAGGCCGCCGAGGAAACGCACCGTGCGCTGGCCATGCGCCAGACCTTCGCGAGCAGCGTGAAGCGCCGTCTGCGCGTGCCGCCCGCCGATCAGCGCGCTTACGGTCAACGCCTGCAGGCCGCGCTCGACGAAAAGAATCTCGGTGCGCTGGCGGGCGAGTTCGTCATCCTCGTGGATCGCGCCGCGACCGTCCAGGCGCTCTTTATCTACTTCCGCGCGATGCCGCACGAGCCGTGGCAGATGATCGGCGCTTCGCCGGTCGCGACGGGCCGGCCCGGCGAGTTCGATCACTTCCTCACGCCGCTCGGCGTGTTCGAGCACACGCCCTCGAACATGGACTTTCGCGCGGAGGGCACGATGAACGAGAACGGCATTCGCGGCTACGGCGCGCGCGACATGCGCATCTACGATCTCGGCTGGGTCGACGGCGAGCGCGGCTGGGGCAAGGGCGGTTTCTCGCCGATGCGTTTCCAGATGCACGCCACCGACCCTGACCGTCTCGAGCCGCTGCTCGGCATCCGCCATTCGAAGGGCTGTGTGCGCATTCCCGCGTCGTTGAACGCTTTCATCGATCACTACGGAATCGTCGATGCCGAGTATCAGGCGCTCGTCGATTCGGGCAAGTCGCTGTGGGTCCTGCACCCCGGCCGCGAGGTCACGCCGTGGGCGGGGCGCTTCATCGTCGTAATCGATTCGCAGCGCAAGACGCGGCCCGCGTGGGCGCCGGCGCCGGGCAGCAAGGCGCGCGCGAACATACCCAAGGGCGGCGACACGGCCGATTGATGGCGGATCACGTCACCCGCGCCGCGCGAGCACCACGCCTGCGAGCGCCACGCCGAAGCCCGCCATCTGCACCGGCGCGAGCGTTTCGCCGAACAGCAGCCAGCTTTCGAGCGCGGCGAGCGGCGGCGCGAGAAAGAGCAGCGCCGTGGCGCGGGCCGCATCGCCGTGGCGCACCATCCAGACAAGCAACGTCACGCCCACGCCGGAGAGCATCGCGATGCCCCATGCAAGCGAGATCCAGAGTGTCGTCGAGGCAATCCAGCGATGCTCGCCCAGCGCGAGCGCCAGCAGCGCTGCAACCACCGTCGCGCCCACATTCTGGACCGCGCTCGCGCTGCGGATGTCGGCCTTGGCCAGCGAGGTCTTTTGATAAAGCGTGCCTGCGGTGATCGCCCCGACCGCGAGCACCGCGACGAGCACGACCAGGAGCGGGCTCGCATGCGTGCCCGAGGCATCGGCCGCAGCTGCAGCCGGGACGCCCGCAGCGGCGGCGCGCAGTTTCGGCATCAGCACGAGCACCACGCCCGCGAGCCCGAGCGACAAGCCTTGCCAGCGCCGCATCGTGAGCCGCTCGCCGAACAGCGGCGCGGCAAGTGCGGAGGTCAGCAGCGGCTGCAACGCACCGAGCAGCGCCATCACGCCCGCGCTCAGGCCCTGCGCAACGGCCCAGTAGCTCGCCCCCAAATACACGCCTTGCAGCAGCGCGCCCGCGAAGAGGTGCTTGCCGAACTCGCGCCCGCGCGGCCATGGCGCGCGCAGCGCGAGCGCGACGCAGGCGAACAGCAGCGCGGTCCCGCCGAAGCGCGCGAGCAGGAACAGGTTGGGATCGGCATACGGGGCGATCGCGCGGGCGACCACGAAGCCCGTCGACCACAGGACGACGAAGAGGGCGGGAGCGAGCGAGTCAAGCATCGGTTCTGGTAAAGGTGGCGCGGCGCCAATACGGGAGTTTGTCGCGAACGAACGGCGAACGAACCATGGCCATCGCGCGGGCAACGTGCGGAAGACCGGGAGTATCGCCGGGGCGAACCGTGCCGGTCTTGTTCAGGACTGCACTGAGGCGGGGTAGGAAGGTCCGGGATGCGGCGCGCTCTCGCGGCTCGCCTGGCTGACGGGCGGCGTGGCGAAGAGCGTCGCGGCCACGCCGATCAGCGCGCCGGTCAAGGCGCAGGCGATCAGCAGTGCGCGCGTGCGGCGGTGCTCGCGGCGCAGCGCCGCGAGCACCGCGGCCTGGGCTTGCGCCGCGTTCGGGCCGTGCTCCGCGTGCGTGTGATGCTGCATGAAGTGGTAGATGAGTTGCGGCACGCGCGGCGCGATCTGTGCGAGATGCGGCAACTCCTGGGACAGCCGCTTGATCCATCCTTGCGCGCCGAGATCGCGCTTCGCGATATCCCTGAGCGTCGCGCTTGCAATGCCCCAGGCGTCCACGCCCGGATGAATCGTGCGTGCGAGCGTCTCGGCTTTGCCGAATGCGCGCTGCGCTGCGGCGAGCCGCGGCGACACCTCGCCGCCGAACGGCTGCACCGAGTGCAGCAGATGATGAAACAGCGCCCCCGCACTGCGTGTGCTGGCATCGCTGGCGAAATGCGCTTCGCTGTGCGTGCGCAACTCGGCTTCGATCTGCTCGGCGCGCGCGTGCCCGGGCACGTGGCCCGCAACGTGATGCAGCGCGGCGAGGCGCGCGTAGTCCTGTTCGAACAGCGCCGTTGCGCCGTGCACGAAGAATTCGCGCTCCGGCGAAGACAGGCTCGTCATCAGCGCCGCGCTCGCGAACACGAGGCGGCCGCGCGTTTGCGGCTCGATGCTCACGGCCACGCGCCGCGCGTCGATGGCCGTGTGGAAAAAGCCGTGCTCGAATGCCTGCTGCGTGACGACTTCGATCAGATGCGCAGCCACGCGCGTCACGTTGATGTGATGCTCCGCGAGGCCGGCGAGGTCGGTCACATGCACGGTGTCGAGGTGCTCGACCGTGAGCGTCTGTGCGGTGCAGCAGTCCCAGATCACGTCGGGCACGAGGACGCGCGTGTCGTTGGCGAGATGGTGTCCGGTCTGGCTCAGGTTCGCGGCCTGCGCGCGCAGATCGAAACGGCGTTGCAGGTCCTCGCGCAGCGTTTGCGCGAGCGCGCGCAGGCCGAGCTTGCGCGCCGCGCCCGAGAAGCGCTCGAGCCAGCGCGCGACGGCGCACAGCAACGCGGCATCGTCGTCGACTTCCTGTGCCTGTTTCGCGCGCAGTACGCGCACCGTCACCATCTGATGGCCATTTACCGGCAGCGCGAGGCGCGCGACGTGGGTTTGCTCGCACCAGCCGTTATGACAGGGCGCGGGATCGATCCACGAAAAGATCGTTTGCGGCGGCTTGCCGAACGCGGCGTGCAGGGCGGCATCGAGTTGCGGCGGCGAGAGCGGCGCTTCGAAGTGATCGATGGCGTCGATGGCGTCGTGCAGCGTGGCCGCGGCGAGTTCGG
The DNA here is from genome assembly GCF_048957375.1 of Paraburkholderia sp. A1RI-2L. Classification (NCBI taxonomy): domain Bacteria; kingdom Pseudomonadati; phylum Pseudomonadota; class Betaproteobacteria; order Burkholderiales; family Burkholderiaceae; genus Paraburkholderia; species Paraburkholderia sp. A1RI-2L. The sequence goes on from NZ_JARBTA010000002.1 coordinate 1,043,015, forward strand.
GCCTGGTGACGAGCGTCTGCGCGAAGGCGCCCGCGAGCGGCGCGAGGCGCGGCAGGGCGCTCGACAGATGCGTGGCGAGGCGCTCGTCATCGCGCATGCGCGCGGCGAGCGAGACGATCCAGTGCAGCTTGTGATGCTCGGGCGCTGCGAGCCAGATCAGCCGCATGCCGTAACGCAGCGCGCAGAACAGAAGACGCAGTTGGCGAAGTTGTGAGCGCATGGGGAGCGGCCGTCGACGGAACGACAAATCGACAAAACGGGAAGCCGCCCAGTTCCCGGACGGCCAACATCAGATTAACAGGGATGACCGCGCGCTGGCAGCCGTTTCGATTCGCTCCGTCACGGCACGCGCAATCCGGCACGCGTAATACAATACGGCGGCTCTTTCGATAACACGCCGCGCAATCGCGCTCACCGAGATGCTCGCAGAACAACGCCATCAGTACATCCTTTCGCAAGTGACCCGGACCGGCGCGCTTTCCGTGGCAGATCTCGTGCGCGAGTTGCGGGTCTCGCGCGAGACGATCCGGCGCGACCTCAACACGCTCGCGGGGCGCGGGCTGCTCGTGACGACTCACGGCGGCGCGCTGTCCAGCGACCGCAGCGAGCCGGACCTCGACGTGCGCGAGGCCGCCAACGCGAACGCCAAGCGCGCCATCGGCGAGCGCGCCGCAGAGTTCGTGCCCGACGGCGCCTCCATCATCATCGATTCGGGCAGCACGACGCACGCGCTCGCGCGCGCGCTCATCGACCGCCATCGCCTCACGGTCTACACCAACGACTGGCGCATCGCGCTGCTGCTCGGCCGGCGCAACGAGAATCGCGTGACGATGCTGGGCGGCGAGCTGTCGGATCAGGAAGAGGCCACCTTTGGCCTCGATACGGTGCAGCAACTCGCGCAATATCACGTCGATTACGCGTTCGTGGGTGCGGGCGGCATCACCGCCGACGGCTGGCTCACCGACTACACGCGCATGGTCGCCGAGGTGCGCAGCCACATGCTCACGGCCGCGACCTGCGCGATCGTCGTGGCCGACAACTCGAAGTTCGGTCGCGTCACGCCGGTGCGCATCAACGGCTTCGAGCGCGCTCGTTATGTGATCACCGAACTCGCACCCGAAAAGAGCATTGCCCGCGCCATCGCCGCGCGGGGGCCCGAGCTCCTCGTCGCCTGATTTTCTCGCCCGGGTTTCCCGCCGCTATGGCGCACGCGCGCGCGGCGCGGCCTGCTTTGTTTCCCTCGTCCCCCGCCTCCCGGGCCGATCCGCCGATCTGCGCTTGTGCACTGCCGCGAGCGTTTCTGCGGCCAATGTCGTATGCTGATTTTTGGCGAATTGTGGAGTTTTTTGACATTCGCCACAATCGTCATGGCCTTGTCACGAAAACCTGTGATTCTTGCCGGGCCCGTTCAGACGGGGCCGGCGCGCTTGACGAGGCAACTCCTGGTGTGCAGTGGGTCCGGTGACTTGCGGGTGGCAATGACAAATTGCAGACGATCTACAATTTGTTTGCCGCACCGGACGGGTACGAAAGGCGGCGCAGTCCGTCGACGTTCGACATTCGACTAAACACGCATCGGGTATCCCCGAGCATAGGTTTTTTGCCTTCGGAGAGCGACATGAACCACAGGAATTCCACTCGCGCGGGTTTCGCACGCAAGCTGTTGCCCATGATGGCCGCCGCCGCGCTGCTGCAAGGTGCGGCCCTGAGCGCCCACGCCGCTGGCTCGGTTGTGCTGTACACGGCTGACGGCCTCGAAAATCTCTACAAGGACGTGCTGCCCGCCTTCGAGAAGAAGGAAGGCGTGAAGGTCAATATCGTGACCGCGGGCAGCGGCGAAGTCGTGAATCGCGCCAACGTCGAAAAAGACGCGCCCAAGGCCGACGTTCTCATCACGCTGCCGCCGTTCATCCAGCAGGCGCAGCAAAGCGGCCTGCTGCAGCCGTACCAGAGCGTGAACTACAAGAACGTGCCGGCGATTGCGAAGTCCGCAGACGGCTCGTGGGCGACCTTCGTGAACAACTACTTCTCGTTCGCGATCAACCCCGAAGTCGTGAAGAACCAGCCGAAGACTTTCGCCGACCTGCTGCATCCGGACTACTCGGGCAAGGTGGCGTACTCGAACCCGGCCACGGCCGGCGACGGCATGGCCGTGATCATCCTCACGACCTCGCTGATGGGTGAAGACAAGGCGTTCGAATATCTGAAGAAGCTCGAGCAAAGCGCCAAGTTCCACACCAAGGGCACGGGCTACCTCGACGTGCTGCTCTCGCGCAACGAGATCGCAGTGGCCAACGGCGACCTGCAGATGGATCTCGACGATGCGGCCAACGGCGGTCTGTCGCTCAAGCCGATCTTCCTCGCTGCCGAAGCAGGCGGCCATCCCACCACGTTCCAGCTGCCGTACGCCATCGGCCTGATCAAGAACGGTCCGAACCAGGCGGCGGGCAAGAAGCTGATCGACTACCTGATGTCGACGGAAGTGCAGTCGAAGGTGCCGGACATCTTCGGCATTCCGGGCCGCACGGACGTGGCGCTCTCGGGCAAGAACGGCGCGGCGGTCAAGCAGGCGATCGAAGGCGTGAAGCTGATTCCGGTCGACTGGAACCAGGTGATGGAGAAGAAGGCCGGCTGGACCGCACGCTGGAAGAACGAAGTGATCGGCTCGTCGGGCAAGCAGATCGAAGTCGTGAAGCCAAAATAAGTGGTTGCAGCAGGAAACTGAGCACTACCTGAGTACGGTGTATGGGATGAGATCCGGCGCTGGAGCGAAGCGCCGGGTCTCATCGAGAGGAGATGAACCCGGTGAATACCGCAAGCCTTGCGCCGGCCCAGATGGCCCGCGCACTGCCGGATGTGTCCGGCTTGACCGATGTCGCTGATGCCGCCGATACGGGCCGGCTGGGCGGCGCCGCGGGCGTGCAGATCGAGCGCCTGAGCGTGCGCTTCGGCACGCGCACGGTGCTCGACGACCTGTCGCTCACCATCCGCCGTGGCGAATTGCTGACCGTGCTGGGCCGCAGCGGTTGCGGCAAGACCACCTTGCTGCGTTTCATCGCCGGGTTTATCGAAGCCGACGCGCTGGCGGGCTCGCTCACCGTCGCGGGACGCGACCTGACTCACGTGCCGCCGCATCAGCGCAACCTGGGGCTGCTGTTTCAGAGCTATGCGCTGTTTCCGCATCTCTCGGTGTTCGAGAATGTCGCGTTCGGGCTCAAGGCGCGCCGCGTGCCGGCGCGCGACATCGCGCGGCGCGTGGCGGATGCGCTCAAGCTCGTGCAGCTCGGCGACGCGGGCCACGTGATGCCCGCGCAGCTCTCGGGCGGCATGCAGCAGCGCGTGGCGCTGGCGCGCGCGCTCGTAATCGAGCCGGACGTGCTGCTGCTCGATGAGCCGCTTTCGGCGCTCGACGCCAATCTGCGCGCGTCGGTGCGCTCCGAACTCAAGGCGCTGCACGAGCGCCTGCCCGATCTCACGATTGTTTGCGTGACGCACGATCAGGACGACGCGCTGGTGCTTTCCGATCGCACGCTCCTGATGCGCGATGGCCACATCGCGCAGCTCGGCACGCCGCAGCAACTCTACGACACGCCCAACGATGCCTACGTCGCGCGCTATCTCGGCGCGGCGAACCTGTTGCCGCCGAGCGTGGCGTTTCCGGTGGGCGACGCGCGTTACGGCGTGCGCGACAAGCTCGCGTGCCTGCGTCCCGAAAGCCTGCGCATCGTGCCGCTCGGCGAAGGCGGCCTGCATGGCACGATCGAATCCGTCGAATGGTATGGCTCGGTGCTTTCAGTGCCGGTGCTGCTCGACGCGATGCCGAACGAACCGGTGCTCGTCACCATGCAGCGCGGCCACGGCATGACGCCGGAAAAAGGCATGCGCGTCTCCCTGCATTACGAGGCTGACGATGTCGTCCTTATCAACCCCTGATTCTGCTTTCCCGGGCGCGCCGCTTCCCGGCGCCGAAGCGCATGCGGCCGCCCAGCGCCGCCGCGAACGGCGCGCGCAATGGCACATCGCTTTCTTGCTCGTGTTCGTGCTGGGGCCGCTCGTGGTCTATCCGCTCGTGCGGCTCGTGCTGCTCAGCTTGACCGGCGCCCACGGCCTGAGCTTGCACGCCTATGCGGCGTTCTTCGGCAATCCCGATTCGCGCGGCGTGATCGGCACGACGCTGTGGATTCTGTTCCTCAGTGCGGGCATCGCCTCGTTGCTGGGTGTGGCGATCGCCGCAATCCTGTTCTTCAAGCCGTTTCCGGGCGCTCGCCTCGTCACGCGCTTTCTCGAACTGTTCGTGGCGTTTCCGTCGTTTCTCGTCGCCTTCACGCTGATCTTTCTTTATGGCTCGCAAGGCTCGGTGAGCATCGGCCTGCAGCGGCTCTTCCATCTGCAGGCGCCGCCGCTCGATTTTCTGTTCGGCATCGGCGGCGTGGTGCTCGCGGAAGTGGTGTTCTATGCGCCCTTCGTGGTGCGCCCGACGCTCGCCGCGTTCGCGCTGCTCGACATGCGCCTGATCGAGGCCGCGCGCAGCCTGGGCGCGAACAACCGCATGGTCGCCGCGCGCGTGATTCTGCCGCTCGCGTGGCCGGGCATCGCCGCGGGCACGATCCTGTGCTTTCTGCTGACGTTCAACGAGTTCGGCATTCTGCTCGTGCTCGGCAGCGCGCATCTGGTCACGCTGCCGGTGGCAATCTATAGCTCGGCGACCGTCGACCTCGATCTGCCGACCGCCGCTGCGGGCGCGGTCGTCATGCTGGCGATGTCGCTTTCTTTGTATGCGCTGTATCGGCGCGTGAATCGCCGCAGTCATGGGGGCGCGCGCAATGGCAAATAATCCGGCAACCAATCCGGTTGCGGCGTCGTCGGATCACATCGCGCTGCCGCCCAAGCATCTGCGGGCGCGGCCCGTCGAGCGCAGCGCGTTCGCGCGCATCGGCAGCGGCGTGCTGCTCGCGCTCGCGGCGCTGCTGTGTTTCTGGCTCTTCGTTCTGCCGGTGATCGTGGTCGCGCTCTCGAGCGTGGCCTCGCACTGGTCGGGCACGATCCTTCCCGACGGCTTCAGTACGCGCTGGTTCGAGCGCCTCGGCTCGAGCGACTTCGACGCGGTCGTCACGAGCCTCGAAATCGGCTTCGGCGTGGCGGTGCTCGGCACGGCGCTGGGGCTGTGGCTTGCGCTGGCGCTCGAAGGGCGCGACCGGCGCGGCCTCGGCGCCATCGCCGACGCGCTCGCGATGGTTCCCAACGGCGTGCCGAGCGTCGTGCTCGGTCTCGCGGTGCTGATCGCCTATCACAAGGCGCCCGTCGATCTGTCGAGTTCGGCGGCGATCGTCGTGTTCGTGCAGCTCGCGCTGGTGTTGCCGTTTTGCTATCGCTGCGCGGCGGCGGGGCTGCGTCCCGAGTTGAGGGTGCTGCGCGAAGCGGCCGCGAGCCTCGGCGCGCCGCCCTCGATGGTGCTGCGCCGCGTGGTGCTGCCGCAGCTGGTGCCGGCTATCCGCGCGAGTCTCGCGCTGGGCTTCGCAATCTCGCTCGGCGAACTTGGCGCGACGCTCACGGTTTATCCGCCGGGATTCGCGACGGTGCCGATCGTCGTGGTCGGTGCGGTCGAGCGCGGGTACTACCTGCCGGCGTCGGCGCTCTCGCTAATCTTGCTGATCGTGTCGCTGGCGGCGCTGTCGCTGATTGCGGCGCGTGCGCCGCGTCGCCGTGCGGATTGAAACCATGGCCAGCACGCGTGCTGACGCGCAGCGCCGCCTCGCGGGATGGTCCAGCGGCGATGCCGACGCGGCAGACGGCACGCGGGCCGCGACCTGAAAGGAGTGCGCGTGGCAACGTTGACGCGCGATGTCGATCTACGGAGCGCCGCGCATTGTGATGCGGCGGCGCCGCTCGCGCTGGTGCGCGAGCGCTCGCTGACAGACCTGGTGCGCGACGAGATCGAGCGCTGCATCGCGGACGGACGGCTGGTGCCTGGCGCGAAGCTTGTCGAGTCCGAATGGGCAGCTCGATTGCGGGTGTCGCGCGGACCGGTGCGCGAAGCGTTTCGCGTCCTCGAGCAGGCAGGGCTCGTGCGCAATGAGAAACATCGCGGCGCGTACGTGCGCAGCGTGTCGGAAACCGAGGCGGGCGAGCTTGCTTTGCTGTGCTCGGCGCTTGAGGAGGCGGCTTGTCGGATGCTCGCGGCGCGTATCGACGCGGCGCAGGTCGCCGCGCTGCGCGACCGGCTCGATGCCATGCGCGGCGCGCTCGCCGACGACGCTGCGTTTGCGCGCGCGCGCGAGGCGTTTCGCGACGCGCTCGTCGAAGCGGCCGGCAACGGCAAGCTGTTCGAAGCGCATCGGCGCGCCGTGAACGAATGGCGGCTGGCGCCGCGCCTGCCGCAAACCGACGCGATGCGGCAGGCGACCTATGCGCGGCTCCGGGCGGTCTTGAATGCGCTAGCGTCGCGCGATGCCAATGAAGCCGCCGCCCGGATGCGCGCGCAGCAAACGCCGGGCGAACTGGATGGCGGCGACGCCTGATGAGCGACAGGAGTCGTGACGGGGAGTAGCGACGCTTCGGAGCAAATCGAATACAGGGGGTAGCAAGCATGGCACTGAGTCTGGAAGACATTCGCGGCTTGTTCGAGCAGCATGGCGGGCAGGCGTATAGCGGCGAGCCGGTGACGCAGCTTGAGCATGCGCTGCAAAGCGGTGCGTTGGCCGAGGAGGAAGGCGCGTGCGAGGAGCTCGTGGCGGCGGCGTTTCTGCACGACCTCGGGCATTTGCTGAATCGCCAGGGCGAAACGCCGACCGAGCGAGGCATCGACGACCTGCACCAGTACTATGCGCTGCCGTTCTTGCGGCCGATTCTGCCGGCAAGCGTGCTGGAGCCGATCAAGCTGCACGTCGATGCGAAGCGCTACTTGTGCGCAACCGACGAAGCGTACTTCGGCCGCTTGTCGGCCGATTCCGTGCGCAGCCTGCAATTGCAGGGCGGCATTTTCGACGCCGATGGCGCGCGCGAATTTGCCGAGCGCCCCCATGCAGACGACGCCGTGCGTCTGCGTCGCTGGGACGACCTCGCGAAGGTCGCTGGCAAGCAAACGCCGGATCTCGACCACTACCTGCAGATCGTGGATCGCGTGATGCAGCGCCACGCGTGAAGCGGTTGCGCGTCTTTTTTTGAGGGGTTCAAAAACCCCTTGCCAGATCGCATTCGCGTGACTAGAATTCCGCTCCTTCGCCAGCTGAAGTCCGGCAGCGAAGCCTGCCGCGAGAAACGGCGGGGCGTGAAGTCATCAGTTTTTAAACGGCGACGTTAAAAAAGATGTTGACGAAACGCGAAAGAGTCTGCATAATCTCGTTTCTCTGCTGCTGATGCAGCAACGCAGAAAACGCCGGGTAGTTCGAAGTGGTTCCGGTGTCTTGTGCGACGCGATCTTTAAAAATTTACAGCCGATAAGTGTGGGCGCTTGATGGGTTTCGTGACCTGGTGATTCTTTCGGGAATGGCCGGGAGTAGCGAAAGTATCAAGAGTCTCACACAAAAGTAAGTCAGGTTTTTGAATTTATTCAGAACCTGTCAGCTTTGAGTGAGCGACCTGTCTCGAGAGGGACAGAAAACAGTAACAGGTATTGAACTGAAGAGTTTGATCCTGGCTCAGATTGAACGCTGGCGGCATGCCTTACACATGCAAGTCGAACGGCAGCACGGGTGCTTGCACCTGGTGGCGAGTGGCGAACGGGTGAGTAATACATCGGAACATGTCCAGTAGTGGGGGATAGCCCGGCGAAAGCCGGATTAATACCGCATACGATCTGTGGATGAAAGCGGGGGATCGCAAGACCTCGCGCTATTGGGGTGGCCGATGGCAGATTAGGTAGTTGGTGGGGTAAAGGCCTACCAAGCCGACGATCTGTAGCTGGTCTGAGAGGACGACCAGCCACACTGGGACTGAGACACGGCCCAGACTCCTACGGGAGGCAGCAGTGGGGAATTTTGGACAATGGGCGCAAGCCTGATCCAGCAATGCCGCGTGTGTGAAGAAGGCCTTCGGGTTGTAAAGCACTTTTGTCCGGAAAGAAAACCTCTGGGTTAATACCCCGGGGGGATGACGGTACCGGAAGAATAAGCACCGGCTAACTACGTGCCAGCAGCCGCGGTAATACGTAGGGTGCAAGCGTTAATCGGAATTACTGGGCGTAAAGCGTGCGCAGGCGGTTTTGCAAGACCGATGTGAAATCCCCGGGCTTAACCTGGGAACTGCATTGGTGACTGCAAGGCTAGAGTATGGCAGAGGGGGGTAGAATTCCACGTGTAGCAGTGAAATGCGTAGAGATGTGGAGGAATACCGATGGCGAAGGCAGCCCCCTGGGCCAATACTGACGCTCATGCACGAAAGCGTGGGGAGCAAACAGGATTAGATACCCTGGTAGTCCACGCCCTAAACGATGTCAACTGGTTGTCGGGCCTTCATTGGCTTGGTAACGTAGCTAACGCGTGAAGTTGACCGCCTGGGGAGTACGGTCGCAAGATTAAAACTCAAAGGAATTGACGGGGACCCGCACAAGCGGTGGATGATGTGGATTAATTCGATGCAACGCGAAAAACCTTACCTACCCTTGACATGGACGGAATCCTGGTGAGAGCCGGGAGTGCCCGAAAGGGAGCCGTCACACAGGTGCTGCATGGCTGTCGTCAGCTCGTGTCGTGAGATGTTGGGTTAAGTCCCGCAACGAGCGCAACCCTTGTCCCCAGTTGCTACGCAAGAGCACTCCGGGGAGACTGCCGGTGACAAACCGGAGGAAGGTGGGGATGACGTCAAGTCCTCATGGCCCTTATGGGTAGGGCTTCACACGTCATACAATGGTCGGAACAGAGGGTTGCCAAGCCGCGAGGTGGAGCCAATCCCAGAAAACCGATCGTAGTCCGGATCGCAGTCTGCAACTCGACTGCGTGAAGCTGGAATCGCTAGTAATCGCGGATCAGCATGCCGCGGTGAATACGTTCCCGGGTCTTGTACACACCGCCCGTCACACCATGGGAGTGGGTTTTGCCAGAAGTGGCTAGTCTAACCGCAAGGAGGACGGTCACCACGGCAGGATTCATGACTGGGGTGAAGTCGTAACAAGGTAGCCGTATCGGAAGGTGCGGCTGGATCACCTCCTTTCCAGAGCTCATTGCGAAGCACATTGAAGCGCTCACACTTGTCGGCTGTAGAAAAGACAGACTCAGGGGTCTGTAGCTCAGTCGGTTAGAGCACCGTCTTGATAAGGCGGGGGTCGATGGTTCGAATCCATCCAGACCCACCACTTTGTCTGCCAGAGGCGGAGGCAATCCCTTGAGTATGTGACTGGGGGATTAGCTCAGCTGGGAGAGCACCTGCTTTGCAAGCAGGGGGTCGTCGGTTCGATCCCGTCATCCTCCACCAATCCCTAATGCACAGCGTTCTGCTGAAGTTCAGCAGAGCCTTTTGCATTGGCGATTGAGCCAGTCAGAGCGGTATGAAAATATCGGCTGTCGTTCTTTAACAATCAGGAAGAAGTAGTAAAGAGATTTATCTGAAACACACTTAGAGATGGGTGTGGAGTAGGTGAATCAGGGTTGTGATTGTATCGATGTATTTTTAAGTTCCTCGAAAGAGGGCTTTGGAATACGGCACAACGCGAAAACTCAGCCTGTAGCGAGTGAGTCCGGAGCGGGAAACCGCGGCGAGACACACCCGTTATAGGGTCAAGCGAACAAGTGCATGTGGTGGATGCCTTGGCGATCACAGGCGATGAAGGACGCGGTAGCCTGCGAAAAGCCCCGGGGAGCTGGCAAACAAGCTTTGATCCGGGGATGTCCGAATGGGGAAACCCACTCCGAATGGAGTATCCGTGACTGAATACATAGGTCACGTGAAGCGAACGCGGCGAACTGAAACATCTAAGTAGCCGCAGGAAAAGAAATCAACCGAGATTCCCAGAGTAGTGGCGAGCGAAATGGGATCAGCCTGCATTCTTTATCTGTACCGTTAGTCGAACGCTCTGGAAAGTGCGGCCATAGCAGGTGATAGCCCTGTAGACGAAAACGGAACGGAAGAACTAGGGATGCGACAAGTAGGGCGGGACACGTGAAATCCTGTCTGAAGATGGGGGGACCATCCTCCAAGGCTAAATACTCGTGATCGACCGATAGTGAACCAGTACCGTGAGGGAAAGGCGAAAAGAACCCCGGGAGGGGAGTGAAACAGATCCTGAAACCGCATGCATACAAACAGTCGGAGCCTCGCGAGGGGTGACGGCGTACCTTTTGTATAATGGGTCAGCGACTTACATTCAGTGGCAAGCTTAACCGAATAGGGCAGGCGTAGCGAAAGCGAGTCCGAACAGGGCGTCCAGTCGCTGGGTGTAGACCCGAAACCAGGTGATCTATCCATGGCCAGGTTGAAGGCACGGTAACACGTGCTGGAGGACCGAACCCACTAACGTTGAAAAGTTAGGGGATGAGCTGTGGATAGGGGTGAAAGGCTAAACAAACCTGGAAATAGCTGGTTCTCTCCGAAAACTATTTAGGTAGTGCCTCGTGTATCACCTTCGGGGGTAGAGCACTGTCATGGTTGATGGGTCCATTGCGGATTACGTCGCCATAGCAAACTCCGAATACCGAAGAGTGCAATCACGGGAGACAGACATCGGGTGCTAACGTCCGGTGTCAAGAGGGAAACAACCCAGACCGCCAGCTAAGGTCCCCAAATATGGCTAAGTGGGAAACGAAGTGGGAAGGCTAAAACAGTCAGGAGGTTGGCTTAGAAGCAGCCACCCTTTAAAGAAAGCGTAATAGCTCACTGATCGAGTCGTCCTGCGCGGAAGATGTAACGGGGCTAAGCCATATACCGAAGCTGCGGATGCACATTTATGTGCATGGTAGGAGAGCGTTCCGTAAGCCTGCGAAGGTGCACCGGAAGGTGTGCTGGAGGTATCGGAAGTGCGAATGCTGACATGAGTAGCGATAAAGGGGGTGAAAGGCCCCCTCGCCGTAAGCCCAAGGTTTCCTACGCAACGTTCATCGGCGTAGGGTGAGTCGGCCCCTAAGGCGAGGCAGAAATGCGTAGCTGATGGGAAGCAGGTCAATATTCCTGCACTAGTGTTGAATGCGATGGGGGGACGGATCGCGGAAGGTTGTCCGGGTGTTGGAAGTCCCGGTCGCTGCATTGGAGAAGGCGCTTTGGCAAATCCGGGCGCGCAATTCAAGGGTGTGGCGCGAGCTTCTTCGGAAGCGAAGCAACTGGAAGGGGTTCCAGGAAAAGCCTCTAAGCTTCAGTTCAACATTAACCGTACCGCAAACCGACACAGGTGGGCGAGATGAGTATTCTAAGGCGCTTGAGAGAACTCGGGAGAAGGAACTCGGCAAATTGGTACCGTAACTTCGGGATAAGGTACGCCCTGGTAGCTTGAGGAGCCTGCGCTCCGAGGGTGAAGGGGTTGCAATAAACTGGTGGCTGCGACTGTTTAATAAAAACACAGCACTCTGCAAACACGAAAGTGGACGTATAGGGTGTGACGCCTGCCCGGTGCCGGAAGATTAAATGATGGGGTGCAAGCTCTTGATTGAAGTCCCGGTAAACGGCGGCCGTAACTATAACGGTCCTAAGGTAGCGAAATTCCTTGTCGGGTAAGTTCCGACCTGCACGAATGGCGTAACGATGGCCACACTGTCTCCTCCCGAGACTCAGCGAAGTTGAAGTGTTTGTGATGATGCAATCTCCCCGCGGCTAGACGGAAAGACCCCATGAACCTTTACTGTAGCTTTGCATTGGACTTTGAACCGGTTTGTGTAGGATAGGTGGGAGGCTGTGAAGTGTGGACGCCAGTCTGCATGGAGCCGTCCTTGAAATACCACCCTGATCTGTTTGAGGTTCTAACCTTGGCCCGTGATCCGGGTCGGGGACAGTGCATGGTAGGCAGTTTGACTGGGGCGGTCTCCTCCCAAAGTGTAACGGAGGAGTACGAAGGTACGCTAGGTACGGTCGGAAATCGTGCTGATAGTGCAATGGCATAAGCGTGCTTGACTGCGAGACTGACAAGTCGAGCAGGTGCGAAAGCAGGTCATAGTGATCCGGTGGTTCTGTATGGAAGGGCCATCGCTCAACGGATAAAAGGTACTCTGGGGATAACAGGCTGATACCGCCCAAGAGTTCATATCGACGGCGGTGTTTGGCACCTCGATGTCGGCTCATCTCATCCTGGGGCTGTAGCCGGTCCCAAGGGTATGGCTGTTCGCCATTTAAAGAGGTACGTGAGCTGGGTTTAAAACGTCGTGAGACAGTTTGGTCCCTATCTGCCGTGGGCGCTGGAAGTTTGAGGGGGCCTGCTCCTAGTACGAGAGGACCGGAGTGGACGAACCTCTGGTGTACCGGTTGTCACGCCAGTGGCATTGCCGGGTAGCTATGTTCGGAAGAGATAACCGCTGAAAGCATCTAAGCGGGAAACTCGCCTCAAGATGAGACTTCCCCGGGGACTTGATCCCCTTGAAGGGTCGTTCGAGACCAGGACGTTGATAGGTCAGGTGTGGAAGCGCAGTAATGCGTTAAGCTAACTGATACTAATTGCCCGTAAGGCTTGATCCTATAACAGGTGTGTCTTGAGAACAGACGCACGGTTGAGAGATCGGTGTTGTGCCGGAAACAACACAACCCCAAGAAACAGCACCTCTTTACGCTTCTTCCCGATTGGCTGTGGCGCCAGGTTGACCCAAACCCGTGCGACGCAGCAACCCGTCATGCCTGATGACCATAGCGAGCTGGTCCCACCCCTTCCCATCCCGAACAGGACCGTGAAACAGCTCCACGCCGATGATAGTGCGGATTGCCCGTGTGAAAGTAGGTAATCGTCAGGCTCCTTATGCAGTATGTCCAGAACCCCGGTGGCTCAGAATGAGCGCCGGGGTTCTGGCGTTTACGTGCGTGGAAAATAGAAAAACAGCCGTCGCATGGACGGCTGTTTTGCATACGGCATTCGAATCACCATGCCGAAAACGACGCTTCAATGCACCGCTTTAGTCGGATGCGCTGCGGATTGCGCATCGGGGGTCGAAGTTGCGGCAGCATCGGCAAGCTGTTCCCGCGTGAGTTCCTCGAGCAATGCCATATCGCGAGCGATCACCTGCGGGAGGTGCGCACGCAGGAATTCCACCCAAGTCTTGGTCTTTGCATCCACGAATTTGCGTGACGGATACAGCGCATACACGTGGTTCTTCTGCAGGATGTGCTGGGGCAGCACACGCACGAGCGTGCCGTTGCGCAATCCCTCTATTGCCGCATACACCGGCAACATGCCAATGCCCATTCCCTCACGGATCGCCACTGCAAGCGACTCGGCGATGTTCACCTGAACAGGTCCGTCCACCTGCATCTCGACGCTGCCTTCCGGGCCTTCGAGCACCCATTCATGCGCGGGTGCGGTCGGCGTCTTGAGAATCAGGCAGTCATGATGCGCGAGGTCCGCAGGCGTGCGCGGCGCACCGTGCGTATGCACATAAGCAGGCGACGCACACAGGATGCTGCACGACGAACCTAGTTGGTGCGAGACGAGATCGGAGTTCGGCAGCGAAGCTGCGGTCACCACCGATACATCACTGCTGCCCTCGAACAGATCGGGCATGCGCTGCGAAAGCGTAAGCTCGACCGTCACTTCAGGGTGCAAGGCGCGATAGCGCGAGATCGCGGGCAGCACGTACTGTTGCCCGATGCTCGCGAAGCTGTGCATACGCAATGCGCCAGCAGGACGCTCGTGGGCGCAACTGGCTTCTTCCTCGGCGCTGTCCACGTCCGCGAGAATCTGCGAGCAGCGTTTCAGATAGCGTTCGCCGGCGGGCGTGAGTGCGAGCCGGCGCGTCGAGCGGTTCAGCAGGCGCGTGCGCAAATGCGCTTCCAGTTCCGAGACCGCGCGCGACATCGCACCGGTGGTCGAATCGAGCGACTGAGCCGCGGCGGTGAAACTGCCGGCTTCGACAACGCGGACAAACACCCGCATATTTTGTAGCGTATCCATCAGACCTTCTTCGAGAACTTCTTGTTTGACACGAAAACGATATTGTCCGCCTCGCGGACGCCGGCATTGTTGAGTGATCTGGAACGGATGTTCCCCGCCCGTCCCGTTAATTCGCTCAACTGAGGCTCCTACAATCGGCGCCTGCCGACCCGATTCGCGACGGCATTCTTCGTAACAATCCGAGCGTAGCGCGCTGTTTTAAATGAACCGCCAGCCAGCGATACATCGAGCGATTGCCCGGCGTCGCCGCGGCGAAATCATATGGCGAGCCGCACGGCGCGGCCTGAGAGACTGGCAGGGCAGCGATGGCGCGATCTGGCTGCATCTGCTGAAAACAGTCATGGCGGGATTGCTTGCCTTGGGCATTGCGATGCGGCTCGATTTGCCCCAACCGCGCATTGCAATGACGACTGTGTTCGTGTTGATGCAACCGCTTTCCGGCATGGTGTTCGCGAAGAGCGTCTACCGCATCGTGGGCACCGCGGTAGGCATGGTCGCAGCGGTGGTGCTGGGGGCCGTCTTTATCCAGCAACCCGAGCTCTACATACTCGGGATAACAGGGTGGGTGGCCGCGTGTACCGCAGCCGCGATGCGTAATCGTCATTTTCGTTGGTACGCTTTCGTGCTGGCAGGCTATACCGCGGCGCTGATCGGCATTCCGCTCGTGACGCAGCCCAATGGGCTGTTTCTCGCGGCGCTTGGGCGCGGAGCCGAAGTGGCCGTGGGAATCCTGTGCTCGGGGGTGGTCAGCGCCGTTATCGTGCCCCGGCAATCGGGCTCGCTGCTCGAGCGCACTTTACGCGCTCGCTATATCAATTTTACTGCGTTCGCTGCGGTTGTGTTGTCCGGCAGTCTGGAAAGAGGCGTGTTTGAAGGGCGATTCGCGAGACTCGTCGATGAGATCGTTGGCTTCGAGGCCACGCGCGCTTTCTCATTTTTTGAGGATCCGACGATGCGCGCGCACAGCCAGTTGCTCGCGCGTCTAAACGGCGAGTTCATGGACGTCTGCGCGCGCCTGCACGCGCTGCGGCAGTTGAAACGGCGTCTGCGCAAGAATAACGAAGCCATCGCACCACTTACGCCGTATTTCAGCGAGCTTGCGGCGCTGCTTGCGCAACGTCCTCGTCAGGGCGAAGCCGATCGTGCATACGCATTGCGTATCGAGCAAGACCTTGCGTCGTTCATGCGCACACTGCCGCGCCGCGTGCGCGAAACACGGCGGCCGCTTGAAACGGGCGCGCCCGATGCGCTGCAAGACTTCGACACCTCCGCTGAGCTGATCTACCGCTTCACGGCTGAAATAGCCCGTTATAGCAGTACGTGGGCGTCGCTCACGCAGGCAGGTCTGCCGCCCGAGCCGCGCATGACGCGCTATGTGCCGCGTACGAGCTGGTACGTGGTGGGATTCACCTTCATGCGCACGGCAGTGGTGGTGGCGGCGCTCGGCTGGTTCTGGGTGGAGACTGACTGGCCGAGTGGCGGCCTCGCGATGATCGCCGCCGCGCTCACCTGCGCGCTCACATCGTCGGCGCCGCGCGCCACGCGCATGGCATTTCAGATGGCGGCGGGCGCGGGCTGCGCCGCGCTCGTCGGCTATCTGCTCACCTGCTACGTGTATCCAAACATCGATGGCTTTCCACTGCTTTGCGTCGCGCTCGCGCCGTTGCTAGCACTGGGAGCGTACTTTGCGACGCGTCCGCGCATCGCTGGCTTCGGCGTCGGATTCTCGGTGTTTCTCTGTCTGCTCGCCGGTCCCGACAACGTCATCGTCTATACGCCCGATCTGCTGATCAATAACGGGGTCGCGGTCGTGCTGGCGATGATCGTGGCCGCGCTTGCGTTTGCCGTGGTTTTTCCGCCGCACATGAGCTGGCTCGTCGAGCGCATGTGCGTGGCGTTGCGCGCTCAGGTTCAGCTCGCCTGCCGTGGCGAGCCGCAGGGCCTCGGCCAGCAGTTCCAGTCGGGCACGCACGACCTGATGCACCAGTTGCGGCTGCTGCTCAATGGCCGCAAGCAGGCACACCGGCGCGCGTTGCGCTGGATGCTGATCACGCTCGAGGTGGGGCATGCCGTGATCGATTTGCGACACGAGGCGCAACGCGCCACGTGGCTCGATATGGCCGGGCGCGGATGGCAAGCGGGCCTCGACCAGGTGCTCGACGATATTGCGCGCCTTTTCGAGGACCCGGGCGCCGCGCCGCTGAAGCGTGCGCTTGCATCGGTGCGAGCGGCCACCCGGATCACTCAGGAAGCGCTTCCGGGCGTTCGCCATGATCGTGAGCGCAGGCACGACGCGCAGCGGATCCTGAGCCATCTGCATTTCATTCACAGCGCGCTCATCGACCGCGATGCACCATTGGCCGCGCTCGCGCGCCAGGCACGCGGCCGTCGTTCCCGTCGCTCATTCCACACGAAAACACCTTGAACCAGCAATCTGGACGGCAGGTACGCGATCTTGCTGCAGTCTGGAAATATGCCTTCCATCTCGACCTCTTAATCGTTCCGGATCCGAGTCATATAGTCACATCACTGCTTCGCAGTAACCGTTAGCACTGGAGAGTGAAATGAAGTCCCTGAAGTTCGCTGTTGTTGCCTGTTCGTTGTTCGCCGCCGCCTCCGCCTTTGCACAGAATGCAGCATCGGACGCGAGCGTCCCTCAACAGGCCGCGCAAAGCGCAGCGCAGCCTGTCAATCAGATCGCAAAGCCGGCAAAGAAAGACGAATGCGTCGGTCCGGCCAGCTTTTGCAACCTCTATTTCGGTAGCTGAGATCGAGTGACTGCCCGCCATGAATGAGCGAGGCGCTAGCTTGAATTCCTTGCCGCGGCGCCTTCGCATGAGGCTCCGCGGCTTTGCGCATGGTGGCTGCAAAAGGGTATTGCAGAAGCCGTAAAGCAACGCCACCGAAACGAGACCTGCGAAGGGCACGTGGCATTTCCGGTAGTTAGTGGAGACTTTGATGTACGAAGACCGTATTCGTTGTGCCGCGTTGCGCGGGAAAATCACTTCGGCTGCCGAGGCGGCAAAACTCGTGCGCAACGGCATGCGTGTCGGCGCGAGCGGCTTCACGCGCGCAGGCGACACGAAGGCCGTGCCCATCGAACTGGCGCGCCGCGCGCGCGAAGAGCAGGAGCCGCTGCGCATCACGCTGATGACGGGCGCCTCGCTCGGTCATGACGTGGACCGCATGCTGACCGAAGCCGGTGTGCTCGAGCGCCGCTTGCCGTTCCAGGTGGACACCACACTGCGCCGCGCCATCAATCGCGGCGAAGTCATGTTCGTCGATCAGCACCTCTCCGAGACCGTCGAGATGTTGCGCGCGAACCTGCTCGGCAAGCTCGATCTCGCGATCATCGAGGCCGCTGCGATCACGGAAACGGGCGGCATCGTCCCCACGACCTCGGTGGGCAACTCGGCGAGCTTCGCGATTCTCGCCGAGAAGGTGATCGTCGAGCTCAATCTCGCCCAGCCGCTTGCGCTCGAAGGCCTGCACGACGTGTGGATTCCGGGCCGCCGTCCGCATCGCGACCCGCTGCCAATCCTGCATCCGCACGATCGCGTGGGCACGTCCATCATCGATATTCCAGCGGAGAAGATCGCCGCCATCGTCATCACGAACGAAGCAGACAGTCCTTCGACTGTGCTGCCGGCGGACGAAGAAACCGCTCGCATCGCGGGCCACCTCATCGAGTTTTTGCAACACGAAGTGAAGCACGGCCGCATGAGTGCGCAGTTGCCGCCGCTGCAGGCCGGCATCGGCACGATCGCGAATGCGGTGCTCTCGGGCTTCGTGGATTCGCCATTCGAAGCGCTTACGATGTATTCCGAAGTACTTCAGGATTCCACCTTCGACCTCATCGATGCGGGCAAGATGGTATTCGCCTCGGGGGCGTCCATGACGCTCTCGGCGCCGCGCCAGGCTCAGGTGCTCGCCGATCTCGACCGCTATCGCGACAAGCTCGTGCTGCGTCCGCAGGAAGTGAGCAACCATCCGGAAGTGATTCGGCGCCTCGGACTCATCGCGCTGAACACGGCGCTCGAATGCGACATCTATGGCAACGTGAATTCCACGCACGTGGGCGGCACGCACATGATGAACGGCATTGGCGGCTCGGGCGATTTCGCACGCAATGCCTCGTGCGCGATCTTCGCAACCAAGGCCATTGCTAAGGACGGCCGCATCTCCAGCATCGTACCGATGGTGCCGCATGTCGACCACAACGAGCACGATGTGGATGTGATCGTCACCGAGCAGGGCCTGGCGGACTTGCGTGGCCTCGCGCCGCGCGAGCGCGCGAAGCTGATTATCGATCGCTGCGCGCATCCGCTCTATCGCGACCTGCTGCGCGACTATCATGACGACGCGCTGAGGATCGGCGGCCAGACGCCCCACAATCTCGCCAGGGCCTATGAAATGCACCTGCGCTTCAACGAGACCGGTTCGATGCTTCCTGATCGAACGGGTGGTCTCGTCGCCAGCGGCGCATAAGCATCAAAGCAAAAAAATAGCGGGAGCACCAGCGATGGTGCTCCCGCTTTTTATTGGCGATCGCAAATTGCTATGCTCTTCG
This sequence comes from Paraburkholderia sp. A1RI-2L, assembly GCF_048957375.1. Taxonomy (NCBI): domain Bacteria; kingdom Pseudomonadati; phylum Pseudomonadota; class Betaproteobacteria; order Burkholderiales; family Burkholderiaceae; genus Paraburkholderia; species Paraburkholderia sp. A1RI-2L. Next base: position 1,061,596 of record NZ_JARBTA010000002.1, read on the forward strand.
GAATAGCCTGATGATGAAGAGCAGGATGACCGCGCCGACAATGGCCGTAATGATCGAGCTGATCATGCCGCCGCCGATGTGGATCCCGAGCAGGCCCGCCAGCCAGCCGCCGATAAATGCCCCGACGATCCCGACAATGATATCGACGATCAAACCGAAGCCGCCGCCCTTGACGAGCAGCCCGGCAAGCCAGCCAGCAACTGCGCCGATGACGAGCCACGCGATGATGCCGTGTTGCATATGGAGGACCTCTCTCGTTGGTGTGAAGAATGAAACACAACGAAGTGGAGCTTAGTTCATGGATGGGGTCGAGTCCATGAAACGTGGCCAGAATTGACAGTTCTTGTCGTCCGCGGCAGAGCGTTTCAAAAATTGCAACGAAAGCGAAATGTGTTCGTAAGCGAGCACGTCTTCGCTCGTTAGGCCCTGAATGTCTCATGCGTGGAACAATGCGGCTTGCCAAGCTGGCGCGGCTGCCATGTACGGGTCAGCATGGGGTCACGGCCTGGCAGTGAGACTGGCGCTATCGATGATGGAATGGGCCAGGAGTCGCGTATGGATACGCTGCGCAATATGCGGGTCTTCGTGAGGGTGGTGGAATCGGGCAGCTTCACGCGTGCTGCAGTGAGCGAGTCGATGACGACCGCGCAGGTTTCGCGCGCGGTCACGGACCTGGAGTCGCGGCTGCGCGCGCGTCTGTTGAACCGCACCACGCGGCGCATGTCGCTGACCGAGGCGGGTGAGCGCTATCTGCAAAGTTGCAGGCGCATTCTCGCCGATATCGAACAGGCGGAATCCGAAGCGGCGGACGCGCAGGGGAATCCGGCGGGCAAGCTGCGCGTCTATGGCGGCACGAGTTTCGGTCAGCATTATGTAATGCCGTTGATCGCGCGCTACCAGCAGCATTTGCCCGATGTCGCCGTTGATTTGACCATCGCGCAGCAGATGCCCGATATCATCGAGGAAGGCTTCGACGTAGCGGTGGTGGTGGCAGCCGAGCTCGGGGATTCGGCGCTGATTTCGCAGCAACTGGGCAGCACCGCGGCCATTCTGTGCGCGTCGCCTGCATATCTGGATATGCGCGGCGAGCCGCGCTCGTTCGACGATCTCGGCGCGCACACCTGCCTGCATCTGACCGATGCGAGCCTGCCTGCGGGCCAATGGGTCTCGGAGGGGCCGCACGGAGAAACGTTCCGCCATACCGGAGTGACGCCTTTCCAGGTGAACAATCCCGAAGCGCTCGCGCTTGCCATACGCGAAGGCATGGGCATTGGTCCGCTGCCGGTGCCGGTGGCGCTGCCGGGTCTCGCCGACGGCTCGCTCGTGCGCGTGCTGCCCACGCATCGTCTGCAAAAGCTCAACATCTACGCGCTCTATGCCTCGCGCCGCTATCTGGACGCGAAGATCCGCACGTTCGTAGAGTTCCTGCGCGAGAAGGTGCCGGCAGTGCTGGCCGAGCAGGAAACATCGCTTGCGGCCTGCGATGTGCCGCAACGTCAGCGCGCTACGGCGCGCGCGCGTTTGCGCGAGGCGCGCCAGGCGCGCGACATGCATGAAGTCGAGCACTTGCGGCTCGTGAACTGAGCAGCATGCGTCACCCATCGAAGACATGAGCCAATCGGAGCAGCAATCGTCTTCCGCCATAGCAGCGAGCAGCGGGCACGACATCGATCTACCCGGGCGTGCGCGGGTCGGCGAGCGTGCGTGCGTCGCGGCGATCGTCGTCGCCGTGATGCTGTGCGTCGGCGCGACACGCACGATCGTCGCGAACGTGATCGACGTGATGAATGCGCGCCATCCGGCCAGCCTCACGCAGCAGCATCCGCTTGCCAGCGAGCGCAAGGAGGCGCAGATTCATGGTCTGCAGCCTGCTACGACGGTTTATCTGGCGCGGGTGCCCGGCGGCGCCTGTAGCGCGGGCCCTTGCCGCGAAACGCCGTCCGGCGCGCCGCGAAGAGGAGGATGACGATGAAAGTATTGGTGATCGAGGATGAGCGCAAGGTCGTGGATTACCTGCGCAGCGGATTGAGCGAGCAGGGCTGGGTTGTCGACGTGGCGATGGATGGCGAAGAGGGCGCGTGGATGGCGACCGAGTACGACTTCGACGTGATCGTGCTCGACGTGATGCTGCCGAAGCTCGACGGTTTCGGCGTGCTGCGCGCGGTGCGCGCGAAGAAGGACACGCCGGTGATCATGCTGACCGCGCGCGACCGCGTGGACGACCGTGTGCATGGTTTGCGCGACGGCGCCGACGACTATCTGACCAAGCCGTTCTCGTTTCTCGAACTCGTCGAGCGTCTGCGCGCGCTCACGCGCCGCGCGCGGGTCCAGGAGTCCACGCTCGTCGCCGTGGGCGATCTTCAGGTGGACCTCATCAGCCGCCGCGCGACGCGCGACGGTGTGCGGCTCGATCTCACCGCGAAGGAGTTTCAACTGCTCTCGGTGCTCGCGCGGCGGCACGGCGAGATTCTCTCGAAGACGCTCATCACCGAGCTCGTGTGGGACGTGAATTTCGAGAGCAATGCCAATGTGGTGGAAACCGCCATCAAGCGGTTGCGCGCAAAACTCGACGGCCCGCACGCGTCCAAGCTGCTGCATACGATACGCGGCATGGGTTACGTGCTCGAAATGCGCGAGGCACGCGAAGACGGAGGCCCGGTGTCATGAAGCGCTCGATCTCGCTGCGGCTTTCGGCGATGTTCGCGGCGGTCTCGCTGATCGTATTCACGCTCACCGGCACGGGGCTGTTTTTGCTGATGCAGCATCAGCTCTTCAACGAGTTGCGCGAAACGCTAGACGCGCGGGCGCGCATCGCGGGCCTGATCGTTGCGCACGCATCGGATGTGAAGAAATGGGCGTTTGTGCAGGAGAAACTGCACGACCTTTCGCCTGTGGACAGTCGCATGCACTACTACGTAGACGCCGCCGATCCGCGCTTTCGCTTCGGCGCACCCATCGCGGGCAAAGTCACCGGAGATGTCGGTCCGGATTATCGGCTCGTGCGGCCGGCGGGCTACAACTACGACCTGATCGTCACGAGCATGACGGTGCCCGCGAACGGCGAGCGCCCCGAAGTGAAACTGGTGGTGGCGAGCGATTGCATGCGCACGGAAAGCATGTTGCGGCGCTTCGGCATGGCGCTCGGCGTGCTGATCGTGCTTTCGACCATCGCGGTGGCGCTGTTGAGCCGCGCCGTCACGCGCTTCGGTCTTGCGCCGCTTACGCGGCTCTCCCACGAGGCGGCGCAACTGAGTCCCTCGAACCGTCGCCAGCGGCTGCATGCCGGCGAGCTGCCCGAGGAACTGCATGAACTGGCCACCTCGTTCAATGGCGCGCTGGAGCGGCTCGACAAGGCCTACGAGCGACTCGAATCGTTCAACGCCGACGTCGCACACGAACTGCGCACGCCCGTGAGCATCCTGATTGGCCAGACCCAGGTGGCGCTCACGCGCGACCGCTCGGTTGCGCAGTTGCAGCATACGCTGCAATCAAATCTTGAGGAATTCGAGCGATTGCGTGTGATCGTCAACGACATGCTGTTCCTTTCGCGCAGCGATCGTGGCGAGCGCGCGACCGAGCTCACGGAGGTTTCGCTGCGGGCCGAAGTCGAGCGCATGCTGGAGTTCCTGGAGATTCCGCTGGAAGAGGCGCAGTTGAGCGTGCAGGTCAGGGGCGATGCGCGCGCGTGGGTCAATACCTCGCTGATAGGCCGCGCAATGAGCAATCTGTTCGTGAACGCGATCCAGCACTCGCCGCGCGGAACCGTGCTGCAGTCGACTATCGCGCCGCAGGACGGTCACGTCGAAATCGCCGTATCGAATCCTGGCGAGCCGCTCGACCCGGTAGTGCGCGAACATATTTTCGACCGCTTCTATCGCATTCAGGAAGCGCGCTCGAATAGCCACGAGAACCACGGTCTCGGGCTTTCCATCGTCAAGGCGGTAGCCGAGATGCACGGCGGCGCGGTATTCGTGCGCAGTGCGAATGGTGTCAATACGTTTGGTTTCTCGGTGGCCGCGCATGCGGGCGCAGCGATGGGCGATGCGGCGGGTAGTGCATCCGATGCATCGGATGCCGCGCGCCAGGGGCGCGCGGGGGTGCCGTTGCACGTGTCTTCGTGAGCCAGCGGCGCGTGCGCTTCGCGCCGCCAGACGTTAGATGTTAGACGTCTGGCGCTAGACCGGATCGTCATCCGCCGGCTGGCTGACAACGCCGTCGTGGTGGTGCTGGTCGCGGCGCAGCAGGTCCCAGCAACTGATGAAGAGCGCGGCAATCAGCGGTCCGATCACGAAGCCGTTGATGCCCATGAGCGAGATGCCGCCCAGCGTGGAAATCAGCACGACCCAGTCGGGCAGGCGCGTGTCCTTGCCCACCAGCACCGGCCGCAGCACATTGTCCACGGTGCCGATCACGAGCACGCCGAACAGCGTGAGGCCGATGCCTTTGGCGAGCGCGCCGGTCGAGATGAAGTAGAGCGCAATGGGCACCCACACGAGCGCCGCGCCTACGGCCGGCAGCAGCGACAGCAGCATCATCACGAAGCCCCACAGCAGCGCGCCCTGAATCCCCAGCACCCAGAGGGCGATGCCGCCCAGCGTGCCCTGCACGAACGCCACGGCCACATTGCCCTTCACGGTCGCGCGAATCACGGTCGTGAACTTGCGGATCAGATGCTGCTTGTGCGATTCGTCGAGCGGAATTGCGTCGCGCACGAGCCGGGAAATCTCGCGGCCGTCACGCACGAGAAAGAAGAACATGTAGAGCATCACGCAAAAGCTCACCATGAACTGCACCGTGATTTGCCCGACGCTCAGCGCGCGCGTGGCGATGAACTGGCTGATTTGCGCGGCGCCCGCGGAAAGGCGCTGCTGAAGGCCAGGCAGATCCATCAGGTCGTAGCGTGCGAGCAACCCTTGCAGCGACTGCGGCAGCGCATGCACGATCTGGCTGAAGTACGCACCGAAGTCGAGATTGCCCGAGCGCACCTGCGCATAGGCGTAGCTCACCTGCTGGATCAGCGTGCCCGCCACGAGCGTGAGCGGGAAGATCACGATGACGAGACAGATCGTCAGCGTGATGAGCGCGGCGAGATTGCGCCGCCGCCCGAGGCGCGCCACGATGCGGCGCTGCACGGGCTGGAAGATCAGCGCGAGTATCGCGCCCCACAGCACGGTGCTGAAAAACGGCGCGAGCACGAAGCACAGCGCAATCGAGACGACGAAGAGCAGCAGGTAGAACGCGGTCTGGTGGAGGTGCTTGTTGCCATCCATGAGCAGTGAATTCCTTTGTGTTCCGGTCAGGCTCAGCGAACGCCGACGAGCCGCACGCGCGTGATTTCCGAAGGTGCGCCGAGCCGCTTGGGCGGCCCCCAGTAGCCCGTGCCGCGGCTCGTGTAGACCCACAGGCCGCCGAGCTTTTCGAGGCCGGCCGTGAATGGCTGCTGCAGCCGCACGAGAAAATTCCACGGGAAAATCTGCCCGCCGTGCGTATGGCCCGACAACTGCAGCGTGTAGCCCGCATCGGCGGCGGCATGCGCGGTGCGCGGCTGATGGGCGAGCAGGACGCGCGTGTTCACGTCGGCCGGCGCGCCGCGCAAGGCGCCCTGCGGATCGCTGCGATGCGCGGGATCGAAGTTGCCTCCGGTGTAGTCGGTCACGCCCGCGAGCACGAGCTGCGCGCCGCCGTGCTCGATCACCACGTGCTGGTTCATCAGCACCGTGAGGCCGATGCGCCGGAACTCGGCGACCCACGCATCGGCTCCCGAGTAGTACTCGTGATTGCCCGTGACGAGATAGACGCCGTAATTCGCCACAAGCCGTCCGAGCGGCGCGGTGTGATTCGAGAGGTGCTGCACGCTGCCGTCCACGACATCGCCCGTGATGGCCACCACGTCGGCGTCGAGCTGGTTCACCGCGCGCACGATTGCATCCACATAGTCGTGCTTGATGGTGGGCCCGACGTGGATGTCGCTCAACTGCACGATCGTGAAGCCGTCGAGCGCGGCGGGCAGCCCGCGGATCGGCACCTCGACGTCGCGCACGCGCGCGCGACGCCGCGCATTGAAAAAGCCAAATGCGCTCGAGCAGAACGCGAGCGCGACGACAACAGCGGCGCTGCCCGTGCGCCAGTGCGCGAGGTCGATGCTGTGAGGCCAGATCGAATCGATGGTCATGAGCGAAGCGAGCACGAGATCGCGCGCGATCGTCAGCATGAGCAGCGACGAGAAAAATCCCATCGCGAGCATGCCGGTCCATGCGAGACGGTCGCCGAGCGGCTGACGCTTGAAACGGCGCGCGAGCATGCCGGGCGGAATCGCCGCCACGGAGAGCACGAGCCACAGCGTGGCGAGCCACTTGCCCGTGGCGGGCACAGGCAGGTCGGGAATCAGCCGGAAGCCGACATAGACGTGCAATAGCACGCCTATGGAAATGAAGCGGAGCAGAAACGAAAGTCGGGGCATGTCGGGCCGCTGGGTGGCGCAGGCAACCGGTGCAGATAACCTGCGCAGGTAACGAGGTTGGACAACTCAGTCCCACGGAGCGGGAAGCGCGGAAACCGGCTGCGCCGCAGTGCGCGACTGGCCGCGCGCTCCGCATGGCCCGCTACACCGTTTGTGCGGATGCGCCGCTCGCGCATTCGTCGCATTTTACCGGCAGTGAAGGGTTCGTGCCGGGGCGTTGCGGGGCGCGGCTTCGGCGCATTGCAGCAACGCACGCCCCATGTACGCACGGCGGTCCGGCGAGTCGAGTGTGGCGCTGCGGCATAACCCTGGATTGCCAACCTCGGGCCGCCGTCGCACTATTTTCTCGAGGGCCCGTGAACGCTATTAAACGTTCATTGAAGCGGCCTGGCCGATGGACTATGCTCGAATCGAGGCCCGTGCGGTTTCGGGCGCTCTGGGGGAGACGGGTCATGAAAATTACCAGGCCGAACGTGCAAGGGCTTCATGGTCGTCATGTGAGTTACGAGGGTAGCCACGTCATGCTGCCAATGGTCGTGCTGTCGATCATGGCCGTGGCGCTGTACTTCGCGGTGCGGCGCGTCGACATCCTCGAACTCGGCCGCAGCGCGCTATTCGACATCGTGATGGTGTTCGTCGCGCTGGGCATCGCGGGGTTCTTCGGCGTGGTGGGGGCGTGGTTGCGCTCGCGCACGACCGATGAACCGCCCGAAGGCTTTTGTTTCGCCGGCGCGCTCATTGGCGCGGTGGTGTTCTATATCGCGTTGTTGACCTGAGGCTGATGTTCGATCTCTTCGACGATACCCCGCAACCCGACGTCGACTGGCATCCCGCGTGGCTCGCGCCCACGGCGGCGGCCGAGTGGCTTGCGCGCGTCGTCGCCGAAACGGATTGGCGCCAGGAGCGCATCCGTACGCCAGGCGGCTGGGTCGACCAGCCGCGTTTGACCGCATGGCAGGGCGACCCCGGCGCCATCTATATCTATTCAGGAATCCGCAATGTGCCGCAGCCGTGGACGCCGGCCGTGGCCGAACTGCGCGACGCGATTGCCGAGCTTTGCGGCGTGCGCTTCAACAGCGTGCTGCTCAACCGCTACCGCAGCGGCACCGACAGCATGGGCTGGCACGCCGACCACGAACCCGAGCTCGGCCCGCAGCCCGTGATTGCCTCGCTGAGCCTCGGCGCAACGCGGCGCTTCGACTTGCGCCACAACGCGACCGGTGTGACACGCTCGTTCCAGCTTGCGGGCGGCAGTCTGCTCGTGATGCGCGGCAAGACGCAGGCGCAGTGGCGTCACCGGGTGCCCAAGGAACCTGCGATCGGCGGCGAGCGGGTGAATCTGACGTTCCGTGTGGTGATGCCGGAATTGCTTAAAAGGTAGGGGATTTGATGTCTGTTGCCGTGAATTCGGCGCGGTTTGGCAGGAATTTGCGCTGTCAGAAAATATCGCGCTAAAAATAAAATTCGACTTTATGCGCATAAACATATTATTCGCGGATTTACAGCGATAGCCTGCACATCCTCAATCCACGCCCAGGCGCCGCCGCACCGTGGCCGCGAGCCGGTCGAGCGGTAGCGTCGCCGCGCTCAATGCCGCAACTTCCGGGTAATGCTCACGGGCGATGTCGGTGAGCACCTGGCCGGGCGGCGCTTCGACCAGCACGGTCGCCCCCGATTCGATCATGACCGTGAGCGCGTCGTACCAGCGCACCGTATAACGCATGTTGGTGGCGAGGTCGGTGCGAATCGCATCGCCGTCCCGGAGCGGGCGGCCGCCGCGATTGTCGACGTAGACGCCTTCGGGCGAGCGAACCGGAATGTCGCGCGACCACGCCACGAGCCGTTCCGTGGCGTCGGCCAATAGTTCGCAATGCGAAGGGACGGAAACGGCCAACCGCTGAACTTTGCGTGCGCCCGCCGCGAGCGCGCGCGTGGCGAACGCTTCGAGCGCGGCGTCGGCCCCGGCCACGACGATCTGGCGCGGCGCGTTGACGTTGGCCACATAGACGTGCGCGTCGCTGGCCCGCGCGGCGCTGTCCTGCGTGGGTGCGGTTGTGTTAGCGAGCGCCTCCACCTGCGTCTCGCCGAGCCCCGAGACTGCCGCAAGGCCATAGCCCGCCGGCCAGGCGGACTCCATCAGCTCGGCGCGCTTTTGCACCATGCGCAGCGCGTCGGCGAAGTCGAGCGCGCCGCAGCACACGGCAGCCGGATACGCGCCCACCGAGAGGCCGGCGCTGAACTGCGGCGTCAATCCCGCTTGGGCGAGTGCGCGGGCGTGCGCCACGCCAGCCACCACGAGACCGATTTGCACCGCCACCGTGGATTGCAAGGCCTGCGCGCTATCGAGCGCGAGGATGTCGAGGCCGAGCGTCGCGGAGGCTTCGTCGAGCGTGGCGCGCACGACCTCGTGCTCGGGCAGCCGGTGCAGGTAACCGGGACTTTGCGCGCCCTGGCCGGGAAAGAGGCAGGCGAGACTCATGATGTTTACCACGGATCGGCAACGAGGCGCGCGCCGTCGCTCGCGCGCGCGAGCACGCGCGCCTTGCCAGACGTCCACTGCGCGAGTTCGGCGAGCGCGACGCCACCCGCCGGCGTTTCCAGCTGAGCGTCCACGCGTGTGCCGGCGTGCTGCGCGGCGCGTGCGAGTGTAGCGGCGAGCGCTGCGATCGTTGCTGCATCGCTGCGTCGGGGCATGCGGATCAGCAGGTCAAGATCGCTGGATTCCGTAGGTGTGTGGACCTGCGTGGCCAATTCGAACCCCGCGCTGCCGGTCGGTCCCCAGACGAAATCCCGCAGCGGGCCTGGGGCCTCGCGCAGCGACGCAAGGGCCACGAATGCCGCTAACGCCGCGCGTTCCGGCGAGGGGGCTATTGCGAGCAGCGATTCGGGCGATACAGACGATTCGATATCGTCAGCATTGACCCATGTGCCGAAGCGCTCCGCACGCGTGCCGCCGCGCAAGCCCGCCGCCACGAAGCCCGGTGCCGCCCGAGCGCGGCGCACGACGGCGAACGGCGCGCGCGCGAAGGCTTCCGGCACCCAGGTGGGCTCGTCTGGCACGGGTGCGAGGCGCGCGAGCCGCAGCAGATCGTGCGGGCGCCAGCGCGATTCGTCCGTGCATGGCGTGTCGGGCGCGAACGGCGGTGCGGCGCACAGTCGCATCAGCTGGCGTCCCACTGTTGCGCGAGCCGCTTGCGCACTTCGATCGATGCCGCGCGCGTGCGTTGCGCCGCTTCGCCCTGAAGACGATGCGCGAGACCACTGCGGTCGTTGCGGGCTTCGCGCACCCTGCGCGCAAGCACTTCGCGCACGCGCGCGATTTGGGCGTCGTCCGGCGCGTTGGCGTCGACGCCCGCGATCAATTCGTCCAGTAGCCCGAGCTTCGCGAACGAGGCCATCGAGTACGACATCGGCACGATCTTCTCGCCGAGTGCGTCGAGGTCTTCGACGCTGCGCCGCGTGACGCGCGCCGCGGCCTCCTTGCCCATCGCGTGCACCATCGTGCCGGGCGCATCGAGTGCGACGATGCGATTGGCCTGATAGCCGTGCGCGAGGAACGCGCCCGACATGGCGGGACCGACGATCAGCGCCACCACGGGATGCCCCGCGAGGCGCGCGCTCGCATAGGCGTCCACGGCGGCCGCGCAGGCGAGGTGGATGCCGAGCATCTCTTCGCGATAGCCATACGCCTGGCTCTTCACATCGACGATCGCGACGATCGGGCGGCGCATACCGCTGGCGGCGTCTTCGTCGATCGCGCCACGCACGGCCTGTGCGAGACGCCAGCCCTGTTCGAGGCCCACCACGTTGTCGCGCGCGCGGGGAAAACGGTTGTCGGGGTCGGGCGCGACGGTGATGAAGCGCGCCGTCTCGCCATCGAGCGGTGCATCGGCATAGGGCACGCAGTGCGCACTCGCATCGTTCGGCGCACCTGCGAGTGCGCGCAGCCACAGCGCGCCCCGGCTCAAGTTCGTATCGCTCATGCGGGCTCTCCATGTGTTTGGGACGATGGCGTTTCGAACATCGCGCCCATGGTGTCGGGCGCGATGCTGGCGGGATCGATCCGCGCGAGCTTCGCGAGCGTGGCGTCGATCTGCACGGTGCGGTGCGCTTGCGGTATGCCGCGTGCGAACGCGGCGCGCACGGCGGCGCGCACGTCGTCGACGGCGTCGTCCACGAGCGCATCGGCATAACCGGTGCGCGCGCGCTGCTCGCCGCCGATCAACTGCCACACGTGGCGGCGATCGCTCGAATCGAGTTCCTCGATGCCGGCTTCCTGCTCGATCACTTCGGGGCCGTTCATGCCGAGGCGTCCTTGCTTCGTCATCACGAGAGACGAGCACAGTGCCGCCGCGAGCGACATGCCGCCGAAGCAGCCGACCATGCCCGCGATCACGCCGACCACGGGCACATGGCGGCGCAGCGCGACGATCGCCGACTGGATCTCGGCGATCACGGCGAGGCCGAGATTGGCCTCCTGCAAACGCACGCCGCCGGTCTCGAACAGCACGACGGGGCGCACGATCTTGCCGCGTTCGCAGTCGGCGAGTGCGAGCTCGAGCGCAGCGGCGATCTTGCTGCCCGACACCTCGCCGATGCTGCCGCCCTGGAACGCCGATTCGATCGCGCAGACCACGGCGGGCTCGCCGTCGAGCGTGCCGCGCGCGATCACGGCGCCATCGTCGGCCTGGCAGACGATGCCCTGCAGCGGGAGCCAGGGCGACTCGATGCGGTCGAACGGGCCGAGCAGTTCGCGGAAGCTGCCTTTGTCGAGCACGGCGGCGGCGCGCTCGCGCGCGGAGAGTTCGATGAAGCTCTCGCGCAGCAGGGTCTGGATGCCTGCGCTCATGCCTTGCCTCCTTGCGTGCTGTCCTGCGCGGCTTCCACGGCTTCGGCGAGACGCAGCGCCACGACGCCGGGCGTCGCGCCGAAGTCGTTGATCTCGATGAGCGCCGCGCCGTCGTAGCGCGTGAAGAACCGATCGAGCACGCTCTTCCAGATATGGCCGTAGCCGTCCACGCTCGTATGCACGACCACGCGCGCCTGCATGTCGCCGGCGGGCTGCAGCAACACTTCGAGATCGCCCGAGCCCACCACGCCCACGTGGGCGCGCGTCGTCACGGCGCGCTGCGCCGGATAGTCGAATGTCAGTTGTTCCATGAAACCGTCCTCCCGCCGATGCGGTGGTGAACCAGTCTGTCGATGAAGAGCGTCGCGGCGAGCAGATCGGCCGCGCCGCCCGGTGATGCATTGAGCGCGAGCAGCGCGCGTTCGAGCGCGTCGAACGCGGCGCGGCCCGCGCGCGTGGCGATGCCGCCCGCGTCGCGCACGCGCTGCGCGCCCGCCTGCGCGGCCTCACGGCCCGCGAGGCCGGCGCGGTGCAGCACGCAGGTGTCGTCGAGCGAAGCCATGATGGCGAGCAGGGCATCCACGCGCGCCGCCGCTTCGTCGCGCCCTTGTGCGCGCGCCGCGTGGAGCGCAGGCAGACCCACGCGAATCACGTGCGGAAAGCCGTCTTGAGCCTCGCGCCGCGCGCCGCCTACGTGGTAGCGCTGGCGCACGCGTTCGCCGTTGCTTTGCGTGGGCTGCCGCACGGTGGGCGCGAGCAGGTCGTCGAAACGCGCGATGCGTGCCGCCGCTTCGGCAATCTGCGCAGCATGCGGTGCGAACGCGTCCATGTCGTTCTGCGGCGTATGCGAAATAGTTGCGCCAGCAACCAGCAAGCCAACGATCCAGATTGCGCCTCGATGCGCATTGCTGCCGCCGGTCGCGCGCATCATTGCGGCTTCGCCGGCCCGGCCAATGCGTGCGAGTTCGGTGCGCAGCGCGTGGCCTGGCGTCGCGCCGCGCGCAGCGCGCGCGAGCGCCTCGAAGGTGGGTTCGAGCGCATGCGCGGAACGCAGCATCGTCGCGAGATCGAGATCGATGTGTGCGCCGCTGCCGCGCGCGTCCACGAGCGCGGGCTTGGGCGTGAGGCGCGCTTCCTCGATCAGCGCATCGCGTGCGAAGCGCGCGAGTTGCGCGTCGGGCGTGAGCGCGGCCGAGCACGCGCTGCGCGGCGTCGCGCCATACGAGGCCGCAGCGCCTTCGGCCAGCCGGTCCAGTAAGAGCGTGCGCATCGCGCTCACCAGCTGCGAAAGCGTGCGGGCGGCGTATAGAGCCCACCCGACCACGTCACGAGATCGTCGATGCTGCGCGCCGCGAGCAGCGAGCGTTTCGCGTCGCCGCGACGGATGCCGAGATCTTCGGGAAACTGAACGATGCCGCGGCGGCGCAGTTCCTCGGTCTTCTGCGGCTGCGCGCGCAGGCCGATGGGCGTCACGCCCGCAACCGCCGCGAGCGCGGCGCGCCGCTCGTCGATGCCTTCCGCGCGATGCAAATGCACGATGCCTTCCTCGGTCACGACATGGCTCACGTCGTCGCCGTAGATCATCACGGGCGCGATCGGCATGCCGCTTTTCTCGCCCACGGCGATGGCGTCGAGTTCGTCCACGAAGGTCGGCTCGCCGCCTTTCTTCCACGTTTCCACGAGTTGCACGACCAGCTTGTGGCCCCGCGCAATCGATGCCTGCGGGCCGTCCGATTTGAGCAGCTTGAGCCACGCGTCGCTCGCGTGGCGGCGCCCGCGCGGATCGTGGCCCATGTTCGGCGCGCCGCCGAAGCCGGCCAGCCGCCCGCGCGTGACGGTGGACGAGTTCGCGTCGGCGTCGATCTGCAGCGTCGAGCCGATGAAGAGGTCGACGCCATACTGGCCCGCGAGCTGGCACAGCACGCGGTTCGAGCGCAGGCTGCCGTCGCTGCCGGTGAAGAATACGTCGGGGCGCGCGGCGATGTACGCCTCCATGCCCACCTCGCTGCCGAAGCAATGAATGCTCTCGACCCAGCCCGACTCGATGGCGGGAATCAGCGTGGGATGCGGATTGAGCGTCCAGTTGCGGCAGATCTTGCCCTTCAGGCCCAGCGACTCGCCATAGGTGGGCAGCAGCAGTTCGATCGCGGCAGTGTCGAAGCCAATGCCGTGATTGAGCGAGGTGATGTTGTACGGCGCGTAGATGCCCTTGATGGCCATCATCGCGGTGAGCACCTGCAAGTCGCCGATATGGCGCGGATCGCGCGTGAACAGCGGCTCGACCGCGAAGGGCCGGTCGGCTTGCACGACCACGTCCACCCACGAGCCGGGAATGTCCACGCGCGGCAGCTCATCGACGATTTCGTTCACCTGAACGATCACGATGCCCTGGCTGAACGCGGCGGCCTCGGCAATCGTGGGCGTGTCCTCGGTGTTCGGGCCCGTGTACAGGTTGCCGTGGCGGTCGGCCTTTTCCGCGCACAGCAGCGCGACCTGCGGAATCAGGTCGACGAACATGCGCGCGTAAAGCTCCACGTAGGTATGGATCGCGCCCACTTCGAGCCGGCCGTCTTCGAGCAGCTGCGCGACGCGCAGGCTCTGCGGACCCGCGAACGAGAAGTCCACGCGGTGCGCGATGCCGCGCTCGAACAGCGTCAGGTGTTCCGGGCGGCTGATGCTCGAAATCAGCAGATGCACGTTGTTGAGTTTCTCGGGATCGGCTTTGGCGAACGAGCGCGAGAGAAAGTCGGCCTGCTTCTGGTTATCGCCTTCGAGGGCGACGCGGTCGCCGGGGCGGATCAGCAGTTCCAGCGCTTCGGTCGTTCGCGCGGCGGGCAGGATGCCGTCTTCGAGCCAGCCCGCAATGGCGGCGAGGCGGCGAGCCTTTTCATCGCGGCGCGTGGTCCACGAGCGCGGCGCCGCATTGGCAAGATCGGGCGATGTGAGCGTTTCAGCTTGAGGCTTCATCGGGAGTTCGGCTCCGTGAGCGGGGTGTTGCGGGAGAGGCAGAAGAAGCGCGGGCGCGCCGTTTTTTGGCGGCCGGCTGCGCCGCTGCGCGCTCGGTGAGGAAACGGTAGATCAATTCGCCCGTGCCGAGCAGATGCGCGGCCACCAGCGCCTGCGCGGCGGGGATGTCGCGGCGCTGCACGGCGTCGAGGATCTCGGTGTGCTCGGCATCCGATTCGCCCTTGTAGGCGGGAAAGCCGAATTTCAGGCGTAAATAGCGCTCGCCGCGGCGATGCAGGGTGGCGAGCATCTCCATCAGTTGAGGGCGGCCGGCGGGCGCGTAGAGGCTCATATGGAAGGCCTCGTTGCGCGCCACGTAGAGCGACGGATCGCGCTCGCGCGAGGCCGCGGCGGCCAGCGCGCTCACTTCGCGCAGCGTGGCCTCGGTGTGATGCGGAATCGCGAGCCCGAGCGCGAGGCTCTCGAGCGCCGAGCGGATCTCGTAGATCTCGCGCGCTTCGTCGCGTGAGAGCGAGGCGACGCATGCGCCCTTGTTGACCTCGATTCTTGCCCAGCCCTCGCTCGCGAGTTGGCGCAGCGCCTCGCGCACGGGAATGGCGCTCACCGAAAAGTGGCGCGCGATCGCGTCCTGACGCAGCGGTGCGTCGGGCGCGAGCGTGCCCTCGACGATGGCGGTGCGCAAGGCATCCGCGATCATGCGCGACGTGCTGGTGCGCGGCGCCGCTGCTCCCGGCAGGCCCGGCAATCCTTGCGGGGCGGGCTGCATGGGGGGCTGTGGGGCAGCCTCGGCGCTACCTTCCAAGGGAAAACCATCCGTTGCGTGGCTCATGAGATCAAATATTATATATAAAACGATGACTTTGAAAGTCTCGGAAACCCGAAATCCGCAGCCAGGCGGGTCGCTGGCGCATGCGTCATGGTAGTGCGGCGCGTGCAGAAACCTCATGGAGAGAGACGCGTATGAACTCGATAACCGGGGCCGCGCAGCGTGCCCGGAAAACGCCCCTCAATCGCTCGCAGATCGTGGGCTTCTGGGGTGCCTGGGCAGGCTGGACGCTCGATGGCATGGACTCTTTCATCTACGCGTTGGTGCTCACGCCGGCGCTCACCGAGTTGCTGCCGCGCTCGGGTTATGCGGCCACACCCGCAAACATCGGCCTTGCGGGCTCGATCCTGTTCGCGCTGTTCCTGGTGGGTTGGGGCCTCTCGTTCATTTGGGGACCGATGGCGGACCGCTTCGGCCGCACGCGCGTGCTGGCCGGCACGATTTTCATGTTCGCGATCTTCACGGGACTCTCGGCCACTGCGCAAAGCGTCTGGGCGCTCGGCATCTTCCGCTTTCTCGCGGGCGTGGGCATCGGCGGCGAATGGGCGCTGGCTGGCACTTATGTGGCCGAGTCGTGGCCCGAGGATCGTCGCAAGATGGGCGCGGGTTATTTGCAGACTGGCTATTACGCGGGCTTCTTTATTGCTGCCGCGCTCAATTACACGGTGGGCGTGCACTTCGGCTGGCGCGCGATGTTCCTCACTGGCGCGCTTCCCGTGGTGGTCGCCATTCTCGTGCTCACGCGCGTGGAAGAGCCGCAGACATGGAAGCGCTCCGAAGCCAGCCACGTGCATCGCGGCCACCCGCTGCGCGAGATCTTCGGCAGTGCTTATCGCGTGCGTACCGTGGTGGCTTGCGCGCTCCTGACCATCGCGATCATCGGCTTGTGGGCCGGTGCCGTGTACGAGCCTTCCGCCGTGATCCAGCTCGCGACGCGCGCGGGCGCGAACAAGGCCGAGGCCATCCGCACGGCGTCCATCGCCACCGGCATTCTCTCCATCGGCACGATTCTCGGTTGCCTCGCGCTGCCCCCGATGGCCGAGCGCATCGGCCGCAAGTGGACGCTCGCGGTGTATTTCTCGGGCATGGCCGTGACGGTTGCGGCGAGCTTCGGCTGGGCCTATTACCTCGAGAACGGACTCGTGCCGTTCATCGCGCTGCTGTTCGTGCTGGGCTTTTTCGGCGGCAACTTCGCGCTGTTCAGCCTGTGGCTGCCCGAGCAGTTCGAAACGCGTGTGCGCGCCACGGCGTTTGCGTTCTGCACGTCGTTCGGGCGTTTCGTGGGGGCGGGCGTGAATTTCCTGCTGGGCGCGGCGGTGCTGCATATGCACACGCTGGGCGTGCCGGTCGCGCTCACCGCGCTCGCGTTCGTGCTCGGTCTGCTCATCATTCCGTTCGCGCCGGAGACGAAGGGCGAGACGCTGCCCTCGTGAAGCGGGCAGCGAATCGCCGTTAGACCCGCAAGGGCGGCGCGCTTCAGCGCCGCCTGAGCGCGAGCCCCGGTGGCAGCAGGCGCCAACCGAGATTCACGCCGAGGCTCGCCAGCACGATCAGCACCATGCCCGCGAGTTGCAGCGCGCTCAGCGCGCGGCCATAGACGATGGCGTCGACGGCGATGGCCGTGAGCGGATAGACGAACAGCAGCACCGCGATCACGGGCGTGGTGAGCTTGGGCAGCGCGCCGTAGATCAGCACATAGGACAGCCCCGTGTGCAGCACGCCCATGCCGATGAGCCAGCCCCATTGCGCGGGCGCGATATGCGCGAATTCGAGCGGTGCGATGAAGGGCGCGATGAGCGGCAGGCAGATCGTTCCTACCGCGCATTGGATCAGCGTGAGCAGATGCGGGCGGAGCTCGCGCAGGCTCTTCGCGATCAGCGTGACGCTCGCGTAGAGCACGGAGCCGCCCAGCGCTTCGGCGAGGCCAATCAGATAGCGCGGATGGTCGGCGACCTGGCTTTCCGCTAGCACGCCCGAGGCGAGCACGAGTCCCGCGAAGGCAATCGCGATCCAGCCGAGCCGGTCCGCGCCCAGTCGCTCGTGAAAAAGCGCCGCGCCCATCAGCACGACCCAGAATGGCTGCACGTGAAACACGACCGTCGCGACCGCGATGCTCGTGCGATGAATCGAATCGAAGAAGCCCACCCACTGCGTGACCATCAGCACGCCGGAGGCGAACGCGAGCGCGAACATGCGGCGCGTGAACTGGCGCTTGATCTGGCCTCGGGTCAGCCAGCCCTTGCACGCGCAATACGCGGCGAGCGCGAGCATGCCGAAGAAGCAGCGGAAGAACACGAGTGTGAGCGCGCCAAGGTGCGCCTCTTCGACGAAGATGCCGATCGTGCCCATCAGGAGCCCGCCGCCCGCGAGCATGACGATGCCTTCGCGGCGGCCGGTGTGGGGTCCGGATTGCATGGCTGGAACGTGCAAATGGGAAGCGAGTTGAAAACCGGGTCAGTATTCGCCAGTTGCGGGGTGTCGGCAAACGAATTAAATTGAAGAATTCCATCAACGGGACTTATGAATCATGAATCCCGAGTTTGATCTCGACCTGTTGCGCACCTTTGCGGCCGTCGCGGATGCCGGCAGCTTCACGAAGGCGGCCGTGACCGTGCATCGCTCGCAGGCGGCGGTGAGCATGCAGATCAAGCGGCTGGAGCAGATGCTCGGCACCACGCTGTTCACGCGCGATACGCGCAATCTCGCGCTCACGCGGCCTGGCAATACGCTGCTCGAATATGCGCGGCGCGCGCTCGATCTGCAGGAAGAGGCGTGGTCGGCGCTGGTGCGGCCCGAGGTGACGGGAAGGGTCGTGCTGGGCGCGCCCGACGACTACATGGCCGCACTGCTCTCGCCGGTGCTCAGGCGCTTTTCGACGCTCTATCCGCATGTGGAAATCGAGATCGTGTGCGCGCAGAGCGTCGCGCTCGGCCCGATGCTGGCGGACAACAAGATCGACATCGCCTTCGTGACGCGCGATAAAAAGCTGCGCGGCGAATTCGTGCGCAGCGAGGACATGGTGTGGGTCGGCTCACCCGACGATCCCGCGCCGCTCGCGATGTCGCCACTGCCGGTGGGCCTGTACGAGCACGGCAGCGTGGCGCGCGCGCATACGGTGGCCGCGCTCGATGCGGCGCATATCCGCTATCGCGCGGCCTATAGCAGCGCGAGCCTGATGGGGTTGATGGCGACCGTGGAGGCGGGCATCGCGGTAGTGGCGCTCACGCGTTGCAGCGTGCCGCCGCGCTTCGACATTCTGGGCGAGGCGCAGGGGCTGCCCAAGATAGAGCCGCTCGACATCGTTGTTGCGCGCAGTGTCAAATCGAACCGGCCCACCTGCGATTATTTCGTACAGCAGATGGTTCAGGATCTTTCGGTGCGTCGTCCACGGGCATAATATCATCGCAACTTCCGGCTATTTTTTCGAGCCATTTCGATTCCTTCGAATAGCGAGTCGCCGCCATGTCCGACCACGATTTCCATTTCGACCTCGATCGTTATTTCGCGCGCATCGGCTACAACGGAGAACGACGCGCGTCGCTCGACGTGCTGCGCGCGCTGCACCGCCTGCATCCGCGTGCGATTGCATTCGAGAACCTCGATCCGTTTGCCGCGCGCCGCGTGTCGGTCGCGCCGCCCGACGTGTTCGCCAAGCTCGTGGCGTCGCGGCGCGGCGGCTATTGTTTCGAGCACAACACCGTGCTCGCGCATGCGCTCATGCAACTGGGCTTTCGCATCGAGCCGCTGGCCGCGCGCGTGCTGTTCGGCCGTCCGCCCGGCACGATCACGCCGCGCACGCACATGCTGCTGCGCGTGCATGTGGACGGTGCGGCCTGGCTTGCCGATGTGGGCTTCGGCAGCGCGTCGCTGTGTGCGCCGCTGGCGTTCGCTGAGCGCGGCGCACAAGAGACGCTGCTCGAGCCCGCGCGGCTCACGCCGCTCGGCGAGCGCGAGTGGAAGCTCGAGCAGTACGACGGCAATGACTGGATCGACGTCTATCGCTTCGACGATGCGCCCGCGCAATGGGTCGATTACGAAATGGCGAACTGGTTCACCTCGGCGTCGCCACAATCGTTCTTTACGGAGAGTCTGATTGCCTGCATCGCGCGCGAAGACAGCCGCGCGATTCTTTTCAACGACCGCTATACGGAGCGCGACGCGAAGGGGCAGCGCACGATCGAGCGTACGATCGCGAATGCAGCGGAACTCGCGGGCTGCCTGAACGAGCAGTTCGGCCTGGATACTGCGGGCTTCGACACGAGCGCGCTGTTCGCGCGTGTGCAAGGGCGGGGTGCGGCTCGCTGAGGTATGCGTCGAGGCGCATCAGGACGACACAGGAGGACGCGTTGGATAACGCTCTCGTCAAGCGTCTGCTCGTCCAGACGTTCGTCTGGCTGGTGTTCCAGGGCGCGCTGCTGTTCGTCGCGGCTGGCACGCTGGCCTGGGCCGCCGCATGGCTCTGGCTGCTCGAATGGGCCGCGCTGGGCTCGTGGATCGGCCTGTGGCTCGCGCGCACCGACCCCGGCCTGCTTGCGGAACGCCTCGCGCCTTTCGCCCAGCGCGAGCAGGCGGGCTGGGACCGCATCTTCATGATGGCGGTCTCGGTGGGCTGGTGTGCGTGGCTGTGCCTGATCGGCGTCGACGCCATGCGCTTTCGCTGGTCGCATGTGCCGTTCTGGCTCGGCGTATGCGGCGCGCTGGGGATCTTCGCCAGCCTGTATGCCATGCGCGCGGTCTTCGCGGCCAACCGCTACGCCGCGCCGGTGGTGAAGATTCAGCGCGAACGCGGCCACACGGTGACCGATAGCGGCCCCTATGCCTACGTGCGCCATCCCATGTATGCGTTCGCGATCCCGCTGCTGGCGGGCACGCCGCTCATGCTCGGCTCGTGGTGGGGCCTCGCTTGCGTGCCGTTGATGGTGGCGGGGATCGGCTGGCGCGCGGTGCGCGAGGAGCGTGTGCTCGCCACGGAACTGCCGGGCTATCGCGCCTATCTGGAGCGGGTGAAGTACCGGTTCGTGCCCGGCGTCTGGTGAATGCCGCGCGGGCTGCGCGCGTCAGCGCCGCCAGGGCGCGGCGCGCCCGGCACCATCAGCGGCCGCGGACGTCATTCGCGCCGTCGCCGCTCTCCAGTTCGTTCGCATAGCGTCGATAAAGCCAGGCCAGCGCCGTGCTCGTGAGTAGTGCGAAGGTGACATTGACGACGCTTTGCCCGATGGCGAGCACGGTGATCCACGCGGGCGTTTCCACGTCCTCGGGCGTGACGCCGGCGACGCCGAGGCCAATCAGCGCGAGCACGCCGCAGACGAGCAGCGGCAGCGCCGCGACGCACGAGACGCCCAGCACGCTCCAAAAGTGTCCACGGCTGTCGCGCCATGCGGCGCCCAGCGCGAAGCGTCCGCCGATGGCGAGTGACGGATAGAGCAGGCTGAGCCGCACGCCGACGAACACCCAGATCGCGCCGACGACCAGCGAAAGAAAGGCCACGCCGCCCTCGTGGCGCGGGCGCAGCACCAGCCAGAAGGCCGCCGCGATGCCCACCAGCGCGAGCATCATGACGAGGCCCAGCATCACGATGCGCAAGAGCGGCTTCGCACCGGACGCGATGAGCGGCGTGGCGGGCTCGCCGAGCAGCACGAAGCGGTAGACCTTCAGCGTGAACCAGATATAGATGAGCGCATTGAGCAGCGAGGCCAGGTTGGCGAGCAGCACGAGGCCGGTGGACGGCCCCGCGCCTTCGCCCGGCAAGGGCCGGCCGGCCAGTGCGAGCCCGCCGAGCACCGCGTAGGCGACGAAGGTGCCGAGCACGAGCGCCGGCATGCGCGTGAACGCTTCCCGTGCGCTTGCCCACGCGTGTTTCACGCATTCCATGAAGGTCATCTGCTGCATGGTTTTTATCGTTGAAGTTACAGATGGCCAACAGTTTAGGGCATGCCCTGACGCGGCGTGCGCTATTTGACGGCGAAGAGCGTGAGGTTCATGAAGACCTTGAACGCGAAGCCGAGCGAGACCGCCGCGCCCACGCCGCCGCACCAGAGCAGCACGAACCAGAGCCAGCCGGGCAGCGCGCGTGTTCGCGCCTTAATGGTAGTGATGGATGTCGCCATGACGGAGCTTGCCTCGGAAGACCCAGTAGCTCATCGCCGTGTATGCGACGATGATGGGCAGGATGAACGACGCGCCAATCAGCGTGAAGGTCTGGCTCTCGCGCGGCGCGGCCGCTTGCCAGAGCGTGAGCTGCTGCGGAATCGCATAGGGCCACAGGCTCACGAGCAGTCCCAGGTAGCCGAGCAGAACGAGTGCGAGCGCGGCGGCGAACGGCGTCTTGTGACGGCGCGACTGCACGGCCCAGCGCATCCAGATGGCGCTCGCGAGCACCAGCAGCGGCACCGGCGCGAGCCGCCAGAACAGACCCGAGCCGAACCAGCGTTGCGCAATGACCGGGTCTTGCAGCGGCGTCCATACGCTCACGAGCGCGATGAAGCCGAGCAGCATGACCGTGAGCGGCCACACTAGCTTGTGCAGGCGGCGCTGCAGGTCGCCCTCGGTCTTGGCGACGAGCCAGCAGCTGCCGAGCAGCGCGTAGGTCGCCACGAGCCCGAAGCCCGAGAGGAGGCTGAACGGCGTGAGCCAGCCGAAAGCGTCGCCGGCGAAGCGCCCATCGCTCATCGGAATGCCCTGCAGGAAGGCGCCCAGTGCGATGCCCTGAAAGAATGCCGCGCCCGTCGAGCCGCCGATGAACGCGAGATCCCAAAGATGCTTCGTGCGCTTGGCCTTCGCGCGAATCTCGAAGGCCACGCCGCGGAAAATCAGGCACACGAGCATGAACACGAGCGGCAGATAGAGCGCGGAGAGCACCGTCGAATAGACGATGGGGAACACGGCGAACAGCCCCGCGCCGCCGAGCACGAGCCAGGTCTCGTTGCCGTCCCAGACGGGCGCGACCGTGTTCATCATGAGGTCGCGCTCATCTTCGTCGGGGAACAGCGGAAACACGATGCCGATGCCCAGATCGAAACCGTCCAGCACCACGTAGAGTAAAAGGCCGAGCGCGATGATCGCGGCCCAGATGATGGTGACATCCATGCTTGTTTTGCCTCGTTTCGATTGCGGATCGTGGAGTTCGTGCGGGTTCCGGTGTCACGCGTCGATCAGCTGATCGGCGGCGCGCGTCGGGCGGCGCGCGGGTTGGCCCGTGACACGCGTGGCGGGAATGATGGGGGCGGCGGGTGCCGCAGGCGTGCTTCGCGCGCGCTCGTCGGGCAGCGCGGGGCCGGCGCGCATGAGCTTGAGCATGTAGTAGATGCCCGTGCCGAATACGAGAAAGTACACGACGACAAAGGTCATCAGCGAGACGCTGACCTGCTGCGCCGTGAGCGGCGAAACGGCCTGCGAGGTGCGCATCACGCCATAGACCACCCACGGCTGGCGGCCCGCTTCGGTTGTGATCCAGCCTGCGAGCAGCGTGACGAAACCGGTGGGGCCCATCGCCAGCGCGAAGCGCTGGAACGCGCGCGATTCGTAGAGCGTGCCGCGCCGGTGCAGCCACCATCCGGCCACGCCCAGCACGATCATCAGGATGCCCAAGCCAACCATCACGCGGAAGGTCCAGAACAGCAGCGTCGAGTTCGGGCGCTCCTCGGCGGGGAACGATTTGAGGCCCTTGATTTCGCCGTCCCAGCTATGCGTGAGGATCAGGCTGCCCAGATGCGGAATCTTCACGGCGTAGCGCGTGGTTTCCGCTTCCATGTCGGGCAGGCCGAACAGGTTGAGCGCAGTGCCGCCCTGCTCGGTGTCCCAGATGCCTTCGATCGCGGCGATCTTGGCGGGCTGGTATTCGCGCGTGTTCAGTCCGTGGGCGTCGCCCACGAGTGCCTGCAGCGGCGCGAGCACGAGCAGCAGGCCCAGCGCCATCGCGAACATCTTTTTCACAGCCGCGTCGCGCCGGCCCTTGAGCAGGTGCCACGCGCCGGTTGCGGCTACCACGAGCGCGGCCACGATGAAGGCGGCAATTGCCATGTGCGCAAGGCGGTACGGAAACGACGGGTTAAAGATGATCTTGAACCAGTCGGTGGGGACGACGTGGCCGTCCAGCACCTTGAAGCCTTGCGGCGTCTGCATCCAGCTATTCGAAGCGAGAATCCAGAAGGTGGAAATGAGCGTGCCGATGGCGACCATCAGCGTCGCGCCAAAGTGCGCGCGCGGGCTCACGCGGTTCCAGCCGAACAGCATGATGCCGAGGAAGCCCGCTTCGAGAAAGAACGCGGTCATCACCTCGTACATGAGGAGCGGCCCCGTGACCGGGCCCGCGAACGACGAGAAGCCGGACCAGTTGGTGCCGAACTGGTAGCTCATGACCACGCCCGAGACGACGCCCATGCCGAAGGCCACGGCGAAGATCTTCGACCAAAACAGGCACAGGTCCTTGTAGAACGGTTTGCGGGTCTTGAGCCAGCAGGCTTCGAGCACTGCGATAAAGCTCGCGAGGCCGATGGAGAGCGCCGGAAAGACGATATGAAAGGAGACGGTGAAGGCGAATTGCAGCCGGGCCAGATCGAATGCCGAGAGTGACGATTGCATGTGCGTGCCTGCTAGATGCTTGCGTAGCGGAAAGCGTTTTCGCGCGCGTGATGCGGCGTGCGAATGGACGTAAGCGTAGGCGAACAGGCGAGTTCTTGCTGCGCTGCGACATGTGCCAGCGTGTCGCAGTAGTCAATCATCAAACGACTAGTTTGTGCGCTAAATCATTGACGTTAATCTGTTTGGATTAAAACGTTCACTGCGAATTGATTTGGCGCATGGAGTGCGCACTGCGTCAATTTGCGTCAAATTGGGCGCGATTCGTGTAGTGGATGTATGCGGTGCGTCAATTCGTCCAGGTGCGGGAATTCGAGATGTTCGAATCGGGTGGGCGGGGGGCAGTTGGCGAGGCCGCGCCGCGGCCTCTCGTCAGATCATCAGGACGACGATCTAATTGGGCGGGCTCAGCGCGGATCGCTCCACAGCTTGCCGCCGGTCGCCCAGTTTTCGGTCTTCACGTCGGTGAAGATGATGTCGACCGATTGGGCATCCACGCCCAGAACCTTGCAGGTGGTCTCGGTGAGCGCGGCGGCGAGCTCGCGCTTTTTCTCGACGCTGCGGCCCTCGAACATCTCGATGTGGAAAGTCGGCATACGGATCTCCTTGTTTGCGGGGGTAATAAAACGGGTTGGGTCGCGACCAGCCGCAGTCAGTCACGATATGACGTGTCGATGCGGTCGAGCTTGCGCAGCAGCGCGGGCCATTCGAGCACGCCTTCGATCGCGCCGCCGTCGCGCAGCTGCTCGGCCGTGTGCGCGCAGACCTCTGGCGTGGGCAGCACGAGCGGCACGCCGCCGGCCTGGGCCTGCAACTGGATTTCGCAAGCCTTGATGAGCGTCGCCATCAGCACAAATGCCTCGGCGACGGTGCGGCCCGTGGTGAGGGTGCCGTGGTTGCGCAACAGCATCGCGGGATGCGCGCCCAGGCTCGCGGTGAGGCGTGTACCTTCGGCAGGCGAGAACGACAGTCCTTCGTAATCGTGCCAGCCGAGCTGGCCATAAAAGCGCAGCGCATGCTGCGAGGCGGGCAACAGGCCGTCGCGCTGGATCGAGACGGCGATCCCCGCCGTATTGTGCAGATGCATCACGCACACGGCGTCGGGGCGGGCGAGGTGCACGGCCGCGTGCAGCGCGAAGCCGGTTGCGTTGACCGGATGCTCGCTGTTGCCGACGATGCGCCCTTCGGTGTCGATCTTCACGAGATTGGAGGCGCGCACTTCGTCGAAGGCTAGACCGAACGGGTTGATCAGGAAGCGGCCGGGCTCGCCGGGCACGGCGGCGGAGACATGCGTGTAGATCAGGTCGTCCCAGCCGTAGAGCGCGATGAGCCGATAGGCGGCGGCAAGGTCCACGCGCATCTGCTGCTCGGCAGCGGAGGGCGGCGCGGCGTCGGCGGCGATGCTGGCCGGACGATGGGCGAATGACATGGACGGCTCTCCTTCAGCGAACTTCAGTGGACTTCAATGAACATCGGCGGAATTCGGGGCGGGCTGCTGGCTCGGCCGCGTCCGGTACGGCGCGATCAGGCGCCATGCGCTGTGGACAGTCCATCCGGCGAGCGCGAACGGCGCAGTCATGCCGGGTAGCCCCAGGCGCATGGCGGCCAGATGCAGCGCCGCGGCAAGCATCGTCGCACAAATTGCGGCGCGCGGGCCGAGCGAACTGGCCGCGAGCGCCGCGAGCGCGCCGTTGAAACCGCACAGGCCCGCCGCGAAACTCGCGGGCGGCACGCCGATGGCGTATTCGATGACGGTCGCGAGCGCCGCGCCGCCGAGCGCATAGGCCGCGGCCCGGCGCGACGACCAGGCGAGCCCCGCGAGCAGCACGAGGCCCGGTAGCGCGCCGGTGGCGAAGGTGGTTTGCGCGACGCCGCTCAGGACGCCCGCCGCCGCGTCGAGCCAGGACGGGGCCAGATGGGCCGGCGCGATTGCGCTGGTCACGGTGGTGCGCGGGTTGCCGAAGCCCAGCGCCATCCAGGACCAGGTCGCGAGGAGGCAGGGCGCCGAATAGACACAGAGGCCCGCGCGGCGCAGCCAGCGCACGAGCGGCGCGCCGATCCATGCGGTGGCCGCCGCCGCGAGCACGGCGAGCACCGCCGCCGTGAAGTTTTCTCCGGCAAAGGTGACGGCTGCCAGTCCGGCCAGCGCGCCATTGAAGCCCACGAGGCCGTCGCGGACTTCCGCGCACGGGTGGCCGGCCCGCCGCGCGCAGAGATTGGCCGTTGCCGCGCCAATCAGCGCCGCGCAGGCGAGCCACGGGTCGCACAGCGCGAGCGCCGCGAGCAGGCAGACGCCGGTGCCGGCGTGCCGCTGCAGGACGATCTGGCCGAGGCTGCGCAGGAGCGTGCGCACGCGCCCGGCGAAGCCCGGCGGAGCGTCCGTGGACGCAGCGTGGGCGGATGGGCTGGCGAAAGCGGCGTCCGGATTGGCTTGAGCGGGCGCTGGGGTGGACATGATGGGCAAACGGGAACGAGGAAGGCGCGGCCTGTGAAATGCGGATTCGAGCGGGTCGGGGCCTGGGTGGACCAGGAAGGCGGACCAAAACAAAAGCGGCGGGCCGCAAACCGCGCCCGGTCGGCCCGCAGCGCGAGGATAGGCGAAGCGGCCCATCTTGCGCATGCGCGGGCGTTGATAGTCGCTATTTGCCGGTAGTATTGCCGCTGCGGTCAGCAAGGAGACGAGCCATGCGCGAGCTACGTTGGGTGTCGGAAGAGGGCGAAGGCATCGAGCATCTGTCCTTCGATTCGAGCGGCGGCGCGATCCGCGTCGAGAGCGTGGTGATCGGGCAGCGCTACGGCCAGGCTTATGGCCTGTGCTACACGGTGCATTGCGATGCGCACTGGCGTGCGACTTACGCGGCGTTTCGCGTGATGGGCGGCAAGGCGTTCGCGATGCATGGCGACGGCCACGGCCACTGGCGCGATGGCGAAGGCCGCGTGCTCGAGGCCATCGAAGGCTGCATCGATATCGACATTGCGGCCACGCCCTTCACGAACTCGCTGCCGATACGGCGCCTGAATCTCGCGCGCGGCGAGCGGCGGCCGATCGAAGTCGCCTATATCGCCGCGCCGGGACTCGAGCCCAAACGCGTCGAGCAGGCCTATGTCTGCATCGAGCCGGATCGCGAGTACCGCTACGAAGGCATCTTCCGCGACTTCACCGCGAACCTGCGCGTCGACGAAGACGGCCTCGTGATCGACTATCCCACGCTGTTTCGCCGCTTGCCGTCCCCCGCGCGCTGAAGCGGCGCAGCGTTGCCGCATCATGTTGCTTCGCCGGCCCGCGTCTTGCCGAACAGCAGATGCTCGATGAGCGTGTTGTCGATGGTCTCGTTGTTGAGCGTGCGCGCGAGCAGCTCGCCCGCGAGCAGCTGCGGCGAGAACACCATGTCGGGCTGCAGCAGGCGCAGGCGCTGCAGGTTGCGGCTGTCGTTCACGAGCGCCACGGTGCGCACGTTCGGCGCGAGCTCCTTGATCGCGAGGATCACGAAGGCGTTCTCGGCGTCGTCCAGGCGCAGCGCGAGCACGGAGAGCGCGGTTTCCGCGCTCGCGTGGTGCAGCGTGGCCGTGTCGCTCGCATCGCCTACCACCAGATCGGCGTCGGGCGGATAGGTGTGCGGCGTGCCCGGCGACACGATCACCGTGACGGCGTAGCCGCGCTTTTTCAGGCCTGCGTACACGCTGTGCGCGAGCGGCGAGGCGCCGACGATCAAATAATGGTTCTTGCGGGTCACGTTGGAGATGCCTCCGGTCACGATGCGTTTGAGCTTGCCGCCGATCACCGGCCCGAGCACGGCGCTGATCGACGTGGCGAACACGGTGATGCCGAGCACGATGATCGAGGCCGTGAAGAGCCGCGCGGTGTCCGAGCGCGGCACGATATCGCCGTAGCCCACGGTCGACATCGACACGATCGAGAAATAGAACGCCGTCGCCATGGTGCGCACGGGCGGCGCGAACTCGTCGCCGAGATAGAGCGCGCCGAACATCGCGTAGATGAGCAACGAGCCGATGCTCAGGATCGCGAACAATGTGCTGGCGGCGAAGCTCGAGCGGTCGAAGCGCCGCCAGTAAACCAGCAGCGTGACGGCCAGCGCGAGCGTGAAGGCGAACATCACGCCGCTGCGATAGTCGCCCCACCGGCTGATGCCGGCCGCCGCCGCGAGCAGCAGCAGCGAGATCACCCATGCCACGCGGGCGCGCAGCGCGATGCCGATCGCCATGGTCGTGAGGCCCGCCGCGATCACGGCCTGCGGCAGCGCGAGCACGCCGAACGCGTTGATGAGCGTGATCCAGTCCTCGTACCACGAGCCGCGCGAGCGGCGCAGCGCGTTCTCGGCCACGGGGCGCAGCAGCATCAGCCCATCGACGACGAGCAGCAGCGCGAGATACCCGTGCGGCACCAGCTGGGTGGCGAACGTGCGCAGGCGGCGTGCGAAGGTTTTCATGCGGGCGGTGGTGGTTCGGGCGGTGCGGTGTCGCGCAGGTCAGCGTCGCGCGGATCAGGCGCTGCGCTGGGCGGCTGACGGCGTCGATTGCGCCGGCGGCGCCTGCACGATATGCAGCTCGCGCGCGCGCAGCGGCAGTGCGCATTGCGCATCGTTGAGCGCCTGGCGCACCTTGCTCGCGAGGCTCCAGCGCATGTCCCAGAACGTGTCGATGTTGGACCAGACGCGAATATTCAGCACGGCGGTGCTGTCGTCGAAACGGCTCACCATCACTTGCGGTTCCGGCGACGCCAGCACGTGCGGCTCCGCGGCGGCCAGTTTGCGCAGCACTTCGATGGCGCGATTCATATCGTCGCTCATCGAGACCTCCACTTCGAGATCGAGGCGGCGCGTGGGATTGCGGCTGTAATTGCGGATCGAATTGCTCCACAGGCCGCTATTGGGCACGTATTCGCAGATGCCGTCGGGTTTGGTGAGGCGCGTCGTAAAGAGATTCACCTCTTCCACGGTGCCCGCGACGCTCGCGCTGCTGCCGCCGTCGATATAGTCGCCTACCTTGAAGGGCCGCAGCAGCAGCAACATGATGCCGGCGGCGATGTTCTGCAGCGTGCCTTGCAGCGCGAGGCCGATGGCGAGGCCGGCGGCGCCGAGCACGGCCACGATGCTCGCGGTCTGCACGCCGATCTGCGAAAGCGCGCCCACGATTGCGACGAGGCGCACGCCCCACAGCGACGAATCGCGCATGATCGGGCGCAGCGTTGCGTCGATGGTGTCCTGGCGCGCGAACCAGTTGCCGACGCGCCGCGCGATCCACCAGCCGATCCAGAGAATGGCGATGGCCGCGCAAAGTCGCAGCGCGAAGCTGGTGAGCGCGTCCCACAGGAAATTCCAGTTGGACGGTTGAATGTGAGCGAACAGGGATGCCATAAGCGCGAAGTCCTCGAATTCTGCGAACCGGCGCGCGGCCGGTCTGACTGGAGGACGTATTGTAAAGGCGCGTGTATGGCAGTGAGCCATACGGTGCGCATTTCGCATTCAGGCTCGTGTTCGGGGTGGCGCGCTCGTATGCGCCGATGCGTGCGTTATGCGTGGGTTACTTGTGCGTTATGTGTGCGCCGAGTTATGCGGCAGCGTCTGCGCGCCGTCACCCAGCGCGCGTTGCATGAGCGTCGTGTCGCGCCACGCGCCGTGCTTGAAGCCAACGGCGCGCAGCGTGCCCACGAGCTCGAAGCCGAGGCGCTCGTGAAGCGCGAGCGAGCCGCCTTTCGGGTCGGCGATCACGGCGATCATCTGCCGCCACGGGCCAGCCTCGCAGCGCGCAATCAGCGCTTCGAGGAGCGTGCGGCCGAGACCGCGTCCGCGAAACGCGTCGTCGATATAGATCGAATCCTCGACGGTATAGCGGTACGCCGCGCGCGGACGATAGGGCGTGGCGTAGCAATAGCCAGCCACCTGGCCGTCGATTTCGGCGACGAGCCACGGCAAGCCTTGCTCGCGCACCGCGGCGTGGCGGCGCAGCAGTTCGTCCTGCGCGGGCGGCTGCTCTTCGAACGAGGCCGCGCCGTGCAGCACGTGATGCGCGTAGATCGCGGCGATGGCGGGAAAGTCGGCGGGCGTGGCGTCGCGCAGCAGCGGCGCGTCGATGCGAGGGGGATTCCGGGATGCATTCATGAGGCAGGCGCGGGTAAGTGAGCGCCGCGCGGGCGATCTGCGCAAAGGCATGAACGGCGCGGCAACGCCATTCACTATGCCTCGGGTAGGCAGCGAAATGAAGCGCGTCAAAAATGGCGCGCCACGGGCGCCGACGTCAACCGCGCTGCGCCTGCGGCGCGCGAGTCGACGCCGCGGCACGGCGCCCGAAGCGGCGCGCCCCCGCCACGCAGCCGATCACCACGGCCGTCACGGCGATCATCGCGGGCGGCACCGCTTCGTGCAGCAGCAGCGCGGCAAGCACGAAGCCGAAGAACGGCTGCAGCAATTGCAGCTGGCCCACACCCGCAATGCCGCCGAGCGCGAGGCCGCGATACCAGAACACGAAGCCGATCAGCATGCTGAAGAGCGACACATAGGCGAGCCCCCACCACGAAGCCGCGCTCACCGCCGCGAACGAAGCAGGCAGGAACGCCCACGCGAGCGGCGCCATCACGGGCAGCGAGATCACGAGCGCCCAGCAGATCACCTGCCAGCCGCCGAGACGCCGCGAGAGCCGCGCGCCTTCGGCATAGCCCAGCCCGCAGGCGACGATGGCGGCCAGCATCAGCGCGTCGCCGACGGGCGAGGCGTCCACGCCGTGACACAGCGCGAACGCGACCACGGCGCCGCTGCCGATCGCCGAGAAGACCCAGAACGCGGGCTGCGGACGCTCGCCGGCGCGCAGCACGCCGAAGATCGCCGTGGCGAGCGGCAAAAGGCCGACGAACACGATCGCGTGCGCCGAGCTCACATGGCGCAGCGCGAGCGCGGTGAGCAGCGGAAAGCCCACCACCACGCCGAGCGCCACGATCACGAGTGGCCAGATCTCGCGCCGCTCGGGCCGGGGCGCGCGCAAGACGAGCAGCAGCAGCGCGCCGAGCGCGCCCGCGAGCGTGGCGCGCGCGCCGGTGAGAAAGAGCGGGTCGAGGCCGAGCACGGCCAGACGCGTGGCGGGCAGCGAGCCGCTGAAGATCAGCACGCCCGCGAGGCCGCAGAGCCAGCCGTCGGTGGTGGAGTCGAGAGATTTGCGCATGAGCCGTGGTCGAAAAGAGCTTGGGCGGATCGGTGCATCATGCGCGCGCAGCGGCGAGCCGGTAAGCCAAGGATCAGTACAATATGGACAAACTGTATTAAACACGGAGCAGTACAGATGGAAAACACCCGGCAGACAGGCATCCTCGCGCTGACTCGCGTCGAGCAGGTGATGCAGGCGTTGCGCGAGCGCATCGCCTCGCGCGCGCTGGCGGCGGGCGCGCGCGTGCCGTCGATCCGCATGACGAGCGAGCAGATCGGCGTGTCGAAATCGACGGTGGTGGAGGCGTACGAGCGGCTGGTGGCCGAAGGCACGCTGATTGCCCGGCGCGGCTCCGGCTTTTTCGTGGCGGCGCACGCGCTGCCGGGCGCGCTCGGAGCTTACGGAGCGCCCGGCACATTCGCGGCGCGCGGGCTCTTGGGTTCGGTCGGCGCGGCGGGCCCGCGCCTCGACCGCGAGATCGACCCGCTCTGGCTCACGCGCCAGTCGCTCGAAACCGATGCGCGCGCGCTGCGGCCGGGCTGCGGCTGGCTGCCCGCGTCGTGGCTGCCGCAGGAGGCCGTGCGGCGCGCGCTGCGCGCGATCGCCCGCGATCCGCACGCCCAGCTCACCAACTATGCTTCGCCGCTCGGCCTGCCGGCGCTGCGCCAGCAGCTCGCATGGCGGCTCGCGCAGCATGGCGTGGAAGCCGCGCCGGAGCAGATCGTGCTCACCGACGGCGGCAGCCAGGCGCTCGACCTTTTGTGCCGCTTTCTGCTCGAGCCCGGCGACACCGTGGTCGTCGACGACCCGTGCTATTTCAACTTCCAGGCGCTGTTGCGCGTGCATCGCGTGAAGGTCGTGAGCGTGCCGTTCACGCCCACGGGCCCTGATCTCGCGGCGTTCGAGCGCGTGCTCGCCGAGCATCGCCCGCGTCTTTACGTGACCAACTCGGCGATCCACAACCCCACCGGCGCGACGCTCGCGCCCGCGGTTGCGCACCGGCTGCTCAAGCTCGCCGAGGAGCACGGCCTGCTGATCGTCGAGGACGATATCTTCGCCGACTTCGAGACCGATCCGGCGCCGCGCCTCGCCGCGTTCGACGGCCTCGGGCGCGTGGTGGCCATCGGCAGCTTTTCGAAGACGATGACGGCGGCGGCGCGCTGCGGCTATATCGCGGCGCGCGCGGACTGGATCGAGCCGCTCGTCGACCTGAAATTGTCGGTGTCGTTCGGCAATGGGGAACTGGCCGCCGATCTCGTGCAGCGGCTGCTGGTGGACGGCACGTACCGGCGCTATCTGGACGGCTTGCGCGCGAAGCTTGCCGATGCGATGGGCGAGACGCTGCGGCGTCTGGCGGCGGTGGGCATCACGGCGTGGACGCGCCCGCAGGCGGGCATGCTGATATGGGCGCAATTGCCCGGCGGACTCGACGCCGCGCGGGTCGCGCGCGAGGCGCTCGAGCATGGCGTGGTGCTCGCGCCGGGCAACGTCTTCAGTGTGTCTCGCAGCGCGGGCGGGTTCTTGCGCTTCAACGTTTCGCAGTGCAATCGGCCGAAGGTCTACGAAACGCTGCAGCGTGCAATGGAGCGGGCCAGGCACGAGAGCACCGAGCCCGCTTGAATCTGCTTGAATCCGCTTGAACCGCCAAATCAAGGCTCGTGGCGCAGATACCCTTCCTTGCTCGGGTCGCGCATGCGCCACGACACGATCAGCGAGATCGCGCACAGGGCGGTCACGTACCAATAGAAAGTCGATTCGCTGCCGACCGACTTGAACCACAGCGCCACATACTCGGCCGAGCCGCCGAAGATCGCGTTGGCCACCGCATACGAGAGGCCCACGCCCATCGCGCGCACTTCGGGCGGGAACATCTCCGCCTTGATGAGGCCGCTGATCGACGTGTAGAAGCTCACGATCGCGAGCGCGACCACGATGAGCCCGAACGCCGCGTAGGGATTCGACACGTCCTTGAGCGCGTGCATGAGCGGCACCGTGCCGAGCACCGAGAAGATGCCGAACAGGATCATCGACATGCGGCGGCCGATCTTGTCGGAGAACGAACCGAACACGGGCTGCAGCAGCATGTACACGAAGAGCGCGGCAGTCATCACGTTGCTGGCGGTTTTCGCGTGCATGCCGGCCGTGTTCACGAGGTACTTCTGCATGTAGGTCGTGAACGTGTAGAAGATCAGCGATCCGCCCGCGGTGAAGCCCACCACGGTGAGGAACGCGCCCTTGTGCTGCCACACGCCGCGAATCGTGCCCGCATCCTTCTTGTGGCGCGATTCGCTCGTGGAGGTCTCGTCGAGCGACTTGCGCAGATACAGCGAGATCAGCGCGGCGGCCGCGCCCACCACGAACGGAATGCGCCAGCCCCAGGCCTTGAGCTCGGCGGTCGAGAGCGTCTGCTGCAGGATCACGAGCACGAGCAGCGCACAGAGCTGCCCGCCGATCAGCGTCACGTACTGGAACGAGGCGAAGAAACCGCGCCGGCCCTTGAGCGCGACCTCGCTCATGTAGGTCGCGCTGGTGCCGTACTCGCCGCCCACCGAAAGCCCCTGGAACAGGCGCGCCACGAGCAGCAGCAGCGGTGCGAGCGAGCCGATCTGCGCGTAAGTGGGCAGCGCCGCGATGACGAGCGAGCCGCCGCACATCATCAGCACCGAGATCATCATCGCGGCGCGGCGGCCGTGCCGGTCGGCGATGCGGCCGAACAGCCAGCCGCCGATCGGGCGCATCAGGAAGCCGGCCGCGAACACGCCGGCGGTGTTCAGCAACTGCGTCGTGGTGTTGCCGCTGGGGAAGAAGGCGGGCGCGAAATACAGCGCGCAGAACGAGTAGATGTAGAAGTCGAACCACTCGACGAGATTGCCCGAAGAAGCGCCGACAATGGCGAGCACACGTCTCCTGGTGTCGTGCGCGCTGGGCACGGCTAGCTCGGTCTTGACGTTCATGAGTTGGTCTTTTCCTGTAAATGCGCCTGATATTGCACTTTGGGGCACGACGGCTGAGTGAGCGTCGCGTGCGATTGCGTCGTGGTGCGCGCGTCGCCCTGTCAGGCGTGCGGCTACAGGATTTTAGCCAATCGTAATATTTTTTCCAGAAAACGTAAGCAATGCGGTAAGCAAGACGTGCCGCTCAAGGATGCTTGCGCAGCGGCACGTCGCGTAGCAGCCAGGCCAGCGCGAACGCCAGCACGACCACGCACGCAGCCGAAAAATAAACCGTGTGCAGCGCAACCGCGAAGGCCTCGAGATAGTGGACGCGCACCGTGTCCGGCAGATGATGGATCGCATCGGGCGTGAGCGGCTGGGGCAGTTCGACGCCGCTCGCGAGCAGGGAAGCGAGGCGCGCGCTCAGGCCATGCGAGAACACCGCGCCGAACGCGGCCACGCCCACCGAGCCGCCAATCGAGCGAAACAGCGTCGCGCCCGAAGTGGCCACGCCCATGTGCCTGAACGCGACGGTGTTCTGCACCGCGAGAATCAGCACTTGCATCACCATGCCGAGCCCGCAACCGAGCAGCCCCATATAGAGATACATGCGCGCGAGCGGCGTTTCGATGTGTAGTTGCGCGAGCAACATCATCGCGGCGGCCACGAGCGCGGTGCCCACAATTGGAAACACGCGGTACTTGCCGATCTTGCTGATGATCCGGCCCGAGATGACCGACATCGTCAGCACGCCGCCCATCATCGGCAACATTTGCATGCCGGCTTCCGAAGGCGTCGAGCCCTTCACGACCTGCAGATAGAGCGGCAGGAACGTGACCGAGCCGAACAGCGAAACGCCCACGATAAAGCCGATCAGGCTCGACAGCACGAAGGTGCGCTCGCGAAAGAGTTCGAGCGGCATGATGGGCTCGACGGCATGCTTCTCCTCGTGGATGAACCCCGCCACCGACACCGCGCCGAGCACCAGCGTGAGCCACAGTTGCGGCGAACTCCACGGCAGCAGCGAGCCGCCCTCGCTCGTGAAGAGGATCAGGCAGGTGAGAGCGGCGGCAAGCCACGCCGCGCCCATATAGTCGATCACGTGCTTCACATGCGCGACGCGCGGCTTGAACACGGCGCCGATCACGGCGAGCGCCACCGCGCCCAGCGGCAGATTGATGTAGAAGATCCAGCGCCACGAGAGGTGCTCGACGAGAAAGCCGCCGAGCAGCGGCCCGACCACCGTGGCGAGGCCGAACACGCCGCCGAACAGGCCTTGGTACTTGCCGCGCTGCGCAGGAGAAATGACGTCGCCGATGGCGGCCATCGTCACGACCATGAGACCGCCGCCGCCCACGCCCTGGAGTGCGCGCAGCGCGATGAGCTGCGCCATGTTTTGCGCCACGCCGCATAGCGCGGAGCCGATGAGGAAAATGACGATGGCCGCCTGCAGCACGATCTTGCGGCCGTACAGGTCGCCGAGCTTGCCGTAGAGCGGCACCACGATGGTGGACGTGAGCAGATAGGCGGTCACGACCCACGAGAGCCGGTCGAGCCCGCCCAGCTCGCCGACGATGGTAGGCAGCGCCGTCGACACGATGGTCTGGTCGAGCGCGGCAAGCAGCATGACGAGCAGCAGCGCGGGAAACAGCAGCCGGATCGGCGGATGCCCGGCGGTCGCGGACCGGACGACGTCTTGTGCGGTGTCTTGCATGGGGGAGGCCATCGGGGAAGTCCGGCGGCGCCCGAACGGGTCAGACACCGCTTTCGATCTTGAAATTAATTAACGTGAAAGTTAATATTAGGATAATTCTTGATGGTCGTCAAAACCTGAAAACGTGAGCGTAATCCGATGAAAGAGTCCGGCTCGCGGGCGGCGTTCCCGCACGCCCATCCATCCGTTGCAGCAACGGGCGGCACGCCTGCTGCCAGCCCTGCCGCCGGCAAGCCCGCGCCGCGCCGGCCTGGCCGCCCGAGCGGCGGCCAGGCCGGCGCCGGGCAGCGCGAGCGTCTGATTGCCGTGGCGCTCACGCTGTTCGCGCGGCAGGGCATCGTCGATACGACGCTGGCCGCGATCGCACGCGAGGCCGGTGTTACGCCGGCAATGGTGCACTACTATTTCAAGACCCGCGACCAGCTCATCGACGTGATCATCGACGAGCGTTTCGTGCCGTTGCGCTCGGCCATGGGCGGCTGGCTCGAAGCTTGGCCCGACGACCCCGTGGCCGCGCTCACGGCGCTCACGCAGCGCTTCGTGGAGGTGGGGCAGACGCACCCGTGGTTCGCGCCGCTGTGGGTGCGCGAGGTGATCAGCGAGGGCGGTTTGCTGCGCCAGCGCATGCGCGAGCGCTACGGCGACGAGCACCAGCGCGCCGCGCACGAAGCGGTCGAGCGCTGGCAGCGCGAAGGCAAGCTCAACGCGGCGCTGGAGCCTTCGTTGCTGTTCCAGTCGCTGCTCGGGCTGACGCTGCTGCCCCTCGCCACCGCGCAGGTGTGGCGCGACGACCTGGTGCCGCGGCGCGTGGGCGCCGAGGAGATCGCGCGCCACGCCGTGGCGCTCATCACGCAGGGCATCCGGCCCGCTTAGCCCGCAAGCCGGCGCGCGGGCAACTCATCGCCGCATAGCGGCATTTGTTCGATCGAGGTTCATTCTGACTTCCGCACACTCCGCTCATGCTCCCGTCGTCGTCTGGTTCCGCGACGATCTGCGCCTCGCCGATCACCCCGCGCTGGCCCGTGCGGCCGCCACGGGACGGCCGCTGATCTGCCTCTATATTCACGATCCCCAAGCGGCCGGCGAACGAGCGCCCGGGGGCGCGGCGCGCTGGTGGCTGCACGAAACGCTGGCCGCGCTCGACGCGGCGCTGCGCGAGCGCGGCGGCCGGCTCCTGCTGATGCAAGGCGCCGAGAGCGAGATGCTGCAGGCATGCGTCGCGGCGAGCGGCGCGGCCTGCGTCTTCTGGAACCGACGCTACGGCGGCCAGGAGCGCGACGGCGACGCGCGCCTGAAGGCGGGGCTGCGCGAGCGCGGGCTGACGGCCGAGAGCTTCAATGCAACGCTCCTTTATGAGCCGTGGACGGTGCTCAACCAGGCCGGCGAGCCCTTCCAGGTGTTTTCGGCCTGGTGGCGTGCGTGCCGGCGCGCCGGCGATCCGCCGTTGCCGGGCAGCGCACCGCAACGGTGGAATTTTCAATCGCTACCGGCACGTCTTGCCCGGCTCGCATCCACGCTCGACGATCTCGGCCTTGCTCCGCGCAAGCCCGACTGGGCCGCAGGCCTGCGCGAAGCGTGGCCGGCGGGCG
The DNA here is from genome assembly GCF_048957375.1 of Paraburkholderia sp. A1RI-2L. Taxonomy (NCBI): domain Bacteria; kingdom Pseudomonadati; phylum Pseudomonadota; class Betaproteobacteria; order Burkholderiales; family Burkholderiaceae; genus Paraburkholderia; species Paraburkholderia sp. A1RI-2L. The sequence goes on from NZ_JARBTA010000002.1 coordinate 1,098,666, forward strand.
AGGAGGCCGCGCTCGAACGTCTGCGCGCGTTTTTCTCCGACGATTTCGAGGCCTACGCAGGCGAGCGCGACGCGCCGGATCTCGCGGCAACCAGCCGCCTGTCGCCGTATTTGCGCGTGGGCGCGCTCTCGCCGCGCCAACTGTATGCAGCGCTGCGGGCCGCGCAATCCGACGGCGCGGCGGGCTCGTCCGCGCGCCGCGAAGCCAGCGCGGAAAAATTCGCCAGCGAGCTGGGATGGCGGGAGTTCTGCTACTACCAGCGCTACCACTATCCCGATCTGGCACGGCGCAACCTGCGTCCGGCATTCGATGCCATGCCCTGGCGCCGCGATGCCCGCGGCCTGCACGCTTGGCAGCGCGGCCTGACGGGCTACCCATTCGTCGACGCCGGCATGCGCGAGCTGTGGCGCACCGGCTGGATGCACAACCGCGTGCGCATGGTGGCCGCCTCGTTCGCGACCAAGCATCTGCTGCTGGACTGGCGCGCAGGCGAGCAGTGGTTCTGGGACACCCTCGTCGATGCCGACACGGCCAGCAACCCGGCCAACTGGCAGTGGGTCGCCGGCTCGGGCGTCGACGCCGCGCCATACTTTCGCATCTTCAATCCCGTATTGCAGGGTCAGAAGTTCGACCCGCGCGGCGCGTATGTCAGGAAATGGGTGCCCGAGCTTGCGTTGCTGCCCGACCGGCTGATCCATCAGCCCTGGAAGGCGAGCGCGCAAGAGCTGGCGGCGGCCGGCGTACGGCTTGGCGTGGATTATCCGCATCCGTTGGTGGCGCATGAGGCGGCGCGCGAGCGGGCGCTCGAGGCGTTCGCGAAAACCGGCAAGGCGCAAGGCAAGCCGGCGCGGCTGTCATCGGCTTGACGCCGATTGCGGCTATCGTGCGCGTCGCATCGTTGAACGCGCGGCATCGGGATTGCTCTAATTGGGCGATCGGGCACGTTGCCCGTAGTGTGTTGCCCGCTGCGTGCCGCGCGCCCATTGCGCCGCGCGGCACGCGAAACAGACAGAATGGCACTCAAGCAAACACAATGAACGCAGTACACAAGCTCGACCAGACGACCATCGTGCTGGTCGAAGATGACCCGCAAAGCCGGGACTCCCTGACCTCGCTGCTGGAATCCGAAGGGGCCAGGGTCGTGGCGGTGGAGGACGCGGAAACGGGTATCGAAGCGGCGCTGAGCCTGCTGCCCGACGCCGTGGTCTGCGACCTGGACCTGCCCGCGATGGACGGCTTCTACCTGATCCAGCGGCTGCGCGATCATGAGATCCGCGGCGATCATGCCCCGGTTGTGGCGGTGGCGCTCACGGGCCATACCGACGAAAGCTGGCGTCTGCGCAGCATCGGCGAGGGCTTTCAGCACTTCATGACCAAGCCGGCACGGCCCGAGGCGCTGGTGGCGCTGCTGAGCGACGCAATCGACGCGCGCCAGATGCCCTGACAAGTGCTTTCGCGGCGCCGGGTGGTGGCCCGGCGCCGGTCAGGCTCGAGATCAAGGTCTCCTGGTGCCGCTTCAGGGCTGTGCGGCGGCCTGCGTGCGTTCGGCGGCCGTTTCGGCAGGTGCCGCATCGGCGGTCTGGCATTGCGCGCAGACGCCCTTGAGCTCGATGCCGTCGCCGGAGAGGCGGTAACCCGCGGCTTCTATCTGCGCGACCAGCGCCTGGCGAAGCTTGGGCTCGTGGAGTTCCGTGACGTTGCCGCATTGCTGGCACACCACGAGAATGCCGTGCTGGCATTGCGTGAGGTCGTGGCAGACGGCAAACGCGTTGATCGACTCGATGCGGTGGATGAGCCCCGCTGTTAGCAGGAAGTCGAGGGCGCGATAAACCGTGGGCGGTGCCGATCCCGGATGGATCTGGCGCATTTCGTCGAGCAGCGAATAGGCTTTGGTGGCGCGGCCCGAGGCGAGCAGCAACTCGAGCACCTTGCGGCGGATTGGCGTGAGTTTCTCGCCGCGCTCGCGGCAGTAGGTCTCGGCCATCGCAAGCGCGTTTTCGAGCGGTGCGCCTCCAATACCCGCAACGCCGCCCACAACTCCGTTCACGCCACCCGCGCCGTGACCGTGATCGTGCGCCTCGTGAGCGCGATCGTGATCAAGCGGATGATCGTGCACGTGGCCGTGCGAGGCCGCGGCGCTGATGGACGGTTTGACTGTCTTCATGCTGCGATTATACGGGGCGCGTCGCGCGTGCGCCGGCGCGCCCCGAGACGGCTCAGGTCAGCGGCAGATCGATGTACTTGCGAAAGCCCTGGCGCTGCGCGAGGCGCTGATACCAGCGCTCGAGATTCGGCAGCGCGGGCCGCTCGATGCCTTCGAGCCCGAACCAGCGCCGCGCGTACGCGCCCAGCACGATGTCGGCGAGCGAGAAGCGCTCGTTCTCGAGGAAGAAGCGGCCTTGCAGATGGCGGTCGAGCAGCGTCCACAACGCGGCCACGTTTTGCACATCGGCTTCGATCTTCGCGGGGTCGCGCTTTTCCGGCGGCGTGCGCACGAGCGCGAGAAAGAGCGGCCGCTCGGCGGGCGCGAGCGTGCCGAGCGACCAGTCGAGCCAGCGCTCGATCGAGGCGCGCACCTTCGGGTCGGTGGGGTAGAGCAGGCTCGAGGGGCCGTATTCCATCGCCAGATAACGGACGATCGCGTTCGATTCCCACAGCACGAAACTGCCGTCCGCGAGGGTCGGAATCTTGCCGTTCGGATTCATCGCGAGGTAGGACGGGTCGTCGAGATGGCCGAACTGGCCGCCCGCGTCGATACGTTCGAACGGCAGCACGAGTTCGTCGCAACACCACAGCACTTTCTGGACGTTCACCGAATTGGCGCGTCCCCAGATCTTGATCATCCGGCGCTTTCTCCTTTGCCGCAAAGATAGCAACGATACACGATCCGGGCGCAACGAGAGGGGCTGCCAGTGGCATGACCCGCCGAAAGACATCTTTAGCGTCACCGCGGAGTCTGCAACGCTGCTGGGTGACATTTGTGCATTGATCGAGGCATCGCGCCAGCGCGCAGTCCAGGCAGTCAATGCGGAGTTGACCCTGCTGTTCTGGCGTATCGGCCAGCGCATTCATACGGAAGTGCTGGCAGTGCAGCGGGCACAGTTGCAAATCGGGCAACGCAGGGGCGTCAGCGATTAAGCTTGTTCGCACATGCGCCCCGGCCTCATCCGTAGAATAGCCGCAACGCACTCAACCCACGCCCACCCCGAGTCAGGCCGAACCCGGCCGAACCCGGCCCAACCCGACTCACCGCGCGACGACGCGCGACGAGAACCGCCCATGGCTCGCATTGTCCCCGACGACTGGCAGCATCTGGAAGCGACCGGCGCGGCCGCGCGCGAACGCGAGACGCTCGCGCTGTTCGAGCGCGGTCTGCCCGCTGGCTACACCGTCTACCACGGCGTGCACTGGACGCGCATCGTGGAAGGGTTCTCCGTGTTCGGCGAAGCGGACTTCGTGATCGTGAGCCCGTCCGGGCGCGCGCTGATCGTCGAGCAACGCACCGGCTTTCTGCGCGAGACGAAAAACGGTCTCGTGAAGGCGTATCTGCAAACCGAGCGCAATGTCGCGGTCGGGCTCGCGCGCACGGTGGAACGATTGCACCGGCGCTTCACGGCCGCGTTCGGCGCGGGCAACTACGGTCTCGAAGAGCTCTTTTACTGTCCCGACCACGTGGTGCGCGAGCCGGCGATCGCGGGCGTGCAGCCCTCCCGCATCGTCGACGCCACGCGCAAGTCGCAGCTCGCGGCCATCGTGCGCGAGGCGTTGCCCGCCGACGAGCCGCGCCTGCCGAGCGCCGCGAAGATCCATCATTTTCTCGCCGACGAGCTCTCGCTCACCCCCGACGCGAGCGCGCTGGTGGGCGCGGCGGGCACGCTCGTCACGCGTCTGGCGGGCGGGCTCGCCAGCTGGGCGCGGCGCCTCGAGTTCGAGCCGTTTCGCCTGCGCGTGATCGGCACGGCCGGCTCGGGCAAGACGCAGCTCGCGTTGCAGGTGATGAAGGACGCCGTCGCGCGCGGCGCGCGCACGCTCTATGTGTGCTTCAACCGGCCGCTCGCCGATCACATCGCGAAGGTCGCGCCGCCCGAGGCGAAAGTGGCCAACTACCATCAGCTATGCGACTGGGTTTCGCGCGACAGCGGCCACGTACCCGACTTCGAGGGCGCAAATGTCTTCGACGATCTGGAGCGGCGTTTCGCGCAGGCGCCCATCGACGCGCGCTGGCAGTTCGACGTGGTGATCGTCGACGAGGGCCAGGATTTCCAGCCGGCATGGGTCGATGCGCTCGCGCGGCTGCTGCGGCCCGGCGCGGCGTGGTGGTGGCTCGAAGACCCGTTGCAGAACCTCTATGTGCGCGAGCCGGTGGCCTTGCCAGGCTGGACCGTGCTGCGCGAGACCACCAATTACCGCAGTCCGCGCGACATCCTCGCGTTTTTGCGCGAGGCGGCGGGTGAGGCCGCGCCCGCGCTCGCGCAACTGGTTGCGGGCAGCCCGTTCGACGGTTCGGAGGTCACGTTTGCCGTATGGGACGAGCGCGCCGAGCAAGGCGCTGCGCTCGCGCCGGAGAGCGCCGTGGCGGCGGCGACCAAGCGCGCCATCACCCAGGCGCTCTCGTTCGGCTTTCGCAAGCAGGACATCGTGGTGCTGTCGTTCCGGGGCCGCGAGCACTCGCACTTCACGGCGCTCGACCACCTGGGGCCGCACCGGCTGCGCAGCTTCACGGGGCAATACGACCTGTTCGGCAATCCGCAGTATCGCGGCGGCGACGTGCTGCTCGATTCGATCTATCGCTTCAAGGGGCAGTCGGCGCCCTGTGTGATCCTCACCGATGTCGACTTCGAGACGCTCGACGAGCGCACCGCGCGCAAGCTTTTCGTGGGCGCGACGCGGGCGACGATGAAGCTGATCGTGGTGGCGTCGGCGCGCGCCGCGCGGGCGATGGGGCATGATCCGGCGGCGGCGTCCGGCGAGCGCGCCGGGCCGGGCGGGAGGCCGAGGCACGCGCGCAATAGCGGCGCGGGAAAAGCCGGCAGCGGCTGCGCGCGGGAAGGAGCCGGAGCGCCGCGCGCCTCAACCCCAGGCCGAAGCGCCGATCAGCGTGCCCACGCGCACCTGGGCATTCCACCAGATCACGCGCAGCAGCGGCGCGCGCCGCGCGATATAGATGGCCTGCACCGGATCGCTCTCGATGAAATGCGTCACGCCGCAGCGCACCGCGGCCGCGGCCTTGTGCCCGGCCGCGCCCGAAGGCGTGTCGTCGTGCTCGCCCGGGGCGCGCATCATCAGTTCCAGATGCCCGAAGCCGTGCCGGTCGAGCCAGGCCTGGGTGCGCTCGCGATCGATCTCGGGGCGTCCCGTGATGATTGCGCGCGCATGCTTCAGATCGATGTCGGGGATGCGCTCGAGCGGCAGCAGCGCATCGCGCTCGGCGAGCGCCGCCTCGAGATCCTCGTCGTAGCGCGAGAGCGGAATGTCAGGCAGGAGAATGCCGTCTAGGTCGATCGCATAGACCGTGTAGTCGTGATCGTTGGCCATGCCCGTGCCTTCGCGCACGCCGTCGCGCGTCCAGTCGGCGCGGTAGCGGTCGGTGTAGGCCTGGCGCTCCCACGGGAACAGCGCGAAATAGCCGCTCGCGTCGATCGAATAGTCGGGGCGCAGGCGGCTCAGGTCGTCGTAGGCGCCGGTGAGCGTGCGCACCACGAGGCCGTGCTCGCGCAGGAACGCAATGCAGTCGACGAGTGTGTGGCCGCGTCCTGCAATGTCCTCACACACCAGCACTTTCGAGCCGGGCTCGGGCATGGGCAGCGTGGAATCCCAGCGCACTTCGCGCGTTTCGCGCGAGTAGCGCAGGAACGCGACGTTCGCGCCGGTTGCGTGCGAAACCATCAGCGCGAGCGGCGCGCCGCCGCGCAGGATGCCGACGACCGCGGCGAAATCCTCCTCGATCAGCAACGGCTGCAGCGATTCGACCCAATGGTCGAGCTGTTCGTAAGTGAGAGGGACGACGGGCTTGTTCATGGAATGGCAGTGCGAGGACGGTCCGTTGCGCCGCGCCGCCGCGCGCTGCCGGAGTATGCACGGGAGAACCGGATGGCGAACGAGACACCTATGGCTGGATCAATGTTTGACGATATTATGCCTATGCTTGCCAGCTCATGCAGACCGGCGCGGTGCGAGCCACGCAAAGGCGCAAGCAGGGCATAAGCAGGGCATAAGCAGGGCATAAGCAGGGCATAAGCAGGGCATAAGCAGGGCATAAGCAGGGCATAAGCAGGGCATAAGCAGGCGCGACGGGCCGGATCGTAAGGCCGGCGCATGACCGCACCATGAATTTGCGCAAGGGGAGCAAGAGCGATGCAGGAACCCGTTGTCGTGCAAGACGGCTGGGAGGAGCGCAGGCCGGCCGGCCGGCTCGCCTCCCTCGAACGCAGGCGCTTCACGGCCGCGCTCGCGGGATGGCTGGCGGCCGCGGCCGCCCCGCCCCGGCTTGCGCTGGCGGCCCCGGGCGATTCGCTCCAGCTCGACGTGAACGGCGAGGTGCGCGCGACCAACAACGCCGCGCACACCGCATGGCACTTCAGCGCCGAGGCGCTGCTCAAGCTGCCGCCGCATTCGATCGTGACGTCCACCACCTGGACGCCGCGCTCGACCTTCACGGGCCCGCTGCTCTCGGACGTGCTCGGCATCGTGGGCGCTTACGGCAGCCAGATCGAGATCCACACCATCGACGACTATACCTGCGTCGTGCCCGTTTCCGATGCCACGCGCTACGGCGCGGTGCTGGCCTACGAGATGAACGGCCAGCGCCTGAAGGTGAGCAATTTCGGCCCGCTGTTCCTGGTCTATCCGCGCGACCAGTTCCCGCAGGAGCTCCAAGGCGCGGCGGGCGACGCCAAGTTCGCCTGGCAGATCGTTTCGATGACCATCAAGCAGTGAGAGGGTGATGCGACGTCCGTTGCGGCGCATGCTGCATGTGTTGATCTGGATTGCCGCGCTGGCGCCGCCGGTGGTGGCCGTGGGCTACCTGCTCTACGCGAACCTGCTCAATCCCAACGTGGTGCAGCGCCTGACCGGCAGCTACGACGGCCTCTACTGGGACGCCGCGCAGATGCAGATCGCCTACGCGCGCTTCGAGAGCCAGTTGCTGATCTACGCCGATGGCCTCGACCGCGACCTCGACAAGGTGCGGCTGCGCTACGAAGTCCTGCAATCGAAGCTCAACGTGATGAAGGGCTCGACGCGCGAGCTCGCGGGCAAGCCCGACCTCATGCGGCGCCAGCACGACGACCTTGCCGCGATCGACGTCGCCATTGCGCCGTTCGACGCCGAGATCGACACGCTCGCCGACAACCCCGAACGCGCCGTGCCCATGCTGATGGCGCTCGACACGCACTGGACCCAGGTGACCGATCTCGCGCTGAACCGGCGTTTTGCCGACGTGACCGAGCGCGAGGGCATGCGGCGCGACTTCATCGCCAAGCGCCGCGATCTGTTCGCGGCGGGCATCGTGCTGCTGATGCTGTCGGCGGCTGCGGGGGCGCTGCTCGTGATGAACGGCTACCGGCGCACGCGCCTGATCCGGCAGCAGCACGCGGCGCTCGAGGCGGAGGCCCAGGCGAGCCGCGCCGCGCGCGAGGCAAGCATGGCCAAGGACGCGTTTCTCGGCATGATCAGCCACGAATTGCGCACGCCGCTCCATGCGATCGTGTCGTCGATCGAGCTGCTCGGCTTCAACTCGCACTCCGAGGCGGACAGCAAGGTGATCCAGCGGCTCGAAACCGCCGCGCGCCAGCTCGAAGCGCAAATGCGGGACCTTACCGACTACGCGCGCCTCGGCGCGGGCAAGCTCGAATTGCGCCAGGAAGCGTTCGACGTGCGCGAGCTTCTTCAGTCGATCGTCGACGAAAACGAGCAGGCCGCGCGGGTTCGCGGTCTGGCGTTCGAGCATGCCTGCCACGGCCTGCATCAGACGCTCGTGGCCGATCCGCACCGCATTCGCCAGATCGCCAACAATCTCGTGACCAACGCGATTCGCTATACCGAGCGCGGCTCGGTGTGCATCGAGTTCGTCACCGGCAGCGTGACGCCGGGCAGTGCGCCGGGCAGTGCGCCGGGCAGTGCGCCGGGCAGTGCGCCGGGCAGTGCGCCGGGCAGTGCGCCGGGCAGTGCGCCGGGCAGTGCGCCAGGCAGTGCGCCAGGCAGTGCGCCAGGCAGTGCGCCAGGCAGTGCGCCAGGCAGTGCGCCAGGCAGTGCGCCAGGCAGTGCGCCAGGCGGCGTGCCGCTCGCGCAAACGTTAGCGATCATCGTGAGCGACACCGGGCCGGGCGTATCCGCCGCGCAGATTCCGCTCATCTTCAAGGAGTTCACGCAGCTCGACACCTCGAGCACGCGCCGCTACGAAGGCGCGGGCATGGGGCTGGCGATCGTGCGCGGGCTCGTCGACCTGTTCGGCGGCACGATCGACACCGATAGCCGGGTGGGAAAGGGCACGACCTTCACGGTGACGATACCCGTCACGGCGGTTGCCGCGCCGCTAGCCGAGGTGGCCGCGCCGCAAACTCATGACAAGGCGCAGCAGCAGGTGCTGGTCGTGGACGACAACCCGCTCGTGCGCGAGTCGCTCTGCGAGATGGTCGCGCACATGGGCTACGCGGCGCTCGCCGCCGCCGACACGGACAGCGCGCTGGCCCGCCTCGACGAGGCGCAGTGCGAAGTCGTGCTGCTCGATCTGCACATGCCGGGGCGCGACGGCTACGCATTCGTGGCCGAGTTGCAGGCGCGCGAGGGCGCGGATGGGGACGGGGGCGAGGAGATGAGCGGCAGCGGCGGGCGCACGCGCGTGATCGCCGTGAGCGCCGACGTGGCTGCGCTCGCGGCCACCGCCGCCGACAGCAGCAATCCGTTCTTCGATCTGCTGCCCAAGCCGGTGCACTACGAAGTGCTGCGCAAGACGCTGCTGCGCGCGTTCAATGCGCGGCCCGTTCCAGCAGCTGCGGGCGGCGCGAGCGCGGCTGGCCAGCCAATGGAGCAGAAGCAGCGGCCGACGCAGGATGGGGCAACTGAAGTGGTGAGCCGCGGCGTCAGCCTCGATTGAGCCGCTTGGAAAGATCGGCGACGAGAATCGCCATGCGCGCGGGTTTTTCGTAGCACGCCACGTTGTAGTGACGCACCACCTGACTGATCTCCGACTCGCTCGCCTTGCCCGTCAGCAATTCGCCCGTCAGCACGAAGATGGGCGCGTCGGGGTTCTCGGAGGCGCGCACCTGGCGGATGGCGCCGGCGGAAGTCTGGCTGCCGAACAGCCAGTCGATCACCACGCCGTCGAACACGTTGTGCTCCAGCGCCTGCTCGAACGCGGCGAGGCCATACAGCGCGTGCGCCGCATAGCCGCTGTGCTCGAGATAATCGCGCAGGTTGTCTGCGGACGCCTGGTCGTCGTCCACCACGGCGATGAGCGGCTTATCGGACTCGGCGCGGCGCGGATAGATCTCGATCTTGTGGACTTCGCGCGCGTTCTGGTACAGCGCGCCGTCGGGGCGCACCACGCGCCACTGGCCCTGCTTCTCGTAGGCGACGAAGTCCGGGCGGCTGCCCGGCTCCACGGGCGCGCCAATCCAGGCCGTGCAGGCGAGCTCCACGGCGCTCACGCATAGCAGCGCTTCCTGCGCGCTCGCGCCCACCGTGCCGGGGTCGAGCAGCTGCGCGCCGAACAACTGCCCGGCGGGTTCGTCGAACGCCTCGGCGACTTTCTTGATTTGCGCGAGCGTCCACGGGCTATTGCCGCGCAGCTTGCGGTGCCCTTGCGAAAAGCTCAGGTCGAGAATCCGGCACAGCTCCGTCGTTTGCTGACGTTTGCCGATGCCATGACGGCTCATCAACTCGCGGACGCGTTCCGCGACCGCGGCCGAGTCGGTTGAAGCTTCAAGGTTCGACATGCTGCAAATGGGGGAAGGATCGAGGGGCGGTTTAGACTAATTATCTCGTGTCGCGACGCGGCGCCACAAAGGAATAATTCTGACAGAACGCCGGCGCACGGAATATTCTAAATGCATAATTTTACAATTACGCAAGTCCTAAATCGGCAACATCCGGTGATGAGTCGATATCCCTTGCAACGAGTGTTCCCGGTGCACGCCAGTTCGACCTGCACCGCCCTCAAGCCGGCTGCAGTCCCTCCAGCAACTGCCGCACGCGAGACAGATCGCGATTGATCGTGCCGGCGTCCTCGAACAGCGCGGCGAGCCAGTCGACGAAGATGCGCACGCGCGGCGAGATCTGGCGTGACTTCACGAACGCCACCGAGACCGGCGTGGGCAGCGGCTTCCATTGCGGCAGCACTTCGACGAGCGCGCCGCTGTCGAGATACGGCTGCGCCGCGAGCAGCGGCGGCTGGATCAGCCCGTAGCCCTGCAGCCCGCAGGTGAGGTAGGCGAACTCGTCGGAGACGTGCACGAAGCCGTCCACCTTCACCTTGGTCGCGCTGCCGTCCACTTCGAAATCGAACTCGAACGGGCGGCCCGTGAACGGCGATAGAAAATTCACCACGGGGTGCCGCGCGAGGTCGTCGAGCGACTGCGGCGCGCCGTGGCGCGCGAGATACGCGGGACTCGCGCAGGTCACGTGCTCGAGCACGCCGAGGCGGCGCGCCGCGAGCCCCGAATCGGGCAATTCGCCGAGCTGGATGCTGCAATCCACGCCTTCGCCGACGAGGTCGACATTGCGCAGGCTCACGCCGATCACGAGATCGATTTGCGGATAGCGCGCGTGAAAGTCGTCGAGCGCGGGCAGCACGATCGCGTTGGCGATCAGGCCCGGCATCTCCACGCGCAGGCGGCCGCCGATCGCGCCGGGCGACTGGCGCACGCTGGCTTCGGCATCGTCGATGTCGGCGAGGATCCGCGCGGCGCGCTCGTAGTACGCCGCGCCTTCGGGCGTGAGCGAAAGACGGCGCGTCGTGCGCACGAGCAATTGCGTGCCGAGCAGCGCTTCGAGGCTCTGCATCAGCGTGGTCGCGCTGGCGCGCGGCATGTCGAGCGATTGGGCGGCTTTAGTGAAGCTGTTGGTATCGACGATGCGAACGAAGGTGCGCATCGCCTGAATGCGGTCGATCACGGGCGAGCTCCTGGTTAACGGGAATAAGCGGGAACAACCGGCAAAAACACGCCAGGCAACGAACTCAAACGGCGGGAACGAAATCCGCGCCACGGCACGAAGCAGCGCAAAGCGGCTATAGCGGTTTCAGGGCGGCGCGCCTCGCGCGAGGCGGCGCCGCTCGACTACGTGAGGCCGGGAAAAGCAGGCCTCGGTGCAACGGCACGAAGGGAGCTGGGTGGGCCCGTCAGGAACGGACGGCCCGGAGGGAACAGGCGTTGTGTCAGGCGTCAGAGGTCACTTACTGGCGCAGCGAATCGATGTCGATCACGAAGCGGTACTTCACATCGCTCTCGAGCATGCGCTCGTAAGCGTGATTGATGTCCTGCATCTTGATCATTTCGATATCGGACGTAATGCCATGCTGTCCGCAAAAATCCAGCATTTCCTGCGTTTGCGCGATGCCGCCGATCAGCGAGCCCGCCAGACGGCGGCGCTTGAAGATCAGGTTGAACACCTGTGGCGACGGGTGATCGTGCTCGGGCGCGCCCACGAGAGTCAGCGTGCCGTCGCGCTTGAGCAGCTCGATGAACGGGTTCAGGTCGTGCTGCGCGGCCACCGTGTTGACGATCAGATCGAAGCTGTTGGCGTGCGCTCGCATCTGCTCCGGGTCTTTCGAAATCACGACTTCGTCCGCGCCGAGTCGTTTGCCGTCTTCGATCTTCGAGGGCGAGGTGGTGAACAGCACTACCTGCGCGCCCATCGCGTGCGCGAGCTTCACGCCCATGTGACCGAGACCGCCGAGCCCCACGATACCGATTTTCTTGCCCGGGCCCGCGCCCCATGTGCGCAGCGGCGAATACGTGGTGATGCCCGCGCACAGGAGCGGCGCCGCGCCCGCCGGGTCGAGGTTCTCGGGTACGCGCAGCACGAAGGCTTCGTCGACCACGAGTTGCGTGGAATAGCCGCCGTAAGTGAGCTCGCCGCTCACGCGGTCGATGCCGTTATAGGTGCCCACGAAACCGTTCTCGCAATACTGTTCGAGGCCTTCGGCGCAGCTCGCGCAGGTGCGGCACGAGTCGACCAGGCAGCCGACGCCCACGAGCTCGCCCACCTTGAAGCGCGTGACGCCCTTGCCCACTTCCGTCACGCGGCCGACGATCTCGTGGCCCGGCACGACCGGGTAAAGCGTGTTGCGCCATTCGTTGCGGGCCTGGTGCAGGTCCGAGTGGCACACGCCGCAGAACTGCACGTTGATGCGCACGTCGAGTTCGCGCAGGTCGCGGCGCTGGAATTCGAACGGGGCGAGCGGCGAGGCGGCATCGCGGGCGGCATATCCGTAAGTGGCGTACATAGGCTGGCTCCTGAGGCTGAACTGACTTGCTGAATTAGCAAGCCGTGCGGACGCAAATACCGGTTCGCAGCGCGTGAGGAAGCGCTGGATCAATGGGTGTTGCGGCAGGGTTCCCATGCTAAGGATCGCGCTCTACCCAGGGAATACCTGAAGCTATCGAAGACTTGCCTGATTCTCCTGGTGCGCAGCACGAGCGTGCGTTCGGTGATAGATTGGCAAGCCTGTTTCTCCGCTTCTATCGATGAATTCAGGAGCGCTACTGTCATGAAAAGTCCACAAACCGACGACGTCACGCAAAGCCGCATCGTCGAGCTGCTGCTGCAACTCACGCAGCGCGACGGCGTGCATCCCACTGCGATCGACTGCGTGCGCCTGTTGCGCGGCAGCGAGAGCCATCCGCGCCGGCCGGTGATGTACGAGCCGAGCATCGTGATCGTGTGCCAGGGCCGCAAGCGCGGCTTTCTTGGCGACCAGGTGTTCATCTACGATGCGCAGCAATACCTCGTGCTCTCGGTGCCGCTGCCATTCGAGTGCGAGACCGAGGCCACGCCCGAGAAGCCGATTCTTGCGATTTCGATTCGCGTCGATCTGACCATGGTGGCCGAGCTGCTGATGGCGCTCAACGACACCCGCGGCAGCGCCGTGGCGGAGCCGGTGGGCATCTACGCGACGCCGCTCGACGCGACGCTTTCGAATGCCGTGCTGCGTCTCGTCGAAGCGCTCGCGCAGCCGAGCGACGCGCGCATTCTCGGCACGTCGATCGTGCGCGAGATCTGCTATCGCGTGCTGACCGGCGAGCAGGGCGACGCGATCCGCGCGGCGCTCACGCATCAGCATCATTTCGGCCGCATCGCGAAGGCGCTGCGCCGCATCCACGTCGATTATCGCGGCGACCTCGACGTGGAGACGCTGGCCGCCGAGGCGGGCATGAGCCTCGCGGTTTTTCATGCGCACTTCAAAGCCGTTACCTCGACCTCGCCGATGCAGTACGTGAAGACCACGCGGCTGCATCAGGCGCGGCTGTTGATCACGCACGACGGCATGAGTGTGAGCGCGGCGGCCACGCGCGTGGGCTACGAAAGCGCCTCGCAGTTCAGCCGCGAGTTCAAGCGCCTGTTCGGCTGCAGTCCCGCCGACGACATGCGCCGCGCACGCAACGTTGCCGAAGCCGCCGCGCCGCGCGTGGAAGCGGCGGCGCGCTACGCCGGCGCTGCGGTGTGAGTGCTGCGCCGGCCGATCAATCTGTATGTGCGCTGGCCCACGTCCCGAGGACAATCTCCAGTGTGGCGGCCCTTCGCGCATTCATGCATGCCGTATCATTGCTCGTTGAGCGATGAGGCTTCGCTTGCCGCCTTGCGCGCGGTGCGCGGCCGGTCGACTTTTTCCGCCCCGGCGCCCTGACACGTCATACATGCAAACATTGATCGAGGCATTGCAAGCCACTGCCGACCTCGTGGTGAACCACTTCTATGAGGAACTGGCGCGCTTGCCCAAGTCCCGGCGCATCCTCGAAATGCTGTCGGCGCAGGAGCTTGCGGATCTCAAGGAGCGGCAGGTGCAGAACCTCCGCGCGCTCGCCCAGCCGAACCTGAACGCGCAGGAGCACGCCGCCATGGCGATGCGCATCGGGCGCATTCACGCGATCGTCGGGCTCGGCAAGGAAGAACTCGTGCGCAGCCGGGGCATCCTTCAGGAACTCGTCTACAAGCAGATCGGGCGCAGCGTGAGCAGCCAGGCGCTTTCGCTCTACGCGCGCCGCCTCACCTCGGACACCGCCTGGCAGCTCAAGGCCTATCAGGCGGTGGAGGATTCGCAGCAGGAGGTGCTTCAGCGCATCACCCGCATCGTCTGGGCGGCGGGCAGCTATACGCATTTCATCGACCAGGTGATCGGCGCGCTTGCGGCCCACGACGAGGTGGCCGCGTGCGCGATCGGCCGTCCCGACCGGGACGGCATCTTCCACTTCGAGGCCGGCGCGGGCGGCAGCGGCCCGGACGGCGGCGGCTTGCTCGCGTCGCTGGCGTCGCAGGGGCTCGATATCAGCGTGCGCGCCGACCACGCGTGCGGCCAGGGCGCGGTGGGGCGCGCGTGGCGCAGTGGCAAAGCCGAGCGCGTGGTGAACTATCAGACCGATCCGCTCGTCGCGCCCTGGCGCGAGATGACGGCGCGCGAGGGCTTGCGCTCTGCCGTCGCGCTGCCGCTTGCCACAGGCGGCCAGCCGCCGATCGCGATCCTGATGCTCTTCAGCGCCTGGCCCGGCGGTTTTGTCGGCCCGGACCAGGTGGCTTTCGTCGAGTTATTGCAGACGCTGCTCGGCTGCGCGGTCACGCGTTTGCAGACCCACGAGGGCATGCACGGCGCCGCCGTGCCGGTGAGCGTGCGCCAGCATTGGGCCGCGCTCGTGCGCACCGGCGCGCTGGAGATGCACTACCAGCCGCTGCTGAATCTCGCAACGGACCGTTGCGGCAAGGCGGAGGCGCTGGCACGCCTGCGCGACGGCGAACGGCTGCTCACCCCCGACGAATTTCTGTTTTCGCTGGCCTCCGACGATCTGCTCGAACTGTTCGCGCGCGGGCTGCATCAGGCGCTCGCCGACCGCCGCCAGTGGCTCGCGGCGGGGCACGACCTGGATATATCGATCAACCTGCCGCCGGCCGCGCTCAACGACATCCGCTACTTCGAGGCAACCCGCGAGGCGCTTCAGGCCCACGCTTGCCAGAGCGCGCGGCTCACGCTCGAAGTTCTGGAGACCGAATCATTCACACTGGACGACGGGCGGCGCTCGATTCTCGCGAAGTTTCGCGCGCTGGGCGTGCTGCTCGCGCAGGACGATCTGGGCTCGGGGCATAGCGGGCTCGCGCGGCTGCGCGAACTGCCGTTCGACTGGATCAAGATCGACCGCGAGATCGCCCAGATCGATGGCGACGCGGCGCTCGACGCGCTGCGCGTGGTGTATCAGGTCACGCGTCTGGGCCACGCGCTGGGCAAGCTCGTGCTCGCGGAAGGCGTCGATTCGGCGGATCTGCTGGCCGCGCTCGCGATACTCGGTGTGGATGGCGCACAGGGCTACGTGATCGCGCGGCCCATGCCGGCCGCGCAATTGCCTGGCTGGATCGAAGGCGCGAATGAGCATGGAGCGTGTGATGCGTGTGGCGCGCGCGACAAGCCTGCCGCAACGGCGGGCGACAGCGTGCTGGCCCGGCTTGCGCGCTTCGTGGTGTGGGAGGACCGTGTGCTGCTGATTGCGGGCGCGCCCGGCGCGGTGCGCGATCGCTTGAGAGCCTCCGGGTTTGTCCCGCCCACGCCGCTGGCCGAAGAACTCCTGGGTCTCGGCGACGTGCTTCCAGCGAGTGAGGAACGCGACGCGCTTCAGCTCGATTTGCTGCGCGCCCTGCTGGACGGCGGCCGCGAAAGCGATGCATGGCGCACCGCGCTCGATCGCCTCAAGAGCTCGATCGCCGCGACGGCGCACGCAACCCCGCCCACTGAACCGGCGCCCTCGCACACACACTGAGCGAGCGGCGCCTGTGCTTCACTCGGTCAACGCGATGGCGGCGCTCGCTTGCGCGGCCGCGGGCTGTCTGCGCTGCAGCGCCGCGATGCACACGAGCGAGATCGCCGCAAGCGCGCTATAGAAGAGCGCCAGCGGCCACCATTGGCCGGGAAAGTCGTGGGCGAGCAGCGTGCCCACGAGCGGCGTGAGACCACCCGCGAGCGCCGCGCAGCATTGGTAGGAGATCGAAATAGCCGAATAGCGCACGCGCACCGGGAAGGCGTTCGTCATGAAGCCTGCCATCACCGCATACGAGCTCGACATGCACATCACCGCAACGGCAATGCCGATCACGATGGCGGCCGGCTTGCCCGTGGAGACCAGCACGAACATCGGATAAGGCGAGAGCATCGCGAGCCCGGCAGCGAGCTTGAGAAAGCCGCCCGCGCCTACGCGCTGCGCGAACCAGCCCGAGGCGAGCTGGGTGAAGAACTGGATGAACGCCACGACGAACAGACAGTCGAGAATCAGCGCGCGGTCGAGGCCGAGCGTCTGCGTCGTGTAGTTGAGCATGAAGGTGTTGACGAACCACGCCCCCGCCACGCCGATCACGTTGGCGCCCAGGCACAGCAGCACGGTTCGCCAGCTGTCGCGCAGCACGTCGAGGATGGGCAGCGCGGCGGTGCGGCGCTGGGTCTTGAGCGCTTCGAACTCGGGCGATTCGCCCACGCCTGAGCGGATCAGCAGGCCCACCACGAGCAGCACCGCGCTCGCGATGAACGGCAGACGCCAGCCCCACGAAAAAAGCGCAGCCTTGTCCAGATGCGCGACGCTGCGAAACGAGAGCAGCGCGAGAATCAGGCCCGCTGGACTGCCCAATTGCGCGAACGAGGCGAGGAACGTGCGCTTTTCCTTGGGCGCATGCTCGCCCGCCATCAGCACCGCGCCGCCCCATTCGCCGCCGATCGCGATGCCCTGCGCGATGCGCAGCGCGACCAGCAGGGCCGGCGCGAGCGCGCCCGTGCTGGCGTAGGTCGGCAGGAAGCCGATGCTCACCGTGCCGAGCCCCATGATCGAGAGCGTGGCCACGAGCGCCTTCTTGCGGCCGATGCGATCTCCAAGATGGCCGAACACGAGACCGCCGAGCGGCCGCGCGAAAAAGCCCACGGCGAAGGTGCCGAACGAAGCGAGCGTGCTGTAGAAGGGCTCGGTCGACGGGAAGAACAGCTTGCCGAAAATGAGCGCCGCTGCGGTGGCGTAAATGTAGAAGTCGTACCACTCGATCGTCGTGCCGACGAAAGCGGCCAGTGAAGCGCGCGCGGGTTGGCGCGTGGGGATGCTCGTCATGTTTGTCTCCTGTGTCGACCAGAGTTGGCGCTTTAGCTGTCGGCCGGAGTTAGTGCTTCTGCACTTACTCCGGGCCAGTGCGGAGCGCTTTCTCGGGTCTCATGCAACGCATTGTTCGGTCGAGCCGGCTGGGGCCGGTCTTCTGTCCGCCGATGTTTCGCGAGTTTGTCTTCGGGTTGCTACGGATTCCTCATCCTTTCACCACACCCGCATCGAACAGCTTCTGCTGGGTGGCGGCATCAATGCCGAGCGCGTCCAGCACCGCGCGCGTGTCGCCGCCAAGCGCGGGCGGCGGCGTGCGGTAGGTGGCCGGTGTGCGCGAGAGCTTGACCGGCGCGCCGGTGCCGCGATAGCCCTCCATCTCCACCAGCATGCGGCGATGCTGCGTGTGCGGATGCGCGGCCACGGCGTCGACGGTCTGCACGGGGCCGCACGGCACGCCGGCCGAGATCAGGTCGCGCGCGAGCGGCTCGCATGCGTGCTGCGCGAGCCGCGCTTCGAGGGCCGCCTTCAATTCGGGCCGGTGCGCGCAGCGGCTGCGGTTGTCGGCAAAGCGCGGGTCGTCGGCGAGATCGGGGAGGTCGAGATGCGCGCAAAGCTTCGCGAACTGGCGGTCGTTGCCCACTGCGAGGAAGATGGGCGCGGTGGCGGTCGCGTAGCTGTCGTAGGGCGCGATGTTCGGATGCGCGTTGCCGCTCCTCTGCGGCGTGCGTCCGTTGCCGAAGAAGTTCGGCAGGTGCGGATGCAGCAGCGCGACGCCGCAGTCATAGAGCGCGATGTCGACCGATTGGCCCTGGCCGCTTTTTTCGCGCTCCGCGAGCGCGAGCAGGATGCCGGCGAGCGCGTTCAGGCCCGTCACCATGTCGACGATGGGCAGGCCGATGCGCAGCGCGGGCCTGTCGCTTTCGCCGTTCACGCTCATGAGGCCGGCCATCGCCTGGATTACGGCGTCATAGCCGGGCAGGCCGCCGAGCGGGCCGTCCGGGCCGAAGCCGGAGATCGCGCAATGGATCAGGCGCGGAAAGCGCGGCTTGAGATCGCGTTCGTAATCCATGCCCCAGCGCGCGAGCGTGCCGGGCTTGAAGTTCTCGACGAGGACGTCGGCGCCTTCGAGCAACTGCCAGAGAATCGCGCGGCCTTCGTCGCGAGACAGGTCCACGGCGATGCCCTGCTTGTTGCGGTTCACGCCCATGTAGTACCAGGCGGTGTCGTCGAGAAAGGGCGGGCCCCAGCCGCGCGTTTCGTCGCCGTCGGGCGGCTCGAGCTTGATGACCTCGGCGCCATGATCGGCCAGCGCCTGCGTGCAGTACGGGCCGCCCAGCACGCGGCTCAGGTCGATTACGCGCAGTCCGTGCAGTGCGCCATTGACCTTTCCCTGCGCAGATGTTTCGAATATCTGATGAATGTTCATCGCGCGGACCTCACTGTGCGGGCAGCAACTGCATCGCATCGGCGAGCGGTAGCGGGAGTTCGTCGACGAGCGCGCGCAGTTGCGCGGCGCTAGCGTCGCGTTCGTCGAGCGCGAGCGGGTCGCGCGGCAGCAGCTTGTGGCGCACGATCAGGTGCGCGAGCGCGAGACGCCGGTAGTCATGCGCGCCGCGCGAAGAAACCTGCGCGGCTTCGCAAGCCATGAAGGCGGCCGTGGCGGCGTGATAGAGCGCGCTCGCGGCCTGGCGCACCGATTCGTCGCGGCCGCACTCGGCCACGCTCTCGAGCGCCGTGCCCGCGCGTTTGAAGGCGGCGCGCAGGAGCGCCGCGCTCGCTTCCGGCAGACCGCTTTCCGCAAGCTGTGCGCGCACGTAGCGCGCGAGCGCATCGAGCGCGCCTTCGCGTTTGGCCGCGCGCGCCACGTCGAGCGCGACGATGTTGCTTGTGCCTTCCCAGATCGAACCCAGATGCGCGTCGCGCACGAGGCGCGGGTCGCTCCATTCCTCGATATAGCCCACGCCGCCGCGCACTTCCATGGCGTCGCCGGTCACGCGGCGCGCGTCGCGGCACGCGCGGAACTTGACGAGCGGCGTGAGGATGCGCACGCACTTCGCGGCGAGCTCGTCGCCATGGTCGGCGCGCGCGAGCAGCGCGGCGATCTGCATGAACATCGTGCGGGCCTGCTCGGCGGGCAGCATCATCTTGAGCAACTGGCGCTGCATCAGCGGCATCTCGATCAGCTTGCGGCCGAACGCTTCGCGATGGCGCGCCACGTGCAGCGCCTCGGTGAGCGCGCGGCGCATGAGGCCCGCCGCGCGCACGCCGTTCGACAGGCGCGACATGTTGATCATGTCCGCCATCTGATGAAAGCCACGGCCCACTTCGCCGATCAGATACGCCTGCGCGCCTTCGAGCACGATCTCGCCGCTCGCCATCGAGCGGCTGCCGAGCTTGTCCTTCAGGCGCACGATGCGATAGCGGTTGCGCGTGCCGTCGGGCAGCGTCTTCGGCAGCAGAAACAGCGCGAGGCCCTTGATGCCCGCAGGCGCATCGTCGGGGCGCGCGAGCACCATCGCGAGATCGGCGTCGGCGTTCGAGCAGAACCACTTGTCGCCGTGCAGGTGCCAGATGTCTGCGCCATTCGCGCCGCGCTCCTTCGTGGCGCGCGTGGCGATGCGCGCGACGTCCGAGCCCGCGGCCTGCTCGGTCATGAACATCGCGCCCTGATAGAGCGTGTCGAAGTCCTGCGAAGCGAGCATCGGCAGATAGCGCGCGATGAGCTCGGGCGAGCCGAAGCGGCGCAGCGTGCGCGTGAGCGAGTCGGTCATGCTCACCGGGCAGCACAGGCCGAACTCGGCCTGCACGAACAGGTAGGTGAGCGCGTATTTGACGAGCGGCGCGGGCGGGTTCTCGCGATGGCTCATTGCCGCGAGGCCCAGTTCGGCGTACGCGACGCGTTCGAGCGCGACGTAATCGGGGTGCTTCTCGATGCTCTGGATGGGCTCGCCGCGGCGCGTGCGCGGCTTCAGCGTGGGCGGATGGCGGTCGGCGACGAGCGCCAGCGCATCGAGTTCGTCGGAGGCGCGCTGGCCGAGCGCGACGAGCTGGGGCTCGATGGCCGCGTAGGCCGCATCGCCGAGATAGCTGCGCAGCAGCGGGGCCAGACCGGGGTCGCTCGTGAAGAAGTTGATGCCGCGGCTGTCGGGAATATTGGCCGAGCCGTCGGCCTGAGCGGCGACGGCGGGAAGATCGCTCATCGGGGTGTCTCCAGGGGTTTGTTCGGATCGGCGCGCGCACTGCGCCGTAATGGAAAGCAAGCTTAGGCAGCGCAACGATAACGGTCCAATACAAACGATGTCCTGTACGATAAGCAGCATCTATCGATAACGGCACCCGGAGACCCCGAAATGGAACTCAAGCAATTGCGCTATTTCGTGGCCGTGGCCGAGGAGCTGCATTTCGGCCGCGCGGCGCGGCGGCTCTTCATCTCGCAGCCCGCGCTGAGCTTCGATATCCGCAAGTTCGAAGAGCAACTGGGCGTGCAACTGCTGGAGCGCACCAACAAGGCCGTCGCGCTCACGAACGCGGGCTACGTGCTGCTCGAAGAAGCGCGGCGGCTGCTCGAACAGGCCGACGAAGTGCGGCGCATCGCGGCGCGCTCGGCGCATGGGCTCGCGGGGCGGCTGCGCATCGGCTTCGTCAACTCGATGCTGTATCGCGGGCTGCCCGAAGCGGTCCGGCGCTTCGAAGCGGATCACCCCGCCGTGGAGGTTGTGCTGCGCGAGATGAACACCATCGAGCAGGTCCATGCGCTGCAGCGTTTGCAGATCGATCTGGGCTTCGCGCACTGGGGGCGCTTTCCCGCCGAGGTGCAATCGGAGCCGCTGTTTTCCGAGCCATTTCTGTGCTGCCTGCCGGCGGGGCACCGGTTCGCGCGGCGCAGGCGCATCGAACTCGCCACGCTCGCGCGCGAGCCGTTCATTCTGTTTCCGCGCTCGGTGTCGCCGCATTATCACGATCAGATCATCGCGACTTGCGTGGATGCAGGCTTCAGTCCGCAGATCCGTCACGAGGCGCGCCTGTGGCAGACCGTGGTGACGATGGTGGAGTTCGGCATGGGCATCGCGCTCGTGCCCGCGGCGCTCGGCAACATGGGCGGCGAGCGCGCGGTGTTTCGGCCATTGGCAAGCAATCCTTATGAGTCGCAGGTGCTCCGGCTCGTGCGCACGGGCGAGACCGACGCCATCGTGCAAGGTTTCGCGGGGTATCTGGCAGTGCAGGGGCCGGGCAGCTAGCCCATGACGGGGGGCCTTACGCGCTCACCTGATCGTCGCGCGTCGCGTGCGACGGCGGCGGCAGCGGGCCGCCATCGGCGAGCAGCTGGGTGATGCGCTTCGCGTCGAGCGGCTTGCTGAAACGGTAGCCTTGCGCTTCCACGCAGCCGAGCGCCAGCAGGAACTCCTGCTGCGCGAGCGTCTCGACGCCTTCCGCAATCACCGATAGTTCGAGCGCCTTCGCCAGCGTGACGATCGCTTTCACGATCGCAGCGGTGTCGTTTTCATCGATCCTGTGCACGAACGCCCGGTCGATCTTGATGCGATCGACCGGCAGCGCGCGCAACTGGCTCAGGCTCGAGTAGCCCATGCCGAAATCGTCGATCGCCACGCTGATGCCGACGCGGCGCAACTCATGAAGGCGGCGCACGACAATCTCGGGCTGCTGGATCAGCGCGGTCTCGGTGACCTCGAGTTCGAGCCCGGCTGGATCGATGCCTGTGTCGCGCAAGCTGGCCTGAAACGTTTCGACGATATTCGCGCGCTGCAGCTGCAGCGGCGACAGATTGATCGAGATGCGCCCCGGCGCAATGCCCATGCGCCGCCAGACGGCGGATTGGCGGCATGCCTCGTGCAGCACCCATTCGCCGAGTCTGGCTACGAATCCCGACTTTTCCGCAATCGGCACGAAGTCCGCCGGGGCGATCTCGCCGTAAATCTCGTCGTACCACCGCACGAGCGCTTCCACGCCCACTACGCGGCCGCTGCGCATGTCCACCTGCGGCTGGTAATGGAGCCGCAGCGCGCCGGCTTCGATCGCCTTTCTGAGGCGCGCCGAAAGAATCAGCTTCGCATCGGCGTCCGCGCGCATGTCGGGCCGATAGCGCTCCCAGCAATTTCGGCCGCGATTCTTGGCCGCGTACATCGCCATGTCGGCGCAGGGGATCAGCGTCTGGGCATCGCCCGCATCGGTCGGAAACACGCTGACGCCCACGCTCGCACTCACCACGAGTTCATGTCCGTCGACGAGCACGGGCTGGGCCATCGCCGCGAGCACGGCATCGGGCAGATCGAAGCGCGCCGCGTCGCCCCGCGCGCCGGGCGCCACGATGATGAACTCGTCGCCGCCGTAGCGGCCGACGATGTCGCCAGGCCGGGCGCACGCGCGCAGACGCGCGGCAACCTCCACGAGCAGTTGGTCGCCGACGCTGTGCCCGAGCGCATCGTTGACGGTCTTGAAGGCATCGAGATCGACGAACACCACATGAACCGAAGCGCCGTCGCGGCCCTGGGCGGCGAGCAGCGTCTGCAGTCTTGCGCTGATCGCCGCGCGATTCAGGAGCCCGGTCAGGCTGTCGCATTCGCTCAGCTCGCGCATGCGGCGCGAGCGATCGAGCAGCTTGACCGAGACGTCATGCGTCGTTTTGGCGAAGAGGAGCGGATAAATGAAGATGATGGGCAGCCAGGCCGGCGCGATCTGCCCATTGAAGGGATCAAGGGCGATGCCAAAAATCGCCACGCCGGCTGCAAGCCCCGCCGCGCTGGCGAGCGTCCCGGCGGCGAACAGCGTCCACCCGCCGATCGCCATATTGTCGAGCGAGAACATCAACAGGGTGACGATCGTCGCAACCGGCTCGAAATGCACGGCGGCGACGAGCCAGCCGCCGAACACCGAATCGATGAGCATGTTCCGTCGCTCTTTGCGCGGTGCATCGGCGATAACGGGGCCCACGAGCCGGTGAGCGAAATGCGGCCAGAGCAGGCAGACGGCCAGCACCACGGCAAGGACCCAGGCGGGCGCCTGCTGCAGGCGCAGCAGGAACAGGACGGGTAGCGTGCCCATTGCGTAGCCCAGGGTCCTGAGCACGTAAATGCGCTGCACAAGGCCAATAGTCCAGGCGTTATCGCCCTGGGCGGACGTGAGCACGCGGTCTCCTGAATGGGTTCATATGATTTAACGAAAGAGTAGACCAGATCGGGTGATCGCGCGCAGGTGATCAAAAACGGGGGAGTATCAATGTCCAAATCTCCCCCCAACCTACCCAACCTCCGCTCGAATTCCGGCCTAACCGCAGCTGCCGATGTCCCCGCACGCGGTGCAGAAGTCGCAGCCATCGCGCCGGATGACCGCGTTCGCGCCGCACGAACCGCATTTGCGGCCGAGCATCGCGTGTGGCGCGGCGAGCGCCGCATCGGCGGGCAGCGCATTGGGGCCGTCCAGCACCTGGTCGCCCGCGCGGGCTGCGGCATCGGCTTCGTCGATGGCCGCCGATGCCAATGAGGCGTTCGAGAACGCCGCCGCTTCGGCGCGCCGCTGGGCGAGCAGCCGCGACGGCACCTGGCGCCCCTCGGCATCGAGAAAGCCGCGCCGGTGCAGGATTTGCTGGATCGCATAGGCGATCGCCGCGACCTCGGAGTCGTGCCACCGAGGCGTGCGCGTGCCGTCGAGCCGCTGTGTCTGCCCGTAGCGCACCTGGCCGCGGTCCCACGACACCTTGCGCAAGTCCTGCAGATTGCGCGCGACGAAGCCGCCGCGCGCCGCGAGCGAGAGCGAACGCATCGTCGCCGTGATCCATTGCTGCGACTCGTCGCGCTGGCCGACGGGGATGAAGAATTCGATGGGCCGCTCGATCGTCACGGATTCGCCGCCCACCTGGCCCGTCACTTCGAGGAACGAAACGGCCACGTAGAGCGAGACCTTGCCGGTCTGCGTGAGGTATTCGATTTTCTCGATCACGGCGGGCAGCTCGCCCTTGGGCCGATGGTCGATCGCCACGCGCAGCGGGTCGAGCAGGGCGTCGCCCTGGGCGTCGTCGAGCGCGTTGCCGGCGGCGGGCAGCGTTTGCAGCACCGCGCCGAGCGTCTCGTTGGGCCGATAGGTGGCGAGGCCTTTGAGGCCGCGCCGCCAGGCGTCGAGATAGAGGTCTTCGAACGCGTCGAACGGGTAGTCGGCGGGCACGTTTACGGTCTTCGAGATCGACGTGTCCACGAACGGCTGCACGGCCGCCATCATCGCCACGTGTTCCTGCGCGCTCATCTGCAGCGCGCTCACGAAATAGTCGGGCAAGGTGTCGACGTCGCCGCCGAGCTCGCGATAGACGCGCCACGCGTGGTCCTCGACCATGAAGGTTTCGTTGCTGCCGTCGGCCATGCGGCGGGTGCGCTGGTAGGTCCACGAGAACGCGGGCTCGATGCCGTTCGAGACGTTGTCGGAGAACGCGAGGCTCACCGTGCCGGTGGGCGCGATCGAGAGCAGATGGCTGTTGCGGATGCCGTGCGCGCGGATCTCGGCCTGCAGGTCCCCGGGCAGGCGCGAGGCGAAGGTGCCGGGCGCGAGATAGGTGGCGGCCTCGAACAGCGGGAACGCCCCGCGCTCGCGCGCGAGCGCCACCGACGCGCGGTAGGCCGCGTCGCGCATGGTGCGGCCCACGCGCGCGCCGAACGCGCAGCCGGCCTCCGAGTTGTAGCGGATGCCGAGCATCACGAGCGTGTCGCCGAGGCCGGTGAAGCCCACGCCGATGCGCCGTTTGGCTGCGGCTTCCGCCTGCTGCTCGGGCAGCGGCCAGAGCGTGACGTCGAGCACATCGTCGAGAAAGCGCACTTGGGTGGCGGTGCGCGCGGCGAGCTCGTCCCAGTCGAAGGCGGGCTGGCCGCCGCGCAGTTGCGCGAACGGCTCGCGCACGAAGCGCGTGAGGTCGAGCGGGCCGAGATTGCAGCAGCCGTAGGCGGGCAGGGGCTGCTCGCCGCACGGATTGGTCGCGCGGATGCTTTCGAGCGCACGCAGATTGTTGTCCTCGTTCATGCGCGAGATGAACACCACGCCGGGCTCGGCCATGTCGTAGGTCGAGCGCATGATGGTGTCCCACAGCGCGCGGGCGCGCTTTTCGGCGTAGACCCACAGGCCGTCTTCGCGCTGCTTGAGATCGCCCGCCGCGCGCAGCGCGGGCGAGGGTTCGGCGCGATGCACGAGCGGCCAGATCTCGTCGTTTTCGACGGCGCGCATGAACGCGTCCGTGACCGCCACCGAGACATTGAAGTTGTTCCAGCGGCCCTTCGAATGCTTGGCCTCGATGAACTCGGGCAGGTCGGGGTGATCGCAGTCGAGCACGGCCATCTGCGCGCCGCGCCGCGAGCCCGCGCTCTCCACGGTGCGGCAGGAGGCGTCGAACACGTCGATGTAGCTGCACGGCCCGGAAGCGCTCGATCCCGTCGATTTGACGTGCGCGCCGCGCGGGCGGATCGCCGAAAAGTTGTAGCCGACGCCGCCGCCGCGCCGCATGGTTTCGGCGGCTTGCAAGAGCGCCACGTAGATGCCGGGGCGGCCTTCGTCGTCGGTGCCCTGGATGCTGTCGCCCACTGGCTGCACGAAGCAGTTGATCAGCGTGGCCTCGATGCCGGCGCCCGCCGCGCTCATGATGCGGCCCGCGCCCAGCGCGCCGTGGCGCAAGTTGTCGACGAAGCGCGCCTCCACTTCGGCACGCAGCGCGGGCGGCTCGGCCTGTGCGACGCCGTGGGCGACGCGGCGGTAGATGTCGTCGGCGCTCTGCTCGTCGCCCTTGGCGTACTTTTCGAGCATCACGTCGAGCGAGAAGGGCTGGACAGGCGGCTTTGAAGCGGGCTTTGGAGCGGGCGTTGAGGCCGACTTGGAGGCGGACTTTGAAACGGACCTTGAAGCGAGCGGAAGCGGGGGCGTGTTTTCTGCCATGGCGGGGCCTCTCGGAGCGCCGCGCCACACGTGGGCGAAAACAAACGATGCGATGGGCGCGCGGCGGTTGCGGGACGGGGCGTCCGCTGCGCATGCCGTGCGCAACCGGCGCCATCTTGTGCAACCTTACCGCAGTGGCGGCCGGGTGTCGCCGGCGCTTACCGCTCTTCGATCAGGTCGCCGAATACTTCTGCCGCGATCATCACCGAAGCATTGAGCGGGGCCGGTCGTTCGGCGGGCTTGAACACGGCGTCGCCGCGGCGGATCTTGCGGCGCGTGACGGCGCAGGTTCCCGAGGTGTGCGCCGAGCGGCGGCGCCAGCGCTGCTCGCCGTAGTGGCAGCGGCCGGGTTCGACCCAGCGGATCACGAGCGCGGAATCCGTTTGTTCGAGGATTTCGATGCGTTCACCGTGGATTCCGTCAAGCGCGAGGCACGCGTTCTTTGTCATTGTCGGCTCCGTAAGTGGGTGTGCCCGGACTGTATTCCTGCGCGCTGCCGAGAGCCATTGTGCCCGCGTAGAAACACCGTTGCGGTTACCGAAACAATCCCCCTGCGACACATTGCGAATGACGAAGGAATGCGGGTTTGCGGGCGATCAAGGTTTGACCTGCCGAATTTGTGCAACGCAGTGTTGTACCAGGCGCGACATGACTATGGCCTGGAGGAGGGAGTGTTCAAACGCTGGAAGGTGGCGCCCATCTGGTTAAACGCGGCCTGTCGCCGCACCTGGGCGTTCGCGTTTTCAGCGTGCCGCGCTTATGCTGGCGGCTCGCGGCGGGAAACATTTGCTGCACCGCACGCGCCGTCTTGCTGAATTTTTATGAGGTTACATGATTCAACGCCCACCCGCTCCGAACTCCGCAAACGAGCAAAAACTCCAGCGCTTCGCGTCCGCCGCGTTGTTCGCCGTGCTCGTCCTGCTCGCGCTGTGGGTCGTGCGCGAATTTTTGCCCGCCGTGGCCTGGGCGAGCGTGGTCGCGATCGCGCTGTGGCCGGCCTATCAAGCCATCGAGCGGCACCGCTGGTTCGAGTGCCGCACGACCTGGATCGCCACGGTGCTCACGGTGGCCATCGCGCTGCTCGTCGTGCTGCCGATCACGGTCACGGCGATCCAGGCGGGGGGCGAGGCCCACGAGCTCTATCTGTGGCTGCGCGCGGCCCAGGAGAACGGCGTGCCGGTGCCCGACTTCGTCGCGCGGCTGCCGATCGGTAGCCATACGGTGAGCGCCTGGTGGCAGGCGAATCTTGCGCAGCCGCTCAAGGATTCGTCCGCGATGAAGAGCCTGCATGGCGACACCCTCGTCTCGTTCGGCCGGCATTTCGGTGCGCGCGCCTTGCATGCGTCGATGACCTTCGGCTTCATGCTCGTCACGCTGTTCGCGATCTTTCAGGCGGGGCCGAGGCTCTCCGGCA
Source organism: Paraburkholderia sp. A1RI-2L (assembly GCF_048957375.1). NCBI lineage: Bacteria > Pseudomonadati > Pseudomonadota > Betaproteobacteria > Burkholderiales > Burkholderiaceae > Paraburkholderia > Paraburkholderia sp. A1RI-2L. The sequence goes on from NZ_JARBTA010000002.1 coordinate 1,126,272, forward strand.
CCGTGATGCGCGGCGCGCGGCGCGCGTTCGGCGCGGACGGCGCGCAATTGCTTCAGCGCATGGCTTCGGCCGTGCGCTCGACCGTGACGGGACTCGTGGTCGTCGGGCTGGGCGAGGGCGTGCTGCTCGGCTTTGCCTACGTGCTCACCGGCGTGCCGCACGCGGCGCTGCTCGGCACCGTGACCGCCATTGCGGCGATGGTGCCGTTCTGCGCGCCCGTGGTGTTCTGCGGCGCGGCGCTGTGGCTGCTGGTGCAGGGCTCGGTCATCGGCGCCATCGTGCTCGCGGTGTGCGGCTGCGTGGTCGTGTTCGTCGCCGAGCACTTCGTGCGGCCCGTGCTGATCGGCAATTCGACGCGCCTGCCCTTTCTGCTCGTGCTGTTCGGCATTCTCGGCGGCGCAACCACGTTCGGGCTGATCGGCATTTTCATCGGCCCGGCGCTCATGACGGTGCTGATGGTGCTGTGGGTGAACTGGGCCGAGTGATGCGGTTGCTTTTGCCCTCGGCTTCTTGAGGCTCGCGCTCAGCGCACGCTCAGTGCACGCAGGCGAGCGCGTACTTGAGCGCGGCGGGCAGCAACTGGCGCCAGACGGGCCAGACGTGGCCGCCATCGACGATGCGCAGCGCAGCCGGATTGCCGGCCTCGCGCAAGCGCGTGTAGAGCAGCGACGACTCGGCCTGGATCACGAGGTCGTCGTCGCCCGAGGCGATGAAGATGGGGATGCGCCAGGGCCGCCCGAAATAGCCGCTCCAGAGCGCGGGATAATTGAGCGTGTGCCAGACGTGCGAGTCGAACTGATGCTCGCCGAACACCCCCACGCGCCGCGCCGACGATGAGCGCGGCGGCTCGCCCGAGTAGATCGCCGGCGAGAGCAGCAGCGTGCCGCAGAACATTTCCGGGTGTTCGAGCGTGTAGCGCAGCGCGCCGAATCCGCCCATCGAGACGCCGCCGATTGCCCGGCCGTCGCGCTGGTTCTCGACGGCGAAGTGCGATTCGATCTCCGGAATCAGATCGGCGAAAAAGGCCGTCTCCATCTTTTCCTTGCGGTCGACATACCAGTCGGTGCCGCCTTGCGGCATCACGATCACGACTGGTGGAATATCGTGGCGCGCAATTAGCGTGTCGGCGGTGTTTTGCAGGTCGCCTTGGGTGACCCAGTCCATCGCGTCGCCGTTGTTGCCGTGCAGCAGGTAGAGCACCGGATAGCGTGCGGCGTCGGTGCGATAGCCGGTGGGCAGATAGACCGCGTAAGGCCAGTCGCGCCCGAGCGCCGTCGCGTGGAAGCTGTGCATGGCGACCGTGCCGGCCGTGGCGCGCCCGGCGAACGGGACGAGCGCCGCGAAGGTCGCGAAGGCCATGAGGATCACGAGCGCCGCGCGGAGCAGCGCCATGCGCGCCGCGGCGAAAGACCGTGCGAAAGACGGTGCGAAAGACGGTGCAAAGTCCGCGGTGCGGGGAGGTCTGCGCATGGCAGGCGTGGCCGATGAGGAAGGCGCGTCAGCGGCGCGCGGGCCCATCATGCTAGCAGCGGCCCGTGCGCGCCGGAAGCGCGGCGACGCTTTTCAGGCCGACCCTTCTTCAGGCCGACACCCTCGCGCGCGAGGCCAGCAGGCGCTTGAGCGGATCGGATGCGCGTGCAACCAGCAGCAGCGAGGTCAATGCGATGGCGTCGGCGGCGAGGCCGAGCGGCACGTTCAGATAGCCGTCGGTGTACCAGTAGAGGACCGAGTCCACCGTCAGCGAGATGACCGCGCCGGCCACGAACGACAGCATCCCCTTGCGGCCTACGAGTCCCACCCACGGCAGCGCGGCGGCGAGCTTCTTCGCCCAGCCGAGCCGGATCATGTGCGCGGTGAGCCACGCGATGCCGAAGAAGTTGACGGCGCGAAACCACGTGAGATTGCGCTTGTAGTCGCCGTCGAGCGTGGTGTCGCCCAGATGCAGGCGGTAGATGGCGGCGGCCACGACAACGGCGAGCGCGAGCGCGGTGACGAAAGCACCGAGCCTGCGCTGCGCGGTGACGCTCTGGAACACCGGCTGCGCCTGGGCAATCACGCCGGCCACGAACATCAATTGCCAGCCGAACGGATTGAAGTCCCAGCTCATGTCGGCCACGTGCGGCAGCCACGGCGTGAGATACGGGCCGATGGCCCACAGCGCGAAGCTGATGGCGGCCAGCAGCCACGGGCGCGTGCGCGCGAGCGGCAGGGCCAGCGGCGCGGCCAGCGCGAAGCACGCGTACATCGGCAGCACGCCCGCGAGATACGGCTGGCGGCGCAGTAGCACGATATCGCGCAGTGCGGCGGCGGGGGCGAGCGTGAGATCGTCGAGATCGGTGGTGGCGAGGTTCGGCGCGTCGACGTTGCAGGCGACCATGATCGCGGTCACGAGCAGCATGAGCAGCGCGGTGACCACGAAGGCGCGGTAGATCTCGAACGCGCGCTTGATGAAGCGCTGGCGCGCGGCGGCCTCGGTGCGGCGCGCGCATAGCGCGGCCCACGCGGTGGCCGTGGCGAAGCCGCCCAGGAACACGAACACTTCGGCGGCATCGCACAGCGCGTAAGCATGCAGCGTGACGCGCGAGAGGATGCTGCCGCCGATGTGATCGACGACGATGATCAGCAGGACAAGGCCACGAAAGAAGTCGAGCTCGACGAGACGTTTGGGTGACTGTGACATGGATCGGGCGTCAGCCGGCTATGGCGCGCCATGTGGGGCCAGGGTCGGCCTGGGAGGGCGCGCACGGCCGCGCTGGCGCATGCAAAAAGGTCGCTGCAGTGGCGGGCCGCCTCCCGCACGAAGCCGGAGGGGCGCGAAAAGTCAAAAGCCCCCGCGAATGCACAACGGAGGCCCCAGGAATGACCTGAATTGACGCGTCAAGGTTCCCATGCTTCGGGTTATCCGCTTGACGGGGGCAATACTACATGAGTTTCAAACGGCTTTCAGGAGACTCGGCTACTTAAGTTCTGGTTCAGCCTGCCGATATGTCGGATGAGCGCTCGATCTGACTCTATTTCAGTCGCGCGGGACGAGAACATTCTTCGTATTTTTAAGATTTGTATCAGAGTGTTGTTGCCTACCGGATATATGTGAAATGCGTTTTACAATGCCAGACGGTTTTTAAGATGGATTCGGAGCTGCTGTCATGGAATTTGCGCGACGGTAGCGGATTTTGTCATGTAAAGCCCGCAATTTGAACGCAGATGGGGCCGGGCCGGCGCATGCGACTGGCCGGGGAGCGGAAGGGAGCGCGTTTCGACGCTGCAGACCTGCTCGGGGCCGCCCGAGTGGCGTTCCGTTGCGATGAGCGGCTTTGCATGGGACAGGAGAGCAACAACCATGTTCGACGATCGTTCCGGGCAGGGCGCCAACGGTCTGGCGCGCCGTCTCTGGCAATGTCTCGCAGGCTTCGGTCTCGCGGCATTGCTGGGCGCTTGCGCAAACGTTGACCAGCAACCGGCGCAGCCGCAGCCGCAGCCGCAGCCCGATCAGTCGGCTGCCGCGAGCGCCGCATCGGATGCGGCCGCCACCGCCGCGAAAGCGTCGGCGAGCCAGCTGCAAGCAGCCGCGCCTGTCACGCGCGTGGTCACCAAGACCACGTGGATACGTGTGCGCCGCGGCGACTCGCTGCTCGGGATCGCGGCGAGCCACAAGGTTGCGGTCAAGGACCTCGCGGCATGGAACGGCATCAAGCCCACCAGCCACGTGCGGATCGGCCAGTCGCTCAAGCTGGTCTCGAAGCAGACGATCACGGTGCAAGCCGCCGCGCCCGCGCAGTCCGGCGGCGCAGCAAGCAGGGGAAGCAGCGCGGCAGCAGATTCGGCGGCAAGCTCGACGACGAGCGCCGAGGACAGCCGCCAGGTCGCGGCCGAAGTCAAGCGCCATGCCCGCAGCGTGGCGCTGGTGTGGCCCGCTAAGGGCAAGGTGGTGGAGCCGTTCGAGCCGGGCACGACGCGCGGCATCGAGATCGCGGGCAAGGCCGGCGACCCGGTGATTGCCGCCGCCGACGGCAAGGTCATGTATGCGGGCACGGGCCTGAACGAGTACGGCAGCCTGATCATCGTCCAGCACAACAAGGACTTCCTGACGGCTTATTCGCACAACCGGCGCCTGCTCGTGAGGACGGGAGACATGGTCCACCAGGGCCAGCAGATCGCGGAGATGGGCAGCGAGAACAACGACCGCGTGGCGGTGATGTTCGAGGTGCGCCGCGACGGCAAGCCGGTCGACCCGATACCGTATCTGCCCGCTCCGCAAAGCTGAGCGCGCCGTTTCGGAGCGCGGCGCAAGGGCGTCGCGGCCGATTGCCGGACAGCTTCGCTTGCTCGATCAGATAGAGCCAACACATTGCCGTAAAGCAAAAAACGTCCTGACGCATCGCCGCGTCAGGACGTTTTTTTCAATCAGCGCAAACCGTGCGCTGCTGCAAACCGCTTCTTAAAACGCATCTCCCGGCACCCGCACCGACCCTTCCATCAGCACGCGCGCGCTGCGGCTCATGATGGCTTTCTTGACCACCCACTCGCCGTTTTCCTCGTGCGCCTCGGCGCCCACGCGCAGCGTGCCCGACGGGTGGCCGAAGCGCACCGCTTTGCGCTCGCCGCCGCCCGCCGCGAGATTCACGAGCGTGCCCGGAATGGCCGCCGCCGTGCCGATCGCCACCGCCGCCGTGCCCATCATGGCGTGATGGAGCTTGCCCATCGACATCGCGCGCACCAGCAGATCGACGTCGCCGGCTTCCACGCGCTTGCCGCTCGAAGCCGCATAGCCCTGCGGCTTCGCCACGAAGGCAATCTTCGGGGTGTGCTGGCGCGTGGCGATCTCGTCGAGGTGCTTGACGAGGCCCATGCGCAGCGCGCCGTGCGCGCGGATGGTCTCGAACTTCTTCAGCGCTTCGGCGTCGCCGTTGATGGCGTCCTGCAGTTCCGTGCCCGTATAGCCGATGGCTTCGGCGTTCACGAAGATCGTCGGAATGCCGGCGTTGATCATGGTGGCCTTGAGCGTGCCGACGCCCGGCACTTCGAGATCGTCCACGAGTTGGCCGGTGGGGAACATCGCGCCGCCCGCGCCTTCTTCTTCGGCGGCGGGGTCGAGGAACTCGAGCTGCACTTCGGCGGCGGGGAAGGTCACGCCGTCGAGCTCGAAGTCGCCGGTTTCCTGCACCTCGCCGTCCGTGATGGGTACATGCGCGACGATGGTCTTGCCGATATTGGCCTGCCAGATGCGCACGGTGGCGGTGCCAGTGGCGGGAATGCGGCTCGGGTCGACAAGCCCGCCGCTGATCGCGAACGGACCGACCGCGGCCGAGAGATTGCCGCAGTTGCCGCTCCAGTCGACGAAGGCGCGGTCGATGGCGACCTGGCCGAACAGATAGTCGACGTCATGGTCGGGCCGGCTGCTTTTAGCGACGATCACGGTCTTGCTGGTGCTTGAGGTGGCGCCGCCCATGCCGTCGATCTGCTTGCCGTAAGGGTCGGGGCTGCCGATCACGCGCATGAGCAGCTTGTCGCGCGCCTCGCCGGGTTGCTGCGCGGCTTCGGGCAGATCCTGGAGGCGGAAGAACACGCCTTTACTGGTGCCGCCGCGAATGTAGGTGGCGGGAATGCGGATCTGGGGTTTATGTCCCATGGAAAAAATCCTGTATCGATGAAGTTACGCGATCTCCCCTCTCCCTTGAGGGAGAGGGGCCGGGGGAGAGGGGGAAGTGTTCTTGCCGAGCGCGCCAAGAATTGCCTCCAGCACCGCTTCGGTGTTCAGCAATATCTCGTCGTTCCAGAAACGCAGCACCGTAAAGCCTTGGCGCTTCAACCACGCGTCACGCACCGCATCGTTGGCGTTGCCGTTGTGCTGGCGGCCATCGGCTTCGACGATCAAGCGCGCACCGAAATGCACGAAGTCCACGATATACGGACCGATGGGTTGCTGGCGGCGGAATTTCTGACCGTGCAGGCGATGCGCGCGGAGGTGGCGCCAGTGCAGCCGTTCCGCGTCGGTCATGGTTTGGCGCAGGGCTCTGGCTCGTTGGGTCTGATTCATCGCGTTTCCCTTTCCCCTCTCCCCAACCCCTCTCCCCCAAGGGGAGAGGGGCTATCGCCGGTTACGCCGCCTGGGAGGACTCCAGGAAGTCTTGTGCGAAGCGCTGCAGTACGCCGCCCGCTTCGTAGATCGAGACTTCCTCCGCCGTGTCGAGGCGGCACGTGACCGGCACTTCCACGCGCTCGCCGTTCTTGCGCTGGATCACGAGCGTGAGGTCGGCGCGCGGCGTGCGCTCGCCAATCACGTCATACGTCTCCGTGCCGTCGATGCCCAGCGTCGTGCGGTTCGTGCCCGCCTTGAACTCCAGCGGCAGCACGCCCATGCCGATCAGGTTCGTGCGGTGAATGCGCTCGAAGCCCTCCGCCACGATCACTTCCACGCCCGCAAGACGCACGCCCTTGGCCGCCCAGTCGCGCGACGAGCCCTGGCCGTAGTCCGCACCCGCCACGATGATGAGCGGCTGTTTGCGTTGCATGTAGGTCTCGATGGCTTCCCACATGCGCGTGACCTTGCCTTCCGGCTCGATGCGCGCGAGCGAGCCCTTCTTCACGGCGCCGTCCACCACGGCCATCTCGTTGATGAGCGTGGGGTTCGCAAAGGTTGCGCGCTGCGCCGTGAGGTGGTCGCCGCGGTGCGTAGCGTACGAGTTGAAGTCCTCTTCGGGCAGGCCCATTTTCGCGAGGTATTCGCCCGCTGCGCTGTTCGCCAGGATCGCGTTCGAGGGCGAGAGGTGGTCGGTCGTGATGTTGTCGCCAAGCACGGCGAGCGGGCGCAGGCCCTTCAACGTGCGCTCGCCCGCAAGCGCGCCTTCCCAGTACGGCGGACGGCGGATGTACGTGCTTTGCGCGCGCCAGTCGTAGAGCGGGTCGGTGGTCTCGCCGCTGGCGGCCGTGACCGCGAACATCGGTTCGTACACCTTGCGGAACTGCTCGGGCTTCACGCTTTGCGCGACGATGGCGTCGATTTCCTCGTCGCTCGGCCAGATGTCCTTCAGGTACACCGGCTTGCCGTTCTGGTCCGTGCCCAGCGAATCCTGCTCGATGTCGAAGCGGATCGTGCCGGCAATCGCATACGCGACCACGAGCGGCGGCGAGGCAAGGAACGCCTGCTTCGCATACGGATGGATGCGGCCGTCGAAGTTGCGGTTGCCCGAGAGCACGGCGGTTGCGTACAGGTCGCGGTCGATGATCTCCTGCTGGATCTTCGGATCGAGCGCGCCCGACATGCCGTTACATGTCGTGCACGCGAACGCCACGATGCCGAAGCCCAGCTTTTCGAGTTCGGGCAGCAGCTTCGCGTCTTCCAGATACAGCTCGACCGCCTTCGATCCCGGCGCGAGCGAGCTCTTCACCCACGGCTTGCGCGTGAGGCCGCGCGCGTTCGCGTTGCGCGCGAGCAGCGCGGCGGCGATCACGTTGCGCGGGTTGCTGGTGTTCGTGCAGCTCGTGATGGCGGCGATGATCACCGCGCCGTCGGGCATCTGCCCCGGCGTTTCTTCCCACTTGCCCGCGATGCCGCGCTCGGCCAGTGCCGAGGTGGGCAGGCGCTTGTGCGGGTTCGACGGGCCGGCCATGTTGCGCACCACGCTCGACAGATCGAACGTCAGCGTGCGCTCGTACTGCGCGTTGGCCAGCGTATCGGCCCACAGGCCGCCGGTCTTCGCATACGTTTCGACCAGCTTGACCTGCTCTTCCTCGCGGCCCGTGAGGCGCAGATAGTCGAGCGTCTGGTCGTCGATGAAGAACATCGCGGCCGTGGCGCCGTACTCGGGCGCCATGTTCGAGATGGTCGCGCGGTCGCCGAGCGTGAGGCTCGACGCGCCGGCGCCGCGGAACTCCAGATACGCGCCCACGACTTTTTCCTTGCGCAGGAACTCGGTGAGGGCGAGCACGATGTCGGTGGCGGTGATGCCGGGCTGGCGCTTGCCCGTGAGCTCCACGCCGACGATGTCGGGCAGGCGCATCCACGAGGCGCGGCCGAGCATGACGTTCTCGGCTTCCAGGCCACCCACGCCGATGGCGATCACGCCGAGCGCGTCCACGTGCGGCGTGTGGCTGTCCGTGCCCACGCAGGTGTCGGGGAACGCCACGCCGTCGCGCGCCTGGATCACCGGCGACATCTTCTCCAGATTGATCTGGTGCATGATGCCGTTGCCCGGCGGAATCACGTCGACGTTCTTGAACGCTTTCTTCGTCCAGTTGATGAAGTCGAAGCGGTCCTCGTTACGGCGGTCTTCGATCGCGCGGTTCTTCTTGAACGCGTCCGGGTCGAAGCCGCCGCATTCGACGGCGAGCGAGTGGTCGACGATCAGCTGCACCGGCACGACCGGGTTCACCTTGGCGGGGTCGCCGCCCTGGTCGGCGATGGCGTCGCGCAGGCCGGCGAGATCGACGAGCGCGGTCTGGCCGAGGATGTCGTGGCACACGACGCGCGCGGGGAACCACGGAAAGTCGAGGTCGCGCTTGCGCTCGATGAGCTGCTTGAGCGAGTCGGTGAGCGTGGCCGGGTCGCAGCGGCGCACGAGGTTTTCGGCGAGCACGCGCGAGGTGTAGGGCAACGTGCTCCATGCGCCGGGCTGGATGGCCTCGACGGCTTCGCGCGCGTCGAAGTAATCGAGCCGGGTGCCGGGTAGGGGCTTGCGGTAGGCGGTATTCACGGCTGTGGGGACCAATGGTGTAGTGGGGTTGCGGCGGGCACGCGCGCCGTAAGCGATGTGCTCACTCTACGCGCACGTGCCGCCGTCTCACAGCCTGCCAAACGGCATAGTCCGTCCGGCAGGCTGGCGTGCCTCGATCAGCGCTTGCCGATCGGCGTGAACTTCAGATTCTCCGGACCCGTGTAATTGGCGCTCGGGCGGATGATCTTGTTGTCGATGCGCTGCTCGATGATGTGCGCGCTCCAGCCGGCCGTGCGCGAGATCACGAACAGCGGCGTGAACATCGCCGTCGGCACGCCCATCATGTGGTATGAAACCGCGCTGAACCAGTCGAGGTTCGGGAACATCTTCTTGATTTCCCACATCGTCGATTCGAGGCGCTCGGCGATGTCGAACAGCTTCAGGTTCGACTGCTCCTTCGAGAGCTTCTTCGCGACTTCCTTGATCACCTTGTTGCGCGGGTCCGAGATCGTGTAGACCGGGTGGCCGAAGCCGATCACGACTTCCTTCGCTTCCACGCGGCGGCGGATGTCGGCTTCCGCCTGATCAGGCGTGTCGTAGCGCGACTGGATCTCGAACGCGACTTCATTGGCGCCGCCATGCTTCGGGCCGCGCAGCGCGCCGATCGCGCCGGTGATGGCCGAGTACATGTCCGAGCCCGTGCCGGCGATCACGCGGCCCGTGAAGGTCGAGGCGTTGAACTCGTGCTCCGCGTACAGGTTCAGCGAGACATGCATCGCGTCGACCCACGACTTCGACGGCTCGCGGCCGTGCAGCAGGTGCAGGAAGTGGCCGCCGATCGAGTCGTCGTCGGTTTCCACTTCGATGCGCTTGCCGTTGTGCGAGTAGTGATACCAGTACAGCAGCATCGAGCCGAGCGAGGCCATCAGGCGGTCGGCGATGTCGCGCGCGCCGGGCAGGTTGTGGTCGTCCTTCTCCGGCAGCACGGTGCCGAGCACCGAGACGCCGGTGCGCATCACGTCCATCGGGTGCGCCGAAGCCGGCACCCATTCGAGCGCCGCCTTCACGTTCGCGGGCAGACCGCGCAGCGCCTTGAGCCTGGTCTTGTAGGCAGCGAGCTCGGCGGTGTTCGGCAGCTTGCCGTGCACGAGCAGGTATGCGACTTCTTCGAATTCGCACGCGGTGGCGAGATCGAGAATGTCGTAGCCGCGGTAGTGCAGGTCGTTGCCGGTGCGGCCCACGGTGCACAGCGCGGTGTTGCCCGCGGTCACGCCGGACAGCGCGACGGACTTCTTCGGCTTGAAGGCGCCTGCGGCTTGAGTGGTGTTGTCGGTTTCGCTCATGGTGTCGTCCTTCCTCTCTCTAATCTGGGCAGATAGTTGAATACTTGTGCGGCGTTACTTCTTCGCGGCGAAGAGCGCGTCGAGCTTGTCCTCATACGCGTGATAGCCGAGGTACTTGTAGAGGTCCTCGCGCGTTTGCATCGTCGAAACGGCGGCCTTTTGCGTGCCGTCGCGCTTGACCGTCTCGTAGAAGTTCAGCGCCGCCGCGTTCATTGCGCGGTACGCGCCGCAGCAGTAGAGCGCGATGTCCACGTTGGCGCTCTTCAGTTCTTCGGTCGTGAAGAACGGCGTCGAGCCGAATTCGGTCAAGTTCGCGAGAATCGGCACCTTCACGGCCGCGCGGAAACGGCGGTAGTCGTCGAGCGTCTTCATGGCTTCGGGGAAGATCATGTCGGCGCCCGCTTCCACGTAGGCGACCGCGCGCTCGATGGCGGCGTCGATGCCTTCCGCGGCTGCTGCATCGGTGCGGGCCATGATCACGAAGCCATCGTCGGTGCGCGCGTCCACGGCGGCCTTTACGCGGTCCACCATTTCGTCGGTCGAGACGACTTCCTTGCCCGGGCGATGGCCGCAGCGCTTCTGGCCCACCTGGTCTTCGAGGTGCACGGCGGCGACGCCCGCCTTGATGAACGACTTGATCGTGCGCGCGATGTTGAAGGCGCCGCCCCAGCCGGTGTCGATGTCGACCATCAGCGGGATGTCGACGGCGTCGGTGATGCGGCGCGCGTCGATCAGGACGTCGTCCATCGTGCTGATGCCGAGATCCGGCACGCCGAGCGAGTTGGCGGCCACGCCGCCGCCCGAGAGGTACACCGCCTTGAAGCCGGTCTGCTCGGCGAGCTTGGCGGCATAGGCGGTGATGGCGCCCACGACCTGCAGCGGTTGTTCGGTGGCTACGGCCGCGCGGAATTTCGCGCCGGCGCTTGCGGGGGATTTGCTGTTCATGTGTGCGAGTCTCCAAAGGAACGGGGCTCATACTGCAGATACCGTGCCAGCTCTGACCAACGCCGCTAATGCGTTGATTTTTCGCCTGATCGCGCCGAGGCCGCCTTGCGCCCCAATTTCCTGCCTGAAATTGTGATTTCAAATTTGAAATCATCGCGCGATAATGAAATTTCGAGCCGATGATGAACCGCCGCCCCATGAACCGCTTTCCCACTGCTTCCGAATTTCGCCCGCGCGTCTGGGCGATGGGCATCAGCCGTCTGCGGGACCTGTTCCGCGACATCGCCGGCGAATACGAGGGGCTGGCCGACCTGCGCGTGGTCCCGCGCGGCTTCGAGGAAGCCGCGGCCGAAATCGCGGCGGCCGCGCCCCATCAGCGGCCCGACGTGGTCGTGGCGGCGGGCTCGAACGGCACCTGGCTGAAGGCGCGCATCGACTTGCCCGTGGTGCTAGTGCAGCCCACCGGCTTCGACGTGATGCAGGCGCTCGCGCGCGCGCGCCGCGAGGCCGACCTCGTCGCGCTCGTGACCTATGGCGAGACGCCAGCCGAAGTACGGCGCTTCGCGAGCGCCTACGGCCTCGATGTGGTGTTCGCGTCCTACCGCACCGTGCAGGACGCCGAGGCTTGCGTGCTGGACCTGCGCGACCGGGGCGTGGGCGCGGTGGTGGGGCCGGGTCATGTGAACGACCTTGCGGCGCGGCTCGGGCTCGTGCCGTTTTTCGTCTACTCGCGCTCCTCGGTGCGGCTCGCCTTCGACAACGCGCTCGAAGTCGTGCAGGCCACGTGGCGCGAAACGCAGCGGCGTCAGCGCCTCGACAGCGTGCTCCAGCATCTGCGCGACGGCGTGGTGGCGCTCGACGCGAACGGGCGCGTGGAGGCGATCAACCAGCGCCTTGCCGCCGTGCTCGGCGTCGACCCGGCGGCGGCGGCGGGCCGCTCGCTCGAAGAGCTCGCGCCCGACATCGCCTTCACGCTGCCCGACGCCGACGGCGAATCGCTCGAAACCGTGCGCGGCGTGAGCTATGTCGTGCATCGCGGGCCGCTCGTCGACAATGGCGTGGCCTCGGGCGCGGTGCTCACGTTCCAGGAATCGCGCGCGGTGGAGCGGCTCGACCGCACCTTGCGCTCGCGCCAGCGCACCCAGCAGTTCGTGGCGCGCTACCGGCTCGGCGACCTGAGCGGCGCGACGCCGGGCATCGCGCGCGTGCGCGAGCTCGCGCAGCGCTACTCGCGCTCGGACGCTACCGTGCTGATCCGCGGCGAAAGCGGCACCGGCAAGGAGATGGTGGCGCAAGGCATCCACCGCGAGAGTGCGCGGCGCGATTTCCCGTTCGTGGCGATCAACTGCGGCGCGTTTCCCGAAGCGCTGCTGGAGAGCGAGTTGTTCGGCTACGAGGAAGGCGCGTTCACGGGCGCGCGGCGCGGCGGCAAGGTCGGGCTGATCGAGGCCGCGCATCGCGGCACGCTCTTTCTCGACGAAATCGGCGAGATGCCGCTACCGCTGCAAAGCCGTCTGCTGCGGGTGCTGCAGGAGCGCGAGGTGGTGCGCCTCGGCGCAACCGAACCCACGCGCGTGGACGTGCGCGTGGTGGCGGCCACGCACCGCGGGCTCACCGAGCAGATCGACTCGGGCGAATTCCGCGCGGATCTGTTCTATCGGCTGAATATTCTGAATCTGGCGATTCCGCCGCTGCGCGAGCGCGGCGCGGACATCGTGCCGCTCGCCGCCGAGTTGCTGCAGCAGTCGGCGCGCCGCGAGCCGCGCGTGGCGCTGCGCATCCGCAACCAGGACGACGCGGCGCGCGCGCTCGCGCCCGTCGGCGACGCGCTTGCGCGTCATGCGTGGCCAGGCAACGTGCGCGAATTGCAGAACGTGGTGGAGCGGATGGTGGTGGAGCTGGCCGATTCTGACGTGGACGTGCTCACGCCCGAGGTGCTGCGCTCGATCGCGCCCGAGGTGTTCGAGCTGCGCGGCGGCGCAGCGCGAGGAATGTCCATGCCGAGCGCAGCGGCGTTGCACGATGCACGGGCCGTGCAGGATGCGACGGCCGCTCCGGTCGATATGCCAGCCGGCCCGGCCGGTCAGCCGCTCACCTTGCGCGAGCGCAGCCTGCACGTGGAAGCCGACGAGATTCGCACAGCGCTCGAAGCGCATGGCGGCGACCGCGACCGCGTGTGCGCGCAGCTTGGCATCAGCAAGACGACGCTCTGGCGGCGCCTGAACGCCGCGAAGGCCAAACCGGGCGCGAATCACGCAGGCGGAGGAAATGGAGAGGGTGTGCGGCGCAAAGCGGCGCGCGAGTCCTGACGTGGGAGGGCGTGCGAGGGCGTGTGAGGACGCGCCGCCGCCCTCGTCGCGCGCTCAGTTCTTGATGCCGTTGAGCAGCTTCGCAACCCCGCCGTGCAGGTGCAGCACCTCGGGGCTCTTTTGCAGGAGCGCCTGATAGCGCTCGAAAAACTCCACCGATTCCTCGCCTGCGAAGAGCCCAGCCACGCCTTCGGCGGCGCCCACGCGGTCTTCAGACTTGGCGTCCTTGGCGTCGAGCGTTTCGTCGACGTTCGCAATCACCGTCGAGAGCGGCATCAGCCAGCGGAACTCCGGCCCGTTGATCAACACTTGCAGGAAGGCCGCCGGCGGCGTCGGCCCGAACTCGCGTTCATATACGGCGCGCTCGTGGTCGAGGATCGCCTTGTGCAGCGTGAGGAGCGGCTTGCGGATCTCGGAGAGGAACTGGATTGCGCGGGCTTCGTCCATCGTGGCGGCTCCTGGAGTGGGTTCGACATCGCGCGGCGCGCAAGGCGCGCGCCCATGGCGACGATGGTAGCGCAACAGGGCAGCGCGCGTGGCACCGATGCGGTGTGATCGAAGCCAGGCGGGCGGGCGCGCCCGGGAGCGCGGCGCTACACTCGGCCGGTTCCCGCACGGCCGCGATCGCGCCCTGGATCGATCGACGGCAATCGGCCATTCCCGCATCGGAGGCGCACGCCATGTCGACCGTAGCCAGCAAATTCACCCGCAACGCCAGCACGCCATCCGGCGACGCGCATGTCGCGCTGCCCATCGTGCCGCTGCGCCGGGAGGACCTGCCCATCGACACGGTCGAGCTTGCGCGCTTCATGGTCGGCAAGTATCTCGTTCGCGACTCCGGCGAGGGGCGCATCGCGGGCCGCCTCGTCGAAGTGGAAGCCTACCCGCTCGGCGATTCGACGAGCCACGCCTTCATTGGGCGGCGCGCCTGGAACGCGTCGATGTTCCTTGCGCGCGGGCATGCGTATATCCGGCTCACTTACGGCAGTGCCTACATGCTCAACATGTCGAGCGAAGCCGAGGAGGTGGGCGCGGGCGTGCTGTTTCGCGCCGTGGAGCCGCTCGAAGGACTGGCGGCGATGACGCACCGCCGCCGCGGCGCGCCGCTGCGCGACCTCGCGCGCGGACCCGGGCGGCTTACGCAGGCTTATGGCGTCGGCCAGTCGTTCGACGGCTTCGATCTTTGCAGCGGGCAAGGGCTGTGGATCGGGCGGCTGGACGCGACGATGCAAAACGGAGCGGAGCAAGCGCTGGAGAGCGCCACGGGCGTGACGACGCGCATCGGCTTGTCGCGCGAAACCCAACGGCTACTGCGCTTTTACGAGGTGGGCAACCCGTTTGTCAGCGGTCCGCGCAAGCTGCTGGGGGAGGGCGTTTGAAGCCGATTCATGTGCATATTGCATTGTTGCCCGGTACGGAATTGTATTTTAGAGAAATAGGTATTTGCCCTTATCTCTTGTCTTAATAAACTTGAAATCGTTGGCTCGCGGCAAGGCGCTGCCGGCCGGCGCAGAACAAGCTATGGAGGTAAGTGATCGTGAAGACCCGTACTCTGATTCAAGCCGCGGTTGTCGCCGCCCTCGTTGCCGCTCCGGCGCTGTCGTTCGCGCAGGATTCGAGCAGCGCCCCCAAGTCCCGCGCCGAAGTGCGCCAGGAACTGATCCAGATCGAGCAGGCCGGCTATAACCCGGCGACGGCTAACGACTCGATGTATCCGCAAGACATCCAGGCCGCCGAAGCGCGCGCGTCGCAACAACAGGGCATGGCCCAGGCGCAATTGCCGGTAGCCGACACCAGCTACGGCGGCGCGCCGATGGGCACGATGCAGTCGGGCCAGCCCGCGCCGCGCGTGGCGCCGTCGCCGGCCCAGTCGACCTATTTCGGTAACTGATTCAGGCGCTCAGACGCCGCGCGCAGGCCGGCCAGACGGGTGGCGCCCGCCTGGCCGGCTCGCTTGCCGGTTTGCAAGCGAGCGCCGATTTTTTCATGCGTGTAACCTCCGCCGCCGCAAGGCGGCTTCGCCCAACCCGCTCGGGATTGGGCGTTTTTTGCTGGCTGCCGCATGCGGGTATTTCGACGGGAGCGGGCCGTCACGCGCCCGCGCCGCCCGTGATGTAGTGCTCCAGTTGCGAGATTGTGAACTGCTGCTCGGCGATGATTTCCTTCACGAGGTCGCCGATCGACACCATGCCCACGAGCTTGCCCTCGGCCATGACAGGAAGGTGGCGCATGCGCCGCTCGGTCATGAGCGCCATGCAGTCGTAGGTGGTCTGGTCGAGCTGAACGAAGCGCACGTGCGGACTCATGATGTCGCGCACAGGGGTCGTTTTGGACGAGCGGTCCATCAGCACGATCTTGCGCGCATAGTCGCGCTCGGTCACGATGCCGACGATCGCGTCGCCGTCGGTGACCACCAGTGCGCCGATCTGCTTTTCGGCCATCAGGCGGATGGCGTTGAACACGGAATCGCTGGCGGCAATCGTATGGACCACCTGTTCCGGCTTGGATTTGAGTACTTGGGCAACGCTCGTCATAGGGCGACTCCTGTTCGTCCTTCGTGTGGTTCGGACATTGCGTGGTGTGGCGCGAGCGGGGTATGCGCTGCCCGCGACCGTTCAGTGAGCCATGATGCAGTAAGCCATGAAAGCCATACCAGTATAGGCCGATGGGCTGGCGCGTGGCACCAGGATATGCGTCCGATTATGGGGCCGATGACACACAGCGAGGGGGCGGGCGGGGCGGATCGGGACAAATGGCGGTACACTCCGGTTCCAAACTTCAATCCGGCCATGGGCCGGTTTATGCCAGCGATTTGTACCAGATCATGTCTACGCCCCACGAGCCGTCCTGCGCGGATGGTGATAACGCCAACGAATGCGTCGTGCTTGACGCGGTCGCCACGCTGCCTACCCGTTACGGCACGTTCGAATCTTATGTTTATCGGGTCAAGGACGGCGGTGCCGAGCACGTTGCGCTCGTAATGGGCGACGTGGGCGGCGGCGAGCCCGTGCTCGCGCGCCTGCACTCCGAATGCCTGACCGGCGATGTGTTCGGCTCGTACCGATGCGACTGCGGCGAGCAGCTTGACCTCGCGCTGCGCTATATCGCGGCCGAGGGGCGCGGCGTGCTGCTGTATTTGCGCGGCCATGAAGGCCGGGGTATCGGCCTGTCGAACAAGATCCGCGCTTATCAACTGCAGCAGCAGGGCCGCGACACCGTCGAGGCGAATCTCGACCTCGGCCTGCCCGATGATGCGCGCGAATACGATTCGGCAGCGGCAATCCTGCGCCTGCTGAGGGTTACGTCAGTGCGGCTGATGAGCAATAACCCCAAAAAGTTCGACACGCTTTCGAAGCACGGCATTCCCGTGATCGAGCGCGTTGCGCTGGCGATCCCGATGCGCGAGGAAAACGAACGCTATATCCGCACCAAGCAGATCAAGTTCGGGCATTACTTCGAAGAGAATGAGTAGGAAAAATTCAGCAGTGTCCGGGGAGGTCCGGGGTGATTCGATAAGTACTGTAACGGCATGAATTAAAAGAAAAATTTTCGATTTCATTGCCCTTGGATTGGTGCATCGACGCTTATCTCCGTGCGCCTAAACTCGCCGGGTTGGCGTAGGTTTTTTGGCGTTGAACAAAAAACCTACGCCAACTATCCTTCTCTCAGGAAAACCTACGCCGAGAGAAGAATGCACTTCGATGCGCGTGTCGCGGCCAAGCTGCCGAGCGGCGAACACATGACGTTTGAGCAATTCCCGGGATTGCGCCTCCAGGCTTCGGCAAGCCGCAAGTCATGGACGTATCGCTACAAGTCGCCAATCGACGGTCGCATGCGACAGGTCAAGCTCGGAGAATGGCCGGCTATGGCATTTCCTGCAGCGATCGCTGCCTGGGAAACGAACCGCGTCGAGCGCGATTCGGGAGCAGAATTATCCGCAATGCGTCGAAAGCGGAAAAAAGCTGGCACTCGTCCGTCGCCAACGGACTACACCGTCAATCAGCTGTGTCGCGACTACCTGGCAGGGCACGTAGAAGTAAATCGCAAGGCTAAGGGGGCAGTCGAAGTCGCGCGCATATTCAAGGCGATGCTGGGGCCAATTGCAGATTTGCCCGCCGCCAATATCACACGCGCTCAGGCATTCGATTTCCTCGACTCATATCGGTCGACGCCAGTGCTCGCGGGACGCCTGCGTATGGAGCTAGGTTGTGCATGGCATTACGCGCTCGATGCTGGCCGTCTTCCGGAAAACACTGCGAATTGGTGGAGAGATGTATTAAGAGGGCGCTTGAAGAGCAAGGGGCGCAAGATCGAGGGGAAATATACGGGAACACAGAAGCGGGTGCTCTCCGCAGACGAGCTTGGCATATTGATCCGTTGGTTGCCGAACTTCAGTTTGACCGTTGCCGATGCGTTGACACTTTACCTTTGGACCGGTACGAGGGGCAGTGAAATCGTGGCCATGGAGAGCACGGAGATCTCGGAGGAAGCAGACGGCTTTTGGTGGACTGTCCCGAAACAAAAGACTAAGGGGCTCAACAACGAGAGAGCAACGGACTTGCGCGTACCACTTATAGGTCGCGCCGAAGTCGTCGTGCGACGACGCCTCGATCAGGCTAAGGGAACATCTCTGTTTTCATCAGCGCGAGGAACGCCGATGGACCAGACCGTGGTTCAGCACGGGGTCTACTATCATCAGCCGTATTGCAAGATCACTCCGAAGCATGACCGGCCGCGTTTGCCCGTCACGCATTGGTCAGCCCACGACCTTAGACGAACGACCCGGACGTTGCTTGCAACGCTGGGATGCCCCAATGATATTGCCGAGGCGGTGCTGGGTCATGTACAGCCTGGAATAGTTGGTATCTACAACCGCCATACCTATGACAAGGAGCGCCGCGAATGGCTCACCCAGCTGTCGCATCTCTTGGAGTCGATCGCAGTTAAGTATCCCACAACGAAGTAGACCCGCATGCAGATCATTGTGGTCAGCGTTCGACGGTGGGGAAGATCGCTACGGTTGCTCGATCACGCCTCGAACTTGCGGGCAGACATTTGACGAGTTGACTTGGAACCTTTCGGGATTAGGGGAGAGCGTTCGTGAATGGCGCCTGTTTCAGCCAGCAGACCCCACGAAGGGTTATCGATTGGCGAATCTAGCGATAGTGCAACGACCAAGGCGCGAGATTTCATTCATCCGCCGACATGCCGCACGGCTAGGATCACGCGTACTTGAAACAAAAAAGATCCACGCCAAGAAGCAGGCCCGCAGGTAGTTTCCGCTCAGTCTCCTGTATCGGTGGACTGCAGTAGAACTACCGGGACATCCATCGCGCTACTGATGAACTGCCAGGCGAAATTTTATTCTCACAAATGCGTTTGCCATGACCTGATATGACCAATTAAATTCGGATTTGCGTGGTTGTCGGCGTGAAGATAGTGCTTTCCATTCCTTATCGATTGTCGGTCGCTCGCGTTGACGACTCCCTGCGCGAATAAAAAATTAGCGGCAACAGACAAAAGGTGAAATCGTGATGAAGATCTACTTCTCTCTGAAAGAAGTGGCAGAGGCACTCTCGCTATCAGAGACGACGGTACAAAAGCTTGTCCGAGAGAAAACTTTCCCTGAACCGCGACTACTGTCTGGTCGCAGGGTGGGATGGCTTACGCATGAAGTTCAAAAGTGGGCTGACGCCCGTCCGGTTGCAGACCTGCTGCCACCGGAAAATACGGGTGCGAAGAGGCGGCAAGTCCGCGAAGACAAACGCGAGCGCCCCGAGATCTAACTTCGTCATGTTACGACTGATATGGATTGCGTGGCTTGGGAAGCTAACCATGCTGTCGCCAGGAATACATCGCTGCGGTGCCTGATTTGAGCGGCCCGAATTGATGGATTCGGCTGAGACGCTCGGCCATCAGCCCATCAAGTGCCCGACGGAGTAGCCGACCTCAACTTTTGGTGGCAGCACAGCGGAGCGCGGACGGCTAGTGCCGCCTTGCATTTCCGCGCATTGGCTCACCAGCTGAATGTGCAAAAAGGTTCATACCCTAATTTATATGGGCGCTTGCAATTTACATTCCCGTCTATTCGTCTACAGATTGACGCTGCAGTGGCAGAATGATCGTTGGGCCGGCGCAATGTAAAAGAGACTGACGAGGAGGGCGCATGGTATTTGATCGCCAACAGCTAGAAACCTTCGCCGTTGTCGTAGAACTGGGTCATTTCGGGCGTGCGGCTAGTGCTTTGAACATCACTCGCGGCGCCGTTTCTCAACGTATAAATGCACTGGAAGCTTCGCTGGGGACGCCGCTGCTAGTGCGAGAAGGAGCAGTGCCGACACCTCCGGGCGAGGCTCTCCTCCGACACATCCAGGTGCTCCGAACGTTGGAGGCGGAGACATTTAAACAGATCAAGCCTGAAGCAAACGAACGTACGCGAGTGGCAATCGCGGTCAATGCTGACTCCCTCGCGACGTGGTTCGAGAGCGTTGCCTGCGACATTGCGAAAGACGAGTTCGTGCTGGAGTTCATCGTCGATGATCAAGACCACACGCTTCCCATACTGGCTCGTGGGGAAGCTATGGGCGGCGTGTCGACGGAAAACGCAGCGCCGATCGGATTTGTTGCAGAACACATCGGGGCGATGGAATACGAATGCGTCGCCAGTCCATCGTTTGCACAAGCGCACTTTGCCCACGGCCTTACTTTGCACAGCATCCTGGCCGTGCCCGCTGTTCTCTTCAATCGCAAAGATGGTTTGCACGGGCAATTTCTGGAGCGCTTGCTTGGATTTCCTGTGAGCGGTTATTCAACGCACTATTTTCCGTCGCCCGGCGCTTTACTGGCTGCGATCCAGGCAGGAGTCGGTTACGGTCTCGTACCGTGTCTGCAGGCGAGACCGTTGACGGAATCCGGAGCTCTGGTTGCCTTGGCTCCGAACCACAAAATTTCCGTTGCGTTGTATTGGCATCATTGGACGACGGCGCCAGCGAATGCGCGAACAGTTAGCGAAAAGGTGATGTATCACGCTCGCCGCTGTTTGGTGCAACCGACTCCTGCGATGCCCAGCGCGTGAGATGTACGGCCGTCACAGAGTGCCCCTGTGCTCGCAGCTCTTCCGGGCCGCGGTTTCCACGATGCCACGTCCCAGTGCAGTAGTGAACCGCCGCTGCAAATCCCAAGGCGATCGGAATCGCAAGACACAGTGCCGACGTTTCTGGCAGGGCAACCATACCCGTCCACCGCAGCAAATAGCAGGATAGGGCAACTGCGGATCCCGCCGCCATTGAAGCGTTTGCGGTCGTATCGGACACCCGTACCCGAAGTAATTGGAACACCAGTATCGGACTGATTGCCGCGAGGTAGACCATGCTCAGTTCAATCATCGTATCGACAAGACTCTGACCTCTCGACGCGACGAGAGCGCTCGGTCCGACCGTTAGCAGGCGCGCCCAGACGGAGCCTCGAATGAAGCTCGGCCCGACAGCAGCGAATGCATCGATCATCGCGCGCAAGATCGCGCATCCAGCTCCGAGGGGCAGGTTGAGGCCGCCGTGCGTGCCGCAACCGATGGCCGTGGCATTGACGTCGCCATCGAAAGCGTCGGGCTGCCCGACCTTTACGAGCAGGCCTTCACACTGATCCGGCCGGGCGGCCGCGTGATTGCGTTTGGGCTTGCCAAACCAGGTCATACGTTCAGGATTGCTGCGCTCGATTTCGTGCTGCGCGAGCAGGGGGTGCAAGGAACCGTCGCGGGAATGGGTGACGACATGCACGAGGCGGCCACCCTGCTTGGCTACCGGCGCGTGGACGTTGCACCTTTTCTCACAACGATCTATCGGCTCGACGACGTGCAGGCGGCGTTCAAACGCCTGGCGGAGGACAGGAGCGTCCTGAAGATTCGGCTGCAGGTCGCGTGAGCGGCTGCAGCGGATCTGTGTAGCCCGAAACGGCCAGCATCAGCCGAACGGCGTATCGCGTAACAGAGGCACTCCATGAATGCTCTGGAAGTGAAGGGAATCAGCAAGACCTACCCGGGCGTGCGGGCCCTGGATCGTATCGAGTTCTCATGCAGCCGCGGATCGGTCCATGCACTGGTTGGTGAGAACGGGGCGGGCAAATCCACCTTGATCAAGATCCTGAGCGGCGCTACCGCGCCTGACGAAGGCGAACTGTTGCTCGATGGCGACCCGTACTCGCCGGGCTCGCCAAGCGAGGCGGTGACGGCCGGAGTTTCGACGATATTCAGGAGTTCAACCTGATCCCGGCCTTGAGCGTCACAGAAAACATTTTTCTGGGTCGCGAGCGGATCACCCGCGGGCTGCTCGATGGTGTGTCGATGCGCAGGGAGGCACAGGCACTGCTCGCGCGCATCGGTGCGCCGATCGACGTGCGCCGGCGTGTCGGTACGCTGTCGGTTGCGGAGCAGCAGCTCGTCGAGATCGCAAAGGCACTGGCCGTTTCGGCGCGGGTGCTGATCATGGACGAGCCGTCCGCCACGCCGTCGGATCACGAGCTGACGCTGCTCTACAACGTCGTTCGCACGCTTTCGCGCGATGGCGTCACGATTCTCTACGTGTCGCACCGCATGGATGAAATCTTCGATCTTTGCGATACCTGCACGATCATGAAAGACGGGCGATCGGTATGCACGCGCAAGGTGGCCGAGCTCGATCGTGCGTCCATGATCCGGTTGATGGTCGGTCGTGAGGTCGATACGCGCTTCCCCGACCGGCGCGACGTTGGCGGGAAAACCGGCATCGTGCTCGACGTGAAGGGGCTGCGGCTCGATCAGCGTGTACAGGACGTCTCGTTCAATGTTCGCGCGGGCGAGATTGTGGGCCTTGCAGGGCTTGTCGGCGCGGGGCGTACGGAGGTGGCCCGCGCGATCTTCGGGCTGGATCCCATCGTGGCGGGCGAGATATCCCTTGCCGGACGCACGCATCGGCCCGCCACACCAGCACAGGCAATCGAGGCGGGTATCGCGCTCGTACCGGAAGACCGCAAGACGCAGGGACTCGTGCCCGGCCTCAGCATCCGCGAGAACGCAATACTGCCCACGCTCACCGGAATTTGCCGTTTCGGCTTCGTCGACCGCCGTCAGGAACGGGACCGGGTGGCGTCCGTGTGCCAGCAACTGGCCGTTTCGGCATCGAGCGCTGAGGTGCCCGTTGGCACGTTGTCCGGCGGCAATCAGCAAAAGGTTGTGTTCGGCAAGTGGATGGCGCACGACTACACGCTGCTGATCCTCGACGAACCGACCCGTGGCGTCGACGTTGGCGCGAAGGTCGAGTTCTACCGGCTGATTGACGAGATTGCCCGCGCAGGCAAGGCGGTACTGCTGATTTCTTCGGAACTGCCGGAACTCCTCGGCATGGTCGACCGTATCGTCGCGCTGCGTGACGGGGTGGTCACCGGAGAAATTTCCGCGCACGACGCGACGGAAGAATCGGTCCTTCAGATGATAGCGAGATAATTCATGGCATTCGCAAAATCCCTTTCAGGTGCGCAGACAGACGGTCGCTTTTCAGGTGGTGCGTGGCGGCGCATTGAACTCATCCAGCGCTTCGGCATTTTCACCATCTTCCTGATCCTGTGTGTGATTGCAGGCGTCTCGTCTCCATATTTTCTCACCGCGGAAAACCTGTTGAATGTCGTGCGCCAGGTGTCCGTCGTCGGCGTGACATCGCTGGGCATGACGTTCGTAATCCTGACGGCAGGCATTGATCTGTCGGTAGGCTCCATTCTCGCGCTGACGACGCTTGCAGTCGCGGGCCTCAAGCCATACGGTCCATTCGTGTCGCTGGCAGGCGGAATGACGGTCGCGCTCGTGTGTGGATGGCTGAACGGGATCATTACTACACGGGGGCGTGTCCAGCCGTTCATTGTCACGCTTGGGATGATGACCGCGCTGGTTGGCATGGGCCTCGCCTATTCCGGCGCAGAACCGGTTATTGGCGTGCCGCGGGCGCTTGCATGGATAGGGCGCGGCCGCCTCGCTGGCGTGCCGGTGCAGGCGCTGCTTTTCATCGTCATGGCGGTTGCGTCGGCGGTGATCCTGCGGATGACGCGTTATGGCCGGCATGTCTATGCGGTGGGCGGTAACGCCGAAGCGGCGCGTCTCTCCGGCGTGCCGGTCGACAGGGTCTGCGTGATCGCCTATTGCCTGTCGGGTCTCTTCGCCGGCCTGGGTGGTCTCGTGATGTCCACGCAGCTCAATATCGGGGAAGCGAATCTTGGCAAGGGGCTCGAACTGGATGCGATTGCCGCGGTAGTGGTCGGTGGCACCAGTCTTTCGGGCGGGGTCGGCGGCATAGGCGGAACGATTGTCGGCGTCCTTCTGATTGGAGTGCTTAACAATCTGCTGAACCTGCTGAACATCCCGGCGTACACGCAGCTGATCGTCAAGGGCGCAATCATCGTGGGCGCGGTGCTGATTCATGCGCAACTCAGTCGTTCAAAAGGCCGCTGACGCGGACAAAAATCAAGGAGACACTTATGTTCAGGTTGAAACTCGTGCACGCCGCCGCGGTGGCGCTCATGCTCGGCAGCGCCGCGAGCGCATTCGCAGTCGAGACGATTGGCCTCTCGCAGGAAAGTCTCGATCATCCGCGGCTCGCCACGCAGCGCAAGCAGATTGAGGACGCGGCGAGCAAGGCTGGCATACGGGTGCTGGCAACCGATGGCCAGGGCAATGTGGCGACGCAGATCGCAGGGATTGAGGATCTCGAATCCAAAGGGATCAAGCTTCTGATGGTACAGGCGGGCAAGGCGGAAGGGTTGCGTCAGGAGCTTGCCTCGCTGAAGGAACAGCGGATTCCCTACATGTTCGTGGGCAAGCCGATCGACAACGCCGGGGCGATCACGATGGTGTCCGGAGATAACCGTGCGCTTGGTGCGGACGCAGGGCGCTTCATTGTCGACACGCTGATGCAGAAGAATGGCAAACCGTCCGGCAACATCGTGATCCTGGAAGGTATTCCGGGTGACGAGACCTCAGTGAACCGGATCGGCGGGCTGACCTCGGTGACCGACAGGTACTCGGGCATCAAGGTAGTGGCGCGACAGCCCGGCGATTATCGACGTCCGAAGGCGTATGCAGTGATGCAGAACATCCTGCAGGCACATCCACCGGGTACGGTAGATCTGGTGTTCGCGGCGAACGGCGAGATGGCGCTGGGGGCTATCCAGGCAATCAAGGAAAGCGGTCGCACGAAGGAGATCAAGGTGCTGGGGATCGATGGCCAGAAGGAAGAGTTCGATGCCATTCGGGCTGGCGACGAATTGGCGACCTGGTTGTATCCCCCCGCTGGTACGGAAGGCATGGAAATCGCGCTCAAGGTCCTGAAGGAGGAGAAGGTACCTCCAAAGGTAGTGTTGCCGACAGTGCGCGTCACGAAGAACAACGTCAATCAGGTCACGCCCGCATTCTGATCGCTCACGGCGCTCGGGGCGTTCGTTTCGCGGAGAGACGAACCGTCGTCGGTAGATGTGATACGGGACTGAAGGCCGTACACGTCTGAGGATCCGTGACAGAACGGCTGTGAGGTGCACTCGATGGGGCGGCGAGTGCATCCAAAGCCGTTCATGAGAACCGCCGTCGCGGCGGCAGCGGGCAGGATGAAATATATACAGGGGCGGCTGGTGGATCGATCAAGTTACGGATGGCGCATTTGCGCGCTGCTTTTTTTTTCGCAACGACAATCAACTATCTCGACAGACAGGTTCTCGGCTTGCTGAAGCCGGACCTCGCGGAGCAATTCAACTGGACGGAAACCGACTATAGCTACATGGTGGCCGTATTCGCCGCGGATCTGGTGCGAATAGGTAGCGCATCCGCGATATCTCTTATAAATATGCATACCTTATCGATTGAAGAGGACTGCATTCCAGACGGACGGAACGGTAATTTTCTCGAGTGCGAGAGCGGAGAGGTCGAACTGCCCCTTGCGAATGCGATGCATCAACTCGATAGCTGAAATCGTGGTCGCGGCATTTCTGAATCGCTTGAAGCCGAGCATCACATTCGTTCTGGACTTGATGTTTCGATGGTCCTGTTCGATCACATTATTGAGGTACTTCGAAGAGCGCACCTTCGTGCCCCCGGGAAGCAGGCCATCAATTTTTATCTCACGCACGGCCCGGTGCGAGGCGGCATACCCATCAAGCGTGACCGTCTCGGGCGGCCGGCCCTGATGCCTGATCGCCTTGCTGAGAAACGCCTTTGCCGAAGCCACATCGCGCTTTGCCCTGAGCATGAAGTCTACCGTCTGGCCGCCCCGATCCACCGCCCGATATAGATAAACCCATTTGCCCCGGATCTTCAGGTACGTCTCGTCAACCCGCCACGACCGTCCAGCAGACGTGGAAAAATGGTTCCAGCGCTTGACGAACTCTGGTGTATAGCGATGCACCCAACGCAGGATCGTCGTGTGCGCAAGCGACAACCCCCGCTCAGCCATCATCTCGACGAGATCGCGCAGGCTGAGTTTGTAGCGCAGATACCAGCGCACACAAAGAATGATCACGTCGCGGTCGAAGTGACGGCCCGCGAACAGCCCATCCATATTCTTCAATTTGCTCATCGCGGGCCCTCAATTTGATCAGCCCGCCACTCTAACTGATTCGTTGATCGCTGTTTGCACCACGGCCGCGTAGAGACGGTCCATCGCGGCGCGAATTTTACGTAAATTTAATTGTCGACGTTTTTGTCGTTATATTTGTTATCCTAAATAAGAGGATGGAGTGGCAAAGTTCGCTTTGAGAGTGACGGACGCGGCGATTGGATCCCACGATGTCACGACCTGCAACATTGAAATCAGGCGAGGCGCCCGTGGCACGCCGCGTTCTGTACGTCAAGCAGGACATAACACATTATAAGAGCGCAGCAGATGGGGCGCGCTAGCCAGCTCGGCATCGTCAGGAGTGCGCTCTGTGAAAAGATCCACAAGGACAACCTGCTCGAAGCGTTCAGTCAAATGAGGGGCGCGCAACGTTCAGTTGAATGAACGCGTTACGTGGCTCAGGCAGCTCGCCGATAGCCGGTCATGCACTGATGATCGGATCGGGGCGGATAGACTTGCCACAATCCGTCCTCGTGCCGAAAGACAGCGACCACAAGCAAGTTACCGGGCCGTATGGCCCGGACAGTGACGCAGCGGACGCGCCCGCCGTTCGCGAGGCTCGTGCGCGTGATATGGATCGTTCTCGCACAGCGCATCCGAACCGCTTATGGATCTGCATTCTCAGTGACGTTCTGGCTGCATTCATTTCTGTCTCGGTGCAGAGAAGCACATGTTACGGAGGGGGCATGCGTTACCTGCCCCCTCTGCTTCAGCCGCCGGTCAATCCGCAGCTCGTTCCGGCACCGGTAGCTGCACCCATTCCTTATAGAAAGCCTCGATGTCTGGCTCGAAGTCGTGGATCACCGGATACCACGGGGTGGGCGCCTCGACATCATGCATGGTGCCGCACGCCGGGCAGTAGTACTCGCGATAGACCTGCCACTGCGTGTCCGGGGCCATCAGCTTCGGATAGACCTCGGTCATCGCCTCTTCCGTGTCGCGCACGTAGATCGCGGCATGCAGCTTCCAGTTCTCGCGGTAGTCGCAGAACTCGTGGCCGCAGTCGCACTTGACCAACCACTTCTTGCTCCTGGCCGATTGCACGATATGGAGGTGAGGGCCAAGCGGGAGCACGATGCGGTCGGCGAACGTGACCTTGGCCTGCAAGGCTGCCAGATACTGCTCGAACCGGCTCTCGTCCTTCGGCATCGAGAGCATGCGGAACGTGGTTTCCCAGTCCAGGGAGCCTTCGACGAGGTGCGCGACCTGTTCATTGGTGTAGGCTGACATTTCTCTACTCCTCTATGGGGTGATTACTCTTCGACCTGGACGACGGTGGTGACGTCGGGCAACAGGGAGAGATCCATGCGGTGCTTCGCGCCGTAGGACGGCACGCCCAGTTCTTCCTCGAGCAACTGCCAGTCCGCGGGCAGGCTCCAGAACTGCTTGAACTCCCGCGTGAACTTCTCCGACAGGGCGAAGCTGGTGGCGAACATGTGCTGCACCTGGACGGACGCGTGCTTGTTGAGGATGCGTTCGCGCTCTTCCTTCATCCATTCGCGCGTCGGCAGGGCCCGGGCCAGGCGCTCCTTGCGGACCTCGGCGCGGCGGCTTTCGGTCCCGGCGACATCCACTGTGAACACGCCCTTGCTATCCTGGGCGAAGACGGCGCCATAGACCTTCTGCGCGTATTCCGGCAGCAGGAACTTCTGGTTGAGGTCCGCTTCGATGGCCTTCGGGTCACGGTCAAGCGGGTCGCCAAAACCGGGGCCGCCCCGCAGGTAGTTCAGGTAGAGGTCATGATTCGAATAGCAGTCCTCGGTCGTGATGCACTGCTTGTCGCGCTTGACTTCGGCGGTGGCGTCGATGTGGCGCTCGAAGTCGGGGTTCGTTGGGTCGATGTCGCCGCCAAGAGGTAACGAGTCGCCGATGGCGATGCGCTGCTCGAGGCCCGTCTTGTGTGCCTCGAAGCGATAGCCTGTGGCGGAGGGATAGCCCCCCATCATGCCCCAGTCGCTGTTCATGAAGCCATTGCCCATGAAGAACATGGTCCAGTCCTGAGCGTTCCACACCATGCGCAGCGTCTCGAAGCCGCAGCCGCCGCGGTACTTGCCGTAGCCGCCGGAGTTGGCCTTGACGTTGCGGCCGAGGTAGAGCAGCGGTTCGGCCATCTCCCAGATCTCGATGTCGCCCATGTCGCCTTCGGGGTTCCAGATGGCCGCGGCGTGGTTGAGGCCATCTTTGACGGCGCAGGCGCCGGTGCCGCAGGAGCTGGCCTCGAAGCTGTTGACCGCGTGGATCTCGCCCTCCTGGTTGATGCCCCCGCCTTGAAGCCAGTTGGAGGTGTTGGCGTTGCCGGCATTGACTTCCTCCAGATAGCCGCGGCTGAAGTAGGACTGGGAGAGGCCGCGCCACAGGGCCGCCCAGCCCGAGACGAGGAAGTGCCAGGCGTAGGCGTGGCCGGTGCGACGATCATCCGGATTGCACCACGTGCCCTTTGGGAGGCGGAACTCGGTGGCGAAGTAGGCGCCGTCGTTGATGCGCTGGGTCGGCACCAGGGTCTGGCACATCATCACCCAGATCCCGGAAGTAAATGCCACCTGGTGGGCATTGAAGGTGTGCCAGCCCCAGCGGCTTGCGCCCTCGAAGTCGAGGCGCCACTTGCCATCTGCCTTGATGGTCATCTCCACCGGCGAATGCATGATGGAGTCGAGCTTGGCGAAGGCATTGGAGACCTGCACATCCTCGTGCTTGTACGGTACGTCGACGAAGGAGACCTTGCGGTACTTGCCGGGCAGGGTCATGGCCTTGATACGGCTCTGCAGCCCTCTGCGGCCTTCTTCGATGACCTCATAGGTGAACTTGTCGTAGGCTTCGATGCCATCGGCACGGATGACCTCTTCGACGAGGTCGCGGATCATGTGGCAACCGGCGATGCGGGTGCGCTCGTCGAGAATCCAGTACTTTGGTGTGCGAACCGAACGCTGGGACTCATGGAGCCAGTCGCGGAAGGGCGTG
Source organism: Paraburkholderia sp. A1RI-2L (assembly GCF_048957375.1). Lineage (NCBI taxonomy): Bacteria > Pseudomonadati > Pseudomonadota > Betaproteobacteria > Burkholderiales > Burkholderiaceae > Paraburkholderia > Paraburkholderia sp. A1RI-2L. The sequence goes on from NZ_JARBTA010000002.1 coordinate 1,155,104, forward strand.
TCGTTGGCGCCGGTCTTGCGGCAGGTGATCATGTAGCCGTCGCCGAAGCGCTGGGTCTGGCCCGTGGACATGGAGCCCGGCGTCACCGAGCCGGTGTCGATGACGTGCGTGACGCCGCCGACCCAGCCGATCAGCTTGCCGTCCCAGAAGATCGGCACGATGGTGGCGATGTCGCAGGGGTGGACGTTGCCGATGGAGCAGTCGTTGTTGGTGAACATGTCACCGGGGTTGATGCCGGGGTTGGCTTCCCAGTTATTCTCGATCATGTACTTGATCGCTGCACCCATGGTGCCGACGTGGATGATGATGCCGGTCGAGGTCAGCACGCAGTCACCCACGGCGTTGTAGAGCGTGAAGCAGAGTTCGCCTTCCTGCTCGACGATGGGACTGGCGGCGATCTTCTTTGCGGTTTCGCGGGCATGCACCAGGCCACCGCGCAGCTTGGAGAACAGCTTTTCATAGCCGATCGGGTCGCGGTCCCGGAACTCCAGCTTGGTGAGGCCGTTGTAGTGGCCGGAAGCCTGCGTGCGCTCGATGATCGCGTCGCGGCACTCCTTGAGGGTCTCTCCGCTCTTCAGCAGGTTACCGAGGCCCACTTCCTTGTTGCTCATGATGTTCATGACGTGTCTCCTTAATTCACTTGCTTGAGATGGAACAGGCGGTGCTTGTCGATCGTGGTTTCGAAGCCTTCCGGAACCACGAAGGTGGTGGCATCGGATTCGATGATGGCGGGGCCCACGATGTGGTTGCCGGCCTTGAGCGATTCCATCTTCCAGAGCGCGGCGTCTACCCACTTCTTGTGGCGATAGAAGGGGCGTGTACCCAGATACGCTTGCTGGGGCGGCGTCGGTCCGGCATCGGGATCCTCCGGCAGCACCGGTTTCTGGGTGGTGACCATGCCACGCAGGATCGCGCCGGTGATCGAGAAGCCCAGTTCCGGCGAGCGGGCGGAACTCGCGTAGACGCGGCCATAGGTGGTCTCGAAGGCCTCGACAATCGCGTCCCAGTCGGCGGCCGTGGCGGCCGTGGCGACCGGTGAGACGATCTCGAGGTCGTTGAGCTGACCCATGTACTGCATCTTGTAGCCCGGAATCAGAATGACGTCCTTTGCCTTGAAGCCGTTGTTCTCGAATTCCTCGACGACCTTGACCGCCAGTTCCGACCAGGCTTCCTGCAGGGTCTGGCAGGCCGCTGCCTTGTCAGTGTCCGGCGCGAATTGCGCGACGCCGAGATCCACCGACTTGTCGTAGCGATACTCGAAGTCGGCGCAGGCGCAGCCGAACGCCGAGAAGCCGGCTGCCCAGGCGGGCACGACCACGTCCTTGAACCCAACGCCCTCGGTATAGCCGTAGGTGTGAACAGGGCCGGCTCCGCCATAGGAGAAGCAGGTGAATTCCGCCGGGTTGTAACCCTTGGCGCTGATGTTGGCGCGCAGGTACTCGGACAAGGTAAGGTCCAGCAGTTCGATGACGCCTGCGGCAGCATCTTCCACAGACAGGCCCAGCGGATCCGCGATCTGGTCCTTGATGTGCTGGCGAGCGCGGCTCACATCGAGCTTGATGGCGCCACCGAGGAAGTTGTGCGGATTCAGGTAGCCCAGCACGACGTGGCAGTCCGATACGGTGACCGTGTCGAGGCCGCTCTCGGGCCAGCAGGTGCCCACACGGTAGCCGGCACTATCGGGGCCGAGCTTGATGGACTTGCTGTAGGGGTCGAGGCGCACGAAGCTGCCGGCGCCCGCGCCGACCGAATCCATCGCCACCAGAGGCAGGGAGAGCACCAGGCGGGCCATGTCCGGGTCCGATTTGATGGCGAAGTTGCCCTTGGTGATCAACGCCACGTCGAAGCTGGTGCCGCCGATATCGGAGCAGGCAATGTTCTCGTCGCCCAGGGCCTCGCCGAGCAGCCTGGAGCCGATCACGCCGCCGATCGGGCCGGAAACGATCGTGCGCGCGAGCTCCTTGGCCTTCCAGCTGATGGTGCCGCCGTGCGTGGCCATCACGCGCAGATCGAACTTCGCCCCGTGCTTGCTGAAGCGGTCGCTGACTTTCTTCAACGTCTGGCGCGAAGGTTCCGCGCCATAGGCCTCCAGGATGGTGGTGTTCATCCGGTGGCTTTCCTTGCGCGACGGGTAGTAGTCCACCGAGGCGAAGACGGGGACATCTGCCTTCAGCTTCTTTAGCTCTTCGCGCACGATGTCGCGGGCGCGCTGTTCGCTGGATTCATTCTTGTGGGATTGCAGCAGGCAAATGACGATGGCTTGCGAGCCAGCCTCAACCAGCTCCCGGGTAGCATGGCGGACTTCGTCTTCACGCAGGGGGATCACCACCTTGCCTTGCACATCGGTGCGCTCGGTGACGCCACGCGTGCGCGAGACCGGCACCAGGGGCTCGTCGTAGCGATGGGTGTTCAGATGGATGCGGTCTTCCAGCGCGTAGCCCAGGTAGCTCTGCAACGCGCGGCCCATCGAATGGATCTGCTCGAAGCCGCGGTTGCAGATGAGGCCAACCGCAAGGCCCTTGCGCATGAGGATCCGGTTGAGCATGGCCGTACCGGAATAGACGCAGGTCACCAGTTCGGGATAGACGTCGTCCACGGTCCGGTCCCAGTGGGCGAGGGCATCTTCGGAAGAGTTGTAGATGGCAAGGGATTCGTCACCCGGATTGCTTTGCGCCTTACCGACCACGAAACGGCCATCCGAGCGCACAAAGAAGGTGTCGGTCATCGTGCCGCCGGCATCGATGCCCATCACCTGGATGGTGGACTGAGGTTGCATAGTGCCTCCTATCATTGATGTAGTCGTAGTGGGAGATCCCCACGTCCCATCCATTGCAGGGGGCGTGCCAGCGGTGGCCAACACCTCGGGCCGTGCTTGATCGGATAATGAAATCAATACGTTGCGTGCGTTCCCCTTGCCAATCGCCGATACATGGGGGCTGCCGACGCTGTCCGGATTCCTGACGCGTGTGCAGCGGTGTCCGGGATCCGGACGCGTCACGGACAGGTGGCCCGATTGGTGACGGCGAGCTGCCTGACGGTATTGACTACAGTTGCCATGAGATTAGTTGTCCAAAATTTTAAGGCATCGATCTGGTCACTGCGACTCTCGCCATATACACACCACGTGCAGAAGTGCTCGCAGTTATTGGAGATCAGCCGATAACGATTCTCGCCAAGACGCGAGTAGGCCCGGCGGCTGGCTTCCATGCCGGCGAATCTGGCGTCGGGGCTTTGCCTGATCCAGACCGGGTGCCCATGTGCGAACGTTGCGAGCGAGACCTCCTGCACTGGGCCGCGACGCAGTGAGCGCGAGAGCCCCGCGTAATGCACCACCTTCCCGGCCCCCGCATAGAGACCGTGATGCGTGTAACCAAATCGGCCGGTGACCAGGTGGGTGCCGATTGTCAGATCCGCGCCGGCATCGGTCTTGACAACCGGGCGCCTCGTTCTCGTTGAATCTTTCATGGTCTTCACCGCAGTGCGCTGACTCTCGTACAAGACCAAGGCATACGGTGTGCCATCGCCACCAGCGATCGGCGGGGGGGAGCTTCGGGCCCGAGTTGCAACTCGGAACAGGAGCGATCGTCCCCAGCGGGGAAGCGTTATGCTCACTTCCGTCGGTTGGACAGCGCTGATGTCGCGATGCCCCGGACCCGGGGAACTCTCGGTCTATCCGGTATCGCTGGAAGACGTTCGCGAATTCAACGCCCTGAATGCTGCTATCGCTGTTCGGAATCCGGACGTCCAACACAGAAGTGTCCGGATTCCGGACGCATTCTTACGCTTGCTGCAGAGCACAAGTTATTGATTTGAGGGGTTTATTGACTTTGCCAGGACGAGGGGCTACGGTTGCTGCAACCAATGGAGTGTGACCGTCCCATGCCGTTCTCCCAATCCGGCGTCCTGATTCCCCGCAGCAGCGACGATCCTGTCGTGGCCTCGGCCTGGGAGCGTTTTCTGCAGCATCAGCCCCTGGCGGGAGAGGGGGTGCGCGGCGTCGTCCTGGCTTCGTGGCAGCGGTGCCGTTCCGAGGCCGTTGATCCTGCCAGGCACTCTGCACCTGGGGCCGCCGCCGAGCGTTTCCGTCAGTTGCAATGGCAGAACAGAGATCTCTGCGGTGCTGCGCGTCCGGCACTCGATAGTCTGCGCGATATCCTGAGGGAATGCGGCACCCTCATCATGCTCTGCGATCCGGGCGGCACCATTCTCCAACTCAATGGCGAGACCAAGGCCCGCGGCGTCGGCGAGAAGGTCAATCTCGCCACCGGGGGGTGCTGGAATGAAGACGTCATCGGCACCAATGCAATTGGCACCGCAATCGCCACCGGTGCTCCGGTCCAGATCCATGCCAGTGAGCATTTTTGCCTGGACGTCAAACGCTGGACCTGCGCTGCTGCACCTATTCTTGACCCCTTTACTCGCACCCTGCTAGGCGTGGTGGATGTCTCCGGCGTCAAGGAGACGTTTCACGGCCACACCCTGGGATTGGTGCTGACCGCTGCACGGCAGATCGAAGGAGAGCTGGCTCGCCTCGACGTGGAGCTCCACGAGCGCCTGCTGGCCAGCGCCATCGATCATTTCATCCGCTACGCCAGCGACTACGTTGTGCTCGTCGACAGCCGCGGACGCATTGTCCGCACTTCCGGAAATGCGCAGGCGGCGAGAGAGATGCACGACGTGCGGTTGCCGCTTCTGCAAACTGGCAGCCAGGTGCCAGGACTCAACCTCGCACTGTCCGACGCTGAGCGATGCGGCCAACGCGCTGAATGGTTGCGCCCAGAATGGCTGCACTTAGTGAAGGACCATGACGCTACGCTCGGTACGATGCTCGTGATTCCGCTCGGTGCGCAAAGGAATCGAACCACCATATCGCCGCTGCCCGCGGCCACGATGACACTGGCGGGAAACGATCCTTTCGGCGAAATCGTTGGTGCAAGCGAGGTTCTGGCGGCGACCAAGGCACGCGCTCGCCGCATTGCCCCTCTCGACCTGCCAATTCTGCTCCTGGGCGAGACCGGAGCCGGGAAGGAACTCTTCGCCCGGGCGTTGCATCGAGCGGGTAACTGCGTCCAGGGCCCGTTTGTCGCCGTCAATTGCGGTGCCTTGACCCGTGAGCTCCTGGCCAGCGAACTCTTTGGCTATACCGAGGGCGCTTTTACCGGTGCGCGTCGTGGTGGCCTTCCAGGCAAGTTCGAGCAGGCAGATGGCGGCACACTGTTCCTGGATGAAATCGGCGAGATGCCGCTCGACATGCAGCCCCACCTGTTGCGGGTGCTGCAGGATGGCATCGTGGTCCGTCTTGGTGATACCCGCGAGCGGCGTGTTTCAGTGCGCGTCATCGCCGCCACTAACCGTGATTTGCAAAATGAGATCGCCACCGGGCGCTTCCGCGAAGACTTGTACCACCGCCTCTGCGCGGTCAGCCTGCAACTGCCTCCGCTGCGCGACCGGCCTGGCGACATCGAGGCAATCATCGAGCATCTGAACGGCAAGCTCGCACGCAAATATGGCTGTGCGCCCAAGCGGCTTGAACCGGCTGTGTACCAGGCGCTTCTGAGCTATCGTTGGCCGGGCAACATTCGCGAATTGCAGAATGCCTTCGAAGTGATGTTCGCGCTCAGCGAAGGCAACGTTATCGATATATCTCTGTTGCCCGCGTCCATTGCGCAGACCAGGAGTTCACTTCCCATATCAACTTCCACGTCAATCCCTGCTTCATTCGGTCGCCTCGACGAAATGGAGAGACAGGCAATACTCGGTGCGATCGCGAATGCCCATGGAAATATTTCGATGGCTGCGCGAACACTGGGAATTTCGAGGAGTACGCTTTATGTGAAGCTGGCCACGATCCGGGCCCAGCTTGGCAACTCAGGCGCCGTCATGTAGAGATTGCGCGCGGGAATTCAGTGTGCCGCGGAGCAGGTTTCAGGGTTGGCGCCGTAGTCCATCCTTTCTTCCACAGGCCAGATCGGCGCTTTTCACGCAGCGTGATAGTCGGCGCACGCTAGCGTTGGTGGGGCACGGTATTTAACATAATTAAGTTTGTCGATGTTTAATTCGGATATCTAAACGTACGCATTGACTTTCCTGGCATCCATGGTGCCTTGCGTACGCGTGTCACTCGGCAAGGATCGCGTCACCGAGGAAATACGGGTGTGCGAAAGCGTCGGCGTTCAGTGACGAGACGGGCGTTCACCAAAGCGCGGCACATCTGATTTCGGCTCGCTCTCCGACTGATCAGGCTGGCGCTGCGCGGTAGCCGCCCGATCGAGGCGCCGGCTATCCATCGTCGTTCGCCGCTCCTTTGCCAGCGCTCGGCGTAGCTTGGACTTGAACATGGAGTTTCTCCTTGTGACTACCTGGACGGGCTCAAGGTGCCGCGGGAGAGTACCTGTGCGCAACACCGTTGATGCATGTGCGCTGTGCGAAGCCAGCGGGCCAAGGCGAAGGCGGGGCTCAAGACTTCCCGGATGAACTCGAGCATCTCGCCCCCTCTCTTGGCCATGAGCACATGCCGAAGAGCTGCTTCGGCGAACTCTGCACCAATACCTCCACCGAGCCTCCACCGAGTCGTCCATCTGTTGCGCACCCAGCCCGTAACTCCCATTTCCCGGTCCAGAACCTGGACGTGCAGGGGTCAACCCTTTCTCGCAGGAGCGAGAAGCTCGGAACGTCCAATCACTTCTCGCGTGCTCTCCGGCTTGTCTGAATCCGAGAATCCGGCCGCCTCAAGAATGGGTGTGAGGCCCTTGAGCTCTGCTTGCGGCTTTGCGCTTCGCACGGTCGCCATGCCCTCGTTCCACGCGTACAGCATCTGCTTCGCAATCCAGTGCCATCGAGGTTCGTTCTTCGCAGCCTCGACAACTTCTTTCCCAGTTGATACGGCCGAATCGCAGAGCGCCTCGACCATCTCGCGGTAACGCCGAGGCGGGATGCCCAGCCGCGTGTTGAAGAATCGCTCGAGTGTTTTGCCCGGGGTCCAGGTCTTGCGTCCGTCGACACTGAGCCCGGGTGGATTGCTGGCAAAGCGGGGGTACGCCTGGGTGGTCACAATGTCGTACACGGGGGTGTACGCGACGTCGTTGATGTTCGAGTAGAGCAGAGCAATGTTCTTCGAGTGGCAGTCCGCGTTGCGAACAACGTAGTTGGTCAGTATCAGCCAGCCAAAATGTTCGGCCTGCTGTCTCCAGTTCGCACTGCTGATGTAGGGCTTCGTTGCGTTTAGCACCTGCTCTGTCGAAGGCCGATATTTCTCATGCGGCGGGAGACCGAGGAGGCTGCATGCGTCCTCGACGCCGTATGCAGGCATCCCAAATTCATCGACGTCAAAGCGGTCGACGACCAGCACACGCCCGTCGTCAGACATGGTTGTTTTGGCGACTCGAACTACGTCGAGTCTCGCGAGCACGCGCATCGTGTAATGCTCATTGAACCCAAGGTAGGGCGTCTGCTCGTCCGAACCCTTGATGATGTGCCGGCTGGTGCGCAGCGTCTGCTTGCCGACTGGCGTTTGCGCGGAGGAAACCTCCGGCGCCAGGAACTTCGGCACCGCGCCCGAGATGGCGGCGCGCGCGTAGTACCTCACCAGCTCCGCGAAGTGCTCGGTCGAGACGTCCTGATGAAGCAGGGTATTCAGGTCAAGCGGGTCGAGCTCACCACCGGGCTGGCCGCCCTCAGGCGCCACTGTCACGCGGCCAATGCCGGCGCCGCCTATGACGGCGAGCAACGACAGGTCCGTTCCGTCGAGGAGGGGGCCGAATTCCTCACGGATGACCTGAAGAAGGAATCCTTCGGGCAGGTTCTGGCGAAAGAATGGGTGCAAATCGCGGGGCCACACCCACGGTTCTTCGCGAACAGGCATGGCCAGGCTGACGCAGTCCTCGGGTGACGCATCGGTGCTGTACCGAAGCGCATAATTGTCTTGATGGCGGTACAACTGCGCGACGGGCTTGCCCTTGACGTAGACGTGAAGGCGCATGCTCAGGCTCCGGATTGTTTCTGTTCTTTGAGCACGTCGTCGAGCGTGCGGGCATGACCGCGTTTGACGACGCGGAGGTCGTAGCCGGCCGCTTCGAGGAGCCGGACGAGCACCGCCACGCTCATGTCACCACGCGCGAGCGTCTCCATGCGCGCGAGCGTTGTGCGAGCGACGCCCGCGCGTTCAGCAAGGTCTTTTTGCGAGAGGCCCGCGTCGCTGCGCGCCTGCTTGAGCATCTCTCCAACGTCTGCCAGATTCGTCACTTGTAGCCCAGGGGCCTCACAATTGCCTAAAAACGATGAAATTGTAGCCTAACGGCTACAATGAGACAAGGCGCGCTTGTATCCCCTGGGACACAAAAAGCGAAGAATGGATTCACTTGGTGGCCGAAGTGCTACAAAGGCGTCGTCGCCGTCTCCTTGGCGACCCTTTTCAGAGGCTCCGTCCTGCGCCAGTGAGCCTCAATACAAGCGACAACGAGTGAACTGGCGCGGTTCCAGCAAAGTTGACTGAAGCGTCGGGGTTCAATGGGCACTTCGATGGCACGACGATGGTCGCGCCAATGCAGGCGCGCCCGGCGATCCGTCCGCGCGGCGGCGCGCAGCTGAGTGTCCCTCACCTGGGCAGCAAGGCGCCACGAATACAATCAACTGGTTGCGGGTTTTCGACGGTCGGGGAATTTGTCTGCAAGCCGCACCAAGACTGGATCTCAGGTCAGAGTGGCCAGATCGGCTAAAGTCCAGATTTCTGGACGCAGCGAATGACCCGAATCCCATGCTGGCAAGAGATTCCAACAAGATTGAGCCTGGAGCAGTTCGAGCAATTTGTCTGGCCGCATCTGAGCCTGGGCCGGCGCGGACCTTCCCCCACGCTGGCCTTGCACAAAATCTTCAACTACATCCTGCAGGTACTGTACATGGGTTGTCAATGGAAGATGCTGCCGATCGAGAGGAATGCAGAAGGTCACCCTGAAATCCACTATACACGTATCTACCGGATGTTTCGTCGCTGGCAGGCCGACGGTTGCATCGATGCCATCTTTTCAGGCTCGGTGCAGCAACTTCATCAGGACCAGCGGCTTGATCTTTCGATCATCCACGGTGACGGTACCACGACGGCGGCGAAGAAAGGTGGCGACAATCTCGGATACAGTGGGCACAAGCATATGAAGGGCGACAAAGTGGTGGCCTTGTGTGATCGCAACTGCAACGTCATTGCTCCATTTATCAGTGCTCCCGGCAACCGCAACGAATCACCGCTGTTGCGCGACGCGCTGCCCAGTCTTACCGCCATGGCACGCGCCATTGGCGCGGACCTGCGCTGTTCAATCTTCAGCCTGGATGGCGTCTACGACTGCAGGGTCAACCGCAAGGCGATTTTCAACCGCGGCATGATCCCAAACATCCCCGAGAATCCACGCGGGCGCAAAACACCGAAGCGCGGCCGCAAGCAGCGCTATGATCCGGCCATCTTCGAGGAGCGCTTCAGGACCATTGAGCGGGTCTTTGCCTGGGAGGACAAATTCCGCCGTCTGCTGCTACGCTTTGAACGCATCAGTGACGTGCACTACGCGTCATGAATACTCACGCCTATTGCATTCGCATTCCTGATCATAATGCAGGATTCGATACCGAATAGCTGTCGTTTTCTGCAACGATGCGCCTGACTTCGCGCGATCACCAGCGTCCATCGTGGTTCTTCCGTTCGCAGTGAACCGAAACCCGCAACCAGTTGTTGATGAACGTCGACTTCCCGGCTCCGTTCCCACCAAGGAACGCGTGCACCTCGCCAGGACTCACTGACAGGTCGAAGCTTCTAAGGACGCTGGTAGCCCCGAAGCTTTTTACGATTGACTTCGCTAGCAGCAATGCAGGTTGTTCAGACATAGCAAATCTCCGTCGCGAAATCTGCGAACGAACGTCTCCAACTGCCGGCCGCAAGAGCAGTTGGCGGCCAGTCACATTTTCTGAAGGCTTAACCGAGTGGCTGGAAATGCGCCGTGCCGAACTCGGCCATGGTCGTCCGCGCTAGCTCTGTACGGCCTTGTCGTGACGGGGCGATTGCTTTCGGGAAAGGGAAGTCAGGTAATCCATGAACGTCTCCTGAGCGGTTGCTGCACCGCGCAATATTTATATGAGGCAAGACTTTAGGCCACCAGGCGTGCCTGACACGGGTAACATTTCATCTGCTTTCGTGTCCGTATCGCTTGATGTCGAGGATGGCAGCGACCACAGTCCGAAGGCAATGCAGTTTTGTTCAACCGCGGCTGAAAAAAATTTGACCATGAGAATTCCTCCGTTGAAGGCCATCATCGCCTTCGAGAGCATCGCACGCACGAAGAGCGTTAATCGGGCAGCAGAAGAGCTTAACCTCACAGCGTCGGCCGTGAGCCATCAGCTAAGCAATCTCGAGTCAATGATTGGCCAATCCCTGTTTCAACGGACAGGACGTGGTCTCGTCCTCACGCCAACGGGCGAACGCTATCTGGCGGATGTCACGGGGTCGCTGGCAGACCTCAGCCGGGCAACTGAGCGTGCCTCGAGTCAGAAGGAAGTCGACATCCTGCGCGTGCATTCGAGCCCGAGTTTCGGCCTGATGTGGCTATTGCCGCGGCTATCCTCATTTCAGGAAGCAAATGGCGACGTTCAGTTGAACGTCGCCTGCTCGTACGAGAACGTATCGTTTTCGAACGGGTATTACGACATCGACATTCGTCATGGCTATGGAGAATGGAGCAACCTTGAAGTGCGCACGGTCCGGGGCGAATTCATTGCCCCACTGGCGTCGCCGGCCTATCTCGAGCGGCATCCGGTGAAGACTCCAGATGACCTGCTGGCCCAGCGGCTCGTCTATTCGGAGACGCCTCTCGTTCAGTGGCGGCAATGGTTTGGGCGAGCCGGGGTTGCTGGTGCGAACAAGACGTTCGACTTCTCGTTCGACCGTTCCTACATGTCCATCGAGACAGCTTCGCTAGGGCTCGGAATTGCTCTGGAAAGCGTGATGATGGCTTCGCAAAAGATAAAGGACGGCGCACTTGTGCAGGTCTTCGACAATAGCCATTCGGTCGAGGTTGGCGCACATCATCTCGTTTACCCTAGCCAGAACGCCGAATTGCCCCGAGTTGCAAAATTTTTGACCTGGATTGAAGAGGAAATTGAACGCTGCAAGGTGGGCTCGCAGGGATAACCCTAGGGGCTGAAAATTTCTCAGCTACGGTTGAGGGGAACTGCGTTGATGCAAGGTTCGCCGGCGGACAAACTTCGCCTACACCTAGTTCGTCAATGGAGACACCCACATGTTGCTCGAGAATCAAGTCGTTATCGTCACGGGCGCGGCATCGGCACGCGGCATCGGTAAAGCGACGGCAAAGGCGATGGCTGCGCAAGGCGCGCGCATCGCGATTCTGGACCTGAACCTGGCGGACGCGGAAAGCGCTGCGCGTGACCTCGGGGAAGGTCATCTCGGTCTGGCGTGCGACGTCACCGACAAGGAAGCCTGCGTAGCCGCAGCAGATGCAGTCGCTGCTAAATACGGCCGAATCGACGCGTTGATAAACAACGCCGGGATTACGCAGCCCATAAAGACACTCGAAATCTCCAAGAACAACTTCGACGCGGTTGTCGGCGTCAGCCTGCTAGGCACCCTGTACATGTCGCAGGCGGTCATTCCCCACATGAAGAAGCAGCAACGGGGGAGCATCGTGTGCATGTCATCCGTTTCCGCGCAACGCGGCGGCGGCATCTTCGGCGGTCCCCACTACAGCGCAGCGAAGGCTGGTGTTCTCGGGCTTGCCAAGGCGATGGCCCGTGAATTTGGCGGCGACCATATCCGCGTCAATTCGATTACGCCTGGCCTCATCCAGACGGACATCACGGGAGACAAGCTGACCCCTGAGATGCGCGCAGACATCATCAAGGGCATCCCGTTGGGGCGTCTCGGCGAGGCAAACGACATCGCCAACGCGTGCCTCTTCCTGGCGAGCGACCTCTCCACCTATCTGACCGGCGTCACGCTCGACGTCAACGGCGGCATGCTGATTCACTGAAGTAGCGTTCGCTTCAGACGTTGCCCAAGCATACGGCGCACTTGGATTAGCCGAGGCGTCTTGCCGCTAAAGCGGCCCAGAGACATTGCGCTGAGCCCATCACTGCGATGGGCTCAGATGACAGGAGACATTCCATGAAATCCAGACTGGCCACACCGGGAATCGGTGCAGACCTTTCCGCTTCCAGCGATGCAACGAACTTCGAGGCGAGAACCTACGCAAAGGTCGCCCGTCGTCTGATTCCATTTCTGATGCTTTGCTATCTCGGCGCATATCTCGACCGGGTGAACGTGGGTTTCGCAAAGCTGCAGATGCTCAACGACCTTCGCTTCTCAGAAACCATCTATGGCGTGGGCGCAGGCATCTTCTTTCTGGGCTACTTCCTCTTCGAAGTACCGAGCAATCTCATCCTTCACAAAGTTGGCGCAAGAAATTGGCTCGCGCGCATCATGCTGACCTGGGCGGTGATATCCGCGAGCTTTGTATTTGTGAAAACGCCCACTACATTTTATATTTTGCGCTTTCTGCTCGGCGTTGCTGAAGCGGGATTTGCGCCGGGCGTGATTTTGTACATGACCTACTGGTTCCCCGCAGCCAGGCGCGCAAAAGCGCTCTCGATGTTCTTCATGGCTATTCCGATGGCCGGCATCCTCGGTGGCCCGCTCTCTGGCTGGATTCTGCATTCATTCCAGGGAGCCCAGGGACTTGCAGGATGGAAGTGGCTTTTCATGCTGGAGGCACTCCCATCGTTGCTTCTTGGTATCGCAATTTTTCTGTATCTCGACAACGGCATCGCCAGTGCCAAATGGCTTTCAGACGATGAGAAGGCGTTACTCAAGCGCAACGTGGAAAGTGACCGTACAGCGACTACCCAACACGTGTCCATCCGCGCCTTCATCCGCGACCGCCGTCTTTGGCTAATGGCTGGAATTTACTTCTGTGTGGTCCTCGGTCAATACGGACTGACGTTCTGGTTGCCGACAATTGTTCGCCGCACAGGTGTCGCCGACCCGCTGTGGGTTGGTGTGCTGACCGCGATTCCTTACATTTGCGCCATCATCGCGTTGCCCCTTCTCGGAAGTAGCGCCGATAAGCGACGTGAGCGCCGTTTGCATCTGGCAATTCCAATGCTGGTTTCTGCCGCCGCGTTTGCCACACTGCCGATGTTGGGAAGCGTAGGCGCGTCGATTGTCTGCGTAAGCATCGCTGCTGCCGGCATCCTCGCCTCTTCGTCGCTATTTTGGGCGCTGCCCACTGCGGTTCTCAGCGGCATGTCCGCCGCAGCCGGAATTGCCGCGGTCAACTGTTTCGCTAATCTGGCCGGCTTCTTTTCGCCCGCCATTGTCGGATGGCTCAACGACTGTACCGGCAAGGCAACAGCAGGCCTCATCTTCATTTCGACGGCCATCGTGCTGGGTGCGGTTCTGGTGTTCTTCGTGCCCGCAAAGACTGTCAATCGCTGAACGAACTCTTTCAAGGAGACGAGTAAATGAGTACAACCGTCATCGAGGATGTGTCGCTCGCTGAGCGCGCATACCGCATCCGCCGCAACGCTTTGCTGATGGGCGAAGTACAGGGCCAGGGTTATATCGGCCAGGCGCTCGACATCGCTGACGTTCTGGCCGTTTCATATTTCGGCGCGATGAACTATCGCGCGGCGGAGCCAGACTGGGAGGACCGGGACCGATTCCTGTTGTCGAACGGTCATTACGCAATCGCGCTCTACGCCGCATTGTTCGAAGCTGGCATTCTTCCCGAAGAAGAGCTGGAGACCTATGGCAGTGACGACAGTCGTCTGCCGATGTCCGGCATGGCGAGCTACACACCGGGGATGGAAATGTCCGGTGGGTCGCTTGGCCAGGGGCTAACGATTGCTGTCGGCCGATGTCTCGGACTCAAGCGTAAAGGCTCGAAATCGTTCGTGTACACGCTCTTCTCCGATGGCGAACTCGACGAAGGCGCCATCTGGGAGGGTCTTCTCTCAGCGGCACACTGGAAGCTGGACAACCTGATTGCGATGGTCGACGTCAACAATCAGCAGGCCGACGGCCCGTCGACGCAAATCATGGCCTTCGAGCCGCTCGTTCCGAAGCTTGAAGCGTTCGGCTGGTACGTACAACGCGTGAACGGGAACGATATCAATGCCGTGAAGGCAGCCTTCGACAACGCTCGAAACCTGAAGGAGGCGAAGCCGAGAATCATCGTGTGCGACACGAAGATGGGCTGCGGCGTACCGTTCCTCGAGCAACGGGAGAAGAACCACTTCATCCGGGTGGATGCACATGAATGGAAGTTGGCGCTGGAAGCACTTGATGAAACTTTTGCAGGGAGCAAAGCATGAACTCGGTCGTCGATAAAAAGCCTCGTCTGAAGACCTCGGCGATGATTGCATCCATCGCCGGTGACGGCCAGGTGACACGCTCCGCGCCGTTCGGACATGCACTCGTCGAATTGGCGCGAGCGAAGACGAATGTCATTGGCATGACGGCCGACCTGGGCAAGTACACCGACCTCCATATCTTCGCGAAGGAGTTTCCGGAGCGGTACTACCAGATGGGCATGGCAGAGCAACTTCTCATGGGTGCCGCCGCTGGCTTCGCCCACGAAGGAGCGCAGCCCTTCGTCACCACCTATGCGGTATTCGCGACGCGGCGCGCGTACGACTTCATTCATCAGACCATCGCCGAAGACAACCTTGATGTCAAAATCGTTTGCGCCCTGCCAGGCCTGACGACCGGTTATGGCCCGAGCCACCAGGCCGCTGAAGACCTCGCGCTCATGCGCGCGATGCCGAACATGACGGTAATTGACCCGTGCGATGCGCTCGACATTGAACAGATGGTACCGGCCATCGCCGCGCACAAGGGTCCGGTCTATGCACGACTTCTGCGTGGCAACGTGCCCGCGGTGCTCGACGAGTACAACTATCAGTTCGAACTCGGGAAAGCCAAGATGCTGCGCGATGGCGACGACGTTCTCATCATCTCGTCGGGCATCATGACAATGCGTGCGCTGGAAACTGCGAAAGCGCTGGCGTCGGACAAGGTGGACGTCGCGGTGCTGCACGTCCCGACCATCAAGCCACTCGACACAGAAACCATCCTCCGCGAGGCAAAGCGGACCGGTCGCATGGTCGTCGTCGCCGAGAATCATACGGTTATCGGCGGTTTGGGTGAAGCTGTTGCAACCACGCTCTTGAGCGCCGGCGTTTCGTGTACCTTCAAACAGGTAGCGCTGCCCGATGAGTTTCTCGACGCAGGTGCATTGCCGACGCTCCACGACCGCTATGGTATTTCGACAAATGTCATGGCGGCCAACATCAAGCAGTGGCTGGCTTAAGCATCGACTGGTCGACTGGCGTTCGCATATCGAAGATGCGTACGCCAGCGCGGTCGCTTTTCAAGCGTCTCCTCAATGTCTCACGTGGCGTGGGTTAGGCCCTCTACGGGTGGGCCTTTTCAGCTCCATGGCGGCAGCCAAGGCCACTTTTCGCTTCCCGAGACGGCAGCAACACACGTTGGGCGGGCGCTTGTCAAGCGGAGCTCTCCGACAGGATAGTTCGTTGGTAGGGCGAGGAAGTGGTAGGCACATTGTAAGCATCGCCGACCGGCACAATATACGCTCGCGGTTGAGGGTGACGCGGTCGTGGTTAAACAAAGAACGGCCTGCTCTCAAAACGGCCGAAACACTGCCGCTGGCGCCGTATGTGAATCGACGAACGTCCGCTGCTGAGCGAGCTGTCGACGGTCAGGATGAACACCGTGACTGGCCGAGATGGGTCGCGTGCTGCCTACCACAGCCTAGGGATGTTCAAGTTGCGTATGCAAATTGCATGAGTCGGTACGCGGCCATCAAGAGCCACTGCTCTTTTCGCCCTCAATGGCCAATCAGCGCCGCGTTCCGGCCGTTCGGCGCTCAAGGTAGACCCTCCCCGAGACACGAGGAGTTGCCGATTCTGACACATTGGTCGACGTAACCTGTCAGCTTGCCGGAATGCGTGCCATGACGATCCACGCCGCGCCGTTGATCATTACCGACCGCTCGCCGGGGAGGCCCGCGAAGGCGGCACGAACCGCGGCCGAGGCGCGGGCGCGGATGTCGTCGGGCTGATCAGCGAGCGCGCGCGACAGCGGACCGACCTCGAGCGTCATCTTCACCGCGTCGTCGATCGCAGCGTCCCGCGTTTCGCCCTCGCCGAATGGGACGGCCGCGTCGAAGGGCGAGATAGCGATATCGGTAAAGCCGGCCGCCGTCAGGATGCGTGCCACGCGCTCCCGGTCGCCGAAAGAAAACGGGCCGGGCGCTTCGGGATCGGGCAGCGCACTCGGTGGGAGGATGCCCTTGAGCGCGCCCACCGGCAGGCGCATCCAATCGTTCTCGGCCACACCGCGCCAGCAGACGAAGGCGACCCGGCCGCCCGGCCGGAGCGCGCGTCGCATATGGGTGAACGCCGCTGTCGGATCGTCGAAGAACATCACGCCGAAACGCGAGAACAGGATATCGAACGCGCCCTCGGGCAGATCGGCGCTGCTGGCGTCGGCCACCTGAAACAGGGCCGGCGTATCGTGTCGCGCAAGCGCGCGGGCTCGGTCGATCAGCGGTTCGGATATGTCCACGCCCAGCACTTGGCCCCCCGCGCCGACGCGGGCTGCCAGAGTCAGAGTTGACGCGCCCGCGCCGCAGCCGATGTCTAGCACGCGCTCGCCCGTCGCGGGCGCGGCGGCTTCTATCGCGGCCTGGCCGAACACCGCTACCAGAGCGTCGAGCCGGGCCTGGTTGGCGACCCAGCGCTCCCCGCTTTGACCGTTCCAGTCACCCACCTGATTCGCACTTTGCTTTGCCATGTCATTCTCCTTGACTCGACGATCCACCCTTCACCGCGTCGATCTACGCCAACCTTTTCGAAGGCGACGACGCAACAGGAGAAGGGAATCTGTGCTCTCAAACCACCATCGACTGCTGGGCGAAGATGCCCGCCATCGCACCCTGCGAGGATGCCTGGGTAACCGATGGTAAGAAGGGCGTGGCGAGGTCGCCAGCGGCGTAGATGCCGGGCATGCTGGTTTGGCGGCGCTCGTCGACCTTGAGAACGATGCCGGTGGGCGTATCCACCGTGGCGAGGCCCAGTGATTCATGCAGGCTTGCCGACGGCTTGTTGCGCGGATTGGCGAACAGGACGTCGACCGCCACGTTGCGACCGGAATCGAGATTGACGGTGGTGATATGGCCTTTCTGGTGGGCGATCTCGATGATCCGGCCATCGACGAGAGGTATGTTGCGGCGCGCCAGATCGGCCTGGATATCGGGCGCAATGTCATGACCATCGGCGAAGACAGTCAGCTTGTCCGTCCAATCGCGGAACAACCTGACCGACTGGTACGACTGCGGGCCGGACCAGACGAGGCCCCAATGCTGGCCGGCGACTTCAAAGCCGTCGCAATAGGGGCAGGGCACGATGGACGTGCCCCAGCTTTCGGCAAAGCCCGGAACATCCGGCATCTGGTCGGCGACACCATAGCTCAGGATCAGGCGGTGCGCCCTTAGGCTTTCGTTATCGTCAGTGACGACGCAGAAATCGTCGATGGTACCAGACACGCTCTCGGCCCGGGCATTGACCAGCCTGATCGTTGGATAGCGCGTCAACTGCTGCCGCGCCTCGATCAGGATGTCCAGCGGCGGCTTATGATCGTGGCCGAGCAAGCCATGCGAGTGGCCCGCAAAGCGGTTGCGCGGCCGGCCGGTATCGAGAACGGTGACCTTGCGGCGGGCACGGCCAAGCTGCAGGGCGGCGGCTAGGCCGGCAAAGCTGCCGCCGATGATGATGACGTCATCCATGGTGATGGGCTCCGTGTTGTGGATGGAGGGGGGCTGGGCGTGGTTTGCAATATCGTCCGGCGATACGCGTTCGAGACGGCCAGCGGGCAGGGCATCGGCATCGGCGAGAAAGGCGCCCATCACTGTGTTGACCGGTCGGACAATGCCGCATTCGATATCGCCGGGCGGCCGGGGAAACCTGATTCGGACAACCGGTTGAGACCTGCCCTTGGCTTGCACATTTAAGATACTGCGTGGTATCGTATTGCAAGACTTTGAATACTGTCAAGTACTGGAATTGTCGTGACCGAAAACAGCCAGGGCCGGCGGGGCCGGCCCGCCAACGAGGCGCTTCGCCAAACGATAGTCGACGCCGCCTGCGAACTCTTTGTGGAATTGGGTTTTCAAGCGACGACCATGGACAAGGTCGCGCAGCGGGCGAAGATATCCAAGCTGAGCATCTATCGGCACTTCGAGAACAAGGAGGCGCTGTTCAGCGCGGCCATGGTGGCCCGCTGCGATCAATTTGCACCGCAGGCCCTTTCTGAAGGCGTTGACGGTTCGGCTGAAGATCAGCTCATGGCGGTGGGATCATCCCTGCTTCGCACGCTGCTGAGCCCGGACGTCCGCAGTGTCGAAGCCATGGTCTTGGCCGACAAGACGAATCAAAAGGCGTTAAGCAAGCTCCATTACGAAGCCGGGCCAGCCCATGTCATCGCTCAAATCGAGGCCGTATTGCGTCAGTTGCATGCGAAAGCGATGCTGAACGTACCCGATGCTCACTTGTCCGCCCGCTTGTTTGCCGCGCTTTTCAAAGGAGCCGATCTCCTGTTGATCGTACGCTTCGATGAGGCGAGAGCAGAGGACGACAACGAAATCGAATCCTATTGCCGGTCGGCCGTCGCCATGTTCATCGCTGCGCACGGTGGCATCTAAAGGTGCGCTATTGCGGTCGATGAAGAACGCGCGGCATGCATACGCTGTTCGCCCTGAGCAACCTATGGATGATGCGAGGACGACTAATGGGCGAGGCCATTGCATGAGCGCAAAAGCCGTCCGCGCGAGCAGGCAGAGCACGCTTTACACACGATAGCGGTCGCTACTGCGGCCTGAGTGGAACGACAGAGAAGGGTCGAGACGAGCCTTTGCCCGTGTTCGACTATAAGACAGCTGAGCAACGGGTGTCGGAGGGTCTGACTGACGACCTGCTTCGCCGTGTTCAGGCAGGCGCCGCGGGTTGATCCACTATGCAGTCGTGGGCAAAAGCGCCGCGTCTGTGGAGTGAAGATCCTGTGTGTCATTACGGTCCTCCACCAGGATCACGAGCGTTCCGGCCGCAAAAGAATGTCAGGTTCACATCAGGCGATATGTCCGTTGCTGCTCAAATAGCCCGGAGGGATGTCCACATAAGCCGCTGCACGGTCTCGGAGGCGGGCGGGATTGTTCGCGAGATCCTTCAGGTCAATTCGCCTTGAGCCGCTTTATCGCAGCGCAGCGACTTTCTACACTCATTCCATCGCAGGCCGGTTGGCGTGGGAAGCAGCCGGTTCCGTTCAATGCCATCGAATCGATTGGAGAAAAGGATATGGGCAAGCTCGCAGGCAAAGTGGCCGTCGTCACTGGTGCGTCGAAGGGAATCGGCGCAGGTATTGCCAAGGCGCTCGCGGCGGAGGGCGCTTCGGTGGTTGTCAATTACGCAAGCAGCAAGGCGGGTGCCGACGCCGTCGTCGCCGGGATCACATCGGCCAACGGCAAGGCGATTGCAGTTGGCGGCGATGTGTCCAAGGCTGCAGACGCGCAGCGCATCATCGACGCAGCGATCGAAACCTATGGCCGCATCGACATCCTCGTCAATAATTCGGGTGTCTATGAGTTGGCGCCGATCGAAGAGATCACCGAAGAGCAATTCCACCGGCAGTTCAATATCAATGTGCTCGGCCTGCTGCTCACGACACAAGCCGCTCTGAAGCATTTAGGCGAGGGTGCGAGCATTATCAACGTGAGTTCCGTGGTGACCACAATCACGCCGCCGGCGAGCGCTGTATATACCGGCACGAAAGGCGCTGTTGACGCAATTACGGGTGTGCTTTCGCGCGAACTGGGGCAGCGAAAGATCCGCGTGAACGCAATCAATCCGGGTGTCGTGATCACCGAAGGCACGCACGCGGCAGGGATCGTCGGGTCGGACTTCGAAACGATGGCGGTGAGCCAGACGCCGCTCGGCCGTGTGGGTCAGCCGGAAGACATCGCATCGATTGCCGTGTTCCTCGCATCCGACGACTCAGGCTGGCTAACGGGCGACCGCATCGTCGCGAGCGGCGGCATGCGCTGACGATACTCAGACGCAGCAACGCATTTCGTTCTTGAGCTGCGATGAAGAAGCCTTGGCATCTACAGGCGCCGAGGCCTTGTTCTTATCGATCGGGTACGTGACGGCTACCTTGACACTATGGTCCACGACGCACTTGAGATTGCGGAGCAGGCCTGCGTGTGAACGCAGGCACTGCTGGACGGCGATCAGCCATCGGTCGCTGTGCGTTAAGGGTTATTCGATGCCTGCCATCGGCCACAGGATTGTGACAGTGCCTCCGCGCATGTCGGCAGGCGTCGAATAAGCCTCGATGGAGGAAACCGCGGAGTGCCCCGAAGCGCTTGAAGTCTTCGCGGCTATGGCGATTGATAGGCCGGGATGCACAGTGGTGCCGGATGCGGCGCGTTCAGGCAGGATGCCGGACGGGCACTGACGCGATGGCGAAGCGGTGCTGAGGTGCGATCGCGGTGATGACGCGGGCTTGGGAGGCGCTTCGAGAAGCGACACGCGCAAACGTCCGCTCGTGGGCCGCGTTGCCGCAAAGCCGACGGTCGGTTCGGATATCGAGGAGCCATGAAGTTCATGTCTGATCCCGGCGTATTGGCGGTGCGCGGATCGGAGCGCTGCGCGCGAGGATGTCGACGACGATCATCGGTGCGCCACAGTGCCGGCAGATGAAGACGGGCCGGGTTTCGATGGTGGCGTTGTCCGGTGACGGGCTGATCACGGGTTCGACGTGTAGCAGATCGCGCACCCTGGCGAGCCTGATGCGGTGTACCGGGTTGGCGAGCAGTCCGTAGTGACGGATGCGATGGAAGCCGCCAGGCAGCACATGGAGCAGGAAGCGGCGCATGAATTCGCCGGTTTCGAGGGTCATGGTCTTGTAGCGGGTGTGTCCCTTCGCGCGGTAGTCCTTCCAGCGGAACGTCACACCGCGCTCATCGAAGGCGACCAGACGCTGGTTGGAGATGGCAACGCGGTGCGTGTAGCGTGAGAGGTACTCGAGCACCGCCTTCGGTCCGGCGAACGGGCGCTTGGCGTAGACCACCCATTCGCAGGTACGCAGCGGCGCAAGCCAGCGGGCAAGGGTGGCGGGATCAGCGAGCCCGGTGTACTCGCCGAAGAACTGCAGCTGGCGATTCCGGTGGGCCAGTTCGAGCGCTTCGAGGAAGCGCCGGCGGAACAGGCGTGAGAGCACGCGCACCGGCAGGAAGAAGCCGGGCCGGCACGCAATCCAGCGCTCGCCATCGGGCGAGAGTCCGCCGCCGGGTACGATGCCGTGCGCGTGTGGATGATGCGTGAGCGCCGAGCCCCAGGTGTGCAATACGAGCGTGGCCCCGATCTGCGCGCCGAGATGCCTGGGATCGGCAGCGATCGTGCGCAGCGTGTCGGCGGCGATGTCGAGCAGCAGGCCGTAGATGATCCGTTTGTTGTGCCAGGCGATCGCGCCGATGGGTGCGGGAAGCGTGAAGACGACGTGGAAGTACTCAACGGGTAGCAGGTCGGCCTGGCGCGCCTCCAGCCAGCGGTGTGCGGCACTGGCCTGGCACTTCGGGCAATGGCGGTTGCGGCACGAGTTGAAGGACACCTCCGTCCTTGCGCAGCCTGAACAGCGCAGCACATGTCCGCCCAGTGCCGCCGTGCGGCACCGTTCGATGGCTGACATGACCTTCAGCTGCCCCAGGCTCAGGTGTGTCGTGGCTCGCCACGCTGGCACGTGGCTGCGGAAGATCTCCGCAACCTCCAGCATGAGGCGTTGCGGCTGCGGGCTTACTCGGGAGGCAGCCGGTCCAGCGGGCTGGTGACCTCCTGCAGCAGGTCGGTGGCGACCTGGACGTAAAGCGCGGTGTTCTCCAGCTTCGCATGGCCAAGCAGGACCTGGATCACGCGGATGTCCACCTTCTGTTCAAGGAGGTGTGTCGCGAAACTGTGTCGAAGCGTGTGCATGGACACGCGCTTGTCGATGTGCGCGGCCTCGGCGGCGGCGTGAATGGCGCGGTTCAGTTGCCGCGTGCTCAGCGCATCGACCGGATCGAGCCCGGGAAACAGCCACCCGCCGTCGAGCATCTTGCCCTGCGCACGGGCCACGCGCCACCACACACGCAGACGCTCAAGTAGAACCGGTGACAGCATTGCGTAGCGGTCGCGGCGGCCCTTGCCCTGCTCGATACGCAGTGTCATGCGCTGGCTGTCGACGTCGGTGACCTTCAGCGCCACCACTTCGCTCGCGCGCAGCCCGGCACCGTAGGCGACCGACAGCGCAGTGTTGCAAATGAAACAGAGGCGCCGGATCTATTACAGCGAGAAGCAAAAAGCGCTGATGTGGGAGCGCTGGCGCTTTGGTGCACGCTCAGAGGGAGAAATGCAGACGTTCTTTCCGTGCAGCAATCCGGCGTGAGACGAGGGATTGGAAGCGCTCAAACATGAGTTTGGCACTGCCTGCCAGCAGTGCGCGTGGTGCCGCCGGACGGGTCGCGACTGGCGCGAGAGTGCCGAGGACGATGGCGCCTGTCTTTGACGGCGGGGATCAGCCGTTCAGTTGCGACTCGACGTTGAGGACGATCTGTGCGAGCGGGTTGTTGTCTGCGGAATGGGGCGCGAACTTGATCTGGGCGAACGTGACAACAGCGAAGGCGACGACGACGAGGGCGGCAGATGCGGCGATGCGGGGAATGTATTTCACAGGGACTTCCTTTCGAGGTATAGGCAGAAACTGGCGACGCTGACAGGGGGGCGAATCACTTTGGTGCCATGGCTGTCGACAACCGGCAAGGCCGCACACGGGGTCCGATCGCGCCTGGCGATCTGGACCGCACTGCAAAAAGAGGGCGACCCAAACCCCGCCAATATAAAGGTTTTACCCGTTTGTGCGGTGCGACACCCGGTCGCCAGTGAGGGCTTAATTCTTGAGCAGCGCTTCGTGATTGAAAGGTCTATGTAGGTCGTAACGAGCAGTGCGGCACTGTGCTTTAGACGTAAGCGCTAAATCCAGCACACCGGATAGAGAATCGTTCGCAACTGAGAGGCGAGCATGGCCGCATCGCGGCGGTCTGGCGTGACCGGCGATGTCCTCGACTGCGTCCTGGGGCTACGCGCCGGGCCGGATGGGTGGCGCGTATTCGGCAGATCAGCTCTCGCTCGTTTCGGCTTGCCGTTTCGCGTAGTTGAACGGCAACAGGTCGGTAATGTCGGCGTCCGGTGCGCGCTGTGGCAGCTCATTCAACACGTGCAGTAGCCAGGCATGGGGTTCAACGCCACAGGCCCGACACGTGAGCATCAGGCTGTACACCATTGCGCTCGCTTTCGCACCATCCTTAGTCAAACTAAAGAGCCAGCTCTTTCGATTAGAGAAACATTTCTCTAATCGAAATTATCGACGCCCGGTAGTTATCGAAGGTTCGCCTCTAACGTGCGAGCAGTAGTCCCAATTTCCACGGACTAGAATCTGTGGATTACGCTCTGCACCCTTCCATAATTTGGAGTACTTTCCTCTTTTCTTTCTTGTGGTTTTGAGGAGAATCATCATGTAAACGCACTCACGCGTCAGACCCGGCCATATACTTGCGCAACGGTGGTTTTCCGAGGCAGGCTTGGGGGCGCATGCAGATTCATACTGCCGATATCTGACCGAGCGTGGATATCGGCCGGTAACCGTCGAGAGCTACTTCCGGAGTGTCGCGCACTTCTTGCACTGGATATCGGGTCAGGGAATTGGCCTGCGTGAACTCAGCGGACCATTGATTGATCGATTCCTCTCCGGACATCTTCCGCACTGCCATTGTGCGCGCAAATGCAAAAGAACAAGAGCCGACATGCATGCCGCAGTGATGAGTTTTGTGGAGATGTCGAATGTCACCGATGTAGAGTCAGTTTCGAGTGTGTCAGTGTTCATCGCACGAGAGCTTGCTGATTTCGACCACTACTTGATGGAAGTTTGTGGGCTTGCCGACAGCACCCGACGGACACGGAAGCTACATGTCGGAGAATTTCTCGTTGATAGGTTTGGCTCCCGCAAGGTCGACATTTCCAGGCTCAAGCCGGAGGATGTCTCCCGCTTCGTCCTGCACCGAACGCGTGGACTCGCACCCGGTACCATCAGGGGCGTGAGCAATTCGCTACGTCGCTATTTCCGATTCACGGCCAGTCGCGGTATCCCAACTACAGCGCTCATCGCCGCATTGCCGCGTGTACCTTCGTGGCGGCTCGCTGGGTTGCCCGATGTGCTATCGGTTGAGGAGATCAGGCAACTGCTCGGTGCCTTTGACCACAACAATCCAACGGGCATGCGCGACTATGCCATTACACGTTGTTTGCTAGGCTCTGGTGCAAATAGGGTCGGGGAAATCGGTTAGAGTTGTCGGAGCAAAATGAACTGATGAACCGCGATGAGCAAGCTGAAGAGTCTGGAGGAGTTGTTCGGTGGACGTCATTTTGATCGGGAGATCATCATTCTGTGCGTTCGCTGGTATCTGCGCTACAAGCTCAGCCTGCGCGATCTGGTCGAGATGATGGCCGAACGGAAATTATCGCTGGCTCACACGACGATCCTGCGCTGGGTGAGACGCTATACGCCCGAGTTCGTCAAACGCTGGAACCGCTTTGCTACGCCAGCTGGTCGCTCGTGGCGCGTCGACGAGACCTACCTGAAGATTCGCGGCAAATGGGTCTACCTGTACCGGGCGGTGGATCGGGCTGGCCAGACGGTGGACTTCCTGCTCAGGGCGAAGCGCGACGTGGCCGCGGCCAAAGCCTTTTTCAGCAAGGCCATCAGGCATCAGGGCCAGTCGCCGGAGACCATCACGCTCGACGGCTATGCGGCCTCGCACCGCGCGGTGCGCGAAATGAAGGCCGATGGTCTGCTGCCTCAAGACACGAAGGTCCGGTCCTCAAAATATCTGAATAACTTGATCGAACAGGACCGTCGTCACATCAAATCGAGAACGAACGTGATGCTTGGATTCAAGCGGTTCAGGAGCGCCGCGACCACAATTTCAGGCATCGAATTGACGCATCGCATTCGCAAGGGTCAGTTCGATCTCACGGAACTCGGCCTCAAGGAGGTCACTGCGCCCGCCGTATGGAATGCGGTCCTTTCTACCCGATAAGGTATCCTTCTTATAGGAACCTTCTAAACCTGCTTTCCTATTTGCACCAGAACCTGGCGG
The DNA here is from genome assembly GCF_048957375.1 of Paraburkholderia sp. A1RI-2L. Classification (NCBI taxonomy): domain Bacteria; kingdom Pseudomonadati; phylum Pseudomonadota; class Betaproteobacteria; order Burkholderiales; family Burkholderiaceae; genus Paraburkholderia; species Paraburkholderia sp. A1RI-2L. The sequence continues at coordinate 1,180,417 of NZ_JARBTA010000002.1, forward strand.
TCCGCGTCGGCCGCGGCTTAGGTGGGGCAAGACGAATTGCTCGAACTGCGCTTCGCTCAATTTCCTCGGAATCGCTTGCCGCGATTGGCTTCGGGTCATGTGGGCCGGCAAAGGCTCGACATTCTAGCCGATCCCGTCGCTGCAGCCCGGATCCTCGCCCGGCAAGCCTTTCAGACAATTCCATCCCGCCGAAAAACGCGCAATCAGTTGTTAGGAATCGTTCTCCAGCGTCAACTCGCCGATCTTCGTGTGCAGAGACTTCAGGTCCACCGGCGGTTCGTTCGATGGCGCGCCGGCCGCACCGAACACGTCCGCTGCGCGCTCCTGCAACTGCCGTTTCCACTCCGTTATTTGGTTCGGATGTACATCGAACTGCTGCGCCAGTTCGGCCAGCGTCCGGTCGCCTTTGACCGCCGCCAGTGCCACCTTGGCCTTGAATGCTGATGAGTGGGTCCGTCGGGTTCTCTTCGTCATTTTTCACGTTCCTTGGCCGACGTTATCGCCGGCTCAGGCCCCGGTCGTTCCACTTATCCGGCTGTCCGAATTCGCGCAGCCACCTCTCTTCGCCGGGGAAGGCAGCGCGAACTGCATGGGGCGGAAGCGTTTCCATGGAGACGATCGCGCGCCCGCGCCAGCCGGCGCGGGCGGTGTCGCATGCGGGAAATGCCGTACTTGAATATCTAAAAAACACTGTGTATAAACACTTTGTCTAATACGATATTGTGAAAACAGATATCGCGCGGGGCGTTTATCGCCAGATGGCGGTGAATTATCCTTGGCCATCCTTTTTCAACGAGGCAATCGCCATGCACATCTACCTTGTCAGAATGGAGCATCCCGACGGGGAAGGCTGGAATCAGCACGTCGTCGAACACGTGCAGTATCTGAAAGCGTTGATCGCCCGCGGCCAGCTGCTTGCATCGGGGCCGCTCAAGGCGGGACCAGGCGCGCGCCGGGCGGGCTTCATCGTCATGAAAGCCCACGACCGCGCGGCGGTGCAGGCGCTTGTCGACGCCGATCCCTTTGCGCGCGAGGGCCTGATTTGCGCGCTCACCATCGAGGAGTGGGACCCGCTCTTCGGCATGCTCGCCGAACATTCGAGCCATAGGTTGCCGCCCGAACTGGCCGCGCTCGCATGAAGCGCGAGCGCCATTCGGATCATGGACCTCTTCATCATGAGAATCGTGACATGCTATATGAAATCGTGACGCTTTCTTGCCTGCCGTTCGAGCAGGACACCGTTTCCGCCGGCGCATATCGCTGGGTATCGGATGCCGACGCGTCGGGTCGTCTGCTCGGGGCCTGGCGCACGGAAATCGGCGAGCTCTTTCAGATCAAGCTCCTGCGCGCGTTCGAGACGCCCGAGGCGCTGGAACAGGAGCGCGCCCGCGCGCTCGCCAGCACGCGGCCCTTCAATATCGAAACGCCGAGCGTGGGCTTGAGCATGGAGCGCTATGCGCCGTTCTCATTTTTGCCGCCCGTGAAGCCTGCGGTGTTTGGCGGCGTGTACGAGTTCCGGACGTATTGCCTGAGGCCCGGCGGCCTCGAGCCGACCCTCGCGGGCTGGGAGCGGGCGATCGAACCGGCGCACGCGTATACGTCGCATCTCGTCGTGAACCTCTACGCGCTCGACGGGCCGCCGCGCATTACCCACATCTGGGGATTTTCGAGCTTCGCCGAGCGGATCGAGCTGCGCGCGCGGCATTATGCGCAAGGTCTTTGGCCGCCCGTTGGCGGTCCCCAGCAGATTGCCCGCGCGACTTCGACGATCGCGTTGCCGGAAGCGTATTCACCGTTAAAGTAATGCTGCGGGTGGCGCGCCGTTGGCCGCCGCCACGTTATTTCCACCGTCTCCCAAAGCTTTGGGGAGTCTCGAGCCGCCATGCCCGGCTCACCCTTTCCCGCCGTTCCCCCTCCAATCGCACTGCTTGCCGCGTCGCGCCGCCTTGCCAGCTGGCACGCGCGGTGGCACATGCGGGAAATGCCGTATTTGAATATCTAAAAAACACAGTGTATAAACACATTGTTTAATAAGATCGCCTGGAAAATAGATATCGTGCGAAACGGATGGGAGATCCGACGCGAGGCGGCACGAACCAGCGAGCGCGGCTGGATTAAGGCCCCGCAAACGCCGCCCGTTGCCGCTTTTTGGCACCAGCGGAAAGACCTGTCTGCAAGGCCACGTCGCCCTTGGCGCACGCGGCCGGGGCACCCTTTTGCCCGCATTTGCGCGCAAGTCGCGCAAATTGCCACGGCCCCGTGCACCCGTGTCCAGCTAGCGGACCTGCGACCGGCTTCGCGCAACGCTTCAAGTTGATTGGTAGTTCGTAGTTAAAACCAGTGAATAGGAGACTCAGGCATGAACGGAAAGGTGCTGTTAAGTGCGTTGCTAGGTCTGTATGCCGGCGTTTCATGGGCGCAGGGCAGCGTGACGCTTTACGGGATTCTCGATGAGGGTTTGCTGTTCAACGACAACGCCGCCGGCCACCGCCAGTACGCGATGGTCGGCAGCGTGCTGAGCGGCAACCGTTTTGGATTGCGCGGCAGCGAGGATCTGGGGGACGGCCTACAGGCGGTTTTCACGCTTGAGAACGGGTTTGACATCAACACCGGCAAGCTCGGCCAGGGCGGGTTGATGTTCGGCAGGCAGGCTTGGGTCGGCGTGTCGAACGCGCGTTGGGGGAGCGTCACGTTCGGGCGGCAATACGATGCGTCGATCGACTATGTAGGGCCACTCGCTGCGCCGAGCCAGTGGGGCGGCTATATCGTCACGAATCCCGGCGACATCGAAAACTACAGCGCCGCCAATCACCTCAACAACTCGATCAAGTACAAAAGCGCCAGTTTCGACGGCTTGACGTTCGGCGGCGTCTACTCGCTTGGCGGCGTGGCCGGCGACTTCACGCAGAACCAGATCATTTCAGTTGGCGCGAACTACGCGAACGGCTGGATCGCGATCGGAACCTCCTATCTGAACGCACGCAATCCGAACGCCTCGTATTACGCGACGAGCCTGCCGAATGCCACTGCCGCGACCAACAACTTCTACACGCCTGTCAACAGCGGTTACGCCTCGGCGCACACGCTCCAGATGGTCAACGTCGCGCTTGCGTGGACGCTCGGGCAGGCCACGCTCGGCATGAACTATTCAAACAGCCAGTTCAAGGGCTTGAGCGGCCATGCGGGCGTGCTCAATCCCACCGGGCTCAAGGGCGACGCGGCATTCAACAACGTCGCACTTAACTTGCGCTACCGGGTTTCGCCGGAACTGCTGCTGGGCGGCCAGGCGTCATACAGCCATGGCAGCGCGGTAGCGGGCGAGCCCGGCGGCAAGTATGGCCAGTTCGATCTCGGCGCGCTGTACTCGCTTTCCAAGCGAACCGACCTCTACGCCACGGCCGTGTATCAGGTTGCCTCGGGCACGCAGTCGACGGGCACACGCGCGGTCGCTTCGATCTTCGGGCTCACGCCTTCGTCCTCGAACCGGCAGGCGGCCTTGCGCCTCGCCATTCGTCATGTCTTCTAAACCGTCGGCGCGCATGCGCCATCCTGCCCGCGCCGCGAAAGCGGTCGGGCCGTCCAATGCGGAGCTATCCATGGAATCGATCGAAAACGCGAATCGCGCGCTATCGGCTGCCGGCACGACGGCGAGCCGTGCGAAATTCGTCGTCGGGGCGCTGTTCTTCATCAACATGGTGGGCTATCTGGACCGCCAGATCCTCACACTCTTCGTGCAGCCCATCAAGCACTCGCTGGGACTCAGCGACGGGCAAATGGGACTGATGCAGGGTGCCGCGTTCGTGCTCGCCTTCACGGTGGCCGGGCCCTTCATCGGCCGTCTCGTCGATCAGCGCAATCGGCGCAAGGTGCTGGTGGCGTGCATCGCAATCTGGTCGCTCAGCGCGGCCGCGAGCGGCCTCGCCCACAACGCCACGCAGCTTTTCATCGCCCGCATGGGTGTGGGCATGGGAGAGGCCGCGCTGCTGCCCGCGGCGCTCTCGCTGATCGCCGACTACTTCGACGCGTCGCGCCGCGGCAAGGCGCTGGGCTTCTTTCTGACGGGCGTCTACGCCGGCGCCGGTCTGTCGCTCGCCATCGTCGGCTTTGCGTTGCCCGGCATGGATGCGCTCGCCGCGCGGCTCGCCGCCACCGGGTTGCCCATTGAAACGTGGCGTCTCGTGATGTTCGCGATGCTGCTGCCCGGCGCGCTCTGCTGCGCCTTGCTAGTTTTCGTGCAGGAGCCGCCGCGCGCATTCGCCGCCTCGCACGCGGCGCCGCTCGACTGGTCGGGGCTGCGCGACTGGGTCCACGGCGTCGCGCTTTACGTGCCGCACCACGTCTCGTTCGCGCTGGTCACGTTCTGCTCGTTCGCCACTACGGGCTGGCTGCCGACGGTCCTGATCCGCGAGCATGGTTTCGCCGCGCGCGAAGCGGGCATGACGTACGGCTGCATGCTCGCGGTCATCGGCTGCGCCGCCGCGTATCTCGGCGGCGTGATCGGCGACTACCGCAGCCGAAGGGCTGGAGGCTACGGGCGCGTGGCCGTGGCGGCGTGGTGCTTGCCGTTCGCGGCCGCGGGATTCGCGACCGTCGCGTTCGCGCCCAATGCGGGCATTGTTCTCGCGGGCACGGCGCTGCTCTCGGCGGCGCTCGGCGTGGCCATGGTGATCGGCCTGCTCTCAATCGCCGACCTCGCGCCCGCGCGCTCGCGCGGGCAGATTTCGTCGATCTATCTGATCTTCACGGGTTTGATCGGGTCGGCTGGCGGCCCGGCGTGCATCGGCTATGCGAATGATCTGTGGGGCGCAGCGGGGCGGCCGTTGAGCCTGCTGCTGGGCCTCGTATGCCTCGCGGTGCTCGGCGCGGCGGCGCTGTTGCTGTGGATTTGCCTTGGCAAGATTTGCGCAAGGACGGTGCGATGAGGAAGCCCTGCGGCCACGGCGGCCGCAGGGCGGGTCACGCTCAGGCCTGTAGCAGTTCGGGGTTGGGCGTGAGGACGAGGCGGCCCGACACACGCGCCGCTTCCACGCGCGCGTGGGCATCCGCCGCTGCTTCAAGCGGCAGCGTCTCGGCCACGATGGGGCGCACCACCGAACGCGCAATCAACGCGAGCGTGTCTTCGAGCTGCGTGCGCGAGCAACTGGAAACCGGCAGCAGGCTGACCGTGCCGTGGATAAGTTGCGCCGGGCTGAAGCTCACGAAGGCGGGATCGACCTGACCAATCAGCAGCCACGTTCCAAGCGGCGCGAGGCTGCGGCGGGTGGCGTGAAAACACGCGCCGCCGACATTGTCGAGCACCACGTCCACGCCCTCGCCGCCGCACGCGCGGCGCACGTCGGCGGAAAAATCCGCGCCGCGTTGGGCGATTACGACTTCATGCGCGCCGTTCTCGCGGATGATGGCCGCCTTGGCGGGCGACGACGTGGTGGCCACGACGAAGGCGCCTGCGGCGCGCAGCAGTTGCAGCGCGTGCAGGCCCAAGCCGCCCGCCGCGCCGGTCACCAGCACGCGCTCGCCAGGTGCGACGCGCGCGACGTCGCGTACGGCGTTCAGCGAGGTACCGACGCAGCACGCGGCAATCGACGCCTCGGCGAGCCGCACGCGCTCGGGCACCCGCGCCACGTTGCGCTGATCGACCGAGACGAACTCTGCGTAGCCGCCGTTGAGCCCCCAGTCGCCGAGGAAAACGCGCTCGCCGCACAGTGTTTCCCAGCCGCCGCGGCAAAGCCGGCAGGCGCCGCAGATGTAGCGCCGCTGCGTGGTGGCCACGCGATCGCCTGGCTTGAAGCCGCGCACGGCCGGCCCGGCAGCCTCCACGATGCCCGCGACTTCGTGACCCGGAATCAGCGGCAACTGCACGCCTTTGTGCAGCACGCCGGCGCGCACCGCGATGTCGTGCGCGCAGACGCCGCTGGCGGCCACGCGGATCAGCACATCGGAGGGGCCGACTTCGGGGCGCGGCAGGGTTTCGAGCTTGAGGGCGTCCACGCCGCCAGTTTCGCGTACGACGATGGCTCTCATGCGTTCACCCTTTCGAAGCGTACGAGCGCGGCGTGTTCGCCGAGCGGGTCGAGGACAGCGCGCACGCGCTCGCCCGGCGTGGGCAGCGCGTCCGGTTCGTCGACCAGATTGGCATAGAGCAGCGGCCCTTCCTCCAGACGTACAACGATCACGGTATAGGGCAGCGCATCGGTGAACTCGGCGAAATACGGCCGATGGAACCGGCACGCGCTGACAATCTCGCCGCGCCCGGACAGCGCGCGCAATTCGGCTTGTGCCGAGCGGCAAGCGGGGCAGCGCAGCGCGGTGGGATAGCGCACGGCGCCGCACTGGCGGCACGCTTCACCGACAAATTCGCCGGCGCGCAGCGCCCGCCAGAAGCGGGCGTCGCGCTCGCGCATGGGCGGCATGGGCCGCGGTTCGATGTTCATGCTTCACCTCCATAGATGAGTACGGAACTTTGGGGCGCCGTGCACGCATAGACGATCGTTTCGGCGCCAGGAATCTGCCGGGCGAGCGCTTCGCCGCGAATCTGCCGCACGGCTTCGACGTTGAGCGCCCAGCCCTGCATGTAGCTTTCGGAGAGATGACCGCCGCTTGGATTCGCGGGATGCGCGCCTTGCAGGCCGAGCGCGCCATCAAGCACGAGGCGGTCGGCGCGGCCGGCTTCGGCGAGGCCGAGGCCTTCCAGTTCGAACAGGACGGCGGGCGTGAAGTTGTCGTACAGCATCAGCGCGTCGGCTTCGGCGGCCCCGCGCCCGGCCATCGCGCGGGCCGACTCGTGCGCGCTCGCGAGCGCGCCGCGCCAGTGGTCGGCGGGGGGAAAGCTGGCGCCGGCGAAGTCCGCGCATTGCCCATGTCCGGCGAGGTACACCGGAGGCTTCGCGAGACCTCGCGCCTCTTGAGCGGCGCTCATGATCATCGCGACGCCGCCGTCGTTGATGAGGCAGTAATCGAGCAGGCGCAGGGGCTCCGCGATATATCGGGATGCGAAGTAATCGTCGCGCGTGAGCGGCTTTTTCATGACCGCGAGCGGGTTGAGCGCCGCGTGGCGGCGGAACGTGAGCGAGATCTCGGCGAGCGCGGCCGGATCGCTACGATGCTCATGAGCGTAGCGGGCGTACATGAGCGCGTGAAACGCGCCCGGCGAAGTCATGCCGTAGGGCGCCCAGAAGCTCATGCCGCCGCCGTAGGCGTCGCCCGCGCCGCCATAGGTGGCTCCCGCGGAGCGCCCGTCGTTGCCGTAGACGAGCGCGACGCGGCGCGCCTGACCGCTTTCTATCAGCATGGCCGCGTACGCGATGGCGATGCCGCAGACGCGCCCGGCGGCGGGCCACGTGGAGGAGACTTTGGGCGCGAGCCCGGCGAGTTCGGCGAAACGCTGGTTGTCGGGGATGCGGGCGACGACCAGGCCGTCGATGTCCGCGGCCTCCAGACCTGCGTCGTCAAGAGCCGCCTGGAGCGCTTCGACGCCCAGGTCGAAGCTGGTCCGATCCGGGAGGCGGCCGAATCCGGTCGTGCCTACGCCGACCACTGCAACAGAAGACTTCATTTGCACTCCTGAAATGATTGCGTGACAAAAGGCTGGACGAGGCCCGGCGTCGCGACCCGCACCGCGAACACGGCGCCCGCGCCCGGCTCGTCGTGCAGGGTCGCTTCGCCAAGGCCCATGCGCGCCGTGGTGATGAAGAGCGTGCGTCGGTCGGCGTCGCCGAAGGCGCAACTCGTCGGTTTGCTGACCGGCAGCCGGATCGACTCCGCGACGCGCCCCAACGGGTCGATGCGGTCAATCCGGCCGCCGCCCGCCATCGCGACCCAGAGGCAGCCGGCTTCGTCGATGGCGCAACCATCCGGATGGCCCGGTCCTTCGGTCCTCGCGTGCAGGGTGCGCGGCCCGCCGAGCCCTTCCTCGTGCGCCCACGGGTAGCGCCAGACCGAATTGCGGTAGGTGTCCACGAAGTACTGGGTGCGTGCGTCCGGGCTCCATGCCAGGCCGTTGCCCAACACGAAGCCGGCGTCGAACGCGGCGGGCACGCCGCCCTCGAAGCGGAACAGGCTGCCACGCGGCGCCTGCACGCGCCGGTCCATGCCACCCACCCAGAGTGCGCCCGAGGGATCGACGCCCGCATCGTTGAAACGTTGGTCGCCAAGAAAGACGTCGTCGCGCCAAAGATCGGCGAATGTGCCTTCCTCCGGGTCGTAACAGCGAATCTGGTTGCGCTGGACGCAAACCAGCGTCCTGGGGGAGAGCGCCAGCGCCCCGATGGGGCGCTCGATGGGAATCGAATGATGGCGGCCATCGAGCGTCATGCGCCAGATGGCGGGCGCGGTGACATCGATTCCCCACAGACATGAGCGGCGCTCGTCCCAGATGGGCGACTCGCCCAGGTCGCAACGCAGCTCGCCGAGCGGCTCGGCGGATCCGGTTCCTGGCATGGCATTCCTTTTGAACAATGTGTGCAAAACAAGATATTTTGTTTTTCAGTCTACATACAGCGTGTGCAAAATTCAAATAATTTGTAGGCCCATGGAGGAACGGATTCAAGACATCCGTTAAATCCCTTGGTTGATCTTGTTTATACACCATGTACAATCAAAAAATCACATCGAGGAGGGCAAATGAGCAAAGACGGCGAATGGCGTAACAACCTGCATCACTACATTAACGGCCGATGGGTCGAAGCGGGCATGGGCGGCACTCTGGAAATCGTCGATCCGGCTGAGGAATCCGGCTGCGGCACGCTTGCGCTGGGCGGCAAGGCGGATGTGGATGACGCGGTGCGCGCGGCGCGCGCCGCCTTCGAAACGTTCGGCCGCACGACGCGCAAGCAACTGCTGGAGCGGATCATCGAGTGTTACTCGGCGCGCCGCGCCGAACTCGCCGACGCCGTGCGCCGCGAGATGGGCGCGCCCGCCTGGCTTGCCGCCGGTCTCCAGGTCGATCTTGGTCTCGCACATTTGCGCTCGGCGCGTGAGGTGCTCGATCGCTATGAATTCGAGCGCGACGCCGGCCGCTCGCGCATCGTTGCTGAGCCGATCGGCGTGTGCGCGCTGATCACGCCGTGGAACTGGCCGCTCAACCAGATCGCGTGCAAGGTGGCGCCCGCGCTCGCAACCGGCTGCACGATGGTCCTCAAGCCATCCGAGCTGGCGCCGTTTTCGGCCACCTTGTTCGCCGAAATCCTGGACGAGGCGCAGACGCCCGCCGGCGTCTTCAATCTGGTGCATGGCGACGGCGCGACGGTCGGCTCGGCGCTGAGCAGCCATCTGGACGTCGACATGGTGTCGTTTACGGGCTCCACGCGCGCGGGCGTGCAGGTCGCGCTGAACGCGGCGCCCACCGTCAAGCGCGTGAGCCAGGAGCTGGGCGGCAAGTCCGCCAACCTCATCTTGCGCAGCGCGGATCTCGAAGCGGCCGTGGTCGACGGCGTGCGCACGATGATGCTGAACTCGGGGCAGTCTTGCAACGCACCGTCGCGCATGCTGGTGCCGCACGAGCGCCTTGCGCAGGCGAGTGACTACGCGCGGCTTGCGGCTCAGGCGATCGAGGCCAGGCCCGGGGGCGCGCAAGGCACCATCGGACCAGTGGCTTCGCGCGCGCAGTTCGAGAAGGTCCAGGGCCTGATTCGCCGCGGGGTGGAGGAGGGCGCCAGGCTCGTGGCCGGTGGACCCGGGCGGCCCGATGGCGTCGAGCGCGGCTTTTTCGTCCGTCCCACGGTGTTCGCGGACGTGCGCAACGACATGACCATTGCGCGTGAGGAGATCTTCGGTCCGGTGCTGGTGATGATCGGCTATGACAGCGAGGAAGAAGCAATCGCGATCGCGAACGACACGCCTTATGGACTCGCCGCCTACGTGCAGGGGGAGCCGGGCGAGGCCCATCGCGTAGCGGCGCGCTTGCGCGCGGGGCAGGTGGTGCTCAACGGCGCGAGCCTCGACACCGACGCGCCGTTCGGCGGCTACAAGCAATCGGGCAATGGCCGCGAGTGGGGCGAGTACGCATTCTCCGAATATCTGGAAACCAAGGCGATCGTCGGAGCGTGAGGCCACCCGACTGTGTGGCTCGCCTGTGCGTGGTGGCCCTTGGGTGGTGAGCCGATGCCGCACACCTCGACCGGCAAGATCATGAAAGCAGCGTTGAGCCGGCAGTTTGGCGCTGCGAGTTCAAAACTGGAGAAAAGAGGAGTCCAGCCGTGACTGACACCGAAACCAAACCGATCCAACCTGAACAGTTCGACAAGATCGGCCGCCCGCTGCGCCGCGACGACTGGCGTACCCTGGGGGAATCGACCGAGCGCCTGCTATGCGAAGCAATCGACGCAGGCGACGCGGAGCGCGCGAAATCGCTGGTGCGCTACGCGCTGAACGAGCGCAAGCCCGTACACGACCTCAGCGCCGACTGGGTGTGGGACTCGCTCACCCGCATTGCGCAACGCTGGGGCGAGGACGCGGTGGGCGAGATGTTGCAGGACGTCCAGTCGACGTGGATGCTGCGGCGCACGTGGAAGGCGTTCCTGAAAATGACGGTCGAGGAGCGCACGCAGCTTTGCGTGGAAATGATGCGCTCGCACGCATTCAGTGCGGAGCCCGGCGCCAATGGTGTCACGGTCGAGGAGGACGAAGACAAGTACACGATCCGGCTCGACCCTTGCGGGTCCGGCGGACGGATGCGGCGGGGCGATCCGGCCGACGGCTCGCCATCGCGCCTAGGGCCACCCTATCAGTTCGGCGTGACCACGCAGGCACACGACTGGTCATGGGGCCAGGAAAACGTGCCGTACTACTGCGCGCATTGCGCGATCAACGAAATCCTGCCGATGGACTGGGGCGGCCATCCGCTCTGGGTCACCGCGTTCGACCCGGATGCCTCGCGGCCCTGCGCCTGGCTGCTCTACAAGAAGGCCGAAGCGATACCGGTGCACTTTTATGAACGCGTGGGCCGCCGGAAGCCGCCCGCAGGCGAAGGCCAGTATTGAATCCGCCGGCGTAGCCCGGCATCAACGCGAAACACTGGAGGAGAGACAACATGGCAGGACCACTGGAGGGGCTGCGCATCATCGAGATGGTCGGCATCGGGCCTTGCCCGTTCACGGCGATGATGCTGGCCGACATGGGAGCGGAAGTTATCCGCATCGACCGGCCACCTGTGCCGGGCGCAGCCAATCCCTATCCCATGCTTGGCACGCGCTTTGACGTGATGGCGCGAGGCCGCCGCTCACTGACCCTCGATCTGAAGCACCCCGAAGCGCGGGACGTCATGCTGCACCTGTGTGAAAAGGCCGACGCAATCATAGAAGGATTTCGCCCCGGCGTGATGGAGCGACTAGGCATTGGTCCCGACGATTGCCTGGGTCGCAATCCGAAGCTGGTGTATGGGCGCGTGACGGGCTGGGGGCAGACCGGGCCGCTAGCACACACGGCCGGGCACGACATCAACTACCTCGCGTTGACTGGCTTGCTCCACGAGATGGGGCCGGCCGACGTGCCGCCCACGCCGCCGCTGAACCTCGTGGGCGACTTCGGCGGCGGTGGCATGATGTTCGCGTTCGGCGTGCTATGCGCGCTGTTCGAGGCGCGCCAGTCAGGGCACGGCCAGATCGTCGACTCCGCGATGCTGGACGGGTCGAACCTGCTCGGCGCGATGATTCACGGCTTTCTCGCGCACGGTTCGTGGCGCGACGGACGCGAGACCAATATCGTCGCGGGCGGCTCGCACTTCTACGGTACCTACGCATGTGCGGACGGCAAGTATATTTGCGTGGGCGCGATCGAGCCGCATTTCTACGCACTCCTGCTCGATCGCTGCGGAGTGACGGACGACGCCTTCCGCGACCAGATGAACGAAGCGAACTGGCCCGCGCTCAAGGCGAAGACTGTCGAGCTCTTCAAGACCCGCACTCGCGACGAATGGAGTGCGCTGCTCGCAGGCACGGATGCGTGCTTCGCGCCCGTCCTCGATCTGCATGAGGCACCTCGCCATGAGCAAAATGTCGCGCGCAACAATTTCATCGACGTGGACGGCGTCATCCAGCCGGCCCCCGCGCCGCGCTTCAGCCGTACGCAGGCGAGCGTGCACAGCGGTCCCGCGACGCCTGGGCAGCATAACCGCGAGATCCTCGAAGGCTGGGAATTGCCCGCTGGATTGATCGAGCGCGTTTATGGTGCTAGTGCCGCCAGTCGCGCCGCATAGCGAGCGACACTGCGCATGACGAAAACAATAAGCACTTCGATGGATTGCGTGGGAGAGGGCGCTTGCAGCCTGCGCGTCGAGACGCGTGGCCGCGTGCGATGGTTGCGTATCAACCGCCCGGCGCTGCTCAACGCGCTGGACAGGCCGGCGGTTCACGCTTTGGGGCTCGCCTTGCGCCAGGCCCAGCGCGATGACCGCGCGAGGGTGGTCGTGCTCACCGGAACCGGTCGAGCGTTTTGCGCGGGTGCCGATCTGCGCGCGCTCGGACAGGCGCAAGCCGCGCCGGGTGACGGCGCGCGCCGCGCGGCCCGCCTCGTCGATCAATGCGCGGCCTTGATGCGCCGCCTCGACCGCATGAGCAAGCCCGTGCTGGCGGCCGTGAATGGGCTCACGGTGGGCGGCGGCCTCGAACTGCTCCTGTGCTGCGATTTGATCGTCGCTGCGCGCAGCGCCCGCATCGGCGACGGCCATGCGAAAATCGGCGCGCTGCCGGGCTCCGGCGCGAGCGCGCGCCTGCCGCGACGTTTGCCGTCCGCGCACGCCAGGTTTCTGCTGTTCTCCGGCGATATGCTCCCCGCCGACGATCCGCTACTGGCGGCTCTGATTCATCGCGTGGTCGACGACGGCTTGCTCGAATCGGCGACCGCAGCGCTCGCCGACACACTGGCCGCCAACAGCCCGCTCATGCTGGCGAGCGTGAAGCGCCTGCTCGCGAGCGGGGCGGACGCCACGCTCGCCGAGGCGCTGCGGCTCGAACGCCAGGCGCGGCTTCGTCATGCCTCCAGCTTCGACTGCCGCGAGGGCATCGATGCCTTCCGCGAAAAGCGTGCGCCGGATTTTCAGGGCCGTTAGTGCGCCGCCTCCAGCCACCTTCGCCTCCCGACGCGCCGGTGCAATTGCCTGGATGCTAATATATACACGCTGTGCAAAAAACGGCGCCAAATGCCTGTGGATACATGACATTTTGCATGTCCGCGCATTTGTCCATTCGGAACTACCATGCGCCGGCATGCGCAAAATCCGGCGAATCACGGAGATGGCTTGTCAATGCAGACGGATGATAAGGACGTTCAGGCGGACGCGCCCGATCGTATCGATTACTCGCAGGAAGCGCCCACCCGCATCCTGACCGCCGCCGCGCGCCTGATCCGGCGTAACGGCGTGCGCGCGGTCTCGTTCGAAGGTATCGCGAAAGCGGCCGGGGTCACGCGCGGCGCGATCTATTACAACTTCAAGGGGCGCGACGATCTGTTCCTGAGCCTGCTCGAACATTTGATGGACCGACGGATGGCCGGGCTGCGCAAGGTGTTGCAAGCGAGCGAGCCCGCCGCGAGGGTGAACAAGGTGGCGGCCCTGCTCGCAGAGGATATTCTGGAATGGCGCAGCTGGACCACGCTGTTCGCGGAAACCTGGCTGGACGCGCTGGGTTCCGAAGGCATCATGGAGCGGCTGGCGAAGCTGAGGGCGGGCTTCTATCATCAGATAGCCGGCGTGTTGAAGGAGGCCTTCCCGCACAGCCAGCCAGAGGCTCAGGAAGAATTCGCGGTCATTCTGCTGGGGGTCGTTGCCGGCCTCGCGATTGAGGGGTCGATCAGCGGCCTGTCGCTAGGCGCGCCTCAGTTGGAGCGCTTTCTCGTTGACGCGATGATGGCGCGTTTCGGCGCCTGAACGTCGCACTGCCAGTACCCCGCTTTCCGCTCGCGGCGCTCGCGCGCCGCTCGTCGATTCTCCGCTTTGCGCTTTCTCCACTTCAGTTTAAGAGGCGTCCTCACCGGGTGCAGGGTAAATACGTATACTTGTAAAAAACGGCTAGTTTATACAATTTGTTTAAAATAAACCGCTGGGCAAAGCTTTCGATCTAAAACCATTGGAGAGACATATGAAGAAGCCTGAAAGCCGGACACTCGGGGCGCTAGTCGAGGAGTTGGCCATGCGCTTTCCTGAGCGTCCCGCGGCCAGTTTCGAAGGGCGCACGGTCAACTTCGCGCAGTTTCGCGCGCTGGCGATCGAGTTCGCGAAGGCCTTGCAGGCGGAGGGAGTCATGCCCGGCGACAAGGTGGGCATCCTGATGGGCAACCGGATCGAATGGCTGGTCGTCAACTTCGCCATCCAGTACCTGGGCGCGACCATGGTGGCGCTCAACACGTGGTACACCGCACGGGAACTGGCATATGTGCTCGATCATGCGGACGTTTCCGTGCTCGTCACCGTGGATCGCTATCTGAGCGCCGACTATGTGGAAATGCTCGATGGTCTCGCGCCTCTGTCCGAGACATTTCCGCGACTCAAGCGCGTAGTCATGCTCGGGGAGCGCACGGCCGCGCAGGCAATTGGCTACGAGGAATTCATCGCGCGCGGTGCGGCGGTTGCCGACACGGCCATCCACACGAGGCTCGCCGCCGTGCAACCGCGCGACATTGCTTATCTGCTCTACACGTCGGGCTCCACTTCACACCCGAAGGGCGTGCTGTTGCAGCACGACAGCCTGATCGAGAATACCTGGAATATCGGCGAGCGTTTGCATCTGGATAGCGACGACGCGTTGTTTCTGCCCGTTTCGCTATTCTGGGGAATGGGTTGCGAGAACCTCCTGTTGACGAGTTGGACACATGGCGTGCATATCGTCATGCAGCAGCAGTTCGACGCAACAGATGCTCTTTACCTCATCTCCCGCTACCGTTGCACGGCGCTTGGCGCGACGCCGAATATCGTCCACGCGATCTTCGAGCATCCACAACGCGGCGAATACGATCTTTCTGGACTGCGAAAGGGTGTGGCATCCGGATCGCCCGAGGTGTCGCGCAAGCTGATCGCAACGGCCATGCCACTGCTGTGCCACTGCTATGGGCTCACCGAATGTTATGGCTTTGCTACGGTGAACGACGCGAACGATTCCGTGGCCAAGCGCGCCGAAACAGAAGGCCAGGTGCTGCCGGGGACGGAGGTACGCATCGTATGTCCGGAGACCGGGCATACCCTGCCGGCTGGGGAGGCAGGCGAGGTGTGTCTGCGCGGGCACGTGATGCGCGGCTACTTCAAGAATCCGGACGCGACGGCGGCGAGCTTTGACGCCGACGGATTCTTCCATACCGGGGATCTCGGCGTGCTCGATGCGGAAGGCTTCCTGCATTTCAAGGGGCGCATCAAGGAAATGCTGAAGACCGGCGGCATCAACGTGGCGCCGATCGAAGTGGAAGAGGTGTTGCGCACCCATCCGGCCATTGAGGAGGCGTTTGTTACCGGACTGCCCGACCCCGTGCGCGACGAGGTGGTCGCGGCGGTGATAGTGCTGGCGCGCGGAGCGGTGCTCGACAAGGCGGCGGTGCTTGAATACTGTCGAGCTTCGTTGGCCGCCTACAAAGTGCCGCGTGAAGTGGTGTTTGTCCCCATGCACGAAATTCCGCAGACCAGCACGCGAAAGGTGCACAGAATGCGGCTGGCAGAATTGTTTAACAAGGCGTAGTCACCTGTGCTCTGTTGTCCCAAAAGCAACCTTGCGTTGGCGGACAGCGGCTCGATGCTGATGGTAGTGGGGTTCGCGCCACCGGACTCCGCATAAATTGTTCGACCCATACGGGTGCGATGTAGAGCCTACATGGCATCAAGGCAAGACTGAGTCGCCATCATAGGCGCGAAGCCGTTGTAAATTTGCTCCTCCGTCGTGGGTCATTATTGGTTCTGGTGCAAATAGGAAAGCAGGTTTAGAAGGTTCCTATAAGAAGGATACCTTATCGAGTACAACTGGTTGCGGGTTTTCGACGGTCGGGGAATTTGTCTGCAAGCCGCACCAGGACTGGATCTCAGGTCAGAGTGGCCAGATCGGCTAAAGTCCAGATTTCTGGACGCAGCGAATGACCCGAATCCCATGCTGGCAAGAGATTCCAACAAGATTGAGCCTGGAGCAGTTCGAGCAATTTGTCTGGCCGCATCTGAGCCTGGGCCGGCGCGGACCTTCCCCCACGCTGGCCTTGCACAAAATCTTCAACTACATCCTGCAGGTACTGTACATGGGTTGTCAATGGAAGATGCTGCCGATCGAGAGGAATGCAGAAGGTCACCCTGAAATCCACTATACACGTATCTACCGGATGTTTCGTCGCTGGCAGGCCGACGGTTGCATCGATGCCATCTTTTCAGGCTCGGTGCAGCAACTTCATCAGGACCAGCGGCTTGATCTTTCGATCATCCACGGTGACGGTACCACGACGGCGGCGAAGAAAGGTGGCGACAATCTCGGATACAGTGGGCACAAGCATATGAAGGGCGACAAAGTGGTGGCCTTGTGTGATCGCAACTGCAACGTCATTGCTCCATTTATCAGTGCTCCCGGCAACCGCAACGAATCACCGCTGTTGCGCGACGCGCTGCCCAGTCTTACCGCCATGGCACGCGCCATTGGCGCGGACCTGCGCTGTTCAATCTTCAGCCTGGATGGCGTCTACGACTGCAGGGTCAACCGCAAGGCGATTTTCAACCGCGGCATGATCCCAAACATCCCCGAGAATCCACGCGGGCGCAAAACACCGAAGCGCGGCCGCAAGCAGCGCTATGATCCGGCCATCTTCGAGGAGCGCTTCAGGACCATTGAGCGGGTCTTTGCCTGGGAGGACAAATTCCGCCGTCTGCTGCTACGCTTTGAACGCATCAGTGACGTGCACTACGCGTTCAAGACGCTTGCCTATACGATGATCAACCTGCGTCACTACTGCTGAATCGTCGACGAATCGTATTTCGCTGAGGGCGCTACGCGTCATGAATACTCACGCCTATTGCATTCGCATTCCTGATCATAATGCAGGCTTCGATACCGAATAGCTGTCGTTTTCTGCAACGATGCGCCTGACTTCGCGCGATCACCAGCGTCCATCGTGGTTCTTCCGTTCGCAGTGAACCGAAACCCGCAACCAGTTGCAGCTTTTAGCGCTGCTTCCGGGCGATCACGCGATGCGAAGTCGGACCCAAGTTGCGGCCTCTTCAACGCTGGACATGACTCAGCACGGGTCCGACTGGTTCATTACTGCGTATTTCGGACGAACGTGACCGGCCGTTTCGGGATGGTGACCGGCGATTTCGGCAACGTGACCGGTCATTTCGGAAACGTGACCGAGCGGACCGGAAGGCAGGATTGGCGTTGCGCATGACATCAACCTCGCGGGCTATGCTCGCCGGCTTTGGCCGGAGAGACGATGCCCGCGCACCGGATGAACATGCGCATGATCAAGGACGTTTTACGACTTAAGTTCGACGGCGGCTTCTCGCACGATCGGATCGCCGCATCACTGGGCATATCCAAGGGCGTGGTCACGAAATACATCGGACTAGCCAGTGCCGCCGGGCTGGACTGGGCAAGCGCCTGCGATATGGATGAAGGCGAACTCGAGCGGCGGCTTCTCGGCAAGCCCACGGGGCCAGCAGCCTATGCCCAGCCCGACTATGGACGCATCCATCAGGAGCTGCGTCGCAAGGGCATGACGCTGACGTTGCTATGGGAGGAATACCAGGCTGAGTTCGCGGACCGGCAGACCTACCGCTATACGCAGTTCTGTGGGCACTACAAGGCGTTCACAAAACGCCTGAAGCGCTCGATGCGTCAGATTCATCGCGCCGGCGAGAAGCTGTTTGTCGACTTCGCCGGCCCCACGTTGCCACTGACGACTGGACGCCGCGCGCACATCTTCGTAGCGGCTATGGGCGCATCGAGTTACACGTTCGCATGTGCGACGCCGGCCGAGACGATGGAGGACTGGCTGGGCGGGATTGCTCGCGCGCTGACCTTCTATGGTGGTGTGCCGCAGTTGATCGTCCCGGATAACCCGCGTGCGATGATTGCCGATCCCGATCGCTATGAACCTCGCGCCGGCGACACTGTGCTGGACTTCGCGCGTCACTACGGCACATCATTCCTTCCTGCGCGCGTATATCGTCCGCAGGACAAACCGAAGGTAGAGGTTGCGGTCCAGGTGGTCGAACGCTGGATCATGGCGCGCCTACGTCATCACCGGTTTGACTCGGTCCACTCGGTCAATGAGGCGATCTGCCCGCTGCTCAAGAACCTGAATGAGAGGCCATTCCAGAAGCTGCCGGGATGTCGTGCCAGCGCGTTCGCCCAGTTGGACGCGCCGGCACTGCAGCCGTTGCCGGCACAGCCCTATGTGCGTATTTCGGGGAAGCTGAACGCCCGTTTCGGTGAAGTCGAACAGGCCAGGAGGGAGGTGCTGCGTAGTGCTTAGATTGTACTGCGGGTGTTCGAGATCAGGCTACTTTTTGATCAGGTGCGTTCTTCTTGCGCATCGAATCGCCCTTCAACGGAAGCTTGTGAGCCTGATGGACGAGGCGGTCGAGGATTGCGTCGGCGAGGGTCGGGTCTTGCAGCCAGGCGTGCCAGTGTTCAAGGGGCAGTTGACTTGTGATGATCGTGGATCGCGTGCCGACGCGATCGTCGAGCACTTCGAGCAGATCGTTGCGCGCGCCCTGGTCGACGTCCTGCAGTCCCCAGTCGTCGAGCAACAAGACGTCCATCTTGGCGAGCTGCGCGAGCCGACGTGTGAAGCTGCCGTCGCCGTGGGCGATCTTCAATTCCTCGAACAGCCGCGCGACGCGCACGTACAGCACGGAGAAGCCCTGTCGGCAGGCCTGCTGGCCGAAGGCGCAGGCGACCCAAGTTTTTCCGGCACCAGTTGGCCCCGTGAGGATGAGGTTCTGTGCATTGCGGATCCAGTCACAGCCGGCGAGCGTGGCGACCATACCCTTGTCGAGCCCACGGCTCTGCCGGTACTCGATGTCCTCAATGCAGGCTTGGGGATTCTTGAGTTTCGCAGACTTGAGCAATCGCTCGAGCCGGCGGGTATCGCGCCAGGCGATCTCACGATCCACGACCATGCCGAAGCGTTCCTCGAACGACAGGCTCGTGCTGGCCGTCAGCGCGGCCTGTTCCTCGAACGCGCGAGCCATGCCGTCCAGCTTCAGGGCCTTGAGCTGGGAGAGGGTTTGCTGCATCAACGTCGTGACCTCCTTGGGTCAGTGGTAATACTTGGGCCCGCGCACGTTCTCGTGCAGGGGCGACTGCCATTCGGTGGTCCCGCTTTGTGGCAGCGGTTGCTTGTCGGAGCCGGTTTGCAGGATGGTGCGCACGGACCGCTGGGTTGGCGCGCCAATCACGAGTGCGCGCTGGCACGCCGCTTCCAGCCTCTCCTTGCCGTATTTGCGCGACAGCGACAGCAGGCCCAGGCACGCGCGGTATCCCATTTCTGGGTGCGGACGGTTCGTCAGCAAATGCCTGACGACCGCCTCGGCGCTGACGCCGATCGATGCGCCCCAGTTCAGCAACCGGCTCGGTGTCCATTCCATGTGGGCGCGGTAAGCCGCAGGCATATGCTCGGCCACGGTGGTGTACTTCCCCTTGAGCCGACTGCGAGCGTGGGCGGCGACGCGTTTGCCGCCATGCAGGATTTCCACACCGTAGCGCGTCACGCGCGCGTGGACTTCCTGGCGTACAAGGCTGTGCGGCGCGCTGTAGTAGTGGCCATCGACCTCGATATGCGAGTCAATGTTGATGCGGCACTTCTGGAAGGTGGCGATTTCGTAGCGGCGCGTCGGCAGCGGGCGCAGCGCCGGTTTGTCGAGTCGCTCGAACCGCTCGCGCCGAGTGCCATCAAGCTTCTTGAACGGCCGCGTATTCAGATCGTTGATCAACCCAGCGATCGCCTTGTTCAGTTCGGCCAGACTGTGGAACCGGTGATTCCGGAAGCGGGCAAGAATCCAGCGTTCGACGATCTGCACGCCGACTTCGACCTTCGCCTTATCCTTCGGCTTGCGAGGGCGCGCCGGCAGCGAGGGCGTGCCACGACGGAGCGTGACCAATGTGCTTCATAAAATCTTCGAGATCTTGTCTCGACAACGCGATTGTCGCTGTGCTATCGAGCGGATGAAACAAAAAGACCCGTTCATGCGCCAGGTCATCGTCGATGACGAGGCGAACGTCATGAGCGCGGTCATTGACCAAAGCGAGTGGGCTCAACGAACCGGGCCGAACCCCAAGCAGATCGAAAAGGCGATCGGCCGAAGCGAACGAGAGACGTTTGCTGTTCAGCGTCTTCGCGACCGCGGGCAGGTCCAGCGATTTATGCGCGGTCGTGACGACGAGGTATAAACCGCCCTGCTTGTCCAGGAGCAGAAGATTCTTGCAGCGCGCACCGTCGAGCGAAAGCTTGAGCGCGCCGGATTCCGTCATGTTGAGCACCTGCTCATGGTACTCACACTCAAACGGCACGTCTTGCTCCTCGAGCAGCGTGAGCAGTTCGTCCCTTTCTATCATTTCCCATTCGCTCCACAATGTTGCAAAGGCCGGCCGTGATCTTGCGCGGCCGGCCAGGGGGCGATCAACGCGGCTCATAAACCGGGTACGAGGCCGCGTCGATGGCCGACAGGGTGTCATCGCGCGACAGCAGGCCAGATTCGTCGAGAATCTCCACCAGCGGCCGACCTTCCGCCACCGACTGCCGCGCCAGCTTGCTCACTCGAGCATAGCCAAGTTTCGGCACGAGCGCCGTCGCCACAGCCATCGAATCCATCAGGTGCCGTTCGTTGCACGCAACGTCTGCGGTAATGCCGGCAACGCACTTCTGCGTGAACCGCTGGATGCCGTTGGTCAGCAGCATGATGCTGTCAAACACGCGCGAGGCCACGACAGGCTCGAAGTGATTGATTTCCAGCTCGCCATACTGCACGGCCTGAGCCACCGCGACATCATTTCCGATAACCGCAAAGCTCAGCTGGATCATGGCCATTGGCAGCACGGGGTTCACCTTGCCCGGCATGATCGAGGAGCCGGCCTGCGCCTCCGGCAGGCGCAACTCCCCAATTCCGCCCACTGGACCCGAGGACAGCACCGTAAGGTCCGATGCAATTTTCGCAATGGACGCCGCACAGGTCCGAAGCTCCCCCGAAACGCGCGAGAACACGTCCATGTTCTGCATCGCGTCGAACGGGTTTGCCGGCGCGACATAGTCGACACCCGCGATGTCCGAGAGGTGCCGGTAGACCGCGGATCGATATCCCGCGGGCGCACCGAAACCCGTACCGATTGCCGTACCACCTAGGGGCAGTGTCCGCAGCTTGTCGCGCACTGCCGTCAACTCTTCCGCCAGACGTCGCGCAAGCGACGCATAACCGCTGAAAAGCTGGCCGAGGCGCATAGGCTGCGCATCCTGGAGACACGTTCGGCCGAGGTGAAGGACGTCGGCAAACTCGAGAGCCTTACCCTCGAACTTCTCAGCCAGTTTTTCTACTTCCGCACTGAGCGGTCCAAGCATCGCGTAGGTCGCAATTTTCAGCGCGGCCGGATACACGTCATTCGTGGACTGCGAGCGGTTGACATGGTCGTTGGGATGGATCACGTCGTACGAGCCTGACGCATGCCCCAAAAGCTGTTGCGCCCGATTCGCGATCACCTCGTTGAAGTTCATGTTCGTCGAGGTTCCACCCGAGCCTTCGAGCAGATCAACGATCAGGGAGTCGCCAAGCTTGCCTTCGATGATTTCCTGACACGCCCGGCTGATTGCATCGCATTGTTCCAGCGTGATCACGTCGTTGTCGCGGTTCGCGAGCGCGGCCGCCCATTTGCACTGCGCAAAGGCCACCGCAAACGCAGGATAGTGCGCAATGCTGAGCAGCGAAACCGTCAGATTGTCGACGCCCCTTACCGAGTTGACGCCGTATAATTTTTCGACGGGAATATCAACTTCGCCGATGTAGTCGCGTTCCGTACGCGTTTCAGCTTTGGCTTGACTATTCATTTGTGTTCCTGTTTTCCACATCAATGAGTTGTTCAATTTCCTGGCCGAGTGCTTTTTTCACTCTCGGCAGAAATGATGTTTCGATAACTTCGGATGCCGTGTCACATGCATCTTCGAAAAAGGCGCTGTATTCATCCCGACGCGCTACCAGGTACAGCGAGCGTTCGAGACCCAGCCTGTCGACCACGTGGGTGGCCACCTGGTCGGCATAAGCCGCTCCCTGGAGCAGGCACATCGGCGAGGTCACTGCCCATCCGATACCCTCTGCCACCATCGACGTGAGCGCATCGGCGGTATCGAGTTCGAGCCGGTTCGGTGCACGCACTTCGATGCGCCGCAAATAACGCTCAATCTGCATGCCGACCTGTGATTTCCGGTTAAAGCGCACGATCGGCAATGCATTGGACAACGCCCGGATGTCCTCCACGGTTCGGATCGACCTGCGAAAATCCCGGGGCGTGATGACCAGGTATTGCTCGGAGAAGAGCCGGAACCGGACGACGTCATTGGCGTCTATCAACGCGTCACTCGTGACGATGAGATCCAGATCGCGCCGCAGCAACGCCTCGCCTTGCTGCGGGCTCAATCCCGTCCGGATGGACAGTTGCGACACCTTTCCCAACAACCGCTTCGTAAAAGCCGAGCCGCAGGTGGAAGCGAACGAGTCGACAAGTCCAATGCGAAGATCAGGCTTGATGCCTCGACCCGCTTCGACAACCTGAGCCTTCAGGTTGGCGATCTCCTCACTGAGTACCGTGCCGCGGTTCCTCAATGCGATGCCGTACGGCGTCAACGCGAGGGGACGGGTCGTGCGATTGACCAGCACAACCCCCAGTTCGTCTTCGAGTTGGCGGATGATCTGCGAGACACCGGATTGGGAAATGCCCATGCGTGCGGCTGCCCCAGACATGCTGCCCTCTTCCGCCACTGCGACGAAGACCTGTACCGCATATATATCAATTGGCTTGTTGGACGACACGATCGGCTCTCCCTTAGTTTCGGTCAGCAGACGTTGCCAGGTGTGCGCCAACGCGCGTCGGAGCGTCAGACGCCCGGGTTTCTGTTGCGATGCGCCGATGTGCGCAGGCTCACGTTCTGGCCGTCGTCCACCGCTGGTTCATTGCTGCCGTGACCCGAGCTCATATCCGAGAGACTCTCCTTGCCGGTTTCCGGTGCGAACCAGTGACAGAACACGCCACCGAACACCAGGACGGCCACGCACACACCGAGCGCAGCGTGAATGCCGACCTGTTGCACAGCCACAGGCAGAAGAAACGTGCTGATCGCAGAACCGAAGCGGCTGGAGGCGACGGCCAGCCCTACACCGGACGCGCGCAGGTGGGTCGGGAAAAGCTCCGGCGGATAGATGAACTCGAGGTTCGCAGCAGCAGAAAGGATGCAGGCGAAAATGCCAAATGCGAGTATTGTGCCGAGCGGCCCGAATCCGGCGTAGGCGAGCACCGCCAGCCCGATTGCGGCCAGATAGAAGCTGCCAACGAGAAATGCGCGACGCGAGAGCCTGTCGGCGATCAGCAGTCCAAAGATTGCTCCGGCAAAGAGCAGTACGTTATAAACGAGGGCGCCGACAAAGCCGTCCTTGACCTGCAAGGCTTGCAGTACCTTTGGAGAAAACGTGCCGAGCGCAAAGTAAGGAATGACCTGGCACGTGTAGAACACACAGCCGACCAGGGTGTTCTTTCTCCAACGGGCCGAGAACAGTTCTGACCACGCACCACGACGTTGCTGGGGCACGGCCGTCGGTGCAGGCAGCATGGTCTCCGGTCCGAACTTTGCACGGATGATTTCCAGTGCCTCGTCCTGGCGGCCGCGTTTCATCAGCCACATGGGCGACTCGGGTACGCCGAGACGGAACGGCAGGATCAGCAGTGCCGGCAGTCCACTGGCGGCCAGCATGATCCGCCATGCGTCCGGGCCGATATCGCGAATGGCGAAGCCTGCGAGATACGCACAAACGTAACCTGCCGCCCAGGCCGCGGCGAGCACACTCAGGAGACGGCCACGATAGCGGCGTGGAGCAAACTCCGTGACGAGCGACTTGCTCACGACGTAGTCGGCGCCGAGAATGAGCCCAAGCAGTACGCGCAACACCAGCAGTTGGGTCGGCGCCGTCACAAAATATTGCGCTGCGGATATCACGGCAAAGAGCAGCATGTCGAAGGCGAAGATGGTGCGTCGGCCATAACGATCCGCCACAGGACCCGCAAACATGCTTCCGAAGAAGAGGCCGGCAAGTGACGCCGCACCGAGCGCCCCCATCCAGACTGCGTTCAGGTGAAGTGCGCCGGCAGCCATGCTCACGGCGATTCCAATAATGCCCAGCACAAAACCGTCGCTGAACTGCCCGCCTGTACCGCTGAACGCCACGCGCACGTGGAAACCGCGCAGCGGAACATCCTCCATCAATATCTGCTTGCTCACTTTCGTCTCCTGAACTCTGGTTATCAGCGAGGCGCCTGCGTGCGCCTTCAAAAACCAGTGTAGGGAGTCAGAATCAAAAAAACAGCATGTCCGGTGGCAGTATCAATAACTCTAATAGTATGTGACGCAGTGATTGAAGTCGAACACCGCAACAAACACCAGACGTGCTGGGGCTCGAACAGGGGACGGCTCTGGCGTCTCCCGGAACGACACGCGGCGCGACGGCGCTTTCACAGCACCGTCGCGCCCGCACGAATCGTCGTCCCGCTGCACCTCAACAACCGGCGATAATGATTTAAAACTCGTGAAGCATTGCCTGGATACGTGACGGATCTTTGGTTACCGTAAGCGCGAGCATCAGGAGAATGCGTGCCTTTTGGGGGTTCAGGTCGTCACCGAGAAGACCCACGTAGGCTGGATCTTCGGGTATGAATCCGCCCCCCGTACGGGAGGAGCGGACCACAATCACCCCCTTGGCAATCGCCTTCTTGATCGAGGGAAGGGTAAGAAGCGATTCGCTGCCTGCGCCAACTCCCGCAACGACTATGCCCTTTGCGCCGTGCGAAACTGCGGCGTCGTACATGAAGCCGCCGTCGTTCTGGTAGCCGTAGACAATATCGACTTCCGGCAGCGAATCCAGCTTCGACACGTCAAATGGCGTCGATGTGGTGTGGCGCTTCAGCACGGACGTCTCGAAGTGAGGAACCTCGTCTACCAGCGTGCCCAGGTAACCAGCGTCGTTTCCCTTGAACGTATCCAGCGTGGTGCCGTTTGTCTTCGTGGTGTAGCGCGCCGAACCGATCCGGTCGTTCAGCACGATCATCACGCCGCGGCTACGTGCCTCCGGCGAGGCGGCAACCGTGACTGCCTGCAGGAGGTTGCTCGGGCCATCAGCACTGATCGCCGTTGACGGTCGCATCGAACCCGTGACTACCACGGGCTTGTCGCTCTTGACGACAAGATCAAGGAAATATGCGGTTTCCTCGAGGGTATCGGTGCCGTGAGTAACCACGACACCCGCGATATCCGGTTGAGCCAGAAGCCGATTCACGCGCCTGGCCAGTTTCAGGAGGATATCGTTGGTGATGTTCTCGCTTCCGACGTTCGAAATTTGTTCACCGGACACCTGTGCAATCTTGCCTAATGACGGCACTGATTTGAGAAGCGCGTCAGCCGTTAATACGCCTGGCTTGTAGCCCGTCGTTTGCGTCTCACTCGCTGCGGTACCGGCGATCGTGCCGCCGGTTGCCAGCACTGCGACGTGGGGCAGTTCTCCGGTGGATGTGGATTGCGCCATGGCCGGGGCCACTGACACCAGGCAAAGCGCAATGCTGGCTAAAAATCGGTGCAAGTAGCTGCTCAGATGAGCGTGGTTGTCTCTCACAATAGGTCTCCAGATGAGAAGAGTGAAACGCTGGATAGCCATCCAGAATGGCGTATCTCCGGAGACGAGTGTAGTGACACATTCAAGAAATCGAATCAGACTTGAGGCATCATTAGAGAAACTGATAGTTTGGTATACGGAAGATGAAGGTGCGCGTATTCATGGCGCCTGGTCGGACCGCTGCACATGCCTTTCTAACAGGCACTCACAGCACTCAGAACGGCTACAATGCGGCGCACCAAGCCTATGGGGGTAAAGTGGACCCGTCAGTCAAGACACTTTTCTGCTTGATTTAAGCTGTAATCGCGTCCACGAAAGCGCGTCGTGACCGTCACGCCGAACTCTTCGAGCAGCGTGCGGCGAAAGATCAATTCGTTCTCGGCCATCCAGCGCGACCACTCGCTACGGTCGAACACCTCGACAGGCCTGTTCCTCGCATCGAGGACGTAGAAGCGTTCACACTGGGGCGGGACGGAACGGGATTTCATGGTTGAGCAGGCGCGAGCAGGAAGCCGATCGCCTCCCGCCACCAGCTGTCGTCGACGTGGCCAATCCAGTCGTTATGCTCCGCCGCCTCCACGATCTTCAGTTGCTTAGGACAGCACAGCGCGTCATGGAGTGCCTCGCCGAAGCGTGCCGGAACGATGCTGTCGCGTTCGGCAACCACAACGAAAACCGGGCGACCGAACGCTGCCAGGTGGGTCGCGCTGTCGTATCGGTCATGCACCAGCCACTTGAAGGGCACCCATGGGTAATGGAAGGCGGCGACGTGCTCGAGCCTGTCCCATGGCGTGATGAGCATCAAGCCGGCGATCCTGTCGCGTTCGTGCGAGCCGGCCGCGGCAACCACGCCGGCCCCGAGCGATTCCCCGATGAGCAGCACCGGGGCGCCGTAGAGACGATGCGCAAGCTCGATGGTCTCCTGCGCATCGGCGACAAGACGTTCTTCATCTCGAGAGCCCCCACGTGGCCCATAGCCCGGATATTCGGCGAGGATCACGCGCAGGCCCAGCCGGTTAAGCACCGCAGCGTAGACGGAACGGTGCCCTACGTGCCCCGCATTGCCATGAAAGACAATCGCCGTGCCGCGCACGGTTCCAGGCGGTTCTGCGACGAGGCCTCGGAATGCCTCCATGGTCGGCCAGGCCACAAGTCGATCGGAAGCGACGTCCTCGATTGCAGCCCGCTCAGGAAAGTAGATAAAACGTTCCTGCAACATGGCAACGCCTGTCAAAGGGATCGAAACGCGAAGGCGAGACGCAGCTTCATTCCCGCGGTCTCGTCGACGCGCCACGAGCGACCAGCTGGCGTAGCAAAGCGGTTCCAGCGTTTGACGAACTCGGACGTATAGCGTCTCACCCAGCGCAGGATCGTCGTGTGAGCCAGCGATAATCCCCGTTCGGCCATCATCTCGACCAGATCGCGCAGGCTGAGCTTGTAGCGCAGATACCAGCGAACGCACAGAATGATGATCTCCCGATCAAAGTGACGTCCACCGAACAACTCCTCCAGACTCTTCAGCTTGCTCATCGCGGTTCATCAGTTCATTTTGCTCCGACAACTCTAACCGATTTCCCCGACCCTATTTGCACCAGAGCCGTTGATAGTAGGCAGGGCGCCGCAGCGAGGCAACCAGGGGCGTCCCGCATATTGGGATAATTGGGCGGACGTCGACAAAAAATGCACGAGCATGTCGGCAAGGTGAACGACAGCATAACGATCGCACACCACACGTATCCAACTGGTTGCGGGTTTCGGTTCACTGCGAACGGAAGAACCACGATGGACGCTGGTGATCGCGCGAAGTCAGGCGCATCGTTGCAGAAAACGACAGCTATTCGGTATCGAAGCCTGCATTATGATCAGGAATGCGAATGCAATAGGCGTGAGTATTCATGACGCGTAGCGCCCTCAGCGAAATACGATTCGTCGACGATTCAGCAGTAGTGACGCAGGTTGATCATCGTATAGGCAAGCGTCTTGAACGCGTAGTGCACGTCACTGATGCGTAAGCGGTAAGCCATGAGCGTTATAGAGTTCGCGTAGATGTCGTTGCAGAATGCTCCTCGTTCAATGCGATCAGGAGCAGACGATGAAGGCAGCAGCGAAGCGAGAGGAAGTGGAATTAGCGTGGCGCCAGAGGCTGGCACGCTTCGCAGAGCGCGGACTGACGGTCAGAGCGTTCTGCCGTGAGGAGTCGGTGTCGGAGTTTCGCTTCTATCATTGGCGGCGGCGCTTGCAGGGCCTGGCATCTCCGTGTGGCGTGGATGCATCCGCCGGGGACTCGGCCTTTGTCGATCTGGGGACCATTGCGGCAACTGACACGCACATCAACCCGGGCACGCAGGCTGGACAGGCGAATCTGACGATCCGCCTCGATCTGCCCGGCGGCATCGTTCTGACAATCGCGAGAAGCTGATGTTCTTCCCTGAGCAGCAGGTACGTGTGTTCCTGTACGGCGCACCCGTGGACATGCGGCGCTCGTTCGATGGCTTGCACGCGATCGCACGCCACAGCATGCCGGTCGATCCACTTGGGGGCCATCTGTTCGCGTTCATCAATCGTCGTGCCACGCAAATCAAGGTGCTTTATTTCGATCGCAGCGGCTGGTGCGTTTGGGCCAAGCGGCTCGAGCAAGGCCGATTTCTGGCCAACTGGAACCGGGCGGACACGCGTGAGATCGATGTCACCCAACTGAAGCTGTTGCTCGAGGGAATCGAGGTCGTCCGGCAGCGGCATCGTTACCGGCACACGCAGCCACAGTCGCCGGTGAGGCCCTCGCCATGAGGCATGCGTTGCCCTATGATGGTGGCCATGCCATCGACTGCCGCCACCGACGAAACGCTCGTAGCGCTCACTGCGCACGTGGCGGCGTTGTCAGCGCGATGCGAAGCGGTACTGAGCGAGAACGCACAATTGCGCGCGCAAGTCGCGTGGTTCCAGCGCCAGCTGTTCGGCCGCAAGAGCGAGCGTCGCATCGTACAGCCCGATGCGGCACAAGGCACGCTGGGCGAAGCCTTCGATGCTGTGCCCGATGCACCGGCGCCGGGCAGGAAGACGCGCATAGCAGGCCACGAGCGCAGCACCACGCCCAGTCGCCCGGGTGTCGACGAATCAACGCTGTTCTTCGACGAGGGCAAGGTGCCGGTCGAAGTCATCGAGATCGCGAACCCCGAGAGCGCAGGTCTCGATCCCGAGGATTACGAAGTAATCGGCGAGCGTGTGAGCCACCGGCTGGCCCAACGTCCCGGCAGCTATGTCGTGCTCAAGTACGTGCGCCCGGTGATCAAGCGGCGCGATACGCAGGCACTGTCGTGTCCTGCGGCGCCGGTTGGTGTGATCGAAGGCAGCCGCGCCGATGTGTCGTTCATCGCCGGGCTGCTCATCGACAAGCTGGTGTACCACCTGCCGCTGTACCGCCAACATCAGCGGCTTGCCCAGTGCGGCATCCGCGTGTCGCGGCAGTGGCTCACGCAGATCGCGCAAGCGGCCATTGCGCTGATCGAGCCCGTCCACGACGCGCAGTGGCAGTCGATCCTGAGCTCGCGTGTCAAGCGCATGGACGAGACGCCGATCAAGGCCGGACGGGACGGCCCGGGCAAGATGAAGTCGGCGTACTTCTGGCCGGTGATGGGCGAGCTCGAGGAGATCTGCTTCCACTACCAGCCGAGCCGGCGGCAGGAGCACGTCGAGCAGTTGCTCGGGCAAACCGCGGCGGCTGGCAGCGTCCTGCACACGGACGGCTACAAGGCGTACGCCTGGTATGCGAAGAAGACGGGTCTGGCCCACGCGCAGTGCTGGGCGCACAGCAGGCGTGCCTTCGTGAAGGCCGAAGAGATCGAGCCGGCACGCGTGGCCGAAGCGCTGGAGCATATCGGCGCGCTGTATCGCGTCGAGGAAGACATCCGGCAGAAGGGCCTGACAGGCTCCGGCAAGCGCGCATGGAGGCAGCAGCATGCGAAGCCGGTGGCGCAGCAGTTCTTCGTCTGGGTGGACAGGCAGTTCGAAGCGCAAGGCTTGCTGCCGAGCAGTCCGCTCACGAAGGCGCTGGCCTATGTCCGTGAGCGCCGCGATGGCCTGTTGCTGTATCTGGATGATGCGGATGTCGAGATCGATACGAATTCATTGGAGCGGGCGCTGCGCGCCATCCCAATGGGCAAGAAGAACTGGATGTTCTGCTGGACCGAACTCGGCGCCAGGCAGATCGGTATCGCGCAAAGCCTGCTGGTGACGTGCAAGCTGCACGACATCGATCCCTACGACTATCTGGTCGACGTGTTGCAGCGCGTGGGCCAGCATCCGGCATCGCGCGTGCATGAACTCACGCCGAGGATGTGGAAATCACTCTTCGCCGGCAATCCCCTGCGCTCGCCCTTGCATCAGAGCGCCTGAGATCGCAAGAACGTCGGTGAATTACCGATTACACTGATGCGTTCAAAGCGTAGCAGCAGACGGCGGAATTTGTCCTCCCAGGCAAAGACCCGCTCAATGGTCCTGAAGCGCTCCTCGAAGATGGCCGGATCATAGCGCTGCTTGCGGCCGCGCTTCGGTGTTTTGCGCCCGCGTGGATTCTCGGGGATGTTTGGGATCATGCCGCGGTTGAAAATCGCCTTGCGGTTGACCCTGCAGTCGTAGACGCCATCCAGGCTGAAGATTGAACAGCGCAGGTCCGCGCCAATGGCGCGTGCCATGGCGGTAAGACTGGGCAGCGCGTCGCGCAACAGCGGTGATTCGTTGCGGTTGCCGGGAGCACTGATAAATGGAGCAATGACGTTGCAGTTGCGATCACACAAGGCCACCACTTTGTCGCCCTTCATATGCTTGTGCCCACTGTATCCGAGATTGTCGCCACCTTTCTTCGCCGCCGTCGTGGTACCGTCACCGTGGATGATCGAAAGATCAAGCCGCTGGTCCTGATGAAGTTGCTGCACCGAGCCTGAAAAGATGGCATCGATGCAACCGTCGGCCTGCCAGCGACGAAACATCCGGTAGATACGTGTATAGTGGATTTCAGGGTGACCTTCTGCATTCCTCTCGATCGGCAGCATCTTCCATTGACAACCCATGTACAGTACCTGCAGGATGTAGTTGAAGATTTTGTGCAAGGCCAGCGTGGGGGAAGGTCCGCGCCGGCCCAGGCTCAGATGCGGCCAGACAAATTGCTCGAACTGCTCCAGGCTCAATCTTGTTGGAATCTCTTGCCAGCATGGGATTCGGGTCATTCGCTGCGTCCAGAAATCTGGACTTTAGCCGATCTGGCCACTCTGACCTGAGATCCAGTCCTGGTGCGGCTTGCAGACAAATTCCCCGACCGTCGAAAACCCGCAACCAGTTGTCTAGTTGCACTGAGCACTCGCGCGAGCAAATCTACTTTTAGGCGACAAATCCGTCGTGGCTTTCGCGGTTGATTGGTGCCAATACCCCCAAAGGGGGAACTCCCTATGGCAGATTTCAAGGCACCGTCGACCAGCCATACTGGAGACACGAATCATTGACAGATTTGGCGGAGCCGCAACATGAAAAGCCGTGATTTTCTGACCTATCAGCAGATCTTCGACCAGGCAGTGGAGCACCTCTTCTGCCAGGGCCGCGCGGCGCTGCTTCCACACGGTGGCGGCGCATATCGCGGCTACTGTGGAGGATGTCCTGTCGGCTGCCTTATCAAGCCCTCCGATTACACAACCGCGATCGAAGGCGTTCCGGTCCGCTATATCGGCACACAGTCATTGCACACAATCCCGGCGTACATGGATGTTGGCGTCGCCGCGCTGCGCAGGGCGCTGCTTCGCTCGCGGATCAACGTCTACGACCCGGTCACGATCGAGCTTCTCAGTTGTCTGCAAAACGTACACGACGTATTCGGCAGATGGGAGTGGCGTGAGCGACTTCTGACGATCGCGCGCCAGTTCGGGCTGTCCGATGAACTCGTCAGGGCGGCCGCATGAGCAACGCAATGCCGAGCGGGCGGGACATTCGAGAGGTGGAATGAAACGAGGAAACAAGAGATGAGTGCGCGGAAACGAAGCCTGCACGGGCTGGTGGAGAAGTGGCTGGCGCCGACCCCGGCCGTGCCCGCCCATGTGACGCAGTTCGGCCGCACTGCGGCGGGCCACAGACGGTTCGTCTGCGTAGAGGTCTCGCATCCGACGTGTCCTCGAGCGCTCTTCTTCTTCCGGCACGACGACGGCTTCTGGCAGGTCTTCCCGCCGCGCGGCGACCGGCCGGCGATGGGCTATCGGCAAGCGGCGTAACGCTCGCGCGATCGCACCGGAAACTCTTGAAACCCGTCATCGGCTTGACAATGCGTTTGACGGCACGATGGTCCTGTTCGATGACGTTGTTCAGATACTTGTTCTGCCGGACCTTGATCGGCGTCGCCCGGTTTGCTGCTTGAACCGCTCATCATAATTCGCCATGAAAACACCCCAAAGGTTGGATCGGTGTCCAACTTTTGGGGTGCAGTTCATTCGCGTACAGCGTCTGCGTGTTACTTCTGGAATGTGCCGAGCAGTTCGGTGTGCGCCACTACATGACCTTTCATCGCCGTCTCCAATGCCGCCTTGGTCGGCTTGTGAAGATCGGGCAGCACGGTGTCGAGCGCGTAGAGCTTGTGAAAATACCGATGACGGCCAACCGGCGGGCATGGGCTGCCATATGTGGTGCGATGGAAGTCGTTGGTCCCTTCGAGTGTGCCGGCAGGGAGCGCGCCCGCCGCGACACCCTCCTGAAAACCGGGCGCCGTCGCCGGGATGTTGTAAAGCAGCCAGTGGACCCATGTCATCCTTGGTGCGGCCGGGTCGGGCGCGTCGGGGTCGTCCACGATCAGCACGAGGCTTTTCGCATTGGCGGGTACCCCGGACCACGCGAGCGGCGGCGAAACGTCCGCGCCCTTGCAGGTATAGCGCCGAGGAATCTCGCCCCCGTCCTGGAAAGCCTGCGAGCTGAGGGTGAAGGCCATCGTGTACTCCTCGGCGTCTTTTCGCGCTGCCGGCTAGTGCTTGCGATGCATCCAGCCCATATGGTGCGTGTCGAGCCACTGGCTCAGGCTCTCACCCGGGTGATCTCGCCTGTAGCGACGGGACAAGGCCGCTGCAACGACAACGAGCACCACAAGGCCAACCCAAAAGCTGATCATTGACTGAGTCATGGCAGCCTCCTTCTCGAATGGGAATGCGATCATCCTTGAATTCTAGTCGTTGCCGGACGGACTGGCTCAACTGGAGCAGGCTGGTTACAAACCTCCGGCGTAGCGAAACCGCGCTGCTCGCCGGCTGCGATGCTGATTTCGTCGGGCGCCGTAAGGACCGGTGCGGCGACCGATTGTGAGTTGGACTGAGCGCGAGGCAAGTGGCCGCCTACGCACCGTGCTCCGTCACAATCGTCCGCGACCGGCCAGATGCCGCAAAGCAGCATCGATGATTGGACGGACGCCACATCTATAATGAACTGGGTAGCGCCCACCTCGCCCGACTGGTTTTGGGCTGCGGCGCGGTGGGGCGCTGCTTCGTCCCCCTTTGCGCGAGGCAGATCATGCAACGCACCGAAGCGATCCTCAGGCAGGTGATGGCAGCGTTCGAACGCGAATCGCACCTGAAGCTCCACAATTCCCCCATTCATATCCGCTTCGAGAGCGGTGCCTTGACTGTTGCCGGCGAGGTGCCGGACGTTGCGTCGAAGAAACGGCTGATTCAGTTGACCCGGGCTTACAGCGCCGGCGAACCGCTCATCGACCAGTTGCGCGTTAGCGCTGAGCCGCCGATCGGGGATGGCGAGTTGCGCACGCGGATCTGCGAACGCATTTTGCAGACGATCGAATACCGCAACTGCGTGATCTGTATGCGCGTGAAAGGCCAGCTCGAAATGCTGCGTGGCACCATGGACCAGGCCGGCGAGGAGGGCAGCGGCGTTGTGGAGGTGACGGTTGAAGATGGCGTCGTGACCTTGACGGGCCAGGTGATCAGCCTGTCGCATCGACGACTCGCGAGTGCGATCGCGTGGTGGGTCGGCGGGTGCCGGGACGTGGTGAACTTGCTGGAGTTGGTGCCCGCTGAAGCGGATGGCGACGAAGAGATTTGCGAGGCACTCACGCTTGTGCTCGAAACCGATCCGCGCGTGCACGCTGGGCAAATCACCATCAATGTGGAGGACAAGCGGATTACGCTCGCGGGATGCGTGGCAACTGAAGCTGAGAGGCGGCAGGCAGAGATGGATGCGTGGTGCCTGGACACAATTTCTGGCGTGGTCAACCGGCTCGAGGTGCGAGCCTGACCGTGTTGGGGGGCGTATCTTCAGCCATGTGAACGCCCCTCTTTCAAAAAGCAGTACGAAGCGATGGCAGCTCGTCGAGCGCGTCTGCGTTCTCGTACAGCTTGAGAAGCATGGCGCGCAGTGTTTGCCTACGCACGGGTACGCGGCGCGCTACGGAGTGCGTCCAGCCGGGCCAGCAGCGCACGGACCTGCGGTTCGAAGGTAGCCGGCAGTTCTGGCCCCACTACCGCATTGAGCCGTGCGCGCCAGGAGTGCCACTCCGATGCGGGGGCGTCCGGCGCATGCATTGTCAAGCGGCTGCTAGCGTCGTCCGCTGCGCCCCCAAACATACCGGACCCACCGTTGCCACCTGCTCTGCGGGGGAACGAATGCGTGGTGCGCGGCGAGGGCCTCGCGGTCCCGCTCAACGCTCTTCTGCACCTGATCGTGGATCTGCCTTAACGTCATGCCGCCGGGGCCTTTCAGCTTGTCGGGATCGGCATCAGGATCGAGATCGGGTTCGGGATGGTCAGTCATGGCAAGTCGCCTGTTCCTCATGAGGCGACTTGATCTTGATACGGATGCTCAGTCGCTGCAAGCCGGCGCGGGAATTTTTCGGGCGTTGCGAAACAGCACAACGTGGACCCGTCGTCCATTTCGCGTGTGGCCCCAATCCCCAGCCGACTGGCTGCTGCGCGACCGCGCCAACCGCGTCCCGCACGTGAGTGCGCGACCGCGCATCTGCGTGACCAATGGGCTTGCACAGCGCGAGCTCGTGCTCGCGGGCGCGGGCCCCGCCATCCTGCCGGCGTGGCTGGCCGCAGACGATCTGGCCGCGGGCCGGCTCTTCGACGTACTGCCCGATTACGACGCGACGCCTGGCGATTTCGACGGCGTAGCATGGCTGCTCTATTCCAATCGAACGTGGCTGCCTGCCAAGACGCGCGCGCTGGTCGACTTTCTCAAGCGCCGCGCGAGACCCGAGTGGAGTATGGCGCGCCCTAAAATCAGACGTAATTCTTCCGCCCGGGGTTAGCCGGGCGCCGCGATTCTTGACAGGCCATCGCGGCATGCTGATTCGACATGAGTCCCCGCTACTCGGTCGCGAGATAGTAGTTAGCAGTGTTGATTCGTGATTGTGTGACCCAGACGAACAGCAATCCCCAGATGCCCATCAACTTGAGCAATGCGAGCACGACCGAAACTTCGGAAAGCGTACCAAGGCCAGGAATCGTGCTGACGAGGTAAATGCCCGCCGCGCCGCTTACAAGGAAGGTGACGAGATAGAACGGCATGCCAAAATTATCCGGGGTGCGATTCAACCCGCGGGGCTGCCGTGACGCCGATCGGGCAGCCGTGATGCGATCTCCCTTTTGCAGCCGACGACCCTCGAGACTACCAATTGCGCCGAGCGTGTAGGTCGACCGGCTGCCCAGCACCGCCGGTACGTCGATCCCACCGGCGATCGCGAGATACGCACGCGCGCCACGCTTGACATAGTCGAACGTCGGCTTGCTCCCGGCGCGAATACGCAGCACCGAATTGCCTGCGTATCCGACGCCGTCGATCTTCGGCGTCATTTCCGCACCCGTTAGTGCAACGAGTGCGTCCGAATGGAACAACAGTTCGGGGCCCAGCAGCGTGAATTCGAGCACGGCCGCGTCTTCCGCATTACCCACGAGCAGGTTCGCCGCACGCGACGAATATTGATCGAGCGATCCGGAAGGCGGTATGCCGACGTGGTAGTACCCCTGCCGTCCCGTGTCCTGCACCGAAGTGGCCAGTCCCGGCTTCAGGACCTCGATAACATTGAGCGTATCAGTTGGTATACAGCACCTCGACGATAGAGCGGTTGTATTCGTCAGGATTGCGGAGGAATTCTTCGAGCGAGAACTTCACCGGCCGAACGCGTAGCGAGAACGTGCCTGCCTCGACGGCGGCCACGGCCTCGTCGTAGGCCGCACGGTCGATCGGTTTGAACTTCACGATGTCGCCGGGCTGGAAAAACACCATGAAGTCGCGCAAATAATCGAGCCGCTGCGCGGGGTCGAAAATCGGCGCGGGCGTCACGCCGAACATCTGGTAACCGCCTGCGCCAGGCACCGAATAGATACAGCCGAAGCACCCGCCGTGGCCGACCGTCAACTTCGGCGTGTCGGTGCGCGGCCGCAGGTATTTGGGCACCTGAAGCTGACGCTCTCGCTCGA
The DNA here is from genome assembly GCF_048957375.1 of Paraburkholderia sp. A1RI-2L. NCBI lineage: Bacteria > Pseudomonadati > Pseudomonadota > Betaproteobacteria > Burkholderiales > Burkholderiaceae > Paraburkholderia > Paraburkholderia sp. A1RI-2L. Next base: position 1,216,678 of record NZ_JARBTA010000002.1, read on the forward strand.
CCATCTGGTACATGAACGGTAGTCCCGCAACAAAGCCGACCATCGAAACGAACCACGGCGAGCCGGCATGCGCCGCAATGAATGCGTCGACGTCACGCTTGCCGTTGATGCGCGCCGCGTATTCCAGGTCCGTCGAAGATGGATCCTGGTGTCGCTCGCGAAAGCGCATGAGCGTCTCGTGCGTCCAGGGATCGCCGTAGAGCACAGGCACTTCGACAATGCGAGGGCGCTTCTTCCAGAATCTTTTGGCGCCGCCGCTGCAAGACCTACGGTCACATGAACCTGCAGTTTCATGACACGATGGCCGCTGCGGTCGGCAACGAAAAATTGCTTGAAACGTACCGGCGCCTTGTCCGGGAACTCAGCCTGTTCCGGCAAACAGCCCTGACGCTTGAGACAGAAGCGATCGATCAGTCTGTCGACGAGCACGAAGCCATCATCGAGGCCATTGCCGCCGGTGACTCGGTTCTGACTGAAAGCCTGATCGGGAGCCATCTGGACCATGGCCGAGAACGCATACGGCGATGCCGTCAGGTCCAACGGGCCAACCCCGAGCGGGATTCGATGCCAGAGGCGGGTTGAGGGGCTTAATTCGGCTCTGCCGCAGTTTTGATGTCGCGCTCGTCGTACATCTGCCCTTTGCGAATCATGTGCATCAACTTCAGCGGGTCCTGCGCCGCGAACTGCGCGCGGTCGGCGACGAGCACCTCGAGAAATCCCGCCGATCCGGTCCGATAGAGCGACTTCGCCATTGACAGCGCCTCGCCATACGCATCGGCCGAATGCGGCAGGCTCTGCACGCCCTCGGTTTCGCGCGCGAGCGCCACACTGGAGTTTTCCACGTCCTGCATTGTCGAGCGCATTCACTGGCCCTTTCTTCATGCGGGGCTGAGCGGCGAAGCACGGCTGAACGCCGTTGCCCAAGGCGATACGAGCAGCGAGTCGTCGGAACAATTCCTCCCGATTGACGGCTTGATACACCAGCAGCACCATAAAGGCCGCGATCCGGTCACGCTGCTCACGCGGACGCACCGGCGTGTTTTTGGGGGGATCATGCACAACCGGCCTTTATCCGCCAAACGCTCCGGTTCGCAAGCCGAGATCGACGAAGCCGAGCGAAGTTTCAGGTCGCTCGCGGACGCCATTCCTCACGTCGTATGGACCGCCGACCCGGACGGCTCGGTCGATTTCATCAGCCAGCGGCTCGAAACGTATTCAGGTTTGGCGGCTTCGCAACTGGAGGGACGGAGCTGGACCGAGATCCTGCACCCGGACGATATGCAATCCGCGGTTGAGAACTGGAAGCAGCCGCTGTCGAGGGGCGTCGAATATCAAATGGAGGTGCGCATAAAAAGCTCCGCCGATGGCGCCTGGCGATGGCATCTCGATCGCATATCGCCGGTGAAAGATGCGCAGGGGCGGGTCGTCAAGTGGGTGGGGACCGTCACGGATATCGAAGACCAGAAGCAGGCGCTGGCCGCGGCCGACCGCGCCAACCGCGCAAAATCGGACTTCCTCTCCAGCATGAGCCATGAGCTGCGCAGCCCGCTCAACGCGATACTGGGCTTCGCGCAGCTCATGGCCTCCGAGTCGCCGCCGCTTACGCCGTCCCAGCGGTCGAGCATCGACCAGATTCTGCGCGCAGGATGGCACCTGCTCGAGCTGATCAACGAAGTGCTCGATCTGGCGAAGATCGAATCGGGGCAGGTGTTCATTTCGCCCGAACCCGTATCGTTGAGCGAGGCTTTGCAGGAATGCGCGTCCATGATCGAGCCGCAGGCGCGACAACGGGCATTCGTGTGAGCTTTCCGCATGTGGATGCGGGCTGCCATGTTCATGCCGACCGCACCCGCTTCAAGCAGATCGTGATCAATCTGCTTTCGAACGCCATCAAATACAACCGCCCGCAGGGCACCGTCGAGGTGAGTTGCAGCATGCCTGCCGCAGAGCGCGTTCGCGTGAGTGTCAGCGACACGGGCGCCAGTTTGTCGCCTCAACAGTTGTCTCAGCTTTTCCAGCCATTCAATCGTCTGGGACAGGAGGCGGGCACCGAGGAAGGCACGGGCATAGGCCTTGTGGTGGCTCGGCGGCTAACGGAGCTGATGGGGGGCGCCATCGGCGTTGAAAGTACCGTCGGGCGCGGGTGTGCCTTCTGGATCGAACTCAATACGGCTAGCGCACCGGAAATCGCCACGCTTGCCGCCGCCCGATCCGTCACGGCAGGCGCGCCGGCGGCCGGCAACGGTGCAGCCGAGGCGCCAGCGCATACCGTACCGTATATCGAGGACAATCCGGCCAATCTGAAACTCGTCGAGCAACTGGTTGCGCGATGCGCGGACATGCGCATGCTCAGTGCGGTGACGGGGCAGCGCGGCGTGGAATTGGCGTGCACGGCGTAGCCGCAGGTGATCGTGATGGATATCAATCTGCCCGATATCAGCGGCATCGAAGCGCTGAGTATCTTGCGCAGAAACCCCATGACAACGGCAATCCCGGTGGTGGCGCTGAGTTCGAACGCCATGCCGCGCGATATCGAAAAGGGCCTGAAAGCCGGCTTTTTCCGCTATCTGACCAAGCCGATCAAGATCGACCAGTTCATGGATGCGCTCGCGGAAGCTGTCGCGTTTGCGCAAAGCAATCGCTAGCGCCATTCAGGTTAACTCAGGTCCATCGCGTATTGAATCATGATCGATGCCTCCGCGATACCGTCGGATCACGGGCTTCTTCCAACACCTCCTCAATGATTTCACGCCGACGCTACAGTGCTGGTTTGCCGCTCGGCTTGCCCATCTCCACATAGCGATCCAGATAGGCCTTCCCTAAAGCAGTCGAAACTTATCGGCCAGTTCTCGCTCGTCCGACCGGAAGCCAGCGTGGAAGCATCGTGGTCAGGACGTTGTCCTTAAGGACGAGATGGTGGAGAAGCGCCGCGCAAGCGTGAAGTCCCGCGAGCCACATGATCGCGTCGCCGAGCCACTTGTGGATCGACGCGAAGACCGCCCCCGCTTCATGTGATGCGCCGAGCAATGGTTGAATCTGGGCCCCGGCGACGAGCGTCAGTGGATGCCCCTCCAGCCACGCGCCGGTGATGGCGGTTAAGGGAAGCGCCAGGAGAAGCAGATATAGTACCCCTTGAACGATAGTTGCTATTACAACCATCCAGCGGGAAATGGGGGGCGTCTCGGGACGCGTGTCGATCGTCTTCCATAGCAAGCGGATGAGTGTCAGTGCGAAGACGCCCAATCCCAAAGTCTCGTGAAGTTTTCGGTCGAACTCGTGCACCGATGAGTAGACGCGCTGTTCAGGGCCGCCGGGGCCATAGAAGAACGCCACGAGGACAAGGATTGCCGTGCACCAGTGAAGTAATTGGGCCATCGAACCATAGCGAGTGATAGGTTCTCTCGTCATGATGCATCTTCCCCTTGCAGGTCTGCAGAGCGGTAATGGGCAATCTCCATTATCGCAGACTCACGCGGCTATTTACGTACTCGCAACTCGATGCGCCAATTCCCATTGGGGTCTGGTCGGAGCCTGATGGCGCACCGGTGCCGGAACGTTTTCGGCAGCCAGTGCGAATGAAATACTGGTACTGGCGCGAGGTGTTCGGATAAATTACTCCGACGTGCGAGGCTGCGTTGCCTCATATTCTGTTTCCAATTGCCTGAGCATCATCATGGTCAACGTCAAATACCGCTACTACCAACCGCGTCTTGCGCTCCGCCGTACCCGTGTGGAGGTACCCGGCTGGGGCGGCAGCAAGGAGCCACGGCGGGATGGCTCCCGCGAACAGGGTTGGCACTGCCTGCCGTTCGTGGAGGGGGCGCAGTACGGCATCGAACTGTTCTACCCCCACGATAACGAGGTTCGGGTCAGCCGCCAGGATGGCAAAGCTGCTTTCGAGGGTGATATTGGCCCGAACCCGAATACTGGCGAGAACTGGCCACCGTTCCGCGCTTTCGGCGAAGGCTACTACACCTACCAGCTTCTGCTCGACCTGAAAGTGCCCGAGGGTTATGCGGTGCGCACCGAGACGCATCCGCGCTTCTACCTGAGCGAGGCGGACGATGTGCCGCTCGCCGTGCCGGCGCTGCTGCGCACTTCCTGGTGGCCGATGATCAACTTCGTGGTGTTCAAGACGCCGCCACAAGGGGGCGTGCATGTATTCCGTCCCGGCGAGCCTTTCATGCAGCTCTGCGTGGTGCCGGCCGAGCCTGATCTCTCGCTCGAAGCCATGAGCGAGGAAGAAGCGGCAGAGCGGGAAATGCAATCGAGGCGGATTCACGCCAGCCGCGACACGCTGGGACAGGACACGAGGTGGACGTCATCCACCAACACGGTCTTTGACGGGACTTACCGCCGCATCCTTGGCGCCGCCCGCGCGAGGGACCGCGCGGAAGACGATTAATCGCCGTACAGTTGCACGCCGATTCCCGGCTGCATGATGACCGCAGGCGGCGAGGGCGGCGCATAGTAGACGGGCGGAGGGTAATACTCCGGGGCCGGCCCGTAATACCCGCGATGGTGATGGTGGTGGTGATGGTGGTGATGATGATGGTGGTGGTAGCGTCGTTCGTCCCGGTACCACTGCACACGCTCCATTCTGGCTGGCGCATTGCGGGCCTGCTCCATCAGCTCCGCATTATGGGCATGCAGCACCTCGGTGGCGTTGGGAATCGGTTGAAGCAGATCGGAATAGGACGTTACCGACAAAGGCTCCTGCGGCATTGCGTTGGCATCGGCCGCTGCGTGTGCGCCGGTGCTGCCAAGGCTGGCAAGGCCGGCCAATGTACCGACGAGGCCTGCAATTTTGCGCTCCATCTGTCACTCCTTTAGTCACTCTATTAACGGCGGATTCTAATCGTGGGCCTTCCGAGAGTGCTCCCATGTTTTGTCAAATCTGTAACCGCAGGTAACGCTGGAGCGTTGAAGCGAAACGCGGGGCACTGTCAACCTGGCTGGGCATGCGCAACGGCGCGCGTGGTTGGGCTGCGCCATGAAAGCCACTGGCGTCCTTCCTCAATCGCGGATTGTATTGGCAGCATTGCGCTTGCGGCGGCGAACGGTGGGCGGTTATTCATTTCGATGGCGCTACGCATTGGCGGCGTATCGCTGCCGACGTTTCGTGTTGGCCGGATACGACCGGGACTGAAAAAAGCTGTGACGAGGTGCGCGATGAAGGTCATCGCTCGCGTCGCGGAAGCGAAACTGAGTGCCTATGTGGAATCCTGCCGGGACGATAAAGAGGACGCCTATGGCGTCCGGGTCAACTGCGCGGCACCGCCATCATGCGCGTAACGGGGGCAGGTGCTTGCTTGGAAAGGGCAATTCAAGCATCGCGCGCAATGTGGCCATGGTGCTCCGTTCAGACGAGGCATCCCCACAGGGCATCGAGATCGACGCTTGCAGCGACCGCATCGGCGAGCCGGTCAATGGATGTGAGCCTGCGCGCGTCATGATCGATGCGCTCCACATGGCCAAGCCCCGCCCAGCGAAGCAGCGCCGTGCAGGCGTCAGGCGAATCGAACAAGCCGTGCAGGTAGGTTGCCAGAATCTGGCCGTCTTCTGAGAGCGCGCCGTCGTCGCGCGTTGCGTCGCCGTTGGAAAGGCGTAGTCCGGGGCGGGACAGGGCGGGGCCTTCGGTGACACCCATATGAATCTCATAGCCGCGTACTGGTGCTGATCCGTCCACGAGGAGTGTGCCGGCAGTGTTGATGAGCTGCTTGTGCGGTTCGAGCGTCGTGACGTAATCGAGCAGCCCAAGACCCGCCGTGCGTGTCAACGGGCTTTCGATGCCGAGCGGATCGTGCAATTCGCGCCCGAGCATCTGCAGTCCGCCGCAGACCCCGATCAGCTTGCCACCGTAGCGCAGGTGACGACGCAGATGCGTGTCCCAACCGTATTCGCGCAGCCAGGCGAGATCGCGCTGGACGCTCTTGCTGCCCGGCAAAATCACGAGATCCGCCGCCGGGAGCGGCTCGCCCGCACGAACAAAGCGGAAATCGACTTGCGGATGCGCACGCAGTGGATCGAAGTCAGTGTGATTGCTGATGCGCGGCAGTGCCGGCACGACGACGCGCAGCACCTCGCCGGACACCCCATCTTTATGGCTCTGTTTCGGCAGCATGTCTTCGGCGTCGAGCCACAAACCCGGGACGAACGGCACCACACCGAACACGGGCTTGTTCATTTGTGCTTCGATCCAGTCGATACCGGGTTTCAGCAGTGCTACATCGCCCCGAAACTTGTTGATGACGATGCCTTTCACAAGCGCGCGTTCGTTTTCGGGCAGGCAGGCCAGCGTGCCGAGAATCTGCGCGAACACGCCGCCGCGATCGATGTCCGCGACCAGCACGACGGGACAGCCGACGGCGGTGGCGAACCCCATGTTGGCGATATCGCCCTGACGCAGGTTGACTTCGGCCGGGCTGCCGGCCCCTTCGACCAGCACGAGATCGCTTTTCGCGCTCAGGCGATCGTACGATTCGAGCACTGCCTGCATGGCGATGGGCTTGTAGTGGTGATAGGCTCGCGCATCGAGATTGCCGCGCGAATGACCTTGCACGATGACTTGCGAACCGGTATCGCTGTTCGGCTTGAGCAGGACCGGGTTCATGTCGACTTCGGGGGCGATGCCGGCGGCAAGCGCCTGCCAGGCCTGCGCGCGGCCGATTTCTCCGCCGTCGATGGTCACTGCGCTGTTGAGCGACATGTTCTGCGGCTTGAACGGCGCGACCCGTTTGCCTTCACGCGTGGCAATCCTGCAGAGCGCCCCGACGAGGGTGCTCTTTCCGGAGTCGGAACTCGTTCCCTGGATCATCAACGTTTTGGCCATGCCGCTTACCTGAACAGTGTGGAATCGCCGCGCCGGGATTGCTGAGTCTATTACGGCGCAGGGGCGGGGCCGTATTATGTCACCCGCAGTGGAATATCTGAGAAATCGGGAAAACAGGAATGCAAGTGAACATATCGAAGCGAAGTCGCTGGAAGGTGTGCAGGAGCGCCAGATGATCGTCGGGCTCAGCGCATCGGTCGTCTTTATGCTGTGCTTCGCTGGGGTCGTTCTCGATGCAATATTCGGCGAGCCTTCCCGGTTTCATCCACTAGTTGGTTTTGGCCGGTGGGTTGCGTGCATCGCCCATGCCTGCAATCCGCACAGCGCGGCCGCGCACAAGTCCGACGCGCATGCACATGCAACGCCCGTGCCCGTGCGCCCGCTGCTCGCCCGTACGACGGGAGTGGGGGCCTGGACGCTCGCGGTGATTCCGCCGGTCGCGCTCCTCGTCGTGCTGACGCATCGGTTGCCCTTGATGCTTTCATGGACGTTGCACGTCGCTGCACTGTGGTTCGCGCTCGGCGCGCGTAGCCTGATCGATCACATTGCGCCGGTCGGGCAGGCACTGCGTGCTGGCGATCTCGCGAATGCTCGCGCATTGACCTCCCGGGTCGTGACGCGCGATCTATCCGCTGCGGACGAGCAGGCTGTTGCACGAGCTGCAATTGAATCCGCGCTGGAGAACGGCAACGATGCGATCTTTGGTGCGCTGTTCTGGTTCGCGGTAGCCGGTGGTCCCGGGGCGCTCGCATTTCGCCTCATCAACACGCTCGATGCGATGTGGGGATACCGCACGCCGCGTTTCAGGTACTTCGGTTGGGCTGCCGCACGCCTCGACGACGTTGCGAATTATCTGCCGGCCCGTCTAACGGCGTTGACGTATGCGCTGTGCGGCAATCCCAGGTCGGCCATCGCATGCTGGCGGACTCAGGCATCAGCGTGGGACAGCCCCAACGCCGGGCCAGTGATGGCCAGCGGAGCGGGCAGTCTCAACGTCGCGTGCGGCGGGGCGGCCTGGTACCATGGCGTGCTTGAAGCGCGGCCAGCACTCGGATGCGGCCATGCACCGGGCGCCGCCGATGTCGGCCGTGCGCTGTCGCTCGTCAAACGCTCCATCGCGGTGTGGCTTGCGGTCATGGCCGTGCTGACGGGTGCCGCCGCAATTTTCTGAAGACCAATGCTCAATCTCGATCACGCAACACCAGTGCCGCACGGCGGCAATCTCGGCGAGGCTGCTCGCCGATATGGCATCGCCCGGGAAAACTGGCTCGACCTTTCGACGGGCATCAATCCCTGCGGCTATCCCGTGCCGCCCGTCGATCCGCAGGCATGGCTCAGGTTGCCCGACGACGATGACGATCTGGAGGTCATCGCTGCCGCGCATTATGGTGCGCTGGAGGCGCTCGCCGTGGCAGGCACCCAGTCAGCGATCCGGATGCTGCCGGCGGTGCTTCCCAAAGGGCGGATCGGCATCGGGCTGCTCACGTATGGGGAATACGCGCCTGCCTGCGAGCGCGCGGGGTTTCCCGTCGATCGCTTCGTCACGCGGGAAGTTGCCGATCTCGGCGACGTAGCGTCATTCGTACTGGAACCGGGGAAGCCGCTGCCAGCGGATCTGAAGCATCTGGTTATCGTCAATCCCAACAACCCGGGAGCCGAGCGGTTTACGCCGGACGTCATCATGGCCTGGCATGAGGATCTCGCGATGCGTGACGGTACGCTGGTGATCGACGAGGCTTTTGTCGAGTCGATGCCGCAACTGAGCGTGGCGAAGTTCGCTGGTCGTGGCGGGCTGATCGTGCTGCGCTCGATTGGCAAGTTTTTCGGGCTGGCTGGTGCGCGGGTGGGTTTCGTGCTGGCGGATAAGGACGTCATTCGGGCTATGCGCAGCCTGCGTGGTCCGTGGAGCCTAGCTGGGCCTGCGCGTATCGTGACGCGCGCCGCGTTGCTGGATACGGACTGGCAGACGCAAACGCGGGCCAGTCTCGCGGCTGCGGGAGAGCGGCTGGCGGACTTGCTCGGGGAATTTTTCCCCGTGGTGCAGCACACACCGCTCTTCGCGTGGGTGCGCCATGAGCGTGCGCCACAGTGGCAGGATGGATTGGCCCGTCATGCCGTCTGGACACGGCGGTTCGACGTCGTCCGGGGGCTGCGCTTCGGCCTGCCCGCGGACGAATCAGGATGGGCGCGGCTCGATGCTGCGCTGCGCGCGGTAAGCCGCGAAGTGAATGCGGGTGGGGTGTGATGGATAACGTCGAACAAACACCGCGCGTGAGTCTCGCGCAGAAGATCGAACAGGCGAAAACGCAGCGTCCGGTCGGCTCCCCGTGCATCGACGTTTGCCGGTTGAACCAGCAGGGCGGTTATTGCGAAGGCTGTCTGCGCAACAGGGCCGAAATCCGGGCATGGAAAACGATGGGCGATCCGGACCGGCTCGCGCTGCTCGATGAGCTTGCAACGAGAATCCGTGACAGCTGGCGAATCACTTCCGGATAGAAGATCGAGCCCCAGCCGAGGCGCAGTCCTGCCGCGAGGGTGGCTAGCCCACGTATTCCGGATCGCGCAGGCCACCGGCCACGGTGCACCGCCATCCGTTCGGTTTCCTTAAAAGGATTTGCCGCAAAAAAGCGCTGCGGCGAGGGCGGGGTTGGACGGCCAGTATCCATGCATGTAGCTTGCGACGATCGTGCCCGAGCGGAACACCGGCTCGCCGGGCGCGCCGGTCTGCGCGCGGGTGGCGTGGCGGTCGGGTTGCAGGGGAGTCGTCATGCTGGAATAGTGGAACGTGTGGCCCGTTAGCACGCCAAATTTCGTTTCGAGCGCCATCATACCGAGCGAGACCAGCCGTTTCTGCATTGCCGCGCGTCCCTGCAACAGCCCGAGCATCGGAGTGGAGCGATTTTCGGTATCGGTCAGCTCTTCGAGCAGATACAGCATGCCGCCGCATTCGGCAACCACGGGCTTGCCGGCAGCTGCATGGTCACGGATGCTGGTGGCGGTTATTGCATTGCCGGCCAGCGTGGCAGCATGAAGCTCGGGGTAGCCGCCGGGCAGATACAGCGCATCGGCATGACTGGGGACGGGTTCGTTTGCCAGCGGCGAGAAAAACGCGACGCGCGCGCCCAGGCTTTCCAGCAGGCTCACGTTCGCTGGATAGATGAACGAGAAGGCTGCGTCGCGAGCGATGGCGATCTGCGTGCCTTCGAGCAGCCTCGGCTGCGCGTGGTGCCTATCGTGCGGCGCTGCATCGAACGAAACAGCCGCGGGCAATTCGGCCAGCGCCGTATCGGCGAGTGCCTGGGCCGTGAAGGCAATACGCGATTCGAGCTGGTCGATTTCGCCAGCCTGATGAAGCCCCAGATGCCGTTCCGGCAGCGCCATCTGCGCGGATGGGGCGAGATGCCCGAGCCAGCGCAGCCCGTCGGGCATGCCCGCCTGGATCATCTGCGCGTGACGCACCGAACTGACATGATTGGCCAGCACGCCATGTATTGCCACATCCGTGCGGTAATGCGCAAGACCGAATGCGATGGCGCCGAACGTCTGTGCCATCGACTTCGCCGAAATCACGGCGACGACGGGCACGCCGAATTTAGCTGCGAGATCGGCGCTGCTGGGTGTGCCGTCGAAGAGTCCCATCACGCCTTCGATCAGGATGAGATCCGCCTGCGCAGCGGCCTCGGCCAGCAGCCGGCGGCACCCGTCTTCGCCTGCCATCCAGAGGTCGAGCGACTGGACCGGGGCGCCGCTTGCACGCTCCAGTATCATCGGGTCGAGGAAGTCCGGTCCCGTCTTGAAGACGCGCACGCGCCGGCCGAGCTGGCGGTGCAGCAGCGCAAGGCCTGCCGTGATCGTGGTCTTTCCCTGGCCCGATGCGGGCGCGCTGACGAACAGCGCTGGACAGGACGGCATGGTTAGAACTCCACACCTTTCTGCGCCTTTACGCCCTGTTCCTTATAAGGATGCTTCACGAGGCGCATTTCCGTGACGAGATCGGCTGCCTCGATGAGCGCATCGGGCGCGTGGCGGCCGGTGACTACGACATGCTGCGCCGGGCCACGCGCGCTCAGCACAGCGAGCACTTCATCGAGCGGCAGGTATTCGTACTTGAGGACAGTGTTGAGTTCGTCGAGGATCACCATCCGGTAGTTGCCGCTCTGGATCATTGCGACGGCCTGATCCCAGCCTTTGCGGGCCGTGGCGATGTCGGCCTCGCGGTTCTGCGTGTTCCATGTATAGCCATCACCCATCGTGACGAAATCGCACATCGGATGTGCGCCGAGAAAATCACGCTCGGACGTATGCAACGCGCCCTTGATGAACTGCACGACACCGAGACGCTCGTTGTGGCCCAGCATTCGCACGGCCATGCCGAAAGCCGCCGTACTCTTGCCTTTGCCATTGCCGGTATGCACGATCAGCAGGCCTTTTTCATGCGTGGCGGCAGCCTGCTTCTTTTCGTGTCCTTCGCGACGGCGTTGGGTCATGCGCAGATGGGATTCGCTATCGGTCTTCATGATGTCCTTGTTTGTTGTCTGTGTGATCCGGCTGCATCGGGCTGACCGTGCCAATGGCAACCGTGACGCCATCGAGCGCGAGCTTGCCGCGCAGCAGCCGGGCACCGGGGGCAGCGAGCAGCGCACAAGGCTCGCATACACCCGCGACGCCGAGCTTCTCGCGTGCAACCGGCGAACGCGTGAGCGACGGATTTTCGCCGAGACAGACACGGATTTCCTCCGCCGGGACGCCGACCAGCGGCATCCGATGCTGCTCGCAGAACGCCAGCAGGGCCGGCTCGTGCGCTTTGTCTTGCAGTGTAGCCACGCACATGACTTCGGCCATGTCGCCTGATTCCAGCATCCCGAGCGCCATCCGGACGGCGGCCTCGATCTGGCCGGGAGTGACATCGCGCCGGAAGCCCAGGCCGATGGTCAACAGACCCGGTCGCCGCCCCGCAGGGGGCAGGGCATCGGTGCGGGCCAGCGGCGCCACTTTGCCGATCACCAGAATCGCCGGCGAGCCGAGGCTGGCGGAAGGAGCATGCATATTTCGAAGGCGCGTCGAAAGGGGATGAAACGAAAGGGGATGAAACCTTGCCTGTCCGTGAACAACAGGCAAATAGCCGAAGATCTCTTTTTTCACGATACCACACGCCCGCGGCAAGGCCCGAGGCTCGCCTGTTTCTTGACTGGCGCGCACGCGGCACCTACACTCCCGGCTAATCTGGTGCTCGCGCACGCGTTCCGACGTGCGCAGTTAAACGGGAAACAGCGGTTCGATGCAGCGATGCGCTGCGGCGACCCCACCTGTGCTGCCCCCGCAACGGTAAGCGAACGTGTCGCTCGAGAGCGATACACGGCCGACTTCTACACATACGTGCCACGTATGTGCGAAACCACTGCGCACAACGCCTGTGCATCCACAGGTCGCGCGGGAAGGTGAAGCGGCTTTTCGCCAGCCCGGAGACCGGCCGGAGAAGACGACACGCGCTGCGGGTAGGCGGCGCGCTGCCGACCGTCGCATTCATCACGCGTTTTCGTCACGCCTCAAGCCTCATGCCAGCAACGGCACGGGAGTGATGTTGCACGCGACCACCGCCATCGAGACCTTTCATGTCCACCTCCATGCGCAAGATTCCTGTGACCGTCATCACGGGCTTTCTCGGCAGCGGCAAGACCACGCTGCTGCGCCACATCCTGTCCAACGCGAACGGCCTGCGCGTTGCCGTGATCGTCAACGAATTCGGCGAGCTCGGGATCGACGGCGAAATCCTCAAGGGCTGCGGGATCGGCTGCGATGAATCCGGCGAGCAAACCGAAGGCCAACTGTACGAGCTGGCGAACGGCTGCCTGTGCTGCACCGTGCAAGAAGAGTTTTTCCCGGTCATGGAAGCACTCGTCGAGCGACGCGACCAGATCGACCATGTGCTGATCGAGACGTCGGGGCTCGCATTGCCCAAACCGCTCGTGCAGGCTTTCAACTGGCCGTCGATCCGCGGCAGCTTCACGGTCGATGCGGTGGTCACGGTCGTGGACGGCCCGGCCGCCGCGAGCGGGCAGTTCGCCGAAGATCCCGAGGCCGTGGACGAACAGCGCAAGGCCGATCCGAATCTCGATCATGAATCGCCGCTGCACGAGCTGTTCGAGGACCAGTTGAGCGCGGCGGATCTCGTCGTGCTCAACAAGACCGATCTCCTCGATGGCGCGCAACAGGCGGCCGTGGCCGCGTTGATCCGCGAAGACATTCCCGCGCATGTGAAGATCGTCCCTGCCCACAATGGCCGGCTCGATCTTCCGGTGCTGCTCGGCCTGAACTCGGCGTCCGAGGAGACGATCGATCAGCGTCACGATCATCACGGTTCGGCGCACGATGCCGATCACCATCACGACGATTTCGACTCGGTCGTCGTGTCGGGCGCGCCTGCATCGCGCGATGCCGCAATCGCCGCGTTGCGGCAGTTGGTCGAGCACCACACGATCTATCGCGCGAAGGGTTTCGCGGCGCTGCCGGGCGCACCGATGCGTCTCGTGATCCAGGGTGTGGGCGCGCGCTTCGACAGCTATTTCGATCGCCGCTGGCGCGATGACGAAGCGCGTACGAGCCGCTTCGTCCTGATCGGCGAGGATCTGGATCAAGCGGTGCTTCAGCGCGCGTTCGACGCCGCGCTCGATGCCGCGCTTGATGCCGCTCCCGGCGCGCAGTCTGTCACCGCGCCGGCCTGAGCGCATTCACGGCAGGCATCGCATGCACCTGTTGCGAACGGTCCCGGGCGGCTTCGTCGACGACACGGCGGGCGTTATCCGCATCGATCAACGTCCGGCCGACATCGTCGTGCTCAGCTCGGCCGATACGACGCTGTCGCTGCTGGCGAGCGTCGTCGAGCGGCTCGGGCCGGAGTTTCCGAGCCTGAGGCTAGCGAACGTCACCTGGCTGCGCCAGCCTGCTTCGGTCGATTTTTACGTCGACGACGTGCTGCAGCATGCACGCGTCGTGGTCGTCGATCACCTCGGCGGAGAGGCTTACTGGCCCTACGGCATCGAGCGGGTCGTCGATCTCGCGGAAAAACGCGGACAGATGCTCGTGATGTTCTCGGGCGACCTCCAGGAAGATCCGAACCTGATCGCGCAGAGCACGGCCAGTCCCGAGTTCTGCACACGCCTGTGGCGATACCTGCGCGAGGGCGGACCGGCCAACGCCGAAGCCTTCATGCGCGCGATTGCCTGGCATGCGCTCGACTGGGGCGACGAACCGGCCTTGCCGATGCCGGTGCCCAATGCCCTGCTCTACCATCCAGAACGCGATACGCCAACGGCCGCCGACTGGCAGGCCCGCTGGCAGGCCACGGCGCCTGTCGTGGCGATCCTCTTTTATCGCGCGCATCTGCAGGCCGCGAACACGGCCGTGTTCGACGCGCTCATCGATGCGCTGGAAGCACGCGGGCTGAATCCGCTGCCGATTGCGATCACGTCGCTCAAGGACGCCGTGAGCCGCGATGTCGTTGCGCGGCTGTGCGACGAGCATGACGTCGGGCTGGTGCTCAACACGACGGCCTTCGCGGCATCGACGCCAGACGATCCGGAGCAGTTGCCCGTATTCGGTGTGGACGCGCCGGTTTTGCAGGTCATCCTGAGCGGCGGGAATCGCGACCATTGGGTCAAGGACAATCAAGGCCTCAATTCGCGCGATATCGCTATGCATGTGGCGCTGCCCGAAGTGGACGGCCGCATCATTACGCGGGCAATCAGTTTCAAGGGGCTCGCGTATCGTTGCCCCCATACCGAAGTCGACGTGGTGCGCTACCAGCCGGACATGGAGCGTGTCGCGTTCGTTGCGGAGCTGAGCCGGCGCTGGTGCCGGTTGCGCAGCCTGCGCAACGACGAAAAGCGACTGGCCCTCGTGCTGGCCAATTACCCGGCCAGCGAGGGGCGCATCGGCAATGGTGTTGGGCTCGACACCCCTGCCTCGGTCGTCGGGATCTTGAGATCGCTGCGTGAGCAGGGTTATCGCGTCGATGCCTTGCCCGAAGACGGCGAGGCGCTGATGACCCGCCTCACGCAGGGCGTGACCAACGATCCGGAGGTGCGCGATCTGCGTCCGGCATTGCAGAGCCTGCCGCTCGACGATTACCTGAGGTCGTTCGCGGCACTGCCCGTCGAAATACGCGACGCATTGAACGCGCGCTGGGGTCCGCCGGAAAACGACCCGACGGTTCGCCAGGGGCGCTTCATGATCGCCGGCTGGCGCTGCGCTCGCGTGTTCATCGGCATCCAGCCGTCGCGTTCGCGGGTGGCGGGCGACTACGCGAGCTACCACGACGCCGATCTCGTTCCGCCGCATGCCTACCTGGCGTTCTACTTCTGGTTGCGCGAGGTTTTCGGTGTCGATGCGCTCGTGCACGTCGGCAAGCACGGCAGCCTCGAATGGCTGCCTGGCAAGAGCGTCGCACTCAGCGACAGTTGCTGGCCCGACCTGACACTCGGGCCGATGCCGCACCTCTATCCGTTCATCGTCAACGATCCGGGCGAGGGGAGCCAGGCGAAACGGCGGGCGCAGGCCGTCATCATCGATCACCTGATGCCGCCACTGACGCGCGCCGAGTCCTATGGCCCGCTGCAGGACCTGGAGCGGCAGGTCGATGAATATTACGAGGCGCTGATGGTCGATGCGCGTCGTGCGAAGCTGCTTCGAGGCACGATCCTCGATACGATCGTCAAGCACCGTCTGCACGAAGAGCTGAGTCTTTCGAAGCCGCGCGGACAGGACGAGGAAGACGAGTTGCTCACGCGCGTCGATGCCTGGTTATGCGAATTGAAGGAAGCGCAGATTCGCGATGGCCTGCACGTGTTCGGCCGTTCGCCTGCCGGGCGCGAGCGACTCGACACGCTGCTCGCGCTGATGCGTTTGCCGATCGGTGATGGAAAAGGCCGCAATGCCGGGCTGATCGATGCACTTGCGAAAGACCTGGGCATCGCTCAGCGATTCGATCCGCTGACGGCCGAAGGGTCCTCGCCGTGGACCGGGCCGCGCCCCGCGCTGCTGGCGCAGGTCAGCGATGCGCCGTGGCGGCATAACGGCGATACGCACGAGCGCCTGGAATTGCTGGCGGCGAAGCTGCTTGACGATATGGGCGGCGATGCGTCTGATCCCGCGCTGAATCAACACGCGTTCACGCATGCGTCGGCGGTGCTGGAGCGCGCATTTGCGGATGTCCTGCCGCGCCTCGATGCCTGCGGCCATGAGGAGCTTCGTCACCTCACACGCGGCCTCGAAGGCCGCTTCGTTCCGCCGGGGCCGAGCGGGTCGCCCTCGCGCGGCCGGCCAGACGTGCTGCCCACCGGACGCAATTTCTATTCGGTCGATACACGCGCGATTCCGACTCAGGCGGCATGGGCACTCGGCGTGAAATCGGCCGGACACCTGATCGAACGCCATTTGCAGGAGCACGGCGATTATCCGCGCGCGATCGGCTTGTCGGTGTGGGGCACGGCGACGATGCGAACCGGCGGCGACGACATCGCGCAGGCGTTCGCGCTGCTCGGCGTGCGTCCGAAGTGGGCGCCGGGCAGCCACCGCGTGACGGACTTCGAGATCATGCCGTCGAGCGCGCTCGGCCGACCGCGTATCGACGTGATGCTGCGCGTGTCGGGATTCTTCCGCGATGCATTCGCAAACGTGATGCACATGTTCGACGCCGCAGTGCAGGCGGTGGCCGAACTCGACGACGAACCGGAGGATGTCAATCCGATCCGTGCGCGCGTGTTGCGCGAGCGGGATGCCTGGGTCGCTCGCGGGCTGGACGAGCAGGAAGCGCGCCGCCGGGCGGGTTGGCGGGTGTTCAGCTCGAAGCCGGGGGCTTACGGCGCCGGGCTGCAACAGATGATCGACGAGGGTCACTGGCAGACCGACGCGGATCTGGCGCGCGCGTACCGCGAGTGGGGCAGCTATGCGTATGCGCAGACCAGCGCGGGAGAGCACGCGCCGGCGGCGTTCGCGACGCGGCTCGCAAGCGTCGATGTCGTGCTGCAGAATCAGGACAACCGCGAGCACGACGTTCTCGATTCGAACGATTATTACCAGTTCCAGGGGGGCATGGCCGCGGCCGTGCGGCATTTCTCCGGACAGCAGCCCCAGATCTACCACGCCGATCACAGCAACCCGGATGCACCCCGTGTGCGGCCCTTGAGCGAAGAGATCGCTCGCGTGATCCGATCGCGCGTAGTCAATCCGAAATGGCTCGACGGCATCAAACGGCACGGCTACAAGGGTGCTGCCGAAATTGCCGCGACGGTCGATTATCTGTTCGGTTACGACGCGACGGCGCGCGTGATTTCCGATCACCAGTACGCGCTCGTGACCGATGCCTGCGTCAACGATGACGACACGCGGGCATTCATGCAGCGGCACAATCCTCACGCGCTGCGCTCGGTGTGCGAGCGGCTGCTCGAAGCCATCGGGCGCGGCCTGTGGCAGGAGCCGGGCGACTACCGCGCAAAGATCGAAGCACACCTGCTGGCCGCCGAACAGCAGATCGAGGAGAAGCTACAGTGAGTCAGACGCAGTCGATATCCGCGGTGATGCCGCAGCCGTTTCCGCTTACTGCCCTGATTGGGCAGGACGCGTTGCGCGAAGCACTGCTGCTGGTCGCGGTGGATCCGTCGATCGGTGGTGTACTGATCAGCGGGCCGCGAGGCACGGCGAAATCGACCGCGGCACGCTCGCTGGCGGAGTTGCTTCCCGACGGCCACTTCGTGACGCTGCCGTTGGGGGCGAGCGAAGACCGCCTGGTTGGCACGCTCGACCTCGACCTGGTGCTGCGAGGCGGTGCGCTGAAGTTTTTGCCAGGGCTGCTCGCGCGCGCCCATGACGGCGTGCTTTACGTCGATGAGGTGAATCTGCTGGCCGATGGGCTCGTCGATGTCGTGCTCGATGCGGCCGCGAGCGGCATCAACGTGGTCGAGCGCGATGGGGTCTCGCACAGTCATGCGGCGCGGTTCGTGCTGATCGGAACGATGAATCCGGAAGAAGGCGAGTTGCGTCCGCAGTTGCTGGATCGCTTCGGCTTGATGGTGCAGCTCGAAAACTGCTTCGATGCACCGCTCAGGCAGCAGATCGTCCGCACGCGCATGGCGTTCGATCTCGATCCCGAGGCGTTTCGCCAAACCTGGGCAACGGCACAGCAGCAGCTGGCGCAGCAGATTCGCGCGGCGCGCTCGGCGTTGTCGGGGCTGACGTTTGCCGACGAAGTGCACGAGACGGTTAGCGCACGCTGCATCGAAGCCCGCGTTGATGGACTGCGGGCCGATCTGGTGATGCTGCGCGCCGCGCGGGCGCTGGCGGCGCTGGAGGCTGCGCCCGTCGTGACCGGCGCCCATGTCGAGCGCGTTGCAGAACTGGTGCTGTGTCACCGCCGGCGCGAACCGTCGCCTGATGCGCGTTCGGCGGATTCCGGTGGTCGGTCCGATGGTCAGTCCGATGATCGGCGTGGGGATGGCCGCGAAGGCGGGCAGTCTGCCGGAACGGACGCCGCATCTGCGACGGAACCCCGCCGCGATGGCGACGCGGACTGGGGCTATCTGCCACCCGAACCGGCGGGCATCACGCGCGTCAAGGGCGTCATCCCGCTTTCAACAAAAAAACGCTGATCCATCGGAAGGGCGCCGCCGCTGATTCCAGCGGGTTCCGATGGATACCAGGCCAACCCGGCACGCACAAGGCCGCGCCCCGCGCAACGCAAGGTGAGCCAGGCGCGCGCGGACAGCGCATTGCATGGCCAGCGACGCTCGCCCGCAAGGGGCGCTCGCCGCTGCGTGCGGATCATCTGCGCTTCGTGCGCCACGAGTCGGCGGATGGCACGCTGCATTGCTTCCTGCTCGACTGCTCGGCGTCGATGCTCGGTGGCGGGCGTCTCGCACGCGCCAAAGGTCTGCTCGTGGCGTGCTTCGATCATGCTGCGGCCGAGCGCGAAGAGGTCTCGCTGATTTCATTCGGTGGAGGGCGCGCCGATGTGCGGTTCGGGCCAGCCGTCCCGCGCTGGTGGAACGAGCGCTGGATACAGCCGCTGGGCGGCGGCGGCGGCACACCGTTTGCGCTCGGCGTTGCGACGGCCGCGGGTCTGCTGGCGCGTGCGAAGCGGCGCAAGCCATCCCAGCAACGGGTGTTGTGGGTAGTAAGCGACGGACGCAGCCGGGAACAGCCCGCCAGACCGCTGGCTGCGGATCGGGTGGTAGTGATCGACTGCGCCCGGGAAGCGGCGGGGCGAGGTGAGCAACTCGCCCGCGCATGGGGTGCGGACTACCTGCTGCCGGAGGAACTGGTGGTCATTTCATGAGTGTGCGCCAGTGAATCCTCACGCTTCATACCATCGCGGCGTGTAAATCCATTCCCCGTTTGCTCCGCCCGCAACGCCGCGTGTCGTGGACGAACCGACGATGACCATCGTCCGCATGTCCACCTGTGCGGATTGCAGCGCGCCAAGCGTCGTCGTGGTCAGCGCTTCGCCGGGACGGCCAATGTCCCGGCCGAGCACGACGCGGGTGGCGGGCGAGCGTTGTTCCCGCACGATCTCGAGGGCCCGGTCGAGCTGCCACGGTCTGGCTCGCGATATCGGGTTGTAGAGCGCCATCACGAGATCCGCTTCGGCCGCGTGGCGCAGGCGGCTTTCGATGATGCTCCACGGCTTCAAATTGTCGGACAGCGACAGCACGCAAAAGTCGTGTCCAAGCGGCGCGCCTGCCTTTGCCGCCGTGGCCATCGCGGCGGAGATGCCCGGCACGATGCGCAGATCGACGGTTTTCCAGCGCGCATCGCTGCTCGTGTCGAGTGCTTCGAAGACGGCTGCGGCCATCGCGAACACGCCCGGGTCCCCCGACGACACCACGACAACCTGCCGGCCTTCGCAGGCCAGTTCGAACGCGTGGCGGGCGCGCAGCAGTTCTTCGCGGTTGTCGGTGCAGTGCAGGTGTTGCGCGTCGCGAAACGGGCCGGCCATCTTCACGTAGGTTTCATAGCCGAGGATGTCGGTCGCAGCATCCAGCGCCGCGCGCGCGTCGGGGGCCATGAGCCCTGCGCTGCCGGGCCCAAGCCCGACGACGCTCAGACGCCCCCGGCGACGACCGATCTGCGAAGGAGTGACAGGCATTGGCGCGACTGCGAGCGTCACGCCGCTGGCATGAGCACGGATCTCGTATCGCGGGCTCGTCGAGTCCGCCAGCATTTGTGCAACGTTCGGACCGCCATCGGCGAATCGCAGAGGAATGCAGAGCGATGATGCTGCCGCTTCCAGCGACGGGTCTCCCATCCGTGAAGCAGGCGCCAGCAGGACCGCGAGCGCATCCGGCGCAAGCCCGTGCGCCGACATGGCTGCGGCAATGGCTGCCGCGCTGCCCGCTTCCGCGTCTGCGGCCGCTTCCGTTTCCGGCACGCAAGCCGCCACGCTGCGCGGATGGATGACGAGTTCGCCGCGCCTGCTTTCTGTCGCGCGTGGCGTGACCCGGATGGTGAGCGGGGCGCGCTCGTCCTTGGGAATCGGCGCGTCGTCCAGCCACGGCGCAACCCCCTCGATACGCACGCATTCGCCAGCAAGCAGATCGGACACGAAATGCTTGCCCTGATCGAGATCGGCGAGCACATAGCCATCCGGCGGATTGAGCAGACAGGTGCCGAATCGCAATTCGCCGCTCGTCGTGATGGCAGGTGCGACGTCCAGCGCCTGCGCGATCTTGCGGGCCAGCGTGTTGACACCCGCCAGTCCGCCGAGCAGGGGTACGACCGCACTGCCGTCCTCGGCCACGGCCAGCACGGGCGGCTCGGTGCCCTTGTTGTCGAGCATCGGCGCGAGGCAGCGGATGACGATGCCGGCCGCACAGAGCGCGATGATCGGCACGCCTTGTGCGTAGAGCGTCTGTAGATGTGCGCCGAGTTGGGGGAAGGCGACATCGGCTTCGCCTTCGACTCGCGCCAGCAGCCCGTGGATCGATGCGCCGGGGCACGCCTCCTTGATGCGTCGTGCCACAGGCAATGCGCTGTGCCCGAGCACGACGAGCACGGGCGGCGTGGTGTTCATCCCTGCCATTTCTGCCCCGGCACAACGAGTAGCGAGAAGTACGGCGAAGCCATCGGGTCGACAAGTGCCAGCGGCACGATACGCTGGTTCGGCATCGTGGCGCGTTCGACGTACAGCGCGCGGTTCGCGAGCCCCAGCTCATCGAGCACGCCGCGGACTTTGGCGAAGTTGCGGCCGAGCTTCATGATCACGGCGGCGTCGGTTTGCGCGAGCTTGCTGCGCAGTTCGTCCTCGGACATGACGCCTGAGAGGATGGCGAGGCTCTGGTTGCGATAGACGAGCGGCGTGCCGAGCACCGCGGTTCCGCCCAGCATCGAGCAGACGCCCGGCACGACTTCGACGCGAAACTGGCCGGCCAGCCGGTCGTGCAGGTACATATAAGAGCCGTAGAAGAACGGATCGCCTTCGCATACGACGGCTACGTCGCGGCCCGCATCCAGGTGCTCGCCGATCACGGCTGCCGCCGTATCGTAGAAGTCGGCGATGATCGTCTCGTACGACAACGGCGGCTCGAGTGCCTCGGTTGTGACCGGGTAGACGAGCGGCAGCCGGATTTGCACGCCGTCGAGGTGCGATTCGACGATGCTGAACGCGTTGCCTTTCTTGCCCTTGGCCACGAAGTAGGCGACGACCGGCGCCGCCTTGAGCAGACGGAGTGCCTTGAGCGTCAGCAGTTCCGGATCGCCGGGCCCGACGCCGATGCCAAAGAGTTGCCCACGGTGATTCATCATTCGATTTCCGATGCCAGTGCGTTGACGGCGGCGGCGGCCATGGCGCTGCCGCCGCGCCGGCCTTCGACGATCACGTAAGGGACGCCGCGGCTGTCGGCGGCGAGCGCGGCCTTCGATTCCGCCGCACCGACGAATCCCACCGGAAAGCCGAGGATCAGTGCAGGGCGCGGTGCGCCGGCGTCGAGCATGTCGAGCAGGTGGAACAGCGCGGTGGGTGCGTTGCCGATTGCGACGACGCTGCCTTCGAGCTTTGAGCTCCAGAGCTCGAGCGCCGCCGCCGAGCGCGTGTTGCCGATCGTGCGCGCGAGTTCCGGCACGGCCGGGTCGCCGAGCGTGCACAACACCTCATTGGAAGCGGGCAGACGCGCGCGCGTGACGCCTTGCGCAACCATGCGTGCATCGCAGAGGATCGGCGCGCCGCCGGCAAGCGCGTCGCGGCCGGCTGCGCCCGCGCCATCGGAGAAACGCAATGCATCGACGATATCGACCATCCCGCACGCGTGAATCACGCGAACGGCGAGTTTTTCGAGGTCGGGCGGGATGCGGGACAGGTCGGCTTCGGCGCGTATCGTGGCGAACGACTGGCGGTAGATGGCTTGTCCGTCGCGAACGTAGTCAGTCATCAAGTGTGCTCCGGGCGGCAGCGCCTAGCAGTCGGGCTGCCGCTTCGATGGTCAGATTTGTGCCGATGCGCACGCCAAAGCGTCCGGCGGCATCGGACGTGGCCAGGGGCACGCAGGCCGGCGACGGCTCCTGGCGATAGAGGTCGTAACGACCCGGTTCGACGGCCAGCAGCGTGTACGGCGCACAGTGCGCCGCCGCACACGAACGCGGGCAGCCGCTCAGATGGGCTGCGACGCCATCGGGTAGCCGTTGCGCGAGATCGAGCGCGTCGCGCTTGGTATCGGCGAGCCCTTTCGCGCAGCCTGTCGAGCCGGCGCATGCGATGAGCCGCGCGAGCGGCGCCCGAGCATCGAGCAGGAATCCGGGCGACGCGAGGCGCTGTTTGGCATCCTCGATCGCCGGGGCTGGCACATCGGGTATCAGCACGCTTTGCCATGGCGTCAACCTGAACGTGCCGTTGCCGTGGTCCTGGGCAAGCCGCGAGAGTGCGCGCAGACCCTGCGTATCGATACGGCCCAGCGGCGGCTGGCCGCCGACATGCGACAGGCGGGCATCGCGTTGCCGCCAGGCGCCGAATCGGCGGCCAGGATCGGCGGGGGCGCGACGCCATGCGCAAACCGTGGAATCGCATCGCAGTTCGATGGCGGCGCGGGCGGCGGCGCGTGTCACGATATCTGCGCCAGACAGTCGGCGGAGAAGGTCGCGCATGCGGTTCTCGTCGGGCGCGGCGACGTCGAGAAACGTGTGCAGCAGCGCCATGATCATGGTGGGGAGATCGCGCGCGCGAACCGCGGCCAGTGCGGGGTTTGCCGCACTGTCTTGCCACGCAGGCGGCTGCCCCGCAAGACCGATGGCGAACCACGGGTCGTCATCGGCTTTCGCTTCCATTGCAGCGAACCAGAGATCATGGGGATGATCGAGCGCGGCGAGACGCTCGCCGCCGTCGAGCAGCACGCAAAATTTGGGGGACAGCGCAGCAAGACGTGGCTCGCTTTGCAGCAGGAGAAGGATCTCCCGGGCGAGCGGTTGCGTGTCGCACAAGGCGTATTCGTCGATGCCGGCGCTTGGGCTCAGCAGCAGATTGCGCACGTCGTCGGCTGCCGTTGCCTGCGATGCGGCCTGCAATGGGGGCAAGGTCAGCGCGGACGGAACATGCGGCCCGAGGCCCGCATCGCGCAGTCGCCGGCTAAGTTCGGCTTCGTGACCCGATTTCACGCCGCGCAATTGCAGATTGGCGCGATTCGTCAGCTCGACGATTCCCGATGCATGCGCCCCGGCTGCATCGGCGATGGCGAGCGCCTGCGCCGCGTGCAGCACGCCGCCGGGCAGCTTGACGCGACACAGCCCGCCGTCGCGCGCAGCGACGATGCGCGACAACGCAGGGCAGGCCGATGGCCGTAACGAAGGCTGTGAAACGTGGCTCAAGGTTCAACGAAGTTGGCGTCGTACGACTGCCACGTTGTCTCGACAGGGAGAGAACGCGCACCGGTACACCCCGCCCGGTGATGGCTTGCACGATCGATGGGCCGGCAGGTCTCCTGGCTCGCAGGTCGTTGTCCACACCGGCCTTCCCGGTTCTCCAGTGGCACCCTGGGGGTGTGGACTCGCTGCTTACAGTTGCGGGGGCAGCCACAGCTTCAACTGTGTTCCCTTGAAGCCCCGAAGGGCACCGGCAAAGCGGGTATTATGCCTTTTTTCAGGAAGGCCTCGAAGCGTACAGGCGGTTGGCCAGTCACGGGTAGCGGATGACGAACGGGAGTGTGATGGGTTGCTGGCTGACGATTGTGGGTATCGGCGAGGACGGTTTCGCGGGGTTGGGGCGTGCGGCCCGGCGAGCGTTGCTGGATGCTGGCGTTGTCATCGGCGGTGAACGGCATCTGGCCATGCTGCCCGCGCGGATTCGCGCGCGTCGGCAGGCGTGGCCGAAACCGTTCGATATCGGCAGCATCGAGTCGCATCGCGGTACGCCGGTCTGCGTGCTGGCAAGCGGCGATCCGATGATGTTCGGCGTGGGGGCCACGCTCGCGCGTGTGGTCCCGCCTGATCAGATGCGCGTGATTTCCGGCCCGTCTTCGTTATCGCTCGCGGCGGCGCGCCTTGGCTGGCCGTTGCAGGATGTCGAGACGGTGTCTCTTGTGAACCGGCCCATCGCTGTGCTGAACGCGCATTTGCGTGAGGGCGCACGCGTGCTGGTGCTGAGCCGGGACGGCGCAACGCCGTCTGCGATCGCCGGACTGCTGAACGAACGCGGATTCGGCGCGACCGAGATGGCGGTCTTCGAAAATCTCGGTGGACCGCGTGAGAAGCGCCTGCATCTGCGCGCCGACGCCTGGCAGGACACGTCGATCGGTGCGCTGAACATCGTGGCGCTGACCTGTCACGCTTGCCATACGCCAGGGGGGCACGTTGGGCACGGGGGCCGGTCGTTGCCGCTGACGCATGGCCTGCCGGACGATGCTTTCCGGCACGACGGCCAGTTGACCAAGCGCGATGTGCGCGCGATCACGCTTGCGCGGCTTGCTCCGCTTCCCGGTGCGTTGCTGTGGGATGTTGGGGCAGGGTGCGGCTCGATCGGCATCGAATGGATGCGCGCGCATCCGGCGTGCCGTGCCGTCGCGATCGAGTCGGATGCGCGCAGGCAGGCTTTCATTTCGCACAACCGCGACGCGCTCGGTGTGCCGGATCTGCAACTGGTGGCGGGCCGGGCGCCCGATGCGCTGGCAGGACTGCCTGCTCCAGATGCGGTGTTCATCGGCGGTGGCGTGACCGTGCCGGGAGTGATCGATGCGTGCTGGGCGGCGCTGCGCGATGGCGGCCGGCTGGTGGCCAATGCGGTCACGTTCCAGGGCGAGGCGGTGCTGATCGACTGGCGTAACCGCCATGGCGGCACCCTGACGCGCATTGCGTTGAGCGAGGCCCAGCCGCTCGGCGGTTTCGATACGTGGCGTGCCACCTTGCCGATTACGTTGCTGGACGTGACGAAATCCGCCACGACCCGGGCCGGGGCGGAGGCACAGCCGTGACGATGCGCGACGAAACGACGGAAGCGCCGCGTCCGCTGCGCAGCGGCTATACGACGGGCAGTTGCGCGACGGCTACGTCGCTGGCGGCTGCGCGTCTGTTGCTGGGCGGCCTTTGCACCGATGTCGCCCGAATCGTCCTGCCGAAAGGCCAGCATGTGCCGATGCCGCTCGCGTTCTGCCGCTTCATCAATGGGCGCGATGCGGCGGATGGGGCGGAAGCCGGAACGGTCAAGGATGCCGGCGACGATCCCGATGTCACGCATGGCGCGGTCGTGTTCGCCCGAGTGCAATTGAGCACGGAGCCGGGGGTGCGGTTTCATGCCGGCCCCGGCGTGGGCACCGTCACGCGCGCCGGTTTGACCTTGCCGGTCGGTGAGCCGGCCATCAATCCGGTGCCGCGCCGGATGATGTGCGAGCACCTTGCAGAACTCGCGGCGGAGTATGGATACGCGGGCGGCTTCGAGGTCACGATTGGCGTCGAGGGCGGTGAGGCGCTGGCGCTCAAGACGATGAATCCGCGGCTCGGCATCATCGGCGGGTTGTCGATCCTCGGTACGACCGGCATCGTGCGGCCGTTTTCGTGCTCGGCCTATATCGCGTCGATCCATCAGGGCATCGACGTTGCAAGGGCCAATGGCTACCAGCATATTGCCGCCTGCACCGGCAACGCGAGCGAGGACGCCATGCGCGCGCACTATGGCCTGCCCGACATCGCGCTGATCGAGATGGGGGATTTCGTCGGTGCCGTGCTCAAGCACCTGCGCCGCGCGCCGGTCGAGAAGCTGAGCCTGTGCGGCGGTTTCGGCAAGCTGAGCAAGCTGGCGGCGGGTCATCTCGACCTGCATAGCCGCAGCTCGAGCATCGACTTGCCGCTGCTCGCGCAATGGGCGGCGGAATCGGGCGCCGATGAGACCTTGCAGAACGACATCCGCGCGGCCAACACGAGCCAGCAGGCACTTGTGATGGCAACCCGGCGCGGCATTGCGCTCGGCGATGTCGTGTGCCGGCATGCTCTGCGCGTCGCACAGGGGGTCGTGCCGCCCGACGTTAGCGTCGAAGTGTTTGCTATCGACCGCGTGGGGAATTTCGTCGGAGTCGCGCAATGACCCGGGTTCTGCTGCTGGGCGGCACCGGTGATGCGCTGAAGATCGCACGGCGCCTCGGGCCAGGCGACGTCTACAGCCTGGCCGGATTAGGCCGGGTGCCGCAGGATCTCGCGTGCGAGGTTCGCGTCGGCGGCTTTGGCGGAGTCGAAGGGCTGGCCCGGTATGTCGACGATCAGCGTATCGGCCTGATCGTCGATGCCACGCATCCGTACGCGGCGCGTATCAGCGCGAATGGGGCGAGTGCGGGCCGGCTTGCGGGTGTGCCGTGCTGGGCACTGCGTCGTCCGGCCTGGCAGCCGCAATCCGGCGATGACTGGCGTTTCGTGAACGGATGGGGCGAGCTGTGCAGAGCGCTTGCCGGATTTTCGCGCCCGCTGTTCACGCTGGGACGGGAGCCGCTGTTGCATCTCGACGAGATCCCCGCGCATCAACACTGGACGATTCGCTGCCTCGACGATCACCCTGGTAACGCTCGGGCGCGGGTGATCGGCGTGCGCGGTCCGTTCACGCATGAGGGCGAGCGGGCGCTGTTCGATGCCAGCGGATTCGATGTCGTGGTCAGCAAAAACAGCGGCGGTGCAGCGACCGAGGCGAAACTGGAGGTGGCACGCGAGCGCGGACTGCCGGTCGTGATGCTGGCGCGCCCGCTTTTGCCCGAGGTCGATCGCGCGTTCGACACGATCGAAGTCCTGCTTGCCGAAATAGAGACGTTGCGGACCGTCGCAACTGTCCGTACCATCCGCCCCGGCTTATGACGGAGTGAGGCATGACGGTTTACTTTATCGGCGCAGGACCCGGCGATCCTGAACTTGTCACGGTCAAGGGCCAGCGCCTGATCCGTAGCTGTCCGGTGATCCTCTATGCGGGCTCGCTGGTTCCGGACGCGGTGCTGGACGGCCATCGAGCCGGGCTGGTCGTAAACACCGCCGATCTCGATCTCGATGCGATCGTTCAGTTGCTCGCCGACGCGCACGCGAAAGGGCAAGACGTCGCGCGCGTGCATTCCGGCGACCCATCGCTTTATGGCGCTATCGGCGAGCAGATGCGCCGTATCCGGGCGCTGGGCATCCCGTATGAGATCGTTCCGGGGGTCACTGCAACGGCGGCCTGCGCGGCGACGCTTGGCTGCGAACTGACGCTGCCGGGCGTATCGCAGACGCTGATTCTGACCCGCTACGCGACGAAGACCGCGATGCCCGAGGGCGAGGGTCTGGCCGATCTGGCCCGGCATGGGTCGACCATGGCGATCCATCTGGGTGTCCGGCACATCGCGAAGATTGTCACGGAATTGCTGCCGCACTATGGCAGTGATTGCCCGATTGCAGTTGTTTACCGCGCGAGTTGGCCGGACGAGGAACGGGTGACGGGAACCCTGGCCGATATCGTCGGCAAGGTGCAGCAGACCGACATCGCGCGTACTGCCCTGATTCTGGTCGGGCGTGTGCTGGCCGCCGAAGGATTTGCCGATTCATCGTTGTACGCGCCGGGCTGATCGTTACGCGGTCGTTCCTTCTTTTAATGCTGGCGACCCGGAGTATGTGACCATCCAGGCCGTCAATGCCCTCCATGCCCTCCATGCGGTCGACGTGTATTTCCTTGTCTATTCGAACGGGTCTGCCCCGTTCGCGCTTGACCTGAATCAAGGACACGGCGAAGGCGCAATTCAGTATGGATTTGCGCCGCAGCGGCGCGCAGCACGAGCATCCGCTTCGACGTTGAAGAGGCACTCGCCGGCGCCGTCCGCGCATTCCAGATGACGCAGCGTGTCAGCAACGGGTCGATCCGATCACGGCGGACGTTCAGGAGGTGCAGAAACAAGGTCCCGTCGTCTGGCAGGTCGCCTCGATCTTCTCCCTGTCGACGCCTTCGTGCTGGCGATCAAGGATGCACATGCCGCGCGCGAACAGGCGGCGGTCAGTTGAACCGTTCGTAGGAGCAAGGTATGCGCGAGCAGCGTTTCGATTACGTGCTGGTAGGCGGCGGCATTGCGAGCGTGACCGCTGCGCGCTCGCTGCGCCACGAAGAGCCGGGCGCGAGCATCGCGATCCTGTGCGCGGAGCCTGTTCTACCGTACCGGCGGCCGCCGCTCACGAAAGGTTTCCTCACAGGAAAGGTCGGCGCCGCGCGCGTCACGATCCACCCGGCAGACTTCTACGAGAAGCAGAACATCGCGCTGCTGCTGCACACCCGGGCTGCGGCGCTCGATTGTGCCGCGCACCGCGTGCAGCTCGAAGACGGCAGCGCGGTGGGCTACGGCAAGCTGCTGATCGCCACGGGCGCCCGCCCGCACATGCTGAGCGTTCCCGGCGCCGCGCTTGCGGGCGTCCACTGCCTGCACGATATCGGCGACGCCGTTGCGTTGCGAACCGATACGGCGGCCGCGCGCCGGGCGCTCGTGATCGGCGCGGGCTTCGTGGGTGTCGAGGCCGCCGCGGCGTTGCGCGAGCTGGGTCTCGAAGTGACGCTTGTCGAGCGCGGTGAGCAGGTGCTGCCGCAGTTGCATTCCGCCTTGCTCTCGGCGCATTTCAGGACGCTCTGCGCGGAGCACGGCGTCGAGGTGCTGACCGGGCTCACGGTCGAGCGTTTCACGGGGCATGGCACGCTGACGGGCGCGGTGCTCAGCGATGGCCGCTCGCTCGCATGCGAACTCGCCGTCGTCGCGACGGGCGTGGAGCCGAACTGCGCATGGCTTGCGGGCAGCGGCATCGGGCTGGCCGATGGCGTGCTCGTCGACGAGTGTCTGCAAACGTCAGACCCGGACATCTACGCCGCAGGCGATGCCGCGAACTTCCATGACCCTGTGCTGGGCGCGCGCCGCCGCGTCGAGCACTGGGACAACGCCGTGCGCCAGGGACGCCTCGCCGCCCGCAACATGCGCGGCGCGCGCATGCCGTACCGCGACGTCTCGATCTTTTATGGCGATGTCTTCGACGCGCCCTACAACTTTCTGGGCGATCCGTCCGATGCGCTGGAGGTTGTCGAGCGCGGCGAGTTTGCGCAGCCGCCTTACTCGCTGCTGTTCATGAGGCACAACGTGCTGCGGGCGATGTTCTCATTCGGCGTGCCAGCCGATGAAACGGTCGCCGCGGAAGAGATGATCCGGCACCGGCGCAATCTCGCGAGCGGCAGTGCCGCGCTCGCGCAACCGGGCTCGCGCCTCGGCGCACTGCCTTCGCAGACCGTGCTCATCCTGCAGGGCGGCGGCGCGCTCGGCGCATTCGAGAGCGGAGCGATCGAGGCGCTGGAGTCGCACGGCGTTTGCCCCGACATCGTTTCGGCCGTGTCGATCGGCGCGTTCAACGGCGCGATTGTCGCGAGCCATCCCGGCCAGGCGGTCGCGGCGCTCAACGCCTTCTGGCGCGACCTTTCGATCGAGGGGCTCTCCGCGCCGCGGACCTGTGCGCAACTGCGGCAGACAGAGCTGGCCTGGCATCTCGCGCTCTTCGGCGTGCCGAACTTCATGCGCCCGCGCTGGTGGATGGGTGCACCGGGAACCGGCAGCTTTGCGCCGTGGTGGACGAGCTACTACGATACCGAACCCATGCTCGCGCTCCTGCGCCGCTACGTCGACTTCGACGCGCTGGCGGCAAGTCCCACGCGCCTGCTGCTCGGTGCCGTGGATGTCGCTAGCGGCGAGCGGCGCATTTTCGACAGCTACGTCGACCGGCTGACACCCGAGCATCTGCTCGCGAGCGGCAGCCTGCCGCCTGCGATGCCATGGACGACGGTGGAGGGCCGCGCGTACTGGGATGGCGGCGTTGTCAGCAACTCGCCGCTCGATCTCGTGATCGAGCGCTGCGGGCAAGTCGCGGGACGCGTATTCGTCGTCGATCTGTTTTCCGGGGCGCGGCCGTTGCCGTCGAATCTCTTCGAGGTGATGCTGCGCCGCGACGAGATCGTCTATGCGGACCGCGTGCGCAACGATCTGCGCTTCGAGGAGAACGCCAACGACTTCCGCGATCTTGTCGAGCGCATCACCGGCCAGCTCGACGCAGCGGCCGCCGCGCGCGTGCGGCAGTCGCCCGAGTACATCCGGTTGATGGGCAACCACGTGCCGGTGCAGATCCACCGTATTGCGCTCGATGGCACGTCCATGGACGGCGTGTCGTTTGCGCGCGACTTCGATTTTTCCTCGGAGTCGATCGCGTCGCTGCAGGCGCTTGGCCGGGCAGCGGCGCTGGCGGTGCTCGACCTGGACGAAGTGAGATTGCGCGCGGGTCTTGCGGCCTCGGACTACGAAGACGAGGTGTGCAAATAGCGCACGCCGGCACGCACAGGCATGGGGGAGCGCGATGCAATATTTCGACGTGTGCAACGGCGACGCGGACGGCCTGTTCGCGCTGCATCAACTGCGCCTCGCGACGCCGCGCAACGCGGTGCTGATCACGGGGCCGAAGCGGGACAACGCACTGCTTGCGCGGGTCATCGCGAGCCCCGGCGACCATGTGACCGCCCTCGACCTCTCGTTCGACGTCAACCGCGCCGCCGTACTCGCGCTGCTCGCGCGCGGCGTCACGATTGACTATATCGACCATCACGTCGCGACCGGATTGCCGCGGCACCCGCTGCTGCATGCGGATATCGATACGGCGCCCGATGTCTGCACGAGCATGCTCGTGGACCGGCGGCTGGGAGGGCGCTATCGCGCATGGGCGGTCGCGGCGGCGTTCGGCGACAATCTGCCGGACGCGGCTCACCGGCTCGCACGGCTCGCGGGCATCGATTCCGGCGACGAGGCGAGCCTGCGCGAACTCGGTGAGAACGTGAACTATGCGGGCTATGGAGACTCGACGGACGATCTGCTGATTGATCCTGCGGCGCTCTACGCGCTGCTCGAGCCATATGCGGACCCGCTCGATTTCGTCGGGGCTTGTCCGCTTCTCGCGACGCTCGGGCGAGTGCGGCGCGAGGACCTCGAACTCGCATGCGAGCAGCGCCCGGCGGCGACATCGGCGAGTACCGAGGTCTATATGCTGCCGGACGAGCGCTGGGCGCGCCGTGTGCGCGGCGCCTTCGCGAACCGGCTCTCACGGGAGGCGCCCGAACGCGCGCATGCGGTGCTCACGCCCACTGCCGGGGGCTTCTGGACCGCGAGCATACGCGCACCGCTCGCGGCGCCATTTGGTGCGGACCGTTTTTGCCGTCTTTTCGGCGGAGCGGGGCGGGCCGGCGCCGCAGGCATCGGCCATCTGCCACGCGCGGCGTTCGATGCGTTCGTTGCCGCATTTCGTCAGGCATACGAAATGTCCGCATGAGTCGAGCTAACTCGGGCCTCGCTCAATCGTCTGGCATGAGCGTGAAGCTCGAAAAGACAGCGGCTCCGAGCACGACGAAAAGCGCCAAGCCTGCCATCGAAAGCGGGTGATGCGCAGATGCACGCCGATCGAGAGCACCCGATATCTCCGCTCCTCACTCGAACTCGGGGAGATATTGCTCGTTTGCACGCCCGGTGCGGTCCGGAGGCGCAATGCCTTCGACCGCCTGCGCAACCCGCCCCGTATCATCTTTGACCTGCTCGATGTCGCGCTCGATGTCCCACACTGGCGCCGTAGTCCCCGCGTCAGCCACATCCGCACGTACTGGCGATCGCGTAATTGCGCGGTCATTCTTGCGATGACGCACGCGTGGCCGGTTGGCCAAGGCGGGTTCCAGGCCGAACCACGCGACCTCGGAGCGCAGGCGAGCGGCATAGGCATGCCAGCCGCGCAGATTCAATGCGAACAGACGGTCGCGCACCGATGCGGCGAATGCGTCGTGGTCGAGCCTTTCATCAAGCAACGCCTGCGGCCAGCCACAGAACGCCTGCTGCGTGCGTACAACGAATTCCTCCACGCTCATGGAAGCGGAAACCTGCCCGAGCAGGATTTCATTTTCCAGTATCGGATGCAGCGAGATCAGTTCCCCTACGGTCTCCGCTATCGGACGCATTTCGAGAATGCGGGCCAGCAGTTGCAGCGTGCGCCCAAGGTGAAGCAGCAGGGCGCGTCGTTCGAAGGCATCTTCCATATCGGTACCTCGATTTCCATCTGATGCAGGCAGGATGCCTGCGTTACGTCGTCTAGCGCCGCCAGTAGGCTCGGAGCAAGTTTTCATCCTTGCTGTATTTCTGCTCCAGCGTTCCGTGGAACGCCGCCCTGAGCGCCGAAGCCAGGTTGCGGGCGAGGTGAATGCCCGTCGTGGTAACGACGGTTTTGCCGGAATCATCCTCGATGCTGATGATCCGCTCCAGCGCGTGTTCGGCTCGCGCTTGCTCCTCGTGATGGCGCAGAAGATGAATCAGTTCTTCGCGATGCTGCTTCGCAAAGTCGCCTTCGATGTAGAGGTAACCTGCTGGCTCATTGTCGGCAATGCGATGGCAGGCAGGGCAAACGACCTCGACCGCGCCGGGCATGCGCGTCACCCATTGCCAGCGGCCCTCGTGATATACCGCGCCGCATGTCGGACATACAGAAGGCTCGTGCAGCTTGTGTTGCAGCCTGTATGCGTCATGACCCAGATCCGGGAACACGTTTTCGTGACTCCCGGCCTTGAATGGCTGAGCTTTCGATTTCATGTGCGCTGACCTCCGAAGTTTGTGTCTGAAACGACACTACGCCGGCGAGGGCGGCCTCAATTGATGTGCGTCAACGCTGCGGGACGCCGCGAGGAAAGAATGGAGCGGCGGATAGAGGGACGGCTCGGCATTGGCGCAGTCCTTACATCGGTGAATGATCGAGGAAGCGATTCCGGTGGTGTCATGGAGATGAACATGATCAAGAACGTTGGTACTGCTGAAAACATTCGCGTGGAGATTCTTCGCAGAGTCCAGGAAAACGCCGATCTAGGCGAGACCTGCCGGGATTGCGACATCACGGTTCCGCGCAAGGTCGATCCAGCGGAGAACGGCGGTTGCAATTGGGTCATCGATGAGCTTCGAGGGGGGGCGCAGGAGTGCGTTGCGCCTCTGAAAGCCGTGATTGCCGAAATGATGCGCGAATATGACCTGGCCTGAGATCGCGAACGCGCGACGCTCCTGCGACCTTGCCGCTCCGAAGTAGGGCGCAGTAACGCCAGTGGCGAGGCCGCAGGAGAAAACAAACCCGGCGCAGGGGCACGACCCGCTCCGGTCACGCCTCTTGCCGTTACTCGCCGATGACTTGCGAAGTCGGCCGAATGCGGCGTGCTTCCCGCGCTTGACGAACTTCGCACCCATGCCGCCCGGGGCGCTCGTCGCGCAAACGGTTCGCGCATGCAGAGATGCAGTGAAACGTTGCCTCAGCGGGGCGCCATGAAACCCGGCTGGCCGATCTGTTCGGGGTGCTGCGGAACTCGCCGCAGCCTGTCGGTGCGGATACCCATTGCCGCGAGCCGGCGCACCAGGTCAGCGTACACATCTTCATCCATGTCCGGTGTGCGGGACAAGATCCAGATGGGGCTGCCATTCTCCTCGCAGCGCACGGTGTAGCGGTAATCGGGGTCCACGTAGACCGTGAGGACCACCATGTCGAACGGCCACAAGATCGTCACCCGCCACTTTCCGCCGCCGCTGCCAGGCACCACGCTCGCGACCAGCGTGCCTCCCGTCACCGGCTGATCGAAGCCGTGGCGTCTTCCGAAGTAGTTGTCGTTGATCCTGCCGTCCTTGCGTAGTTCCCAGTCCGCGTAGCTGCCAACGTATTCACGTTCGCCCAGGTACGGCACGGTGGCGATCGTGTACCAACGGCCCATGTAGCGCGTCAGGTCCACCGGCACGGACTGTAATGCGGGCGGTGGCGTTTCCCTCGGGACTGCATCCGCGGTATTGCCCGATGTGCGGGTGGCGCAAGCCGCGAGGAGAAAAATGACTGCAGCCGCGACCGCCTGAAGCGCAGAAACGTGGCGCCTGAAGACAGAATGGATCACGGCGCGCCGTGCTGGCTGACCTATGTCGATCATCATTTCGAGCAGACTTATTTGAGCGCGTGGGTTCGGGGCCAAAAAACGATCTTCGATGATATGGATATATGCGAGGCCGAGCGCATCGAACCGCTCGGCGCCATGGCGGCAGGTTCTCATCGGAGCGCGATGAAAAACTGGCGCACGCCGTTGCGCGAGTGAAGCGCGCGACCCAGCGCTGCTACAAGGCGTCCGCATGCATGCGCGCGATCGCCTCCGCAAATAGCGGCGCGCTGTCGAGCACGGTGAGGCGATCGAGCAGCGGTCCGTCCGGCACCCGCCACGGCGCCACGCTGTCGGTCACGACGATGCTCGCCAGGGCGCCGCCGCCGAGTTTCACGCAGGCGTCCTCAAGGAAAAGACCGTGCGTGGCGGCAGCGTGCACCTCGGTGGCGCCGAGTGCGCGACAGTGCCCCGCGACTTGCGCGAGGGTCGTTCCTGTGCCGATCAGGTCATCGACGATGATTGCGCAGCGCCCCTCCAGATCGCCGACGATCGGCTTGCCCGTGACGATGCCACCCGCGCGCAGCTTTCCGGCGAATGCCGCTTCAACCGGATGGCCGATCAGCTTCGCGAGCCGACTGCGAAAATCTTCCGAGCGCCGCACGCCGCCGGCGTCGGGCGAAACAACCACGAGCGCCGTATCGCGCAGATGAGTCGCAAACCACTGCGCGAGCAATTCGTTCGCTTCGAGATGCTCGGTGGTCACACGAAACGCGTTCTGGTAAGCCGCTACGTTGTGGACGTCGAGCGTGGCGAAGCGCGCCGTGCCGACCGCCTCGAACAGTTGGGCCACGTACCGCGTGGTTATCGGGTCGCGTGCCTGTGAGCGCCGGTCCTTGCGCGCATAGCAGAGGTAGGGCGCGACGACACTCACGCGCGCGGCCGAGGCGTCCGCCAGCGCTCCCACGAAGAAGAGCAGTTCGCACAGCTTGTCGTTGACGGAGTGGCCCGGTTCGGCGTACAGCGAATGGATCACATAGACGTCGCGACCTCGCACGCTTTCGAGCGGGCGCATCTTGTGCTCGCCGTCCTCGAAGGGGCGCCATTCGTGTTCGCCCAGCGCGATGCCGAGCGCAGAGGCCACGCGCTGCGCGAACGCATGGGAAGTCGGCGGGGAAAAGAGCATCGGCGCGATGTTCATCATGAGGGCTCCTGGTGCGCAGGCGTCATGGCTGGCCCCGGGCCGCTTGCCTGCGCCGAACTTTCATCGTGGGTGAATCAGTGGTGCCGCGCTTGATGCAAGTCAACCGAGACGACACGGCACACGCTGTAGACGCCCACTGATCTGAATCAAGCCGCCAGGACGCGGTGCGCCCGACAGTGATCGTCAGCCCGCCGTCGGCGAGCCGTGGCCGGCGGAACGCGGCGCGGCAGCTATCCGGCGGGAGGAGCCTGCTCATGCCTGTTGCTCATACCGCAGCGAAAACGCCCGTGCGCAGGCGCTTTCGCTGCCGGCGAATATCGCACCCGCGCCGCATGTCGCGGCTTACGGCCTGCGAGAGGGTCGAGCGTCTGCGCTCGCCAGGTATCTGGCCGGACAAGACGCGCAGCGTGCGCGTAATCGAGACGCACCTGTCATGGGTTTTTCTCACCTCGCGCTTCGCCTGGAAAATGAAGAAACCCGTTCGGCATGCCGGTTCGGATCTGCGCGCACTCGGCGCGCGAGAGCGCGATTGCCGCAGAGAGTTCGCGCTCAATCGCCGGCTCGCGCCCAGGGTGTATCTGGCGGTGGTGCCGCTCACGCTCGACCGGGCGGGCGCGCTCGCGGTGAATGGCAGCGGCCGCGTGGTCGACTGGCTCGTGCAGATGCGCCGTCTGCCGGCGTCGCGCATGCTCGATTGCGCGCTGGCCGCGCATACGCTGGGCCCGGAAGATTGGCACGCTGTAGCGGCCACGCTTGCCGCGTTCTATGACGCGCGGCCCCGGCTGGCAATCGACGCCGCGCAGTATCGGCGCAACCTCGGCGACCTGATCGATGCTAACGAACGCGATCTGTGCGACCCGGCGCTGCAGCAGGATGCCCGCGCGGTCGCGGCGCTTTGCGACAGCCAGCGCGACGCGCTGGCGCAATTGCAGCCGTGCCTCGAACGGCGCGTGCGCGACGGACGCATCGTGGAGGGCCACGGCGATTTGCGGCCCGAACATGTGTGCCTCGTAAAACCCATACAAATCATCGATTGTCTGACGCAATCAAAGGTCCTCCGCACGGTCGATTGCGTGGACGAAATCGCCTTTCTGGCGCTGGAATGCGAGCGGGTCGGTGCAGGACAGGCAGGCCGCATTCTCTTGCGCGAGTGGCGTCGGGCAAGCGGCGATCGCCCGGAGGCAGCCCTCGTGCATTTCTATCAAAGCCTTCGTGCTGCTGTGCGCGCGCGGCTTGCGGCGCTGCATCTGCGCGAGAAGGCATATCGCGGCTCGCCGCGCTGGATCGAGCGCACGCACTGCTATCTGCTGCTGGCCCGGTTGCACCTGAAACGCTGCAGGCGGTCGCTGACCGCGCGAGCCGGAACGCTCGTCTAAATGCAACCGGGCGCGGATGCTGGGGGCGCTTGATCGATGTCAATTCGACAGGTTGCAGACGGATGAGGATTTGATCTGTTCCATCTCGTTTTGTGGACCTCCTGGGAGACTTCAGATGGACAGAGCTGATCGCCCGCATCGGCGCCGCTGGCCAAGGCGGTGTATTCAAGTCGCGTGCATATGTCTGATTCTTGCAGTCGGCACGACCTGGCTCGGCGCGATTTACGACTTCCCGGTGGATGCCGGCGTTGTGTCGGGCATGAACGCACCCGAATGCGCACCTGTACGCGCACTGCCCGCTGGCTCGCGTCTCGACGTGGCGCTGCCCGACAGCGACCACTGCTTCGCTTTTTTCATGTACCGCACCTCGTATCCGAATGCGGCTGACGATGTGGCGTCGTACCAGACCTGGGTCCTGCAACAGCGCGTGGGCGAGTTCTGGCAACTGTTCGGATACGTCCTCGTGCTGTGGTTCGTCGTGCTATGCATCGTTGCGATTGGCGCCTTGGCGATAAAAGGGCTCGTTCGGTGCCTGCGCCATACGTCGTCGGCCAGTGCCGAAGCCTCTTCACACGAGCGGGGCGGCCGCACGCACGGCTGTCCGTGAGCACGCGTCACCTTCACACGCCATCGCAGCGCGCAGGGTCCGCTGGATCTATTGACGTGTATCAAGCCGGGCGAGCCCGCCAAACCTAACCTCATTCAACGAAGGGGCCGATGCAACGCGTCAAGCCCGCCCCACGAACAGGAGGACAATCATGCATATCGGAAGAATCAGCACCCAGCCCGTCGAAACCTGCACGGGCGATTGCAGCGCACTAACTTTGGCCGAGCGCATGCGCCACGCGCACGTGGGCGACATCGTGGTGGTTGAATATCGCAATGGCGAGGCGGTGCCGGTTGGGCTGGTGACAGACCGCGACCTCGTGGTCGCAGTGATGGCCAGCGGCGAGGATGCCGACCGGTTCACTGCAGGCCAGATCATGTCGCGCGGCTTGATTGTGGTGTCGGAGACAGACGAGATCAGCGTGGCGCTCGACGAAATGCGCCGTTCGGGTGTGCGCCGCCTGCCGGTCGTCGACGATTCGGGACGCCTGACCGGCATCGTCGCACTCGACGATGTCGTGGAATACCTCGCCTCATTGCTCAGCGGCATCGCCGAAGTCAGCAAACTGCAAAGAGTCGAAGAGCAACGTTTTCGCTCGTAACCGATCACGGTGCACCAACACGTTTTTCGACGATGCGCACCGGCTGCGGCAATGATTCGAAAGCAAAACAGGGGCGTTGCCGCTGCCGACTCATAGATTCCGCTTGCTTCGCCGCCGTAAGCAAGCACGCCGGTCAGCACGAGACCGCCAGCCATGGAGTTGTAGACACGAAGCCTGGAGCGCCTTAGGCCGGGTGCGCCCGCAAACGCGCACGATCCCCAATGGGCGCTGCGAGCGGCATCGTGCAAAATATCCGTATCCAGAACGCGGAGAATGGCCGGTGGGCGTCAATTTCGACTTGAATGACTTGCAGGCGTTTAGAGCCGTGGTTGAGCTCGGAAGCTTCCGCAAGGCCGCCGAGGCGGTGAGCATCTCGCAGCCGGCCCTGAGCCGCCGGATCGACAAGCTCGAGGAAGCGCTCGGCGTGCGCCTGTTCGAGCGCACCACGCGCAGCGTCACCCTCACCACGGTCGGCCGTGTGTTCGCGCGGAGCGCCGAACAGCTGCTCGATGATCTGGATGTCGCGTTGCTCGGCATCCGCGATGTTTCTTCGAGCCGACTGGGGCACGTCACCGTCGCCTGCGTGCCTTCGGTGGCCTACTACTTCCTGCCGGGCGCTATCGCGAGCTATCATCGCCGCTTTCCGCGCATCCGGGTCAAGTTGCTGGACGTGAGCGCCAACGAGGTGCTGTCCGCCGTCATCAGTGGAGAGGCTGATTTCGGGGTGAGCTTTGTGGGCAGCCAGGAGTCCGAGATCGAGTTCAAAGTGCTGCTGCAGGAGCGCTTCGTGGCCGCCTGCCGTCGCGATCACCCGCTCGCCAGCAAGAAGCGCGTGACCTGGAACGAGCTTTACGAGCATGAGTATGTCTCGGTGGACAAGACTTCCGGCAACCGGCTATTGCTCGATCAGGCGCTCTCGGCCGTGGCGCCGCGCTTGCCGAGTGTCTGCGAGACGCGCCATGTCACCACCATGCTGGGTTTGGTCGAAGCGGGCCTCGGCGTCGCGGCGGTGCCGTCGATGGCCATGCCCGGGCACAACCACCCCATCCTCACGAGCGTGCCGCTCGTCGAACCCGTGGTAAAGCGGCGCGTTGGAATCGTAAGACGCAGAGGACGCCCGCTTACGCCGGCCGCGCAGGAGTTTCACAGAACGATTGTCGAAATGAAGCGCGGCGGCGTCGCAAGCGCCGACACCTCCGACAAAGGCGTCGCTGAGAAAGTCGACAGGTAGGGACGCCGCATTGTGATACCGAGACCGCTTCATTCGCTGTATGTGCAGGTCCTGCTGGGCATGGTGCTGGGCATGGCAACCGGTCATTTCTGGCCGCAAGCAGGCACGCTGCTCAAGCCCTTGAGCGACGGCTTCGTTGGCCTCGTGAAGATGATGATTGCGCCGATCGTCTTTTGCACCATCGTCTCAGGGATCACTTCGCTTGCCAGTGGGAAGGCGATCGGGCGCACGATCCTGCGGGCGTTGGCGCTCTTTTATTTGCTGACTGCCGTGGCGCTTGCGCTGGGACTTGGCACCGCCTTCGTGCTGCGGCCGGGCGAGGGCATGCACATCGACGCGCGCCATCTGGATGCCACCGTCCTCGCGCAATATGCGACGCACGCGCATCCACACGGCCTGGTCGCTTTCGCGCTGAGCATCATCCCCGAGACCTTGGCCGGCGCGTTCGACAAGGGCGACGTGCTGCCGGTGCTGCTGATCTCGCTGCTCTTCGGCTTCGCGCTCAACGCGTATCCAGGCGCGGGCAGGCCGGTGCTCGCGCTCATCGACGGTGTTGCCCAGATCCTCTTTCGCATTCTCGCGATGATCATGCGTCTTGCGCCGCTCGGCGCATTCGGCGCGATGGCGTTCACGGTGGGTCGCTTCGGCCTGCGCTCGGTTGGCTCGCTTGGCATGTTGATGGTGTCCCTGTACGTGGCATGCCTGTTGTTCGTTGCGCTGGTGCTGGCCGCGCTTGCGCGGCTGCACGGCTTCGCGCTTTGGCGGCTCTTGCGCTACTTGCGCGAAGAGTTGCTCATCGTTCTGGCGACTTCGTCGACGGAGCCGGTGCTGCCGCGCCTGATCGCGAAGCTGGAGGCGCTCGGCTGCGACAAGGGCGTAGTGGGGCTCGTGCTGCCTGCGGGCTATTCGTTCAATCTCGACGGCACCGCGATCTATCTGACGCTCGCCTCGATGTTCATTGCTCAGGCGTGCGACGTGCCGCTCTCCGCGTCGCAGATCGCGACAATGCTCGCGGTCATGCTGCTCACGTCGAAGGGCGCGGCTGGGGTGTCAGGTAGCGGATTGGTGGCGCTGGTCGCCACGCTGACGGTGATTCCCGATCTGCCCGTCGCTGGCGTGGCGCTATTGGTTGGCATCGACCGCTTCATGTCCGAGGCGCGCGCCTTGACGAGCGTGATCAGCAACGCTTGCGCAGTGATCCTGGTGTCGATGTGGGAAAACGCTTGCGATCGTACGCTCCTCGCCCGGATGCTCGGGCGAGAAGAGCCGGGCGGCGCGGACAATGTGGAGGACCGGCTGGAAAACACGCCCGGGAAATGAGGGCATCTTTAACTGGCGCGGACCTCTCGCAGGGCTTGCGTCAATGAGCCGGGACGGAATCGAGCCCGGTCGATTTCACTTCTGCCTGTACGTCAGGGGAAGCGAGATAGTCGAGTAGGGCTTTAGCTTCCTTCGGATGCTGGGCGTTGACGGGAATGCCGGCGGCGAAGCGGGTGACGGACTGCAGAGAATCGGGGATTTTCCCGACGAAGCTCGCCCCCTTGACGGGCAACAACTCGCTCACCTGCTGGAAGCCGATCTCGTAGTCGCCGTTCGCGACCACCGAGGCCACCGGAATGCGCGGGACCATCTTCGCCTTCGACTTGACCTGATCCTCGATGCCCAGTTTCTTGAACAACTCCCGCTCGATATAGACACCGCTCGCGCTGTCCGAGTAGGCGATCGACTTCGCATGCAGCAGGGTCTGCCGCAGGCCGTCGGCCGAGCTGATATCGGGTTTCGTCGCGCCTTCACGCACCACCATGCCGATGCGCGAATCGGCCAGTTCGACCCGCGAGCCGGGGATGACCTTGCCTTCCTTGATCAGTTCGTCGAGTGCATAACCCACCATGATGACGGCGTCCGCAGGTTCGCCGCGCGCGAGCCGGTTGGGGATCGCTTCAGGCGATTTGCCCATCGACGGGCCCAGCGCGGTGTCGAGCGTATTGCCCGTGTCGGATGCGAACTTCGGGCCGAGGAGCTTGTATGCCGCGGTAAAGCCGCCAGAGCTCATGACGTGCAGTTCAGCGGCCTGCACGTGTGCACCAGCGGCCGAGACTGCGACGAGCGCGGTGGCGCACAGTTTCAGAAGCAGATTCTTCATGATTGATTGGAGTCGTTCAGATAACAGGTGGTCGGTGTCTGTGCAACGAGATGCGCGTCAATGCGCCGGGGTCAACGTTGCGGCGCGCCGGCGATAGAGCGCGAACGTCGCGAAAAGCGCGCAGGCTGCGGCGAAGCTCATCCAGTAGCCGGGTGCGGCCTTATCGTGGGTCATGTGAATGAGCGCCGTCGAAATCGCTGGCGTGAAGCCGCCGAAAGCCGCCGTTGCGAGGCTATAGGCGAGCGAGAAACCCGCAACGCGTACTTGCGCCGGCATCACTTCGGTGAGCGCCACGATCATCGCGCCGTTATAGATGCCGTACATGAACGAAAGCCAAAGCAGGACGAGCAGCATATTCAGGAAGCTCGGCGCATGAGCGAGCATCGACAGCGCGGGGTAAGCGGTTGCAATGGTGAGCACCGTCATGGCGACGAGGAGCGGCCTGCGGCCGATCTTGTCGGAGAGTGCGCCGCCGATGGGGAGCCACACGAAGTTCGATATGGCGACGCACAGCGTCACGAGCAAACTATCGGCGGTGCTCAGGTGCAGGACCGTCTTGCCGAAAGTCGGCGCGTAGACCGTGATGAGATAGAAGCTCGCGGTGGTCATCGCCACCAGCATCATGCCGGCGACCACGACCGCCCAGTTCTGGACCAGCGTGCGGAACACTTCGTTCATCGTAGGGCGATGCTGGCGTGCCTTGAACTCCTGCGTTTCCTCCAGGTTGCGGCGCAGCATGAAAATGAACGGCACGATCATGCAGCCGACCAGGAAGGGAACTCGCCATCCCCAGGCCGCGATAGCAGTGGCGTTCAGCGACTGGTTGAGCGCGAAGCCCAGTGCCGCCGCCACGACGATGGCGACCTGCTGGCTGGCGGACTGCCAGCTCGTGAAGAAGCCCTTGCGGCCCGGTGTGGCCATCTCGGCGAGATAGACCGACACGCCACCCAATTCAGCACCTGCTGAAAATCCCTGCAGCAACCGGCCAACGAGCACCAGCGCGGGCGCCAGCAGGCCGATGGTCGCGTAGCCCGGCACGAACGCG
Organism: Paraburkholderia sp. A1RI-2L; assembly: GCF_048957375.1. Lineage (NCBI taxonomy): Bacteria > Pseudomonadati > Pseudomonadota > Betaproteobacteria > Burkholderiales > Burkholderiaceae > Paraburkholderia > Paraburkholderia sp. A1RI-2L. The sequence goes on from NZ_JARBTA010000002.1 coordinate 1,259,120, forward strand.
ATCAGGATCGTGCCGCTCGCCATGATGGAAAGCGTGACGATCAGGCCCTTGCGACGGCCGACATCGTCGATGTACGCGCCGAGCACGATCGCGCCCAGCGGGCGCATCAGAAAACCGGCGCCGAAGACCGCGAACGTCATCATCAGCGAGGCAAATTCGCTCGTCGCGGGAAAGAATACGCTGGCGATTTGCGTCGCGTAGAAGCCGAACAGAAAGAAGTCGAACTGCTCGAGGAAATTCCCGGCTGTCACGCGGAATACCGCAGCGGCCTTTGAGCGGCCCGACGAAAGGGTAGAGGGCGAAGGATGCATCAACGTGTCTCCTGAAATCGCGGAATAGGCGTGGTCCGCGCTTGTATTCAGGGAATATTGACCCAGGACGCCCTAAACGAAAATTGCAATTTTTCGAAGTATTGATGTTAAAAGCTGATCAATTCCGGAGTGCAAGGGCGGCGCCGCCCCGGCGATACAGCGCGAGGGTGGCGACGAGCCCGCATGCGGCGGCGAAATCCAGCCAGTAGCCCGGTGCGGCCTTGTCGCCGGTGATATCGATGAGATACGTCGAGATGGCGGGTGTGAAGCCTCCGAAAACCGCGGTGGCGAGACTGAACGCAAGCGAGAAACCGGCCACGCGGACCTCGGCGGGCATGACTTCCGTGAGCGCTGCGACTGCCGCGCCGTTGTACATGCCGAAGAAAAACGAGAGCCATAGCAGCACGGCGAGCATGCGGCCGAAGCTCGGCGCCGATGCAAGCCAGGAGAGCGCCGGATACGACGTGCAGATGGCCAGCACCGTGATGGCGATGAGAATCGGCCTGCGGCCGATGCGATCCGAGAGCGCCCCGCCGACCGGCAGCCAGAAGAAGTTCGACAGGCCCACGCACAGCGTGACGATCAGGCTATCCCCGGTGGTGAGTTTCAGAACGGCTTTGCCGAAGGTCGGCGTATAGACCGTGATGAGGTAGAAGGTGGTGGTCGTCATGGCGACGAGCAGCATGCCGGCGAGCACCGTCCGCCAGTTTTGCAGCATCGTGGCGAAGACTTCGCGGGCGCGCGGATGGTGCGTGCGCGCCTTGAATGCGTCGGTTTCCTGCAACGTGCGCCGCAGCACGAAGATAATCGGCACGATCGCGCAGCCGACGAAGAACGGAATGCGCCATCCCCATGCGCCGATTTCGCTGGCCGCCATCAGATGATTGAGCAGATAGCCGAGCGCCGCCGCGGCCACGATGGCGACTTGCTGGCTCGCGGATTGCCAGCTCGTATAGAAGCCCTTGTGCCCCGGCGTCGCCATTTCCGCCAGATAGACCGAGACGCCGCCCAGCTCGGCGCCCGCGGAAAAGCCTTGCAGCAGGCGTCCGAGCAGCACGAGAGCGGGCGCCAGCAAGCCGATCGTCGCGTATCCGGGCACGCACGCGATCAGGATCGTGCCGCATGCCATGATCGAAAGTGTGACGATCAACCCTTTGCGTCGGCCTGCTTCATCGATGTACGCACCCAGCACGATCGCACCCAGCGGACGCATCAGAAAGCCCGCTCCGAACACGCTGAAAGTGAGCATCAGCGAGGCGAACTCGCTCTTCGATGGGAAAAAGATGTGCGAGATGGTGGTCGCATAGAAGCCGAAAAGAAAGAAGTCGAACTGCTCCAGAAAATTGCCGCTGGTCACGCGCAGGACCGCGCCGAATTTCGACGTTCGAACCTGCGCGTTATCCCCGGCGTTGAGCGTTGAGGGATGCATGAGTTGTCTCCGTGGTTGTGTTATGCGAGTGCGCTTGCCCACCGAAAGTATTTCGGTGGGGGCGCCATCAATCCGAGCCGAGCTGCAGGCGGCTGGCTTGCCGCTTTTCGATCGATGACTTGAGAAGCGCTGCGCTGCGATAGATCCCGTGGGCGAACTTTCCGTAGGGCAGCGTGGCGAAGAGCGCCATCACGACGCCGAGGTGAAGGGCCAGCAGCCAGGCCATCGCGGCGCTATCGCGCCACGCGAGGAGCGCGAGGCCCGAGGCGCTGGTGAGCAGCAGCAGCGCGATGAAGCCGCGGTCCATCGGACGCTGCTTCGGGTCGCCGCGGTCCGGGTCGCGACGCAGGTTGAGCCAGAGCAGGCCCGCCGGTCCGGCGAGCAAGCCGATTCCGCCGGTCGTGCCGAGCAGCACGGGCAGGCTGAGCACCGGGTAGGGCGCGTGGAGGTCGAGCGCGTAGTGATAGAAGGTGGCCACCACCGTTGCCGCGAAGCACAGCATGAAGCCATAGAAAGTCAAATGATGAAAACGCCGCCGCGCGAGCGTGAACGCATCATTCGATTCGTTGCAGCCTTCGCCATGGCCCCCGTCGAGATACGTCAGGGTGAGCGCATGCTTCGCGGCCTCGGCGACGGCCGGCGCGCTGGCCGGTCCCGCCGACACGTCACGCCAGAATCGCGACACGCCGACGCCGAGCGCGAGGATCGCGAAGCAGAAGACCGCGCCGAACATCGCCGCGAGCAGGTTATGCGGGAAGATCGCGTAGAAGTTGCCGCCCAATGCGCCCGCGAACAGCGAGCCCTTGAACCCGATGCCAAGCGCCAGAAAGAGGGCGAGCCCGATCGCGAGCGCAAGCGCGACGGTCAAGCCATTGCGCTTGTAGAGCGCACCCATCGATGCGGGCCACGCATACTCCGCATAGGTTTCGACGCGGACCTTGGCCATTGCCTTCGGCACGTTCACGGCGAACTCATGGGGCGGCGCGTACTGGCAAGCGTGATAGCACGCGCCGCAGTTGTGGCACAGGTTGGCGAGATAGTTGACGTCCGCCTTGGCGAATTCGAGGCGCCGTGTCATCGCGGGAAAGACCGCGCAGAATCCTTCGCAGTAACGGCATGCATTGCAGATCTGCATCTGCCGTGCGACTTCCGCTTCATTTTGAGTGAGGGGGAGCACGCGGATGACCGGCGTCGCGGGCTCGCTCATGGCGGTGCGCGGGACGGCGACGGAAGGCGAGGCGAGTTCTCGCGCCTCGCGGGCAAGTGCTTCAAGCTTTTGCACGTTCAACTCCAGTGTGATGAGCAGCGGCCATCGCGGCGCGTGTGCCGGCAATGCGTCCGAACGCGGTGCCGATCGACATGCCGACGCCGGCCGTATAACCCTTGCCGAGCACGTTGCCGGCCATCATTTCCCCTGCTACGAAAAGGTTTTCGCTCGGGCGTCCGCCGAAATGGACCTGGGCGTGTTCATTGACCTTGAGCCCCAGATAGGTGAACGTGATGCCCGGGCGCAATGCATAGCCGAAGAAGGGAGGGGTATCGATGGGCCGCGCCCAGTGTGTTTTCGCTGGCACGAGACCTTCGGTGCGGCAGTCGTCGAGTGCCGTGTGATCGAAGGTGCCGGCGCGGCACGCGGCGTTGTAGGCGCGAATCGTCTCGGCGAACGCGGCTTCGGGAAGATTCAGTTGACGCGCGAGATCGTTTGGCGAATCGGCTTTCGCGCCGGGAAAGACCGGAGGCATGAAGCGCCCGATGGCCTTCGCGTCGATGATCGAGTAGCCGATCTGGCCCGGCTGCTGCGCGACGAGCCGCCCCCAGATCGCATAGCGCTTTGGCCAGAAGTCTTCGCCTTCGTCGTAAAAACGCTGTGCGTCGCGGTTGACGACGACGCCGAGCGACACGCAGTCGATGCGCGTGCAGATGCCGCCATCATAGAGCGGCGCACGCGCGTCGATGGCCACGCAGTGCGACTGCGACGGATCGCCAATCGCATCCGCTCCCGAGTCGATCATGTGCTTGAGCAGGACGCCCTGATTGAAGCGCGTGCCGCGAATGAGAAAGTTCTCGGCGGGCCATTCGCCGCGCTCGTTTTGTCCCCACGCTTCTCGCAGCCATTCGCGATTCGATTCGAATCCGCCGGCTGCGAGCACGCAGGCGCGTGCCTCGAAACGTTGCCCGCCGCTGCGCGCCGCGACGAAGCGGCCCGCGTCCAGTTCGATTACGTCGACAGGCGTGTCGTAGCGGATCTGCACGCCGAGCGCTTCGGCGCTGCGGTAGTAGGCATTCACGAGCGCCTTGCCGCCGCCCATGAAGAACGCATTGGTCCGCGCGACGTGCAGGGCGCCGGAAAGCGGCGGCTGAAAGCGCACGCCATGCTTGTGCATCCACGGACGGCACGTCGACGAGGCCCGGATCACGAGCCGCGCGAGCGCCTCGTTCGTGATGCCGCCGGTCACCTTGAGCAAGTCTTGCCAGTATTCCTCTTCCGGATACGCATCGACCAGCACGTCCTGCGGCGCGTCGTGCATGCAGCGCAGGTTGCGAGTGTGCTGGGAATTTCCGCCGCGCCATTCGCGCGGCGCCGATTCGAGAAGCAGGACAGAGGCGCCGGCTTCTCGCGCCATCAAAGCCGCACACAGCGCGGCATTGCCGCCGCCGATTACAAGAACGTCCACCATCTGAGTTGTCTCCTTTGAGACAACTATAAGAAGCGCCGGTGGGCGCCGCCATCAGGGGGCCGGCAAGGGGTCTTCAGGCCTTGTGAAGGGTGGGTCGACGCAGGGTTGCGCCAGGCCAGCGGCCAGCGGCGAGTGTATCGCGCGCGACGTCGGCGAGCACGACGCGTGCGGCAAGGCCGGCAGGCGAAAGCTCGTCGTCCGAGACGCTCGCGATGAGGTTCGGTCTCGTCGCGTATTTCTCGACCAGCGGCACGCTCGCCAGAGATGCGTTCTCGGCGCGTGCGAGCGCCGCTCCGGGCTGAATCGTTGCGCCGAGTCCGCCGCGCACGGCGTCCATGAGCATGGCGAGACCGTCGATCTCGGCGGCGATGCGCGGCGCGTAGCCGGCGCGCTTGAAGGCGGCGTCGAGCAGGGCGCGAAGGCCGTGTGCGCCGCTTGGCAGAATCAGCGGCAGGGCGCCCAGCTTCGCGATCGAGGTTCTCGGCCGCTCAGGCATGCCGGGCAGCGTCGCCGCACCGATCACGAACAGGCGCTCATCGAGCAGGGGCATGACGCTCCAGCGTTGCGCGGGCTCTTCGCGGAACAGGATCGCCAGATCGATTTGCCGTGCGCCGAGCATTGCGCCCAGATAACCGGAGAGGCTTTCGACCATGCGCAGCCGCACGTCGGGATAGCGCTCGCGCATCGCCTGCATGAACGCGAGCCCGAGCACCCCTGCCGTGCTGGGCGCGAGCCCCACGCTGACGTGGCCCGAGAGGCGCGCCTGGCGGGCGGCCAGGGCGGCGTCGTCGATGTGGCGCAGCGCGAGTTGCGCCTGACGCCAGAATGCGAGACCTGCATCGGTGGGCACGACGCCGCTCGAGGTTCGCTGCAGCAGGCGCGTGGAGAGCTCGCTTTCCAGCCTGCTGATCTGCTGGCTGAGCGCCGACGTGACGACCCCCAGCTCGAGCGCCGCCCGGCCCATGCTGCCGTGTTCGATGACGCTGACGAAATATCGTAACTGCCGGAGTTCCATCGAAAGTCTCAGAGTTTGCGGTTCCGGAAGACCGGTTCGCGCGCATCCAGCGTAATGTGATTGAGCGCGACACCTTCATCTGCCCGCAAAGCAGGTTAATTTTTCGGTCGAAGCGCGCCGCCGCCGAGCCGATTGTAAACCTCGAGATGGCTTTCGGGCTTGCGCGCAATGATCACGTCCCCATGGTGCTCCGGCCCGGTTGCGTGTTCCACACAGTGGAACGGCTCCCTTGGCGTTCTTCGTGCGGCAACCATAATCGTGTTCATGCGGGATCCGACCGGACGGTCCGGGCGGCAATCCACATTCCGCAGCCAATAAATGACCGGAGACACCATGCAAGCAGTGACAAGTCCTTCGCCCGAGGCGACGGCCGTCCAGCATTCGATGACCGAAGCGGTATACCGCAAAGTGACATGGAGGCTGATGCCGCTGCTCTTCGTCTGTTATGTGTTTGCCTATATCGATCGGGCAAACATTGGTTTTGCCCACCTTCAGTTCCGGCGCGATGTCGGTTTGTCCGAGGCGGCGTTCGGACTTGGCGTGGGGCTCTTCTATCTCGGCTACATGCTGCTGGAGGTGCCCAGCAATCTCTGGTTGCAGCGTATCGGCATTCGCCTGACGCTGTTGCGCATCATGACCTTCTGGGGCGTGGTGTCGGCCTGCACGGCATTCGTCCGCACCCCTATGGAGTTCTATCTCGCTCGCGTGCTGCTCGGCGTGGCCGAAGCGGGCTTCTTCCCCGGGGTCATCCTTTACTTCACCTACTGGTTTCCCGCCGCGCGGCGGGCCCGGGTGACGTCCCTTTTCATGAGCGCCATCTGCGTGTCAGGCATTGTCAGCGGGCCGGTGTCGGGGCTCATCCTGGAAAAGCTCACCGGTGCGCTCGGATTGAACGGCTGGCAATGGATGTTCATCATCGAGGGGGCGCCATCCATTTTGGCAGGCGTGGTTGCCTGGCTGTGCCTGACCGATAGGCCCGAAGAGGCGCGGTGGCTCAATGAGCAGGAAAAGGCCATCGTGCTCGATGCGCTGCACCGCGAAGCCGCACTGAAAGAAGCGCGTGCGCCGAAATCCATCTGGGTCGCGCTTCGGGAGCCGAAGTTCTACTTCCTCACCTTTGCCTATTTCAGCGTGCCCTGGGCCAGCATCGTGGTTCATATCTGGGCGCCGAGCGTCATCAAGAACAGTGGCGTGACGAACTTCTGGCATATCGGTGCGTTGTCGGCGATTCCGTACATCGTTGGCGCTATTGCGATGTATCTGATGGGGCGCAGCTCCGACCGCAGGCTCGAACGGCGCTGGCATTTCATGGTCAGCTCGGCGCTGGCCGCAGTGGGCGTCGTGCTGCTGCCATTGTTCGCACATAACGTCGGTGCATTGATGGTGCTGCTGTGTGCCGCCACCGCGGGCTATCTCGGCATGCTCTCGCTCTTCTGGACCTTGCCGCCCGCCTATCTGAGGCCTGCGGTGGCGGCGAGCGGCATCGGCCTCATCAGCAGCCTCGGGCAGTTTGGCGGCATGCTCGCGCCAACGGTCATCGGCTTTGCTTCCACGCGGTTCGGCAGCAATGCGCCAGGGCTTTATGCCGTCGCGCTCGTCTCCATACTCGGGGGGCTCGCGATCGTGCTGGGCGTGCCGAGGCGCGCAATCAGCGAACAGTAACTCAGCCTGGCTCGAGCACCGCCACCGCATGAACGATAGCGTCGCGCAACTGCAGGAGCGGCGCCGCGAGCGCGGTCGAGACGCCGGATGGCGTGTCGGTCGTGCGCACGCTGAAATTCAGCATGACCGGCTGATGCCCCGGCACGATCAACGGCGTGGCAAGCGCGACAACTTCGGGCTGCCAGGTTGCCACGCAGTAACCCAGACGGCGCACCTGGTCGATGGCTTCGAGGATCTGCGTTTTCACGGGTTTCCAGCGTCGGCTGCTGCGGCGCTCGAGCGATGCGAGCCGGGCTGCGCGCTCGTCCTCGCTCAAGGTCGACAAATGCGCGCGTCCTAGCGCGGTCAGCTCCATCGGCACGCGCTGGCCGGAGACCACGGTGCGCAGCGCGGCTCGCTGGTTGTAGCGGAAGGACTCGAGATAGACCATGTCGTCGCCATCGGCCACCGCGAGGCCCGCGTTGATCTGGCGCTTTTGCGCGGCTTCGCGCATCAGCGGCGCGCCCGCCTGCAGGACTTTCGATCCTGTGCGCATGGCGTGCGCCACGCTCAGTATCGGCACGCCGAGCCGGTAGACCTGGCGCGCGGCGTCGTGTTCGAGAAACCCGCACTCCACCAGCGTGCGCGCGAGGCGGCTCACCGTGGCCTTCGGCAATCCGGTGCGCTCGACGAAGTCGCCGTTGCCGAGCGCATCGGCGCCTGGGCCGAAGGCCCGCAGCAGTAGCAGCCCCCGTTCGAGAGAGCGGTTCAGTACGGTGTCAGGCGCCGTGCGAAGGGCCTTTTCAGAAGCATTCATCGTGTCGGAAGCAAAGGAGTGCATGGCGCACGCGGTGCCGGCCCAGCGCCCCGGCTCGCACAAACGAAGCGGATCGGACCATTGCAGGCCGCCGTGGATTGTCTTCACCAACAGGAGCGATGTGAACCCATGAATATCCCCATCAAGCGCGCTGGTTTGCGTATTGTTGCACCGATACTGCTTTCGCTGTGCGGTGCCTTGACTGCGCAGGCCGCAGACGTCCATGTTCTTGCGACCGGGGCATTGTCGGCGGCCTTTCGCAAGATCGTCCCGGCTTTCGAAGCATCGACCGGCAACAGGCTGATTCTGTCCTGGGGGCCTTCATACGGCAATTCGCCAGACGACTTGCCGGTGCGCATCAGGAACCACGAGCCGATGGATGTGTGTTTCATGATCGGCGCGGCGCTCGACGAGCAGATTCGCCAAGGTTATTTCGTCGAGGGCACGCGCACCGACGTCGCGATTTCACGCATCGGCATCGCCGTGCGCGCGGGCGTGCCGAAGCCCGACATTGGCTCGGTCGACGCGGTGCGAACGGCCTTGCTCGGCGCGCACTCGATTGCGTTCTCGGAGGGCGCGAGCGGCAAGTACATCACCGAGACGCTCTTTCCGAAGCTCGGCGTGGCCGATGCCCTGCAACGCAAGACGGTTCAGATCAAAGGCAAGGAGCTGGTCGGCGTGGCGCTGAAACGTGGCGAGGCAGACATGGGCCTGCAGCAGATCAGCGAGCTGCGCGCAATCGACGGCATCCAATACGTCGGGCCGCTTCCCGAGCCGCTGCAAAAGGTGAGCGTGATCGCCGCAGCCGTCGCCCCGCATGCCGCGGAGCCCGACGCCGCAAGCGCGCTGATTCGCTATCTGCAGACGCCCGAGGCGAAACGCATCCTCGAGCAGGCCGGCCTTGATCCGGTCGGAGGCCCGGCTTCGCAGTGAACGGCGCAGTGCTGCGCCGTGCCGCGAGGCGCGCGCACGCGAGGGTACGCGAAGGTACGCGAGGGTACGCGAAAGCGGCCTTGTTCCATGCAGTGAAACGCGCCCGATGCCCGTCGCAAGCGCCAAGGCTATGCTTCATCACACGATGCGCCGCCTCGCAGCGCGGGGCCATCCTCCAACTCATATCGTCCGAAGAGCCGTAACAACCATGAATACATCCATGATCGAGTTTGCAGTGGAATCGGGCATCGCGCTCATCACCCTGAACCGGCCTGAAAAGCGCAACGCCATTACCGACGACATGCGCTCCGAACTCATCACCCTGCTCGAAAACGTGGCGCGCGACGCCGCCGTGCGGTCCGTCGTTCTGACCGGCAACGGCAAGGGATTCTGCGCAGGCGGCGACGTAAGCGGCATGGCGCAACGTATGCAAGCGCCAGCCGGCGAAGTGGCGTTCAATGGCTGGTCGCGCCAGCAGCGCGTGCATCACAGCGTGAACCTGCTCTACTCGATGCCCAAGCCCACCATCGCAGCGGTAAACGGGGCAGCGGCAGGACTGGGCGCCGACATGGCGCTGGCCTGCGATTTCATCATTGCCTCGGAAGAAGCCAGCTTCGCATGGAGCTACATCCGGCGCGGATTGATTCCGGATGGCGGCGGCCTGTATTTCCTGCCGCGGCGCGTGGGTTTGCCGCGCGCGAAGGACCTGATCTTCAGCGGCCGCCGCGTCGAAGCGAAAGAGGCGCTAGAAATCGGTATCGCCGATCGGGTGTGCGCACCGCAACGTCTGATCGAAGAGGCCCGCGCCTGGGCGCTGGAGCTTGGCCAGGGCTCCGCTACGGCGCTGGCGCTCGGCAAGGCCATCCTGAACCAGAGCTACGAATTGTCGGCACATCAGGTATTCGCTCAGGGCAGCCAGGCGCAGGCGGTCTGCTACACGAGCCGCGAGCATCGCGAAGCCGTGCATGCATTCCTGAACAAACAATGATAAGGACACCAACATGAACGGAATTTCCCATCTGATGCGTCCGCAAAGTGTTGCGGTGATCGGTGCATCCGCCGATCCTTCGAAGACCGCTGGCCGGCCGGTTGCGTACCTGAAAAAGCACGGTTTCACGGGGACCGTCTATCCCGTCAATCCACGTTATGAGGCCATCGACGGGCTGAAGTGCTACCCGGACGTCGCATCCCTGCCGGCTGCGCCCGACGTCGGTATCGTGCTGCTCGGCGCGGAGCGCGCGCATCTCGCAGTGGGAGAGCTGGCGAAGCGCGGCGCACGCGCGGCAATCGTGCTCGCGAGCGGTTATGCCGAGACCGGTGCGCAAGGCGCCCAACGCCAGGCTCAACTCCTGGAGGCGGCGGGCTCGATGCGGCTGCTCGGGCCGAATACGATCGGCCTCGTCAACCTGACGGACGGCATCACGCTATCGGCGAGCGGCGCGCTGGAAGCCGATGGCTTGCTGGCCGGCAGCATCGGCGTGGTGTCGCAGAGCGGCGGCATTCTCGGTGCGCTGCTCTCGCGCGCGGCGGCGAGCGGCATCGGGCTCTCGAAGCTCGTATCGACCAGCAACGAAGCCGATCTGGACATGGCGGACTTCATCGACTATCTGGTTGACGACGATGCCACGTCCGTCATTGCGTTGTACATGGAAGCCGTGCGCCATCCGCAGCGCTTCCGTGCCGCTGCGTTGCGCGCCAGGCAAGCGGGCAAGCCGGTGGTTGCGTTCAAGATCGGACGATCGGAGTCCGGCGCCCGCTCGGCCGTCTCGCACACCGGCGCGCTGGCCGGCTCCGACCGGATGTACGACGCGTTGTTCCGCCAGACCGGCGTGATCCGGGCCGGCACCTTCGCAGACCTGCTCGACCTTCCCAATGCGCTTTCGGTGGGCCGGCACCCCGCAGGCAAGCGCGTCGCCATTCTGACTTCGACGGGCGGCGCCGGCACCCTGGTCGCCGACAGTCTGGGCGTGGCAGGCTTCGAAACGCCGCCGCCCGACGAGACGACCGCAGCCCGTTTGCGGGCGCTGCAAACGGGCGACCACGCCGTGCTCGATCGCAACCCGATCGACGTCACGCTGGCCGGCCTGCAGCCCGAGTTGCTGCGCGGGGCAATCCGCACCCTGCTGGACAGTCCGGGCTATGACGCGGTCGCCGTCATCGTCGGCTCTTCGGGGCTGGCGATGCCCGATCTGATGGCCAACGCCATCCGGGATTCATTGCCCGGCACGAACAAGCCCGTGGTGGCTTACGTGAGTCCGCACGCACCGGCCATTACCCGTTTGCTGAATCGCGAGGGGGTGCCGGCCTTTACCAGCCCGGAGAGTGCGACGAGCGCAATCGAAGCGATGTGGCGGTACGGCGAGACATTGCGCCAGGGCCGTGACGGGCAAGCGCCGCTCCCGCGCGTCGAACCCGACGCGCTCGACCTGCTATCAGGGTCTCTCGATGAAGCCCAGGCGAAAGCACTGTTCGCGCGGTTCGGCGTGCCGTCGGTTAGAGAAGTCGTGGTCGGCAGCGCGAAGGAGGCCGAAGCAGCGGCATCCACGCTCGGCGACAAGGTCGTGCTGAAGCTGCTCTCGAACACCATTACGCACAAAAGCGATGTCGGCGGCGTGGCGGTCGGCGTCCCGGCCAGCTCGGCCGGCGCACGGCTCAACCGGATGCGCGACGATGTCGAGACGGCAACGGGGACGCCCGTGCAGGCTTTCCTCGTTCAGGAAATGGTGACGGGAGGCGTCGAGCTCATTCTCGGTCTGCACCGCGACCCGCTGGGTACGGCCGTGCTTCTCGGCATGGGGGGCGTCACGGCGGAGCTGATCAAGGACACGTCGATGCGCATGCTCGATCCCGAGTCCGGTCTCTCGCGCGAAGACGCGTTGGCACTGATCCGGGAACTCAAGACGTTTCCATTGCTCGACGGATTCAGGGGCCGACCGCGTGCGGATATCGATGCGCTTGCATCGGCGATCGTCGCGTTCGCGCGCATGGCGGCCGCGGCCGGTTCGCGTTTGCTCGAGGCGGAGATCAATCCGATCTTCGTATTGCCAGACGGGCAGGGCGTCAGGGCGGCGGACGGTGTCGCGGTGATCGGCTAAGGTGTCAGCGGCGACAAGCGCGCTCTGCATTGCCATGAAAGAGCGCCCGCCGCGCCGTTGGCGAGAAGCCTCTGTTCATATCAAGCCGATTGCCATCACGCCACGGCCGGCGCGCCGTGCGATCCCTGCCGGGATCAATTGATCAGCATCAAGATAAAGTGGCCGTCGAAGCCTACATTGAGTGTGGTCGAAGTGCTGACCTATATCGAGGAGAACACTCATGCAAGCATCGGACATCATGACCACGGACGTCGTGTCCGTCGCGTCCACCGCAACCGTATTCGAGGCGGCCGAACTCATGGCGAAGCATCACATCAGCGGCTTGCCGGTCGTCGACGAGGCCGGAACGATCATCGGTCTCGTGAGCGAAGGCGATCTGTTGCGCCGCGTGGAGACGGGGACCGGCAAGCCGCAGCGTTCGTGGCTCGCGGAGTTCCTGTATTCGACCCGCAAGCTCGCGGCGGAATACCTGAAGGAGCATGCCGTCAAGGTCAGCGACATCATGACGGAGAACGTAATTTCCGTGCTTCCGGCCACGCCGCTTGCCGAAGTCGCGGACTTGCTCGAGCGGCATCACATCAAGCGGGTGCCGGTGGTGGCGGACGGAAAAGTGCTCGGCATCGTGAGCCGCTCGAACCTGGTCGCGGCGCTCGCGCGCGCGGCGCAGGCCGGCCCCGAGGTGCTCGCTTCCGACGAGGCGATTCGCCAAAGCGTGTTGCATGCGCTCGATGGGCATCGCTGGGCGATGCCGGCGGATAACATCGTGGTGAAGGACGGGGTGGTCCATCTTTGGGGCACCGTGACCTCCGAGGAAGAGCGCAAGGCCATATCCGTGTGCGCCGAACGCGTCGCCGGCGTGAAGGGCATCGAGGACCATCTCGGCTATCCCACGTACTTCACGCCTATGTGAGCAATGGAGGCGAGCGGGGCGGTGCGGCGCGGCAAGCGGCCGTCGGGGACGGCGCTCGTCGCGCGGCGGCGCATGTCGTTGCCGCGCTGGACTTGCGCCTGGCCTGGTTCGCGCCCAGTTCGATGCGTGCGCAAGTCGTCAATGTGGATCAGCTCATCGCCGGGACCGAGGCTTCGATGGTCCTGCCCGATGAGGCTTGCATCCAGTCACGGACCACCTTGCAGAGGAGCAGCGTGCACAGCACGCGCATGGCGCGGGCGGGGTTGCGCATGCAGGCATCGACCTGATGGCTGCGTCCTTGCCCGAGCACGCACCAGAGGCACAGGTGCTCGCAGTTGTTGGTCAGCAGCTTGTAGTTGTGCTCGCCGAGGCGAGATGCCGCGCGGCGCGCGATTTCGCGGCCGGTGTATTGCGCGTGTGGATGCTGGACGAGCTGGAGACCGAAACCCGCCGAAAAATCCTCGATCGAGATGACTTCGACCGGGCCGCTGCCGAGATGGCGGGAAAAACCGGCGTAGTGAATGACGCGGCCGTTTCCGATGTAGATGCCGTGATGCACATAGCCTGGCCGCCGCGTGGCGAGATGGGCCCCGACGGACAGATCGCAGGTGAACAGGACGTCTGTGCATTCCGATTCTTCGCGCTGGCCCATGATGGCTTGCTCCCGAACAGTGTGACGATCCGGATGCGACTGAAGCCGGGTCTTGCGGCATGGCCCGTGCGCAGTTGCTCTCGTCACGCCTTAAGTATTGGTTTTGGGGCGGTCGGCAACAATCAGCGCTAGCTGAGATTGGCGTGTGATGTGTAGTGTCGGTGTCGGAAATTGCCTACGCTGGAGGCGTGTGATGCTGATATCGAATCGGGAATAACGGGAAGAGCGAGAATTGGCGCAGTGCCGGAGCATTCATTCCGGATCGACGGGAGATCGACGATGCGAGCCATGCTATTCGACGGTGCGAGTCCGCAGTTGCGGGAGGCCGATGTGCCGGACCCGGTTCCCGCGGCGGGCCAGTTGCTGATCGACGTTCATGCCTGCGGCGTGTGCCGCACCGACCTCCATGTGGTCGACGGCGATCTGCCGCACCCGAAGCGGCCGGTGATTCCGGGGCACGAAATCGTCGGCACGGTGGCGGCGCTCGGCGCCGGCGTCACGGGCTTCGCGCCGGGCGACCGAGTGGGGGTGCCGTGGCTCGGCCACACTTGCGGACAGTGCCGCTTTTGCCAGCGCGGGCGTGAAAACCTTTGCGACGCGCCCGGCTTCACGGGCTACACGATCGACGGCGGCTATGCCGAGCGCACGGTCGCCGACGCGCGTTATTGCTTCCACTTGCCGCGCCAGTACGGCGATATCGAAGCCGCGCCGCTTCTGTGCGCCGGGCTGATCGGCTACCGCACGCTGGCGATGGCGGGCGACGCGCCCTGTATCGGCATCTACGGGTTCGGCGCCGCGGCGCATATCGTGGCGCAGGTCGCGCGGCATCAGGGGCGCACGGTGTATGCGTTCACGCGTCCAGGCGACCTCGACGCGCAGCGTTTCGCGCGGCGCCTGGGCGCGGCGTGGGCGGGCGGCAGCGACGAGACGCCGCCCGAGCCGCTCGATGCCGCGCTGCTATTCGCGCCGGTTGGCGCGCTGGTGCCCGCCGCGCTGCGCGCCGTGACCAAGGGCGGCACGGTCGTGTGCGGCGGCATTCACATGAGCGACATTCCATCGTTTCCGTACGCATGGCTGTGGGAGGAGCGCCGCATCGTTTCGGTGGCGAACCTCACACGCGAGGACGGCGCGGCGTTCATGGCCATTGCCGCAAGACACAAGATCGAGATCGAAACCACGGCCTGGCCGCTCGCGCGGGCGAACGAGGCGCTCGCGGACCTGCGCGCGGGCCGCTTCACGGGCGCCGCGGTGCTGACGATGCGCTAGGGTCTGTTCACATTGGAAACAGGCTTGCGCTGGCCGCCAGAAGGGCCGAGCGCGAGGATTGCGACGAAGCGAATACTCGACGTATTCGTGAGGAGCACGACGCGGCGATCGGCCCTTCTGGCGGCCAGCCCCTGGAATGAAATTGTTGATTTGGGGAACGTGCCTTTCCGGCCGCATTGCGATGTGAACAGACCCTGGACCCCAAGGGTCGTTGCAGGCATCGCAGCCGGGCAACGGGGTGGTGGTGCAACGGTGGCGTTCGCCTGCGCGAGACTCATGCCGTCACGCTTGCCGGGCGGTCATCGGTCGTTTTGGCCTCGGGCGCTGCGGCCCGTGCGGGCACCAGCAGCACGGGGCGGCACGCACTGCGCAGCACGCGCTCCGCGACGCTGCCAAGCACCAGCCGCCGCACGCCGCGGCGTCCGTGCGTGCCCATGACGATCAGGTCCGCGCTCCACTCGGCGGCCACGCGTTCGATGCATTGCGCGATGTCTTCCACGCCCAACTCGACTTCGGCCGTGCGCGGCGCGCCTTTCACGCCCGCGGATGTCATGCGCGTCTGGGCGTCGGTGCTGATCAGCCGGCTCTCTTCGACGTACGCATCGCGGACGATCGAGGGATCGAAGCCCGGCACGTCGTAGGCGAGCACCGGAATGTCGATCACATAAAGGGGCTGCAACTCCGCGCCGTGATCGCGCGCGAGCTGGATCGCGGCATCGAGCGCTGTGGAAGCGGTCTGGCTGCCGTCGAGTGCAACGAGAATGCGGGAATACATGGTGTGCCTCCAGGCTCGTCCGGGGATGCGGGAAGAGCGGCTTGCGGGACGTGTGAGGAGCGTGAGATGCGCGGCCGTTCAATGGGACATGAGCACGGGCAGCGTCATCGTGCTCAGGATCGAGCGCGTCGCGCCGCCCAGCACCGTTTCCTGTAGCCGCGCGTGGCCGTATGCCCCCATCACGAGCAGGTCGAAGCCGCCATCCGCAGCGTAGTTGAGCAGGGCGTCGCCGGTGGATTCCGAGGCGCCGCGGTCGATGTGCGCGATGTCGACCGTGTTCGCGCCATGGCGTGCGAGCATGGCCGCCAGATCCGTGCACGAAGCCGGAGAGGCCCCGGACTTGAAGGTGCTCGACGTGGCGGCAATCGTGACGTGCGCGGCGCGCGCGATGAAAGGAATCGCATCGTGAACCGCGCGCGCCGCCTCGCGGCTGCAGTTCCACCCGATCAGCACGCGCTCGCCGACCGATTCGAAGTAGCCGGTGTACGGCATCACGAGCACGGGGCCGCCGGCGCCCAGCACGATGGACTCGGCGAAATGATCGGCCACGTAGGCCTCCGGTTCGTTCAGATCGGTTTGCCCGATGATGGTCAGGTCGGAACTGCGGCTGCGCTGCGTGACGGCGGCGACCGGTTCGTCCCCGGCGGCCAGCCACACGCCCTCGACCTGCGCGCGCGCAAGCTCCGCATGGAACAGCCGCTCGATCGCGGCGCGCTGCTCCGCGCGGAGCTTGCGGTGCGCGTCGTAGTAGTCGGCGGTGCCCGCCATGACATGGAACTCGCGCGGGCTCGGCTCGAAGACGGCGAACAGGCCGTTCAGATGCGAACCATACGTGCGCGCAAGCTTCAAGGCGAGCGAGAGCCGTGCGCTGGCGCGCGCGCTCGTATCCAGATGAACCGTCAAGGTCTTGTAGGTCATGGCAGGACTCCGGGAAGGAGGAGTGGCAATCGGGCGAGCGGCAATCGGCCAGCAATCGCGGGCCAGCAATCGCGGCCCAACCCGAAGCGGGCGACGAATTGATTCGAGTCTAAGAATGGGCGACCCATCGCCCTTGATTTAAATCAAGCGTCTGCTCGTGGCGAACGACCGCGCGACAGCGCGGCGTCAACGCGTCGGGCGGAAGCCCTGGCATTGAGCCAGATCAATTGAGAAAAGCCGCGTGTTCTTAGATTGAAGACGGAGCGCATCGCAGCGTGCGGTGCGCAAGGTGTGGGCACAAGCCCAGGCAGTCGTGCGGTTCGACGAGTGGACCGTGCGGCGAGTCACAGCTCAAAGGAGAAATGGCGATGAGCAATCTGACACGTTACGACCCGTTTTCGATCGAGCCGGTTTCCGACCTGTTTCAGGGGCTTTTCCGCCCGATGCGCAGTCTGCTCGCGACGGAGGACAACGATCTGGCGGCGATGAAGCTCGATGTGACCGAGAGCGATCAGGCCTACACGGTCAAGGCGGAATTGCCGGGCGTGAACAAGCAGGACATCGACGTCAAGATCGACGGCAATGTGGTGTCGATACACGCGAAGGTCGAACGCAATACCGAACAGAAGGAAGGCGAGCGGGTCATCCGCCGCGAGCGTTATAGCGGTGCGTTTGCGCGTTCATTCTCGTTGGCTAGCGATATCGACGAGAGCACGGCGAGCGCCCAGTATCAGGACGGCGTGCTGTCGCTGACGCTGCCGAAGAAGGCGCCGACGGAGCACAAGCGCCTGCAGGTCGAATAAGCACTGCATGGCTTGAACGGGAGGTCGGCGCGCCGAGGCGGCGCGGAGCGTAGCCTCTGCGCTCTTTTGATTCCTTGCACGTTCAGGCCATCCGCAATACGCACAAGGCGCGCGCCGGCACGGGACGGCGCGCGCTTGTGCCGGGGAGTCAAAAATGAGACATTCGGCCACTCGATCGATCGACATGCCGGTCGTTGCGCCGTTCTCACGCATAGTTGTCCTGATGACTGGGCGTGAGCATGCGGCTTCGCTGCTCGACTGCGTGGCCGGCTGGGCACAGCACGGTGCGCGCGTGCACGTGTGCATCGCGGCGATGGCGCCTGGGCCTTCGGAGGCAGGCGCGGGAACCCGGGCCGAGCAAGATGCCGTCAAGCGGATCCTCCGGAGCGCGACCGTCGACGCGGCCTGCGAGACGCTCGCGCTGCGCGGCATCGAGGCCCATCCGGAGATCCTCGAGCCGAGCGAGGGCGAGGGGCAGACAGAAGCGTTCGCGCGCGCCATGCGCGCCTGGCAAGCGGATCTCGCGATTGGCGCGCCCTCGGATCCGGTCGCGCTCGCGGGTTTGTCGGCGTGTGCCGTGCTGGTGCTGCCGCAGCCTTTCGCGCGCCGATGCCAGGTGCCGCCGCAGCGCATTTTCGTCGCGAGTGACGGGAGCGCCGCGTCGGCTGTTGCGGTTCGGCAAGCCGCGCGCGTCGCGTTCGCCGGCGCTGCGCTGCGGGTGGGCTATCTGGCCTGCGACCCGGCGGCGGCGCGGCATCCCGAAGACTTCGAAGCGGTCGTTCTGCCGGCGCGGCACGATGGCGACGCCGCTGCGCACGCGATCGTCGAGGCCGCGCTGCAATGGCGCGCCGACCTGCTGGTGGTAGGCACGCGCGGCGGCCACGAGGGCGGACGGTGGCGCTTCGGGAGCGTCGCGGCCGAGGTCGCGCAACGTACCGTATTGCCGCTGCTGCTCGTGCCGCAGCTTTCAGGACAAGCGTCGCTCGCGGGCGTGAGCGGCATCCATTGAATTGATATGCATCAACGGGCGCAGCACGCCGAACCTTATCCTGAATTTAATCGCTAGCTGGAATGGTTTGTCGCTGGCGCGGTGAGGAGAACTGGTCATGGAAATTTCGTTCCCGCGGGTAGCGCCCCAGTACGATGCGGAGTGCTACACCCTGGTGTTCCCGGTTCACGTGGACGGCAAGCGGATCCAGTGTGGCATTACTGCCGAGGCGCTCGAAGACCATTTCGGCGCGGCGTCGATCCGCGAGACGGATCTCGTCTCGGCATTCTGCGAGCATCGCGGCGCCATCGAGGACGCCGCGGCCTCGATGATCGAAGCCACCCACGGCGTGCCGATCCTGCTGCACAGCGGTGTGTTCCGCGTTTGTGGCCGATGACGCGAGCCGCTATGTACACCGCCACGTACGCCATTGCTTACGCCACCAGATGCGCCACCAGCGCGGGACGGAGATCGAGGTCATGACACTCAAGGGCACAGTCAACTCGGGCACATGGATCGTCGAAGCGATCACGTCGCCCGCGCCGCACGGCGGTTTTGCCTGCCATATCAGCATTACGCAGAGCGAGCCGGAGCAGCCGTTTGGCCATGCGTTCGCGCATCATCGAACCTTCGACACGGAGGCCGCCGCAGTGCTGGACGGCCTGCGCGAAGGCATGTTGTGGGTCGATCTCAAGAACCTGCATGCGTTTCGCGTATAGGTCGCGGCAAGGCCGGAAGCTCAAAAGCAGGACGAGGCAGGGGAGCCAGTGCGATGGGACTGGGAATGCAAATTGTGTATCTGGGCTTTGCGGGCACCGCTGCCATCGAGGCGGAAGCCGGCGT
Source organism: Paraburkholderia sp. A1RI-2L (assembly GCF_048957375.1). NCBI lineage: Bacteria > Pseudomonadati > Pseudomonadota > Betaproteobacteria > Burkholderiales > Burkholderiaceae > Paraburkholderia > Paraburkholderia sp. A1RI-2L. The sequence goes on from NZ_JARBTA010000002.1 coordinate 1,278,194, forward strand.
GCAGCTATTGCGTCTCGAGCGCTTCAGCGGCTTGCTCAAAGCCTGTCATCTCGCCATCGAGTCGGTGCGCAAGTCGGGTCATGCAGACGTCTACGATGTGCGGCTCGATCTGCTTTCCGCTGCGAGCGAACTCAAGCCCATCGTTCATAGCACCGGCGAAGATCCGATCGCCGCCATGCGCGAAGTCTTCGATGCCGCCGAGCACGAGTTGCGACGGGCCGGCACTTCGGGCTGCGCGGCGCAAGACGGCCGCATGCGGCGCGATCATTGAAATTGAGAGGGCGGGGATCGGGCGATGCCGGATCGTTCCGCGTGCGTTTCCGGCCGCGAGAACGCGGCCTGCCTGGCACGGGTTGACTGGCCTTATTCGGCTATCGGCTATTGGCTATTGGCCATTGGACTATCGGCTGCTGGCTACTGGCTCAGCACCCACTGGACGAGCTTGCGCGCGTCCTCGGCCGAAAGCGGGCCGCCGCGATCCTCGGGCAACGGCATGGCCATGTCGCCCCAGTGCGCCTTGCCGCCGTGCCGGAGCTTCTCCACCAGCATCGTGGTTGCGTTGGGCTGGTTGCGGTAGCGCTCCGCGATCTGGTGGAACGATGGCGCGAGAAAGGGTTCGTCCGACGTATGGCAGAACATGCAGTGCTGCTGATCGACGAGATCGGTCGGCTCAGCAACAAGCTCGGCGAACGCGCTGGCCGCCGGCAGAAAAACCGCCAGCGCCGCGGCCGCGCCCACGAGGATCGCGCGAACCGGAAGCCGGCCCGGCTCGCGCCGCCGCGCAATGGCGGCCGGGGTAGCGGCCGGGATAGCGGCTGACGTGGCGGCGGGGATGCGTTGGCTAGGCATGGCGGGTCTCCTTGGGGCGGCGCTCGGGCCGCAAAGGCTGGCTGTCTCGGCCCATGCTCCCATTGGCGGGCGCCATGCCGTTGACCTTGGTCAATCGCTGGGTCGATGCTGATTCAATCGCTGCGTCAATCGCTGGATCAATCCGATAAGCGCGGCGCGGATCACACGCGCGCGAGACCTTCCGAATCGACGATGCGGATCTGCTTGCCGGCCGGCTCGACCAGCCCGTCCCGGTGAAAGCGCGAAAACATCCGGCTCACGGTCTCGAGTTTCATGCCGAGAAAGCAGCCGATTTCCTCGCGGCTCATCTTCAGATTGAACTGCGCGCCGGAGTAGCCGCGCGTGCGAAAGCGCGCAGCGAGATCGAGCAGGAAGGCCGCCAGGCGCTGCTCCGCGGTCATCGTGCCGAGCAGCATCATGAGGCTCGATTCGCGCACGATTTCGCCGCTCATCAACTGGTAGAGATGGCGTTGCATGCGGCGGCTTTCGCGGCAGAGCGTCTCGAACTGGCCGAACGGAATGATGCAGACCGTGCTGTCTTCGAGCGCGATCGCGTCGCAGTTGTGCGTGCCGGCGCATACGCCGTCGAGGCCGAGCGGCTCGCCGGGAATCTGGAAGCCCGTGACCTGCTCGCGGCCGTCGCGATGCATGACGACCGTCTTGAACGAGCCGGTGCGCACGGCGTACAGGCTCTGGAATGCGTCGTGGGTGCGAAACAGGGTTTCGCCGCGACGCACGTTGCGGGTCGTTAGGACCACGGTATCCAGTTGCTGAAGCTCGGCGGTGGTGAGATCGGCGGGCATGCAGACCGCGCGCAGCGAGCAGGTGGAGCAGCGCGAGGCCGGGTGGCGCGGGGCCGCTTCCCGCACCGCGGGCTGCAGCGTAATCACTGGCCAGGGCAGCGCCGCAGAAGCAGGCACGGAGGAATCGCAGGCAGGCTCGGCATACATGACAGTCTCCAGTTCATCGCGCGAGCTGTGTGGGATTCACGCAGCTTCGGGCGAATCAGTTTGGCTTCCATGCAGGCAGTATCGGCGACGCCATCTCAGAAATAAATCGGCGGCGATGGAAAGCAGCGTACGCAGGATAGAAGTTGTGTAGGGCAATTCCTACAGACGTGCGACATCGCGACGCTGAGCCCTGTGGCGATGCACCTCTGGCAAGGGTCAGGGCTCGTCCTCATCGTCGAGCAGCTTGTTGCGCAGGGCATAGCGCACGAGGGCGGCCTCGTGCGGCATCTCCATCTTTTCGAGAATGCGCACCTTGTAGGTGCTGATGGTCTTCGCGCTCACGCAGAGCGCCTGGGCGATCTGGCCGATGGATTCACCGTTGGCAAGGCGCCGGAACACCTCGAACTCGCGGTCGGAGAGCCGCTGATGCGGCAGCGTGTCGGCGGGCTCGTTCAGGCTTTGCGCGAAGCGCTCGGCCATGGCCATGCTCACGTAGACGCCGCCCGTGGCGACTTTCGTCACGGCGTTCACGAGTTCCGCGCTGGCGCTTTCCTTGGTGAGATAGCCCGACGCGCCGGCCTTGAACGCGCGCACCGCGTATTGCTGCTCGGCGTGCATGGTCAGCACGAGAATGCGCAGCGCCGGCTGTTCGTCCTTGATCTGCTTGATGAGATCCACGCCGCTGCGCCCCGGCATGGAAAGGTCGAGCACCAGCACCTTGGCGGCGCGCTCGCGCACCAGCGCGAGCGTGGTGGCGCCGTCGCAGCCCTCGCCCACGATTTCGAAATCGTGGGCGTCCTCGAGGATGCGGCGCAGGCCATCGCGCACCAGCGTGTGGTCGTCGGCGAGGATCACCTTGATCATGAAGCGGTCTCCTCGGACACGAGGGCGTCGAGCTCGAAGGTGATGGAAATGGCAAAGCCTTCACCGGGAGCCGTATCGATCTCGACGACCCCATTGAACATGTGCGCGCGCTCGCGAATGCCCAGCAATCCGAACGATTTGTCGTGGCGGGTGCGGCTCAGCGGGTTGCCGGGGTCGTCCTGGGCGCCGCGGCCATTGTCGACGATGCTCAGGATGCACTGCTGGCCGTGGACTTCGAGGTTCAGGATGACGACGCTGGCTTCGGCGTGGCGCGCGACGTTGGTGAGCGCTTCCTGAATGATGCGAAAGAGCGCCGAGGCCGCGGCGCTCGAAAACGCCGTGTCAGTGGTGTGGATGTGCCGCTGCACGTCGATGCCGTAGCGGCTCGTGAAATCGTTCGCGAGCCATTCGATGGCCGGCACGAGCCCGAGGTCGTCGAGCATCACGGGGCGCAGGTCGGCGGCGATGCGGCGCACCGCCCGTACGGTCGAATCGATCAGCTTGCTCATGCCGTCGAGGCGCCCGGCGATGTCCTCGCCGACGGCGGCGGCGCCGAGCCGGTGCGCGAGCGCGGAGAGATCGATCTTGAGCGCCGTGAGCCGCTGGCCGAGATCGTCGTGGAGCTCGCGGGCGATACGCGTTTTTTCGGCTTCGCGCACGTTCTGCAGGTTGGCCGAGAGCTCGCGCAGCTCTTCACGCGAGCGCTTGAGCGAGTTCTCCGCGCGCAGCCGCTCCGTGATGTCGCGCAGCATGACCGTGTAGAGCTTGCCGGAGGCATCGCGGATCTGCGAAATCGATGCTTCGATGGGAAATTCCTCGCCGTTGGCGCGCAGGCCGAACAGCACGCGCTGCTGGCGGCCCATCTGGCGCTCGGTGACGCCCGTGGCGCCGAACTGGTCGACGTGGTGCTCGTGGGCCGAGCGAAAGCGTTCGGGAATGAAGCGTGCAAGCGGCGCGCCGATCGCTTCCATGGCGGAGAGCCCGAAGATGAACTCGGCGGCCGGATTGAAGATCACCACGCGCTGCGCTTCGTCCACGGTGATGATGGCCTCCATCGACGACCGGATGATGCCCATCATGCGCGCTTCGTTCAGACTGGCGTCGGTGCTGACCGGATCGGGCACGACAGCCGGAGCCGCAGCCGCACGGGCGAGACGGTAGGCGAGCCACGCGCAGAGCGCGGCCGCGGCGGCGCCGGCGAGCAGAACGGCCGCGGCGCAGGTGGCCGCGCCCGTGACGAACGGGCTGCCGTCCGTGCTCGCATCGAGCGTGAGCGTGGCGCCGCCGAACGCGAGGGTGGCGCGGTGCTCGAAGCGCGCGCCGGGCATGACTTCGGCGCCTTCGGTCGGGGCGCTGCGGAACACCTCGGCAGCCGGCTGCGCGGCATGGACGGTTAGCGCGAGATCCGGCTGGGCGGCGAGTATCGGCTCGAAGAGCCGCCGTGCGTCGAGCATTGCCACGGCGAATCCCGCGGGCGGCTGCTGCGCATCGTGCGCAGCGCCCCGCGAGGCGTAGACGGGCAGATAAAGCATCAGGCGAGGCGGGACGCCGTCCGAGGCCGGCTCGGCAGTGAGCCCGGCCTTGCCGGTTTGCACGGCGTAGCGGCGCGCCACCACGCTGGCGACGCTCTGGAGCCGCACATTGCCGGGTTCGGCGGCGATCCCGGCCCACAGCGCAGTGGCATCGGGCTGCGCGGGCGCCGCGTGTTGCGCGCCGGAGGGGGGGACGGACGATTGCGAAAAATAGCCCATGGCAACGACTGCGAGGCGCGAGTTTTCCAGATCGGCGGCGCCGACCTCGCGCTGCCAGTCCTCGGCATTGGGAACGGGGTTCTGCGCGAGCCATCCGCGCGCGCCGCGCAGCATGGCTTCGTCGGCGACAAGCGCCTGTGCGACGGTCTCGCGCAGCGCGGACGCGCGGCGGGCAAAGCGCTGCCCGGCGGCGGTCTGCCACTGCTGCGCAACAAACGCCGCGACGACGAGCGCGAGCGTCAAAACGACGACGAATGCCAGCGCCGATGCCACGGCCGGCTGGCGAATCTGGGCAAGGCGCCTGCGCGCCGCGCCGCGGGCGGCGCTTTCGTGCGGCTTAGCGCCTGTGCTCATGGAAACGGTCCAGAACGAAATGACGCTTGTATGGAACGGGTGCGTGAGCCATTCACATTGGGAAAGTAGCGGCTTCATGGGAGAACGCCCGCTGCCCGAAATCGCAGGGGCTGCCTGACAGAATTTTATGTGCAGCGCACGCGCGTGTCTGGAAAAACTTGCGCGTTGTGCGGCGCGGCGCGCAATCCCGCCCGGGGGGGGCGGGCGCGCGCCGGTCCGGCGCAGCCCGCTCAGGCTACTGGCCGCGCGGCATCCGTGGCATCCGCGGCTTCGCGGAGCGGGCATGGAAGGGTGCGAGCGGGGTTCTCGGGAAGTTCGATCGTCTGGCCTTGCTCCGGCACGCAGCAGTCCCAGTGCAGCGTTTCCGCGATGCGCCGGCGCAGCGCGTCGGCCGCGGCAGGCTCGCCGTGCGTCACGAAGGTGCGGGTGGGCGGGCACGTCATGCCGGCCAGCCAGCGCAACGTCTCCCGGTAGTCCGCATGCGCCGACAGCGACGAGATCGAGGCGATTTCGGCGCGCACGCGCACGTAGTCGCCGTGCAGCTTGATGGCCGGCGCGTGCGCTTCGAGCGCCGCGCCGCGCGTGCCGGGCGCCTGGTAGCCCACCAGCGCGATGGTGTTGCGCGGGTCGGACGCATAGAGATTCAGGTGGTGCAGCACACGCCCGCCCGTGGCCATGCCGCTGCCCGCGATGATGACCATCGGCCCGTTGCGCGAAGCGATGGCCTTCGAGTCGTCGACGCTGCGCGTCATGAACGCCGCGTGGTCGATGGCGTGCAGCTGCGAGATGGTCAGCTTGTGCTCGCGCATATGGTGCCGATAGAGCTCCGTGACGCTGATCGCCATCGGGCTGTCGAGATAGACCGGCACGTTCGCCATGCGCCCCGCCTCCTTGAGGTGCGCGATGTAGTACAGCACCTCCTGGGCGCGCCCGACCGCGAAGCAGGGCATCACCACGAGGCCGCCGCGCGCAAAGGTGCGCGCGAATACATCGGCGAGTTCGTCTTCGGGATTGAGGGCGGCGTGCAGCCGGTCGCCATAGGTCGACTCGACCACGAGATAGTCGGCGTGCACGGGCGGCACCGGCGCGCGCATGAGCGGATCGTCGGGGCGTCCGAGGTCGCCGGAGAACGCAAGCACCGTATGCCCGCTGCACAGCACGACGCTCGCGGCGCCGAGGATATGCCCGGCAGGCAGAAAGCGGAACGTGAGATTCTCGCCGAGCGAGACCGGCGCATCGAACTCGCGCGCGCCGATGAGCCGCAGCGCCGCTTCGGCGTCTTCGAGCGTGTAGAGCGGCAGCGCGGGATGGTGCTTCGAAAAGCCGTGGCGGTTCGCGAACGCGGCGTCCTCCTCCTGCAGGCGCGCGCTGTCGCGCAGCATGACTTCGCACAGATCGGCGGTGCCCGGCGTGCAATAGACCGGTCCGCGGAAGCCATTGCGCGCCAGCACCGGCAGATAGCCGCAGTGATCGATATGCGCATGCGTGAGGATGACGGCGTCGAGCGTATCGGCCGGAAACGGCAACGGGTCCCAGTTGCGCAGCCGCAGGTTCTTGGTGCCCTGGAACAGCCCGCAGTCGATCAACACCCGCTTGCCTTGCGCTTCCAGCAGATAGCGCGAGCCCGTGACCGTCTGCGCCGCGCCCAGAAAAGTCAGCTTCATCATGCTCTCCTCGCCATGCACCCCAAGGTGCGTCTGGTATTCATTGGAGCGCGCTTCGCCGCCACGCAATTGACCTGGATCAGGGTTGGAAACCATTGGCGGGCGAGGGCATGGATTGAGCGAGATCAATCGGGCTCGACCGGACGATTCATACATTGGGGCGTGCGGCTCGCCGTCGCGAGCCGGCTTTCGGTTGGGAGTCCCTGCGATGAACCATGGATCGAGTGTGCGCCGGGCTCTGGTCTTGCTCACGGCACTGCTTGCGGCATGCGCCACCGACGCGTCCCGCGAGGCCTTTCGTCATACGGAAACCGGCCTGCAGGCGGCGCGCGAGCAAGCGGCGGTCCATTGCGCGGCGCCCGACGATTGTGCGCGGGCCTGGAGCCGCGCGCGGGTGTTCGTCCAGTTGCATTCGCCCACGCGGATCGAGCGGATCACCGACGAGACGATCGAAACGCGCATGCCTCACGAATTCGGCGTGGCATACTTTTGGGCCGTGCGCGAGACCGCGGCCGACGGCGCAACGACCGTTCGCCTGAAGGGCATGTGCCGGGGCATGTACAGCACCGGCAACGGGCCGGGATGGCTCTACCGGTCCTGCGCGGAGCAGTTGCGCGAGGCCCAGCTCGAATTCGCGCGCGAGGTGGGCGGCGCGCAATGAACGAGTCGGGGCGCGCCGGGGTCGGGGCCGCGGGTTCGGAGCCGTCAGGCAGATTTCGGCGGCGTGCGGCGGCGGACCACCCCGCGAACAACCGCGCGCTCAGGCTCAGGACATCACCGCTTCGAGCGGGCGTCGCGGCGTCGCCGCGTCGGGCGTTCCGTGACCGATGCGCAACAGCAGCTGCGGGAAGTACTGACCCTCCAGCCCCATCAGGGCGCCGAGCCGGGGACGCAGCTCCGGGACTTCGATGGGCTGGTTCAGATACGAAGCGCACAGGCCGTGAAGGGTCGCCAGCAACAACACCCGTTCGAGGGCCTGGCCCGTGGCGAGCCAGGCCTGCGCATTGTCCACGCCGGTCGCGAGACACAGCAGCAGCGGCGAACCCGCCGCCAGATCGTGGTGCGTGGCGGCCACGCCGCCGCCGAGATCGAACGTGCGGATCGCCGAGGCCACGAGCGGTTTCGCGAAATCGAGCAGGCCGCCGAGTCCGGCCGCGTAAGTCGGCATGCCGTCGTCGGTGCGGCGCGGATGGATCCACTTGGCGAGCTCGCGCCTGAAGCGCGGATCGGCGAACTGCTGCCGGTCGGCCTCGGCGATGAGGCCGGCGACCGCGTTGCGCGGCTCGCTCTCGCTCACGCAGGCGACTTCGACACCCTCGGCGCGCGCGGCATCCATCAGATGCTGCTCGATGGTGGCGTCGACGGGCTCGGCGGAGAACGGATGGCGCGTCGTGACCCGCTCGTAAATCGCGCCCACGAGGGCAGCCAGCTCCGGCGCGGTGGTGCGCTCGCGCAACAGACGCACCTCGGCGAGCAGATCGGGATCGGTGCTCGACGGGAACAGGGTGATCGCGTAGCCCATGCCGAGGCTCGCGATCGCCACGCGCAGATTGAAGAGCGCAGCGCCGCAACTGATGATGAGTTCGCGGTCGTACGGGTCCACCACGGGCAGCGCGCGCAGCCGGTCCGCGCACAGCATCACGCGGTCCGTGCCGAGCACGAAGCGCCAGGGCTGGCTGTTGTGGCTCGACGGCGCAAGCGTCGCATGACGCGCGGCGAAGCGCATGGTGAACGCGTGCGTGTCGCCGGGTGCGTCCGCAAGGGCATCCTCGGGTGCTGTCTGGCGGGCACGGTCTCTGGCGGCGATGGCAGCGATGGCGGCTGGATTGTCGAGCATGATCAGCTCCCGTCGGGTAGACGCACGGCTGCCTGCAAGACGCGCCGCCGCGCAAAGGTGAATCGGTGGGACATCGTCAGTGGGACATCAAGACCGGCACCGTCATGGCTTCGAGCAGGTTGCGCGTCACGCCGCCCAGCACGCGCTCGTGAATGCGCGAATGCGCGTAAGCGCCCGCCACGATCAGGTCGGCGCGCAGATCGCTCGCCCGGCCCAGCAGCGCCGTGCTCGTCCTGACGCCCAGCTCGCGGGCGCTTTCGTGAAACGATGCGCTGACGTCGTGCAGATCCAGCCATGCCGCGGCATCGGCCGCCTCTACTTCAGCCTGCACGCGTTTGGCGCCGTGACGCGCGGCGACCACCTCGATCGAGACGCAACTGGCGCTGCGCAATAGCGGCAAGGCATCCGCTGCCGCGCGCGCCGCTTCGCGGCCGCCGTCCCAGGCGATCAGGATGTTTTGCGCGATGGTCGGGAACGCTCCGGAATGCGGCACCACGATGGCGGGCCTCGCGGCCGTCATCAGGAGATCGGCGACGAAGTCGCCGGACGGGTCGATCGCGAAGTCGCCGCGCGCGTACTGTCCGAGCACGAGCAGGTCGGCGTGACGGGCGTGCAGCACCGCGGTCCCGGTGTCGCCGGGTTGCGGCGCGCGCCATTCGACCCTGCAGCCCGCATGCACGCCGGCATCGATAAACGCGGCTTGCGCCTGCTCGCGGCGCTCCAGCGCCTGCTCGCCGCCCATCACTGGCGTGTGCGGATAGGGCATCGGCAGATACAGCCCGATGAGGTGCGCGTCGAAGCGCACGGCAAGATCGAGCGCGAGTGCCAGACGCGTTTCGCGCCGCGCCGAATCGTCGAGATGGACGAGCAGAGTCTTGTAGCCCATGGCGGTTTCCCTGAATGTCAATGGCGAGCGGTCCGCTCAATGCGACATCAGCACCGGCACCGGCATCGAGCCGAGCACCGTCTGCGTCACGCCGCCGAGCAGAAGCTCTTTCCAGCGCGCGTGGCCATAGGCGCCCATCACGATCAGATCGCAGCCGGTCTTGTCGGCGTGCGCGAGCAGCGCGTCGCCCACCGTGATGGTTGGCGGCGGATGCAACTCCGTGACCCGCACCTCGAGTCCGTGACGCGCGAGAACGAGGCCGATGTCGGCGCCCGGAATGCGATCGCGGTCCTTGCGCGAGGGCGTGAAGGTCACGATCTCGGTGCGCTCGGCCAGGCGCATGAACGGCAGCGCGTCATACAGCGCGCGCGTGGCCGACTGGCCCGCGTCCCACGCGACCATGATGCGCTCGCCCACCGTGGGGCCTCCCCCCGCATAGGGCACCCACAGGACCGGCCGTCCCGCGCTCAGCGTCACGCGCGCCTGCAGCCGGTTGGCGAGCGACGCGTCGGGATCATCGGGGGCGCTCTGGCCCAGAACGATCAGGTCTGCGAAACGGGCGCGCATCAGCAGCTCGTGCTGCGCGTGATTCGCGGTGCGCCAATGGCCTTTCAACTCTTCCTCGGCGAGCCGCGCGAAGAAGTAATGCTCGAGCGAGCGGCGACATGCTTCGTGCTCTTCGCGGCATCGAGACCAATACTCGGCGTCCAGAATGAACGCGTAGGCCACCTCGTGCTCCGGCACGGCAGGCGCGAACAGCGCGCTGAGCTGGGCGCCGTGCCGCTTCGCAACGCGCAGCGCGACCTCGAGGCGCGTGCGCGCGCTATCGCTTTCGTCCAGATGAACGAGGATGTTGCGGTACTCCATGATCGGCGCTCCATGGTGGATGCAACACCGAAGCGGTGTCTCGTGCGGCTCAGTCTAGGCGCGGAAGCCCGCCCGCAATTGATTTGAGTCAATCGTGAGCCGAAGGCGGAACCTACAGTGGGGCCTTGTTCCGGCCGCGCCGAATCGCGGCCGGTCGCCAATCTGCGAGGAGGATGGATCATGCGTAGCGAACGCGTTGCTTTTGTGAGCGGCGGGATGGGCGGTCTGGGCGAGGCGATCAGCCGGAGGCTGCACGATGCGGGCCTGACGGTCGCGGTTTCGCATTCGGAGCACAACGATCACGTGATCCGCTGGCTGGATCGCGAGCGCGCGGCGGGCCGCACGTTCCACGCTTTCGGGATCGACGTGGCGAGCTACGACTCATGCGTCGAGTGCGCGCAGCGGGTCCTGTCGCAACTGGGCGCGGTCGACGTCCTGATCAACAACGCCGGCATCACGCACGACGCGAGCTTCATGAAGCTCACGAAGCGCGAGTGGGACGAAGTGATGCATACGAATCTCGACAGCGTCTTCAACCTCACCCGGCAGTTCCTTCCCGGCATGGTGGAGCGGCGCTTTGGCCGCGTCGTGAACATCAGCTCGGTGAACGGTTCGCGCGGCGCGTTTGGTCAGACCAATTACGCGGCGTCGAAGGCCGGCATGCACGGCTTCACGATGTCGCTGGCGCTCGAAGTCGCGAAGCACGGCGTCACGGTGAACACCGTCTCGCCCGGCTATCTCGCGACCGCGATGGTGGAGGCCGTGCCGCAGGACATCATGGAAAAGCGCATCCTCCCGCAGATTCCGGTGGGCCGGCTCGGGCGTCCGGAAGAAGTGGCGTCGCTGATCGCCTACCTCTGCTCCGACGACGGCGCATTCGCGACGGGCGCCAACTTTGCCCTCAACGGCGGCATGCACATGCATTGATCATGCATGACCCGAAACGCCGGACGGCAAGTGACGGCAAGCCGAAGCCCGATTTAGCGTCCGATTCGAAGCCCGATCCGGCGCCCAATCCGGCGTCCCCGCCAGTTGATGCAGATCAGCCGCGCGGCTGCGCCCCATGCGAAGCTCGCAGCGACGGTCCGTTCGGGACCGGCTTCGATGGAGACGGCGATGAAAACCGATTTGCAGCTCAAGCACGACGTGGAAGCGGAACTGGAGTGGGAGCCGGCGGTCACGGCTTCGAATATCGGCGTGGAGGTGAAGGACGGCGTCGTGACGCTTGCAGGCCATCTCGCGAGCCTGAGAGAAAAGATCGCGGCGGAGCAGGCGGCGCAGCGCGTGGGCGGCGTGCGCGCGCTGGTGGTCGAGCTGGATGTGCGCTTGCCGGGCGACGACATGCGCACCGATGCGGACATCGCACGCATCGCGGGCTCGGTGCTGAACTGGACCGCCGGGCTGAGCGAGGGCGCGGTGCAGGTGCAGGTCGAGCGCGGCCACGTCGTGCTCAACGGCGCGGTGGACTGGACATGGCAGAGCCAGGCAGCCGCGCGCGCCGTCGCACAGTTGCGCGGGGTCGCGGGCGTGGTGAATCACATCGAAGTCCGGCATGCGGTGGCGCCGGACAAGATCAGCAAGGACATTCTCGAAGCGATGCGCCGTCATGCGGACCGAGAGGCGCGGCATATTCAGGTCACGGTCGACGAAGGCACGGTGAGGCTGTCCGGCAAGGTGCATTCGTTCGCCGAGCGCGCCGTGGCGCGAGGCGCGGCCTGGGCCGCGCCGGGCGTGCGCGCCGTGGTGGACGATCTGAGCGTGGAGTGAAGCAATGGCGGCCGCGCTGCGCGGCCGCTTCTCAGCGAGCGGTGCCGGCGCTGAGCGCGTCGCGCAGCGCGGCGGCAAAACATTGGAACGCCCGCAGCGAACCCGCGACGCTCTGGTATTTTTCGCGGCCGATCTGGCCGTCGAGCGTGACGAGCATGCCGGAGGAGCGCGCGAGCGCGAGCAGCGCATCGGCGTCGTCGATCGCAATCGCGCCGGCAAGCGGAACGGGAGATGGCGTACGGTTTTCGGCGGTGTGCATGACGGCGCTCCAGGGGCGATAAACGTTCGAGCGGATTTCGCTACGTCTTAAGTATGGACGGCATGGCCAGGCGTCCCAATGAGCCGGCGCTGAAACTGATGTAGGTGGTTTTTGGAGCCTGTAGGCGTCGGCCTACAGCGCCTGGCACCGGATCGGAGTCGATGACGTGATCGAAATCTTGACGCTGACGGCCAATCCCGCCGTCGACGTGTCGACGGCGGTGGAGCGCGTGATCGATACGCACAAGCTGCGCTGCGAGGTGGCAAGCCGCTATCCGGGCGGCGGGGGCATCAATGTCGCGCGTGTGATCCAGCGTCTCGACGGCGCGCAGGCCCGCTGCCTCGCGCTGTATCTCGCGGGCGGCGTGACGGGCGACTTGCTGGAGCAACTGCTTGCAGCCGAGTGCGTGGACAGCCGAAGGCTGCCCGTCGCGGGCGAAACGCGGGAAAACTTCTCGGTGAAAGAACGCTCGACCGGGCGCGAGTTCCGTTTCGTGCTGCCCGGCGCGCCGGTGGAGGCTGGCGAATGGGCGAGCGCCATGGCGGCGTGCGAGGCGCTCGTGCCCGCGCCGCGCTACCTCGTGATGAGCGGCAGCCTGCCGCCGGGACTGCCGGCGCGGGCCTATGCGGATCTCGCGCAGCGGGCCCGTGCGCGCGGCATGCGTGTGGTGCTCGACACCTCGGGCGCGCCGCTCGCGCTGGCGCTGGAGGCGGGCGTCTATCTCGTGAAGCCGAGCCTGGGCGAACTGGCCGGGCTGGCGGGGCGGCCGCTCGCCGACGAGGCCGCGCAACTGGCCGCCGCGCGCGAGATCGTGACGCGGCGGCGCGCGGAAATCGTTGCGCTCACACTCGGCGAACACGGCGCGCTGCTGGTATCGGCTCAAGAAACGCTGCGGGTGAAGGCCCTGCCGGTATCGGTATCGAGTGCGACCGGCGCGGGCGATAGCTTTCTTGCGGGACTGGTCGTGGCGTTGCGCCGGGGCGAGGGGCTGGCGGCGGCGGCGCGTCTTGCGCAGGCGGCGGCATCGGCAACCCTGCTGACGAGCGGCACGGCGCTTTGCGACGCTGCGCAGGTGCAACGGTTCTATGAGGCCGCGAGCCCCGTGTGCTGAATGCGTGAATTGCGCAGCAGCAGTGCGGCCGCGGCAAACGTGCTTCGTGGGGTTTCCGGGTCTCAGCGCGCCGCGCCGTCGCGGGAGGGCGCGTATCTGGCATGCGGCACGGAGAAACCCGTTACGTCCGCGAGCAGCGCGCGGCCGCGAGGATGGAAGGCGAACGCCGCGATGATGAGGAACGAGCCGGGCAGCGCAAGGGCGGCAAGGAAAAGCAGGCGCTTGTACATGGTTGAATCTCGCGGGGAAGGCAGGAGTATGGATTTAGCTTAAATCACGTCGACCTCGCTCGATTGACCTGCATCAGCCGATCGCGCGCCGCGCGCGTCGCCGTCAATGCGATAGCAGAACCGGCACGGTGGCCGATTCGAGCAGCGCGCGCGTGACGCCGCCGAGCAGGTGCTCGCGCCATTGCGGATGACTGTAGGCGCCCGCCACGACGCAGTCGCAGCCGCTCGTCGCGACCCACGAAATCAGGGTGTCGCCCGCCGTCTCGTCCGCGTCGCTGAAGCTTTGCGCAAAGTCGACATTGACCCCGTGCCTTGCCAGCATCAGGTCGATGTTCGCGATTCCGTCGTCCGCCGCCGCGGCGCGCGGCGCAGCGGGCGTGCCGATATGCAGCACCGTCACGCGCTTCGCGGCTTGCAGCAGGGGCATCGCGTCGTGCACCGCGCGCGCGGCTTCGCGGCTGCCGTCCCACCCGATCACGATCGACTCGCACGCGGCGCGCAGCGCGCCCGCGTAAGGCAGCACCAGCACCGGCCTGCCGGATGTCATGACCACGCTTTCCAGAAAGCGCGCGCGCAGCGCATGGGCATCATCGTCGGGACTCGCCTGGCCGGCGACCAGCAGATCGGCGTGGCGGCTACGGCGGATGATCGGCTCGTCGGCGTAGTCGTCGAATGCGATCCACTCGCCTTCCATGCCGACGCGCCGCAAGTCGTGGCGAAACGATTCCTCCGCCATGGCCTGCTGGCTGCGCCGCGCGTCGCAGTATTCGCTGTAGTAGGGCGCGCAACCGGCGACGGTGAAGCACGAGCGCGCTTCCGGCGCGAACGGCGAGTAAAGGCCGATGAGATGCGCGTCGAAGCGGCCCGCGAGCGTCAGCGCGAAGTCGAGCCGCGCTTGCGCGCGCTCGCCCGGGTCGAGATAAGCGAGCAGGGTCTTGTAGTGCATGGCTGCGTCTCCTGGAGCCGTGCGTCTCGTTTTGCCGCAGGACGCGTGCGGACGGGCAATCACCCTGGCGTCGAGTGTTATCGCCGGGCTCGTGTCGATTCTTGACGCAAGTCAAACATGGGCGCTTGTTTGATACACGTCAACTGGAACAGGGCCGCGCGCCGCAGAATCGCCTCAACCGGCCCGGACCCTGCACGCGCCTCGTGCACGGCGAGCGAGGCTGGCCAAACCGGAGGGCGTCCATGCGGTGCATCCTGCGCCTCGCGTTCAAGCTGCTTGTCAACGACAGCGCCAAGTTCACGGCGCTGCTGATCGGCATCACGTTCGCGGTGTTTCTGATGGTCGAGATGACGTCCATGTTCGCGGGCATCCTCAACCGCTCGTCGTCCACCGTCATCAACGTGGGCGCGAAGGTCTGGGTGATGGACCCGGCGGTGCAGACGATCGCGAGCAGCATCGGTATGCCCGATTACGTGCTCGACGCCGTGCGCAGCATCGACGGCGTGAAGTACGCCGTGCCGCTCTACTCGGGCATGGCGCTCGTGAAGCTGCGCAACGGCACCTACCAGGCGGCCACCGTGATCGGGCTGGACGACACCACGCTCTATGGCTGGCCGAAGATGAAGACCGGGCGCATCGAGGACATTTTTGCGGAGGACGGCTTCATTGCCGTGCAGGACGCCGAGTTCTACAAGCTCGGCAGCCCCGCGCCCGGCACCGACTTCGAGCTGAACGACCACCGCGCCGTGGTGGTCGGCATTGCGGCGGTGGCGAGCAGCAGCCTGTTTGGCACCCCTACGCTTTACACGACGTACCGCCGCGCCATCCAGGACGTTCCGTCGACGCGCTACACGACCTCGTACATTCTCGTCGAGCCTAAGTCGGCAGCCGACATTGCGCACATCAAGGCGCAGGTTGCCGCGCTCGGCTATGTCGCCTACACCAAAGACGAGTTCATGCAGCACATCGCCGACTTCTACAAGTACCAGACCGGCCTCGGCACCAACATTCTCCTGATGACCGTGATCAGCTTCGTGGTCGGCCTGTCGATCTCGGGGCAGACTTTCTATACGTTCATTCTCGAAAACCTCGAAAAATTCGGCGCGCTCAAGGCCATCGGCGCGAAGCGGCGCGAGCTGGTCGCGATGATCCTGTTCCAGGCGGCCTTCACGGCGCTCACGGGCTACGGCCTCGGCGTCGGACTGTGCGCGGCGTTGATCAGCCTCGCGCGGCTGCGCATCCGCGACTACGCGGCCATGATCACCTTCGGCAACCTCGCGATCGCGTTCGCGATGGTGGTGGTGATCGCCGCGCTCTCCAGCTATCTCGGCGTGCGCCGCGTGCTGCGCATCGAGCCGTTCGACATCTTCCGGGGCTGAGGCAATGGCCGATTCGATTGCCATCGAGGCACATGCGCTCGACAAGTGGTTCGGCGAGGGCGCGGCGCGCACCCAGGCGCTGCAAGGCGTCTCCATGCAGGCGCACTACGGCGAGATGGTGCTGATCGTCGGGCCGTCGGGCAGCGGCAAGACCACGCTGCTGAGCGTCATCTCCGGGATTCTGCGGCCCGATGGCGGAACCGTGTCGGTGGACGGCGTCGATCTGTGGGCCCAGCCCGACGACCGGCTCGCGGAGTTCCGGCTCAACCGCATCGGCTTCGTCTTTCAGGACTACCATCTGTTTCCGCGCCTCACCACGGCCGAGAACGTGGCCATTCCGCTGATCCTCAAGCGCCGGCCCTGGGACGACGCGCTCGCCGAGGCGCGGCGCTATCTGGCAGTCGTGGGCCTCGAAAACCGGGCCGCCTTGCCGCCCGTGAAGCTCTCGGGCGGCGAGCAGCAGCGCGTGGCGATCGCCCGCGCGATCGTGAGCCAGCCCGACATTCTCGTGCTCGACGAGCCCACCGCCTCGCTCGACGGCGACACCGGGCGCACCATCATCGAGTTCGTCAAGCATCAGGTGCTCAACGAGCGACGCTGCATCGTCATCGTCACCCACGACGCCCGCATCTTCGAGTACGCGGACCGCATCCTGCATATGGAGGACGGCAAGCTCAAGGACATCGTCCCAGGAGGCGCGCGATGAAGCATCGGCTGGTCTTTGCCGCGTCGCTGATCGGCTTCCTCGCGGCCGTTGCCGCGGCCTGGGTGTTCGGCATCCAGCAGCCGCCGCAGCCGCCGGTGTTCCAGCCGGCGGCCAATCCTTACGCGCACGGCGTCTATGCCACGGGAATCGTCGAAAGCGACCAGAGCGCCGGAGCGAACGTCAATCTCTACCCCGAAGTGAGCGGGACGGTCACGCGGCTGCTCGTGCACGACGGCGACCGCGTGAAGGCGGGCGACGTGCTGCTCACGATCGACGATTCGGTGCAGCGCGCGAACGCCGGGCAGCTCGCGGCCCAGGCGCTTGCCGCGCAGGCGCTGCTCGACGAGCTCGAGGCCCAGCCCAGGCCGGAAACGCGCGACGTTGCCGACGCCCAGGTGCGGGCGGCCCAGGCCAGCCTGAAGATGGCTCAGGACACCTATGCGAAGCAAAAGCAGGCATGGGACATCGACCCCAAAGCCGTGAGCCGCGACGTGCTCGACAGCGCGGAGAACGCCATGCACGTCGCGCGCGCCAACCTCGAGGTCGTCGCGCGCCAGGATCGCCTCACGCGCGCGGGCGCGTGGGTCTACGAAGTGCGCAACCAGCAGGGGCAGGTGGAGGCGCTGCGCAAGGCGGCCGCGTCGGCCGAGGCGCTGCTCGCGCACTACACGCTACGCGCGCCGTCCGACGGCATCGTGCTTGCGGTGAACACGGCGCAGGGCTCGTACCTTTCGCAGCAGGGCGTCTATGACACCTACACGCGGGGCATGGCGCCCGTGATCGTGCTGGGCAGCGCGCCCGAGCGTCTCGCGGTGCGCTGTTACGTGGACGAGATCCTGATCTCGCGGCTGCCGCAGCCGGACCAGCTCAAGGGGCGCATGACGGTGCGCGGCGCGAACATCGCGGCCAATCTCACCTTCGAGCGCATCCAGCCCTATGTGACGCCGAAGATCGAGCTTTCCGACCAGCGTACCGAGCGCGTGGACCTGCGCGTGCTGCCGGTGATTTTCCGCATCGAGCCGCAGGCGGGCCTGCGCCTCTATCCAGGGCAGATCGTCGATGTGTACATTGCCGCGCGCTAGGCGACCTGCTTCGAGCAGGACGCGAGGGGGACGCCATCGCGCGCGCGCGCACAGCGCGCTGCGCGTATTCGCATGGCTCGCTGCAACCGGGCTGGCGGGCTGCGCGGTCGGGCCGGATTTCACGCGGCCGGCGCCGCCGCAGGTCGATGCGTATGTGCGCGCCGGCACGCCGGCGGCCTTCGCGGCAGCCGGCGTCTCGCAGACCCTGCGGGCCGGCGTCGCGGTGCGGGACGACTGGTGGACCCAGTTCGGCTGCCGCGCGATCGATGCGGCCGTGGACGACGCCCTCACCGGCAACGCCACGCTCGATGCGGCCGAGGCATCGCTTCGGCATGCCGATCATCAGCTACGCGCCGGAGCGGGCGTGTTCTATCCGCAGGCGAGCGCCGCGGCCGGCGCCTCCCGGCAGCGCTATGCCCCGCTGCACGTCGGCTCCGGCATGGCACCCTCGATTTTCAACCTGTTCACGCTGTCGGCGTCGATCAGCTACGCCGTCGATCTCTGGGGCGGCAACCGGCGTTTCGTCGAGGCGCTCGCGGCGCAGCGCGATGCGCAGCGCTACGCGCTGGCGGCGGCCTATCTGACCATCGAATCGAACGTCGTCAACACGATGATCGCGCGCGCCGGCTGGCGCGACGAGATCGACGCCACGCGCGAGATGATCGGGCTCTTGCGCGAGCAGGTCCACATTGCCGAGGTGCGCGCGCGCGCCGGCACCGCCGCCTACGCGGCGGTGCTCACGCTGCAGAACGAGCAGGCCGCGCTCGAAGCCACCTTGCCGGTGCTGGAGCAAAAGCGCGCCCAGGCGGCGGATCTGCTGGCCACGTTGAGCGGCCTGCTGCCGGTGCAGTGGTCCGCGCCTGAGCTTTCGCTGAACGAGATCACGCTGCCGGCGGATTTGCCCGCGACCGTGCCGTCGCAGCTCGTGCGCCAACGGCCCGACGTGCTGCAGGCCGAGGCGCTGCTGCACGCGGCGAGCGCGCAGGTCGGCGTGGCCACGGCGGCGATGCTGCCGAACTTCACGCTTTCGGCCGGCGGCGGGCTTGCGGGTACATCGCTCGCGTCGATGGGCGCGCGTGCCGGCCAGTCGTGGGTGCTGGCCGCGGACGTGGCCGCGCCGCTCTTCGAGGGCGGCACGCTCTGGTACGGGCGCAAGGCCGCGCAGGACGCCTACGATGCCTCGCGCGCGCAGTACCGGCAGACCGTGCTGAGCGCCTTTGCGCAGGTCGCGGACGTGCTCTATGCGCTCGAGCACGACGCCGGCGCACTGGAGGCGCAGACGCGCGCGCTCGCGGCGGCGCGCGAGGCGCTGCGCTTGCTGCGCGCCGACTATCGCGCGGGAACGGTGGACTACGTCCAGATCCTCGTCGCCGATGCCCAGCTGCATCAGGCGCAGATCGCCTGGCTCGAAGCCGACGCCCAGCGGCTGCAGGACACCGTCGCGCTCTATGCAGCGTTGGGCGGCGGCTGGGGCGACGCGGGAGACGGCCAGCGCTGAGCGGCGGCCCGATGCGGCCACGGCGGTGTTCCGGCCGCGTTTGTCTCTTGATGCAAATCAATGGCGTGACGCTGGCCACACCGAAGATGTGGCATCAGGCAAGGGATATCCCGAGTGAGGAGGCCGACCATGTACGACAAGATTCTGGTGGCGTTCGACGGCAGCGAGACGTCGAAGCGGGCGCTCGCCGAGGCGCTGCGCGTCGCGCGGCTGACCGGCGCGCAACTCTATGTAGCGCATGTGATCGACATTCTGGCGCCGTTCGGCATGGGCCTGTCGTACGTGCCGGCGGACCTGATCGCGATGTATCGGGAAGACGCCAGAAAGCTGCTGGATGCTGCGCACGCCGAGGCAAAGGCGGCCGACGTGCACTGCGAAACGGAACTGCTGCAGCTGCAAAGCGTGACCGACAGCGTGGCGGATTGCCTGAACCGCTGCGTCGCGCGCGTGGGCGCGCAGCTCGTCGTGCTCGGCACGCATGGCCGGCGCGGCGTGAGGCGCGCGCTGCTCGGCAGCGTGGCGGAGGAATTCGTGCGCGAGACGGACTGTCCGGTGCTGCTCGTGCGGGGCCATTCATGAGCGCCGCATCCGCTGCGGTCGTCTGGCTTTCGCAGGTCACGCGCGCCGATCTCGCGCGCGTCGGCGGCAAGAACGCCTCGCTCGGCGAGCTGATCGCGAACCTCGCGCCGCACGGCATCAAGGTGCCGCCGGGCTTCGCGACCACGGCGCAGGCCTATCGCGACTTCATCGAAGCAAACCGCCTCGATGAAACGATCGCCGCCGCGCTGGACGAGCTGCACGCGCAGCGGCGCACGCTCGCCGAAACCGGCGCGTTGATCCGCGCGGCAATCCTGCGCGGCGAATGGCCCGCCGCGATTGCGGACGCCATCCACGCCGCTTATGCGGACCTGTGCCGCCAGAGCGGTCAGGAGAAGCTGAGCGTCGCCGTGCGCTCCAGCGCGACCGCCGAGGACCTGCCCGAGGCGAGCTTCGCGGGGCAGTTCGAGACCTTCCTGAACATCTCCGGCGGCCCGGCGGTGCTCGACGCCTGCCGGCGCTGCTACGCGTCGCTCTATACCGACCGCGCGATCAGCTACCGCCAGGCCAAAGGCTTCGACGCGCTGAAGGTCGCGGTGTCGGTAGGCGTGCAGCAGATGGTGCGCGCCGACCTGGGCGGCGCGGGCGTGATGTTCTCGATCGATACCGAGACCGGCTTCGAGCGCGTCGTCCTGATCGACGCGGCTTGGGGGCTCGGCGAGAACGTGGTGCAGGGCGCCGTCGACCCGGACGAATACGAGGTCTTCAAGCCGCTGCTGGACGACCCGTCGCTTGCGCCCATCGTCGGCAAGCAGCGCGGCGCCAAGACCCTCAAGATGATCTGCGTGCGCAGCCGCATGCAGCCGACCCGAAACGTGCGGACCTCGCTGGCCGAGCGCCGCGCTTACGTGCTGCAAGACGACGAAATCCTGAAGCTCGCGCGCTGGGCCTGCCGGATCGAGGCGCACTACGGCTGCGCGATGGACATGGAGTGGGCGAAGGACGGCGCGACCGGCGAGATCTTCATCGTGCAGGCGCGCCCGGAAACGGTCCAGTCGCGCCGCGATGCGGGCGCGCTCAAAACCTGGCACCTCGACAAAGCCGGGCCGAAGCTGCTCTCGGGCGTGAGCGTCGGCGAGGCGATCGGCGCGGGACCGGTCTGCGTGATCGAGCAGCCCCGCGACATGGCGCGCTTCGTGGACGGCGCCGTGCTGGTCGCGCAGACCACCGATCCGGACTGGGTGCCGGTCATGCGGCGCGCTGCGGCGATCGTCACGGATCACGGCGGCCGCACCTCGCACGCGGCGATCGTGAGCCGCGAGCTGGGCCTGCCGGCCATCGTCGGGACCGGCAATGCCACGCGCGTGCTGCGCAACCGCCAGAAGGTCACGGTGAGCTGTGCGCAGGGCGAGCAAGGCGCGGTGTACGAAGGCATCGCGGACTTTCACGCGCAGGAGATCGACTTCTCGCATCTGCCGCCCACCCGCACCGCGATCATGCTCAATCTCGCCAACCCCGCAGCCGCGTTTCGCTGGT
Organism: Paraburkholderia sp. A1RI-2L; assembly: GCF_048957375.1. Classification (NCBI taxonomy): domain Bacteria; kingdom Pseudomonadati; phylum Pseudomonadota; class Betaproteobacteria; order Burkholderiales; family Burkholderiaceae; genus Paraburkholderia; species Paraburkholderia sp. A1RI-2L. The sequence continues at coordinate 1,299,267 of NZ_JARBTA010000002.1, forward strand.
GGCGCATGCCTGCCGACGGGGTGGGGCTCGCGCGCATGGAGTTCGTGATCGGCAGCCAGATTCGCGTGCATCCCATGGCGCTGGTCCACTACGACCAGCTGAAGGACGAGCGGGCGAAGCGCATCATTCGCGACCTGAGCGCCGGATACGCCGACAAAACCGCTTATTTCGTGGACCAGCTCTCGCGTGCGCTCGGGCGCATCGCGGCCGCGCACTTTCCGCATCCCGTGATCGTGCGCATGAGCGACTTCAAGACCAACGAGTACGCGAACCTCGTGGGCGGCGCGCAGTTCGAGCCGCACGAAGCCAATCCGATGCTCGGCTTTCGCGGGGCGTCGCGCTACTACTCGCCGCTGTACCGCGAAGGCTTCGCGCTCGAATGCCGCGCGATCCGCCGGCTGCGCGAAGAGATGGGCTTCACCAACGTCGTCGTGATGATCCCGTTCTGCCGCACGCCCGAGGAGGCCGACCGCGTGCTCGCGGTCATGCGCGAGAACGGTCTCGAGCGCGGGCGCAACGGGCTCGAAATCTACGTGATGTGCGAGATTCCCTCCAATGTCGTGCTGGCGCGCGAGTTCGCGCGGCGCTTCGACGGCTTTTCGATCGGCAGCAACGATCTCACGCAGCTCACGCTCGGCGTGGATCGCGACTCGGCGCAGCTCGCCGGGCTCTTCGACGAGCAAAGCGATGCGCTCAAGTGGATGGTGCGCACGGTGATCGCCGAGGCCCACCGCGCCGGCGCGAAGGTCGGCCTGTGCGGCGAGGCGCCCGCGCATCATCCCGAGTTTGCCGAGTTCCTGGTCGAGTGCGGCATCGACTCGATTTCGGTGAACCCCGATAGCTTCGTTGCGCTCAAGCAGCGCGTCGCGGCCAGCGAGTCGGCGCGCGAAACGCATGCCGGCATGCCGGTGACGCTTGCCGGGCGGGTGCCGTTGTGAGGGGCTGCCGTCTTTGAGCAGCGTTTTTTGAGCAGCGCTGGGCGGCGTCATGTCGAGATGGGCGCCTCCTCCGGCGCGCCCGGGACGGGTTCGGCTGGCGCGGGCTGGGCCGCCGCGTCCGGTTCGCCGCATTTCGCGAGCAGCGCCGCACGCGTGCGCTCGCGCAGGTTCGCCATGGCGCGCAAATCGCTGCCTTGCGCGTCGACCGGCGCCAGAATCTCGACCTCGATCTCGCCGCGCTCCGCAATCCAGTGCCCGTCGCGCAATGCCGCGCGCGCGCCGCGCAGCGCCACGGGCAACACCGGACGGCCTGCCAGCACTGCGGCGCGAAACGCGCCCAGCTTGAACGCGCGCAGCCCGGCGGCAGCCACGAAGGTTCCTTCGGGGAAGAACAGCAAGGTTTCGCCGGCGCGGGCGCACTCGACGAGCTGCGCTTCGTCGGCGAGGCTCTGGCCATAGTCGTCGCGCGCGACGAAGCGCGTGCCGAGCGCGCGCAGCAGCGTGCCGACGAACGGCCGGCGCGCGAGCTCGCGCTTGGCGACGAAATGGACCGGCGCGGGCAGCGCGGCGAGCAGCGCGATCACGTCGAGATAGCTTGTGTGATTGACGGCCAGCACCGGATGCGCCGTGCGGCTGAAGTGCTGCGCTCCATGCAGCGTCGTGTGCAGGCCCGCGGCGCGCAGCACGAAGCGGCACGCGCGAGCGGCCGAGCGCCAGCGGCGCGCGGGGTTGCGATCGAGCGCGACCTGGATCCAGACGGCCGGAAATGCCAGTGCGACGAGCGACCCGCACCACAGACCGCGAGCGATGTGCCGCAGCGAGTGGCCGGCGGCCCGCGCGAGCGGGACCGCGCTGGCGGCGGCGAGCGCGAAGCTTTGGCGCCATGGCGCGAACGCACCCGAAGGTGGGGCGGCGGGCGCGCCGTGGCGCAGACGCTCGAGCGTTGCGGCGCGGCGGATCTTGCCGCCAGGCGTCTTGAGGATGCCATGCGGCGCGACCAGCACGATGCGCTCCGCGGGCGCGCCGCACAGCCGCAGCACGATGGCGTTGACGCGCGCCTGAAGATCGGCGCGTTCGGCGGCTTCGCCCAGTGCGGTCTCGACGATCACGACGAGGCGCTCGGTGCCCGCGAGCGGATCGGGCTCGCCGCAGGCGGCCACGCCGCCCGGCTCCACGCCGCCCAGTTGCCCGATCGCGTGCTCCAGTTCGTCGGGGAAGAGGTGGCGGCCCGCACGGATGATGAGGTCCTTCGCGCGCCCCGTGACGAAAAGCTCGCCGTCCGCGAGATAGCCGAGGTCGCCGCTGTCGAGCCAGCCGTCGCGCACGAGGCGCGCGGTTTGCTCAGGATTGCGAAAGTAGCCTGCCGTGGCGCTCGCGCCGCGAAACTCGATATGGCCGATGTGGCGTTCGGCGAGCGCCTGGCGCTGGTCGTCGACGATGCGCAGGCGCGTATCCGCAAGCGCATAGCCGCAGGCGACGAGCGCGAGGGTGTCGTCGCCCGCGTAGGCGGGCACCGCCTCGCTGCGCGTGGCGAGCGCTTCGCGCTGCACGAGATCGACGCGCAGGCCGCGCGACGGCGCGGGGAAGGTGACGGCAAGCGTATTTTCCGCGAGGCCGTAGACCGGTGTGATGGCGCGCGCGTCGAACCCGAGCGGCGCGAAGCGCGAGGCGAAGGCTCGCAGCGTGTCCGGATTCACGGGCTCGGAGCCGCAGAACGCGAAGCGCAGCGAGGCGAGATCGAGCCCAGCGAGCGCACGCTCGGGCACGCGCCGCGCGCACCAGTCGTACGCGAAATTGGGCGCGGCCGTGATCGTCGCACGGCGTTGCGAGATCGTTTCGAGCCAGACCGCGGGGCGGGCCAGAAACGCGAGCGGCGACATGGCGACGAGCCCAAAGCCGAAATAGAGCGGAGCGAGCCACGCGCCGATGAGCCCCATGTCGTGATAGAGCGGCAGCCAGCTCACGAGCGCGTCGCCGGGCTGCACGCCCATACGCTCGCCCATCGCGCGGATGTTCGAAAGCAGGTTCGCGTGGCTCAGCATGACGCCTTTGGGTTCGCCGGTGCTGCCGGAGGTGTACTGGAGCAAGGCGAGATCGTCCGGGCCGGCCTGGATCAGCGGCACCTCGTCCTCGCTATGCGGCTGGGCCGCTTCGAGGGCCGTGCAGGTGAACACCTGACGCAGCGTCGGGACTTTCAGCCGGAGCAATTGCGCCACCGGGCCGAGCGGCCCTGCGGCGATCAACGCCGAGACCCCCGCATTCGCGAGGATCGGCGCGTGGCGCGCGATGTGCTCCTCGACCTGCGCGAGGCTCGTCGGCGGATAGATCGGCACCGGAACCGCGCCGCACAGCACGAGCGCCGCGAAGCCGACGAAATAATCGATGCTGGTGGGCAGCATCAGCGCCACTCGCGCGCCCGGATCGACGCCGCGCGCGCGCAGCGCGTTGGCCGTGCGCGAGGCGCGCTCGAACAGTGCGCCGTAACTGAGTTCCGTCGCGGCGCCTGGCTCGATGAGCGTGAGATGAAGCCGGTCCGGATGCCGGTGCGCGTGCCACTGGAGCACTTCGGCCAGTGTGCGCGCTTGTTCCGGCGCCGCCGATGCGGACACGCTGCGCGCCGCCAATGCGGCTGGCGTACCCGCCGTGCCGGCGCGGGGCGCGGCCTCCGCGCCCCGCTCGATGGCCGCGAGCAGGTCCCCCGGCGTGATGGCCGCGAACGCATCGGGCGGCAGCCGCACGCCAAAGGCTTGCTCGATCCGCTCGGCCAGTTCGGCGCGCGCGAGGCTGTCGAAGCCGAGATCGCGTTCGAGATGCGTCGTCATCGAAAGGCGCCCGGGCGGGTGTCCTTCGCCGTGCAGCTCTCCGGCAAGCGTGTCGACGAGGCGCACGATGCGTGCGGCGCGGCTGTCCTCGATATCGCGGTCGTCGTGCGGCTGCGGATTCATGGCAATGCCCTCATGCAAGGAACGCACCGGAAATCGTTCAGCGCGGCACCCAATACGTGTGCCCGCGCGGGCCCTCGCGGGCGTAGAGCCGCTTGACGGCCGCCCAAGCGATCCGGCGCGCCGCTTCTTCATGACGCGGGTCCCAGGCGTGGTCGGCCCAGGCGCGATTGAATGCGGCGCGGAAAATGTCCTGCGCGTGCGGCGGCAAGTGATTGCGCACGCTCGCGGGCAAATCGTCGTTGGTTGCGTAAGGCATGGTGGCAAGGCGCGCGTGGCGCAGGAAACCAGTCGGAATAGTCAGAAGACTCGCGCGCGCGGAGGGGGCGGCGGCTGATACAGGTCAAGAAAAAGCCGGTGCGCGCCTCGTCCGGCCATCGGGTCTCCGGATGACGGCGATAACTGATGCAAGTCAATCATGCGAAGAACACGGCCGCTAGATTGGACGAGGAATGCGACTCCCCGCATGGACTCGTGTGCTGCGGATCTCGGCACACATTCGAATGATCAGGAGAATGAAATGAGCGATATCCCCTCGAGCATGCCGCTTCAGCCTGCTTCCCCGTCGAGCATTGGCACGCGCATGGCGCAGATCGGCTTCGATCAACTCGCGGCCGCGCTGGCGCTGCAAGCGAAGTGCATTGAACGCGATCGCGCCGCCGCGCAGCGCGTGGGCGATGCGCTCATGCACGCGCGCGCCGGCGATGCGGGGGCTATCGCGCAGGCCTCGCAAGCGATGACGCGCGAGTACCTTGCGGCGAGCATTGCCTTGTGGGAGCAAGGCCTGGTTTCGGCTGTGAAAAATCAGGCGGCATACGGAGCGTTGCTTCGCGACGCGGTCTTCAATGCCGGAAACGCCTGGTGGCGGGCGGCGCCGGCCCAGATGGCGCGGCGGGCCGGAACCGCGCCGCAGGCGGCGGACTGGATGTCCTGTCTTGGGCCGTTCATGGGCATGCGTCCGGACGGCGAGGCGAAACCCGCGAGTGCGCAACATCACGCGACATCCGCGTGATCGTCGCGCCGCGGGGACGCGCATCGAGTGCGCGAGGCTGCCGCTGCCGCCGCGCATGATGCCTCCCCGGGCTGCCCGCGGCGCGCCAGCGCTCAGGATCGTGCTTGCAGCAGGAGATCGAACATCAGGACGGCTGCCGAGCAGAGCAGCCCCAAGCCGATATTCGCCAGCCTGTGACCCAGGTCGGGACGCGGCCCGGCCGCAGACGCCATCAGGAATATCGTCTGAGTAACGATCTGGATGGCGAATAAAACCAGCATGATCAAAAACTCGAATCCCGCCTGGTTGAACCCAAAGAGGTTCCAGCCATGCTGGGAGATCCACCAGGCCACACGGTAAATCTCGTAGATCGCGAGAATCGCGGGAAAGCCGTAACTCGCCAGATAGGTGGGGACGGTTGCGTGACGCAACTCCGGATGAAAGTGATGGATGTGTGCCATGGCGACCTCCTCGCATCATGAGATTTCATCGTGGTCGTCCGAACCCTATTCAGACTGATCTGCATCAAACGAATCGCCGCCTGCGGGCCGATAGTGGTCGCAGCCGCACGCGAAGCGGAAAGAAGCGCCGCCTCGGCTCGCGACCGGCTGCTTCGCGGTGTATCTGGAAAGCTGAACGGGATGTACGCCATGAAAAGCAACCCACAACCGGGGCAGGACGTACCGGACCAGCTGGCGCTCGAGCGGCCGGCTGCCAACCAGCACAGCGACGACGAGATCGCGACGATGGCGCGCGCGGTCCTGCACTGGACAGCCGGAGTGCCGCAAAACGCCGTCGAGGTCGAGGCGGTGCGCGGACATCTCTTCTTGCAAGGAACCGTCGAATGGGAATGGCAGCGCGAGCTAGCGGTCCGGACACTGACGCAGTTGCGCAGCGTGTCCGGCGTGACGAGCCGCGTGACCGCCCGCCGGCGCACCGATCCGGGCAGGATTGCCGAGCGCATCCGCAAGGCGCTGCACTACCACGTTGAAGATGAGGCGGTCCGAATCCATGCCGAGATCTGCGAGGGGGTGGTGACGCTCCGGGGCAAAGTGGGCTCGGAGGCCGAGCGCGCCGTTGTGCGCGGCGTGGCGTGGTCGCAGCCGGGCGTGCGCGCGGTCGTCGACGAACTCGTGCTCGCGTGACGCGGCACGGGTGAGCCGGGCCGCTGGGCCGCCGGCCGTCGAAATGCAACGAGGAGCGAGTTCAGCATGGAGAAGAAGTTCGATTCCGGCGGCGTCGTGTTTTTTATCGGGCTCCTGTTGCTGCTGGCGCTACAGCTCTTCTGGGGCACGCCGAACGTGCCGCCGCTCGCGTACAGCGATTTTCTGCGCCTCGTCGACGCGCACGCGGTCGACAATCTCGTGATCAGCCCCACCCGCATTACCGGAGAGCTGCGCACGGAACAGGCCAAAACGATGCTGCCGGCTTCCGAGGCCGCCGCGTTCGGCACGGGGCCGGCGCCTTATTTCTTTGCGACCACGCGTGTTGCCGACGACGCGCTGCCGTCCCGTCTCGCCGCCGCCGGCGTGCGCTATAGCGGCGCGCTCGACAGCAACTGGGGCGGCACGCTGCTCGGCTGGCTCGCTCCGCTCGTGCTGCTAGTGATGGTGTGGCAGTTCATGATGCGCCGGGGCGGCGGCGCGCGCGATTTCATGGGCATCGGCAGAAGCCGTGCGCAAGTCTACGTGCAACGCGAGACGAGCGCGACGTTCAACGATATCGCCGGCATCGACGAGGCCAAAAAAGAGCTTCAGCAAATCGTCTCGTTCCTGTGCAATCCGGACCGATACCGCCGGCTCGGCGGAAAAATACCCAAAGGCATCCTGATCGTCGGCGCGCCCGGCACCGGCAAGACCCTGCTCGCGAAGGCGCTCGCGGGCGAGGCAGGGGTGCCGTTTTTCTCCATCAGCGGCTCCTCGTTCGTGGAAATGTTCGTCGGCGTGGGGGCGGCGCGCGTGCGCGACCTCTTCGATCAGGCACAGCGCCAGGCTCCGTGCATCGTGTTCATCGACGAACTCGACGCGCTCGGCAAGGTGCGCGGCGCAAGTCCCATTTCGGGCAACGACGAACGCGAGCAGACGCTCAATCAACTGCTCGTCGAGATGGACGGCTTCGAACCCAATGCGGGCGTCATCTTGCTCGCGGCGACGAACCGGCCCGAAACGCTCGACCCGGCGCTGCTGCGTCCCGGCCGCTTCGACCGCCACATCGCGATCGACCGCCCCGACCTGGTCGGGCGCCGGCAGATTCTCGCCGTGCATACGCGCAAGGTGCCGCTCGCGCCCGATGTCGATCTGGAGGAGCTGGCGGCACGCACGCCCGGCTGCGTGGGCGCGGACCTCGCGAACATCGTGAACGAGGCCGCGCTGCATGCGGCGGAAGCCGACCGCTCGAGCGTCGCCATGGCGGATTTCGACGAGGCCATCGACCGCTCGCTCGCGGGCTCCGAGCGCAAGAGCCGCGTGATGAACGCGCAGGAGAAGCAGACCATCGCCTGGCATGAGGCGGGCCATGCGCTCGTGGCGCAAAGCCGCGAGCACTGCGATCCGGTCAAGAAGGTGTCGATCATCCCGCGAGGCGTTGCCGCGCTTGGCTATACGCAGCAGGTGCCCACCGAGGACCGCTATGTGCTCAGGCGCAGCGAGCTGCTCGACCGGCTCGATGCCTTGCTCGGCGGACGGGTCGCGGAAGAGCTGGTATTCGGCGACGTCTCCACCGGCGCGCAGAACGATCTGGAGCGCGCGACCGCGATGGCGTGGCACATGGTGGCGCGCTACGGCATGAGCGAACGCATCGGTCTCGCGAACTGCGCCGACCACGACGGCATGGCGCGCGCGCTCGGCGGTGCGGATGGCCCGCGCTGCGGCGAGCACACGGCGCAGCGCATCGACGACGAAGTGCGCCGGCTGCTCAACGAGGCGCACGAACGTGTCGCGCACACGCTCGCCGAACGGCGCGAGGCGCTCGACAGGATTGCCAGGCGTTTGCTCGAGCGGGAAGTGCTCGAGCACGACGAACTGGTCGCGCTGATTGCGGGCGAGTCTGTTCCGGGTGCCAGCGCCGGGCAAAGCGCGGAAAATGCTTCGGATGTCAAAGAGAACCAGAGTGTCGAACCCGCAGCGTGAGGATGAAGCGCGCGGGTGCGCGCGCTTTTCTCCGTGGTTTTCTGATTCACTCCTCGCGGATCACGGATTCCCGCCCGTTCGACGCACCCGCACCGGCCGGACAGATGCAGAAGCTCCGGGTTCAGCAGGCCGCCGCCCGCTTTGACCCCCGCGCCGGCAACTGCCCCCAGCCGACCGGCGCATAGACGGTTCCGCCCGCGAGTTCGACCCGTTCGGTGAAGTGCTGGAGCGTCGCGCCCGCCATGATGTGCACGGGCGGGCCGCCGAAATAGCTGTCGGTGCGCAGCCAGGGCGCGCGCCGGTCGTTGATCTCCTGCACGCTGTAGGGGTGCGCGTGCTCGCCCGTTTCCGGCGTGAGCAGCGGCCCGTCGAAGGCGACCTTGAGGATCTGGTCGGGTTCGCCGCCATAGGGCAAGCCGGCCTCCGATGTATAGGGCGAGCGCTCCCAATGGTCGCCCCATTGCTGATCGAGCGGCACGCGCGTGAAGTACGCCCACGGCGCGTGCACATAGCAGAGACGGTAGGTCTCCTGAACGGCGGTCAAGTCGACGCGCGTCGTCATCGCCAGCTTCCTGTTTCGCGGTGTTTCGCGGGCGCGGTGTGAGCCGCTTACGCTGCCGCCGGGCTGCCGACGGTCTGCGCGAGCACCGGCGTTTCGTCCTCGTTCAGGCGCAGCGCGTCGGCGAGCAAGCGATGGTTGATCCAGCCGCGCACCACGGTGGCGAGGCCCTCGGAGGCGCAGTAGAGCGAGACGTTCTGGCTGATCGCGCCGGTGGCGATAGCCGCGAACAGCTCGCGCTGCTGGCGCGGCGCGGCGAGCACCTGCGAGCCGCGCAGCACGTACACGAGATCGAGCGGCGCCTTGCCCACGAAGTCCTGGTAGCCCGTCATGTTGCGCGCGTCGACGGCGTGCTTGAGCGCAAGCCGGTTGAACTGGGGCTCATAGCGATAGACGCCGTGAGGCAGGGCGACATAGACATCGATCTCATTGAAGCCGTGCGCGGAGGGCGCGGTGTGGCCGCCGGTTTCGGCGCGGTTCACGCCGTTCGCGGCCCACAGCAGTTCGCCCAATGTGTCGAGCGTCATGGGCGTGTCCGCGTAGGCGCGGGTGCTCCTGCGCTGCGCGAGCGCTTTCATCAGCGGCGCGCCGGCGTCGAGTCGCGGGCGCGGCAGGTCGATAAAGGCGGGCGCCTCGCCGCTCGCGGGAGCGGGCGGCAGCAGCGGCGCGGGCTGGTAGTCGATGCGTTGAAATTCGGTCATGGCGTTCTCCAGATGGTTCACAGCCGGCATCCGTTTGCTGCTTTAGTCTCGACGCCCGGCGCGGGTGCGCGATTGACTCAGATCAATCGGGGCGGTGCGTATGACGAGCGCGTCGCATCGTGCCGGCCAATGCACGACCAATTGACCGGGATCAGCCGCATGGCGATGGGCTGCGCCATGCTCGAACCGGTAGGGATAACGAACCATGGAGCGGACCATGAAAACGGATGAAGCACTCAGGCAGGACGTGGAGCAGGAACTGGCGTGGGACATGGCGCTCGACGCCTCGGGCATCGAAGTGGCGGTGCGAGACCGCGTCGTCACGTTATCAGGGCGGGTGCCCGACTATGCGCAGAAGCTGGCGGTCGAGCGCGCCGTCGAGCGCGTGGCCGGCTGCCGGGCGATCGTGGTGGAATTGTCGACCGATCGGCCTGCGGGCAACGCGCATCCCGACGCCGATCTGGCCGCCGCGATCATGGTCGCCCTGCACTGGCAAGCGGGCTTGAGCGGCGACGCGGTGCGCGTGGAGGTCGAACGCGGCTGCGTGACCCTCATCGGCGACGTGGATTGGGGCTACCAGCGCAATATGGCCGAGAAAGTGGTGAGCCGCATGCGTGGCGTGGTGGGTGTGGCCAACCGGTTGAACGTGCGCAACAGCGACGCGGCGTTCGAGGTCGCGCAGCATATCAGCGCGGCGCTGGCGCGGCGGGCGCAGCGCGATTTCGCGGGCATCCACATCGACGAGAGCCATGGCGTGGTGACGCTGAGCGGCACGGTCGCTTCGCTGCGCGAGCGGCGCGCGGCTTGCGGCGCGGCTTGGGCGACGCGAGGCGTGCGGGCCGTGGTGGATCGGCTGGTCGTGCAATGAACCGCCGCCAGGCGCGGCGCGCGCGCTCACTGCAGGCGTCCGTCGCGCGCGATCCGCATCGTTGATATGTGTCAATTGGATCGCGCCGATGGCGCGCACGATCGAGGTGTCGGTGCAGCAAAAGTGCTGCGCGCTTCGAATGTAAAGGGAGCCCTCGCCATGCAGAAGCATCTGATCGTGGTCGCGCATCCGGTGGAAGACAGCTTCACCATGAGCCTGGCGCGGACCTATGTCGGCGAACTGATCCGCGCGGGCGACGACGTGCACGTGCACGACCTTTACCGGATGGGGTTCGATCCCGTGCTGTCCGCACGTGAACTGATCGACGGGAAAGACGTGCACATTCGCATGGTCGACGTGCTGGCGGCGCAGGAGGACCTGCTCGCGGCCGATGTCGTGACGGTTATCTATCCGCTCTGGTGGATGTCGATGCCCGCGATGATGAAGGGCTACATAGACCGCGTGTTCAGCCGCGGCTTTGCCTACGAGGTGGAGCAGGGGAACCTGCGCGGCCTGCTGTCCGGGCGCCGGGCGGCGGCGGTCACGGTGTCGGGCGCGCCGCTTGCCGCGCTCGTGCAGGACGGCCGCTGGCAGGCGATGGAGCTGCTGCAGGACACGCACATCTTCCGCGCGGCCGGATTCGAGTTCGTCGGGCATCTGCACTTTGACGAAGTCGGGCCGGCGATGGACCGTTCGACTGCCGCCGCCGATCTCGCGCGCGTGCGCGAGTTCGTGCGCGAGCACTTCGCTTCGGTGCCGGCAGCATGAGCACGATCGCGAGGCGTGCGCGCCGTCCTGCCCGCAAGGCGCGGCAGGCGCTGCCGCCGCGCGTGCGCCGCCTGATCGAAAGCCCGACCTACGTTCAGGCAGACGAGGACAGCGCCTTCCTGCGCCGCCCCGAAATGTGCGGCGTGCGCCTGCAGCTCGATTACTGGAAAGCCGCCGAGAAGCTGCAGCAGTTCGGCATTTGCGAGACGGTCGTGGTGTACGGAAGCACGCGCGTCGAAGCCCCCGCTCGCGCGCGCCGCATGCTGGCCGTGGCGCGCGCGCGGGTCAAGGCGGACGCCGCCGATGCGCAAGCTCAACGCGCCGTTAGCGCGGCCGAGGCGCGGGTCCGGCATAGCGTCTATTACGAAATCGCGCGCGAGTTCGGGCGGCTGGTCGGCGCCGCGGATGCGACGCCGAGGCTTGCGCGGCTCACGATCGTCACGGGCGGCGGCCCCGGCATCATGGAGGCGGCCAATCGCGGTGCGTTCGAAAGCGGCTCGCTTACCGTCGGCATGAATATCGCGTTGCCGCGCGACCAGCTTCCGAACCCGTATCTGACGCCCGAGCTGTGCTTCCGGTTTCACTACTTCGCCATCCGCAAGCTGCATCTGCTGGAAAAGGCGAAAGCCGCGGTGTTCTTTCCGGGCGGCTACGGAACCTGCGACGAATTATTCGAAGTCCTGACGCTTTTGCAAACCCGCAAGATCGAGCCGATTCCGGTGGTGCTGGTGGGCGAAACCTACTGGCGCGCGCTCATGGATTTCGACTTGATGGCCGAAGAAGGAATGATCGCGCCCGGCGATCTCGCGCTATTTCGTTTTTGCGAGAGCGCGGAGCATATCTGGTCGGCCATCCGCGAGTGGTACGACGCAAGAGGATGAGCGCATGTGGACGCAGGCGCACGCGGTGTTTTCAAGGCAAGGAGGAGTGATGAACTGGCTCGCAGAATATTTTTCGCGCAGAACCCCGGTGGTCAATATGTCGATGTGGGTCTATCCGCCGCTTTTGCTCGGCCCGGAAGGGCCGGTCGCACAGCAGCCGCATTGCCTGCCGTACCCCGGCGTCGAACTGGTCTTCAGCCCCGGCGAGTCGGTGCGGCGCGGCACGCGCAGCGACGAGCTGCCGGCGCGATACGAGATGCGGGGGCCGGCCACGCGGGAAGTGCGGGAAATGGCGCAGGGCCGCGCGTTCTTCCAGTCGATCGAGATCTTTGCGCCGTCACGTTACAACCGCGACTTCCTCATCCGGGTGAACGACGCCTTCGCGTTCGTGCCGGTCTTTTCCGCCGATGGCGCGCCGGGTTTCTTCGGCACTTGCGTGGAGCAGCCGGGCGCTTCGCCCGCACCGCAGCAGATGCCGCAGCCATGGTGCTTCCGGGGCTATATCAGCATTTAGATCAGGAGTGACCTGCAATGAAAACCGATATCGAATTGAAGCGCGACGTGGAAGCCGAATTCGCGTGGGACAAGTCGATCAATCTCGCCGAGATCGGCGTGGAAGTGTCGAACGGCGTGGTCACGCTGTCGGGGCATCCGGCCAGCTTCGCGCAGAAGCTCGCCGCGGAGCGGGCGGCGGGCAGAGTCTCGGGCGTGCGCGGGGTCGTCGTCGAAATGGAGGTGCGTCTGCCGCGCCACGACATGCGCAGCGATGAGGATATCGCCAACACGGTGCGCTCTATTCTCGAATGGACCGTCGGGCTGAACAACCAGAACGTGCAGGTGCAGGTCGAGAAAGGCTGGGTCACGTTGACGGGCGATTGCGACTGGGGTTACCAGAGCCACGCCGCGCAAAGCGCGATCGCGCGCATGCGCGGCGTGACCGGAGTAACCGACAAAATCCGCATTCGTGGCGAGGCCTCGGCCGAGGACATCGCAAGCGGCATTCGCGATGCGATCCAGCGGCACGGGGATCGCGAAGCGAAGCACATCGGGATCGAGATCGACGACGGCACGGCCATCCTGACCGGCAAGGTCGCCTCGCACGCCGAGCGGCGGCTCGTGTGCGGGGCGGCGAGGGCGACGCCGGGCGTGCGGGCGATCGTCGATCTGCTGAACATCGAATGAATGGCAACGCAAGGAGCACGGTCATGTATCGCTTGTTTCGCCGATTCGAATGGCTGGCGTTCAGCTTGGTGACGGCGTCGGCCATCGCTTGTGCGGGTTTCATCGTCGTCGAGCGATGCGGCGGCGTGCCCGTGCAGCGCTTTTTCGATGCGCTCGCCGCCAATGCGGCTGCCGACAACGCGCTCGCCTGCGAGCAGGCGAGCCAGCCGGCCCCGTGCGCACAACTCGAGGCCGAATGGAAGGGGGCGCAATGAACGCTTTAGCGCTATGCACGCGCGAGGTCGCCACGTGCGGCCCGCAAGCAACCATCGTTGAAGCAGCGGCCAGAATGCGCGCGCTGCATGCGGGCGATCTCGTGGTGGTGAACGAGGAGGGCGGCGTGCGCGTGCCGGTCGGCATGCTCACCGATCGCGACATCGTGCTGGCCGTGGTGAGCCAGGATGCGTCACCGGCGACGCTTTATGCCGGAGACGTGATGTCGGCGCCCGCCGTGCTCGCGCGTGGCATCGACGACTTCTGGCTGCTCGCGAGGCGCATGCGTCTGCATGGCGTGCGCCGGCTGCCCGTGGTCGGCGACGACGGCGGGCTGGTGGGAATCGTCTCGCTCGACGACCTGATTCATGCGGCCGCGACGCTGCTCGACGAGCTGCGCCTCATCGCGGCGCGCCAGCAACATTTCGAAGCGAAACACCGCGGCGAGCCGAAGTCGTTCGAGTAGCTGCGTAGCAACGAGGAGGTCTCCATGAGCGCTTCATCACGCATTCTCGTGGTCTTCTACTCGCGCAGCGAGACCACGGCCGAGTTTGCCGGGCGGCTTGCCGCCGAGCTCGAAGGCGATTACGAACGGCTGCAGGAGGTCGAGTTTGGGCGGCGCGCGGGACCGTTCGGATTCCTGCGCTCGATTATCGACGTGATCAGCAAGCGCCCCGCGCATCTGCGGCCGATGACGCACAAGATCGCGAATTACGACATGGTGCTGGTCGGCACGCCGGTGTGGGCCGCCCGCGCCTCGACGCCAGTCGCGAGCTGGCTTGCGCGGCACGCGCACGAAGTGCGTGCCACGGCGTTCTTCTGCACGATGGGCTCGCGCGGCAGCGAAGACACATTCGCGCAGATGCAGCAGCTCGCGCACCGCGCGCCGCTGGCCACCTGCGCGATTTCCGCGCGCGACATGCGGCGCGATGTGGCGGTGGAGAAGGTGGCCCGCTTCGTGCTCGCGATCAAGGACGCGCTGGCCGCGCGCGAACACGAGGCGGTGTCCCGCTGAACATGGCGCAGGACCATGCCGCGCGCGAGCGGCGCTTCGCTTCGCTTCGAGCTTCGCTTCGGCTCGATTAAGCGCGCGTGGGCGGCGGCATTGCCAGCGAGTCCGCGGCGCGCGCGCTGCGCCACGAGGCGCCGGGCGCGAGCATCGCGATCCTGTGCGGCGAGCCAGTCCTGCCGTACTGGCGTCCGCCGCTCACGATTCACCCTGCTGAGCTCTACGAAAGGCAGCACATCGCGTTGCTGCTGTTCATGAAGCATTACCTGCGTGGGCGATGTTCTCAATCGTCATGAGGGCCGACGAAGCGTTCGCCGCCGCGGAGATGCCAGTCGTGGACCACCCCGACGAGGCGCGCAGCCGGCCGCGCACCACCCCATTCCTTGAATCCGGCAATTTCGGTGCCTAATCTTGATGAGTGCTTCACTTGAGCCACGGTGCGGATCTGTCGGTCATGCGAAACCTTTCGGGCTTGACCTGATCGCTTACTCCGTCGATTGACAACCGCGCGTACCTTCCTCCATCTGGAGCAGTCCGAAAGTCCATCGTTGGGAGAGAACAAAGCGTGGACGCCATTGCTCAATTCCTTGCGACCTCGGATTTCATCCCTCACGGCTATTGTTTGCACTGGTCGCTCCCGCTGATCTGGACCTACGTGGGATCCGACGCGGTCATCGCACTTTCGTATTATTCGATACCGGTGGTGCTGTGGTCGTTCGCGCGCCGCCGCACCGATCTTCCTTTCAGCTGGCTGTTCCTCATGTTCGCGGTGTTCATCCTCGCTTGCGGGACCACGCATTTGCTCGCCATCGTCGACATCTGGCACCCCGTCTATTGGCTGGACGCGGGCGTCAAGACCGTCACGGCGCTGGCTTCGCTGGCCACTGCCGCCGCAATGTGGCCGCTGATTCCGAAAGCGCTCGCATTGCCAAGCCCGAAGCAGCTCTACCAGACGAACCGGGATCTCGTGCGCGAGGTCGCGGCGCGCCAGGCTGCGGAAGAACGGTTGCGTTCGCTCACGCGCGAGCTCGAAGAGCGGGTCGCGCAGCGCACGGCGGAACTCGAAAGCGCCAACGAAGCGCTGCGCCGCAAGGCAGCGGAGCACGAGCGCGCGGAGCGGGAGATGCGCGATAGCCAGCAGCGGCTCCAGTCGATCGTCGATAACGCGGCCACCGTGATCACCGTCAAACAGCTGGATCGCCGTTACGCGCTCGTCAACCGGCGCTTCGAAGCGGTTTTTCACATCGAAAGGCAGCGTGCGCTGGGTAGTACGGACGAAACACTGTTTACGGCAAAGCGCGCACTCGCCTTCCGCGAGGCGGACGAGCGGGTGCTGGCGGGAGAAGTCGTCGAGCGGGAGGAAGAGGTCTCGCTCGACGGCCAGTTGCACACCTTCCTTTCCGTGGGCTTTCCGATCCGCAACGCCGAAGGCCGCACGGTCGCGATCGGCGGCATTTCCACCGACATCAGCGAACGCAAGCGGGCGGAGGAGCGGCTCAGGCTCGTCGTGGAGGCAGCGCCCAACGCCATGATCATGGTGAACCGCGCCGGCCACATCGTGCTCGTGAATTCGCAGGCGGAGCGCGTGTTCGGCTACTCGCGCGACGAGCTGCTCGGCCTCGGCATCGACGAACTCGTGCCGGCGAGACTTCGCGCGGGTCATCCTGCCTGGCGCGCGGCCTTCTTCGGCGACCCGAAGAGCCGGCCAATGGGCACCGGGCGGCATCTTTACGGCCTGCGCCGGGACGGCAGCGAGTTTCCCGTGGAAATCGGCCTCAATCCCATCGAGACCGACGAAGGCATGTTCGTTCTGGCAGCGGTCGTCGACATTACGGAGCGCAGGCGCGCCGAAGACGCGCTGCAGGAGCGCACCGACGAACTGGCCCGCTCCAATCGCGACCTCGAGCAGTTCGCCTATGTCGCCTCGCACGACCTGCAGGAGCCGCTGCGTGCCGTCGCCGGACCGTTGCAGCTTCTGCAGCGGCGCTACGAGGGGCAACTGGACGCGCGGGCCGACGAATACATCGGCCACGCCGTTGAAGGCGCCGCGCGCATGCAGGCGCTCATCGAGGATCTTCTGACTTATTCGCGCGTGGGCCGGGCCGAAAATGTGTTCCAGCCGACTGAGTGCGAAGCCGCGCTCGACTACGCCCTGAAGAACCTGAGCACGGCCATCGAGGAAGCCGGCGCACAGGTGCATCGTGAGCCGCTTCCCGCCGTGCGCGCGATTGCGCCCCAGCTTTCGCTGCTGTTCCAGAACCTGGTGGGCAACGCGATCAAGTTCCGGCGCAAAGAGGGGCCAGTGGAGATTCGCGTGGGCGCCGAAGCGCGCGGAGCAGGTTGGCAGTTCCGCGTGGAAGACAACGGCATTGGTATCGACGCGCAGTATTTCGAACGGATCTTCCTGATTTTTCAGCGCCTGCATACCCGTCGCGATTACCCGGGCACCGGTATCGGACTCGCGCTGTGCAAGCGCATCGTGGAGCGTCACGGCGGCCGGATCTGGGTCGAATCCGAACCGGGCAAGGGCACGACGTTCTTTTTTACGCTGCCGGGGCAAGGCGGGAGCGAATCGCGATAGCAGCGCAACCCGGAAGGAGCGAGCCGATGTCACGCAACGCGTTTGACGGCCTTGTCGAAATTCTGCTCGTCGAGGACAGCCCGACGGACGTGATGATGACGCGCGAGGGGCTGGAGTACCACAAGGTGCTCAACCCGCTGCGGGTGGTGGATGACGGCGTGGCTGCGATGGCCTACCTGCGCCGCGAGGGGCCGTACCACGCCGCGCGCCGGCCAGGACTCATCATTCTGGATCTGAATCTGCCGAAGAAGAGCGGCAGAGAGGTGCTTCAGGAATTGAAGGACGATCCCGAGCTGCGCAACATTCCGGTTGTGATCCTGACAACTTCCAGGTCCGAGGAGGACGTGGTGAAATCCTATGGACTGCATGCCAACTGCTACATCGCGAAGCCGGTGGATTTCGCGAAGTTTGCAGACGTGGTGCGCAGCATCAGCGAATTCTGGTTCGGCGTGGTCACGCTGCCACCCGGTGAACAATGAGCGTTGCGCTCGAAGAGCTTCGCGTCCTGCTTGTCGAGGACAGCCCGACCGACGCGCTCCTGGTCCGCGAGGCGCTAGCGGATGTGCCGGAATTCGCGCCGGTGCTGGTGCATGCGGAGCAATTGTCGGCGGCGCTGGCGCATCTGCGGGCGACGCCCTTCGACGTGGTGCTGCTCGACCTCGGGCTGCCGGATTCGCAGGGTCTCGATACCTTCCACACGCTCCATCGTCAAAAACCGGAGACCCCCGTGCTCGTGCTGACCGGGCTCGCCGACATGTCGGCCGGCCTGCTGGCGATTCAGGACGGGGCGCAGGACTACCTCCTCAAGCGGGAAATTCAGCCCATGCTGTTGAGCCGCGCGATCCGCTACGCGATCGAGCGGCAGCGCGTGTCGACCGTGCTGGCGGCCAGCGAGGAGCGGTTTCAGTTGGCGGTCAGCGGCGCGGCTGCCGGACTCTGGGACTGGGACCCGCGTAGCAACGCGGTTTATTTCTCGCCGCACTTCTGTGAAATCCTCGGCTATGCCGAGCATGAACTGCCCCGCGACATCAGAGTGCACCGCTATGCGATTCATCCCGACGACATCGAGCGTGTGAGCTCCACGCTCGAGGCGCACCTCGCGCACCAGGGCGCCTATAGCGTGGAGTATCGGGTGCGCACGAAATCGGGTGACCTGCGCTGGATTTTGTCGCGGGGGCAGGCGCTATGGAATAGCGCAGGCGAGCCTTACCGCATGGTGGGCTGGATCGTGGACGTCACCGATCGCCGACGCGCGGAGGAGGCGCTGCGGGACTCGCGCGAGGAGCTCAAGCGTCTCTCCGCGAACATCCAGCGTGTCAGGGAAGAGGAGAAGGCGCGCATCGCGCGCGAACTGCACGACGACCTTGGGCAGCAACTCACTGCGCTCAAGCTCGAAACGGGGCTGCTCGAAAACCGGCTCAGAAGGGCCGAGCCCGGCACGGACCATGCCGAGATCGGCAGGCTCAATGCGATGATCGACCAGATCGTCGCTTCCGTGCGGCGCATCGCTTCGGACCTGCGTCCGCGCATGCTCGATGACCTTGGCCTGATTCCCGCGGTCGACTGGCTGATCGAGGAGTTCTCGACCCGGTATGGGATCGAGGTGATTGCGAACATCGACGCAGACGCGATCGCGTTCAATCGCGACAGCGCCACGGCGGTGTTTCGCATGATCCAGGAAGCGCTGACGAATATCGCGCGCCACGCGAACGCGACCGAAGTCCGCGTCGAGATCCTGCGCGGCGCAACCGACTGTAACGTGAGCATCGCGGATAACGGCCGCGGGGCCGCCAACGAAGTTCGGCCGGGCCTCAAATCGTTCGGATTACTGGGCATGCGCGAGCGTGCCGAGCGCCTGGGCGGGAAGCTCGCTATCGAGACCGCTCCGGGCCGGGGTTTCGCGGTGAAAATCACGATGCCGCTTGCCATCGTCGAGGAAGCGGAGCCGGATTGAGGCACACGGCGCGCCGGAGAGGCGCGCCATGCTTCACGTACCCGCAACGTCCCGCTGCCGGCCATCCACCAGCCGGATCGCGTCGCGCGCGGCGATCCACGCCTCGTTGGTCGGCTCGACCACCACCGTGACCGTGCTCGACGCCCGCGAGATGACGTGCGCGTTCGCGGCATTGGCCGCCGGGTCCAGCTCGACGCCGAGCCAGCCGAGCGCCGCGCAGATCCGCTCGCGCAAAGCCGCGCAGTGCTCGCCGATGCCGGCGGTGAAAACCAGCATGTCGAGACCGCCCAGCAGCGCGGCGAGCGCGCCCGTCTCGCGCACGATCCGGTGCACGTACAGCGCGAGCGCGTCGTGCGCGCGCTCGTCGCCGCTCGCCTCGCGCTCGAGCAGCTCGCGCGGATCGGATGAGATGCCGGACACGCCCTTGAGCCCCGACTCGTGATAGAGGATCTGGCCGAGCGCTTCGTGGCTGAGGTGCTCGACGTCGAGCAGATGCAGCACCGCGCCGGGATCGAGCGTGCCGCAGCGCGTGCCCATCATCAGGCCGTCGAGCGCGGAAAACCCCATCGTCGTCGCGGCGCTGCGCAGCGCGCGCATGGCGCACAGGCTCGCGCCGCCGCCGAGGTGGGCCGCGATCACGCGGCCCCGCGCGCGCGCGCCGAAGGCCTCGTCGAGCGCGACGCTCAGGTATTCGTAGGACAAGCCGTGAAAGCCGTAGCGGCGCACGCCCTTGTCGAACCAGGCATGCGGCAGCGGCAGCAGTTGCTCACTGCGCGGCAGCGTCTGATGGAACGCCGTATCGAATACGGCAATCTGCGGGATGCCCGCAAAGGCGGTGTGCAGCAACTCGATTGCATCGAGGCTGTGCGGCTGATGCAAAGGCGCGAGCGGCGTGAGCCGGCGCAGCGCGCCGAGTACGCCGGCATCCACGATCGCCGGCGCCGCATACTGCGTGCCGCCATGCACCACGCGATGCGCGACGGCGCCCAGTGTGAGATGCGGGAGCTGCTCGCGCGTCCATTCGACGACCTCGCGCAGGATCCAGCGAAACGGGTCCTCGCTGGGCGTTTTTTGCAGCAGGCGCGCGGGGGCCGCGTCGAAGCGGATCGCGATGCCATCGGCCGCGTCGATCGCTTCGCCTTCGTGCAGCGGCTGGCGCTGCGGGTCGCCATGCGCCGGCCAGGCGAACACGGCGAACTTGACGCTCGACGAGCCGGCGTTGATGACAAGCAGTGCAAGCGTGCGCATGGGCCTCCCCGGTGCGGGTTCAGGCGTCTGCCGGCGGCCATCGCGTGGCACGGTGTCTGCTCCGGCAGTGGGTGCAACGCAGTCTATGCCGGGAGGCACCCGCACGCTTGACTCAGATCAACGGGGCCCGCGCGCGGCGAACCCACAGTTGAGCGGTTGTGGCCGCGCGGCGTCGCCGGTTGACGCCCGACGCGCGGCCGCTCAACCGGCCGGATCAAAACTGGGGAAGGACGATGAAAGCTGCCGTGCACGATGCCGAATCACGAATCGACGAGCGCGCGCCCGCCGGCGCCGCCGACCGCGCCGCCGATGGGGTCGCCGATTGGGTCGCCGATTGCGACATCGGCTGCGCCCGGCCGCAGACGGTCAGCGCCGACGAATGGAACCGGGCGGCCCACGCGGGCCTGGCCGCCATCACCTTCGGCCTCTCGCCGATCTCGCTTGCGCTCGCCGCCATCGACTGGGGCGCGCATCTGGCGATTGCGCCCGGCAAATGCTTCGACCTCGCCACGCACGCCTGGCTCGCCGCGAGCCTCTTTCCTGCCGCCGTGCCCGCTGCCGGCGCGCACGCGGATGAGGATGAAGACGGCGTCGCGGTGCACGCCGGCGGGGCCGACCCGCGCTTCGCGGCCGCCGCGTGGTCGAACTGGCCTTTTCAGCTGTATCGCGATGCCTTTCTCGGGGTTCAGCGCTGGTGGAACGAGGCGACGCGCGGCGTGCCGGGCGTGGAGCGGCACCACGCGCAACTGGTGGGCTTCGCGGCGCGCCAGTGGCTCGATGCGTGCTCGCCCGGCAACTTCATCGCCACCAATCCGGTCGTGTTCGAGACGACGATCCGCAACGGCGGCGCGAATCTCGCGGCCGGCCTGCGCAACTGGCTCGAAGACGCCGTGGCCATGACCGGCAGCCTGGCCGGCGTGCATCCGCGCGGTGCGCAGAGCTTCGTGCCGGGCCGCGACGTCGCGCTCACGCCGGGCCGGGTCGTGTGGCGCAACGAGATCTGCGAACTGCTTCAGTACGATCCGGCGACGCCCGCCGTGGCCCGCGAGCCGATCCTCATCGTGCCTTCGTGGATCATGAAGTACTACATCCTCGACTTGCAGCCGCACGACTCGCTGATCCGCTTTCTGGTCGAAGCGGGCTTCACGGTGTTCGCGATCTCGTGGCGCAATCCGGGCGCCGAAGCGCGCGATCTCGGACTCGACGATTACCTGCGCGACGGCTTTTGCGCCGCGCTCGAAGCGGTGCGCTCGCGCTGCGGCGAGGCCGTGCACGCGATGGGCTATTGCCTCGGCGGAACGCTGCTCGCGATCGGCGCGGCGGCGCTCGCGCGCGATGGCCGGCGCGACGCGCTGCGCTCGATCACGCTGCTGGCCGCCCTGACCGATTTCAGCGAACCGGGCGAGCTCGGGCTCTTCATCGACGCGAGCGAGCTCTCGGCGCTCGATGCGCTGATGTGGCGCCAGGGCTACCTGGACGGCGCGCAGATGTCGGCGGCGTTCCAGCTGCTCAATGCCCGCGACCTGATCTGGTCGCGCATGATGAGCGAGTATCTGCTCGGGCGGCGCACGAAGCCCAACGACCTCATGTCGTGGAATGCGGATACGACCCGTATGCCGTATCGCATGCATACCGAGTACCTCACGCAGCTCTTTCTCCACAACGACCTCGCGGCGGGCCGCTATTGCGTCGGCGGCCAGCCGGTCGCGCTCTCCGATATCGAGGCGCCGATGTTCGTCGTCGGCACCGAGCGCGATCACGTCTCGCCGTGGCGCTCGGTCTACAAGCTGCATCTGCTCACCCACAACGCGCTCACCTTCGTGCTCACCGCGGGCGGCCACAATGCGGGCATCGTCTCCGAGCCCGGCCACGCGCAGCGCTACTACCGGTGCGCCACGCGCGAGGCCGGCGCGGCGTACCGCAGCGGGCGCGAATTCGTGAGGGGCGCGCCCGTGGTCGAGGGGTCCTGGTGGACCTGCTGGCGCGACTGGCTGCGCGAGCGCTCGACCGGCGAAGCGCCGGCGCGCACGCCGGCTGCGGGACTGGGCGCGGCGCCGGGCGAATACGTGCTGCAGGCCTGAATCAGGCCCAAATCAGGTCCGTTCGTCGCGGGGCGTGCGCGCGAGCGCGTGCAGCGGCGAGCGGGCGGCTTCCGCGCGAACGAAAGTCGCCTGCAGCGCCGGATGCACGTCGGCGCGCCAGCGCTCGCCCGTGAACAGCCCGTAGTGATCGCACCCGTCCACGTCGAGGCGCTGCCGCGCATCAGGCGCAATGCCGCTGCACATCTCCAGCGCCGCGTGCGTCTGCCCGGCCCCGGTGACAGCATCGCGCGTGCCCTCCACGCTCAGCAGCGCGACGTCGCGCAATGCTGCCGGCTCGACGAGCGTGCCGCTTTCCGCGCTTCCCGTGCTTCCCGCGCTGGTTCCGCTCGTGCCGCTCGCCACGCGCCATGTGCCGTTCGCTAGCAGCGCGCGCTGAAACACGATATCGACAGTGTCGAGGAAGTACTCCGCCGGCATGTCGATCAGCGCGGAGTATTCGATCAATGCCCGGCGCGCGGCGGCCAGCGCGCGGGCGTCGCCGCTCGCGGCGGCATGGGTGTAGCAGTCGATCAGCGACATGTACCGCTGCGGATAGACGATCGCGATCTCGGCCCGCTGCAGCCATGTTGGGAACACCCGCCGGCCGTGCCCCGCGAACCCCGGCGGCACGACGTCGATCAGGTGGCGCTCGCACCAGTCGAGCGAATGCGACGCGGCGGCCAGACCGAGCGTGCCCGGATTGCGGCGCGCATCGAGCGGGCCGCCTATCAGCGTGATGCTGGCGGGCGGCGCCAGCGCGCGCTGCGCACGCAGCGCAAGCGCGCCGAGCGCGGGAAACGTCGACTGGCAGACGGCGACGACATGCAACGGCCGGCCATCGCCTGCGAGCTGGCCGATGAAGCCGTCGAGCATCGTCACGTATTCGTTCAGGCCGAAGCGTCCCGCCGCGAGCGGCACGTCGCGCGCGTTGATCCAGTCGGTGACGTAGACGTCGCCGTCGGCGAGCAGCGCCTCGACGGTCTCGCGCATCATGACGGCCGCATGTCCGGCCAGCGGCGCGCATAGCAGCACGGCGCGCGCGGCGCCGGGGCGCGCGCCATGACATGCAAAGCGGCGCAGGTCGCAAAACGGCGTGCGCGCGACGATGCTTTCCTCGACGGCGCAGCGGCGGCCCGCGAGCGCGATGGCGTCGATCGCGAACGGCGGCGGGCCGTCCGCGAGGCCGAGCAGGGGCTCGCACAGATCGGCGTAGCAGGACGAAGCGGCGTGCGCGAGCGGGGGCGCGGGCCACGCCTCGCAGGCGCTGCGCATGGATTGCGACGCCGCGCGCCATGCGCGCAGCCATTGGCGCTGCTGTTCGACCAGGGCATACCACATGGTTGACCTCACTGGCTTGCGGCCTCTTGTTGGCCCGAGCGGCCGTGGCCCGCCACTTGCGAGTGAACGCGAGGCGCTCGCGCAAGGGCGGCCATGTTGTCTTCCGGCGTTTCACGCATCGTAGGCGCAATGAGCGCACGCAGCTTCGCGAGCGGCCGGGTGTTCAGCACGTCTGCCTTTTCGAGCCAGCCCCGGCGCGCCTGGTTGACGCCCAAACTCAGGTCGTCGAGCCCGGCCATGCTGTGCGCATCGGAGCCGATCGAGACCAGCACGCCGTGATCCTTCGCCATGCGGCAGGCCGTGTCGGTCAGGTCGAGGCGTTCGGGCTGGGCATTGAGCTCGAGAAAGCAGCCGCGCGCCTGCGCCTTGCGCACGACGCGCAGCATGTCGATATCGCACGGTTCGCGGCTGCCGATCAGGCGGCCGCTCGGATGCGCGAGCAGGGTGAAGCAGGGGTGGTCCATCGCGCGCAGGATCCGCTCGGTCTGGCGCTCGCGCGGCAGGTCGAAATGGCTGTGAATCGCGCCGACCACGAGATCGAGGCGCGCGAGGATCGCGTCGGGCAGATCGAGGCTGCCATCTTCGAGGATGTCGACCTCGATGCCCTTGAGCAGCGTGATGCCCGTGAGCTGCGCGTTGAGCCCGTCGATCTCGTCGATCTGCGCGGCGAGCCTGGCCGCCCCGAGACCGTGCGCCATGGCGAGGCGCTTCGAGTGATCCGTGATGGCGAGGTAGGACAAGCCGCGCTCGCGCGCGGCGAGCGCCATTTCGTGCAGCGAGGCGCGGCCGTCGCTCGCCGCCGTATGGGCGTGCAGGTCGCCGCGCAGATCGGCGCGCGCGATCAATGCCGGCAGTGCGCCGGTGCGCGCGGCGTCGATCTCTCCCGCGTTTTCGCGCAGCTCCGGCGGGATCCAGCAGAGGCCGGCGGCCGCGTACACGGATTCCTCGGTCTCGCCGGCAATGCGGGTGTCCGCGCGAAAGACGCCATATTCGTTGATCTTGAGGCCGCGCTCCTGGCCGAGCCGGCGCAACGCCACGTTGTGCGCCTTCGAGCCGGTGAAGTAGACCAGCGCGGCGCCGAAGCTTGCGGGCTCGACCACGCGCAGATCGACCTGCAGACCGCCGCGCAGCACGACGCTGGCGCGGGTCGGGCCGTGCGCGAGCACCTCGATGACGTCTTCGTAACCGACGAAGCGGCCGGTGACGGCAGCCGGATCGCGCGCGCTCGCCACGATGTCGATGTCGCCCACCGTGTCGCGCAGCCGCCGCAGGCTGCCCGCCGCCTCGACGCGCTCCACCTGCGGCGAGGCGGCGAGCCAGGCCAGCAGCGGCTCTGCGCGCTGGCTCGCCTGCACGAACGGAAAGCGGCGCGCCTTGTCGAGGCGCGCCTGAATGTGCGCGAGGATCTGCGCTTCGGTCTGCTTGCCGAAGCCGGGTAGCTGGTGGATCCGGCCTTCGGCCGCGGCGCGCTCCAGCTCCTGCAGCGACTGCACGTGCAGATGCTCGTAGAGCTTGCGCACGCGCCGCGGCCCGAGGCCCGGAATGCGCAGCAGGGCCGTGACCGCCGACGGCATGCCGGTGCGCAGCTTCGCGAGCATCGCGCAGGTGCCGGTGCGCACGATCTCCTGGATCTTCAGCGCAAGGTCGTCGCCGATGGCGGGAATCGTCCTCAGGTCGGCGCCCTCGGCCACCATCGTCCGCACGTTCCGCGCGTATTCGCTCACCGAGCGGGCGGCGTTGCGGTAAGCGCGCACGCGAAAGGGATTGCTGCCCTGAATGTCGAGCAGGTCGGCTATCTCGCTGAACACTTCGGCGATATCGGCATTGTGGATCGGCATGATGTCGGCGGTTTTGCGGTGGTTTATCGGCTGACCGGATGAAGGCCCGGGCGCGCGAGCGCGTCGAGCAGCGGCGTCCAGAAGGCTTCGGTTTCGTAAGCCGAGGGTTCGCCCCCGGTGTCGAAGCGCATCGCCAGCGCGCGCTCCGTGGCGCTCAGGGGCTCGGCCCGCGCGAGTTGATCGGCGAGCACCGCCGGGCCGGCGTCGGACGCATCGCGCCCCAAGGTCGCCCTCGACTCGACGCGCGCGAAGAGCGTCGCGCGATCCGCCGTGAAATCGAGCAGGACGATGCGCACGCCCAGGCGGCGCGCGAGCGCGATGAAGTCGCTGCGGTTGCGTTCGCGCAGGAAGGTCGCATCGACGATCGCCGTATAGCCGCTTTCGAGCACGGTTTGCGCATGCGCGAGGAGGCCGCCGTAGATCGCCTCGACCTGGCCCGCCGCATAGGCGCAAGCGGGCAGCCGCGCGGCGTCCGGGACGCCGGCGAGGCGCTTGCGCTCGGCATCGCTCGACAGGCGGATCGCGCCAAGCCGCTGCGCGAGCGCGCGGCTCGCGAGCCGATCGGCCCGGGCCCGAGACGCCGTGGCACAGCAGCGCGGGCCGCGCATCGCTCAGGCGCGCCGCGACGTCCGCCGCCACGCGCCGGTAGCGCGCGGAGTCGGCGGCATCGCCGCGCAGGTGCGCCACCAGCGCGCGCACGAGGGCGCGCAAGGCCGTATGGAACGGCAGCACGCGCAGCGCCGCGTAATCGCCGGTTGCGGCCAGCCATGCGCCGAGCAGCCGATGCGCGCAGTCCGCGCGACCGTGGGCGGTGAAATCCATGACCGCGAACGCGAGATCGCTGGCGACGTCGATCCAGCGCAGCGCGTCGTCGAACTCGATGCAGTCGAACATCAGCAACCGGTTGCGCCAGCGGATCAGGTTGTCCAGATGCAGATCGCCGTGGCAGGCGCGCACGAAGCCGTTCGCGCGGCGCTCGTCGAATTGCGGCGCGAGGCGCGTCAGCGCCGCCTCGCACCACGCGCGCAACGCGGCCTCGGCCGGCACGGCGGGGTCGAGCGCATCGGCGAGCGGCCGCCATTGGGCCATCACGCTGGCCGCGCTGCCGTAGC
Source organism: Paraburkholderia sp. A1RI-2L (assembly GCF_048957375.1). Classification (NCBI taxonomy): domain Bacteria; kingdom Pseudomonadati; phylum Pseudomonadota; class Betaproteobacteria; order Burkholderiales; family Burkholderiaceae; genus Paraburkholderia; species Paraburkholderia sp. A1RI-2L. Next base: position 1,325,638 of record NZ_JARBTA010000002.1, read on the forward strand.
GTGCGCGCGGTGCGCGGCGGGGCGCGTGCAGGTGATAGTGCGCGAGGCGCGCCGCCAGCGCGTCGGCGTCCGCGAGACCGTCGTCGCGGCGGGCGCAGCGTGCGGAGAGCACCGCACCCGCATCGAAGCGGCGCATGCGCACCGTGTATTCCAGCGCGCCGGCAGGCGGCGCCTGGCGGCGGCCTGCCGGCGCGCTCGAGACGGCGCCGAAGACGCAGCGCCGGCCCCGCGCGACGAGCGGCCATACGCCCAGATAGAGCGGCCCGGCCAGCGCGCGGTTGAGCGTGCACTCGGCCTGCGCGCAGCGGCGGCGCCGCGCGAGCCGCGTGAGATCGGCGAAGTCGAACTTCACCGGCTTGAAAAGCTTGTAAGCGTAGCGTCCAGCGAGAAATACCACCGACAGGTGCGTCTCGATGCGCCGGATGCGGCCCGCGGGATGCGGGTAGGTGCTTGCGCGGCGCAAGGCGCGATCGACGCGGCGGGCGTCGCGGCGCGCCTTGCCGCCGCTTAGCGCGAAGGGAACGTGGTGTGCGCGGGACATGGCAGAAGCACAGGAATCGGCGCATGCGCGCGTGCGGCGCACGTGCGCTCGAGCGTGATGACGCGCACGCGGCGTGCGCGGCACGGGCCGCACAGCAGGCGGTGCAGGAGGCGGTGCAGGAGGGGCGGCAGGGTCATGATCGTAGCTCCGGGTCGAGGGTGGGCGCACATGCGCAGGCGGCGCGCCGGCTAAGTGCATTCGACCCGACCCGCGCCGCATGCGATTGATCGAAGTCAACCGGCGGTGCGAAGCCGCCACGATGATGGGATCAAGCGCCCCGCGAACCATGCACGGACGCCACCCCAGGAGGGACAGATGCAAGCGCTGCAGGTGGAGATTCCAGTCGATTACGTGACCTTGGGCGGAACCCTCGAGATGCGCGATCAGGCCCGCGCCATCGTGGTGTTCGCGCACGGCAGCGGCAGTAGCCGCTTCAGCCCGCGCAACCGGCAGGTGGCGGCGGGGCTGCATCGCGCGGGCTTCGCGACGCTGCTGTTCGACCTGCTCACGGCTGAGGAGCAGCGGCACGACAGCGTCGACGCCACGTACCGCTTCAATATTTCGCTGCTGGCGCGCCGGCTCGCTGCGACCCTCGTCTGGCTGCGCGAGCGGCCCGAGATCGCGCCGCTGCCAGTCGGTCTGTTCGGCGCGAGCACGGGCGCGGCCGCCGCGCTCGTCGCGGCGGCGCAGACGGATTCGGTGAGCGCGGTGGTGTCCCGAGGCGGTCGGCCCGACCTTGCGAGGGAGGCGCTTGCCGCGGTCACGGCGCCCACGCTGCTGATCGTGGGCGGACTCGACGAGGAGGTCGTCCGCCTGAACCGCAAGGCCGCCGCGCAGATGCGCTGCGAGCATCGCATCGAGATCGTGCCCGGCGCGACGCATCTGTTCGAGGAGCCGGGCGCGCTCGAGGCGGTGACGCGTCTTGCCAGCGACTGGTTCGGACGCTGGCTCGAGGCGCGCCCGATGACCCGCGGGGTCGAGATTTGATCAGGACGCCAGATCATGCGTGACCTGTTCCAGAATCGTGTCGATGCCGGCAGGCAGCTTGCCTTGGCATTGGAGCGCTACGCGGCGCGCGACGACGTCGTGGTGCTCGCGCTGCCGCGCGGCGGCGTGCCGGTTGGCTATGAGGTGGCGAAGGCCTTGCGCTGCCCCCTCGACGTGCTGATCGTGCGCAAGCTGGGCGCGCCGCAGAATCCCGAGCTCGCCATGGGCGCCATCGCCAGCGGCGACGCGCTCTACGTGAACAACGCAGTGATGCGCGCGCTCTACGTGAGCGAGGCGCAGTTCGCGGATACCTTCGAGCGCGAACGCATCGAGCTTCATCGCCGCGAGTCGGCTTACCGGGGGCAGCGGCCGCCGGCGGCGGTGCAGGGCAAGACCGTCATCGTGGTGGACGACGGCATGGCGACAGGCGCGACCATGCATGCGGCCCTCAAGGCGCTGCGTGGCAGACGGCCGAGGGCGCTCGTGGTGGCGGTGCCGGTTTGCCCGGCTGGCGCCGAAGAGCGCTTCGCCGGAGTGGCGGACGATTTCGTTTGCGTGTTGCAGCCGTATGGGTTCATGGGCATCGGGCAGTTTTATGCCGACTTCGCCCAGACCAGCGACGAGGAGGTTCGAGCCTGCCTCGACGCCGCGCAAGGCGGGCAACCGGACCCGGCTCACGGCGCTGCGGATGGCGCTGCGGGCGGCGCGCATTCTGTGCCGCCCGGCGGCGGCCCGGCTTGAGCGGCCGGTAAACCGATTCTGGCAAGGAGGGCATGGATCATGCAGCCTTCGAAGACCCCCTTTCTGGCCGTTCGCGACCTCGCGCAACGCCTCGACGGAACGCTTGCGGACTACGACGCACTGCTGGAGATGGCGCACGGCCGCGATCTGGTTCTGCTCGGCGAGGCGACTCACGGCACCGCCGAGTTCTACCGCATGCGCGCAGAAATCACGCTGCGCCTGATCGGCGAATGCGGCTTCGACACCGTGGCGATCGAAGGCGACTGGCCCGACGCCTGGCGCATCAACCGTTTCGTGCAAGGCGTGGGCGCCGACGACGCCACATCCGCGCTGGACGACTTCGAGCGATTCCCCGAATGGATGTGGCGCAATCGCGAGATGCGCGATTTCATCGCGGCGCTGCGCGAGCTGAACGCGGCGCGCCCGCGGCGGCAGCGCGCGGGCGTTTATGGTCTCGATCTGTACAGCCTCTACCGCTCGGCGGACGCCGTGATCCGCTATCTCGAGGCCGTGGATCCGCACGAAGCGGCGCTGGCGCGCGAGCGCTATGCGGCGCTCGATCACGTGCGCGAGGCGCAGACCTATGGCTACGCGGTGGCGCTCGGCGCGCGGCCTGCTGCGCGCGCGGGCGCGGTGCAGCAGCTGCTGCAACTGCGCGCCGGCGAATTCGAGTACCTCTCGCGCGACGGCACCGACGCGCTCGACGCGCAGTTCTTTGCGGAGCAGAACGCCCAGGTGGTGGTCAATGCCGAGGCGTACTACCGCGGCATGTTCAGCAGCCGGCTGAACACCTGGAACCTGCGCGACGCGCACATGGCCAATACGCTGTTCGCACTGGCGCGCTATCGCGTGCGGCGCGGCGGCAGCGGCAAGGTCGTGGTCTGGGCCCACAATTCGCACCTTGGCGACGCCCGCGCGACCGAATCGCGCCGGCGCGGCGAGTGGAACCTCGGCCAGATCGTGCGCGAGAGCGCGCAGCATCGCGCCTTGCTGGTGGGCTTCACGACCTGCACCGGCCACGTGTCGGCGGCCTCGCAGTGGGACGGCGAGGTCGAGCAAAAGTGGGTGCGTCCCGCGCTGCCCGAGAGCTGGGAGCACCTGTTCCACACGACGGGCTACGACCGGTTCTTTATGCCGCTGCGCGATGAGGCGTCCGGCCCGCTCGACGAACCCATGCTCGAGCGGGCCATCGGCGTGCTGTACCTGCCGCAGACGGAACGCCAGAGCCACTACTTCGAAGCCTCGCTCGCGTCGCAGTTCGATGCGCTGTTCCATCTCGACGAAACCAGCGCGCTCGAACCGCTCGAACCGGCGGCGGGCTGGCACCGGCGCGAGGGCAGCGCTCAGACGCCGGTGGCGTAGCCCCGCCACGCTTCCTTCTTCCTGATGCGCGTCGGCCCCGGTGCTCTTGATCGAAGTCAAATGCGCCTGGGCTCGGCGGCGCATGATCAAAGCCGATAGCGCCGGCACGCCGTTGCCACGCCGTTGGCAGGCGCCGCGCCGGCCCATTTCCGAACGCCGATGGAGAAAACATGAAAGCACTGGTCTATAACGGTCCGGGCCGCTTCGCGGTCGAAACGCGTCCGATGCCGGAATTGCGGGAGCCCGGCGACGCCATCGTCAAGATGTCGAAGACGACGATCTGCGGCACCGATCTGCACATCCTCAAGGGCGACGTGCCGAGCTGCACGCCGGGGCGCATCCTCGGCCACGAAGGCGTGGGCGTCGTGCATGCGGTGGGCAGCGGCGTGAGCACGCTTGAACCCGGCGATCACGTGCTGGTGTCGTGCATTTCGAGCTGCGGGCAATGCGAATACTGCCGCCGCGGCATGTACTCGCACTGCAAGACGGGCGGCTGGATTCTCGGCAACCGCATCGACGGCACCCAGGCCGAATACGTGCGCACGCCGCATGCGCAGACGAGTCTTTACAAGATCCCCGCGGGCCTCGACGAAGCGGCGCTCGTGATGCTCTCGGACATCCTGCCCACGGGCTTCGAATGCGGCGTGCTCAACGGCAAGGTCGAGCCAGGCAGCGCCATCGCCATCGTGGGCGCGGGGCCGATTGGGCTGGCGGCGCTGTTGACCGCGCAGTTCTACTCGCCCGCGCAGATCATCATGATCGACATGGACGCGAACCGTCTCGAATGCGCGAAGCGCTTCGGCGCCACGGCGTGCGTCGATCCGCGCGCTGCGGACGCGGTGGAAGCGGTCATGAAGCTCACGGACGGCGTGGGCGTGGACTGCGCCATCGAGGCGGTGGGCGTGCCCGCCACCTTCGAGCTGTGCGAGCAGCTGGTGGCGCCGGGCGGCACGATTGCGAATGTCGGCGTGCATGGCGTGAGCGCGTCGATCTTCCTCGACAAGCTGTGGGACCGCAACGTGTCGATCACGACGCGTCTCGTCGACACGGTGAGCACGCCCATGCTGCTCAAGACCGTGTGCGCCGGGCGCATCGATCCGGCCCGGCTCATCACGCACCGGTTTGCGTTCGACGATGTTCTCAAGGCATACGAAACGTTCTCGCACGCGGCCAGCACGCAGGCGCTGAAGGTCATCATCGAAATGTGAAATGCGAGGCGGGGGCGGCGCGCAGCGACGAAACCGCGAGAGAGGTCCGATCATGAACTTGCATTCGACCACGCAAACAGGCAACAGGGCCATGCCCTGTCCGGTACCGCGCGCCGATGCCCCGCGCGCGGCAATCATGGGCATGTGTGGGGGCGCGCCGCGCATTCAGCCGCCGCCGGGCGGGCAGCCGTTGGGGCAGCAGGCAAGCGCGGCGGACAAGGGCAGCCGGCGCCGTGCGAAACAGCGCGGGGCGTCGTGTACGGCGGCTTCGGGGCTGGCGAGCGTTGAGGTCGTCTTTTACAAGGAGATTCTCGACCATCGCGGATTCCCGCACCGCTGCGAGCTCATGCGCGTGCATGGCGAGTCCGTGGAACGCGACGAGGCCATCGCAGGGGCCATTTTCGAGTTCGAGCGGATACAGTGCGTGAGCCACTGGAACATTGCGGCGGACGGCTACGAGGTCCAGACGCGAGCCGCCGTTGTTTAGCGCGGAACCCTCAACTCCGGCTGCGCCGCTTTCACTTTCATTCTCCGCATGGCGCGCTTCCCGAGCCACACCGCCCGCATGAGCCGGGGCGAGCGTGGCTTCGGCTCCAGCCTTGCGTCAGGCCGCCTTCACCGGAATCTTTTTTTCGGCTTTGCGCGCTTCCGCGGTTTTGGGCAGCGTCACGGTCAGCACGCCTTTCTTGAAACTCGCTTCGATTTTTTCGCGATCGACGCCTTCCGGCAGCTGGAAGTAGCGCTCGAACGCGCCAAAGCGGCGCTCGTGGAGGTAGTAATCCTTTTTCTTTTCCTCCTTCTCTTCCTGCTTCTTGCCCTTGATCGTGAGGCCGCCGTTGGCGAGCTTCACTTCGATGTCGTTCTCGTCGAGGCCGGGCAACTCGGCCACGATCTCATACGCCTTGTCGGTTTCTGCAATGTCCACCGCCGGCGCGGCCGCGAACGCGCGTTCGCGGCGCCAGAACGGCTCGATGCCGAGGAAAGCGCGGCGCGGCGGCTGGAGGCTGAAACCGCGGTCGAAATCGTCGAAGAGACGGTCGATCTCGCGGCGCAGGTTTTCGACCGGGTGCCACGCCTGGAACACCGCAGGCCGCTGGGCGCTTTCTTCCGGCTTTTTCACGGGCAGCTTGGTCGTTTCGTCATTCATGGTGAATCCTCCTTGAAGAGAGCATTCATTGTCTGGCTGGGTGTCTGGCCGCTCTTGATTCACGTCAATTGATGCGGGACCGGCCTAGCGCAGCGGCATGCCGTTTCGCGTGATCTGGACGGCGGTTGCCTCGACGTAGTCGACCTTCACGCTGTCGCCCGGCTTGAGCCCGTCCATCAGGCTATCCGCCGTTGCCTGCAAGGTCATCGTGCGCGTGGGCCCGCGCACGGTGAGCTCGTGCTTGCCGGGGTCGACCTGCACGACGGTCGCCACCTCCTCGACCCGGTACAGCGACAGCGACGAACCGAGCGGCACGCCCGACGTGAAGCCTTTATCGATGCGTTTGCGTATCCCGTCCGAATTGGACTTGTCGGCGCGCAGCAGCAAGGCCTTGCTGAACGTGACGGCAACGGTGTCGCCGAGCTGGAGCCTGGCGACGTCGCCGAGGCGGCGGTCGACGATCACGTCCACCGGTTGGCCGTTGTCTTCGAGCAGCGTGATGCTGTTGCGCCCGGTATCGATGGCAAAGACAACCGCATTCGCATGCCTGACACTGGCGCCCGAGACCGCGTCGGCGGGCGCCGCCGGCGCGATGGTTTCGTCGGCGGCTGCCGTGCATATCGATGCCGCGCCGATGGCGAGTGCCGCTACGCCAGCAAGCATTCCACTTCGACCGATGCGTTGCATGGTGCTTTCTCCGTGGTGTGAAAACCGGATGCGTGCCCTCGAGCGCGCGCCGTGGCTCGAGCGCCGCGCATGACCGCCACCCAAGGAAAACATCCGTCCCGACACACAGATTTGCTTGCTTCCATGCCGTCACGATTGATGTGCATCAAGCGCTGCGCGCGCGCCTGGACCAAAAGCAAAAACCCCACGCTCCGAAAAACGTGGGGTTGTCAGCAATCCGGGGGGCTTCGTCTGAAAGCCGCCATGGAGTTGGCCGCGGGTTTCAGTGAAAGGCCAGACGTGCCGCTGCGTGCGTTATTTCAACCAGCAGCATTCGACTTATTCAGGGGCATGCGCCTGACGGTCCGGCCTCCGCAGAGGCAGGGGAAGCATGCGTGGAAGGATATTTCGTGCCTTGAAAACCCGATGTGCCAGGACCCCGGCCACGTGCAGGCCGATCAACGCAGCCAGCCCGTAGGCCGTCAGCGAGTGCAGTTGCCCGAGCAGATGCGAGAGCTCGCGGTTTTTCGGTATCAGCGCAGGCAGCGAAAAGAGTCCGAAGCAACTGGCGGCGTGTCCCGCCGCATTGGTCTTCATCCACCCGATCAGCGGTATGGCCAGCATCAATGCGTAGAACAAACGATGCACGGCCGTTTCCACAAAATGTGCCGGCGTGCCCGCCCGGTTGACCGATTCCGGCACCCGGCCCCGCACACGTACACGGTTCGCCAGGCGAATCAGGACGAGGCCCAGGATCGCAATGCCGATCGACTTGTGCAGGATGACCAGCTCCTCCCGGTCGTCGAGCAGCCAGCCGATGACGAGATTGCCGGTCAGCGCAACGGCGAGCAGCCAGTGCAGCAGGCTGACCGAGAGGGGATATCGCGAGAATTTTTCCATGGGCGGTGTTCGATTTTCGAATGAACGTGCGAATCGGTCAGCTGAGCAGGTGGTGATAATGCTTCCGTGTGTTGTTGATCTGGTGCAGCGCTTTCTTCGCGCCATTCATGTCGTTCACACGGATGGCCTGATCCACCTCGGCCAACTGTTGCTGCAACGCGTGCATGCCTTCGTCGTACGTGCGCTGGTCGTCGCGATAAGTCTGACGACTCGCTTGCTGCGCGTCGCGTTCGAGTCGGGCCACATAGCCGCTTAGCTCCGGCATCGTGGTGCTGGCCATCGCGCCCTGCATGGCCAGCTTCATGTCTTTCATCAGCGCCTTGATCTCGCCCGCCTGTGCGAACGACGGGGCGGCAAGAAGCGCAGCGCACAGCAGCACGCTGGCGCGAAGGGAAAGCGGAAACCCGGACATGTTCGTTGTCGCTCCTGGAGTGTGGAAGCGGCAAGCGTAGGGGAGGCAAGGTTAACGCAGGCTTAAGGACGTGCCGGTCCGGCCGATTCTCCCGCTGCCTGCCTCGGTCACGGTGGCCCGATCAGGACTCTGTGGTGTGGCCGCGCCCTGCGTCATCGGGCCGTTTGAGCGAGCGTCGCCACGCGAGCTTGCGTTGCTCGATCAGCATTTTCCAGTCGATCTTCATGAGCAGGTAGACGAAACCGAGCAGCGCGAGCTGCGTGATCACGAACCAGACGCTGAAATAGCCGCCTTCGAGCTGGAATTCCGGATCGACATAGGTGGATGCAAGTTTTCCGAGTCGAGCCCACACCGTATAGCTGACCGTGCGGCCGATGAAGAATGCGACGCCGATGTTCCTGAGCGGCAAGCCCGATAGTCCATAGGCGATGAAAAGATAGTTCGAAGGGAACGGGCTCAAGGCATAAAGAAAAAACGCGCTGACCGTCGTGGTGTTGTGCTTTTCGAGCCAGGCCTTGATCACGTCGATATTCTGCCGGTCGGCGTCTCGCATCAGTTTTCCGCGCACCAGCGATCGCGCGCAGTTCGCCAATACGAGCCGCCCGATGGTCGCCGCGCTCGCGGCGACGATGGCGAACTGCAAGGCGCTGCCTTCCGGAACGTTGAACCCGATCCATGACATGGCTATCCACGTAGGCGGTGCGAACGCGGGCATCAGGTTGATCAGCAGGACCACGGCGAAAAGAATCGCCAGCGTCGCCATGATGCCTCCTGGCAGATGGGCTTGGGGTGTTTCCTTTTTCCGCTACCAGACCATCGGCCCGCCTTCGCGCCAGTCCTCGCGCAACTTGTCCCGCTGTCCGGGGGTCAGAACGGCTTCGATCCGCTTACGCGCATCGATCGATGTGGTGTACATCTGCTGGCGCAAGTCGCGCAACGTCTTATAACTCCGGTCGATCGCGTTCTGGTCGCGCGTGGGCGCGATATACAAATCGCGGAGGCTGGCCTGCTGGTCGAGCATCTTGCCCATCAGCACCCAATGCGCCTTGCGCGTTTGATCGACGATAGCGTTGATGCGGCTGCGTTGATCGCGGGAGAGGTCGAGACCGCCCATTGCGCTGCCGTAACCCGGGCCGCAACCGTAACCGCCCATCATGCCGCCGCCCATCATGCCTCGTCCTGGCATGCCAAAGCCCATCATGCCGGGGCCCATGTAGTTGCCGTCGTACTCGCCCATCATGCCCGGACCGTAGCTGGCGCTGTTGGCAGTGTTGGCGTTGTTCGGGGCGTTGCGTTCGTCGGCGAACGACAGGGAGACGCCGAGACCGATTAGCAGCGCAATGCTGGCTTTTCCTATTGTTCTGGATAACGAAAGATTGCTCATGGCGGGCCTCTGCTGTATGACAGGAAGAGAACTTTGACGGTTACCGTGGGATGCAGCTTACGTCGCGAGGGTCTGGCGCGATTGATCTGTATCAACGGCCGTTTGCCGCCCACTCCTATTCTTGCTTCATCGATGCCGCGCGGCTAGACACGCCGTCGCCAGGATCACGCCAATGGGTGCCCGTCATGTCTGTTCTATTCCGCCTCCCCGCCATCGTTTTCATTGCCGGACTTTGCGCCTTTGCCGGGGCAGGTGACGCGCAGACGGCCCATATGCCCGCCGGGCGAAACGGCGTTCCCTACATCACGGGCGGCATCGGGCAAACCGAAGTCGAGGCGTTCAGGGCGCAGGCGAGCCAATACAACCTGCGCATGACCTTCGCGACGAAAACGGGCTCTTACCTGTCCGATGTCGACGTGAGCATCTGGACCGAACCGCATCATCGCCTGCTGCGCGTGCGTACGCGCGGGCCATTCCTGTTCGTCCGCGTGCCCGCGGGCCGCTACGAGATCGAAGTTCATCTTCGGTCGCAAAGCGTGACGCAGACGGTGCAGGTGCCGGCGCGTGGCGGTGCGGAAACGGTTATCCGCCTCGAGGATCCTGACGAATGCGGTGTGATCATCCTGTGCCGAAAGGCGCGGTGACCCGCTTGCCGGCCGTGCGGGTCATGGGGCGAATTCGACAATGAACGCACGCGTGCCGCTCAGAATGTTCGTCGCCATAGATACATCAGACGTTTCGCGCGACGTGCTGAGATTTGTTCGCGACGTGGCGCCAATCGATAGCGTGGTGCGCGTCGTCAACGTGGCGCCGGGCGAAGCGTCGGCTTTGCTGCCCGGCGATGCGGCCATACCGGTTGCGGAGCCGTCGCGCAACGGCCGGGTGCGGGCGAGGCAGAGCAGGCACGATGCAAGGGATGCGCTCGCGGACGCGGCGGACTTTTTTGCGAACGCCGGCATCCGCGCGGACACGCAGACGATCGAGATGTCCTGGCATGACGCCGATATCGGACACGCCATCGTCGCTGCTGCTGCGGCGTGGCGCGCGGAGCTTGTGGTCGTGGGGGCGCGGCAGCACCGGCAGTGGCTGCGCTGGCTCGAGGCAAGCGTCTCCGGCGCACTGACACGGCTGTGCCCCTGTCCGCTGATGATCGTCCCGCATGGCTGGCACGGCGGCGAAGGTGCTTGGCCGGCACGGATGCTCTTCGCGGCCGACTCCGCGGAAGATGCGCGACATTGCGCAATGTATGGGTTGCGCTTCGCGGCGCCGGACTCGCTTTTGCGCGCGGTATGCGTTGCCGCGCCTGCCCCGGTATGGCCGGTCGAGCACCGTGCAATGGGCTTCGATCGCGGCGCGAAGGCGCTTGCCGCAGCCAGGCAGGTCCTCGAGCGCGCCTCGATCAACGTGACGACGGCCACCATCGGCGCCGCCGAAACGAGCGACGACATTGCACGCGTCCTGGTTCGTGAGGCAGCCGAATGGCATGCGGATCTGCTGGTCATGGGCATGCACAGCAGCCAGGGGCTGAAGCGTCTCGTGGTGGGCAGCGTCGCCAGCCAGGTCGCCCATCTCACGCGCACGCCGCTGCTGCTGGTCGACGTCCCGGATGCGCTGGATGCTTGACGCCGCTTTGTAGCCGCTTTGTAGCCGCTTCGTAGCCGCTTCGTAGTCGCTTGTGGCCGCTTGTGGCCGCTACCTGGCGCGACCCGCCGCCCCGAAGGGGGCGGCGCCCACTCCCTCTCACTCCATTGCCGGCGGCACGAGCAGCAGGGGAACGGAGGCGAGCCTCGTGGCCCGCTCCGCGACACTGCCAAGCAGCCAGCGCGTCAGGCCACGCCGCCCGTGCGTGCCGAGCACGAGCAGTTGCGCATTCCAGCGCTCCGCCTCGCGTTCGAGCGTGTGCGGGACGTCGTCAAATGAATTAGCGGTTTTGACTATCGCGGTTTCGACGTTCCATCCTTCCTGCCCGCACGCAGCGAGGTCGGCGCGTGCTTTCGCGACAGCCACGCCACCGGCTTCGCTCAGCGCTTCCTCCAGCTTGCGTTCGAAAAATCCGGTGCCCGGCGCCAGCAACCGGTCGACCACATAGATCGCACACCAGTGCGCGTCGGGCGTGGCGAGCGCCGTGGCCGTCCGCAAGGCGGTGAAAGAGGCGTCGCTGCCATCGGTCGCGAACAGGATACGCGACGCAGCCTCGTCCTCAGGCGCCTCGTAGCCCGCGGGCACGAGCAAAACCGGCCAGCGGAGCAGACGCGCGAACGGCGCGGCAACCTCGCCTTCCACCCAGCGCATGAGGCCTCGATGGTGGCTCGTGCCGAGAACGACCAGGTCGGCCGGCCAGCGCGACGCGGCGGCGGCGATCGCGTCCACCACATCGCCCCCTTCCTTGCAAAGATCGACGACCTCTGCGTCGATGCTCAGTCCGCAGCCATGCAATGCATCGAGCGCCAGCTGGGCGGCTTTTTCGGCGTCGCGGTGAATTTCGTCTCTCGCGGCGTCGAGCTGCTCGGCCGCCCAAGTCCCGAGCGGCACGAGGGATCGCGGGTTCTCCGCGACGCTCACGATGCGCACCGCAGCATCAGGGCGCGATGCAGGGCCCAATGCGGAGCGCAACAGCTGGCCTAGATAGCGAAGCGCGGCCGTAGACGCGGGCGACGCGTCGACGGCGACCAGAATGCGCGTAACAGGCGTAACAGACGTAATGGACGCGGGCGCGCTGGAGTCGTTTGAAGGAGTCGTCATCGCTGTCTCGATCGGTAGTGAGGGCTGGCACGCTTACCGTGAACGCAAATCCGTCTGCGCGATTGATGAAGATCAATCGTGTGCGGTTCCGGGCGCGCATGATTCGAGTTCGACTGAACAGGACGCATAGCGGGCCATGCGGGACGTCATCCATTCGCTGAATTTTGTCTGGCTTGCCGCGTGCGTGACCGGCTTGTTCGCCGGGCTTGCGCTCGATGGGGCCGGTTTTCCCGACGCCGCGCGCCTGTCGTGGATGGCCGGCGCTTTGCCGGTTCTGGCGGCGCTCGGCGTCTCGACGGCCAGGGCGTTGCGTCGCCGCGAGGGCGGCGTCGACATGCTTTCGGTGCTCGCCATCGCCTTCGCGCTGCTGCTGGGCGAATGGCTGACCGCTGCGGTGATCGCCCTGATGCTCGCGAGCGGCCGGGCCCTGGAGGCCTATGCGGACAATCGCGCCCGCGCTGAAATGACCGCGCTGCTGAGCCATGCGCCACGAAACGCGACCCGGCTGGAAGCGGGACAGTGGAACCGGGTGTCGCTGGAGCAGATTGGCGTCGGCGACCGCTTGATGGTGCGTCACGCGGACATCGTGCCGGTCGACGGAACGCTGGCTGGAAATGCCGAGCTCGACGAGTCGACGCTGACGGGAGAGTCGCGTCTGTGCACGCGCGAATCCGGCGCGGCGGTGCGAAGCGGCGCGATCAATGCGGGGCCGACGTTCGAGATGATCGCGTCGGCCACAGCGGCGGACAGCACCTTTGCCGGCATCGTGCGCATGGTGGAAGTGGCGCAGCGCGACCGCAGTCCGGCCGCGCGGCTCGCGGACCGCTACGCCTGGTGGTTCGTCGCCTGCACGCTCGTGATGGCGGGGGGGAGCTGGATCGGCACCGGCGAAATCGAGCGGGCGCTCGCCGTGCTCGTGGTCGCCACGCCTTGCCCCCTGATCCTCGCCGTGCCGGTCGCCATTGTTTCGGGAATCTCGCGATGTGCGCGTCGCGGCGTGCTGATCAAGGGCGGCGCCGCGCTCGAACAGCTGGCAACGGCGCAAACGCTCTTCTTCGACAAGACCGGAACGCTGACCGGCGGCGCCGCGCGCGTCGTCGCTATCGAGACGGGGCCCGGCGGTACGCCGGAGCGCGTGCTGCGTGTGGCGGCTTCGCTGGCGCAGGCCTCGAACCACGCCATCTCCGACGCGCTCGCGGCGGAGGCACGCACGCGCCAATTGTTGCTGAGCGCGCCCCTCGACGTGCGGGAGACGGCCGGAGCCGGGATGCGCGGCAACGTCGACGGGCACGCCGTGGCGATAGGAAGCTTCGATTTCGTGAGCTCGGCATCGGCCGTCGCGCCGTGGGCCGGCCGGTTTCTTCGCCGCATTGCCTATGAAGGCGCATCGTCGGTCTTCGTCAGTGAGGACGGCGTCATGACCGGCGCTATCCAGATGGCCGACAGCATTCGCATGGAGACGCCGCGCGCATTGCGTTTGCTGCGGCGCGAAGGCATCGCGCGCATCGAGATGTTGACGGGCGACCACGCCGATGTCGCCCAAACCGTGGGGGCCGTCCTGCAAGTCGATGCGGTGCGGGCGGGCCAGACGCCCGCCGGCAAGCTCGCTGCGATTCAGGAGGCCAAGCGGCAGGGCCCGGTCATCATGGTCGGCGACGGCGTGAACGATGCGCCCGCACTGGCGGCCGCCGACGTGGGTGTTGCAATGGGCGCGCGCGGCGCCGCCGCATCATCCGAAGCGGCCGATGTCGTGCTGCTCGTCGACCGGCTCGACCGGCTGGTCGACGCACGCCGCGTCGCTCGCCGGACGCGTCGCATTGCGATCGAAAGCGTGTTTGTCGGCATGGGACTTTCTCTGGTCGCGATGATTGTTGCCGCGCTCGGCTTCCTGCCGCCACTGGCGGGCGCGATCCTTCAGGAGGTGATCGACGTGGCGGCCATCGCGAACGCGCTGCGGGCGCTGGGAGGTGCGCCTCGACGCGCGGCCGGCGTGCTGGCGCCCGACGACGTCGCGCGCCTGAGCGGCGAGCATGCGCAACTCGAACCGGTGACGGAGCAGATACGCCGGCTCGCCGACGAGCTGCCGCGGTTGTCCTCCGCGGCAGTCAAGGACCGGCTCGCGCACCTCAACGACTCGCTGAGACGGATACTCGTACCGCACGAGGTGAGCGACGACACCCATCTTTATCCGCGAATCGCCGGACTGCTCGAAGGCGAGGACCCGTTGTCAACCATGAGCGCGATGCATCGGGAAATATTTCGCCTCGCACAGGCCCTGGACCGCATGGCCAATGACCTGTCCGAAGATTGCGCGGGCGCCGACTGGCGGCGCGAAGCCCAGCGACTGCTGTACGGGCTCGATGCGATCATCCGGCTGCACTGTGCACAGGAAGACGAACTGTTTCACGCACTTGCCCAGGATGGCTGAAACTGCCGTCAATGCGGCACGTTCACCACCCCGTCGCGCGCGCTGATCGCATTGCTGCCGGGATTCGCAACGATCGCCGGCAGGTTGGTCAGCGCCAGCGCCGGCGCGGCGCCCGGGTTGCCGCCGCGCGGCAGGGTGCGGATGACCTGCGAAGGCGGCAGCGGCGTGCCGTTCTTCAGGTGATCCCACATCAGATTGAGCGCTGCGATGTTGTAGTAATGCACCGGCACGTAACGATTGTCGAAACCCGGCACGCCCAGGAACGCGTCGAAGTGCTGTCCGTTCATCACCTCGTAAAGCGATAAGTGGCTGCGCGAGCCTTCGCGCACGCTGTTGGCCGCGAGATACGCGCGCGACGCATGATTGATCGGCACCAGTGCGTCGCTGCGGCCTTGAACGATGATCGCGGGCTTGCCGTGCAAATTCGCATTCACGCTGATCGCCTGCACGCTCTGGCGCATGCGCGGGTCGCCGTTGGTCCACAACGCGCGCATGCATACGGCGCCTGCAAAACTGGCATCGGGGGTGGCGAGCCGATGGTCGGCCCCGCCCGGCGGCGTGACGTTGTAGACGAGATTCACGCCATTGGTGGGCGGCACGCCATTGCCGAGCCCGAACACGGTCAACATGGGCGAGAGCGCGGGCGTCGCGCCTGCTGCGCCCGTCGATGCGCTGGTCGTGCCGAAGCTGAAACCGCACAGGTTGTCGATCACGCTCGAGCGCGTGTACGCGTTGGCGTAAGTCACCGCCACGGCCGGCACGGCCTGCGAGTCCCACATGGGCGCTTGCAGCAGGTCGGAATCGGCTTCATAGCCCGCTTCGTGCAAACGCGCGAGCGCGTCGTTTGCCTGCGTTTGCGTGTCGCTGCCGTGCACGTAGCCCGCCGACGCCAGCGAGGCGCAGCGCGCCTGGCGGATGGCCGCCGTCGTGGCGGCGGGCAGCGCGGTGAGATAAGGCGCGCCAGCGGCGCTATCCGCGAGCGCGGCGCACGGCTGCAGCAGGTTGGCGAGCGTCATGTATTCGGCGAGCGGCTTGCCCGCCGCCGCGATGCGCTGGCCGCCTTCCCTGACCTGGGCGTTGCCGGGCATGCGCACGTTGATCTGCGGTTCGCCGACCACCACGGCCGTGATCCACTTTCCGGGGTCCTGCTCGGCGGCCGCGAGCGATGCGCCGCCGCCGTTGCTCACCGAAGCCGCGATCGTCGTGATGTCGCCTGGCGCGTAGCGCACGCCGTGGTTCGGCGCTGCATTTGTCGCTGCATTCGACACATCAGCGCGCGGCGCGAACGGCTGGTTCAGCACCCAATACGCAAACTGCACCGCCTCGAGCGTGTCCTTGCCCCAGTCCGCTTCCGGATTCTGCTGCGAATGCGCGTGCTTGAACGCGTAACGATTCGGGTATTGCTGGTTGTACGCGGCCAGCGCAGCGGCGGGCAGGTTCGCGGTGAAGAGACTGTTGCGCCCGGCCGTGGCGGCATCGGCAGGGAGACCGTCGATCAGCGTGACTGTGCCGGTCATCAGTTCGTGTGCGCCGTTGCCCGAGCCCTTGTCGGTGTAGGCCACCGCGCAGCCGCGCTTGAGGCCCCACTCGCCGGCTGCCGAGATCGCACCGTACACGCCGCGCGAGCCCGACGAGGTTGCCGTCACGATGCAGGGGTTCGCCGGGTTGAAGCTTGCCGGCACCTGAACGAGGAGGCTGACGTTCTGCCGGCCCGAGCCGTCGTCGGCATACGCGAGATATTCGGTGCCGGCAATTTTCCCTTCGCCCAGCGTGTCGTTGCCGTACACGTCCACGTTAGGTCCCCAGAAGCGCCCATAGCCGCCGTTTGCGCTCATGTCGACGAGCGCGCGGTAGTTCGACCAGATGGCAAGCCGGCGCAACTCCGCTGCGGTGGGCGCCGCCGGGTTCGCAATCGACGGCGCCGCGCCCGCCAGACCGGTCTTGCCGAGACCGGCCGTGAGCAGATCGTCGCTCACGCCGTCGTAGCTCGTCGACTTCAGGCTGCCCGCCACCACGAACGACGGCAGCCGGTTCAGCGCGGCGTGGCCGCCGTTGCCGCCGTTGCCACCGTTGCGTTTCCCGGCTTGATTGTCTGCATGAGCGCCGGGCACGAGCGCCGCGCCGGCTAGCGCCAGTGCCGCGCCGAGCAGCGCGAATTTATGTCGGACTGCAAACGGGGTATCTCTCATCGATGTCTCCATGATTGTTGTTCAGGCAACGGGTGCTGCTTCGAGAAGACGTTCAGACCTGATGGGGCCGCGGCATCATCGGAGCCTGGGGCTGTTCACATTCATAACGGGCTTGCGAACGTGCCTTGCCGGCTGCAGTGCAAGGAGCGCGGCGCGCCGTTTGGCCGAGCCAAACAAGCGACGCGCGAGGCCGCAATGCGGCCGGCAAGGCACGTTCCCCAAACTCTACAATTTAATCTCGGGGCTGGCCGCCAGAAGGGCCGTTATGAATCTGAACAGCCTCCTGGAACAAGCGGGTTGCCGATTCCAGCAAAGATTTCATGCGGGTTTCACTGCGCGATCCATCCGCCGTCGACCTTGATCTCCGCGCCGCGTATTTCGTTCGCGGACTCGGAGCAGAGAAAGGCCGCCACGCCGCCAATCCAGGAGTTCGAGCCGCTCGGCTCGAACCGCATCGTGCGCACCGATGTGCGCATCATCGCGGCGACCTCGGCGGATCTGCCCGCACTGGTGGCGCAGGGCGGATTTCGCGCGGATCTCTACTATCGCATCAACGTGCTGACGATCCGCGTGCCGCCGCTGCGCGAGCGCCTGGCCGACATCGAGGCGATGGCGTATGCGATCCTCGACAAGCTGTCGGTGGAAAGCGGCGCCGTGCATCTCGAACTCGACCGCGATGCGCTCGCGGTGCTGTGCGCGTATAGCTGGCCGGGCAACGTGCGCGAGTTGCGCAATACGCTCGAACGCGCGGTGCTGCTGTCGGAGAACGAGCGGATCGATGCGCGTTCGCTGGCGCGCTTCATCGGTGGCGGGCGCGGCCAGATCGAGGCCGAAGACGACGCGCGCGGCGCAGCGGGCGATCAGCGCGACGAGCCGAAGGGCGCACCGATTGCCGCCGTGCCCGATCGCGCCGGCGCGCAGCAGTACGACGAAGCGATGCAGGATTTCGAGCGCCGCTTCCTGACCGATGCGCTGCGCGCGGCGCACGGCCATGTGGCGAATGCCGCCGCGCGCAGCGGCATGGCGCGCGCGACGCTATACCGGCGCATCGTCGCGCTGGGCATCGAGGTTTGAATCGCGGTTTGAACCATGCCTGCGCGGCGAAATCACGCCACCTGTTGCCCGATTTCATGATTCGCGAGCAGTTCTAGCGCGCGCACCATCGCCGAGTGGTCCCACGCCTTGCCGCCGTGCGCGACGCACGCGTTAAAGAGCGCCTGGCAGGTGGCGGTATTCGGCAGCGATACGCCGAGCGCCTGCGCCGTCGAGAGCGCGAGGTTCAAATCCTTCTGGTGCAGCTCGATGCGGAAGCCCGGATCGAAGGTGCGTTTCGTCATGCGCTCGCCGTGCACTTCGAGAATGCGCGACGACGCGAAGCCGCCCATCAGCGCTTCGCGCACGCGCGCCGGATCGACGCCGGCCTTCGAGGCGAGCAGCAGCGCTTCGCCCACCGCCTCGATGGTCGCCGCGACGATCACCTGGTTCGCGACCTTGCACACCTGGCCCGCGCCCACCGCGCCGATCAGCGTGACGTTCTTGCCCATCATGTCGAACAGCGGCTTCACGGTGTCGAACGTCGCTTGCTCGCCGCCCACCATGATGGTTAGCGAGCCGGCTTTCGCGCCTACCTCGCCGCCCGAGACCGGGGCGTCGAGATAGTCGGCGCCGCGCTCGCGCACCCGCGCCGCGAAATCGCGCGTCGCCATCGGCGAAATCGAGCTCATGTCGACGACGATCTGGCCCGCGCGCAGTCCGCTCGCGAGCCCCTGTTCGCCGAATAGCACGCGCTCGACGTCCGGCGTGTCCGGCACCATCACGAAGATCACGTCGGCGTGGGCGGCCACCGCGGCCGGGCTGTCGCACGCCACGGCGCCGGCCCGGGTCAACTCGTCGGGCACGCCGCTGCGCGTGAACCCGGCAAGCGCAACGCCGTGCTTCAGAAGATTGGCGGCCATGGGCTTGCCCATGATGCCGAGTCCAATAAAACCTGCTTTTTTCATCGAATGCTCCTGAGTCATGCGGGCGGCGCTCAAGCTTCGCCCGCCCGCTTCTGCATGAAATGTTTCTGAACCGCTTGCGCGGCGCCCTTGAGCAGCCCGAGATCCGCGCACACCGCGACCACGCGCGCGCCCATCGACAGATAATGCTCCGCGTCCGCCTGCACGGTCGCGAGCGTGCCGCTCGCTTTGCCCGCTGCCTGCGCGCGATCGAATACGTGCGCGATGGCCTGCTGCACGTCGGGGTGATTCGCGTTGCCGAGATGGCCGTACGACGCCGCGAGATCGGAGGGGCCGACGAAGACCGCGTCGATGCCTTCCACCGCGAGAATCCTGTCGATCGCCTCGACCGCCTTGCGGCTTTCGATCTGCGCAATCACGCAGACGTTGTCGTTTGCGAGTGCGAAGTAATCGGCGAGCGTGCCGTAGCGGTTGCCGCGATGGCCGACCGACACGCCGCGGATGCCCTGCGGCGGATAGCGCGTCGAGGCGACGGCGCGGGCGGCGTCATCGGCGCTGTCGACGAACGGCACGAGGAAGTTCGAGAAGCCGCTGTCGAGAAAGCGCTTGATGACGACGCTGTCGTTGGCCGGCGGCCGCACGACCGGCGCGCTGCCGCTGTCCTTGAGCGCCATCAACTGGGGGATCAGCGTGAGCACGTCGTTGGGCGCGTGCTCGGCGTCCAGCAGGATCCAGTCGAAGCCGACCGTGCCCAGCAGCTCGGTGACGATCGGGCTGCCCAGCGACGCCCAGCAGCCGATCTGGGTTGCACCGCCGCGCACCGCCTGGCGGAAGCGGTTGGGCAGGGACTGGTAAGGCGTGACGGTGGACATCGGATGTCTCCTGAATGGCGATGGATCTGAAAACCGGCGACGATGACGGCAAACCCGCTGCAAAAAACGCAGTCTATTGTGAGGTTATAAGTCATCGTATGTCTAGTGGCAGGGTAACACCGATGGCTTCGCTTGTAATGGGTGCGTAAACCCGGAATCCCCAGTCAGATAGGCGTGCTCCCGGTTGCGTGCAAGTTATTTCATGTTGTAGGATGACATATATCTAAAGACGCCATTCGAGGAAAGCCCAAATGCCTGTTACCGGAGAGATGCTGGTCGGCCGCCAAGCCGTGCGCGGCGAAGAACAAGCGCTGCGCGCCTTCAATCCCGCGATGGGTGCCGAGATTGTCGAGCCGGTGTTCGGCAGCGGCACCGTCGCCAATGTCGATGAGGCGTGCGAGCTGGCGCGCGCAGCCTTCGACACTTATCGCCAACTGCCGCTCGCGGTGCGCGCGGAGTTCCTCGAGCGCATCGCCGACGGCATCACCGCGCTAGGCGACGAACTGATCGAGCGCGCCCAGGCCGAATCGGGCCTGCCGAAAGCGCGCCTGGAAGGCGAGCGCGGCCGCACCACCGGTCAGCTCAAGCTGTTCGCGCAGGTCGTGCGCGCGGGCCAGTGGCTCGGCGCCACGCTCGACTCGCCGCTGCCCGAGCGCAAGCCGCTGCCGCGTTCGGACCTGCGCATGCAGAAGATCGCGCTCGGCCCGGTTGCCGTGTTCGGCGCGAGCAATTTCCCGCTCGCGTTTTCGGTGGCGGGCGGCGATACCGCCGCGGCGCTCGCGGCGGGCTGCCCGGTTGTCGTGAAGGCGCATCGTGCGCACCTTGGCACCTCGGAACTGGTCGGTCGGGTGATCCAGCGCGTCGCGCAGGAGATGGATCTGCCCGAAGGCGTGTTCTCGATGATTGTCGGCGCGGGCAACTCGGTCGGCGAGGCGCTTGTTGCGCACCCGGCTATCACGGCGGTTGGCTTCACGGGCTCGCGTGCGGGCGGCACCTCACTCATGCGCGTGGCGGCAGCGCGTCCCGAGCCGATTCCGGTCTATGCGGAAATGAGCAGCATCAATCCGGTGTTCCTGATGTCCAATGCGCTTGCAGCGCGCGGCGAGAGCATCGCGCGTGGTTTCGTCGACTCGCTCGTGCTGGGAGCGGGGCAGTTCTGCACGAACCCGGGGCTTGCGATTGCGATTGAAGGCGATGCGTTGGAGCGCTTTGTCGCTGCGGCTTCCGAGGCGCTGGTTGTGAAGCCGGCGCAGACGATGCTGACTTCGGGCATTCATGCCGCGTATGAGGATGGCGAGGGCAAGCTCGCTGCGACGAAGGGCGTCGAGGCTGTGGCGCGTGGCGTGGCCGCGACTGGTCCGACCCAGGCGCGCGCGGCGCTGTTCGTGACCGACGCGCAGACGTTCTTGTCGACCCCGGCGCTGGAAGACGAAGTGTTCGGCCCGGTGTCGACGGTTATTCGCTGCAAGGACGAGCAGGAGTTGCTGAAGGTGGCCGAGCACTTTGCCGGTCAACTGACCGCGACGTTGCAGATGGATAGCGCCGATGTGGCGAGCGCGAAAAAGCTGGTGACGA
This sequence comes from Paraburkholderia sp. A1RI-2L, assembly GCF_048957375.1. NCBI lineage: Bacteria > Pseudomonadati > Pseudomonadota > Betaproteobacteria > Burkholderiales > Burkholderiaceae > Paraburkholderia > Paraburkholderia sp. A1RI-2L. The sequence continues at coordinate 1,346,750 of NZ_JARBTA010000002.1, forward strand.
TACTCGAACGCAAGGCGGGGCGGATTCTGGTCAACGGTTTCCCGACTGGTGTGGAGGTGTGCCACGCGATGGTCCACGGCGGTCCGTTCCCGGCCACTTCGGATGCACGCGCGACTTCGGTTGGGACGACGTCGATTGATCGCTTCTTGCGCCCTGTGTGCTATCAGGATTTTCCGGCTGAGTTGCTGCCGCAAGCGCTGGCTGATGAGAATCCGCTTGATTTGTGGCGTCGCCGCGATGGGGAGATCGTGCGGGGTTAAATTGAAGGTACGACAGCGAAAAAATGGCCGGATGGTTCACAGATCTCCGGCCATTTTTTTGCCCGCGATACGAATCAGTGCAGGTTCAGGCATTCTGATGTTTCATGACCAACCTCTCATTCATATTGGGAAGATTGTGCCGGGACGCTAATACTGATTGCCGCCCGGAATAGCTACAGTAGATCCAAAACATCCGCCGATTTTAATTGCAGGCACAACATATTCGTGGCCATCGGCTTGTTTCGACATGGGCAAACGACGCGGAAAATTGTTGCCTGTCAACAGCAAGTCGTTTGAATCATTCGTGAATTAGTTCGTCGAGCAGAATACCTGGTTTCCATTCTGAAGAGTTTGCTCGAGCATGACCGACTCTTTCCCGAATCCAGATACGGCGTCATCCATTCCACCCGCAGCACCTGCCACCGAGCCGCCGCGCATCGTGATCGGACAGGGGCAGGGGCCTTTGGTCTTCGATTTAACTAGCGAACTGATCTGCGTAAAGCAGCAGCCGCTGCCCGGTGTCGTCATCTTTGTGCATGGCGTGAACTCCGAAGGCGAGTGGTTCGAACCCGCCGAGGCAGGGCTGTGCAAGGGGCTGAACCGGCGGCTTGCGCGTCTGGATGACCAGATGGCGCACAGGGGCGTGGTCGGCGGGCAGATGTCTCCGGCACACTACACCGAGAGCTTGACGCCCGATGGGTTTCTCAATCCTGACCTGTGGGCCGGCAACTACATCAAGCCCGATGCGTCGTTCTCTCCCGTGATTCATTTCCGCTGGGGCTACAAGGCGAACAAGGACGAACTGAAGGAGTACGGCGACAAGATCTTCCTGAACGAACAGGGTTACTGGGGCGGCGGTCCATTCGCCAACGGCTGCTCGAGTCTGCCGGACCTGTGGCAGGAGGGCATCGACGACCGCATCTTCGGCTTCATCACCGTCCTGGGCCTCAACCCGACGCAGCGCCCGCTGTACCGCACGCCACCGCGCGCCTACGGCGTGCTGGCCGCACTGCGGCTAGCGAAGCTGATCCAGTCGATCCGGCAGACGCAGGCCAATGTCCCGATCACGATCGTTTGCCACAGCCAGGGAAACATGGTGGGCCTCACGGCCGCAATTTTTCGGCGATCAGTTGCCGGAAGTCACCGACCCATGGGGCAACGTCGGCCGCTGCGTGGCCGATGCCTACGTGCTCGCGAATCCGCCGTACAGCGTCTCGAACACGGGCACGGTGATGGAGAACTGGTCGCAGCGCAAGATTCGCGATGCGGGCGACAACCGGGGGCGTGAAACTTACGAGGCGCGCACGAAGACGCTGCGGGAGTTCTTCAATATCATCCGTGCCCGCCGGGCATTCGAAATGCCCGTCGACAAGGTCGATGAAGACATGGCTAACGAGCGCATATCGCCGACCAGCGGGAAGCGCTACAAGGCAGCGGAAGATCGTGCGGCGCACGGCGTCAACAACAGCACGTACGGTCGCGTCACGCTGTACTGCTGTCCGCACGACTAGGTCATCTCGGCCACGACGGTGCAGGGCATCGGCTGGCGCGGACTTGCGGGCCGGGAGCTTGCCGATACGGGGGCGCAGGGTGTGTTGACACAGCGCGTGTTCGCGACGCACTTCCCGGTGGGGCTGTATAGCCTGAAGAACACGCCGCTGGAATATCGCTATTGGGAAGACGACTGGCGGCACGGAAAAGGAAAGACCAGCGGCTTCTGGTATCCGCCGTCGCCGCCCGCGAAATATGGATTGACAGATGCGTGGAGCGGCAATGAGAACCCTGTCGGATGGTTTGCCACGACCATGACGGCTCCGCTGCTGTCCATCGTGACGCTGGTGACGTCGTCGCTCGACGCGATGCGCGTGAACGCGGACCCGCCGACCGGCTGGAAAGTCGTGGCCGATGCGCCCAGGCTGGACGAGCCGTTCACGCCGAAAGCGTTGCGATACGGTAAGGAATGCGAAATCGAAGACGGCCCGAATGCGCACAGCGACTTCAACGAAAGCCATGACCCGCCCGCTGCGGCGCGTGACGCGGCGAAGACCGATGCGAAACCCGACGATCCGTACGACAACTACGAGAAAGGGGCGAAGGCCATCGGCGACAAAGGCAGCGAAGCGGCACAGCGTTATGAGGATCACGCCATTCTGCGCATGCGCGCGCTGCGCCAACGTAATCCGGATTGGATCGACGGGAACGGCAACGTGATTGGCGAGGACGGCAAGAGCACGGCCCCGGAGGGATACACGCAATGGCGCAATGCGCAGGTCGTCAGCATTCTGAACAAGGGCGCGAACAACAATCCGACCAATCACTCGACCATCATGACGAATCCGATGCATGCGGAGAAGGCGCTCGCGTATGACGTCGCGATCGGGTTTTGTTACCTGTCGCCGGAGCAGATGGAAGCCCTTCGTATTGAAGCTGACTGGAGGTTTGGCAAAGGAATGGATGATGACAATCCGAACAAGAAATACTTTCAGTACTTCATCAGTGGCTTTCTCGGAGGCGTGTCACTGGATATATGGGCCAAAACAGATGACGAAGCAAAAATGCCCGCAAAGATCGCGGATGAACGAGAAGGCAGCTTCTATCTGAATATCGGGGGAGTTGCATGAGCGCCCTGATTGCAACCTGGCCGCGCCGCGCGGCGCTTGCACTTTGCGCGTTGATCCTGTCAGTGGTTGTCATGCTGGTGTGGATGGCGCATGACAACCTGGAACCGCTCGATACTGGAGAACTCATGAAACGACTGCTTTTGCTGCCGGGTCTTGTCGCCTGGGCAACGTTCGTGCTGAGCACGGTGCTGATGCCATCGACGGCGCAGGCTGCCACGTCATCGGCAGAAGCCGCGGCCGAAACTAGTGTGTCTTCCCGGCCCTTCGTTGCACAGGTCGTTGGCAACGGCGCGACTATCCGACCGAATGGCAATTGCTGTGGGCATTGAGTCTGGTGAAGCCCAACAAGAACGACGACATGGTGCGGACGCAACCGCAAAAATACTCCACGCTCCAGTACGTTGCCGGAATTGCCTATGGAAATCATGGCACAGAGACTTTCAAAGGCTTTTATCACAAATATGTTGAAGAGTTGCTGCCTCTGCTCGGAACCCGTTACGTAATGAATTCCAGATATTTCTACACGGTCAAACCAGCAAACAAGAGAGACTGGCGAGAACTGGCCGGCATCCATGTCGAGTTCGCCATTCCCACGCGGCTCGATCCGGTTGAAGCCCAAACCTATCTGCAAAAGCAGATCATCAGCGAATTCAACATCGGAAACAAATATTTCCCCAAACTCTGGAGCGACAGCACGCCGCCTGAGGTTCGCGTAACACCCGGCGGCCCGAACGCAGGCTTCACCTCGCTGAACGCCGCACTCGATTACCTCCAGACCAACCCGGACAAAAGCGTGTGGGTCATGAACTGGGACGCACCGAGCTTCCCGCCGAAGGATGGCCAGCTTAACGAAAACATGGTGCTGCTGATCCTGACCGGCCCCGACTTCAAAACGGAGCGCGAACCGCTCGCCTGGATCGGACGCGCGGCAACCGGCAACGCGAGCGATTTCGAAGCGAAGGCCGGAACGACACGCACGGTGCAGGCGTGGAAGGCAACGATTGAAGCCGCCGCGCACAACACAGGCGTCACTGTTCCCGACATTCACTACGTCATACACGATGCTGGCAGGGCCAGCGACGAGGCATCGGCGCGTATCGGTCCGTTGTCGCGCACGCTTACCGAGACGCTGCCCGATTTCGACTACGGCAAACAAATGTTCAATACGCCCGCGTTGCTTGGCGACATGGGCGCGGGCACCGCATTGACGGACGTTGCGCTCGCCATTGGCCGAGCGAATCATCTGGGCGGCAATGTGCTGGTCGCGGGCACCACGGACGCGAACCGTCCCGTTGCGGTCGTGATCGTGCCGCCATCGAAACTCAACCCCATCGACGCCGATTCCGACTGGTTCCGCGCACGCGGCGGGAACAATGCCTATCTGCCGTGGTGGGGGCGCCGCTTCGATGAGGACAAGGGGTTAAAGCAGGGCTATTCAGAGTAAAGGAGACGTTATGCGAGGCATCATCAGGGTCGGCGACCTTCTCAGTCACGGCGGGCATGTGGAGGCTGGGGCGCCCAATTACACGGTCATGGGGCGCTCGGTTGCGCGCAAGGGCGATGCTTGCCTCTGCGCGTTGCATGGCGAGGTCGTAATTGCCGACGGCGATGACAGCTTCGAAGTCGATGGCGCCGCCGCGGCATTCGAAGGTCACAAGGCCTCGTGCGGGGCTGAACTGATTTCGAGTATGCCGTCATCGGGGCGCAACTAGATGTTCGGCTGGAATCGCATGCGTCGTCGCGCCTCGGACGAAAACATCAAGGCCGGCGAAATAATCGACCCTTATATGTTGATCCGCCTGGCAGCGGATGGCGTTGCGGTGCAGGTGCAAGGGAGTCGTCTTCCGGAAGGCGAGGCCCCGAACTTCTATCTGTCGATGTTCAATGCGCTGATTTCAGGCGAGTACCAGGCGAGGCGCAATGGCGGGAGCTTCCAGTTAGCGCGCGTTTCCGGGGTTAAACCGAACATCTTTTGCCCGGATGCGAAACAGATGCAGGTTTCCCTTCACATCGCCTGGGCGGCGCATGACGGACGCGTGCTCGAGCGCCCCGATGGTTCGCTATGGACGGTGGTCTGCCTGCAAGGTTCGCGAACGCGCTCCACGTCGTCTGGCATCGAAGTGGACGCGGATGCGCTTGTGCATATCGACTACCTGCACGAACAGGGGGGCCTGTTTGCCTGGCGGGAAACTGCGGAACTGGTCAGGCTCTGGGAGCGGCCGCGCACGCAGCGGGTACTAGATCGGGCGCTCGACACGATGCCGCTCGTGACCACCTCGACACCCGAAGCAGGCAACCAGTATGCGGTGTACGACCCGGAGTTCGGGCAATGGCATTTCGTTGCGCGGGAATTCGCCTTTCAGCCGTTGCAGCCGGGCGCTGGTGGGTTTCGATTGTTCTGACGATGCCCGGGCGCGCCGCGGCTCCGAACTCCGCGATATCAGCTGAAACCCGCTCAGCTATTCGCGTCGCTCACCTCATTCGCCCGCCGCAGCCGCTCCCGGCTATTGGAAAGATGCATCCGCATCGCCGCCCGCGCGCCTTCGGCATCATGCCGCGAAATCGCTTCAAAAATGCTCTCATGTTCGAGATTAACGAGCGACAGATACGCATCCGGATCGGCGCGCGCAATGCCGGCTGAGTCGAGCCGCTTGCGCGGAATCAGCGCGCTGCCCATCTGCGAGAGGATGTCGACGAAATAGCGATTGCCCGTGGCGCGCGCCACCGAAACGTGAAACTGCAAATCGGCGTCCACACTGTCTTGCCCGTTGTGGCGCGAGGTTTCGATCGCGTCGAGCGCGGCGCGAATGCGCGCGAGGTCGTCCGGTTTTGCGCGTTGCGCCGCGAGGCCCGCGCATTCCGTTTCCAGGCTGATGCGCAGTTCGAGAATCGACAGCACGTCGCGCAACGTAGTGGCGGGCACGACGGCGATGCCGAGTTTTTCGCGCGGCGGTTCGAGCACGAAGCTGCCGATACCGTGCCGCGTCTCGATGATCTTGCCCGCTTGCAGGCGCGAAATGGCTTCGCGAATCACGGTGCGGCTCACGCTGAGCGTGTGCATCAACTGCGATTCGGTCGGGAGTTTGTCGCCGGGGTTCAGTGCCTTGGCGGCAATTTGCTCGGTGACATAGTTGACGACGAGTTCGGCAAGATTGCGTGCGCGTCGTGGCGGAGGCGCGACTGGTGTGGCCATCGAAAACGCCCCTTGATCGGAAATTGGCAGAGGTCTCTGCGTGGGATTATATCGTTGTCCGATCGCCGTTCAGGCCGTGCGCAGTTCGACGCGCCGGATGTCCTTCACGATCACGAGGTAGCTGAACACGGTCAGCAGCGCGTTCGCGCCGACGAACACGAGCGCGCCATTGAACGAGCCCGTGCGTGCGACCAGATAGCCGATTACGATAGGCGTGACGATGCCGGCCACGTTGCCGAACATGTTGAAAATCGCGCCCGACAGGCCCAGGGCTTCCTTCGGCGAGGTATCGGCCACCACGGCCCAGCCGAGCGCGCCGATCCCCTTGCCGAAGAACGCGAGCGACATCAGCGCGACGACGATCCAGTCGGTCGAGACATAGTTGCAGCCGATGATGCAGGTCGACAGCAGCATGCCGCCCACGATCGGCACCTTGCGCGCGAGCGTGAGCGATGCGCCGCGCCGGATCAGTCCGTCCGAGATCAGGCCGCCGAGCACGCCGCCGGAAAAGCCGCAGACCGCCGGCAGCGAAGCGACGAGGCCGGCCTGCAGGATCGTCATGCCGCGCGCCTGCACGAGGTAGATCGGAAACCAGGTGAGGAAGAAGTAGGTCAGCACGTTGATGCAGTACTGCGCGAGATAGACGCCGAGCAGCATGCGGTTGCTGAGCAGCTGGCGCATGAGCGCCCAGCCGCCGGATTTTTCGGCGTCGTCAGAGCGAATCTTGCGCGCGCCGCTCACGAGGCCGCCGCCTTGCTCGATGTAGTCGAGTTCGGCGCGCGAAACGCGCGGGTGGTCGGCGGGATTTTTCATGAACGTCAGCCACGTGAGCGCGAGCAGCAGCCCGAGCACACCCATCACCACGTAGACCGTCTGCCAGCCGAATGCGTGGGTGAGCCATGCCATCAGCGGCGTGAACACGACGGCGGCGAAGTACTGCGCGGCGTTGAAAATGGCCGATGCGGTGCCGCGCTCGTTGGTCGGGAACCAGCTCGCGACGACCTTCGCGTTGGCCGGGAACGCGGGCGATTCCGCCGCGCCCATCGCGAAGCGCAGCACGAACAACGCGGCCACCGCGGCGCCCGCGCTGCCCAGCAGGCCGATCGAGCTTTGCAGCAGCGTGAACAGCGACCACGAAAAAATGCTGGCCGCGTACACGCGCCGCGCGCCGAAGCGGTCGAGCAGCCAGCCGGCCGGCAGCTGCGAGAGCACGTAGGCCCAGCTGAAGGCGGAGAAGATGTAGCCCATGCGGATCGCGTCGAGGCTGAACGCGGCGCGCATCGCGGAGCCCGTGACCGAGAGGGTCGCGCGGTCAGCGTAGTTGAGGGTCGTGATCAGAAAGATCAGCGCCAGGATCGCGTAGCGAACCCGGGTGCGCGCGACGGCGCTGGCGGAACTGGCCGTGCGGCTCATGTTCATGGTTGTCTCCTGAGTTATCCGGCAGGGGCCGTTATGCGCGCCCGGCGGCGTGGCCGCGCCGGGCGTTCGTGACGGGACCGTCTGCGCGGTCCTCGTCGATCTGGCTGGCGGCGTGCGCGCGGGTGTGCACGTGGCGCGCCGCCGCGGCTTTACTGCGCGCCGAGCTTGCGGATCAGCGCGTCGAGCTGTTCCATTTCTTTGCTGGTCAGGTCGGTGAGCGGCGCGCGCACCGGGCCCGCGCTGTGGCCCACGAGCTTCGCGCCCGCCTTGACGATGCTGACCGCGTAGCCCGCGCGGCGGTTGCGGATCTTCAGATACGGCAGGAAGAATTCGTCGATCAGCTTGCCGGTGGTGGGGTGGTCGTCGGCTGCGATGGCGCGGTAGAAGTCCATCGCGGTCTTCGGAATGAAGTTGAAAACCGCCGACGAGTACACCGGCACGCCAAGCGCCTTGTACGCGGCGGCATAGACTTCGGCGGTCGGCAGGCCGCCGAGGTACGAGAAGCGCTCGCCCAGGCGGCGGCGGATCGTCACCATGTTTTCGATCTCGCCCACGCCGTCCTTGAAGCCGATCAGGTTCGGGCAGCGCTCGGCCAGGATCTCCAGCATGTCGGCGTTGAGCCTCGAATTGGCGCGGTTGTAGATGATGACGCCCAGGTTCGGCACGGCCTTGCAGACCTGTTCCGCGTGCGCGGCGATGCCTTCCTGGCTGGCTTCGGTCAGGTAGTGCGGCATCAGCAGAATGCCTTGCGCGCCCTGGCGCTCCGCTTCCTTCGCGTAGGCAATCGCGGTGCGGGTCGGGCCGCCCGTGCCGGCGAGAATCGGCACCTTGCCCTTGCAGACTTCGGTGGCGGTGCGCACGACCTTCGAGTAGTCGTCGTGCGTGAGCGAGAAGAATTCGCCCGTGCCGCCGGCCACGAACAGGGCGGAAGCGCCGTACGGCGCCAGCCATTCGAGGCGCTCGGCGTAGGTGTCGGCGCGAAAATCGCCTTGTGCGTCGAAGTCGGTGACGGGGAAGGACAGGAGGCCTTCCGAAACGATCTGCTTGAGTTCCTGCGGTGTCGTCATGTGAATATCCAGAAGCGGTATGTTTCGGTGGGTCGGCTGGGCCCGGTCTGATCGACTCGTGGGGCCGAAGGTCCGACAAGTAGGGATTCGTTAAATAAATCTCGAAAACTTATACGTCATCGTACAACAAGGAATCCGGGAATTCAACGGAGATTCGTGGCATAGTGCGCACGGTAGGGTAAATACGGAACGTTGTGGTTAACGCCTATGTTGTATGATGACGTATGAATATTGGCGCGGCAAGCCGGCCGCGCCTTGAGGATCGATGCAATGGAACCCACTCCGCTCTACATACGCGTTCACCCCAACGACAACGTCGCAATCGTCGTCAACGACGGCGGCCTGGGCGAGGGCGCGGTATTTGCCGACGGCCTCAGGCTGCGCGAGCGCGTGCCGCAGGGGCACAAGGTTGCGCTCGCCGACCTGGCCGAGGGTGACGAGGTCATCCGCTACAACGTGGTGATCGGCTACGCGCTGAAGGCGCTGCCGAGAGGCAGCTGGATCAACGAGCACGTGATCCGCATGCCCAGCCCGCCCCGGCTCGAAGATCTGCCCATCGCCACCATCAAGGCGCCGGAGATGGCGCCGCTCGACGGCTACACGTTCGAGGGTTATCGCAACGCGGACGGCTCGGTCGGCACGCGCAACATCCTCGCGATCACGACCACCGTGCAGTGCGTGGCCGACGTGGTTCAGCACGCGGTCACGCGCATCAAGGCGGAGCTGCTGCCGAAGTACCCGAATGTCGACGACGTCGTGAGTCTCGGCCACACCTACGGCTGCGGCGTCGCCATCGACGCGCCCGACGCGATGGTGCCGATCCGCACCGTGCGCAACATCGCGCTGAATCCCAACTTCGGCGGCGAGGTGATGATGGTGAGCCTCGGCTGCGAGAAGCTGCAGCCCGAGCGCCTGATGCCGCCGGGCACGATCCCGATCGCGGCGGCCGCGAACGCGGACGACATCGCCGATATCGGCGATGTCGCGGCGGACCATAACGGCGACGTCGTGGTGTTGCAGGACGAAGCGCACGTGGGCTTCCAGTCGATGATCGAGTCGATCATGCGCATGGCCGAGGGCCATCTCAAGCGTCTGAACAACCGCCGCCGCGAAACCTGTCCGGCCTCCGATCTCGTGGTCGGGGTGCAGTGCGGCGGCAGCGATGCGTTCTCCGGGCTGACCGCGAACCCGGCCGTCGGCTTCGCCACCGACCTGCTCGTGCGCGCGGGGGCGACCGTGATGTTCTCGGAAGTCACCGAAGTGCGCGACGGCGTCGACCAGCTCACGGCGCGCGCGGCCAATGCGGAGGTGGCCGCGGCGATCATCCGCGAAATGCAGTGGTACGACGATTATCTGAAGCGCGGCGGCGCCGACCGCAGCGCGAACACGACGCCCGGCAACAAGAAGGGCGGCCTGTCGAACATCGTCGAAAAGGCGATGGGCTCGATCATCAAGTCGGGCAACTCGGCGATCTCGGGCGTGCTGTCGCCGGGCGAGAAGGTGCGGCAGAAGGGCCTGATTTATGCGGCGACACCGGCCAGCGACTTCATCTGCGGCACGCTGCAACTGGCTTCGGGCATCACGCTGCACGTGTTCACGACGGGCCGCGGCACGCCGTACAGCCTCGCCGAAGTGCCCGTCATCAAGGTCGCGACGCGCTCGGATCTCGCGCGCCGCTGGCGCGATCTGATGGACATCGACGCCGGCACCATCGCGACCGGCGAGTCCTGCATCGAGGACGTGGGCTGGGAACTGTTCCGGCTGATGCTCGACGTCGCGAGTGGGCGCAAGGAGACCTGCGCCGAGAAGCTCAAGCTCCATAACGCGCTGGTGCTGTTCAACCCGGCGCCGGTGACCTGAGCGCCGTTTCGCTTTCTCGCGCGTCGATCCGGCGAACCGATCCAATCTCACTCACAGATGCACTCACAGAAGCAAAAGGACATGACCGATTCGAACGATTCGAACGTTAACCGCTCCGCGGCAAGCAAGCCGTTCCGCCGCCTGCTTCTCACCGGCGCGGCGGGCAATCTCGGCAAGCAGTTGCGCGGCGCGCTCGCCGACTGGGCCGACATCGTGCGCGTGTCCGATATCGCACCGCTCGGCGAAGTGGCTGCGCACGAAGAGGCCGCTATCGTCGATCTCGCCGATGCGGCGGCCGTGCACGCGCTGCTCGAAGGCGTGGACGCCGTGGTGCATCTCGGCGGCATTTCCGTCGAGGCGCCGTTCGAGGATCTGCTCGAAGCGAATATCCGCGGCCTCTACAACCTGTACTCGTCCGCATACAGGCAGGGCGTGAAGCGCATCGTCTACGCGAGCTCGAATCATGCGGTGGGCTTTCATCCGGTGACCTCGGTGCTCGATGCCGACGCGCCGCTGCGCCCCGATGGCCTGTATGGCGTCACGAAATGCTTCGGCGAATCGCTGTCGCGCTATTACTTCGACCGCTTCGGGCTCGAGACCGTGTGTTTGCGGATCGGCTCGTCGTTCGAGCAGCCGAAGTCGGCGCGCATGCTCGTCACGTATCTGAGCTATCGCGACTTCATCGAACTCGTGCGCTGCTCGCTGTTCACCAATCGCGTCGGCCATGCAATCGTCTACGGCGTCTCGAACAATCGCATTTCGTGGGTGGACAATACCAAGGCCGCGTTCCTCGGCTTCCGTCCGAAGGACAGCTCCGAGCCGTTCGAGCATCTGTTTCCCGCGGGCGCGCCCGACCCGCGTTTCGACGATCCGACCCAGCTGTACCAGGGCGGCCCGTTCGTGCTCGCCGGACCGTTGGAGCCGAAGCACGGCAACGCGACGGGTAAATCCAGATGACGGGCGCAACGGCTAACCCGAAGGTGGAGCGGCTCGAAGCCGCCGGGCCGCTGCCCGCGGCGACGGGCGAAAGCCCGGTCTGGCGTGCGGCGGAGCAGGCGCTGTACTGGGTGGACATTCCGGCGCAGAAGATCGTGCGCGCCCAGATCGAAACGGGCCGGCGCACCGAATGGCGGCTGCCGGAGCAGGTTGCCTGCATCGCCTTCAATCGTGACGGCACGGTGCTCGCGGGCTGCGAAACGGGGCTGTTCGCGGTTACGCTCGATGAGGCGTCGGATGCGTCGGGTGCTGACGGAGGCGAGCCGCTGACGGCTGCCGTCCGCAAGCTCGCGGCGCCTGTGTTCCCGCGCACCGGCATGCGCTTCAACGACGGCCGCTGCGACCGGCAAGGACGCTTCTGGGCCGGCACGATGGTCATGGACATGGCCGCGGCCATTCCGGACGGCGCGCTGTACCGCTACGACGCAAGCGGCGTGCTGTCCGCGCCGGTCGTCGATGCGCTCATTACGCAGAACGGCCTCGGCTGGTCGCCGGACGGCGCGACGATGTATCTGACCGACTCGCATCCGCTGCGCCGCCTGATCTGGGCCTTCGACTACGACATCGAATCGGGCGCGCCGCGCAACCGGCGCGTGTTCGCCGATCTGCATCACTACGCGGGCCGCCCCGACGGCGCGGCAGTGGACGCCGATGGCTGCTACTGGATCTGCGCGAACGACGCGGGACGGCTACTGCGCTTCACGCCGCAAGGCAAGCTCGACCGCGAGATCGCCGTGCCGGCCGTGAAGCCGGCCATGTGCGCGTTCGGCGGCCGCGATCTCGATACGCTGTTTGTCACGTCGATCCGTCCGGGAACGGGCGCGAGCGAGCACGACGGCCACGTGTTCGCGCTGCGGCCCGGCGTGAGCGGACTTCCCGAGCCCGAATTTGCAGGGCAACTGTAATCAGGCTTGCGCGAAGCGTGCGCCGGGAGGACGTCTTTCTCCCGGCGTTTTTCGTTTACGGCGCCTTTTCTGCAGCCGTTTATCATCACTCGTCGTACAACTTGATGCGTAGAAGCTACCGTGTTCTGAGTTCATGCTTCAAAACAACAACATCTTGCGAGGCGCTTCGAACACTATTTCAGGATCCTTCAGAACAAGCGCCAGCCATGGCAGCGTGCGGCTTCGCTCATGGTGCTCATGGCTGCCGGGAGGGCTTTTCTGCGGGTAAATACTGTCTGTACAAGCGAAAAGTGCTTTTATAGACTTCGTCTGTCGTCGTACAACATAAGCGGGTCCAACAAATCGCTTTCACCTGAAAGTCGAGTCGCCGTACAAAGCTGGCGGCTTTCAAATGGGCATCGCGTTTCTCCATGCGTACCCGAAAGTTTGTCGGCCTGGTCGAAGCAGGGCAGTCGAGTAATCGACAGGAGTGCTGGATAACCTGTGCCGGGGTTGTTGGACAACCAGCACGGCGAGCGCCGCGTCCTGCGAAGGGGCGATGCGCGCAGCCGCAGACGCATCAAAACCATGTCGCATCCGCAATCGATGGGATGGTCAATTTCCAAGGAATGTCACGATGAACAAGAGGTTTGCATCTTCCCGTGTTTCGATGATCGTTGCCGCCGCAGCGCTGGCGTTCGGCACGACGTCGGCTCAAGCGCGCGTGTTCCGCGTTTCGGATGTGCATGGCGACAACTATCCGACCAACATGGCCGTGAAGTACATGGGCGAGGAAATCAGCAAGGCGACCGACGGCAAGGACAAGGTGAAGGTGTTCGGCAACAGCGCGCTCGGCTCCGAGAACGACACTATCGATCAGGTGCGCATCGGCGCGCTCGACATGGCGCGCGCGAACGGCGCGGCGTTCAACGAGATCGTGCCCGAATCGATGATCCCGTCGCTGCCGTTCCTGTTTCGCGACATCGACCATTTCCGCAAGGTGATGTACGGCCCAGAAGGCCAGAAGATTCTCGACGCCTTTACCGCGAAGGGCATGATCGCGCTGACGTTCTATGAGAGCGGCGCGCGCTCGATGTACGCGAAGAAGCCGATCAAGTCGCCGGCCGACATGAAGGGCCTGAAAGTGCGCGTGCAGCCGTCCGACCTGATGGTCGACGAAATCAAGGCCATGGGCGGCACGCCGACCCCGATGCCGTTCGCGGAGGTCTACACGGGCCTGAAGACCGGTCTCGTCGACGGCGCGGAAAACAATCTGCCATCCTACGAAGAAACCAAGCACTTCGAAGTGGCCAAGGTGTACTCGGAAACCCAGCATTCGATGACGCCGGAAGTGCTGGTGTTCTCGAAGAAGGTGTGGGACACGCTGACGCCGCAGGAGCAGCAGATCATCAAGAAGGCGGCGGCCGACTCGGTGCCGTACTACCAGAAGCTGTGGACCGCGCGCGAAGCCGAGGCGCAGAACACGGTCACGAAGGGCGGCGCCACCATCGTCACCGCTTCGCAGATCGACCGTCCCGCTTTCGTGAAAGCCATGCAGCCGATTTGGGCAAAGTACGAAAAGACGCCTGAAATGAAGCAGATCGTCGACGAGATCCAGGCAATCAAGTAAGTCCCGCGTCCCGGACGCCAACCGCATCAACACCGTTTGTGGCAGGAGCGGCGCGACTTGCCCGGCAGGCGATCCTGCGGCAGGCGATCCTGCGGGCTTCGCGCCGTACCGTGCCGCGCCGCGCGCAACGGGTGTGTCAGGAGACGACATGCTGAACGCTCAAGATGTTCAAGACCGGTCTGTCGCAAGAAGGGCAGCGTCAATGAATTTCCTTAAACGCCCCAACGATTTTCTTTTTCGCGTGCTGGTGGTCGTCGCGGCGGTGAGCCTCGCGGCGCTGTGCGCGCTCGTGATTTATAGCGTGGTGATGCGCTACGTCTTTGCCGACGCGCCCGATTTCGTCGAGCCCATTGCACTGCTGCTCGTCATCGTGATCGCGATGTTCGGCGCGGCGCTGCGGGTGCGCGAAGGCGGCCACATCGGGCTCGACTCGTTCGTGAAGAGACTGCCGCCGAAGGCCCAGACGGTCGTGACGGCCATTCAGCATATCTGCCTGATCGTTTTCGCGGTGGCGACTTTCGTCGGTTGCCTGGAGATGGCGGAAACCACGCAGCACGACCGGATTCCGATTCTCGGCTTGCCGGAAGGGCTGCGCTACTGCATTCCCATTGTCGCCAGCGTCTGCATCGCGATGTTCTCGGCCGAGCATCTGCTCGGGCTCTTTGCCCGGAAAAACAAATAGAACCATCATGGAACTCGCCCTTCTCACCGCCAGTTTTCTCGTTTTCCTTTTTCTCGGGGTGCCGGTCTCGTTCGCGCTCGGGCTGTCCTGCGTCCTGACGTACCTTTACGAAGGACTTCCGACGGCCACCGCGATGCAGTCGATGATCTCGGGTATGAACGCGTTCTCGTTTCTCGCGGTGCCGTTCTTCATCTTCTCGGGCGAACTGATGCTCCACGGCGGCATTGCCGACCGCATCCTGCGCTTCGCGCAGGCGACCGTCGGTCATTTCCGCGGCGGCCTCGGCATGGCCAACGTCGTTGCCTGCACCATGTTCGGCGGCGTGTCGGGTTCGCCGACCGCCGATACCTCGGCGATGGGCGGCGTGGTGATCCCGCTGATGAAGCGCGAAGGCTACAGCGCGGCGTACGCGGTCAACGTGACGACGCACTCGTCGCTCGCCGGCGCGCTGATGCCGACTTCGACGAATATGATCATCTACGCGTTCGCGGCCCAGGGCGTGAGCGGCTCGCTCAACGGCGTGCAGATGAGCGGCGTGTCGATCGGCGATCTGCTGTTCTCGGGGCTCTTGCCGGTGCTGTGGGTGATGGGCCTCGTGCTGATTGCCGCTTACTGGCAGGCCGTCAAGTTTGGCTATCCGCGCCGTGCCGACGGCTCCACCGAGCTGCAGCGTTTTCCCGGCTGGATGGCGGTCCTGCGCACTTTCATCGGCGCGTTGCCGGGCCTGATGGTCATCGCGATCATTCTGTTCTGCGTGGCGCGCGGCATCGCCACCGCGACGGAAGCAGCCGCGATTGCCGTGGCGTATTCGCTGATTCTCACCATCGTGGTGTACCGCTCGATGTCGCTGGCGAAGCTCGGCCACGCGCTCGGCAAGGCGGCGAAGACGACCGGCGTGGTGCTGCTGCTGATCGGCGTGTCGAACATGCTGCGCTTCCAGATGGCCTACCTGGAGATTCCCGATTCGATCGAGCGCATGCTCGACGGCGCGACCTCGATGCCGTGGCTGATGCTCCTGTACATCAACATCATTCAGGTGTTTCTCGGCACCTTCGTCGACATGGCGGCGCACATCCTGATCACGACGCCGCTGTTTCTGCCGATGGCCATGCACAACGGCGTGGGTCCGGTGCAGTTCGGCATCATGATTCTGCTGAACTGCGCGCTCGGTCTCGTGCATCCGCCGATTGGCTCGGTGCAGTTCATCGGCTGCGCGATCGGCAATGTGTCGATTGGTGAAACCACCAAGGTCGCGTGGCCGTACTACCTCGCTATCTTTTCGGCTATCAATATCGTCACCTATGTCCCGTGGTTTTCGACCTGGTTGCCGAGCCTCATCAACGGCCACCCGGTGTATTGATTCTGGATGTTTCAACCACGTTGGCTTTCACACTCGGCGGCCTTCATTCAAGGCCGCATAAATAGCGTTTCTAGCAGAGGAGAAAAAATGAAAAAGACGCTTTTGGCTTCGGCTCTGGGGCTGGTCGCCCTCGGCGCCCATGCGCAAAGCAGTGTGACCTTGTACGGTATCGTCGATACGGGGATCGGCTACCAAAGCAGCTCGGCGGCGCTCGGCTCGAACTCGGGCGGCCGCTCGGTGGTCAAGATGAATAACGGCATCTGGGCCGGCAGCCGTTTCGGTTTGAAGGGTTCGGAAGATCTGGGCGGCGGCACGAAGGCGATCTTCCAGCTGGAAGAGGGCTTCAACAGCGCGAACGGCGCGCAAGCCGTGTCGGGTCTGATGTTCAATCGTCAGGCGTGGGTGGGCATGACGGACAAGCGCTTCGGCACGTTGACGGCGGGCCGCCAGTACACCTCGTACTACACGCTGCTTTCGCCGTACAGCCCGACTACCTGGCTGACCGGCGCATATGGCGCGCACCCGGGCGATATCGACTCGCTCGATACGCTGTACCGCGTGAACAACTCGCTCGTCTATACGTCGCCGACCATCGCCGGCCTCACCGTCAGCGGCTCGTACGCGCTGGGCGGCACGCCGGGCAGCACGGGCGCCGGCCAGACCTGGAGCGTGGCGGCGCAGTACCTGAACGGCCCGGTCGGCATCGCGGCGGGTATCCAGCGCATCGACAACGGCAACACGAGCGGCGGCGCATGGGGTGCGAACTCCACCGCGTCGAACAACGGCTCGCAGCCGGGTGTTTCGGGCATCAACAATGGTTTCCAGTCGGCAGCCAAGCAGCAGCGCGTGGCAGTGACGGGCGGCTATGCGTTCAATTCGCAGTGGGACGTGTCGCTCTCGTATTCGAACGTGCAATACGCGGCGGGCACGGCTTCGCTGTTCCACGGCACGCAGATCTGGAACACGGCCGGCGCCGTGCTGCACTGGAAGCCGACCACGGCGCTGGACCTGGCCGCTGGCTATAGCTACACCGCCGCGACGCAATCGAACGGCATCACCAGCGCGGCGAGCTACAACCAGTTCAACCTCTCGCAGTACTACTCGCTGTCCAAGCGCACGGGCCTGTATGCGCTGGAAGCGTATCAGCGCGCGAACGGCCAGACGCTGGGCACGAACGGCAAGACCATCATCAACGCCACGGCGGACATCGGCGACGGCCAGAACGGCTCGCCTTCGTCGTCGCGCAGCATGGTTGCGGTGGGCGTGGGCATCATCCACCGCTTCTGATGGCTTGATCGGATGTGGCGGCGAAGTTCGCCGCCACCCCCGCATCGCTGCCAACCCGCGATGGCTTTGCGCCTCGCGGGTTTTTCTTTGGCAGGCGCGAAGCAGAGCGACTCCCGTCGCGCCTGGTTTCCGCTGCGAGCTCGACAGCGGCACGTCCCGCATCTTCAGAACGCCGGGTGCTTCGACAGTGGACGCAGCCACAGCGAAATCGATCGTGCTGGAAATCTTGCTCCCAGCAACAACTCAGGCCCTCCCCCTGAAGGCTCAAAGCTGGCTCATGCCGCCATCGGCGATGATTTCGGTGCCGACGATAAAAGCCGATTCCGGCGCGCAAAGATGCAGCACGGTCGAGGCGATCTCCGCCGGCAGGCCGAAGCGGCCCAGCGGAACCTGGTTCTGGATTTGCGCAACGGTGGCCGACAGCGTGTCGGCATCCATGCCGAGCTTGCCGTGCAGCGGCGTCGTCACCGGTCCGGGGCTGACCACGTTCACGCGAATGCCCGAACCGATCAGCTCGCCCGACAGCGTCTTGGCCAGCGAGATCAGCGCGGCCTTGCTGGCGGCGTACACGGAAGACATCGGCATGCCGATGTGTGCATTGATCGAGCCGTTCAGCACGATCGAGGTGCCAGGGTTCAGCAGCGGCAGCAGCGCCTGAATCTGGAAGTACGCGCCTTTCACGTTGGCGTTGAAGGTGGCATCCCAGAGCGCCTCGTTCACATCGGGCAGCGCCGCAAATTTGGCGACGCCGGCGTTGATGAAAACGGCGTCCAGACGGATGCCTTGTTCGGACAATTGGCGGGCCAGGTCGCGCGCGTCATGCACTGTGCCGGTTTCGTTGCGGATGGCGAGAGCCTTGCTGCCCAGCGTGGCGCGGGCGGTTTCCAGCGTTGCCGCGTCGCGGCCGGTGATGATCACGCGTGCGCCTTCCCTCGCGAATGCCTGTGCGGCCGCCAGGCCAATGCCGCTGTTGCCGCCAGTGACCAGAACGGTCTTGCCTTCGAAGCGATTCATGATGTTCTCCAGTGGAAAAAGTGGAACTTGGGTGGAACTTCGTCGATTGCGTGAGTGCAGTATGGACGCGGCATAGCGGTTTGCCATACGATCGTATCGATGAACACGTTCGAAGGAATTGCACATGTTGTCGGAAGACGAATTGGCCCTGCTGGAGGCCATCCGCGACGCAGGCAGCTTGTCGCGCGCGGCGGCGCGGCTGGGCAAGGCGCCCTCGACCGTGTCGCACGCCGCGCGGCAACTCGAGCAGCGCTTCGACGCGCTGCTGTTCGACCGTCGCCGCTACCGCTTGCAGTTGACGCGCGCGGGCGAGGTGCTCACCGACGAAGCCGCGCGGCTCGCGCAGGACGTCTCGCGCGTCACGCAGCGCGTGCGGCAAGTGGCAAACGGCTGGGAGGACCAGCTGTGGATCGTGACCGACGAGTTGATGGAGTTCGAAACGCTTATGCCGGTCATGCATGCATTCGACAAGCTCGAATCCGGGGTGGCCCTGCGCGTCACCCATGAAGTGCTCGCCGGCACCTGGGAAGCGCTGCGCGACGGCAGGGCCGATCTGGTCGTCGGCGCGACCAACGAGCCGCCGGCGATTCCCAATCTCGGGTGGTTCGAGCTGGGCGTGGTCGAGTGGGTGTTCGCGATCTCGCCCCGGCATCCGCTCGCGGCGGCCCGCGAACCGCTGACGCGTGAGGACATCGCCCGCCACCGCGCGGTGGTGGTGGCCGACTCGTCGCGTTCCACAGCGGGCCGCGCGTACGGCACGGTGGGCGGGCAGCGTTCGCTGGCCGCGCCTTCCATGCGCGCCAAGACGCAGGCACAGCGCGCTGGGCTCGGGATCGGCTGGTTGCCCCGGCATCGCGTGGCGTCGCTGCTCAAGCGCGGCGAACTGGTGGAAAAGCGCACCGCGAATCCGCGCGAGCCTAACGTGCTGTACGTCGGCTGGCGCAACGAGCATGAGGGCCGCGCGCTGCAATGGTGGCTGGAGCAGTTGAGGGAGCCGCGGCTGGCCCGGCGGCTCGTGCGCGGAGTCGACGCGTATGCCTAGCGGGCTTTCACCTCGTTCTTCAATTCCAGCTGTTTCTCAAACTTCGTAATGCTTTCCACCGTGGTTTCGCAGATCGTCGTCAATGCCTCGCGCGTGAGGTAGGCCTGATGCCCGGTGACGATCACATTGGGAAACGACACGAGGCGCTGAAAGACGTCGTCGGTGATGATCTCGCTGGAGAGATCGCGGAAGAACAGATCCGCCTCCTGCTCATAAACGTCGATCCCCAGGCCGCCTAGCTGGCCGCTCTTCAACGCCTCGATGGCGGCTTCCGTGTCGATCAGGCCGCCCCGGCTCGTATTGATCAGGATGGCACCGGGCTTCGCGCACTCGAGCGTCTGCGAATTGATGATGTGATACGTCTCGGGCGTCAGCGGACAGTGCAGCGAAATCACGTCGGCTTGTTCGGCAAATGTGCCTGCTGTTGCGTAGCCAAGGCCAAGCGCTTCGAATTGAGGCGATGGATAGGGATCGAAACCGATCACCTTGCAGCCGAAGCCGAGCATGATCTTCGCAAACACGCAGCCGATCTGACCCGTTCCCACCACCACAACCGTCTTGCCGTGCAGGTCGAAGCCGGTCAGGCCATCGAGCGAGAAATTCGAATCGCGCGTGCGGTTATAGGCGCGGTGCACTTTGCGGTTGATCGCGAGCAGCAGCGCCACCGCGTGCTCGGCCACCGAGTACGGCGAGTATGTGACTACACGCACGACTTTCATGTCGAGCCGCGCGGCAGCTTCCAGATCGACGTTATTGAAGCCCGTGCAGCGCAACGCGAGCAGGCGGGTGCCGCCCTTGTGCAGCGCTTCGAGTACCTGTGCGTCGGCACGGTCGTTGACGAAGATGCACACCGCGCCGTAGCCGGCCGCAAGACCGACGCTGTCCATATCGAGCAGGACGTCGAAGTAGTGCAGATCGTGTTGCGCGGCCCGGTTGGCCTCGTCGAGAAACTGGCGCTCGTAGCGCGTCGAACTGAAAACCGCTACATCCATGGTGTGCTCCGCTGAATCGGCTACTCGAGACCTTTCATGCATGACGCGCTTGCGTCTGGCTGGCGGCAATCTCCTTGACTGCCTCCATGCCGCCCCCTCCAGATGAATAAAGCAACATGCAGGGCTTGAATATTACTCGCTTGCCGGTAAATCAGCGGGCAACGTGGCACGCTCATGTCCGGTGATTGCGGTCGCCCAGCAGATAATCGATCGAGATCGAGCCGGGGCCCCAGGCGGCAACGCCGAGCGCCATGGCGGCCCAGGTAATGTGGACCGGCCAGCCATCCGGTACCGTCAATTCGATCAGGCAGGTCATTAGCAACAGACCCAGCGCAGCGAAACGTGTGCCGATGCCGAGCACGAGCAGCACCGGGAATGCGATCTCGCCGCATGCCGAAAGAAACGCGAAGACAGCCGGCGCAGGAAACGGATAAGGCCCGCCCGGCAGGTGCAGCCGAAATTCTTCGGTGAACAGATCGATGGCCGTGCCGTTGAGCTGGAGGAAGCCGTGCCATTTGAGTATCCCCGACCGCCAGAACGGCACGGCAAGCGCAATGCGCAGCAGCAATTGCACGAACCACGGTTGCGCGAGCTTTTCGACCAGGCGCCGCGCACGAACGATTGCTATCGTGACGATGCCGAAAAGGGATGGCTTGAGAACTTGCTGGATCGACATCATGATTGCTCTCCATTCAAAACGGAAGTGAGCGTAGCGGCAGCGATCCGCCGTGCCGTCTTTGCATGCGCACGCAATTCGGACCACGCCGGCAGATTGCTGTCCCATTCGATCAGTGTCGGCACGGGGCCGAGGTGTTCGATGACGAGCCCGTAGAGTTCCCAGACGGGTTCTGCAATGGCACGGTCGTGACTGTCGATGAGCAGCGGCGCATTCTCGTCGTCGCGCTGCTCGCTGTGTCCCGCGAGATGAATCTCGCCAACGTATTCGGACGGAAATTCCGCAAGATACGCTCGAGCCGGATAGCCGTGATTGACTGCCGAAACGAAAACGTTATTCACATCGAGCAGCAATCCGCAGCCCGTGCGTTGCGCGACGGCGCGGATAAACTCGGGCTCGCTCATGGTCGAAGACGCGAACGCAACATAGGTGGAAGGATTTTCGAGCAGGATAGGGCGCTTGATGGCTTCCTGAACCTGATCGATGTGCGCGCAAACCCTGTCGAGCGTGGCCTTCGTATAAGGCAGCGGCAACAGGTCGTTAAGGAAGGTTCCGCCATGCGAGGACCACGCCAGATGCTCGGAGACGAGCAGCGGCTCGTAGCGCTCCACCAGTGCGCGAAAGCGGGCGAGGTGCTGGACGTCGAGCGCATCCGGGCCGCCGATCGACATGCACACGCCATGCAGCGAGAGCGGCCAGGATTCGCGGATCGTGCCTAGCATGCGATGCGGCGGGCCGCCCGCGCCCATGTAGTTCTCGGCGTGGACTTCGAAGAAACCGTTTTCCAGTCCATCGTCGAGAATGGCGGCGAAGTGCTCGTGCTTGAAGCTGGTGCCGGTCAGCACGGGCTTCGCACGTGCGGCGTCGACTGAGCGAAGAGGACGGCCGGGCGCATGTGCCGTCACGCTGCCAGTGGAAGGGTTCATGGCCGTCCGTCTCCTCTCATCAGATGCGCGATCAGGACTTCATGGGAGTGAGCGAGCCGTGGCCGCCGCCCGGCACGACGATGCTCGCACATGTACCGCCCTGAACGAACTTCCACGAGTTGCCCTGGAAATCCATCGTCGACGTGCCCTGGCAGGTCGTTCCCGGACCGGCGGCGCAATCGTTTTGCCCCTTCAGCGCGACGCCATAGCACTTTTCCTTATGCGCGGCCATTGCCGCGCTGACTTCCGCCTTGGTGAGCGGCGCGGCATGGGCCGTGGCCGCGAGAAGGCTGGCAACGGCGCCGGCAAGCAGCGCGGAACTGACATTGATCTTGGTGGACATGAGCGATCTCCAGTAGAAGGAAAGAGTGGTATCCGCAGCGGATACACCAGCTAATTCGGGAATGGCAATGTGCCGGTTACAGCGGCCGAATATTTAATTCGAAAAACTCACCAGCGCAAAAAACGCGGTGCGATCGCCGCGCCGATGGCCGTCGTGATGACGATCGCGAGCACGTACCAGACGCCCCAGAACGGCACGGCCATCTCCGGGCAATACAGCGAGTAGACGAGCAGGCCCTGCGCGCCCGCGAGCAGGCCCGCGCCGGTTCCGGCCAGCGCGAGACGGGTTGGCGCAAGCTGCTTCATCGCATGTAGCATCGCGGCGAGCGAAGGCAGCGACAGCAGCACGATGTTCGCAGTCGTCGTGCGCCACGTCATGCCGAGCATTAACTGGAGCCGGTAACCCGGCGGCGTCGCCAGCACGATGCTGCCGGCGGCGAGCAGCATTGCGGCGATGGGCAGCGCCGCCGCGCACCACGCGAGCTTCAATGGCGCGCCGGGACGGCCGAGCCGCTCCGCGAGCTTCATGGCGGTGGCAATGATCGCGAGCGGGAACGCAAGGCGCACCCAGAACATGGCGGTGAGGATCAACTCGGGCATGTCGCTGCGCACGCCGTATAGCGCGGCCAGCAGCACGGCGCTGCCGCCGAGGCCAGTCATGAGCGCGCGATTGAGCAACCGCGCAACGGCGTTGTGCTCGACGGGCGACACGCCGCTTGCGAGGCGATCGACGAGATCTCGCGTTTTCATGGCCGGCCTCCGGGCTTGCCGAATCGACAGGCCAACTACTGCCCCGTTTGAACCGCAGCGAATACACCGGCTGAAATCATCGCGGCGAGATTGGCTGGCAGATCGAAATCGGCGGATTCCTCGAAGGCCGTCTCCGCAGCCGCACCGAGCGTGGCGCCTTCGACGAGTGCAACGAGAAAGGCCGCGCCGCCCACAGGCAGGCGCGAGACGATCACGTCGGCGTCGGGCCGCGTGACGAGCGCATCCTCCGCATCGCCCGAATGCAGCGGCGTGACAGGCGTGCTCGCGCGATTCATCGCGAAGATCGCGACAGCCGGGTAGCGCGAGCGCACGATGCGTGCGGCGGGGTGCGGAACGAAGCGCACCTGCGCGAGCGCGGACGGATCGATGCAAGCGAGCGCATCGGCGGTGAGCGGCGACGCATCGGCGGCGTGATAGGCATCGAGCCAGGCGCGTTCGATGCGTGCGGTATCCGCGAGCCAGGGCATCTCGCGTGCGTACTCGAAGGTTTCGATGAAGGACGGAAATTCGCGCCCGTACTCGAACAGCAGAGGAGAAACCGGCGGCTTGGCGCGCACGTGAAAGCGGGCCATCGCGCGGAAAAACTCGACTCCGGTGATGCGCTGCACGGCGGGATAGATCGCCGCGAGCGCATCGATCAGACTGACCGTGACGTTGTTCCGATAGATGTTGTAGCGCTTGACGACACCCTTGCCGGGCGCGACCGGACCGGCCACGACCCCCTCGGGCGTGGCCGCATCGGGGTTCGTCAGGCCGGGCACGAAAGCTGCCGCGAAGTCGGCGGGGCGATGTTCAGGCTGCATGGCGGGCTCTTGCTGCGCGTGGAGCGCTATGGGCGGATACGCTGGTTAATTCGGTGAGTTTCGATGTCCGGTTACAGGCGCTGAATTTTTCTGGAGGGGGGCATCATCGGCCGCACCAATGCGCCCGCGTTTTAGTACCGCTGGCTCACCGACAACGATCTGTACGCCAGGACGCTGAATCCGTGGGCCGCCGGCCTCATGCCGGGCGGCTCCAGCGGCGGCGCGTCGGCTGCGGTGGCGGCCGGCATCGGGGCGATCGCGCATGGCAACGGTCTCGGCAGCCGCAAGCGCCCGAATAAAAAACGGCCCTCGCGAAACGAGAGCCGAACAGTGCGTTCACAGGAGGCGTGGGCACTGGAGACGACCGTCCGTGGGGCCGCTTTGGGGCAGCCGCGCGGGGTTAGCTTAGTGCTTGGCCAGACACAGCGAAGGATCCTGCTCGGCGTGGCCATGCGGGTCGCCCGTCGGGATGCCGTTGAACAGCAGGTTCAGCCCGACCGAGGTCACGCAGGCGAGCAGGATGCTGCTGTGCAGGATCGGCTGGATCGCGCCGGGCAGCCTGGCGAACAAAGCGGGTGCGAAGGTCGGCAGCAGCGAAACCGCGAGCGTGGCCGAGACGATATAGACGTTGCGCCGGCTGGTTTCGAAGTCGACGCGCGACAGCGTCTTCACGCCGGTCGAGGTCACCACGCCGAACATGAACAGCGCCGCGCCACCGAGCGCGGGCAACGGCACTGAAGCAACGATGGTCGCGAGTTTCGGCAGCAGTCCGAGCAGGCACAGGATCGCGCCTGCGGCCACCGCCACCCAGCGGCTCTTTACGCCGGTCACGACGAGCAGGCCGATGTTCTGACTGTAGATCGTGTACGGGAAGCCATTGAAGATCCCGCCGATGATGCTCGCGAGGCCGTTCGCGCGCAGGCCGCTCGTCATGTCGGCCGAGGTGAGCTTCTTGTCGACCACGTCACCGGTCGCGATGAAGAGCCCCATCGACTCGATCATGACGATCACCATCACCACGACGATGGTGCCCACCGCAATCGGATCGAAAATTGGCATGCCGAAGTAAAATGGCTGAATCATGTCGACCAGCGGCGCTTCGGCCACGCCGTGGAAGTTGACCATGCCGAACGGGATTGCGACGATCATGCCGATCGCGAGCGCCAGCAGCACCGAAACGTTCGACCAGAAGCCCTTGAGCCAGCGATTGATGGCGAGGATCATCACGAACACGAAAGCCGCGAGTGCGAGATTTTGCGGTGCGCCGAACTCGGGCGAGCCCTTGCCGCCGCCGATCCAGTTCACCCCCACCGGGAACAGCGACAAGCCGACCACCATCACGATCGAGCCGCCCACGATGGGCGGAAAGAACTTCACGAGTCGGCCGAACACCGGCGAGAGCAGCATCGTGATCACGCCGCCCGCCATCACCGCGCCGATCACGGCGGTCAGCCCGAGCCCCGGAGCGGTTGCGATTACGAGAATCGGCGGCACCGCGCTGAACGCAACGCCTTGCATGACCGGCATGCGCACGCCGAAACGCCAGATGCCGCCCGACTGCAGGATGGTCGCGATTCCGCAGGTGAACAGGTCCGCATTGATGAGCACGGCGATCGATTCCTTCGGCAGCTTGAGCGCGCTCGCGATGATCATCGGCACCGCCACCGCGCCGATATACATCACGAGCACGTGCTGCAGGCCGAGCATTACGAGCA
This sequence comes from Paraburkholderia sp. A1RI-2L, assembly GCF_048957375.1. Lineage (NCBI taxonomy): Bacteria > Pseudomonadati > Pseudomonadota > Betaproteobacteria > Burkholderiales > Burkholderiaceae > Paraburkholderia > Paraburkholderia sp. A1RI-2L. The sequence continues at coordinate 1,372,290 of NZ_JARBTA010000002.1, forward strand.
GCGGCGCTTTGGGCACGCTGTCGACGGGAGCGATTTCGCGTCGTACCGAATCGAGTTCTGCGGACATCGGGTTGTCTCCTTGCGGTGTAATAGGTTCTGGCGGATTCAGGCAAATTCACGCGAGCGCGAACGGTGTCGCGCGCAACCGTCGCCCGGTCGCGGCGAAGATTGCGTTGCCGATGGCCGGCACGACCGGCGGATTCGAGAGCTCGCCGATGCCGCCTGGCTTGCGGTCTGTCGGCGGCATCAGCTCGATCTGCACGACCGGGGCTTCGTGGATGCGCAGCACCGGATAGTCGTGGAAATTGCTTTCGCGGACCTGGCCGTTCTCGATGTGCACCGCATTCATGAGCGCGGTGCTCACACCCCAGTGAATGCCGCCCGCGAGTTGCTGATGCACCGAGCCCGGGTCCACGGCGATGCCGCAATCGACCACGCAGGTGACCTTGCGCACCGCGATCGTGTTGTCCTTCACCGCGACTTCCGCGACGATGGCGATGAAGCTTTCGTAGCCGTTGTAGATCGCGACGCCCATGCCGCGCCGCGTGCCGTCCGCGTCGTGAATCGTGTGGGGCGTCCATTGCGCGAGCGTCGCCGCGCGCCTGAGCACCGTGCGCAATTCGGGCCGGCTCGCAAGCATCGTGCTGCGATACGCGATGGGGTCCTGGCCGACCGCATGCGCGGTTTCGTCGACCGCGCTTTCGATCGCGAACACGTTGGGCACGAAGCTGACCGCGCGCCACCACCAGACCGGAAACCCGGGCTCGTGGCGTACCCACGCGAGATCGAGCGCCGGCATGTCGTAATGGAAGTCCGCGCGCATGCTTTCGGTGCAGCTCGGATCGACCGGGAATTTCGTCAGGAAGCCGGGGTCGTCCGGCTCCTTGATAGACGGCACGACCGCGCGCAGGCTGAAGCCCGTGACGTGGCCGTTCGCGTCGAGCGCGACGCGCGCCTTGTGCACGCTCGCGCTTTGATAGAACGTGCCGCGAATATCGTCCTCGCGGCTGTACAGCAACTTGACCGGCTTGCCGACGCGCTTTGACATTGCAGTGACTTCGAGCACCTGATGCAGGCCTTCGCGCGCGCCGAAGCTGCCGCCGGCTTCGGTCAGATGGAGGCGAACCTTGTCGCGCGGCACGCCTGCAATCGTCTCTGCTGCCTGCGCGCAGCGCGACGGCACTTGCAGGCCGCCCCAGTACTCGACCGAATCGGGCTTCACCCACGCAACGATGCTGAGCGGCTCCATCTGCGCGTGCGCCTTGTACGGCATCGTGTACACCGCCTCGACCACGCGCGCCGCTTGCGCGAACGCGGTCTTTGCGTCGCCTTTGCCGTTCGATTGCTTGCCGGGATCGTCGACGTGCTCGGTCATCTCGCGGATCGCGCCCTCCGAGCTGAAGTTCGCGAGATCGCTGGGTTCCCATTCGATCTTCAGCGCCTTGCGTGCGCGCTGCGCGCTCCAGAACTGATCGGCCACGATCGCGACGCCCGGCTGGCACGCGCCGTTCGCGACGCGCGAGGGCGCGTGGTCGGGCCGGAAATGCGCGATCACTTCGGGAACGTCGAGCGCGAACACGTCGTGCACGCCGGGCAGCGCTTTTACTTCGGCGGCGTTGAACGATTTCACTTTCGCGTTGACGACGGGCGGGTGAACGACGATTGCCGTGAGCATGCCCGGCAGTTGCAGATCGATCGCGTATTGCGCGCGGCCCGTGAGCTTTTCGACGACGCGATAGCTGCGGCGCGGCTTGCCGATCAACACGAACTGATCGGGGCGCTTGAGCGTGACCTGTTGCGGCACCGGGCGTGCAGCAGCGGCGGTGGCGAGCTCGCCGTAATTGAAGCGGCGCCCGCTCGCCGGGTGGATCACTTCGCTGTTCGCGGTCTGGCACGTCGACGGATCGACAGACCAGCGCTGCGCGGCTTCGGCGACCAGCATCGCGCGCGCCGTTGCGCCAGCGCGCCTGAGCGGCTCCCATTGCCACGACACGCTGGTGCTGCCGCCGGTGGCATGCATGCCCCACAGCTTCTGGATATAGACCGCCGCGAGCGGATCGTCGGGCTGGATGATCCGTACTTGCGACCAGTCGGCGTCGAGTTCATCGGCGAGCAGCATGCCGAGCGCGTTCTTCACGCCGGTGCCGCTGTCGAATTTATGGCAGACCAGAAAGATCTGGTTATCCGGCGCAATACGCACCCATGCGTTGGGCGCGAAGTTTGATGCGACTCGGCCCGCGGTGCTGTCGCCGACCGGCGTTGCCCGCGCGACCTGGATGCCCGCGCCGCCGATTTCGAGCAGCAGGCCGCCGGCAAGCGCGGCGCTCGTTTGAAGAAAACGGCGGCGGCTGCCCGAAGTGGGCGCGGCCTCGCGCTCGTGTTGATGATCGTTGCGCTTCATGCGGCCGCCTTGTCGCGCAGCGCGACAGCCGCGCGGTGGATCGCGCTGCGGATGCGGTCGTAGGTGCCGCAGCGGCAGATATTGCCTGCCATCGCGGCGTCGATGTCACTGTCGCTCGGATCGTGATTCGTCGCGAGCAGCGCAGCCGCCGACATGATTTGCCCGGACTGGCAGTAGCCGCATTGCGGCACGTCCTCGTCGCGCCACGCTGCCTGCACGGCGTGTAGCGCGTCCGCCTTGCCGAGTCCTTCGATGGTTTTGATCCGCTTGCCGGCGACTGCGCCGAGCGGTAATTGGCACGAGCGCACCGCTGCGCCTTCGAGATGCACGGTGCACGCGCCGCACAGCCCCATGCCACAGCCGAATTTCGTGCCGGTCAGGTGCAGCGTATCGCGCAGCACCCACAGCAGCGGCGTATCGGGCGGGGCATCGACAGCATGGTCGGCGCCGTTCACGTTCAACTTCGTCATGTCGTCTCCTGTCGGCCGCACCCGGAGCAAAGCTCTTGGTGCGGTCCATGCATCGCTGAGCGCTGCATGGACATGTTTCTTTATCGTGTGGGTAAAGCCTATGTGCACAAAATCGATATGTGAAATACGATTTTGGAATCCATTCGATACGAGGTTCATATGGATTTGAGGCAGTTGCGTTATTTCATTGCGGTCGCCGAGGAGGGAAATTTCAGCCGTGCGGCCGAGCGCCTGCACATTTCGCAGCCGCCGCTGAGCCAGCAGATCATGACGCTGGAGGATTCGCTGCACGTGACCTTGTTCGTGCGGGGGCGCCACGGCGCGCGGCTTACGCGCGCGGGCGAGGCGCTGCTCGTGCGCGCGCGCAGCATCGTGAGCGATTGCGATTCGGTCGAGAAACTCGTGCGCCGCGTGGCGGACGGGCTCGAAGGCTATATCCGCATCGGCATCATCAATTCGGTGATGTACGGGCCGCTGCCGCGCACGATGCACCTGTTCCAGAAGCACAATCCCGAGGTCGAATGGACGCTGCACGAGCTGCTGCCCGAGCAGCAGCAGGACGCGCTGGTCGCCGGCAAGATCGATGTGGGCTTCGCGTGCAGCGCGGCGACGCGCGCCGAGCTGCGCTCGATCCGCGTATACCCGCAGCCGTTGCGCGTCGCGCTGCCAAGCGAGCATCCGCTCGCAAAGCGCCGCCGCATTGCGCTCAAGGCGCTCGCCGGCGACGCGTTCGTGCTGCTCAACACGCAAAGCCCGATCGTTCGCGACGTGCTCGCCGCCTGCGTGCGCGACGGCTTCCAGCCGCGCGTGCTGCACGAGTCGATCGATCCCGAGACGGTGCTGAGCCTCGTCGGCGCGGGCGTTGGCGTGAGCATCCTGCCGGAATCGCTGTCGACCACGCCGCGCGAGAACGTCGTGTTCGTGCGGCTGGACGAGCGCGGCGTCAACGCCGATCTATACGCCTCCGTGCGCCGCGACGACACGCTGCCGGCGCTGGAGCGTTTTCTGGCACTGCTGGAAGAGGTGACGCTTGCATGGCGGCGCGAAATCGGCGCAAAAAATTCGGATACCGAATGAAATAATGGTAGAGATGAAGGCGCGGCCGGAGCATCTTGATCAAGTCCGGACGAGGGTTTCGCAGTCGAAATACCGGAAATTTGATCGCACGCTTGACAAAGCCCATTCGCGGGCGGCATGATCTGCCCGTGGGTAGAAGCGGTCGATTGAACAAGCAGCGGTGCAATACCGCGATCGTTCAACTGGAGATTGCTCACTGACGGAGTTTCTGTCGGTGGCGCCAATTTTCCAACCATTGCCGCTCTCACAGTGCTCCCGAAATCGAGGCAGTTCACCCGGCGCCGCACACGCGCGCCGTGAGCTGCTGCGTTCCACCTCAAGCACTGCGAGGAGAGCCCGCATGATTATCGACACTAGCTGCTATCCGACGAATCTCGTCGATCTCGCCTGGCGGCACGACGGCGACCCGTTCACCGGCGAGCGTCTGATCGAAATGATGGACGGTCCGTTTCTGATCAACGGCAAGCCGCGCCGCATCGACAAGGCGTTCATTCAGCCGCCGCAAGGCAACACCATCTACACGTACACCGATGGCGTGAAGACCGGCACCGAATCGATCGACGCCTATATGGCCTACACGGTCGAAATGGTGAAGAAGTATCCGGAGCGCTTTATCGGCTGCTTCGTCTATAACCCTCGCTGCGGCGTCGAGAACGGCGTGAACGCCATCGACTACTACGTGCGCAAGCTCGGCTTCAAGATGGTGCAGTTCCAGGCCAACATGCATGCGTACCGTCCGGACCGCGCGCTCGACTGGCTGCGCCCGGCGCTCGCCAAATGCGCGGAGCTTGGCGTGCTCGTGAAGCTGCACACCGGCGACGGCCCGTACAGCATCCCCACCGAATGGGTGCCGATGATCAAGGAGTTCCCGACGGTGAACTTCATCATGGCGCACTTCGGCGTGCAGACGGGCGGCGTCTACTGCTTCGAGCCGTTCCAGCTCGCCATGGATCTGCCCAACGTGTATTGCGAATCGGGCTGGTGCCTGCAGTCGCGCATCGTCGAATTCGCAAAGGTGCTGCCCAGGCACAAGATCCTGTTCGGCTCCGACACGCCGCCGAATGAACCCGGCATGTGGCTGCGTCTGCTCGAAGTGCTTTGCTTCGATCCGCCGCAAGGCCTCAATCTCGACGAAGACACGCTCGAAGACTATCTCGGCAACAACACCGCGCGCATGATCGGCCTCGAGCCGACGCCGGTGCCGAAGTCCGTCGAAGAAGCCAGGGCGCTGCTCGCGGCATGAGCGCGCCACGTCACACGAACCGGAGACAAGCATGATTATCGATACCCATCTGCACCCGACCAATCTCGTCGACGAAGCGTGGCGCCACACCGGCACGCCGTTCACGGGCGAGCGTCTGCTCGAGATGATGGACGGCCCGTACATCATCAACGGCAAGCCGCGTCGCATCGACATGGGCTTCATTCAGCCGCCGCCGGGCAACACCGGCTATCGCGACGGCAACCGCCGCGGCCGCGAAGGCATTCGTGACTACATGTCGTATATTGCCGAGCTGTGCCAGAAGTACCCGGACCGCTTCATCGGCAACTTCACGTTCAACCCGCGCTGGGGCCCGGAAGAGGGTGCGCAGGAGCTCGAATTCCACATCAAGGAATACGGCTTCAAGATGGTGAAGCTGCACGCCAACATGCACGGCTACCGTCCCGACCGGGCGCTCGACTGGCTGCGCCCCGCGATGAAGGTGTGCGCGAAGTACAACACCGTCGTGCTGATCCACACGGGCGATGGCCCGTACACGATTCCGACGATGTTCTACCCGATCATCCGCGAGTTTCCGATGGTGAACTTCATCATTGGCCACTTCGGCATCCAGACCGGCGGCAACTACTCGTTCGAAGCGTTCTGGATGGCGATGGACACGCCGAACGTGGTGTGCGAATCGGGCTGGTGCTTCCAGTCGCGCATCGTCGAGTTCGCACGCGAACTGCCGCGCAACAAGATCGTGTTCGGCACCGACTCGCCGCCGAACGAGCCGGGCATGTGGCTGCGCGAGCTCGAAATGCTGTGCGGACCCGCGCCGCAAGGCATGGATCTCGACGAGGACGGTCTCGAGGACTACATGGGCAACAACATCGCGCGCCTGTGCGGCATCAAGACCTCGCCGCCGCCGCGCAACCTGGAAGAAGCGAAGCTGCGCTTGACCGACAGCTACGCGTCGCTCGACAACGTCCCCGCCTGATCGGGGACCATGCGGTGGGCCGCTCGTGCATCGATGCATGCATCGTGCGCGGCGGCCTGCGATAGCAGCTGAGCGCAATGGCGCGGCGCCGTGCAGGACGGGCGGCCCGCGCCGTTGAAAGGCTGATGACAAGGAACCACGATGACATCGACCCGTTCGTCCGCTCTCGATCGCGCAAACGCCAATCCGCAGGACTTTCGCCATTTTCTCGCAGGCTATCGCGCCGCGCATCCCGACGACGTGCTGACGATCAGCGACCGCGTGAGCGCCGACCAGGACGCCACCGCGCTCGTCTGGCAGCTCGCCGCGCAGAACCGCCATCCGCTGCTTGCGTTCGAGCAGGTCGATGGCTTGCAGACGCCGCTCGTCACCAACGTGTTCGCGTCGAGAAGGCGCATTGCGTGGATGCTCGATACGAACCTCCAGAATCTGCACAACGAATTTCAGGCACGCAGCCGGCGCATGGTGGCGCCGCGCGTCGTGTCCGATGGCCCGGTGCTCGAATCGGTCGAGACCGAGCGCATCGATCTCACCACGATCCCGACGCTGCGCCATTTCGAAACCGACCGCGGCCCGTACATCACCAACGCGATCCTGATCGCCAACGATCCCGAGACCGGCATCGGCAACGCGAGCTATCACCGCTCGATGCTGCATTCGCGCAACGAAATTGCCACCAGCCTGCATTCGCGCGGCCATCTGTGGCGCATGCTGCAGCGCGCTCAGGCGCGCGGCTTGCCGCTGCCGGTCGCGATGGTGATCGGCGCGCATCCGCTTTTCATGCTCTCCGGTGCCGCGCGGCTGCCATATGGCGTGGATGAGCGCCACGTCGCGGGCGGGCTGCTCGGCGCGCCGCTCGACGTCGTGAAGACGCCGCGTTACGGCATCGAAGTGCCGGCCTGCGCGGAGTTCGTGCTCGAAGGCGTGATCGACCCGCACGCGCGCGCCGACGAAGGACCGTTCGGCGAATTCACCGGTTATTCATCGGATCGGTCTACTAACAATTTGTTCAAGGTGGAAAGCGTGCTGCACCGGCGCGATCCGATCCTGATCGACGTGGTGGGCGGCAACTCGGCCGAGCATCTGAATCTCGGCCGCATTCCGCGCGAGTCCGAGATGGTCGAGAAGCTCAAGGACCGCTTCCCCAGCGTGACGGCGGTTCACTATCCATCCTCGGGCACTCACTTTCACGCCTATGTCGCGCTGAAGCAGTCGCGGCCCGGCGAGGCGCGCCAGGTGATGCTGGGGCTGCTCGGGTGGGACCCGTATCTGAAGAACGTGGTGGCGGTCGATGCGGACGTCGACATCACGCGCGACGAAGAAGTGTTGTGGGCGATCGCGACGCATCTGCAGCCGCATCTCGACGTGGTGATCGTCGACGGGCTGCCGGGCAGCGCGCTCGATCCGTCCGCATCGGGCGTGGGCACGACTTCGCGCATGGGGCTCGACGCCACGCGCGGCCAGCACTTCGACGGCGTGCGCGCGCAGATCGGGGCCGACGCGATGACGCGCGCCGCGCAACTGCTCGCCGGGCTCACCCCGCGGAACCTGCGGAGCGCATCATGAAACGCCTGATCGTTGCGATCACGGGCGCGAGCGGCGCGGTGTACGGCGTGCGGCTGCTTCAGCAACTCGCGCGCTTCGAGCACTGCGAAACGCATCTCGTGATGTCGCCTTCGGGACTGCTGACCGCAGGCCACGAACTCGGCATGGGGCGGCGCGACGTTGAGGCGCTCGCCGATGTCGTGCACAACCCGCGGGACATCGGCGCGACGCTCGCGAGCGGGTCGTTCCGCTGCAACGGCATGGCGGTCGCGCCGTGCTCGATGCGCACGCTCGCGGCCATCGCCACCGGCCTCGCGGATAACCTGATCACGCGGGCCGCCGACGTCATGCTCAAGGAGCGCCGCAAGCTCGTGCTGCTCGCGCGTGAAACGCCGCTCAATCTCGTGCATCTGCGCAACATGACGACCGTGACGGAAGCAGGCGCGATCGTGCTGCCGCCGGTGCCCGCGTTTTACAACCATCCGCGCACGGTCGACAGCATCGTCGACCACACGGTCGGGCGCGTGCTCGACCTGTTCGACATCGACCACGAAGGCCTCGTCGGCCGTTGGCAAGGGCTGCGCGCCGACGCAGCCGCAAGCTGATTTTTCCGGACCCGCAGAAGGAGACAACACAATGAGCCAGCTCAACACGCAAACCCAGTCGCAGCCGGTGCCGGTCACGATCCTCACGGGCTTTCTCGGCTCGGGCAAGACCACGTTGTTGAACTACATCCTGACCGAGCGCCACGGCTACCGGATCGCCGTGATCGAGAACGAGTTCGGCGAAGTGGACGTCGATTCGGAACTCGTGATGACCTCCGACGAGGAAATCTTCCAGGTCACGAATGGCTGCATCTGTTGCACGGTCGACGTGCGCACGGACCTCGTGAAGATCCTGCAGAAGCTGCTCGAGCGTCCGGAGACGTTCGATCACATTCTGGTCGAGACGAGCGGCCTCGCGGACCCCACGCCGGTGGCCGCGACCTTCTTCATGGATCATGACGTGGCGCGCCAGGTCGCGCTTGATGGCGTCGTCACGCTGGTCGACGCGCTGCACATCGAGGGCCATCTCGACGATCCGAAGCTGACCGGGTTCGACAATCAGGCGGTCGACCAGATCGTTGCGGCGGACCGGATCATCATGAACAAGACCGATCTGGTGAGCAACGACGCGCTCACCCGGCTCGAAGCGCGGCTGCATCATTTGAACGAAGGTGCGCAGATCTTGCGCTCGAACTACGCGCAAGTCGATTTGACGAAGATTCTCGGCATCGGCGGCTTCACGCCCGGGTGCACGAGCCTCGACGATCACGACCATGAGCATGACGATCATGACCACGTCTGCGACGCGAGCTGCGACCACGCGCACGATCATCACGACGCAGACCACGGCCATCGGCACGATCCCTCGGTGAACTCCGTGTCGCTCGTGTTCGACCGTCCGTTCGACCGCGAGCGCCTCGAATCGGGCTTGCGCGCACTGCTCGCCGTGCAGGGCGACGACATGTTCCGCATGAAGGGCATCTTCGAGATTGCGGGCGATTCGCGCCGCCACATCGTGCAGGCGGTGCACCGCCAACTCGACTTGCATGCGGCCGAGGCGTGGGCCAACGAGGCGCGCGAAAGCAAGATCGTGTTCATCGGACGCAACCTCGATCGTAACCGGCTACGCGTGATGCTCGATCTATGCATGTGGCGCGAGCCCATCTGCGCGACCGCCTGATCGATTCCACAACCTTCATTTGACTGGCGTCGGGCGCCTTGCATGGTCGCCCGATGCCTCGGAGTCCTCATTCAATGGCAAAACGTATCCATCTCGGCATGTTGACACCGTCGTCGAACACGGTGCTCGAACCGCTCACCGGTGCAATGGTTGCCGGCCTGCCCGGCGTCAGCGCGCATTTTTCGCGTTTCCCGGTGACGGAGATTTCGCTCGGCGCGCGCGCAACCGGCCAGTTCGAGTTCGACAAGATCGTCGACGCGGCGCGTCTGCTCGCCGATGCGCGCGTCGACGTGATCGCGTGGAGCGGCACCTCGGCGGGCTGGCTCGGCTTCGAGGGCGACCGCGAATTGTGCCGGCGCATCACCGAGGCTACCGGCGTGCCGGCGACCACATCGGTGCTCGCGCTCAACGAGATTCTCGAGCGTACCGGCGCGCGCCGCTTCGGCCTCGCGACGCCCTATCTCGAGGACGTGCAGCGCAAGATCGTCGACAACTATGCGCGGCACGACTTCGAATGCGTGGCCGAGCAGCATCTGGGGCTGCAGGTGAACTACAGTTTCGCCGAAGTGACCGACGAGCAGATCCGCACGGCAGTGCGCGAGGTTGCGCGCGCGAAGCCGCAGGCCATCACGACGTTCTGCACGAACCTGCGCGCCGCGCCGCTGGTCGAGGCGCTGGAGGCCGAGACCGGCATCCCCATCTACGACACAGTGGCGACGGCGGTATGGAAGTCGTTGCGGATGGTGGGCGTGGACACGCACGAAGTGCGCGGCTGGGGCCGGCTGTTTCAGGACGTGGCTTGAGTTTTCGCGCAACGCCCGGCATGCCGGGCGTTGCTGCGTTGACAGCGGTTCATTCCCGCGCGGACATCGATGGCCCGGCAAGTCGCGATTTGCCCACGCTTTGCGCGCCGATCCACACGAGCACGGCCGTGGCTGCAAGCGCCCCGCCCGCCGCGCACAGGCCGAGCCAGCCCTCGGCCGCATAGGCGGCGCCCGCCACGCTCGAACCCACGGCGCCGCCCAGGAAGTAGCTCGCCAGATACGCGGTCATGATGCGGCTGCGCGCGTTGGCGTCGATTTCGAAAATCACGCTCTGGTTCGCGATGTGAAGGCCCTGCACGCCCACGTCGAGCAGCAGCGTGCCGACAATCAGCGAGGGTAGCGAGGAACAGCCGCCCGCGAGCAGCGCGAACGAGATCAGCAGCGTCGCAGCGAACGCGCCGGTTGCCTTGTTCTCGTGGCCGTGGTCGACGAGCCGGCCGGCCGGGTGCGCGGCGAGCGCGCCGATCACGCCGACGATGCCGAACAGCCCGATTTGCGCATCGTCGTATCCATAGGGCGCACGGCTCAGCACGAAGGTGAGCCCGGTCCACACCACGCTGAAGCACGCGAAGGCGAGCGCACCGTAAATCGAGCGCAGCACGAGCAGCGGCTCGCGGCGCATCAGATGCGCGAGCGACGCGAGCAGGCGCGCGTAGCGCACAGGCGTTACGGGCGTTACGGGAGTAACGGGCTGCGTGTTCTTGGGCAGCATCATGGCGAGCACCACGGCGATGGCAACGCTGGCCACCACCGCAATCGCGAAGATCGCGCGCCATCCCGCCCAGAAAGCGACATAGCCCGCCACGATGCGCGCGAGCAGCACGCCGAGCAGCAGCCCGCTCATCACGACGCCGACTGCGCGCCCGCGCGAGGCCGGGTCGGCGAGCGACGCCGCCATCGGGATCAGGATCTGCGTCGAGAACGACGTGAGGCCGACCAGCACGCAGCCGGCGGCGAAGGTCATATAGTTCGTGCTGCAAACGATAAGGCCGAGCGCGGCGATATTCACGACGAGCAGCCGCAACACCAGCGCGCGACGGTCGACCACGTCGCCGAGCGGGACGATCAGCACGAAGCCGGCGGCGTAGCCGAGCTGCGTGAGCGTGACCAGATAGCCGAGATCGGCGACCGGATGGCCGAACGCGGCTGCGATCGTCGCGAGCAGCGGCTGCGCGTAATACACGTTGGCGACGATCACGCCACAGGCGATGGCGAACAGCGCCGCCAACCCGCGCGTGAGGCCGGAATGATTAGTCATCGAGATCACCCTGCGAAGCACAGCCGCCTCGGCGCGTTGCCGGGGCGGCGCGCGCATCGGGCGGCTCACCGCATAGTAGGGAATCGGTTTCGATATGTTAAATATGGATTTAATAGATTATTCATATGTAAAACATATGGATTGCCAGCGGCATCGTGTCGGCGTGCCCCGCCAGCGAGGAACGGAATATGCTGAGGCTTCCGCATAGTTACAGAAGAGAAGAGGGGAGCATGACAAGCCGATACACGAAACTGCCGCGCGGGCTGGCCCTGCCGCTCGCGACGGTCTGCGTGGCTGCGGGGATGGTGTTCGCAGCGTCGGGCGTTCGCGCGCAGACCCAGGCCTATACGAACGAGCCCGTCGATCTGTTTGCCGGACCCTCCGACGCATACCCCGTAGTGAGCGAGCTCGGCCCCAACGTGCCGGTCACCGTGATGGGCTGCGTGAGCGATTACTCGTGGTGCGACGTCGCGTTGCCCGGCCTGCGTGGCTGGGTCTACGGGGGCTATCTCAGTTATCCGTATCAAGGCGCTTACGTGCCGCTGACCGGCTATGGCGCGGTCATCGGCTTGCCGATCGTCACGTTTTCCGTGGGGGCGTACTGGGGCAGCTTTTATCGCGACCGGCCCTGGTATGGCGACCGCGATCGCTGGGAGCATGCGCCGCCGCCGGAGCGCGGGCGTCCGCCGGAGCCGCAGCGGTTTCACGGCGGGCCGCCCGACGGCGGAGGGCGGCCACCGCCGCCTCCACCAGGAGGCGCGCGTGCGCCGGTCAACGGCGGTCCGCCGCCGGGCGCGGGGCGTCCTCCCGAACCGGCGCGCATGCGCCCAGGCAACGAAGCGCCACCCGTTCATGGCCGGCCGCCCGAGAGCGGCGGCCCGCCCGTTGCAGCGCCGCGTCCGCCTGCGGAAATGCAGCGCCCGCCTGGCGAGGGTGCGCGCTCGCCTCGTGAAATGCAGCGTCCACCGGTCGGGGTGGCGCGGCCGCCTGTCGAGCCGCCGCGCCCTCCTGCGCAGGTGGTCAATCCATCGCGCCCGCCCATGCCGCAGCCGAGTATGGGCCGTCCGCCCGCACCTGCGCAAGGGCCAGGGCCGGGACCCGCGCCTGCGTTCAATCACGCGCCAGGCCAGCCGCCCGGCGGTGCGCGCCCGCCAGAGCCGCCGGCCGAGCGCGGCCGTCCCGAGGCGCCGCCGCAGGCGGCCACCCGTCCGGGCAGGGCGGCGGCCGGGGCGACCAGCGGCAGCAGTACTGACCGCTTCCGTATGCGCAAGCAAGGACGCCTGCAATGGGCGTCCCTATCGGCCGGCGAATTGATTTGGATTCCATATCAATGACCGCCGGCATGCCAGTTGTTGACACTGTGCAACGATAAATCGCGGGCGAAATAGCGCCTTCGAGCGGGCAGATAGCCGTTTTTCCGTCGATTTAACAATCCCTGACAGTAGCTTTGCGCGCTTGCCGCCACAATAGCTCGTAGCGGCGTGTTCCGGTATGGATCGCGCAGGAAAGGGCGTGCGGCTCACGCACGCGAGGCCTGGAAATTCGGCTACGGGGGCCGGTGCGGTCGGGACACGGCGACGCGCCGGCAGCGAGGAAAGCAGAGCGGACCCGAGTTCGCCGGATAACGCTGGAAAACAGCGCCTGGAAGTACCAGGAGTGGCGATGGCAGCGGGAAACGCCATGATGTGATCGGCTGCGGTCTTGGGCGGGTGTCGGGCGGTGATGCCCGCTCGTGCGTGACGCGCCGGTCCGGCGGCGCTTGCGCCGGCGGTCCGAGTCCGGGGGGAAGGACGCCGGAGACCACGCAGTGCGCAGTTCGAGGCCGTCGCCACTCGTTTTTCATTTACCAAGTCCCGCGTTCACGCATGCGCCGTTCGCGCCGCGCGCGGGGCCGTGCTGTCGGGCGCGCGCGGAGCCGATCCGGCGGGTCCGAAGCTTGTCTGCTACTCGAGGGGTTTCATGTTTTTTCGTTCCGGCAGCATGCGGTTCCCGCCGGGTTCGCGGGTCAACGGTTCGGGCCGCAACCGCGACCTCGATCGCATCGAACTCGATCTCGCCCGCGACCGGCACGCGCGCGCGGCCATGGAAGCGTATGCGGATTCGTGCGAAGTCGATCTGCCCTGGCTGAGCGAGGCTTTGCGCCAGTCGCGCTTCGGCCGTTCGGATAAGTTGACGCAGTGCTCGTCAACCGTTTTGCGCACCTTCGTGCTCGCGCAGGCGCGCGCCGCCGCGCAGTCCGATTATGCGCACGCCGCGTGGGAGCATGTGCGCGGGCAACTGGCGGCGCTGCTGTCCGAGTCGCCAATGATCGAGCCGCTGGCGCAAGACGGGCAGCAGGCCGCCCGCCCAGGGAGCGTGGGAAGCCAGGCGGGCGGGGTGAACCGATGAACCCGGCCGGCGAGGTCGGCTGCCATGGACGAGCCGCGAGACGTGCCGGGCGGGTGCACACGCCGCGCGGCGTTCAATAGGGGGCGTTTTCGTCTACCATGAGCGAAAACTGGTTCCCGATCTCTTTCAGCACATGGCTGCGTGACGTGCGCCCTTTTGTTTCGAGACGCGGCGAGAGTGGCGCCCGGGCTGTGCGGCGCAAGCCGCGCGGCAGGGGGGAGGGATGATGGCCGTGCCTCGCCGGGCCGGCACATCCCGGGACGATGAATAACGACACTGGGTGCAGGACATTATGAGAATCGCAGTACTTGACGACGATCCGGCACAGACCGATTTCGTCTGCCAGACGCTGAGCGCGGCTGGCCACGTCTGCCACGCGTTCGCCAAGGGAGGCGAGCTCGTCAAGCAGCTCCGGCGGCAGACATTCGACTTGCTCGTGCTCGACTGGAACGTTCCCGACATGGCCGGCGACGAGGTCCTGCACTGGGTCCGTCAAAGCCTGTCCACGCGCTTGCCCGTGCTGTTCATGACGAGCCGCAGCCGCGAAGTCGATATCGCGCTGATGCTCAACAGCGGCGCCGACGACTACGTGGTCAAGCCGGTCTCCGCGCCGGTCCTGCTGGCTCGCGTGGCGTCGCTGCTGCGCCGCGCGTATCAACTGCACGCGCCGACGCAGAAAGAAGTTTTCGGCGAATACGAATTCGATCTGAAGTCGCGCCAGGCGTCGGTCGGCGGCAAGCAGGTGGCGCTCACGCAAAAGGAATTCGAGCTTGCGCTGCTGCTGTTCCAGCATCTGAGCCGGCCACTGTCGCGCGCACACATTCTCGACGTGATCTGGAAGCAGTCCGACGACATCCCGTCGCGCACCATGGACACGCACGTCTCCATGCTGCGCTCGAAGCTCGGCTTGCGGCCTGAGAATGGCTATCGCCTCACGCCAATTTACGGCTACGGCTACCGGCTCGAACGCATCGAGGGGGATGCGGCGTGAGGGGCGCTTATTCGGCGTTTCCCACCCTCTATTCCGCCGCGCCCGGGCGCGTGACGCTGGCCGTCGCCCTGTCCTGGCCGGGTCCTGCCGGTCCGGCAGCCGCGCCGCACAGCGCAGCCCGCGCACTCGCGCGTTCGCCGCTTGCCCGCGCGGTGGCCTGTGCGCTGGCGCTGGGACTGCTGCCCGCCGCCGGCCGCGCCGAAGCCCGCAAGCCGAACCCGCAGGCGCCGGAAATGGCCGTCTACGTCACGCGGCCCGGCGATTCGCTATACGACATCGCCACGCGCTATCTGCGCAATCCCGCCGACTGGACCAAGGTCGCGCGCCTCAACCGCGTGAGCGCGCCGCGCCGCCTGCAGCCGGGCACCTCGCTGCGCGTGCCGGTCGCGCTGCTGCGCCAGGATCATCTGACGGCGCGCGTGATCGCCACTTCGGGGCCGGCGAGCCATGCATTCGGCAAGGGGCCGTTGCTGCCGCTCGTCGTCGGCGGCACGCTCGTCGAAGGCGACCGCGTCCAGACCGGCGAGAACGGTTTCGCCACGCTCGAACTCGCCGACGGTTCGCATATCGTCATTCCGCCGGGTGCCTCGCTCGATCTCGCCACGCTGCGCCAGACCGCGCTTACCGGCTCGACCGACCGCGTGGTCAACCTCCATCGCGGCCAGCTGAACACCGAGGTCACCAAGGCCACCCGCAAGGACGATCGCTTCCAGATCCGCTCGCCTTCGGTGGTGGCGGGCGTGCGCGGCACGAGCTTTCGCGTGAATTACGACGGCGACAAAGGCTCGACAGCGGTCGAAGTGATCGAGGGCGCGGTGGGCGTGGACGCGGCGTCGCGCGCCCCGGCTGCCTCGGTCGCGCCCGCGCCGGGCATGCCGCTGGCCGCTTCCACGCAGCTCGTCGCGGCGCGCCACGGCAGCCTCACGCTCGCGGGCGGCGCCGTGGGCGCGCCCGTCGCGCTGCTCGACGCGCCCGAGCTGCGCAACCCCGGGAAGGTCCAGGACGACGAAACCGTCGCGTTCGATCTCGCGCCCGTTACAGCGGCGCGCAGCTATCACGTGCAGATCGGCCGCGATGCGGGCCTGCTGGACCTGATTCGCGACACGCGTTCCGACGGGCCGCACGTCGCCGTCGGCGCGCTCGAGGACGGCACCTACTTCGCGCGTTTTTCCGCCATCGACGAGCACGGCCTCGAAGGCATGCCGTCGACCTACGCGGTCCAGCGCCGGCGCCTCGCGCTGGGCGCGTCGGCGGGGCGCGTCGAAGGCACGCGCGACTACGCGTTCCGCTGGTTCGTCGACCAGCGCAGCGCCGGAAGCACGCGCTTTCGCTTCGTGCTCGCCACCTCGGAGGACCTGCGCGCGCCGCTCGTGGACCGCACCGACATCACGAACGGCGAGGCCGTCGTCAGCGACCTGCCCAAGGGCGTCTATTACTGGACCGTGATTGCCGAGCAGTTCGAAGGGGGCCGGTACTTCCAGAAGGCCAGCCCGGTACAGTCATTCCGTCTCGAGTGGTGAGGCGCTCGCGCATGAGCGTGAGCGCACCCCGTCTTTCCCGTTCCGGCCGTCCGGTCGGGCGGCGCTTTCTGTTCGAGTGGCTGGGCGTGGCGTGCGCGGGCATCGCCGTCGTGCTGCTGAGCGTGGTGGGGCACTGGACCCTCAGCGCCGATCACCTCGTGTACGACCGCTTTCTCGCGGCGCGGGAGCGGCCCGTTTCTCCGGACATCGTGATCGTCGAGATCGACAATGAGAGCGTTGCCGCGCTGGGGCGCTGGCCCTGGCCGCGCAGCCTGCACGCGCAGCTCGTCGATCGTCTTGCGAAGGCGGGCGTGGCCGCCGTGGTCTACGACGTGCTCTTCACCGAACCCTCGCCCGACGACGCGCGCCTGGGCGAGGCGCTGCGCGAGCGCCCCTCGTATCTGCCGGTGCTGCTGTCTCCCGCCAACGAGGCCGACAACGGCCACCGCGAGGTCGTGAAACCGGTCGAGCCGCTCGCGCAGGCCGCCGCGGGTCTCGGCCACATCAACCTCGAAGTCGACAACGACGGCATCGTGCGCAGCGTCGCGATGTTCGAGGGCGATGCACGGCAGCGCTGGCCCCAGTTGATGGTGCCGGTCTGGCGCGCCGTGCGCGACGGCACGCTCGCGCTTGCCGATCGCGCGGGCGCGAGCAGTGCCGCGACCGCGGCTGCGGACGCGAGGCTCACGCGCACGGGCGCGGCGGATAGCGAAGCGCGCTTTTTGCTGCCGTTCGGCGCCAATACGCACACTTACCGCAAGGTGTCGTTCTCGCAAGTGCTCGAAGGCCGCGTGCCGCCCGACGTGCTGCGCGGCCGCGTGGCCCTGGTGGGCGTGACCGCATCGGGCTTGTTCGACCGCTTTGCCACGCCGCTCTCGGGCACGCTCGGGCCGCTGCCCGGCGTCTATATCCACGCGCTCACGCTCGACACGCTGCTGTCGGGCACCGCGATCGAACCAGCCGCGCCGATTGCCGTGGTGCTCGCCTCGCTGATACCGCTTGCGCTCCTGCTGCATGCGTTTCTCGTCCATTCGCCGCTGCGCACGCTGCTCTTGCTGCCCTTGCTGGCGCTGCTTTCGCTGGCCGGCAGCGCCGCACTGCTCTACTACGCGCGCATCTGGCTCGCGCCGGTGCCGGCGATCGTTGCGCTCGCACTTGTTTATCCGCTCTGGAGCTGGCGGCGCCTCGAAATGACGATGGCGTATCTGCGCAAGGAGCTGCGCCAGCTTGCCGACGAACCCTATCTGCTGCCCGAAGCGCCCACGCCGCCGCGCGAATTCGGCGGCGACGTGCTGGCCCAGCAGATGGCGCTGATGGCGCAGGCCGCGCAGCGGCTGCAGGACATGCGCCGCTTCGTCTGGGACAGTCTCGACTCGGTGCCGGAGCCGCTCGTCGTGGCCGACCTGCGCGGCGTGGTGCTGATCGCCAACCACGCGGCGCGCGCCTATTTCACCGACCTGAACGTGAGCGCGGCCGAGGGGCGCGGCATGCCCGAGGTGTTCGGCGATCTCGCGCTCGTGAAGCCCATCGACCCGAACCCCGAGACGCTCGCGTTCGCGCATGCGCACTGGCCCGCGCCGCTCGATCCCGCGCGCGGCGAGTTCGCGCAGCTCATGGAGCGGGGCGTGGAAGTGCGCGCGCGCGACGGCAGCGACTACCTGCTGCGCTACGCGCGCTGCACCAATGCGCAGGGGCAGGCGGTGGGCTGGATCGCGGGCCTCGTCGACGTGACCGCGCTGCACGACGCCGAGCGCCAGCGCGAGCACGCGCTGCGTCTCCTGTCGCACGACATGCGCTCGCCGCAGGCGTCGATCGTGGCGCTCGTGGAGACCGAACGCGAGCGCGGCACGCTGGCCGCCGGGCCGGTGCGCGAGGTGATGGACCGCATCGAGCGCTACGCGCGCCGCTCGCTCACGCTCGCCGACGATTTCGTGCAGCTCGCTCGCGCGGAGTCGCAGCAATACGCTCTGGAGCCCACCAGCCTGACCGAGCTCGCCATCGACGCGAGCGACGAGGTCTGGCCGCAGGCGAGCGCCAAGCACATTCAGATCGAGACGGCGTTTGACGGCGAGCAGATGGGCTGGATCAACGCCGACCGCTCGCTCATGACCCGGGCCCTGGTCAACATTCTGAACAACGCGGTGAAATACAGTCCACCCGAAACGAGGATTGTCTGTAGTATCGCTGTCGCGGACGACCGGGCCCCGCGCGTGATCTGTTCGATTCGCGACGAGGGCTACGGCATTCCGCTCGAAGATCAGGCGAAGCTGTTCCAGCCATTCCGGCGCTTTCATGCGGGCCAGCGGCCCGAGGTGAGCGGCGCCGGGCTCGGCATGGCGTTCGTGAAGACGGTGGTGACGCGTCACGGCGGCGAGATCCATGTGGACAGCGCGCCGGACCAGGGCACGACGGTGACGATGTCGTTGCCGGCGCTCGATACCGCGGCTTGACGGCGTTGTCGTGTTATTGGCCTGATCGCGCCGAATGCACACCATGGCACACCCCGGCGCCATAACCGGCTGCCAACGATTCCGATGGAGTTATCCGTGAAAGTCCTGATGACGATCTGCACCTTGTCGATGCTGGGCGCGCTCGCCGGCTGCGCAGGCGCGAGCGCCGATGTGCGGGCAAGTGGCGACCTGAGCGCAACCGACCTGGCCGCCGCCACGTATCGGCTCGCGCGCACGCCCGCGCAGGCGGAAGCCAACGACCCGCAGCCTTACGAGGCGCTGCTGCGCGCCGGCCTCGCGCAACGCGGCTTCAAGGAAGGCACGCCCGAGGCGGCGCGCTATATCGTTTCGGCTGCATGGGCCTCGCGGCCGAGCGACGTCGGTGTGGAAACCGGCGGCTCGGGTAATGGGGGCAATTGCATTGGCGGCTGCGTGCCGTCCGAAGGGCCGTCGTTCCCGTGGTTCGGCAAGCGCTACACGCATACGCTCACGTTGCGTTTCCTCGCGCTGCCGGACGGCCGCGAAGCCTACAAGGTGAGTGCGCAGAAGCGCGACCGCAATGCCGATGCGCAACAGGCGCTGCCGTACCTGGTCGCCGGCGCGCTCGCGCGGCTGCCGTACGCGGGCGCGCCGCAATGGCGCGTGAAGCTGAAGGAGGTTGATCACGCCGCCGCTGGTCAGGCGGGCGCGCCGGCCATGCCCGACGTGATCTCCATTAAGCCGCTCGCGCAGTGAGACATCGCCGGGCTGCGGCTCGCACACGAGAGTGTGCAATTTTCCCCAGGCCACGCGCGGGAGGAGCGCACCAAACTGGTCCTCACGTACCGCGGCACGGGCTGCCGTTGGGCAACGGGCTTTGACCAGGAGACAGACATGTTCGATCACGTGGGTCTGCGCGTGCGCGATCTCGCACGCAGCATGCGGTTTTATGAGGCGGCTTTGTCGCCGCTGGGCTGTGGCGTCAGCGTGCTGTACGGCGATCTTGCCGGCATCGGCAAACCTGGCATGCCTAAGTTATGGCTGCACGCCGTGCCGCCCAGCGACGCCGGCACGCCGCGCGGCGTGCATGTGGCGTTCGCCGCCGCGAGTCGCGCCGAGGTCGACCGCTTTTACGCCGCCGGCATCGCGGCTGGCGGAACGGACAACGGCGCGCCGGGTCTGCGGCCCGATTACAGTCCCGACTATTACGGCGCTTTCCTCATCGACCCCGATGGCAATAACGTCGAGGCCGTCACGTTCGGCGCTTGATCGGTGCCTGAGCCGCGGATGCGCGGCTACGCGCAACCCGTGCTCGCGCTTTCGGCTTTCGGCACGGCCTCGGTCTGCTCGTCCGGCCAGCGGTTTTCGTACATGCATTCGCCGAGCACCCGACGCTCGGCCCAATGCTCGATCTCCAGCATCGGCTTCGGGTAGAACTCGGCTACGTGGCCGACGCAGAGAATCGCCACCGGCTTGGCGCCGGCGGGCATGTGCAGCAGCGTGCGCACTTCGTCCACGTCGAAGATCGACACCCAGCCCATGCCGAGCCCTTCGGCGCGCGCTGCGAGCCACATGTTCTGGATCGCGCAGGCCACCGAGGCAAGGTCCATTTCCGGCAAGGTGCGGCGGCCGAAGATGTGCGCTTCGCGGCGATCCATCAGCGCGACGACGAGCAGCTCGCCGCATTCGCGCATGCCTTCCACCTTGAGCTTCATGAACTCGTCGCGGCGCTTGCCGAGCGCGTCGGCGGTGGCGAGGCGTTCGCGCTCGACGGTCTCGTGCAACTGCTCGCGCAAGGCCGCGCTGGTGATGCGCACGATGCGCCACGGCTGCATATAGCCCACGCTCGGTGCGTGATGCGCGGCGTCGAAGAGACGCGCGAGCACCGCAGGGTCGACCGGGCCGGGCGTGAAGTGCCGCATGTCGCGCCGCTCATGGATCGCGCGGTAGACCGCCGCGCGTTCGGCTTCGTCAAAGGGCTGTGCCATGGAAGAGTGCGGCCGTGGAGGCCGGTTTGGAGGATGCGCAGGTACCATAGCACACGCATTTCGGCCTTCGCGCAAGGGGCGCGCCGCACCAGGGGTAAAACCGGAGCGCCCGATTCAGCGCGTGCCTTTGCCAAGGCCTGTTATGAGCCGGAACAGGTCACTAGTAGATCACGTCGCCGTGACGGTCGAACACATAGACTTTCATCGCTATCTGCTCGGCGCTCGTGAGGCTGTCGAGCTCGAGGCCGAGCGAGCATTGCGCGCCGTCTTCCTGTTGCACGTTGCGAATGATCGCGCTGGTTTCGATGGGCGTGTCGAGATTGCCGGAGCGCAGGCTGAAGGCAATGCGCAGCCGCTCGCCCACCTGGCCGAGCGCCCATGGCGCGACGAGCGAGAGCCCCAGCGCGCTGATGCCGCGCGCGAGCGCGACGCCCTGATAGCCCTCGGCGCCGATGCCGAAGCGCACCGGAAAGCGCGCGTGCACGCGGATCGACTTGCGCTCGCGCAGCAGGCGGATATGGGCTGGTGCGGAGAGCACGAGATAGCCCAATGGCGCGTGATGGATCGCGTGCAGCGTGCAGACGAAGCGATAGACGGCCTGGCTCGCAATCGCCACGATTTCGACATTTTCGCCGGGTGTGACGGCAGTCGGGCGGCCATCGGCGTAGGGCAGCGTCGCGAAGATCGATTCGTTCGGCGCAATCCCGATCAGCTTGCACGGCTGCATCGGCGCGCTGCGGGCGCCCTGTTGCGGGCGCAGGCCCATCGACGCGCCAATGGAAAGATGCAGGTCGCGCACGGTCAGCGCGGCTTCGTGCTCTCGCGGTTTCGCGGGTGCAAATGCGTCCTCGGCCTCGGGCGCTGCGCGGTCGCCGCGCTGCGGTGCGAAGTGGCGGAACAGAAAATCGCGCTCCATCTCGCCCACGAGCGTGGCGCCGCGTTCGAGCAGCAGCGTGCCGTCGTGGTCCACGAGCGGCCATTCGAGCGGCTGCCCGAGCGGGAGGTCGGCCGGCGTGAGCGAGGCGGTGCCGGGGGCGGTTTCGAGTGTGTCGGTCATCGGCGCGCTTGACGAGTGTGCAGTGACGGGATCACTGTGTTTACGGCACGCGCGGCAAAGAATTGAATTTCGTCGGTCCAGTGCCGGCGAACTAAAAAAAGCGGCGCAACGAATGCGCCGCCCATCATCGAAACAACCATCGCAACTGAAGCTCGCAATCGAAATCAGTGCGGATCTCGGTGCAGATCTCAGTGCGCGCCCGCGTGCTTGTGATCCGCATGCGTGTGCGGCTGCGTGAGCGCGCTCACGGCAGCGAGCACGATGATATTCACGCCGAGCGCGAGAAAGCCGATGTTGATGTCCTTGAACGTATCGGACGCGAACGGGATCAGTTGCGCGACGCTCACGTGCAGCAGCGTAGTGAGCACGACCACCAGCACGCCCGCGAAAATCCCGCAGAACGCGCCCTGCTTCGTCACGCGGTTGCGCGCCGCGAGGCTGCACACCAGCGCCGGGAACAACTGCGTGACGAAGTTGTAGCCCATCAGCAGCAGCGCCACGATGGTCTCCCCGCCCTTGAGCGTGAAGCCCACCGCGACCAGCGCGACCACCGGCACGAAGAAGCGGGCGATGCGCGCGACGCTTTCGTCGTTGGCGTTTTTACTCAGCGCGCCGCGATAGACATCGTTGGCGAGCAGCGTGGATGCCGTGGTGAGGATCATCGAACCCGGCACGAGCGCGGTGAGTACCCCCGCTGCGCCAATCACGCCCACGAACCACGGATCGAAGGTTTGCAGCGACAGGCGGAACAGCGAGAGGTCGATGTCGGTGCCCTTGAGGCCCGGCACCTTGAGCACGGCCGCGAAGCCGCAGAAGAACACGAACAGCAGGATCAGCTGATAAAGCGGCAGGATCGCGGCATTGCGGCGGAAAATGCGCTCGTTCTTCGCGGTGTAGACCGACATGAACGTATGCGGCCACATGAAGAAGCCGAGGCATGCGAGCAGCGTGGTGGACTGGAACCACGTCACGCCCTGGCCTTTCGCTGCGAAACTGAGGAAGCCGGGCTTGGCTGCGTCGATGGCGCGGAACATCTCGGCGTGCGAGCCATAGTAATGGACCGGCAGGTAGATGCCGAGGAACACGGCGATGGCGAGAATCATCGTGTCCTTGACGACCGAGTTCCACGCGCAGCCGCGCACGCCCGAGAAGATCACGTAGGCGGTGACCACCACCGCGCCGATCCAGATCGCCGCCGTGGAGGGAATCGCGCCGTACGAGGCCGTCGACACGATGATGCCGAGCCCCTTCAGTTGCAGCACGAGATACGGCACGAGCGCGGCCACACCCACGCATGCGACCAGCACGCCGAGCGCGGGGCTCTGGTACTTGGTCGCGAAGAAGTGCGGCTGCGAGACCAGCCCGTGTTCTTTCGCGTAGCGCCACACGGGCGGCAGCATCCAGTACGAGAGAATGTACGCAAGCGTCCCGTAAGTCAGGATGTAATAGACGGGTGCGCCCTTGCCATAGGCAAAGCCGCTGCCGCCGAGAAACGTGAAGGTGGTGTAGATCTCGCCCGCCATCAGCAGGAACACGAACGCGGTGCCGAAGCTGCGTCCGCCCACCGACCACTGCTCGAGACTCATGTCGTGGCCGCGGCGCGCGCGGATGCCCAGATAAAGCGCGATCACGGTGATCGCCGCGATGATGATCAGCGCGCTCATGATCGCACCCCGCCTTGTGCGTCCTGCACGTCGCGGTTGGCCGGATCGAGCTTGTAGACGAGGCCCATGATGGCCGCGGTCAGCACGACCCACATGACGATCCATGCCAGCACGAGCGGCATGCCGAGCACGAGGGGCTCGGTGCGGTTGACGAACGGCACGCCTAGCAGAATGCCGATGAAGGGTAGCGCAGCGAGCAACCTCAGTGACATGGCAACTCCTTTGGGTAAAAGGGAAACCTTGTTTCGGGTTCGGTTGGGATTCGGTGGGGTCCGGTCGGTCCACTCTATGCCCGCGAATGCGCCCCGTAAAGCTGCCAATATTCCTGATGCGCGCGGCGAGTGCGGATGGCTCGGCTTGGTGCGCTGCGTCATGAAGCGGGTTGTTTTGCGTTGGCGGGCCGGCAGGCGGCCGGCACGGTGCGCGCCGCTCCGGTTACACTGCTCGCTGCCGGCGGCGGCGCCATTTGGGCCTGCTGCGTTCACCGGATCGCTTACATGATCGAGAGCCTGATTTCAGACATTCTGTTCGGTTTCACCGGACTAATCAGCATCATCAACCCCTTCGGCATTGCCTTTGTTTTTCTAGACCGCACGGCCTCGCTCAGCGACGAAGAACGGCGCCTGCTCGCCAAGCGCGTCGCCACCAATGCAGGCTTCGTGCTGCTGGCGGCGTTCTTCGTGGGCACGCCCATCCTGCATTTCTTCGGCATTTCGATGGAGGCGCTGCGTATCGGCGGCGGTCTCGCGGTGGCCGTGAGCGGCTGGCAGATGCTCAATGCGCCTGAACCCGAGCCGTCGGTGGCCGATCATCCGGTCAAGCCGCTCAGCGCCGCGTCGGCAACCGGCAAGGCTTTTTTCCCGCTCACGATTCCGCTGACCACGGGCCCCGGCTCGATTGCCACGGCCATCGCGCTCAACGCGAACCGCACGCACAAGCTGTCGGCATTTCTACTCTCGGGCATTGCCTCGATAGTGATCTCGGTGCTCGTGGTGCTGGTGATCTATTACGTTTACAGCCGCGCCGCGCGCCTGGCGTTTTATCTGGGCGCGGAAGGCACGCGCGTGGCCATGCGCATTTCGTCGTTCCTGCTATTGTGCATCGGCGTGCAGATTATTCTTACTGGCTTGAGCGGCTTTCTCGTGCCGCTGCTGGGCGGGCACGCGGCTATTTAAAACCGGGCGCACGGGGTCTTGCCGGCCGCCACGTCGGGTCGTTCATCGAGTCGTTGAAAGTGGGGGTCACCATGTGCCGCTGGCTTGCCTATACCGGTAACGCCGTGCCGCTCGAAACCGTGCTGTTTCATGCGCGCCATTCGCTGATCGACCAGAGCCTGCATTCGAAGCTCGGCGCGACCACCACCAATGGCGACGGCTTCGGGGTCGGCTGGTATCAGCATCCGCACGACATTCCGTATCGCTATCGCAGCGTGCAGCCCGCCTGGAACGACCGCAACCTGCGCGAAATCGCGCGCGCGGTGCACGCGCCGATGTTCATCGCGCATGTGCGCGCCGCCACCCATACGCCCGTGCAGGAGACCAACTGCCACCCGTTCCGGCACCGGCGCTGGATGTTCGTGCACAACGGGCTGATCCAGAGCTTTCCGCTCGTGCGCCGCGAATTGCTGGTGGCGGTCGAGCCGGGGCGCTTCAGCGCGATCGAAGGCTCGACCGACTCCGAAGCGATGTTTTATCTGGCGATGACCTTCGGGCTCGAAGTCGATCCCGTGCCGGCGCTCGAGCGCATGGTGGGGTTTGTGGAGGCCACCGCGAAAAAGCATGGTATCGAGCCGGCGCTCAACATGACGGTTTGCGCGAGCGACGGCGAACAGCTCGTGGCCGTGCGCTATTCGAGCGAGCGCAACTCGCGCTCGCTCTTTCACACCACGTCGTTCAGGCACCTGCGCGAACTCTATCCCGACGACCCGCGCATCGCTGCCGCGGGTGAGGACGCCTACCTGCTCGTGTCCGAGCCGCTCGGCGATTTACCGGAAGTGTGGGCCGAAGTGCCCGAGTCCACCGCGATCGTGGTGCGCGGCGCGCAGGTCGAATATCGCGACTTCGTTCCGGTCATGCCTTGATCAAGAAAATCGAGCGCGGCGCAAATCGGATCAGTCGCGTGCTGCACATCGTCGGCTCCCGGATGGGCTTCGTCAACTATGGAAGAAGGAGCAGCTGACGGCCCAATACACGTCTATCAAGGCGGTGGCGCGTGCGCTGACCGTCGATGGCAAATTGTCGTCGGCGCAAATTCAGCGCATGGGTCTCGGCGATAAATATGGCGCGCAGAACGGCATTCAGATGAAGGAAGACGGGGGCATCGCGACGCGGCAGTTCGACACCGCGAGCGTGGCAAAAGACCTGCAAGGCTATCGCTACCACGGCTTGACCGGCAGGGAAAACGTCCGGATCATCGCGGGCCAGGTCGTGCCGATCATCGAGGACTATCGCGGCTAGCGCAGCAATTTACCAGGCCCGCTGGCCGGACTGATCGTATTTCTCCGCCATGGCCGGAATGCCGGCGCGCACGTGGCGCTCGGCGCGCCGCACCTGGCGCGTGAGCAGCACGACGTGCGCGGGCGCGACGCGGCGCCGCCGCAATGCCCAGAACGCGCCGCGCAGCAGCGCGAAGCCGGCCGGGCCGAGCGAGTGCTGGCGCGCGAACACGACGAGCGCGCGCCCGGTGGCGGCCAGCGCGTCGCGCAGCGGCAGACGCATCCATGCCACCCACGCCGAATTGCGCGCGAGCGTGCAGTGCTGCGCGCGCGTGAACCAGCGGCATAGCGGCTCGCGATGCGCGAGCGCCGCCTCGCAGTACACGATCGCGTGACCCGCGCTCAGCACGTCGAGCGCGGCCAGTTCTTCCGCGCCGCCATGCGAGAGCCGCTCTTCGTAGCCGCCGAGCGCGCGCATCACGCTCGTGCGGAAGATGCACGCCCCTGCCATGAAGCCCGCGAGCGCCGGGCCGGGCAGACCCTCGCCGCCAGGCGAGGTGGCGTTGAGCATGAGGCACGCCGGATGGATTTCGCGCTCATCCTCGCCGACCACGCGCGCATTGAGCACCGCCACGTTCGGATGGTCGTCGAGCCGCTGCACCGCCTGCGCGAGCGCGCCGGGCGCGAACCAGGTGCTGTCGTCGCAGCACGCCACATAGTCGGTGTGCGCGAGCGCGAAGGCGCGGTTGAAGCCCGCCATGCCGTGATCGCCCAGCGTCTGGACGATGCGCACCTGCGGAAACAGCGAGGCGAGCAGGCTCACGGTGGAATCGCTGGAGCCGTTGTCGGCCACGATCACATGCGGGTGCTCGGGCAAGGCGGTGAGTCGCGCCACGGTGTCGACGATCTGGCGCACGTGATTGCGCGTGAGCACGATCACGGTGACGCGCGGGCCGGGGTGGGCAACGGCTCCGGCGCCTGTATCGGCTGCGGAGACGGGCTTGGCACCGGGTTCGGAACCAGCGGGTGGGGGGGAAGGATTCATCGCGTTTCGGGCGGCGGCGAGCCGGCGGCCAGAGTGCAGATTGCTCTGCGGGCATGTGTTTGAGCATACGCCGATGCCGCCACGCGTGCACACGCACGGCTAACCCTGAATGCCCTTACGCTGCGCTGCGGCACGTCTGGATGGCCGCCTGACCAATCGATACGCTATCCGTAATCGAGATAATTCATATTCACGATATCGCGTTGCGCGATATCGCTTGTAGCCGCCAAACTTGCGCAAAATCAACACACAGGAGACTTTCATGCGCACCCAGGTTGGCATCATCGGCGCGGGGCCCGCGGGCCTGCTGCTATCCCAACTGCTTCATCTGCGTGGCATCGACTCGGTCGTGCTCGAAAGGCGCGGCCGCGATCAGATCGAATCGACGATCCGCGCCGGCGTGCTCGAACAAGGCACCATGGATACGCTCGTCGAGGCCGGCGTGGGCGCGCGCATGCAAGCCGAAGGCGCGCTGCATCACGGCTTCGAGCTGGCGTTCGAAGGCAAGCGCCGCCGCATCGATCTCACGGCGCTCACCGGCAAGTCGATCACGGTCTACGCCCAGCACGAAGTGCTCAAGGACCTCGTCGCGGCGCGCATGGCCGCTGGCGGCAAGCTGTTCTTCAACGTCTCGAACACGTCGATTCACGGCATCGAAACGGCGTCGCCCTCGATCCGCTTCGAGCACGAAGGCGAGCAGCACACGCTGCATTGCGATTACGTGATCGGCTGCGACGGCTCGCAGGGCGTCTCGCGCGCGGCCATTCCGGCGGCATTGCGCAACGATTACGAGCGTGTGTTTCCGTTCGGCTGGTTCGGCATTCTCGTGGAGGCGCCGCCTTCGTCCGACGAGCTGATCTACGCCCGCCACGAACGCGGCTTCGCGCTGGTCAGCACGCGTTCGCCGAACGTGCAGCGCATGTATTTCCAGTGCGATCCCAACGACGCTGTCGAAAACTGGTCCGACGATCGCATCTGGGCCGAGCTGCACGCGCGCGTCGATTCGGACGAAGGCCATCACGTGGTCGAGGGCAAGATTTTTCAGAAGAATATCGTCGGCATGCGCAGCTTCGTGTCGACCACGATGCAGCACGGACGCCTCTTTCTCGCGGGCGACGCGGCGCACATCGTGCCGCCCACCGGCGCGAAGGGCCTCAACCTGGCCGTCGCCGACGTGCGCGTGCTGACTGCCGCGCTCGTGGCGTTCTACAAGGAAGGCTGCACCGATCCGCTCGATGCGTATAGCGAGACCGCGCTGCGCCGCATCTGGCGCGCCGAGCACTTCTCGTACTGGATGACGCGCATGATGCACCGTCTCGACGACGCCTCGCCGTTCGAGCAGCGCCTCCAGGTGGCGGAGCTCGAGCATGTCACCACGTCGCGCGCCGCGGCGACCGCGATGGCGGAAAACTACGTGGGCGCGGTGGCGGTCCAGGGCCCGTTATTCGTGGAAGCAGGCCCCGGCGGGTTCGGCGCGACGTGATCGGCGCTATCAGATCCAGCCGAGCCAGCGCCACCACGTGGCGGCAAACAGCAGCAACAGCAGATAGCCCACCACGGTCAGCACGATGCCAACGCGGGCGAACTGCTTCGCGGTGAAGGTCTCGGTGGCGAGGCACACCATGTTTTGCGGCGCGTTGATCGGCAGGATGAAGCCGAAGCTCACGGTGTAGCCGAGCAGCATGGTTACGCCGAGCCGGTTGAAGTCGCCCGACATCGATTGCAGCACTGCGATGAGGATCGGCAGCATGGCCGAGGTGAGTGCGGTCGCGCTCGCAAAGCCGAGGTGAATCACCACGAGGAAGGCGGCGAGCACCGCGAAGGCCATGAACGGCCCGGCGCTGTCGAGGCCCGTGTGATGCGCGACGACGTCGCCGAGCCACTGGCCCGCCCTGGTGGTCAGCAGCGCCGTGCCGAGGCTGATGCCCACGCCGAACACGATCACCGTGCCCCAGGGAATGCGGCTTTGCACCGTCTTCCAGTCCATCACGCCAAAGCGCGGCAGCAACAGCAGCACGAGGCCCACATAGGTGACCGAGGTGGTGTCGAAGGGGTGCAGCTTGCCTTCGGTGGCCCAGAAGCACAGCAGGCCGATGGAGACGCCCAGCAGGCGTTTTTGCGGGCCGGTCATGGGGCCGAGCTCGCGCAGCGACTGTTCCACTGCCTCTTTGCCGCCCGCGATGGCGTCGGTCTCGGGCGGCAGCATCTTCAGCACGAGCACGAACAGGATGGCCGACATGACGATCGCCCAGGGCGCGCCCGCGATCAGCCAGTCGAGCCAGGTCACGCGCGCGCCGAGCATCTTGTCCATGAAGCCCACGGTGAGCAGGTTTTGCGCGGCGGCCGTCTGGATGCCGACGTTCCAGATGCTGGTGGCGTGCGCGACCACGATCATGACGCCCGCTGCGATGTTCGAGCGCTTGTCCACGCCGAACGCCGAGATCACGCCGACCATGATCGGCACCACACAGGCGCTGCGCGCCGTGGCGCTCGGCACGACGAGCGAGAGCACGATGGTCACCGCAATCGCGCCGATCAGGATGCGCCGCGTGGTGGTGCCGATGAGCGAGAGCGTGACGAGCGCGATGCGCTTGTCGAGCCCGGTGACGGTCATGGCCGCCGAAATGAAGAGCGCGCCCGCGACGAGCGCGAGTGCGGAATTCGAGAAACCCGCGAGCGCCATGCTGATGGCTTTCGAGGTGCCGAAGAGCTGCGAGGGGTCGTCGAGGGTGGGCGCGGTGCCGACGAGAAACGCCATCAGCGAGGTGATGATAATGGCGCTCGCTTCGTAGGAGACGGCTTCGGTAAGCCACACGACCACGGCGAAGGCGAGAATGGCGAGCATGCGCTGACCCGCTGCGGGCAGGCTCGCGGGCAACGGCAGCAGCAACACGGCGACGAGCGCGACGGCGCCCGCGATCAAGCCGATGGGCAAGCCTGGTTTCTTGGGCGCGAATGTCGTGCCCGCTTTCGGTTTCGGTACGTTCATGACGTGGATTCCATCTCGACCAGTGACGGGCGGGATCGTCCCATATCGGGTTATGGCGTGCGCCGAAGGTGCGCTGGAACGTGTGTTGGGAGCGAGGGACGAGAAGCGAGGGGAGCTGCGGACGATGGGAGGACCAGCTGCGCGCCGGTCCCCGCATGCGAGAAAAAAAGACTGGAGAGGAAGCGGTTTACTGGCTCGCGCCTGCCGCCTTGGATGCCGCGGCTTTCTTCTGCGCGTTCTGGAGATTCGTCGGATAGTTCGGGTCGTTGTTGGCGGGCTTGTAGCCTGCGTCTTCGAGTTGCTTCAGTTCGGCGTTGTTCTTCTCGCGCGCTGCTTTGCGTTCGGCCTTGTGTTGCGCGCGTGCCTGCTTGCGTTTTTCGGCTTTGGTGAGCGGCTGCGAAGCCGGCGCGGCGCTTTGCGCGGTGGCTGCGGGTGCGCTGGCGTCCTGGGCGAAAGCGGGCGCCGTGACGCCCAGCAGGAATGCGGCGGCGGCCGCGGCGAGAGTCAGCTTGCTGGTGATGGACTGCATGAACACCCCTCCTGGTTGATTTTTACCGCTGGATTCAGGGTTTGTAATGCATGGATCGAGCGACGCAGCGCGGCGGATGCCGCGCCTTCATGGGCGCGCCGGTTTGAACGGCGGCCCCGGATTGAATGTATACGATCCTTGCAAACGAGGGTAGTAAATGCGCCCCTGGCTCACGCATCGCGCAACAGATCAGCGCGCCGACGCGGGTGTGCTCACGCGCTGGTGTCCCGAAGTTTTGCCGCCACGCGCTCGACGATGCGCGCGCGCTGCTCGAGCGTTGCCGCGCTTTGCGCGCGCACGCGTTCCACCACGACGCGCGGCGCGCTTTCCGGGCGGCCCGCATCGAATGGCGGCGCCGGCGCATATTCGAGTTCGAGCTGGAGCGCCTGCGCGGCTTCCTCGCCGACCAGTTCCGCCGCGAGCGTGAGCGCGAAATCGATGCCTGCCGTGATGCCGCCGCCGGTGATGAGGTTGCCGTCGCGCACCACGCGCTCTTTCACCGCGATCGCGCCGAACGGTTCGAGCAGCGAGTGAAAGGCCCAGTGCGTGGTGGCGCGGCGCTTGTGCAAGAGACCTGCGGCGCCGAGCACGAGCGAGCCGGTGCAGACCGATGTGACGTAGCGCGCCGTGCGCGCCTGGTGGCGCAGGAATGCGAGCGTGGCATCGTCTTCGAGCAGCGCGGCTACGCCGCTGCCGCCCGGTACGCAGATTACGTCGAGCGGCGGGCAGTCGTCGAAGACGGTGTCGGGCGTGAGCAGCATGCCGGTCGCCGACATGACCGGCTCGCGCGTTTTCCAGATGAGCCGAACCTGCGTGTCCGGCATCGATGCAAGTACGTCGTAGGGTCCGCAGAGGTCGAGTGGCTGTACCTTGGGGAATAGCAGAAAGCCGATCTTGAGCGCCATGGAGAATGCCTCGAAATGAAGGAGGAGTGAGACGCGCGCCGTGCCGGCGACGGTGCGTTCATCGTCACTCTACGCGCGCATACCCGTGCAGGAGCGCCAAAAAGCACGTAAAAGCTGCCAGCGGTGACGCTCGAATGCACGCGCTTGTCCGCTGCCATACTTTGTTTTGACGTGGCGCGAAGGGGGCGTTGTTGCCCAAAACCGCCATACGTGTGGCGTTTTCGCCGCATCGCGCACGCGTCGCGATGGCGCGGGCCGCGCTCGAGCGGGTCGAGCCGGTGCACGTTCACCCCTGTAAACAAGTATCGAAATGCATTCGGCAGTCAGCGTCGCGCAACAAATTTGCATCTACGATGTAAAAGAGTCACGCAAAACGCTTGCACGCTTGTAGAATCCGCCGTTGAAGCATCTGCATTCCGCTGTGCTTCGTCGATTCACTGACCAACACTGGTAGGAGAAACATGCCGACTTCCGCAAAGAAAGTGGCCAAAAAGGCAGCTGCCCCGGCCAAGAAGGTTGCCGCAAAGAAAGCGCCCGCCACCAAGACGGCCGCAGCAAAGAAGGTCGCCGTGAAGGCGTCCGGCGCACCGTCGCCGATCAAGGACACCTTCACGAAGGCCTCGCTGGCTGCTCACGTTGCTGAGCGTGCCGGCGTCGAGCCGAAGGCCACGAAGGCCGTGCTCGCTGCGCTGGAAGACACGATCCTGGGTTCGGTCCACAAGAAGGGCGCCGGCGAGTTCACGCTGTCGGGTCTTCTGAAGATCGTCGTTCAGGCCGTTCCGGCGAAGAAGAAGCGCTTTGGCAAGGACCCGTTCACGGGTGAAGAGCGCTGGTTCCCGGCCAAGCCGGCAACCGTGCGCATCAAGGCGCGCGCGCTGAAGAAGCTGAAGGACGCAGCAGCGGCCTAAACGCTTCATGCCTTGGCCTCGCTTTGGCGTTGGCTGCGGCACGCGTGAGTACCCAGAGAATCCCCGTTGGCATTTTGTGCCCACGGGGATTTTTATTTGCGTGCGGAAACGGCATCGCAGCACGCTGTGCACTAAGCATGTTCTGATGTTATATATGAGCGTCGAGCATGATGCTGCATAAAAAACGGGGTTTGCAGCAGGCCATATTCTGCTGAGTTATGCTTGAACGACCTTTCAAAGAAGATAGCATGCCTTGATGTTATGCCAGTTTCCGAACTCAGTATTCGCCAGGTTGAAGCGTTTCGCGCCTTGATGCAGTGGCGCACAGTCACGCGCGCGGCGCGCGCGCTGGGCGTTTCGCAGCCCGCGGTAAGCCGTCTCGTCGCCGACTTTGAAGCGAGCGTAGGCTTCGCGTTGTTCGAGCGTGCACGCGGGCGGCTTTTGCCGACGGGCGAGGCGCATGCGCTGCATGCGGAAGTCGAACGTGCGTTTAGCGGACTCGAGCGCGTCGTGCAGGCCGCCGCGCAAATCCGCGAGCAGCGTCGCGGCGTGTTGTGCGTGGCCGGCGCGCCTGAACTCGGCCCCGACTTTCTGCCGCGCGTGAGCGCCGCGTTCGCGCAGGAGCATGCGGGCGTGGAGGTGACGCTGCTCACGCTCGAACCCGCGCTCGCGCTCGAACGTGTGGCGGCGGAGCGCTGCGACCTGGCGCTCGTCGGCGAGGAAGCGGCGCCGCGCGCGGTGCGGCTGGAGCGTCTTGGGCAATGGCCGATGCGCTGCATCGTGCCGCGCGGCCATCGCCTCGCACGCAAGCGCGCGGTTGGCGCCGCCGACTGCGAAGGCGAGCGCTTCGTTTCTTATGCGGCGGGAACGCATGCACGCCTGCGCATCGACCGCCTGTTCTCGGAGCACGGCGTGATGCGTCTGACTGGCGTGGAGGCGGATCTCGCGCAGGCGCTCGTGACGCTGGTGGAGGCGGGAATGGGCATCGCGCTCGTCGATCCGCTCACGGCGGCGGGGGCGAGCGCGCGCGTGGTGGTGAAGCGCTTCGTGCCGGAACTGGAGGTGCCGCTCAATGTGGCGCGATGCGCGCAGCGGGACGCGGCGCCGCTGGCGGAGGCGTTCTTGCGTCACGCGCGGGCGGCGCTTGCAAGGTTGCGCTGAGGGTGCTCCAAGGGAGCGCTAACGTGCAATGAGGCTGCGCTGGCGGTGTGTTGATGGTGGTGTTGGTGGCGCGCCGCGAGAACCGCGCGTTGCGCGCGGCCGGATTTTCGGGCGCGTCGATCTTTCGTAGCAAAACGCGCCGCCAATGAAAAAGCCAGCCTTGGCTTGCGCCGAAGGCTGGCTTGTGTAGCGTGCAGCTTTTAGCTGCTGCATGGTCTCTTCGCCTGGCCGGGCCGAAGCCCGGCTCATGCCGATCAGAACTTGTGGCGGATGCCCAGGCTGACGATTTCTTGCGAGCTCGAAGCCGAGTTGTAGCCGTACGAGCCGATCGAAGCGCCGGCCGTCTGGGTCGTCGTCGCGTTGACGCGCTGCGTGCCGTTGGCGTGCTGGTAAGCCGCCACTGCGTACAGGTCGGTGCGCTTCGACAGGTTGTAGTCTGCGCCGAGCGAAACCTGGTTGTACGAAGCCGACGTGTCGCCTGCACCGTGCGTGTAGACGTAGCCCAGGCCGAGCAGCAGAGCCGGGTTCACCTGGTAGCCAAGGTAGCCGCCAGCAACGTTGAAGCGCTCGGTCGACTGGAACGCCGAGTAGCCGTCCGGCTTGATCTGGACATTGGCGTAACGTGCGCCGAACGTGAACGGACCTGCGACGTATTGGGCAGCGACCGAAGCATTGCCAACCGACTTCGCCGAAGCGTAAGCCTGCTGGATCTGGGTGCCGTCCTGGAAGAAGTTGTCCGACGTTGCGTTCGCTGCCCAGCCGCCGTTTGCGAGGCGGGCGGCCGGCGACGACGAGTTGTCCTGACGGAAGTAGCCGCCGGCAATGTTGAAGCCACCGATGCCGTACGTAGCAGCTGCGCCCCAGCTCTGGCCCGAGCCGGTCGAACCTGCAACGCCGCCCAGTGCGTACATGCCTTCGAACTGGAAGCCAGCGAACACCGGCGACACGTACTTGATGGCGCTGTTCGTGCGCGAGCTGTTGTCGTTGTTGTCGACGTCACCCGGCGTAGCGAACGTGCTGCCGAAGTAGTTGTCGGCGGTCAGCGGCTGAACCATGTCAACCAGCGGGTCGTACTGGCGACCCAGCGTGACCGTACCGAATTGCTCGCTCGTCAGACCAACGTATGCCTGGCGACCGAACAGCAGGTTGTTGCCGTTGTAGTTACCCATCTTGCCGTTGTTGACGTTGAAGCCGTTTTCCAATTGGAAAATCGCCTTCAGGCCGCCACCGAGGTCTTCCGCGCCCTTCAGGCCGAAGCGGTCGCCCGACAGGTTGCCAGCGTACAGACCGACCAGGTTCTTGTTCTGGCCTTCAGCATTCTTCGTGTTGCCAACCCACTGGATCGATTCGTCGATCACGCCGTACAGGGTCACGCTGCTCTGCGCATGTGCTGCGCCCGAGACGGCCAGGACGGCCAGCGAGAGGGTCGAGAGGGCGATTCGTTTCATCCGTTTTTCTCCACGCAGATATTTAGTTGTTGCTTGAATTGATTCATGCCATTGCGGAACGGAGAATAACGCAGGGGCCTAATTCTCCAGAACTGAAAAAAAATGACTGTCGCAAAAAGCTGACACATCCGGAGAACGCGTTGTAATACCGGCTCTAACGGATTCTTCCGGATGCGGAACGGAGCGAATGCCGGTGCGGCGCTATTACCGGTTCCGAAGCGGGTCGCAAATCGTGCAACCGCGGCCGAGGCATATAAGGGTAAATACCGGGCAACTGGAAGCGGGGACGGGTTGCTCCGTATTTCGAATCTGGCTGTACCGGCGCGAGGCGCCGGTTGCCGGGCCGAGGGCCGACGAGAGGCGGCGTTAATCGCCCGGGTGGGGCGAGTCCTGCCCGACGGTCGTGCGGCGGCGGCCCGCTGCCGCCGTCACGGCAAGCGCGGCGCTCGCGACGAGCGCCACCGAACGCCAGGGGTGGCGCTGGACATAGCGGTTGGTGGCGGCCACCGTGCGGCCCGCGCGCACGAGGGTGCGGGCGGCGGCATCGGTGGCGCTTTTTTCCATGTTGACTACTGAACGGCGGATCTGCAGGCTGCCGGCGCTGCGCCGGGCGAACGCGCCGCCCTCGGCGCGCACCTGGCCGATCACTTGCAGCCGTGCATCGGCGGCCCTCGCGCCATGGACGCCCCCCCCGGCGGCATCCCGGCCGGCATGCGAGCCGGCTACGGGAGCCGTGTTTCCGATCGGAACCGCATGGACCGGCCGGCTGGCCGCGACGGTTTCGCGCATGGGGGCGATCGTGGAAGCAGCGAGCACGGAGGCGAGCTTGGCGCGGCTGCCGGGCGGCGTTTCCGCAAGGAAACCCCACGCGCCGCGTGGATCGTGCAGGCGAGCGCGCGCCGCCGAAAATTCGGCGCCGAGCAGCAAAACGGCAGCCGAGAAGTACAGCCACATCAGCAGCACGGCCAGCGAGCCCGCCGCGCCGAACGCCGTGGCCATGCCCGCATGCGCCAGATAGAGCGCGAAAAGCTTCTTGCCTACCGAAAACAGCGCTGCCGCCACCATGCCGCCCACCAGGGCATCGCGCCAGCGCACCACGGCGTCGGGCAGGAAGCGCAGCAGCGCGGCGAATGCAAAGGCGAGCACGAGCAGCCCGACCGTCAGCTGCAGCAGGTTTCCGATGATCACAAAAGGGGTTTCGCCCCAGAGCCAGCGGCCGACGAAGGTGATGACCGTATCCAGCACGACGGAGACGAACAGCAGGATGGCGACGCCGAGCACGAGGCCGAACGAGATCAGCCGCAGGCGCACGAGTGCGAGCACTGAGGAGGTGCGCGGGCCGATTGGCGGCCAGACTATATTGAGTGCCGAGTTGAGCGACGCAAAGGTTGCGGACGCCCCGACCGCGAGCATCGCGAGCGAAATCATGGCGGCGATGCTGCCGGTGCCGCCCGCGCGGTGCGCGTTCTCGACGATGGTGGTGACGCCTGCGGCGGCATCGTTGCCGAGCACGTTGTGGACCTGGCGGTACAGCTCGCCGCGTGCGGCGTCGGCGCCGAAGAACCAGCCTGCCACGGCGATCACCATGACGAGCGTGGGCGCGAGCGAGAACGCCGAATAGAAGGCGATGCTCGCGGCCAGCGATGGGCAGCGGTCGGCGATGAATTGCCGGCACGCGCTCGCGACCCAGGAGGCTTCCTTGCGCGCGGCGGAGCCGAGTCGCTCCGATGGGAGAGTTGCCATATTGAACGTCCTGGATTCCGGCAAGGGTGGATTCATGGTGCCGGCATTGTGCCCGGCGCGGGTGGAATGGCCGCCCCGGGCCTCATACGAATACGTCGGGCCTTGCGGAAATATAGCAAGCCTGGTTCCTGGATAGCGCGCCCGGA
This sequence comes from Paraburkholderia sp. A1RI-2L, assembly GCF_048957375.1. Taxonomy (NCBI): domain Bacteria; kingdom Pseudomonadati; phylum Pseudomonadota; class Betaproteobacteria; order Burkholderiales; family Burkholderiaceae; genus Paraburkholderia; species Paraburkholderia sp. A1RI-2L. Next base: position 1,409,136 of record NZ_JARBTA010000002.1, read on the forward strand.
CACGGCACAGGATCTATCTTTCGAAACGTCTTATACTGAAAAAACCCACAATCCCAAAGCCGAGGACGCACACCATGCTGCAAATGTCCCGGCGCCAGTTCCTCAAGGTCACGGCAACGTCGCTGGCGGGTTCCAGCCTCGCATTGATGGGTTTCGCGCCCGACAATGCGCTTGCCGAAGTCCGACAATACAAACTGGCGCGCACCACTGAAACCCGCAACACCTGCCCGTATTGCTCGGTGGGCTGCGGGATCCTCATGTACGGTCTCGGCGATGGTGCGAAGAATGCCACCGCGAGCATCATCCATATCGAGGGCGATCCCGATCACCCGGTCAATCGCGGCACGCTGTGCCCGAAGGGCGCGAGCCTGATCGACTTCATTCACAGCCCGGACCGGCTCCAGTACCCCGAGTATCGGGCGGCGGGCTCGAACGAGTGGAAGCGCATTTCGTGGGACGAGGCGCTCGACCGTATCGCGAAGCTGCTCAAGGAAGACCGCGACGCGAACTTCGTCGAGAAAACCGCGGACGGCAAGACCGTCAACCGCTGGCTGACCACCGGCATGCTGGCCGCCTCGGCGGGCAGCAACGAAGTCGGCTATCTCACGCATAAAGTGGCCCGCTCGATGGGCCTGCTCGCATTTGACAACCAGGCGCGTGTCTGACACGGCCCGACGGTGGCAGGTCTTGCCCCGACGTTTGGCCGTGGTGCGATGACGAACCATTGGGTCGACATTCGCAATGCGGACGTGATTCTGGTGATGGGCGGCAATGCGGCCGAGGCGCATCCGTGCGGCTTCAAGTGGGTCACGGAGGCCAAGGCGCATCGCAAGGCGCGGCTCATCGTGGTGGACCCGCGCTTCACGCGCACGGCTTCGGTCGCCGATTATTACGCGCCGATTCGCACCGGCACGGACATCGCGTTCCTTGGCGGCGTGATCAACTGGCTGCTCGCGAACGACAAGATCCAGCACGAATACGTGAAGAACTACACGGACTTCACCTTCCTCGTGCGTGAGGATTTCGCGTTCAACGACGGCATTTACTCGGGTTACGATGCGCAAAAGCACGCGTACCCCGACAAGTCGTCGTGGAACTACGAGATCGGCGAAGATGGCTTCGTGAAGACCGACGCCACGCTGCAGAATCCGCGCTGCGTCTATCAGTTGCTCAAGCAGCATTACTCGCGCTACACGCCCGAGATGGTGGAGAAGGTCTGCGGCACGCCGAAGGAGAAATTCCTCAAGGTATGCGAAATGCTGGCGACCACGGCCGAGCCGGGGCGTGCGGGCACCATCATGTATGCGCTCGGCTGGACGCATCACTCGATCGGCTCGCAGATGATCCGCACGGGCGCGATGGTGCAGTTGCTGCTCGGCAATATCGGCATCGCGGGCGGCGGCATGAACGCGCTGCGTGGCCACTCGAACATCCAGGGGCTCACCGACCTCGGGCTGATGTCGAATCTGCTCACGGGCTACATGACCCTGCCCAACGAGGCCGAACAGAGCTACGACGACTACATCAAGAAACGCGCGCTGCAACCGCTGCGGCCGAACCAGCTCAGCTACTGGCAGCGCTATAACGCCTTTTTCGTGAGCTTCATGAAGTCGTGGTGGGGCGACGCGGCCACGAAGGAAAACAACTGGGGCTACGATTGGCTGCCGAAGCTCGACAAGCCCTATGACCTGATGCAGACCATCGAGCTGATGAACCAGGGCAAGGTCAACGGCTATATCTGCCAGGGATTCAACGTGATCGCGTCCGCGCCGAACAAGGCGAAAACGCTGGCCGCGCTCGGCAAGCTGAAGTGGCTCGTGATCATGGACCCGCTCGCCACCGAGACTTCGGAGTTCTGGAAGAAAGTAGGCGATTACAACAATGTCGATAGCGGCTCGATCCAGACCGAGGTGTTCCGCCTGCCCACGACCTGTTTCGCTGAAGAAAACGGCTCGCTCGTGAGTTCGAGCCGGGTGCTGCAATGGCACTGGAAGGGTGCGGAGCCGCCGGCCGAGGCGAAGAGCGATCTCGAGATCATGTCGGGACTGTTTCTGCGCATTCGCGCGGCGTACCAGAAGGACGGCGGCAAGCTGCCCGACCCGATCGTGAAGCTCGACTGGCCATATGCGGATCCGGCGAGCCCCACGCCCGAGGAGCTCGCGAAGGAATACAACGGCCGCGCGCTCGCCGACCAGACCGACCCGAAGGATGCTACCAAGGTGCTCGTGAAGAAGGGCGAGCAGCTTTCGGGCTTCGCGCAGCTCAAGGACGACGGCACCACGGCAAGCGGCTGCTGGATCTTCTGCGGGGCGTGGACCCAGGCGGGGAACCAGATGGGCCGGCGCGACAACGCCGATCCCACCGGCATCGGCCAGACGCTCAACTGGGCCTGGGCGTGGCCGGCGAACCGCCGCGTGCTGTACAACCGGGCCTCGTGCGATACGTCCGGCAAGCCGTTCGATCCCACCCGCAAGCTGATCGGCTGGAACGGCAGCGCATGGACCGGCGCGGACGTGCCCGACTACAAGATCGATGAGTCGCCTGATCTCGGCATGGGGCCGTTCATCATGAACCCCGAAGGCGTCGCGCGCTTCTTCGCGCGCGACGGCATGAACGAAGGGCCGTTTCCCGAGCACTACGAACCCTTCGAGAACCCGCTCGGCTATAACCCGTTCCACCCCAACAACGCGCAGGCCACCAGCAACCCCGCGGCGCGCGTGTTCCCGGACGACCGCAAGACGTTCTCGACGGCGCAATCGTTCCCGCACGTCGCCACCACGTACCGGCTCACCGAGCATTTCCACTTCTGGACCAAGCATGCGCGGCTGAACGCCATCATTCAGCCGCAGCAGTTCGTCGAGATCGGCGAGGAACTGGCGAAGGAGGTGGGCGTAGTCGACGGCGCTCGCGTGAAGGTGTCGAGCAATCGCGGCTACCTGATTGCCGTGGCGGTGGTCACCAAGCGCATCAAGGCGCTCACCATCGACGGCAGGAAGGTGCATCACGTAGGCGTGCCGCTGCACTGGGGCTTCACGGGGCTGACCAAACCCGGCTATCTGACGAATACGCTCACGCCGCCCGTCGGCGACGGCAATTCGCAGACGCCCGAGTTCAAGTCGTTCCTCGTGAAAGTGGAAAAGGCATAGGGGGACGACATGGCATTGCAATCGCTCGATATCAAGCGCCAGTCGGCCACCACCACGCCGCCGCCCGGCGTGCGCGAGCCGTCCACGGGCGCGGTCGCGAAACTCATCGACGTCACCAAGTGCATTGGCTGCAAGGCGTGTCAGACCGCGTGCATGGAATGGAACGATCTGCGCGACGAGGTGGGCATCAACGCGGGCGTCTACGACAACCCGCGCGATCTCACCGAGCACTCGTGGACCGTGATGCGCTATACGGAATACGAGAACCCGAACGGCAACCTCGAATGGCTGATCCGCAAGGACGGCTGCATGCATTGCGAGGATCCGGGCTGCCTCAAGGCATGCCCATCGCCGGGCGCGATCGTGCAGTATACGAACGGCATCGTGGATTTTCACGAGGAAAACTGCATCGGCTGCGGCTATTGCATCACGGGCTGCCCGTTCAATATTCCGCGCCTGTCGAAGCAGGATCATCGCGTCTATAAATGCACGCTGTGCTCCGATCGCGTGGCCGTGGGGCAGGAACCCGCCTGCGTGAAGACCTGCCCGACCGGTGCGATCGTGTTTGGCACCAAGGAAGACATGAAGCAGCACGCGGCGGAGCGCATAGTCGACCTCAAGGAGCGCGGCTTCGACAAGGCCGGGCTCTACGATCCGCCGGGCGTGGGCGGCACGCACGTAATGTACGTGCTGCATCACGCGGACCAGCCCTCGCTGTATCACGGCTTGCCCGACAACCCGCGCATCAGCCCGCTCGTGCGGCTGTGGAAGGGCGTGGCCAAGCCGCTCGCGCTCGCGGGCATCGCGCTCGCGGCGGTGGCGGGCTTCTTCCACTACACGCGGGTGGGGCCGAACGATGTGAATGCCGAGGACGAGCAGGCCGCGCGCGACGAGGCGCGGCGCATGCGTGGCGAACCCGAGGAGCGCGGCGATGAATAACGATGAACCGCAACTGATTCAGCGCTATACGGCCAACGAGCGCACCAACCACTGGATCACCGCGATCACTTTCGTGCTGCTCGCACTTTCGGGTCTCGCGATGTTTCATCCGGCGATGTTCTGGCTTTCTGCGTTGTTCGGCGGCGGGCAATGGACGCGCATTTTGCATCCGTTCATCGGCGTGGTGATGTTCATCTCGTTCATGCTGCTTGCGTTGCGCTTCTGGCATCACAACTATCTGGATGCGAATGACCGGCAATGGCTCAGGCAGATGGGCGATGTGCTGAACAACCGCGAAGACGAGCTGCCCGAAGTCGGCCGCTACAATGCGGGACAGAAGCTGCTATTCTTCGCGATGGTGGTTTGTCTCGTGCTGCTGCTCGTGAGCGGCATAGTGATCTGGCGGCGCTACTTCTCGCTGTACTTTCCCGTCACGCTGATCCGCTGGGCCGCGGTCGTTCATGCGGGCGCGGCGTTCGCGCTGATCGTGGGCATCGTCGTGCACATTTATGCGGCGCTGTGGGTTAAAGGTTCGATTCGCGCCATGACGCGCGGGTACGTGACCTGGGGCTGGGCGAGAAAGCATCATCCGCGCTGGTTCCGCGAGAACATCAAGTAGCAGGCGCGCGGTCCTGCACAAGCCGCCCGCCCGCGAGGGCGCGGCGGCTTTTTGTTATGGAGAAGGGAGACGATTCGTCGTGACGCAACCCACGCAGCGCATTCTCGATCCCGAGCAGATTCAGGCGCAGGATCCCTCCGCGATTCCGCGCATCCGGCTGCCCGAGCGCGCAACGCATTTCAGCGAGCGCGCCGCGCGCCTGCGCAAGCTGGCAGAGCGCAATCCCATCGGCGGCTATGTGCGTCTCATGGCGGTGCTCGTCGATGCGCAGCAGCAGGCGCTCGCGCATCTCGAAGCGCAAATGCCGCCGCACGAAGCGCTCGCCCATGCGCAGCGCCATTCGATGCCGATCCTGCCCGCGCTCGGTACTGAACGCGACCCGCAATGGCGCGCGGTGCTGCGCCGCCTGGCGGATCGCGTGGAAGCGGCAGGCGTAGTCACACCCGCGCTCGCGAAGGTGCTGGACACGCTGCGTGCGATGAGCGACGCCGAACTCGACGCGCAAGCCGACGCCTTGCTCGGGCAGCGCCATGCGGAAGTGGCACCGGCCACGGCGCCGTTCGTCATGGCCGCGCTGCAAGTGGTATGGACCGACCTCGCTAGCCGCCTGCGCGTGCAAGAGGTGCCTTACGTGGATGCGCCAGGCGTGTGCCCCGTATGCGGCGTGCAACCGGTTGCGAGCATCGTGCGCGTGGGCGGCGCATTCCAGGGCTATCGCTACGTGCAATGCAGCTTGTGCGGCACCGAGAATCACGTCGTGCGCGTGAAGTGCACGAACTGCGATTCGACGAAAGGCATTGCGTATCACGGCATCGAAGGCGGCAATCCGGCCTTGAAAGCGGAGTCGTGCGACGAATGCCATACCTATCGCAAGATCGGCTATCAGGAGAAGGACCTCGAGTTCGAGCCGCTCGCCGACGATCTCGCGAGTATCACGCTCGATTTGCTGATGAGCGAAGCGGGCTACCGGCGCGCGAGTGCGAATCCGCTGCTCTATCCCGAAGCGCCGGCCGAGCAATGATGGGGGCGAGCGAGAAGGTCGATAAAAGCGCGCTGAATGCATTGCTTGCGCAAATGCCGGCGGTGGAGCGCGTGATTGCCGCGCCGCACGCGCAGGCGCTGATCACGCAGCATGGACGCACCCAGGTGCTCGCGGCCATCCGCGCGACGCTGGACGGCTGGCGGCGCGAGGCGCAGGCCGGCACGCTCGTGATCGAGGCGGACTCGCAGGCGCCGTTTTCCATCGAGCGCGTGCTTGCCGATGCGCAGCGCACGCTCGCGGCGCGAGCCCAAAACAATCTGCGCACGGTATTCAATCTGACCGGCACGGTGTTGCACACGAATCTGGGCCGCGCGCTGCTGCCCGACGTTGCCGTGCGCGCCGTCGTGCAAGCGCTCACGCAGCCCGCGAACCTCGAATTCGATCTGGCCACCGGCAAGCGCGGCGACCGCGACGACCTGATCGACGAACTCATCTGCGAATTGACTGGCGCCGAAGCGGCGACCGTCGTGAACAACAACGCGGCGGCGGTGCTGCTCGCGCTTTCCGCGCTGGCCGCACGCAAGGAAGTGATCGTCTCGCGCGGCGAACTCGTGGAGATTGGCGGCGCGTTTCGCATTCCCGACATCATGAGCCGCGCGGGCGCGCGGCTGCGCGAGGTGGGCACGACCAATCGCACGCACCTGAAGGATTACGAGGCCGCTATCGGCGCGCGCACTGCGCTGCTGATGAAGATCCATTGCAGCAACTATGCGATCAGCGGCTTTACGAAGAGCGTCGAGCTGGACGAACTCGCGCCGCTCGCTCAGCGCCATGGTTTGCCCGTTGCCGTGGATCTCGGCAGCGGCACGCTCGCCGATCTCACGCAATGGGGCCTGCCGGCCGAGCCGACAGTGCGCGCCACCGTCGAAGCGGGCGCCGACCTCGTCACCTTCAGCGGCGACAAGCTGCTGGGCGGCCCGCAGGCCGGGTTGATCGTCGGGCGTAGGGAGTTGATCGCAAAGATCAAGAAGCATCCGCTCAAGCGCGCGCTGCGCGTAGGCAAGCTCACGCTCGCGGCGCTCGAGCCCGTGCTCAAGCTTTACCAGGCGCCCGAATTCCTGCGCGAGCGCCTGACGACGCTGCGGCTGCTCACGCGTCCCGCGAGCGAGATGCACGAAGCGGCCACGCATGCGCTGCCCGCACTGCAGCGGGCGCTCGGCGATGGCTATGCGGTGAGCGTCGAGCCGATGCTGAGCCAGATCGGCAGCGGCGCGTTGCCGGTCGATGTGCTGCCGGGCTACGGTCTGGTCGCGCGCCACAGCGGCAAGGGCGGCGGTGGCCGCGCCTTGCTCAAACTGGAGCGCGCGCTGCGCGGCTTGCCGCGTCCCGTGATTGGCCGCATTGCCGACGACGCGCTGCGGCTCGATCTGCGCTGCCTCGAACACGCGGACGAAGCCGCTTTCGTCGCGCAACTCGCGGAGCTGCGCCTGTGATCGTCGGCACGGCAGGGCATATCGATCACGGCAAGACCACGCTCGTGCGCGCGCTCACCGGCGTGGACACCGACCGGCTCAAGGAAGAAAAAGCGCGCGGTATTTCGATCGAGCTCGGCTATGCCTATACGCCGCTCGCGAACGGCGAGGTGCTCGGTTTCATCGACGTGCCGGGGCACGAAAAACTCGTGCACACCATGGCGGCCGGCGCATGCGGCATCGACTTCGCGCTGCTGGTGATTGCCGCCGACGACGGCGTGATGCCGCAAACGCGCGAGCATCTCGCGATCCTGCAATTGCTTGGCGTCAGGCACGGTGCGATCGCGCTGACCAAAACAGACCGCGTGGACCCGGCGCGCCTCGCCGAGGTGCGCGCGGACATTGCCGCGTGGCTCGCGCCAACCGCGCTGGCGGGCGCGCCGTGCTTCGAAACGCAGGCGACCCGGGCGGGCGACCCGGGCGTCGCGCAACTCGACGCCTGGTTGCGCGAGCGCGCCACGCACTGGCGCGCACGCCGCGACGACGGTATGTTCCGTCTTGCCGTGGATCGCGTCTTTACCTTGACGGGGCAGGGCACGGTCGTGACCGGCACGGTGTTCGCGGGGCGCGTGCGCACGGGCGAGCATGTGCTGCTTGCGCCGGCGGGCGCACCGGTGCGGGTGCGCAGCATCCATGCGCAAAATCGCGCGGTGCAGGCGGGGCAAGCGGGAGAACGTTGTGCGCTCAACCTTCATGGCGTGGAGCGGGAGCAGATCGCGCGCGGGGACTGGATCGTCGATGCACGGCTCGCGCAGCCCGCGACGCGCCTCGACGTCGACCTGCAATTGCTCGACGACGCGGACATCACGCTTGAACATTGGTCGCCGCTGCATGTGCATCTGGGCACGATGCACCGCGTGGCGAATATTGCCTTGCTCGAGGGCGATGCGCTCGCGGCGGGGGAGCAAGCCCGCGTGCAACTGGTTTTCGATGCGCCGCTGCACGCGATGCCCGGCGACCGCTTCATCGTGCGCAACGCGCAGGCGAGCCGCACCGTGGGCGGCGGGCGCGTGCTCGACCCATTCGGGCCTGCGCGGCGCAGGCGCACGCCGGAGCGTCGTGCGTGGCTCGACGCGCTATGCGCATGGCTGGATGAAGGCCGCATTGACGCGCTGATCGAACAGGCGCCATACGGGCTCGCACGTGCGACGCTCGCGCAATTGACCGGATTCGACGCGGACACGCTTGCACTGCCCGACGACGCGGTCGTGATCGTTTCGCAAGGGCGGACCGCGGAATCCGTCGTGCTCGCGCGCGCGCACTGGACGCGCCTCGCTGCGCGCATTGTCGAGGTGCTGGGCGAATTCCATGCGCGCATACCCGATGAGCAGGGACCGGACGCTGCGCGGCTGCGGCGCATGGTGGCGCCGCTTGCAAGCGACGAGATCTGGCGCGCGGCCGTGGACGCGCTCATCGATGCGGGACGTATCGCGCGCAGCGGGCCGTGGCTGCATCTGCCTTCGCATGCGGTTTCGCTCGATGCCGGTGAGGAAGCGCTCGCCGCGCGACTCATGCCGTTGCTCGCACAAGGAGAATACGACCCGCCATGGGTGCGCGACCTCGCACGCGAAGTACGGGAATCCGAGGAAAAAGTGCGCGCGCTGCTGCGCAAACTGGCGCGGCTTGGCAAGCTGTATCAGGTCGTGCGCGATCTGTTCTACGATCGCGACGTGATTCACGAGCTTGCGCGTCTGGTGGCGCAATTGGCCGAAACGCCGCAATCGCAAGGCGTGAGCGCGGCGGCGTTTCGCGATGCTACGGGACTCGGCCGCAAGCGCGCGATCCAGATTCTGGAGTTCTTCGATCGCGTTGGATATACTCGGTTTCAACGCGATTTACATGTGTTGAGGCCCGATAGCCGCATGCGTGATTGGGTTTGATGCGCGGTTCGCGTTTGTTGCGTGTTCATCGTCGTTGTGCAACGGAAGGCAATCGTATCGGGTGGTGCGGCTGGGCTTCAAACCCAGTTGGGGACGTCAGCCGTTCCCGGGACAGTTCGACTCTGTCTGCCTTCCGCCAAGGATTAGAGGTTCACGGCTGGTGGCGATACTACTCGTACCGACAGGGAACGCCGAGGTAGTTAGCGCCGATCGAACTTGCTCCTTACTAGCCCCTCTAGTTTCGTGATTTGCGAGGCTGGAACCATCAAGGCGCGATAAACCAGGGAGCCAGAACGTGTACCGCTTGCGTTTTGGTGCCTGGGGAACCGTTTCGTCTTGTTCATGGAATAGGTCCGACTGCACGAACGGCAAACGATCGCGGAAATAGCCCCTGGCAGGCACTCAGTCTACGGAAGTAACTTTCCAGGCCTTCGTAACTTTCTCCGCTTTCCCCTTCAGGCACGAGGCCAAAGGACGCTGACCGCGGCGGAGCATCATCAGGCCACCCGTCGGGGATGCTGACCAACTTTATCGAAGTATTCATCAATCGCGAGGTCGATTCAGCTGATTATGCTCATCGCGTTCTTTTTTAGCTCGCTGCGGATATCCTGACCTGCCCCCTTCAATAGGGCCAATGGTCTTCTAGCAAAGTCCCTTTAAACCAGCTCCTGGAATGCGGCAGGAGCATCCGCTGTTGCCCGATGTTTCGCCGCGAACTCTGATGGCGAGAGGTAATTCAGTGCGCTGTGCGGCCTCTGCTCGCGCCATGCCGCGATGACGGCGCGCGCGTGGGCGAGCGTCGTGAACCAGTGCTCGTTAAGGCATTCATCGCGGAACTTGCCGTTGAACGATTCGATGTACGCATTCTGCGTCGGCTTGCCGGCCTGAATCAACTTCAGGGTGACGCCGCTCGCATAGGCCCACTGGTCGAGCGCGCGGCTCGTGAACTCGGGCCCCTGGTCTGTTCGCACCGCTTTGGGATAGCCACGGAAGCGGGCGGCACGGTCCAAAGCGCGAGCGACATACAAGCCCGAGATGCCGTGGTCGACGACGATGTCGACAGCCTCTTTCGTGAAATCGTCGACGATTGTCAGGCACTTCAGGCGCCGCCCATTGGCAAGCGTATCCATCACAAAGTCGATTGACCAAACCTCGTTGGGCGCGTTCGGCAGGGCTAGTTGCTCGCGTTTCATCATGACACCGTGGCGCTTGCGACGGCGCCGCACAGTCAGCCGGCCCGGCAAGCCAACGGATAACGCATTCGTGGAGTCGTTCAACGGCACGCTACGCGATGAATGCCTGAACGTGCACTGGTTCACATCGCTGGCCGACGCCAGGGAGCAAATTGAACGATGGCGGGTCGAATACAACGAGAGTCGGCCTCACAGGGCTCTCGGTGAAGTGCCGCCTGCCGAATACGTCCGTCAGTTGGGCCTGCAGGCCCAACTGACGGACCAACAGAACGCCGAAGACTAACATTGCCTTTGGCACTGAAAACCGGGGCCGTTCAGAAAACGAACTTTACTAGACTCCGGATGGCCCTGTTTGCGGGGGGGCAGGTCAGTCTGAACTCAGATTGTGGAGCCGAAGGAATACCACCGACCTCCTGCGCTACCGCCATTGCGATTGGTGTCGTTACCGCTTTCGATGCCAAATAGCGCGACGTCTCTGCCGCTATCTAGCAGCCAGACAATGGCGACACCGCTAATTCAACACATTCTGTTGCCTTCGTCGCGCGATGTGGCATAGTGCGACACAGTAACTTAACAAGGGAAAAGTAAAAGAATGGCGACGCTCGATTCCATCCAGGCAAAGATAGCAAAGCTCCAGGCCCAAGCAACCGCGCTGGCAACCACGAAGTCCACTGCTGTGCTCGAAAAGATTCGCGGTCTGATGGAAAAGCATTCGGTGACGCTCGCCGACATCGAAGCATTCGTCGGAAAACGACGTGGTCGCAAGTCTGGCGTGAGCACCGCAACGAAGCAGAACTCGTCGGTAGCAAAGTATCAGGACCCGAGGAGTGGGGCCACCTGGACAGGCCACGGTCGAGCACCGAGTTGGATTGCCAAGGCCAAAGACCGAAGCAAGTTCCTGCTTGCGGGCGCACCGACGAAGGCTGCTGCGGCTGTGAATCCCCCGAAGGCTGGCAACTACGTCCGCGGTCCGCAGCCGGCCCTTTATCGGGACGCCAAAACTGGAGCGACGTGGAGTGGCCGGGGTCGTGCACCGGCATGGCTCGCTGACGTCAAAGACCGCTCCAAATTTCTGATTGAGAAGGCTGCCGAACCTGCGGCAAAGAAGAAGGCGAAAACGGACAAGCCGGTGGCCGCGAAAAAGGTCACATCGACGAAGAAGGCCGCCGTCAATAAGGCTGCTCCGGCATCGCGAAAATCTTCAACGAAGAGTGGCGCGGTCAAACCAGTCGTCGCCCGAAAGGCGCGTGTCAGGAAGGGAACTGTGCCGTCGGTCGCGCCGGTCGAAGCTGGAGTCTCGCCGGCAGCTACCGAAGTCACGGGTGCCCCGGCCGCAGTCTAAGCCACAATCTGATATCCGCGTGTGAGCGTATTGTGAGCAGCATGCCGGTGGCGGGGATTGATGTTGGCGGACAAAAGAAAGGCTGCCATCTGGTCATCCTGCAAGGCGCGGGCATCTTGCTGATGTCGATTGACGACGTCGATGCCGCGCTGTGCGCATTGACCGCTGGATACTTGCTTGCGGCACGAACAGACGTGTACGGGGATGCGAAGAGTGGAGACATTCGAGTTCCTCGCACCGCCGGGCACGAATGCCTGATACGGTAAGCGTCGCCTGCTATTTGATGAGGCGCAGCACGTCGCGGAATTGCGGATGCTGACTGGAGCGTAACCACTCGAATGCAACCATTTCCACGGTCGACACATCGGCCCGCGCCCGGGCGAGCCGGTCTATCGCGGTATCACGGTCTGAAGTTTTACGCGAACCAATTGCGTCTTTGACGAGCGTGACCTGCAAGCCGTGGCTCAGCAAGCCAATCACCGTTTGCAGTACGCAGACGTGCGCCTCGCAGCCAGCAACAATTATCCTCGTTCGCCCTGCAGGCAACGCGTCGACGAGTCCTTCAGCGGTCGCATCGAAATGGTCCTTGACGACCGTGTTCGAGCAGAGGTCCTTGATAGTCTCCGCATTCTCACCGAGCCTCTGGGGACTCTGTTCGGTGCCGATGATGGGCACGTCGAGCAACTGCGCGATTCTTCCCAGCCGGGCAGCCTGAGCTACCACCATCGCTCCTTCATGTATTGCGGGGATCAGTCGCCTTTGCAGGTCCACCAGAACGACCACTGATGCCTCTAGCGTATGCAGCATTGCCTTTCCTTTGGAGGACGATCCTCCAGAATAGCGTTGCTTTCGCGTGTCGTGCCGAAGTTGGTCGGCGAACGTGGGCGTTGTGCTGCGGGCGGGATAGAAAGCACGCAAAAAATTAGAGCTTGATAGTCAGGCGGCCGAACATCGGATTGAGGCCACGACCAAGGTCAGGTGTCTTATTTGCGTCCCGAAAAGACGAAAGTTATTCCTGGACTAGTGTTATGGCCTCCGCACGCGACCCGACATCTCCGCCGCTGTCCCGCTATCAAAAGAAGCGGGATTTTCAGGTCACGCCCGAACCGGCGCCGGCGGCTGCCAGCCCATCTGGCGGCGGACAGCTCGGCTTCGTCGTGCAAAAGCATTGGGCTGGCAGGCTGCATTACGACTTTCGTCTCGAGCTGGATGGGGTGCTGCTGTCCTGGGCGGTTCCGAAAGGTCCCTGCTATGACCCGAAGGAAAAGCGGATGGCGATACACGTGGAGAACCATCCAGTCGAGTATGCGGACTTTGAGGGGACGATTCCTGCGAGGCAATATGGCGCCGGCAAGGTAATGGTGTGGGACCGCGGGACATGGGAGCCCGTTGGCGACCCGCAGGAAGGGATGAAGTCGGGCAAGCTCGTCTTTCGCCTTCATGGCGAGAAGCTCGCGGGACTGTGGGAGCTGGTGCGAACATCGAAGCCCGACGACAAGCAAGACCCGTGGATGCTCTTCAAGAAGCGCGACGAGTGGGCGCAGCCATTGGCGGAATACGATGTCATCAAGGCGCTTCCCGACAGCGTCACCGCAAAGCCGCTCGGGCTCATCGAAGAACGGGAGCCGAGGGTGGCGCGACCCGCGCGCCGTGAGGAGTCACCGATGATTGACCTGTCGGCGGCCGTCTTGGCGCCGCTTCCCGCGAAGCTCGAACCGCAGCGCGCGACCTTCGCCCCCTCGTTGCCGACGCAGGGAGACTGGATAACCGAGGCCAAACTGGATGGATACCGCTTGCTCGCGCGTGTCGATAAGGGCCGCGCGAGGCTTTTCACGAGCGGCGGGCACGACTGGACGAAGACGCTCGCCAGTCTTGCTGCAGAGGTCGAAAAACTCCCGGTTTCGAACGCTTGGCTGGATGGCGAAATCGTCGTGCTCAAGGACGGCATCCCCAATTTCGGCGCTCTTCAGGATGCGATGGACGGTGCCACGAACCAGGACATTGTCTTTTTCCTTTTTGACCTTCCGTACGTCGACGGAAAGGACCTCAGGAACGTCCCGCTGTGGGCGAGGCGCGCGCTGCTTGCGCAGTTGCTCGAGAGTGGCGGCGAACGGATTCGCTTCAGCCAGGACTTTGAGGCGCCGCCGGCCCGGGTGTTTGAAGCTGCCGCCGGGTTGGGCCTCGAAGGCCTCATGCTCAAACGCCGCGACGCTCGGTATGAATCGGGCAGAACGCAGACCTGGTTGAAGGCGAAGTGCCGGTTGCGGCAAGAGCTTGTCATCTGCGGCTTCACTGCGCGAGGCGGCAAGCCCGGTGAAATCGGCAGCCTGATGCTCGGGTATTACGTCGGCGACCAGCTTCACGACGCGGGCAGCGTCGGCACCGGCTGGGACGCCAGGACCGCGCGGAATCTGTGGGCGCGCCTCACGCCGCTCGAGATCGATGTGGCACCTTTTGACGTGACTGCAGCCAAACAGCGCCGATGGTCACGGCGTGCCGCGGGCAGTGAGCGCTGGGTTCGTCCCGAGCTGGTCGCGGAAGTGGAATTCGCAGACTGGACCACCGATGGCCTGGTGCGACAGGCGTCGTTTAAGGGACTGCGCGTCGACAAGCCCGCGCGCGGTGTCGTCCGGGAAGGAGGAAAGACCCAGGCACCGAGTGCTCTGCCGCAGCTGAAAATTACCCATCCGGAACGCGTCGTCGACCCCTCGACTGGCGTCACGAAGGCCGACCTCGTTCGCTACTACGCGAGCGTCGCGGAGTGGATGCTGCCCCATCTGAAGGCACGACCCCTTGCGATGGTTCGAGCGCCTGACGGCATCGCCGGCGAACTGTTCTTTCAGAAGCATGCGGAGAGAACGAACATGCCAGGGCTGATGGTTCACGACCGGGACTTGTGGCCAAAACATCCGCCGCTGCTGACGGTTGATACGGCGGATGCCTTGCTGTCGGCAGTGCAGATGAATACGGTCGAGTTCCACACTTGGAATTCGACGGTTCGCCGACTCGAGAAGCCCGACAGGGTCATCTTCGACTTGGACCCCGGCGAAGGTGTGAAATGGGGGCACGTTCAGGAGGCAGCGCTTCTTGTTCACACGCTGTTGTCGGAGCTCGGCCTCGAGGCCTGGCTGAAGACGAGCGGCGGGAAGGGATTGCATGTCGTTGTGCCGCTTGCGCCGCGGCTTGGCTACGAGGCGGTTAAGGCATTCTCGCAGGCATTCGTTCGGCACCTCGCAAAAGCGATTCCACAGCGTTTTTCTGCAACCGCTGGCGCTTCGAACCGAATTGGCAAGGTCTATGTCGACTACTTACGAAACGGCATGGGGCAAACGACCGTGTCCGCATTCTCTGCACGGACGCGGCCGGGGATGGGTGTCTCCATGCCAGTTTCCTGGGAGCAACTGACCGACTTGAGGAGTGGGGCGCAGTGGACGGTGCAGACGGCACGCGAGTACCTGAGCTTCCAGTCTCGGGACCCGTGGGCAGCGTACTGGTCGGCGAGCCAGTCGTTGGCTTCGGCCATAAAGCGCCTAAAATGAAATTTTTCATCGCTGGCGGCGGCACGCGCCTTGCGTGAGCGACGTGCTGAACGCGCCTATCCGCGAGGAGAAGTCCATGCCAGCCCGCTCAATCGCTTCCTTGTCGCTCTCTTTCGGGCTTGTTTCGATACCGGTGAAGCTTTACACCGCGACTGAGAGTTCGTCCGACGTCAGGTTTCACATGCTCGCGCCCGACGGCTCGCGTGTGAAGCAGCAGTACGTTTCCGAGAAAACGGGGGAGGTCGTCGAGCGCTCGGCCATGAACAAGGGCTACGAATTCGACAAGGACAGATTCGTGGTTTTCACCAGCGATGAGTTGAAGGCGCTGGAGGATGGCGCCAGTCACGTCGTCGAGATACTCGCTTTCATTCCAGAGAAGGCGGTCAACCCCGTTTTCTACGACAAGGCGTATTACATCGCGCCCGACAAAAGAGGCGGCAAACCGTATAGTTTGCTGCAGCAGGCGCTCGCTCAAAGCGGCCGCTGTGCGTTGGCTAAATGGGCGTTCAAAGGCAAGACGCGGATCGTGCAAGTGCGCCCCGAAGAAGACGGGCTCGTCTTCCAGCAGTTGCTTTATGCGGATGAGGTTCGCTCACTGAGTGACCTGCACGTCGAACGCATCCAGGTGTCCGATGCCGAGCTGAAACTCGCATTGCAGATTATCGAGCAGGGCGCTGAAGACAACTACGACCCGGCAGCCTACGAGGACGAAGAGAAGAAGCGCATCCTTGCCGCCATTGACGAAAAAATCGAGGGCAAGCAGGTCGTCACTCAGGAGGCCGTGGAATCCACGCGTGGCGGTGGGCAGGTCATTGACCTGATGGACGCCTTGCGCGCCAGTCTCAAGGGTGATGCAAAAACGAAAGCCGCTCCGGCATCGAGGCGCAAGAGCCCTGAACCCGTTGCTGAGATTCCTGTAGCGCCCAAAACGCGCAAGCCGGCGGCGCGCGCGAGCAAAGCTCCTGACGAAGCACCCGCAAAGGTCCGGGCACGCAAGTGACACCACAAGTCACAGCGCGCGAGATTTCGATGCGCGAGCTGCAAGCGATGCTCGGGGTCTCCCGCAGCGTGGTTTCCGGTCTGGTTGCGGCCGGATTCGTGAACCCATCGCGTGGGCCGAGGAACGCATATCGATTCACGTTCCAGGACGTCGTCCTGTTGCGCACCGCCTTGCAGTTGCGCGCCGCGCGCATACCGCCGCGCAAAATCATCATGGCCCTTTCACGGCTGAGAGAAGCATTGCCAGATGAGTTGCCATTGACGGGAATTCGAGTATCTGCGGTCGGCAACGATGTGGTGGTGAGGACGGGCCCCTCACAGTGGAATGCGATTACAGGGCAGCAATTGCTCGACTTCGAAGTAGCTGAAATCAAGGGCGATGTCGTGTTCCTTGATACTGCACCTGTGCAAAAGAACCTGGTGCACCAGGCAGAGGAATGGTACGACCTCGGCGAGCAGCTAAGAACAACCGACGTGCATGGTGCGGAACGCGCGTACAGAAAGGCGATAGAGCTTTCGCCGCAACCCTATTATGCCGCCTACGTTGACCTGGGCGCGCTTCTTTGTGAATTTGAGGGACGTTGCCAGGATGCGCTTCATGTATTCGAAGCAGCGCTATCCCACTTCCCCGAAGACGCTGTCCTGCATTTCAACCGCGCCGTTGCATTTGAAGAAGTGGGCAGACTCGAGGATGCCGAGCGAAGTTACGAGAAGTGTCTTGAATTCGATCCGTCTTATGCGGACGCACACCACAACCTGGCTATGTTGCTCGAGACGCGTGGCGACAGGCAGGGCCTGATACGGCATCTGAGTGCGTATCGCAGACTGACTGAATCACAGAGTTAGCGGCACGAGAATGAAGCGTGCAGTCGAAGGGGGCCGTGAACCGCTCGAAAATGCCAGCGTAGAGCGATGCCGCCCGGCGAGAGAAAATGTTCGGTCAGGCGGCTCTGAGGGGTTCTGCTTTTATTGTCGCTAGTCGGGTGCCAGCAAATGGGTCATCACGCCAATCCACATGGGGGCGTTTGCCTGAGTCCGGTTCCGGCGACCTGTTGATAGCAAAATGCTCGAGCGACTGCCCGGCGCTGGTCGCTTGCACAACCCATTGAGGTGCTGAGCCTTTGCCGTCCCATGTGTGGCCAAATGCATCGCGGTATCGCGCAGCTCGCTGCCGCTCCTGGTCTGCCGCAATGGAAGCGGCAATGTCATCCGCTTTGATCCCAAATTCTGCCATCCGTCGCCGCAGGTAGGCGACGATGCTTTCACGTTTTCTTTCGTCCATCCAGATATGCTCCGCTCGGCATGCATACCGTAAGAAGATAAATGCAAGCCGCATGCAGTCAGAATAACACATCGTCTTCCAGCGCCTTAGCCATGGGTAACCCTCATTACAGATGGGCGTCGACCCACGCGCGGGCCCAGGCAAGGCCAACCTCCTGGGCTTCCTGCTCTGTATCGAACAAGCCGAGTACGCCTGACGCTTCAATCAGCTTGTTGTCCCGGGTGATGGTGCCGCTTGCGGCATACCGTTCCGGCTCCAGGAGTTCTTCCTGTTGCGCGATGACGTGCCCCCACAACAGGCAACCCTTGTACTTCTCTTGTTCCATTGCAGAACGACCGCCTCACATGTTGCTCAGATGAGTTCATTCTATGCGAAGAGGTAATTTACACCGGGTCCCACGGTGACGCGCCGGATGATTCATGCAGGGTGGGCGAGGGCGGAGAAAGGGCGCTGCCAGTTATCACGTGGCCAGCTTCTGCTCACGGATTGCCTGACGTTGGGCTGCACGTTCCTCCGCATTTTTCCTGGCGACGTGATGCCCGACAATGCAGCCACCGACGGCTCCAACGACCGCATGGTGGCCCGCGTAGTGACCGGCTACACCGCCGACGACTGCGCCCTTCAGGCAGCCGGCGGCATTGGCGGTACCGGCAAGCGCCAGTCCCAAGGCGGCAGCCGCAACGAACGTACTAACCTGGTGATTCAGTTTCATGATTGACACCTGCGTGGCATGACACGTTGAGTCGATTTAATAGCCCCAGCGGACACGTTCGTGCCACTCGCGCCCGCGCCATTCGTGCTCGCGGCGTTCGTGTTCCCGCCATTCATGTTCCCGCCACTCGCGTGCGCGCCAGCCATCATCGTCGCGATACGCCATCGCAACCGGAGCGGGTGCATAAGCAACAGGCGGAGGCGCAACATATACCGGTTGAGCTGGAGCGTAGGCTATGCCCGGAACGCCAAGCCCCAATGCAACATCCACGTGCGCGCTTGCCGCCGTCGACGCCGCCAATGCGGCTGCGCCCAATACCATCCCGAGAATCGCCTTGTTCATTTCCGCTACTCCTGCTCAGTTGCGTGCCCTGTTGGTGAGCACGGTTCGGAGTGTAGGTGGCGGACCTGGACACAGGTGAAACGGCGATGCGAGATTCGTAACAGCGAGTTATCGGTTTTGCCCTTCAAAGCGACAAGAATCGATTGTCCTCGTTGTGTCCAGAGCTGCTTGACGTACTCAGGCGACCGAGGCCTTTCCTGGCCAGTGCGATTCGCCATTTCGAGGGTTCCGCTAAGATCTTTTCCGATGGCTTTCAGTGCGCCCGACCTGTACGCGGGCGCTCACGCTCCCCCGGTACGCGCAAGGTCCACGGAGGAAGGAAAATGGCAAGGATCATTGTCTCGAGTGGTCGGCCGGTCGAACTCAACGCGCTTGCTGACATCGTTCGGGCGACAGGTCACGAAGTCGTCGGAGAAGCCGATACCGCGCGCGAAGCACTCTCGCTCCAGCGGTACCCCGCTCTGATCGTCGTTTCCGCCGATTTGCCCATGTTCAACGCGCCCGATTTCGTGCGTCGCCTGGAAGCGTCCGGCCCGAGAGCGAGGACGCTGCTCTACGGCGACGAAGAAGCACAGCTGTTGGTTCAGGGGGCCTTTGACGCCGGCGTTGACGGCTTTGTCCGTCGCCACGAGAACGTTGAGGAACTGCGCCGGGCTGTGGCCGCGATTCTGAGCGGTCATCGATATTTTCCGCGCCGCGACGGCCTGGCTGGTACGAGACGCAAACCGAACGATGCGGCTGACCCTCTTGCCGTGCTAACGGAGCGCGAGAAGACAGTCATGGCCTACCTCGCACGCGGCATGAGCAATGGAGAGATTGCCAACGAGCTTGCGCTGAGCCGCAAGACGGTGAGCGCGCATCGCAGCCGCCTGATCGCAAAGCTTGGCGTGCGTTCTGTAATCGATCTGGCTCAAATCGCTCAACGTTTTGGGCCTGGTGGGCGAAAATGCGGCCGCTGCCGTAGGCGGCCCGCAACTCAATGGCGTTTCCGAACGGGATGACGCTGTCCTGCAAAATCTGCTGGATGGCACGCCGCTCCCGCTTCGTGTTCGCGATACCGAAGGGCGGCTTGTGGCGTGTAACCTTTGCCGCAGGTTTGTCGAACTCATGCGCGGCTCGCTGACAACGACAGAATTCAAACAGAAGGTAGCGGCCGCACAGTAAGCTTCGGCGCAAATAGCAGACTTTTCAACATAACCTCGAATTCAGCCTGCCTTTCGCGCGACAAAGCTTCACAAATAACCGTGCACTTTTTTACAGCGACCCCAAAGGCGGGCAGGATGCTTTGAGTACGTCCCTCTCGCTGGGCGGCGAACTTTTCGTCAATGGTGGAAACCCGGGTCTCGGCGGCGGCCAGACGGGCACCCCGGCTGGCAGCATGCGGATCGGCAGTGCGGCCACCTTGAGCGGCACGTCCGGCACGCGGTCGCTGGCCATTGGCGGCGGTGACAGCGACAGCACAGCGACTGTCGCATCCAGCACGGATTCGATAGCGGTGGGTACCGGTGCAAGCGCAAGCGCAAGCGCGACATCGGCGATGGCGCTCGGCGCAGGTGCAGTTGCGAGCAACGACCAGAGCGTGGCGCTAGGCTCGGGTTCGACTACGGCTGCTGCCGCCGCAACGCCAGGCGCAACCATCGCAGGCAATGCGTACACCTTCGCCGGCAGCAATCCGCAGAGCTCGGTGAGTGTAGGCGGAGCGGGCAACGAACGCACGGTCACGAACGTTGCAGCAGGGCGCTTGAGCGAGACCAGCACCGACGCCGTGAACGGTTCGCAGCTCTATGCGACCAATCAGGCACTCGATTTACTCAACGATGCGGTCTCTAAGCCACTCATGTTCGCTGGAAATGCTGGCGAGCCGGCGTCGCGCAAGCTCGGCGAAACCATGAGCATCGCCGGCACCGCGACGACCGCGGGCGCGTATTCAGGCGGCAATCTGACAACCGTGACCGACGGGAACGGCGATATGCAGCTGCAGATGGCCGATTCGCCGAAGTTCGGCAATATCACAGTCAACAGGGACGGCAGCGGCAGGATCTCCGGCGTTGCGGACGGCACGAACAGCGATGACGCCGTGAACAAGTCTCAGCTCGATGCTGTGAGCGACGTGGCGAACGCGGGCTGGAACATTAGCGCAAGTCACGGTTCGCCCGGCAAGATTGGTCCGAACGAAACACTCAATGTGGTCGACGGAAGCAACACGACCGCTAGCTATGACCCAGACACGAAGAGCCTGAAGATCGACGTGTCCGCCAATCCGGATTTCGACTCCGTGACGACTGGGGATACGGTCATCGATAGCAATGGCGTCACCATCAGCGGCGGCCCGAGCATCACGAAGCGTGGCATCGACGCCGCAAGCAGGAAGATCTCGAACGTGGCGGAGGGCGACGTGAGCGAGACCAGCACCGATGCGGTGAACGGCTCCCAGCTCTACGCGATCAACGGCACGATCAACAACATCGACAACGGTGGCGGCATCAAGTATTTCCATGCGAACTCGTCGCAAGCGGATTCGCAGGCAATCGGTGCGAATTCCGTTGCCGCGGGCGGCGCGGCAATCGCGAGCGGCTCGGGTGCAGTGGCGTTGGGCTCGAACTCGGCGGCGAGTGCGAGCAACTCGGTTGCGCTTGGCACGGGTTCGGTCGCGGACCGTTCGAACACGGTATCGGTCGGCAGCGCCGGGGGCGAGCGGCAGGTGGCCAATGTCGCTGCCGGAACGGAAGGTACCGATGCCGTGAACGTGAACCAGTTGAAGGCATCCTCTGCCCAGTCCCAGCGGTACACGGACCAGCAGGTCGGCGGACTGCGCACGGCGATCAACGACGTCGGACGTAACGCCTATTCAGGAGTTGCGGCGGCCACTGCGCTTTCCATGATCCCCGATGTCGATCTCGGCAAGACGATCGCGGTAGGTGTTGGCGCTGCAACCTATAGGGGCTACCAGGCAACGGCGCTAGGAGCGACTGCACGCGTCACGCAGAACATCAAGTTGCGGGTTGGCGCCGGGTTGAGTTCTGGAGGTACGACGGTGGGCATTGGCGCCTCGTACTGAGAAAGTCTGCGGCGACAAGGCCGTGCACGAACTGGCGTCGATCCAGCCGGCCACCGGGGATTCGAAGCCCGAAGCAGACCGGCGCGAAATTACATTCACTTGCGAGACCCCTGCAGCGAACTAACGCGCGTGTTGGCCGGCCCACGCCGGGCTGACCCTTCGCCAGCGCTGAATCCAGTCCATTTATCAAGGAGTTCAAAATGAAAATTTCCACCATTGCCGCCGCATTGCTGCTTGGCGCGTCCGTTGCCGTATCGGCTTGCGCACAGGATGCGCTGGCCACAGCGACTCAGCAGGTCGTCGCCCAGTCTCCCGCTATTCCGATTCGCAGTCAGGCCGTCGCCGTGGATCACGCATCGAACACGATGACTGTTCGCGGACCGATGGGCAACCTGGTGCAGATGCCACTCCTGGCTTCGGCGAAGGCGGGTACAGCAGCCGTGACCCCGGGCGACATGATCGACGTTCATTACAAGGACGCTGTGGCGGTCGACGTGCAAAAGCTCGACGAACCTGTCAACGGTATTCGTAAGCGTGTCGACACCGGCGTCTTCCTGCCTCAGGCATCGGGCTATGAGGTCGCCCATCAGATCGAGGTTGACGCGACGGTGCAGGCGGTCAACCTCAAGGACCGGACGCTGCGGATTCGCGGCGCTTACCAACCGGTGACGGTTGAAGTCGCGAAGGACGTGGATCTTGGGCATGTGCGCCCCGGCGACACGGTGCGTCTGGTCTTCGTTTCGACTTACGCGGTCAGCCAGGCTAGGGGTTGACGCTTTATCCCGCCGATGACCTGCTCCCTCACGGCGGGATTCCGGCGGTCCGTGTAAAGCCGGGTCGCCGGATCTGTTTGACGCACAGACCATCACGCACGTATCAGGTTCACATCCAGCGCGTAATGCAGACATTCGAAAACGGGCATCACAGCAGGCTTCTCATCAACCGCGACAGAGCCGAGTGAAGTAGGGCCAGATAAGCGACTCGGCCCACGCACCATGTTGGTTGCGCGAACAACGAATTGCTGTTTGCCGCCCCTGGCTCTAGCCGATGCATTGAAAAGACAAGTTCTCCTGGTGAAAACGAGTATGCCTTCGACGCGAGATAGTCTTGCGCCTCGAAAATTTATGCTTCAGAATCCGTAAAAAATCCCACAAACGATCTGTGGCATACAAAAAGCGAATCGTAAGCTACCTGGAGCCCGCCTCGGAGACACCACAAATGAAAGAGCTGACAGCGCAGAATCTCGCAGCCCGGTTCGTCGACCGGGTCGTCATTGCCGTCGCGGATCAAGCAACGAAGGTCAATCTGAAGCTCTATTGGCTACTCGGCCTTTACCGTCACGCGGATTTTCATCGCCGCGGTCACGCTGAACATGCTGGACAGTCGGACCTTCGCCGTGGTGCACGGCATTGTCGCGCCGTATATGCGAGCCACGGAATTCGCCCGCGTGTTCCCGCTAGTGAGTTTCGAGGACCGGGGCTTTGCTGGCCTCAGAAAGGCAGGATTCCAGATCGATCGACCTGCCTCGCGCTTCGGGACGGAGGGACAGTTCAAGTTGGTTTGCGCGGCACTCGCGCCGCGGGGAGCGTTCACAGCGGCGTGCCATGACGCCCCGGCATACGGAATTCGCTACGCGTTGCTGGCTGTAGGCGTGGTGCGGTGTGGCCGGCCGCGCATGACTTCCGTGCCTCGCGTCACCGCGCTTGCAGCAAGTCGTTCGTAGCTGTCGGCAGCCGAAGGAAATAGACCGGCAATAAAAGCGGGCGCCAAAGCCCGCAATACACGGAGATCGTCAAGTGAAGAAGAAGGTATTGGCGGGCGCGATAGCGGCCGCAGTGGCGGGAGGCGCGCACGCGCAGAGCAGTGTGACGCTATACGGGATCATCAGCGATGGCCTCACCTATGTGAACAACGCGGGTGGCCATTCGTTCGTGAAGCTCGATGACGGCATCAACCAGGCGTCACGCTGGGGCCTGCACGGGGTTGAGGATCTCGGCGGTGGTCTGAAGACGATCTTCACCCTGGAGAACGGCTTTTCGCTGAACACGGGTACCGCGAGCCACGGCGGCGCGCTGTTCGGGCGACGCGCTTTCGTGGGGCTGCAGAGCTCGACGTTCGGCACGCTGATCGCCGGCTACGACTACGATTTCATCTACGATTACGCCTCTTACTACACCAACGTCGCCCAGTTTGCGCCGTCCTACGCGTTCCACGGTGCGTACGACATCGACCGTCTCGCGGGCGAGCCGGTGAGCAACATGGTGCGCTACGAAACGCCGACCTGGCACGGCGTCACCGCGGGCGTGATGTACGGCTTCAGTAACATTCCTGGCGCCTTCGGCGGTACGCCGACGGGCAACCCGCGCGTGATCAGCGCTGGCGTGAAGTACAGCCCGACCGGCAACTTCAACGCGCCTTACTCGGGGGCGCTCACCTTCACGAAGACGCAGGGTGGCAACGCGGCGCGCGGCGTGGGCACGATGGCGCAGGTCGCGCTCGACGCGCAATCGATCTATACGATCGCGGCGGGCGGCATGTATAGCCTGACCAATGCGTGGTCGATCAATGGCGTGTACACCTACACGAATGCTTCGCAAAGCCCGCGCGGCGTGGTGACCGTGGGCGCCTACGAACTGGGGACGACCTACAGGTTCGGGCCGGCGCTTACGGTGGGCGGTGGCTTCACCTACGTGGACCAGCACAAGCTCGGCAAGTACGACCTCTACACGGCAGGCGTGGACTATCGACTCTCGAAGCGCACCGACGTGTACGTGTTTGGCGTCCTGCAGCACGCGTTCGCGGGGCAGAAGCACGCGGACAACTTCCTCGTGTCGACCCCGTACTCGGTGCCGGGCCCTGGCGGCGCGCTGTTTGGCAACAACGCTTCCACCACGGCCAACCAGCTGGCTGTGCAGGTCGGCATCCGCCACCTCTTCTAACGTTTCGCGGCGCGCCGGTGCACGCGGGCCGGTGCATGCGAGCACGCGTGGCCAGGTGGGAACCTTGACGCGTCCGCCTCTGCCTGGTTATTGCGTGGCTGAGATTTATGCATGAAAATCGACCTATAATTCCACATAGGTTTCCGTGGTATACAAATAGCTCAGCGACAACCGTCAAGCTGGCAGGGCCAGCGGGATTGCCGGAGCTTATGGAGACATTTAGATGAGAGAACTTACTGCCCAGGAAGTGAGTGCGAGGTCGGGCAGCGGCTGGTATCGCAGCTGGTTTTTGCTGGTGCTGGTGCTGATCTATGCGTCGAGCTTCGTTGATCGCATCATCGTGGCGGTCGTTGGGCAGGCCGTGAAGACCGAGATGAGCCTCAGCGATCTCCAGGTCGGCCTGCTCGGCGGCCTGGCTTTCTCCATTTTTTATTCGGTGCTCGGCCTGCCAATTGCGCGTCTGGCTGACAAATTCAACCGTGTCGTACTGATCTCGATCTCGATCATCGCCTGGTCGGCGATGACTGCGCTCTGCGGCACGGCAGGCGCCTTCTGGCAGCTGATGTTGTACCGCCTCGGTGTGGGGATCGGCGAAGCGGGCAGCACACCGACCTCGCATTCGCTGATCGCGGACCAGTTTGGACCGCGCCGCCGGGCAAGCGCGCTCGCGATCTATGCGCTGGGCCCGCCCATTGGCGTGCTGGCCGGCGCGCTTGGCGGCGGCTGGCTGGTGCAGCATCTCGGCTGGCGTCCGGTGTTCTATGTGGTGGGGCTGCCGGGTCTCGTGCTGGGTCTGCTGGCGTGGCTCACGCTGCGCGAGCCGAAACGCGGCGGCGCTGATGGTGTTGCTGCCGATACGAGTGCCAGTGCTCCACCGATGAGTCAGGTGTTCAAGCTGCTGATCTCCAGCCGCGCCTTCGTGCAGATGCTGCTGGGTACGGTGATCGGTGCGTTTGCGCAGTACGGCATCAACCTGTTCATCCCGATGTATTTCATCCGCGCCTACGACATGAGCTTTGCTCAGGCCGGCCTGATTTTCGGTCTGGTGCTCGGCGTGGGCGGGATCATCGGCAATACCCTCGGCGGCGTGTCCGCGGACTGGGCCAGCGCCAAGGACCGCCGCTGGTATGCGCGGATCCCGGCGATTGGTACCGCGCTGGGTTTCCCGGCGCTGGCGCTGGCGTTTATCTCGAACCAGTGGCAGGTGAGCGTCGCTCTGCTATTCGTCGGTACGATCGCGCTCAACCTGTGGAACGGTCCGACCTTTGCCGTGGTGCAAAGCATCGTCGAGCCGCGCATGCGCGCTACCGCGTCGGCAATTGTCTTCCTGCTGATGAACCTGATTGGACAGGGCCTGGGTACGCCGGTGGTCGGCTTCCTGAGCGACCGCGTTGCTTCGCACCTGTTCACGCAGGGCAATTTCCATGAGGTGTGCACTGTGCCGAAGGGCGCGCATGGTGCCGCGGCCACGTTGCAGGGTCCGCTCGCGATGGCCTGTCACGACGCCTCGGCTAATGGTGTGCGCTATGCCATGCTGGCGGTGACCGTGGTGCTGCTCTGGTCGGCGGTGCATTACTTCTGCGCGCAGCGCCATCTGAAGAACAGCTAAGCTTTCTCGGCGAGCATTGCCCGACGGCGTCGTGTCCAGGCACGACGCCGTTTTGCATGTTCGATCGGATGGCACTCAACATCTGGTATACCAATGGAGTATCATAGGAGTGCACGCTCGCGTGCGCATTATCTCGTTCAACATTCTCATGTTTGTGATTCTCATTCGATGAATCAGGTCCCGAAATTGAGCCGATCGGCCGAAATCAAGGCGCTTCTCGAAGCGGAAATCGAGCGCGGTGAACTGGTCCCGGGCGCGACGCTTGACGAGCGGGCGCTGGCGGCGCGCTTCAATGTGTCGCGCACGCCGATCCGCGAGGCGCTGCAGCAGCTCGCCGCCCAGCAGTACGTGCAGATCGTGCCGCGGCAGGGTGTATTCGTGAACAAAATGTCGGTGCCGCAGCTGCGTGACGTGCTCGAGCTGCTCAGCGAGCTGGAGATCGTGTCGGCGCGCCTGGCAGCGCGGCGCATGAATGACGCGCAGCGAGCAGCACTGCAAAAGGCCGTTGACCAGGGCGTGGCCGCATTGCAGGAAAATGATGCGAGAGGTTTCGCGCGTGCCAACTCGGCATTCCACGAAGTCATCTGCAATGCTTGCCATAACGATTACCTGGCTGATCAGATTCGCTCGATCCGCCGGTTGATTTCACGTTACAGGCCCAAGCCGTTTCTGGCGCCAAGCCGGCGCGAGAAGGCAATTGCCGATCACCAGAAGCTGGCGCAAGCGTTGCTGTCGGGCGACGAAGCCGCCGCCGGGGCGGCCATGGCTGAACATTCCCCGGGCGGCGACTCGGGCTTTTCGGAGTTCCTCGCCACGCTGCCGCCCGAATACTTCGCAGGCGCGCCCGCTTCGGGCCGCGATGACGCGGTTTCATCGACGGAACCTGTCTTCGAAGACGAGTGAGCGGCCGGCCCCAGGACGACAAAGCCCTCGCAAAGGGGGAGGGCTTTAGCAGATGGGTGACGCCGGCTGCCCGGCGCACCCTTTACCGCGGGGTCAAAGATCGGCAAATCTGCCGTTGCTGGACGCGAGCTTCTCGAGCAGCGGCGCCGGCTTCCACCAGTAACCGTACTCTTCGTACAGACGCAAAACGTCCTGATAGATATTGGCGAGGCCGATCTGGTCGGCGTAGTACATCGGTCCGCCTCGCTTGGCGGGGAACCCGTAGCCGGTCACGTACACGATGTCGATATCGCTCGCGCGCAGCGCGATGCCTTGCTCGAGCAGCTTTGCGCCTTCGTTGATCATGCCGTACATGCAGCGCTTGATGATCTCGTCCGGTGAGATCGGGCGACGCGCGATCCCCATGCGCGCCGATTCCTCGACGATATATTGCTCGACTTCCGGATCGCGATGCGGCGTGCGCTCGCCCGCTTCATAGCGATACCAGCCCTTGCCGCTCTTCTGCCCGAGGCGCCCCATCTCGACGAGCTTCATGATGAGATCGTTCCAGCGGCGGTCGTTTGCACGCGTGGCCATCTGCGCCTTGCGCGTCTGATAACCGACGTCGTTACCGGCCATGTCGTGCACCGCGAAGACGCCCATTGCGTAGCCGAAATCCTTGAGCGCGGCATCGACCTCGTGCGGCAGTGCGCCGTCTTCGACGAGAAAATGCGCTTCGCGGTTGTAATTGCGGAACAGCGCGTTGCCGATGAAGCCCGGATAGACGCGCGCATAGACTGACACCTTGCCCATGCGGCGGCCCAGTTCCATGAGTGTGGCCACGGCGTCGTCGGAGGTCCGGTCCGCACGCACGACTTCGAGCAGGCGCATCACCTGCGCAGGGCTGAAGAAGTGCGCGCCGACCACGTCTTGCGGGCGCTTCGTGACAGCCGCGATATCGTTGATGTCGAGGCCCGACGTATTGGTTGCAAGGATTGCGCCGGGCCTCGCGTGCAGGTCGAGCTCGCGGAAGATGCCTTGCTTGAGGCCGAGATCCTCGAACACGGCTTCGATGATGATGTCGGCGCCCTTGACGTCGGCAATCGAGGTCGAGCCCGTGATGAGCCCGAGGCGCTCGTCGCGCGTGGCAACGTCCAGCTTGCCGCGCTTGATGCTGCCGTCGTAGTTGTCGCGAATGCGCGCAAGACCGCGCGTGAGGCCATCGTCGTTGGCGTCGATCAGCGTGACCGGAATGCCGGCGGCGACGAGTGCCATGGCGATGCCGCCGCCCATCGTGCCGGCGCCGATCACGGCGGCGCGGCTGACGTCGCGCGGCTTGACGCCGGCGGGAACGGGGATCTGCGCAGCGGCTTGTTCGGCGGCTTTCACATGGGCCAGTGCCGCGGCTTCCTGCGGCGTGAGTTCTGCGGGGGTACTCATGCAGGCTTTACTCCGGTTTGACGAGTTTGGCGTTACCGTCCACGAAATTCTGCAGACGGGCGGCGGTTTCGGGCGAACGCATCATGTTCGAACTCATGTACTCGAGGAACAGGCCGTCCTCGTGCGAGAGATCGTTGACACGCGGCAGCAGGTTCGTGATGCGCCAGTTGGTATCGGGCACGTTCTGCGCGATCTTCGCCGCGAGTTCCTTTGCCTTCTCGAGTGCGCCGCCTTCCGGTGTCAGGTAGGTGATGATGTGCTCGCGCTGGCCTTCCTCGGCGTTCAGCAGGCGGCCCGTGAGCATCATGTCGGCCATCAGGGTGTAGCCGACAACGCGCTGGATGCGAACCGTGCCGCCGCCGCCCACGAAGATGCCGCGCTGGCCCTCGGGCAGGCCGAAGAAGCAGGTCTTGTCGCCGACGCGTACATGAGCGGCGGTCGCCAGCTCAAGACCGCCGCCGACGACGGCCCCGTGCAGCGCTGCAACGAATGGAATCGGGCCGCGCGCGATGAGATCGAACACTTCGTGCCACGAGTGACGGCGGCGCTTTTTCGGTGGCGCGGCCTGCCCGGTGGCTCGCGACAGGGCCTCGCGCAGGTCGAGTCCGGCCGAGAAGTTGCCGCCATGGCCGTAGATGACACCGCACATGGCTTCGTCGCCGGCGCGGTTGACAGTGTCGCGCAACTGCGCAATCACGTCTTCGTTGATCGCATTGCGCTTGTCGGGACGATTCAGGCCGATCAACGCCACTGCGCCGTCGAGTTCATAGGTAACCAGAGTTTCGCTCATACGGCGCTCCGTTGGATATAAGTCCGATAATGTTCAGTCATGCTTATTGATGGGCTGAAAATGCAGTCACAGGTCGAGCACGAGGCGTTTGCTGTTGCAGCGCGAAACGCAGACCTGCATGAGCTTGCCGGCGCGCTTGTCGGTGTCCGACAGGTAGGTGTCGCGATGGTCGACCTCGCCGCTGCAGACCTGGGTGGAGCACAGGCCGCAATAACCGGCGCGGCAGTCGTACATGACATCGACGCCGTTATCGAGCAATGTGTCGAGTACCGATTTGTCGGCCGGCACGCTCAGTACCTTGCCGGAGGACTTCAGCTCGACCTCGAAGGCGGTGTCGCCCTCCTGCGGTGCGGCTTCGCTAAAAAGTTCGTAATGGAGGTCGCACTCGTGCCAGCCGCGATGGCGTGCAGCGGCGAGTACCGCGTCGATCATGCGGGCCGGCCCGCACACGTAGATCGGCTGATTGACTTGCGCGCCATCGAGTAGCGTGTCGATCGACAGGCGCGTGGTGCCCTCATCATCGGCATGCACTACGAGGCGCTTGCCCGCGAAGGCGCGCAGTTCGTCGACGAACGGCAGCGCGTCGCGCGTGCGCCCCGAAAAATGCAGCGTGTAGTCGCGGTTCTGCGCGCTCAGTTCCGCTGCCATGGCCGCCATCGGCGTGATGCCGATGCCGCCGGCAATCAGGATGACCGAAGGCGGCGCGGCGAGCGGGAAGTGGTTGACGGGTGAGCGCACAGTGAGCGTGGTGCCGGTCCGCAGCGTGTGCATGAAGCGCGAGCCGCCGCGACCCTCGTCCTCGCGCCGGATGCCGAGACGGTAGGCGTGCACGCCAGAGCGCGTATCTTGCTGCGGATCCGTGTTGATCAGCGAATACGAACGCCACTGCGCGACGCCGCTGTCAGCGGCCGGAATCTCAACCTGGATATGCGCGCCCGGCTCGAAGCCCGGCAGCAACGAGCCGTCCTCGGCCTCGAGCGTGAAGGACTTGATCAGCGAGGTGGGCGCGTCAACCGACGCGATACGCAGTTTGAGAGTAGGTGCGAGCATGGTGGTCATGGCAATGGCTCTTACTGTGTATCGGTCAGGGTGCGCCAGTCGTCGCCTGCCTGCAGCACGCCGCCGATCGAGACGGCCTTCGAGTAATCGAGTTGCGGGCTGTCGGCTAGCGTCGGCGTCTTGCCGGCCATGAACTCGCGCACGGCCTTCAGCAGCAGCGCACGCACGCGCAGCACGGCACCGTCGGCCGAGCAAAGTTGCTCCTGGGTGCGGTCGTAGATCGGGCCCTGGCCGAGGAACATCGCGAAGTCTTCCGTGCCGAGGTGCTGATAAAAGCCGGTCGCGTGACCGCGTTTCATCAGGTCGCGGTTCTGGCCGAACGCTTGCTCGCGCGGGCCCGGCGGCAGCGGCGGGAAGTTCCAGACGTCCGGCGTGGCCGACATGATGGTCATGCCGAGCGGACGGTGCGGGTTGTACTGGATGAACCACGCGCGGTGCGTGACGTCATCGACCGGCGTCGAGAAGAACACCGTCGTCGGGC
Source organism: Paraburkholderia sp. A1RI-2L (assembly GCF_048957375.1). NCBI lineage: Bacteria > Pseudomonadati > Pseudomonadota > Betaproteobacteria > Burkholderiales > Burkholderiaceae > Paraburkholderia > Paraburkholderia sp. A1RI-2L. The sequence goes on from NZ_JARBTA010000002.1 coordinate 1,439,901, forward strand.
CCTTCGCGTCGGGCGGGCAGATGATGCCGTACCAGGGCATCACGAAGTTGTTCACGCGCGCATAGACCTTCTCGTCCGGCATGTCGCGCAGGGCCGCGTAGCGATAGCCGTACGGGCGATCCTCGAATTCGAAGCGCGGCGCGAGCGCTTTCGTCATGATCATGCGTTCGTTGCCGCCGCCCGCGGTAATCTGCGTGGTCGACTCGTGCAGCACGCCGACGTGCGACGAATCCATCGAGGCCTCGACCGCCTGCACCCAGTTCGTCGGCACTTCGACGCTCGTCACCGAGCGGTGTTCGGGCGCGAGGTCCATGAACGGCAGTTCCGGAAACGGCGGCAGGGTTTCGCCCTTGCCGAGCCACACCCAGACCACGCCGCCGCGTTCCATGACGCGATACTGGCTCGTCTTCACGCGCTTGCAGAACTGCTCCTGGTCGCCGACCTGGTTCGGCGCCTCGACCACGGCCCCCGATGCATCGACTTTCCAGCCGTGGAAGATGCAGCGCAGGCCGTTGTTTTCGTTGCGCGCCATCATCAGCGAAGTGCGGCGGTGCGGGCACAGTTCGTCGATGACGCCGACATGGCCGTCGGTGGCGCGGAACGCCACGTAGCTGCTGCCGAGCAGGCGCACCAGCACCGGCGCGCCGTCTGCTTCCAGCGTGGCCGAGGGCACGGCGGGAATCCAGTAATGCTGGCGGATCATCTCGCCCATCGGCGCGCCGTTCTCGACGCGCGTGAGCAGTTCGTTGTCTTCGCGGCTCATTGCCATGATGAGTACTCCTCGCGTTGCGCGCGTCAGGACTTGTAGTTACGGAACGCACGTGTGTACACGCGCGTGCAGTTGCATTCGAAGATGTTCTTGCGCTGCGCTTCGGTCAGCCATTCGATGCTCTCGATCACCGGTTTCATATCGTCGTAGTCGCGGCCCAGGACCGGATCCCGCGCGCTGCCGGTGCCCGGCTTCTCGGTGCCGAACATGACGTTGTCCGTGCCGGCGACCTTGAGCAGCAGTTCGATCGAATCCTTCGAGTAGTTGCAGGTGTCGAAGTAGAGCTTCTTCAACTGATCGTCGAACGACACGGGGCTGTTGCGGCGTGCCGCCCACGCACGGAAGCGGCCCATCTGGTAGGGGATGGCGCCGCCGCCGTGCGCGACCACGATCTTCAGGCTCGGATACTTCTCGAATACTTTCGATTCGAGCAGCGAAATGACGGCGATGTTCTCTTCGTTGATGAACTTCAGCGTGTACGACTCGCGCGGGTTGCAACTGCCGGCCGAGTGGATCAGCGCGGGCACGTCGAGTTCGGTCATCGCGTCATACAGCGGGTACCAGAACGGGTCGCCAAGGCCAGCCGGGGCCGGGCCTTCGCCTTCGGTCGGGTCCGGGTTCAGCAGGGTGCCCACGAAGCCGAGTTCGTTGACGCAGCGCTTTAGTTCGGCGACGCAGTGCTCGGCCGGCGACTCGTTCATGAACTGCGGCAGGCCGGCCACGCCACGGAAGCGGTCCGGGAACATGTCGACGAAGCGCTTGATCAGGTCGTTGCAGTGACGCGTCCAAAGTTGAGTCACGCGCGACGGCTTGATGGAGTGCATCTGCAGGTACGGGCGCGGCGAGATGAACTGCACGTCGGTGCCGACTGCATCCATGCTGCGCACGAGTTCCTCGGCCTGCTGGCGCACCGCCTCGTCCGGGATGTTCGGGTTGGCCGACGGGTTCGCGCGGCCGCCGACCAGCTCCGCCATGTAGCGGAAGCTTTGCGGTGGCATGACGACGTGGGCGTGGGAATCGATGATCATGGTTGAGCCTCAGTTCGGTTCAGTTCGGTTCGGAGTGTCAAGTTCGGCGGTGAGCCAAAAGGGTTTGCGGCGCTTACGCGATCACCGCAAGGGTTTCGAGCTGGATGACCATGCCGTGCTGCAGGTCGTACACGGTCACATGGCGTGCCGGGCGATGCGCGGCATCGGGCCACAAGGCAAGCCACTGCGCGTCGATGTATTCGCGCACCGAGTCGTCCTTGACGTAGACAGCGAGTTTCACCACGTGCTCCAGCGCGGCCCCGCCTGCCGCGAGGAAGCGCCTGACGTTCTCGAACGCGAGACGCACCTGTTCTGCCGGGGTCTCGGCGAGCTTGCCGGTGGCGGGATCTTTGCCGGCGATCGCCGACGAGCACAGTACGTTGCCGATTCGCGAACCGACCGGAATCGGTACCTTGTGCGCGAGGCCTGGAACGTCGATGGATTGGGGCATGTCTCCTCCGTGGATTCGTTGAGATGGCACGGCGTGTCAGTCTTCGCCGGGATCGAAGAAGTGGCGCGGCACGGCCGCGAGGAATTCGGAGAAACCGGTGGTGCCGGCCGGGACGTGCTTCATCATGGCTTCGGCTGCCTGGGCTTCGTGGCCGTCCTGGATGGCGCGCGCGATTTCGAAGTGCTCCTGCAGCGAACGCGTGATCTGGCTGCGGTTGCGCAGGTCTGCCACGCGATAACGTGCCGAACGGCGGCGAGCGGTGCGGATCTGAGCGGCCAGGTACTGGTTGCGACTGCCTTCGTAAATCAGCTCGTGAAACTGCGTATTGGCTAGCGCATACTGGGACGCATCCCCCGCCACGGCGGCCTGCTGGCAAACCACCAGCATCTGGTCCAGCTGTTCGCGCAGCTCGTCGCTGGCGCGGCGCGCTGCGAAACGGGCACACAGTGCCTCGAGTTCGCCGATGTATTCCAGCATGGCGCGCATCTTGGCAATCGACAGACGTGCCACCGTGATGCCCTGACGCGGCGAAATCACCACCAGCTCGCGCGCGACCAGATGCTGAAGCGCCTCGCGTACCGGCGTGCGAGACACATTGAAGCGGGCGGCCAGCGCACGCTCGTCGATCGGTGCGCCCGGGGCGAGTTCACCCAGCTCGATAGCGGCCTCCAGGGTGGCGCGAATATCGCTCGCGCGACTGGCACTACTGCGCGCGGGCGTTTCGCTGCGCTCGAGAGTGGGGTCTGCTGCAAGTTTCATTGAGAAGTGGCTGCACAGGTGTTTCGGGTGATAAAAATATACCACAAGCGTTTCATGGCATTCAATTAAGGGTTTGCATTGACGCTCGAACTGTGCCTCTCCGCGGGCTGGGAATAAACTGAAAATGTCTATTATTCAATGAGATACGAGAGTTTATCAGGGCTTTTGAGGCGGGTTATAGGGGAAATACCAGGGGTTGTTTTACGTGTCTGGTGTGTTGAAACTGGCGTCAGTGTATGCCAGAATCCGTAAAACTACAGCGGTTCTGGTATGCCAGAGCCGGGTTCAGTCAACATCACAGGTCAGATCAGATGAGCAAAAGCCTTTTAGATGTAGCCGGCGTGCAGCCTGTCGAGCGTGTGCTCAAGCCGAAGTCGATTGCGGTCGTCGGGGCATCCGCCGACCCGCGTGCTTTCGGTAACTTCGTGCTGCAGAACCTCGAGCGTTTCGGTTACGCGGGCGATATCCACCTCGTGTCGCGCAGCAGCCAGGAAATCAACGGCCGTGCCTGCGTGGACAGTGTCGAGGCGCTGCCTCAAGGCATCGATCTGGCGGTCCTGTGCATTCCGGAGTCCGGCGTGCTCGATACGGTGCGCACGCTCGGCAGGCTGAAGGCCGGCGCCGCCGTGATCTTCGCTTCGGGCTATGCCGAGGCCGGAGACGAAGGTCGCGCGAAGCAGGAGGAACTCGCACGCGTCGCCGCGGAAGGCGGCGTCGCGTTGATCGGCCCGAATTGCATGGGTTTCACGAACTTCGAGGCCGGTGTGCCAGTGACCTTCGAAGCCGTGGCACCGTACCCGGGCGGCGGCCGCCGCGGCGTGGGCGTGGTGGCGCAAAGCGGTGCGATGGCCGCGAACCTGCGCGACGCCTTTATGGGCCGTGGCCAGCCGATGACGGCAACGGTCTCCACCGGTAACGAGGCAAGCCTCGGTATCGAAGACTATCTGGCGTGGTTCATCGCCGATCCGCAAACGAGCGCAATAGCGGTCTACGCTGAACAGATCCGCCGACCGCAGACGTTCCTGCAACTGGCACGCGAAGCGCGCGCCGCCGGCAAGCCGATCGTGATGCTGATGCCGGGCAAGAGCGCGCGTGCCCGCGAGGCCGCGCAGTCGCACACCGGCGCACTGGCCGGCGACCATGCGAGCGCGAGCGTGCTGCTGGCGCGTGAAGGCGTGGTGGTGGTCGATTCGCTCGACGAGCTGTTCGACACCACGACGATCCTCGCGCGCTTCCCGGTGCCGCCGGCGGCCGGCACGGCCGTCATGACGGCTTCCGGCGCGGTCAAGAACATCACGCTCGATTTCGCCGAGGATATCGGCCTGACGCTGCCGCGCCTGACCGACACGACCCTCCAGAAGCTGACCGGGCTGCTGCCCGACTACGCCGTGGCCGACAATCCGCTCGACTACACGACGATCGGCGTGCGCAACCCGGGACTGATCGGCGAGCTGATCGACGCGGTGCTGGCCGATCCGAACATCGGCTCGCTGGTGCTCTCGATCATGGGCGGCCCGTCGATCGCACAGCGCGACAAGGCCGACCACCTCGTGCCAGCGCTTGCGCGCGCAACCAAGCCCGCGGTGCTCGCGGTGATGGGCGACAACAACAAACTCGAAGACTTCTTCACGGAAGCGATTGCCGCGAGCGGCGTGCCGTTCTTCCGTTCGCCGGACCGCGCCCTGCGTGCCTGCGCCCGCGTGGCCGCGTACGGCGAATCGCTGACGCGCGCCGCACGTGCCCGCATCGATGCGCCGAAGGCCATCCCGCTGCCGGGCGCCGTGCCGCCGAACGGCATCTTCGCTGAATACCAGGGCAAGGGCTGGCTCGCTTCGGCAGGCCTGCCGGTGCCGAAGGGCGGCCTCGCGAGGTCGTTCGACGAAGCACTCAGGATAGCTGACGAAATCGGCTACCCGGTGGTGCTCAAGGCCCAGGCGAGCGAACTGCCGCACAAGAGCGACGTGGGTGGCGTGGTGGTCGGCCTCGCCGACGCAACGGCGTTGCGCACCGGCTGGGACAAACTGCACGCGAGCGTGAAGTCGCACCGTCCTGAACTGGTGCTCGACGGCACGCTGGTCGAGGCGATGGGCCCGCGCGGACTGGAACTCGTGGTAGGTGCCAGGCGTGACGCCGACTGGGGGCCGGTCGTGCTGGTCGGTCTTGGCGGCATCTTCATCGAAGTCCTGAAGGACGTGCGCCTCGTGCCCGCCGACATGGCAGAACAGGACATCGTCGTCGAACTGGGTCGACTCAAGGCCGCGGCGGTGCTCGACGGCGTGCGCGGCGCGGCAGGCGTGGACACGAAGGCGGTGGCGAAGGCCGTGGCGGCGATCGCCGACCAGATGCGTGCCAACCCCGAAATCACGGAAATCGACGTCAACCCGCTGGTCGCCTATCCGGACCGCGTTCTGGCGCTCGACGCCCTTGTGATCTGCGGCGCCCAGGGCCCAGCCCATCACTGAGCCCCGGGTCAGAGGAGACATATCGAATGAAGCTGGAATTCTCTGCCGAGGATCAGGCATTTCGCGCCGAAGTGCGCGAATTCGTGAAGCAGAACCTGTCGCCGCGCCTGAAGCGCAAGGCCGAACTCGGCCTGCGTATCGAGCGTGAAGATTACGTCGAGTGGTACACAAAACTCTACGAGAAGGGCTGGATCGCGCCATCATGGAAGAAGGAAGATGGCGGTCCGGGCTGGACGCACGTGCAGCGCTACATCTTCGATGAGGAAACGTTGCTCGGCGGCGCGCCGCGCATCGTGGCGAGCGGCATCAACATGCTTGGCCCCGTGCTGAATGCCTTTGGCACACCTGAGCAAAAAGCGAGGTACATCCCGAAGATCCTGCGCAGCGAAACCTGGTGGGCGCAAGGATTCTCGGAGCCGGGCGCAGGCTCGGACCTCGCCGCAGTGCGCACGACGGCAGTGCTTGCCACGGACGATGAAGGCGAGCATTTCGTCGTGAACGGCCACAAGGTCTGGACCTCCTATGCTCACTGGTGCGACATGATGTTCGCACTCGTGCGCACCGATCCGGCCGCAAAGCCTCAGGAAGGCATTTCGTTCCTGCTGATCGACATGCATGCGCCGGGGGTGGAAGTCCGCCCGATCAGGATGCTCGAAGGCGGCGCGGACCTCAACGAGGTCTACCTCGACAACGTGCGCGTGCCGAAGGAAAACCTCGTCGGTGAACTGAACAAGGGCTGGACCTACGGGAAGTACCTGCTCGGCCATGAGCGTACCGGCATCGCCGGTATCGGTTCGTGCAAGCAGCAACTCGCGCGCGCCCGGCACCTCGCAAAGCAGCAGGGCCTCGAAAACGATCCGCTCCTGCAGGCGCGAATCAGCCGCTTCGAGATCGAACTGATGGCCCTCGAATTCACTGGCCTGCGCATGCTGAGCGCGAACCAGGCGAGCCGCGTGCCGTCGGTCGAGGCACCGATGCTCAAGGTGCGCGGGACCGAGCTGCGCCAGGGCATCTATGCACTCCTGACTGAAATCGCCGGCCCGTTCAGCGTGCCGTTCGACGAGCAGGCCATGCTCGATGCGGCCGGCTACGAAGGTCCGAGCCCGGACGAACTGATCGCGGTAGCGGCGAACTATTTCGACGCGCGCAAGGTGTCGATCTACGGCGGCACAAACGAAGTGCAGCGCAATCTGATCAGCCGCGCGTTCTTCAATGCTTGAGGCGGAAAAAAGGACATGGATTTTTCTCTGACTGAAGATCACGTTACGCTGCAGGATGCCGTGCGCCGCTTCTGCGAAGGCGAATATCCCGCACACCAGCGTGGCAACGCCGAGGACAAGGAACTCGCCGCAAAGCGCCGCCAGGGTCTTGCCGAGATGGGCATTACCGGCCTCGTGATCGATTCCGGTCATGGCGGCGGCGGCTATGGCGCGGTGGAAACCATGCTGGTCGCGCAGCAGCTCGGCCGTGCGCTGGGCGGTGCGGGCTGGCTCGCGAGCGGCCTGCCGGCCGCGGCGCTGATCGGTTCGGCCGGCAGCGAGGAGCAGAAGGCGAGGTGGCTCGAAGCCGCGGCAACCGGCGAAAAGGTGCTGGCGCTCGCCGTCAGCGAAGCCGACGCGCGTTACGACATCACGCGGCTGGCCGTGCCTGCCGCCGAAACCGGTGACGGCTGGAAAATCACGGGCACCAAGATCATCGTGTTCGACGCCGCGATCGCCGATGCCTTCGTGGTGGCGGCGCGTACCTCGGGCCATCGAGGCGACAGGCAAGGCCTGTCGCTCTTCCTCGTGGATGCGAAAGCCGCGGGCGTCAGCCTGCGCAACTTCGAGACGATCGATGCGCGCGAAGCCGCTCACGTCACATTCGACAACGTGGTCGTGAGCAAGGCCGATCTGATCGGCGCCGCCGGCGCGGCCCACGACCTTATCGACGCCGCACTCGACCGCGCGAACGCTGCGCTGGTGGCGGAATCGGTCGGCGCGCTCGAGGCATTGCTCGAACACACGGCCGAACACCTGATGACTCGTACGCAGTTCGGCGCGCCACTCGCGAAATTCCAGTCGCTGCAGCACCGCGTGGCCGACATGCTGATCTCGCTCGAACAGAGCAGGTCGATGGCCTGCGCCGCCGCGATGGCCGTGGACGAGAACGATCCCGAACGCCGCCGCCGCTTCGTGTCGGCTGCGAAGGCGTACGTCGGCGATGCGTGCCGCACGGCTGGCGAATGGGGCATCCAGCTGCACGGCGGCATGGGCATGACCGAAGAGTGCCGCGTCGGCCACTACGCGAAGCGCATGTTCGCGATCAACATGACCTACGGCGACGCGACCTGGCATCTGCAGCGCTTCACGGCGCAGCGTCTCGCACAGGAGAAAGCTGAATGAGCTTGAACGGAGCAGCCTATATCGTCGGTGCCTACGAGCATCCGACGCGCAAGGCCGACGATCTTTCGGTGCTGCGTCTGCACGCCGACGTCGCGAAGGGCGCGCTCGAGGATGCGGGCCTGACGAAGGACGACATCGACGGCTACTTCTGCGCCGGTGACGCACCGGGCCTCGGCACCACGACGGTCGCCGAATATCTGGGCCTCGAGCTGCGCCATGTCGATTCGACCGAGTGCGGCGGGTCCGCGCCGATCCTGCACGTCGCGCACGCCGCTGAAGCGATCAAGGCCGGCCGCTGCAACGTGGCGCTGATCACGCTCGCGGGCCGTCCGCGTGCCGCGGGCGCCGCGCTGTCGCTGAAGGCTCCGGATCCCGACGCGCCCGAAGTGCAGTTCGAGCTGCCCTTCGGCCCTGCCACGCAGAACCTGTACGGCATGGTGGCGAAACGGCACATGTACGAGTTCGGCACCACGAGCGAGCAGCTCGCGTGGATCAAGGTGGCGGCGTCGCACCACGCGCAGCACAACCCGAACGCGATGCTGCGCAATGTCGTGACAGTCGAGGATGTCGTCAATTCGCCGATGGTCGCCGATCCGCTGCACCGCCTCGACTGCTGCGTGATGAGCGATGGCGGCGGCGCGCTGATCGTCGCGCGCCCGGAAATCGCGAAGCAGCTCAAGCGCCCGCTCGTCAAGGTGCGTGGTACGGGTGAAGCACCCAAGCATGCGGCAGGCGGCAAGATCGACCTCACATGGTCGGCGGCGGAATGGTCGGGTGCGGCTGCGTTCGCCGAGGCTGACCTCACGCCCCAGGACATCCGGTATGCGTCGTTGTACGACAGCTTCACGATCACGGTGCTGATGCAGCTCGAAGATCTCGGCTTCTGCAAGAAGGGCGAGGGCGGCAGGTTCGTGATGGATGGCAACCTGATCTCCGGCGTTGGCAAGCTGCCGTTCAACACCGATGGCGGTGGATTGTGCAACAACCATCCGGCCAACCGCGGCGGCGTCACCAAGGTGATCGAAGCCGTGCGCCAGCTGCGCGGCGAGGCGCATCCCGCCGTGCAGGTGAAGAACTGCGATATCGCGCTTGCGAATGGGATCGGCGGCGCGCTCGCGTCGCGTCATACCGCGGGCACGCTGATCCTGGAACGGGAGTAACCATGAGCACGAATCAAGCGATGGCTGGTGCAAGCGCTCCGGACGCCAAACCGGCTACGAAGACAATCGGCCCGCGCCGCATTCCCGCGCCGCGCGTGCTGCCCGAGGCAATGCCGTTCTGGGAGGCGGCCAAAGACGGGCGTCTGCTCGTGAAGCGCTGCGAGGACTGCGGCGAGACGCACTACTACCCGCGCGACATCTGCCCGCACTGTATGAGCGCGAATACGGAATGGCTCGATACGAAGGGCCTGGGCACGGTCTATTCGTTCAGCACGATGGGCAAGGACGAGGCGCGTTACACGCTGGCCTTCGTGAGCCTCGACGAGGGCGTGACGATGTTGACCAACCTCGTCGATTGCGACCCGGCCGCAGTGTCGATCGGCCAGCGCGTCAAGGTGGTGTTCAAGCCCAGCGAGGGCGCTTATCCGGTGCCGATGTTCGCGCCGATTTGAAGGAGATTGAGCATGTCCGCGGATTTCAAGCAACAGCATGGCTGGCACGATGCGAAGAAGGGGCCGCTGTCGCGCTTCACGATCCTCGATGCCTCGCGCGTGCGCGCGGGCCCTGCGGCCATGCGCGTGTTCGCGGATATGGGCGCGCGCGTGATCAAGCTGGAGATCCCGCCTGGGGCGCCAGGCGGTGACGACATGATCGGCGGGCGTGACCACAATCGCGCCGACTACGAGAACCTGCATCGCAACAAGGAAAGCCTGACGCTGAACATGAAGGACCCAGCCGGTCTCGCGATCCTGCAAGAGCTCGTCAAGCGTGCCGACGTGTTTATCGAGAACTTCCGCCCGGACGTCAAGGAGCGCCTCGGCATTGGCTATGAAGCGCTGCGCGCCGTCAATCCGCGCATCGTGTACGCGAGCATCTCGGGCTTCGGCCAGGATGGCCCGTATGCGAAGTGGCCGGGTTTCGACTCGATCGCGCAGGGCATGGGCGGCCTCATGAGCCTGACCGGCAAGCCGGGCGAAGGCCCGATGCGCGTTGGCATTCCGCTTGCCGACCTGTGCGCGGGGCACTTCTGCGCCCAGGCGATCCTGGTCGCGCTGCTGGAGCGCGAAGCGTCGGGCGAAGGCCAATGGGTGCAGACCTCGCTGCTCGAGGCACAGATCGCGATGCTCGACTTCCAGGCCGCGCAATGGCTGGTGGACCGGAAGGTGCCGGAGCAGGTCGGCAACGAGCATCCGCTCACGGTGCCGACCGGCGTGTTCCCGACGAAGGATGGCTACCTGAACCTGGCCGCAATCGGCAATTCGATGTTTGCGCGCCTGTGCGAGGCGCTCGGCCTGCAGCACCTCATTGGCCAGCCCGGCTACGAATCGGACCCGGCGCGCGTAGAAAACCGCGATGCGGTCAACAAGGCGGTGGGCGAGGTGTTCCTCACGCGCACCACGCGCGAGTGGACCGAGTTGCTGATCAAGGTCGGCGTGCCGTGCGGCCCGATCTACAAGGTTAACGAAGTATTCGACGATCCTCAGGTCAAGCATCTTGGCATCGCCTGGCCCGCCAACGTGCCGGGCAGGGGCGAAGTTTCGTTCGTTGGCACGCCGTTCCGTCTTTCACGATACCCGCGCGCCGAGACACCGCGCCTGGCCCCTGAGCAAGGGGAGCATACGCAGGCGATTCTGAACGAACTGGGTTACACGAAACAGCAGATTGAGCAGTGGCGCTCGGCCTTCGTGGTCTGACGCACCTTAATGGAAGGCATGGGAGAGAGACGAAATGGCACGACTGGTCGCCGGATTCGGTTCATCGCACAGCATCATGCTGGTTTGCCAGCGCGAGGACTGGCAGCACGGTTTCAAGCAGGTCGATCCGAAGAATCCGCATTACTTCGATCGACTCGGCAACCCCACGACCTATGAAGCGCTGCTCAAGATCGCGCCGCCGGATGCCGAGGCGATGGTGACGGCCGGGAAGATGGGCGAGCGTTACGATCAGGCCGAAGCGGCCATGGACGAATTGCGCGAGCGTATCCGCGCGGCGAAGCTCGACGTGCTGCTCGTGGTCGGCGATGACCAGGCGGAGCTCTTTCGCACCACCAACAATCCGGCCTTCGCGATCTACTATGGCGAGACGATCCGCAACGCAAAGCGCGTGTCGAGCCCGAACGAAAGCTGGTACGCGAAGGCACGCACGATGCGCCAGGAGCCGGATGCCGACCTGCACTATCCGGTCAAGGCCGACATGGCCCGGTGGCTGATCCGCGAACTGTGCAACCGCGATTTCGACATTGCGGCAATGGACGGTCTCGAGCGCGACCAGTACGAGGGCCACGCGTTCTCGTTCATTCATCGGCGCTACCTGCAGGATATCGACCTGCCGGTGATTCCGGTCATCGTCAACACCTTTGATCCGCCGAACCAGCCCACGCCGCGCCGTTGCATCCAGCTCGGCCGCGCGCTGCGCGAGCTCATCGAGTCCTATCCGGAAGATCTGCGCGTGGGCGTGCTCGCGTCGGGAGGCCTCTCGCACTTCGTGGTGGACGAGGAGCTCGACAACGGCATCATCGACGCGATCCGCCGCAAGGACAGCGACTGGCTGGCCGGGCTCGATCCGAAGCAGCTGCAGGCCGGCAGCTCGGAAATCCGCAACTGGATCATCGGCGTCGAGGCGCTCAAGTCGCTCGATCTCGAATGGGTCCGCTATGTGCCCGGCTACCGCACGGCGGCCCTGACCGGCACGGGCCTCGCGTTCGCGGCCTGGCGCACACTCGACTGAATGCGGTAGTCCCTTCCGCGTGGGGCGGGACGCATGCATGACACTTCACGTTTCTATCAGGAAAGCACAACACATCATGGCTGACCAAAACATACAGCGCCTGCGCCGGCTCGATTGCTGCGCCGTGTCGGACGCACTCGACAAACTCAAGCTGAACGGCGTGGTGAGCGGTCTGCCGCAACGCGCCGGCTCGGGCCGCATCGCGGGCCGCGCGATCACGGTCAAGCTCGGCACGGGCGAAGCGCCCCCGGGACCGCCCGTGCACCTCGGCTGCACCGCGGTGGAGCAGGCCGATGCCGAGAGCGTGATCGTCGTCGAGCAGAAGAGCGGCGTGGAAGCGGGTTGCTGGGGCGGCCTGCTGTCGCTCGCCGCCAGGGTGCGCGGCGTGGCGGGCGTGGTGGCCGACGGCCCGGTGCGCGATATCGATGAGGCCATCGGCTACGAGCTGCCGGTGTTCAGCCGCGCGACCACGGCCCGGACCGCGCGTGCGCGCGTGGTCGAGAAGGGCACCAATGTGCCGGTGCAGATCGGCGATGTGACGGTGAACGCGGGCGACTACGTGGTGGCCGACAACAGCGCGGTGATCTTCATTCGCGCCGCCGACATCGAAGCCGTGCTCGAGACCGCCGAAATGATCGTCAACAAGGAAGCCGCAATGGCCAAGGCGATTCTGGCTGGCATGCCGGTCGGTCAGGTGATGGGCGGCAGCTACGAGCATATGCTCAAGTAAGCGCTAGCCTCCAGACATATTCAGCAAACACGCAGGAATCCGAACCATGACGAACCAGGACAAGAATGTCGAGCGTGCAGCGAAGCTCGATACCGCGACGCTCTCCGACGCACTCGACAAGCTCGGTATCGCCGGCCAGTGTTACAAGATCAAGCCCAGAAGTACCGTATTCCGCACCGCGGGCCGTGCGTTCACGATCAAGTACGGCCCGGCCGCGAACCCGCCGGGCACCGTCGGCGACTTCATCGACGACGTGCCGGTCGGCAGCATGATCGTGCTCGACAACAACGGCCGTGAGGATGCCACGGTGTGGGGCGACATCATGACAGAGATCGCGCACCGCCGCGGCATCGCCGGCACCGTGATCAACGGCGTGTGCCGCGACGTTGCGCTGTGCCTGAAGCTTGGCTATCCGGTCTTCAGCCGCGATCACTGGATGCGCACCGGCAAGGATCGCGTGCAGGTGGAGGCGACGAACGTGCCCGTCAATATCGGCGACGCGCGCGTGCAACCCGGCGATATTCTGCGCGGCGATGCCGACGGTGTCATCGCGATCCCGAAGGAGCACGAAGACGCGGTGCTCGACGTGGCCGAAACCATTCATCGTGCCGAGGAAGCGATTCGCGAAGCGTGCCGCGGCGGGATGCGTCTGGATGAAGCGCGCAGGCAGTTCAAGTACCACCAGTTGCAGACGCGGGAGCAATGACGATGAAAGAACACAATCCGGCCACCACGGTACGCACGACGTTCGAGCGCGTGGAGGCGAGCGTCGTCGAAGCCGCGCGCAGGCTGCCCGCGGCAACGCTGCACGAGGCGGGCGGCAAGATCGGCGCGTTGCCATGGTCCATCAAGCCCATCGCGCCCCGGTTCAGGATTTGCGGCACCGCCATCACGGTGCATTCGCCGGGCGGCGACAACCTCTGGCTGCATCGTGCGCTCGTGCTCGCGCAGCCGGGCGACGTGCTCGTGGTGTACACCAATGGCGTCTACGAGCACGGCTATTGGGGCGAGGTCATGACGACGGCCGCCAGGGAGCGTGGACTGGCCGGCCTCGTGATCGACGGCGGCGTGCGCGATGCCGACCTGCTCGAGGAGATCGGCTTTCCGGTGTTCGCCCGGGGCCTGTCGATCCGGGGCACGGGCAAGGACTATGGCGCGATCGGCTGGATCAACGAACCGGTGATGATCGGCAACGTCACGATCAGCGCGGGCGATCTGATCGTCGGCGACCGCGATGGCGTGGTTGCGATTCCGCGCGCGCGCGCCTCGGACGTGGTGGAGAAGGCTGTAAAGCGCGAAGCGGACGAGGCTGCTATCTGCAAGCGCATCGAAGCGGGCGAGACCACCATGCAGATCTACGACTTTCACTGAGCCGACGATGACCTCGAAACCTGCCGCACATTCGCCCGGCCTGGCGCCGTCACTCGACGTCGCCGGCGCGATCGCGACCATCACGCTACGCCGTTCGGATATGGCGAACCGGCTCGAACTGGAAGATCTGGAGACCTTGGGGGGCTTCATTCGCGACGTCAACGCGCGACGCGAGGTGCTCGTGCTGCGACTGTGCGCGCAAGGGCGGCACTTTTGCGCAGGCTTCAACATCGGCAGCGTGGCCGACGGCAATGCGGGCGCGAGCTTCGAGGAACTCGCAAACGAGCTGGAGCGTGCACGTCCGGTGACGATCGCGGCGATCAACGGGGGCGTCTACGGTGGCGCGACTGATCTCGCGCTAGCCTGCGATTTTCGCATCGGCGTGGAGACGACCCAGATGTTCGTGCCGGCCGCGCGGCTTGGCTTGCTGTTCTATCGCGGCGGCTTGCAGCGATATGTGTCGCGGCTCGGGTTGAATGTGGCGAAGAAGCTGCTGCTCACGGCCGCTACGTTCGACGCGGCGCAGATGCTGGCGTGTGGCTTCCTCGACACGGTCGTGGCGCCGGAGGCGCTGCATCAGGAAGTGGAGCGCCTGAGCGGCGAGCTGGCCGGCATGGCGCCGCTTGCGCTGCTCGGCATGAAGAAACATCTGAACCGCATCGCCAGCGGTACGTTCGACGAAAGCGAGTTTCGGCGCGACGTTTCCCAGTCGGATGCGTCGCATGACTTGCGCGAAGGTGCGCTCGCGTGGAAAGAAAAGCGCAAGCCCGTGTTCCGCGGCGCATAGAGCCGGATTCGATGAAGCGCGACAGCGGCTGCACAGGCGCTTCGAGATGGAGAGAGGCAATCAATGGAAATCGATCACAACCGGGTTCACGAACGGCTCTTCGGCCCGGAGGGGGCGCCGCCACCTGTGACGCAAGCGCTTGGCGGCAGGGTTGCCTCGCTGAGCGATAGGGCGCTCGAGTCCGAGTATGTCGGCGCGCCGGCGTTCCTGAATCCGGCCGGTCACATACAGGGTGGCATTCTGTCCGCGATGCTTGACGACGTGACTGCGTTGCTCGTTGTGTCGACCCTCAGTGAGGGTGAGCAGTGCGCCACCCTGAGTCTGAATACGTCGTTCTTGCGGCCGGCCAAGGTGGGCAAGCTGCTTGGACGCTCGACGCTCGTTCGCCGGGGGCGCGGCGTGTGCAACGTGTCCGGCGAGCTGTGGCAGGACGACAAGCTCGTGGCGACGGCATCGGCGGTGTGCGCGATCGTGCAGCACGACGAATCAAGGTAACTGCGCGCCGCAAGCCGGGCAGCACTTCGCACTGAAACGACATTGGCTTCTCGCTTGCCTTTATCGCCAACACCTCGCGGCCCGGTTCGTCGCGTGGCGCGAATTTGCCCGGGATGTCGATGCATGGATTGCATTGACATCCCGGGCATGGCGCTCAGACCTTGGCTATATGGAGGAAGTTGGTCGTGCCGACCACACCAAAAGGCATCCCGGAGGCGATGACGACGAAACTGCCCGCCTGTGCGAAGGCTTCGCGTCGAGCGATCGCGCAGGCTTTGTCCACCATGTCAGGCACGTCGCTGATGCTTTCGTCGGCGTTCACGGGATGCACGCCCCAGACGAGCGCCATACGGCGCGCGGTGGCGAGTTCCGGAGTGATGCTCAGCACCGGCACCGCCGGCCGCTCCCGGGCTGCGCGCAGGCTGGTGTAACCCGATCGCGTGTAGGTGGCTATCGCCGCCACCGGCAGCAGCTTCGCGGTCTGCTGGAGGGCCAGGCAGATCGCGTCAGCGACAGCGGCCTGCGGCGCGGTGTGAGATGCGTCGATCGCGCTGCGATAGTCCGGATCGGATTCCACCTCGGCGATGATGCGGTCCATCATCGCCACCGCCTCGCGCGGGTATTTGCCGGAGGCGGACTCGGCCGACAGCATCACGGCGTCCGCGCCGTCGTACACGGCGTTGGCCACGTCCGAGGCTTCAGCCCGAGTCGGAACCGGCGCGGCGATCATCGATTCGAGCATCTGGGTCGCAACGACGACCGGCTTGCCGGCGGCCCGGCAGGCTCTGACGATCTGCTTCTGGATCCTCGGCACTTGTTCGGCCGGCAGTTCGACCCCCAGGTCGCCGCGCGCGACCATGATCGCATCCGCCGCATCGACGATCGCGTCGAGCGAGTCGATCGCGGCCGGCTTCTCCAGTTTGGCCAGCACGGCTGCGCGCCCCTGGACGATCGCCTTGACCTCGTGCACGTCCTCGGCTCTTTGCACAAACGACAGCGCGACCCAATCGACGCCCAGTGTCAGGCCGAACTCGAGGTCGGCGCGATCCTTGGGTGTCATGGCCGGAATGGGCAGCAGCACCGAGGGCACGTTCACACCCTTGCGATCCGATATCGTGCCGCCGGTGATGACCTGCGTGTCGGCGAAGTCCGGTCCGAAGCGCAGTACCTTCAGGCGCACCTTGCCGTCGTCGACCAGCAGTTCCGTGCCGGTTTCGAGTGCCGCGAAGATTTCCGGATGGAGCAGCGGCGCACGCGTGGCGTCGCCCGGGGTGGGGTCCAGATCGACGCGAAACGCCGCTCCGGCTTGAAGCGTGACCGGACCATCGGCGAGCGTGCCGATGCGCAGCTTCGGGCCCTGCAGATCGAGCAGCACAGCGATGGGCCGCCCCGTATCGCGCTCGACACGGCGGATGATCTCCATGCGCTCCTGATGTTGCGCATGCGTGCCATGGCTGAAGTTGAGCCGGAACACGTCGGCGCCGGCATCGAACAGGGCGCGCACGGTGCTCAGGTCGGAACTCGATGGTCCCAGTGTGGCGACGATCTTGGCATTACGTTTTCGACGCGTCATGTTCGCTCCGCTTAAAAGATGAAGTCGGTGTTGATGAACTTCGATTGATGCTCACGAACAATGGTGTTGAGGAGTGTCTTGTTCGACTCGGTCAGTTTGGCCGCGATCATCGAGCGGATTGAGAACGCACGCAGCGCGTCGCTGACCGAAAGCGTGCCTTCGGCCGAATCCTTGCGCCCGGCGAACGGGAACACGTCCGGCCCGCGCTGGCACTGGCAGTTGATATTCACGCGGCAGACCTGGTTGACGAGCGGATCCACCAGCGCACCGATCTGCGCGGTGTCGGTGCCGAAAATGCTCACCTGCTGACCGTGATCCGAGGTGATCACGTAGTCGAGGGCCTGGTCCACCGAGTCGAAGCTCATCACCGGCACCACAGGACCGAACTGTTCCTCCCGGTACAGCTTCATGCCTTCGCGCACGGGGTAGACGACAGCGGGGTCGAACAGCGTGCTGCAGAATTCACCGCCGCCCTCGTTGACGACGCGCGCGCCTTTTGCCACGGCGTCTTCGATCGCCTCCGTCATGTAGGCCGTGCGGTGCGGCCCCGGCAAGGGCGTGATATGCACGCCGGCTTCCCAGGGCATGCCCATCTTGAGCCGCGCGAGTTCGGCGGTGAAGCGCTCGAGAAACGCATCGACGACGCTGCTGTGCACGATCAGCATTTTGAGGGCTGTGCAGCGCTGTCCGTTGAACGACAGGGCGCCGAGCAGACATTCCTTGACGGCGAGATCGAGGTCGGCGTCGGGCAGCACGATGGCCGCGTTTTTCGCGTCGAGGCCCAGCACTGCGCGCAAACGGTGCGACTTGGGGTGCTGCTTCTTCAAATGGTCCGCCACGCGGCTCGAGCCAATCAATGCCAGCACGTTGATCTTGCCCGAGGCCAGCATGCGCGGCACCACCAACTGGCCCGGTGCGTAGATGGTGTTGACCACACCGGGCGGAAACGCGTCGCGAAAGACTTCGAGCAGCGGCTCGAACAGCAGCGTGCCGTATTGCGGCGGCTTGAGAACCACGGTATTGCCCATGAGCAACGCGGGGATCAGGGTGCAGAACGTCTCGTTGAGCGGATAGTTGTACGGCCCCATGCACAGAACGACACCTAGCGGCGTGCGCCGAACCTGGCCAATGGTTCCCTCGACGACCATGAATCGCGAATGGTCATTTTCCACGCCCTTCAGCGTCTCGATCGTGGCCTGGATGTATTCGATGGTGCGATCGAACTCCTTGCGCGAGTCGATGAGGCTCTTGCCGATCTCCCACATGAGCAGGTTGACGATCTGCTGGCGGCGCTCGACCATGCCTTTCACGAACGCCTGCATGCAGGCGATGCGGCCGGCGACCGTCATCGTCGGCCATTGACCCCGGCCATTGTCGTACGCGGCGACAGCGGCATCCAGGGCGGCGTCGCTCTGTGCCTCGCCCATCAACGGGTAACTACCGATCTCGACCTGGCTGACATCGCGGGTCGCCGCATCGCGTATGCAAACCGGCGAGCGTACAGTTTTACAGGGGCCATCCCATGTCAGGATCTGCCCGCCAATCAGGAAACCGCGCTGATGAACGGGAGCGGCAAGCCGATGTTCTGATGGAATTTCGTCGACGGTGGGGAAATACCGGGCGAGTCGCGGATGGTGATCGGTCGTCATGGGCGCTCCGAAGGCAGTGGGGACATTGGCTGACAAGTTAAGTAGTACTTCACATGACAATCGAGCTTGCCCCTGAATCATGACAGGGGCAACGCCGAATAAAGCCACTCAATGCGGCGACGACCAGCCCTTGTAGCTGCCGATGTTATCGCGCGTGATGAGCTGCGGCGTCATCTGGATCAGCGGATTGGCGGGCTTCTTGCCGTTCATGATGTCGTAGCCCACCTGCACGGCCGTCTGCGCCATCTTCCACGGATCCTGGCTTGCCGAGGCCTGCACCAGCGTGCTGGTCTTGAGCGCCGTTTCGATATCGGGCGCGCCGTCCACCGAGGTGATCACGATGTTGCTGCGATTGAGCTGCTTGGCGGCCAGATCGCTGCCCACGGCCTGCGGATCGTTGATGGTGAACACGCCGGCCACTTGCGGGAAGCGCGTGAGATAGCCCTGCATGGTGTTCATGCCGCCTTCGCGCGAGCCCTTGCCGTCCTGGTCGTCGGAGAGGATCTTGATGCCCGGCGACTTCGCGAGCACCTGCTTGCAGCCGTTCACGCGGTCGATCACGGCCGAGACCTGCGGGCCGTTCTCGATGATCACGTTGCCCTTGCCGTTGATCTTCTTCGCCAGATATTCACACGAGATCTGGCCGGCCTTCACGTTGTCGGTCTGCACGGTGGCGTCGGCGCCCGCGGCAGCCACGTCCACGGCCACCACCACGATGCCCGCGGCGCGCGCCTTCTTCACGGCCGGCTCGATCGCCTTCGGATCGGAGGCGTTCAGCAGGATCATGTCGACGTGCGCCGAGATGAAGTTGTCGATCTGCGTGAACTGCTTGTTCAGGTCATAGTCGGCGGACACGGCGGTGACTTTCGCATTCGGATTGAGCTGCCTGGCCTTGGCTTCGGCACCCTGCACGATCGTGACGAAGTAAGGATTGCCAAGCGAGCCCACGGTGATGCCGATCGACTTCAGTTGCTTGTCGGCGGCATGCGCGCCCTGCAGCGCGAAACCGAGCGCGAGTGCGGCAGCGGCGCGAACAGCGAAAGCAGCCTTTTTCTTGAACATAACGATGTCTCCAGAGGGGTCCGGTTGGTGTGTGTCATGCAGGGCGGGGGCAGGAGGACCGCCTGCCCCCGCTTTCAAAGCCGGTTCAAAGCCGGTTCAAGGCCGGTCAAGCGTTTCAGGTGCGCGCCGAGCCGCGCTGGCGGTAACGGTCGAGCGCCACGGCGCCGACGATCACGAGGCCCTTGATGATGTATTGCCAGATGTCCGAGACGCCCAGCAGCACGAGGCCGTTCGAGAGCACCGCGATGATGAGCGCGCCGATCAGCGTGCCGACGATCGAGCCCACGCCGCCCACGAAGCTCGTGCCGCCCAGGATCACCGCCGCGATGGCGTCGAGTTCGTACGACTGGCCGAGCTGCAGGCCGTTCGCGGCATAGAGGCGCGCGGCCGACATCACCGCGCCCAGGCCCGCGAGCAGGCCCGAGACCGCATAGACGAACATCTCGATGCCCCACACCTTGATGCCCGAGAGGCGCGCCGCTTCGGGGTTGCCGCCCACCGAGTAGATGTGCAGGCCAAGCACCGTGCGGCGCAGCACGAACCACGACACGGCCACCACCACCAGCGCGATGATCACGAGCCAGGGCACGCCGAACACCGTGCCGTTGCCGATGAAGGCGAATGAGAGTTGCGGATTGAAGACGGTGGTGTCGTGGCCGATGAGGCGGGCGATGCCGCGCACGGCCGTGAGCGAGCCGAGCGTGACGATGAACGGCGGCAGGCGCAGCAGCGAGATCAGCGCGCCGTTGACGATGCCAAAGCCGAGCCCCACGCCGAGCGCGGCGGGAATGCCCAGCCAGCCCCAGCCCGGCACGGTCGAGCACAGCATGGCCGTGACCGCCGAGGCGGCCAGTATCGAGCCCACCGAGAGGTCGATGCCGCCCGTGAGAATCACGAAGGTCATGCCGGCGGCGAGCACGATGTTGATCGACGCCTGCTGCGCGACGATCGAGAGATTCTGGAACGTGACGAAGCCATCGGTCAGGAAGCCGAAGCCGATGCATAGCAGCACGAGCACGGGCAGCATGCCTGCCGTGCGCATGAGGGATTTCATGCGGGCGCGATGGCCGTTGGGCGCAGCGCCCCCGCGCGCGGCCTGGGCCGGTTGGGCGGGCGACGCTGCAACGCCGTGGCGGGGAAGGATGTTCTTCATGATGTCGTGCTCCTCAATATCTCTTCGACTGGTGCGTCGGACGGGTGCGTCGGACGGGTTCGTCTGTATCAGGCGGCCTCGTCCAGCGCGTCCTGCGAGCCGGTGGCGAGTTCGATGATGGCTTCCTGGGTGATGGGCTTGCCGGTGTAGCCGCCCAGCTCTCCGGCGAATTCGCCTTCGCGCATGACGAGCACGCGGTCGGCCACGCCGATGATCTCGGGCAGTTCGCTCGAAATCACGATGATGCCCACGCCGGTTTTGGCGAGGTCGTTGATGATGCGGTAGATCTCCGACTTCGCGCCGATGTCCACGCCGCGCGTCGGCTCGTCGAGGATCAGCACGCGCGGTCTGGTTTCCAGCAGGCGCGAGAGCAGCACCTTCTGCTGGTTGCCGCCCGAGAGCGCGCCCACGTTCACGCGCGGGCTGGGCACGCGAATCGAGAGCGAGCGGATCGAGTCCTTCGCGCGCGACGCGCCGCGCGCGAGGTCGAGCACGCCGAAGCGCGCATCGCGCCCGGCCACGGCCACGTTGATGTTGTCGCGCACGCTCATGTCGAGAAAGAGGCCCTGATGCTTGCGGTCCTCGGTCAGATAGACGAGGCCCGCCTCAATCGCATCGCGCGGGCCATGCACGTGGAGCGTGCGCCCGTCGATGGCGATCTCGCCACGCACGCGCGGCTCCGCGCCGAAGATCAGGCGTGCGAGCTCGGTGCGGCCCGCGCCCACGAGGCCGGCAATGCCGAGCACTTCGCCCGCATGCAGGTCGAGACTGCAGCCGCGCACGCGGTTGTGGTCGGCCACGTCGCGCACCGTGAGCACTGCCTTGCCGGGATCGTAGGGCGCGTGCTCCTTTTTGTAGAACCCCGAAATATCGCGGCCCACCATCATGCCCACGAGGCTTTCCGCGTTGAGCGCGTCGCGCATCAGCGTGCCCACGTAGCTGCCGTCGCGCAGCACCGACACGCGGTCGGAGAGCTCGTAGATCTCGGCCATGCGGTGGCTGATGTAGATGATCGCGAGCCCTTCCTCGCGCAACTGGCGGATCAGCTTGAACAGACGCTCGGTTTCGCGCGAGGAGAGCGGCGTGGTGGGCTCGTCCATCACGATGATGCGCGCGTCGCCATGCACGGCGCGCGCGATTTCCACCAGCTGGCGTTCGGCGATGGAGAGCGAGCCCACCAGCGCCGCGGGGCCGAAGCTGGCGCCGAGACGCTTGAGCACGTCTTCGCAGCCGCGCTCCATGGCGGCCCGATCGACCATGCCGAAGCGGCGGCCGCCGCGGCGCAGCTCGCGGCCCGCGTGAATGTTTTCGGCAACCGAAAGGTTCGGCGCGAGGCTCAGCTCCTGGTAGATCACGGCCACGCCCAGCTCGCGCGCGGCGAGCGGCCCGTCGATCACGACCGTCTTGCCGTCGAGCACGATCTCGCCGCCGGCGTCGGCCTGATACGCGCCCGAGAGAATCTTCATGAGCGTGGATTTGCCCGCGCCGTTCTCGCCCATCAGCGAATGCACCTCGCCGGGCCACACCGAGAGGCGCACGTTGTCGAGCGCGCGCACGCCGGGAAACGTCTTGCTGATACCCCGCATTTCCAGCAGCGGGGGCGTCTGTTCAGAGCGCGACATGGCTCTCCTCCTGCGCTTGTACGTTGGCTTGTGCGCCGGCGCCCATCAGGATGCCCGCACGCGGCGAAAAGTTGAAGAACATGGGCAGCGTGGCGGCGCCCAGCGCGCCGGCGTCGGGGCCGAAGGTGCCGCGCACCAGCGCGGGCGTGCCGCGCGCCTCGGGCGCGGTGGCCGCCACGGCCACGCGCAGGCGCTGCATGAGCGTATCGATGAGGCCCGCGTCCACGTCGGCGTCGAGCACCACGGCCGGCACGTCGAGCACGCACAGCGCGGCGCGCAGCGCGGGCGCGAGTGCATCGATGCAGTCGTCGAGCCATTCCCCGACGGCCGGATGGCCGCGTGCGATGCACGCCTCGATATCGGCGCGGTTGTCCACCGTCTCGCCGTGATATTGCAGATGGCGGCGCAGCGCGATGAGCGAGGCGCGCGAGAGCAGGATGTCCCACTTGCCGGCGGGCTTGTGCGCCGAGGGCAGGGCGCCCGGCGGCACGGGCATCACGGCGAAGTCGCCCGCGTTGCCGGAGAGGCCGCGCACGCAGTCGCCGTTGATGGCGATGCCGCCGCCAATGGCCGGGCCGAGGAACAGATAAAGGAAGTCGTCGCGCTGACGGCCGCAGCCGTAGAAGATTTCGGCGATGGCGGCGGCGTTGCCGTCGTTTTCGCTGAACACGGGCAGCCCGAGCGCGCGGCCCAGCTCGCCCGCGAAATCGACGTCGCTCCACACGCGGAACGCCTCGGCGGGCAGACCCAGCTCGCTCAGCCAGCTGCCAAGGTTGTACGGCTGCGCGACGCCAATGCCCGCGAGCCGGCTGCGCTCGGATTTATCCAGCAGGGCGGATAGTTCGCGGATGTCCTGCTGGACGATGTCCTGCGCCACCGAAGGCTGGGGGAGCAGCATGTCGTGCGAGCGCCGGCCGATCATCTGGCCCGCGAAGTCGACCAGCACGGTTTCGATATTGGTCCGGTCGAGCCGCACGCCGATGGCGAACGCGCCGCGCGGCGCGAGCCGCAGGAGCGAGGCGGGCTGGCCGCGTCCGCCGTCGAGGCGCCGTCCGCTCATCTCGATGAGGCCGTTTTCCGCAAGCGAGGTGATGATGCTGCCCACGGCGGTGCTGGTGAGATTGGCGAGGCGGGCGAGATCGGCCTTCGAGGCCTCGCCGGCGCGCCGCAGCGCCTGCAGCAGCAGTCGCTCGTTGAAGCGGCGGACATTGGCCGAGTTGCTGCCCTGGCCGACATGCGGACTTCTCACGTGTTTTTCTCCGGTTGCGCCAGCAAAGGGTGTGACAGGGTTGGCGACTAAATAAATCAAGTTGATTTATTTAATGACGGAACGCGGCCTGTGTCAGCCTGGGGAAATCCCGGTGATGGGGTGCTCACCCGTCGGGCTGGGCGTGCCAATTGAACGCTGACGACGGCCCGCGCCGATCCCCGTCAAACCGTATCCGGCGCGACGATGCGGCAGTTATGCCAAAACATGCGTTAGGCAGCGTGAGCCTGACTTTTGCGTATCTTGTCCGGTATCTCGATGCGGAGTAAACGATCGAGTTTCGAGGTGCATTGCAGGTACTGTCGACGGGAAACCGAATTTATTTGCTCATCGTAAATTCGGACGATGTCCTGGGTTAATCGCGTTGCGTCATCGCCCAGACTCCACTCATCGGTTGCATAGGCGTGCTCGGCGGCAGCCTCTAACGCACCTTCGGCATCGCAATACAATTCGTATGCCGCATTCCCGTATCCGTCATGCCATAGCAGGTACGAAAGATAGGTCATGCGGATCAGTTGGAAAAGCTGATGCCGATTTCCCCGACCCGTGCGGCACAGCGCGAAAGCCAGATGGGCTGCGAGCGACGCGTCCCTGACGTATGCCGTGGGCAAGGGGAGCAGCATGGCCTTCTGAGATAACTTTGGATTTTGCATCGTTTCCTGAGCGGCTCTTGTCGCACGCCAATTTATGGCGTCACGATCTCGAATCGATAAGCCATTTCGACCGGCCGGCCAGGCTCGAGCGCGACCGCAGTGGGAATCCCTCTGGCATTGATCGGGTTTTGCGCCAGCGAAGGGCGGCAGCCAAGCTCGAATGCGCTCGCCACGGGCTCGACGCCGAGGCACAGGTTGCGGCCGTTCCAGGGGCTGTAGGTGCGGCCGCGATTGCTGATCCACAGCAGCAGCGACGGCAGCACGGAGGCGTCCCACGTGAGCCGGCAAGTCACCTGGGATTCCTCATTCGTCAGCGTGACCGACCCATCGACACCGCAGAGCTGAATGATCTCTTCCGTATCGTGCGCAAAGGGGAGGCGGTCGAATGCCGCCGCTTCGCCGGCGCGTAGCGGTACATGATCGAGCCGCTCGAAAACCGCGCCTGGGGCGGCACGCGATACGCCGGGCTCGGGGCCGCCCGGATGCACAACGCCAAAGCGAAACGCGCCCGTATGGATTTGCATGGCTCCGGCCATCGACGGCAAAGCCAGGTTGGGATGCAGTCCAAGCGGGCGTCGCGTGCTGCGGCGCGCCTCGATCTTCACGGAGAAGTCGATTGCGGGGCTATCAGGGTCGGCACGGACCACGCGCACGACGCGGGCAATCGATGATTCGGGTGGATATTCGAGCGCAATCTCGATCGAGTGCTTCGTCTGGCGCACGAGGGTCCATTCACCCACGCAGGCATAACCGTGCAGCAGGTCGTCACTCGCATCCAGCGGACCATCGCGTTCATCGACTGAAGCGGCGAGGCTCTTTCGCCAGTTTTCCACGACCGTCTCGGCAGACCAGGGCACCCCAAACGGAACGCAGGGAAATTCGCTTCTGAGCTGACCGAGTAGTCCCGTCTGCCCGTGTGTTTCATCGTCGAGCCACGGGGCTTCGTAAAACGGTGCGACCCGCCTGCTGCCATTGCGTAGGGAAACGCCGCCGAGCATGCCGCCTCTTGAGTGAACGTTGAGGGAGCCGTGAGGCCATTCGAGATGCCAGATGTTATCCATGCTCGTGGTTTTGAGAGAAAGGGGGGAGAGGGTCGTGCCTGGTCAGTTTTCTTCTTCCGGCCAGCATGTGTTGTGGCGCGCGAGCAGCGCGCTGGCCGCGGCCGGTCCCCAGGTGCCGGAAGCATAGGGTTTCGGCTGGCTTGCCTGAACGGCCCAGTCTTCGATGATCGGGGCGACCCAGCGCCATGCGGCTTCCTGTTCGTCGCGCCGCACGAAGAGGGCAAGCCGTCCGCCGATCACATCGAGCAGCAAGCGCTGATAAGCCTCCATCCGGTCTTGCTGGAAGAATTGATCGAAGGCGAGATCGAGGTGCACGCCTTGCAAGGTCATGCCCATGCCCGGTTGCTTGGCGAGCGCGCTGAGGCGAATCGATTCGTCAGGCTGCAAACGGATCGTCAGCCGGTTCGAACCCGGACGCAAGGCCGTCGGGCCCAGCGCCGAGTGTGGCACCGGCCGGAAATTGACGACGATTTCAGCGATGCGGCCGGCAAGTCGTTTGCCGGTGCGCAGAAAAAACGGCACACCCGCCCAGCGCCAGTTTTCCACTTCGGCTTTCAACGCGACGAACGTCTCGGTCGTGCTGCCCTGGCTGACACCCGCCTCCGCGTGATAAGCGCAGACGGACGTGTTCTTGATCGCGCCTGCGTGATATTGGCCGCGGACCACGTTCTGCCGGATCTCGTCGCCGAGCACCGGTTTGAGTGCGCGCAGCACACGCAGCTTTTCGTCGCGTACCGCGTCCGCATCCATGGACCGCGGCGGTTCCATCGCGATGATGGCAAGCAGTTGCAGCAGGTGGTTCTGCACCATGTCGCGCAACGCGCCGGTTTGATCGTAAAAATTGCCGCGACTTTCGACGCCCAGTTGCTCGGCTACCGTGATCTGGATGCTCTCGACCCATTCGCGTCGCCACAATGGTTCGAACAACGAATTGCCAAAACGCAGTGCGAGCAGGTTCTGGACGGCTTCCTTGCCCAGATAGTGGTCGATCCGGTAGATCTGGTCTTCGTCGAAGATTTCGCCGACTGCATCATTGATCGCATTGGACGAATCCAGATCGTATCCGAGCGGCTTTTCCAGCACGATGCGCGAGCCTTCGGTGAGGCCGGCCGATGCCAGTGCGCGGCAGATCGGCACGAACAGCGCAGGCCCGGTCGCCAGATAGAAAATGCGCCGCCCGCGTGCGGTATCGAGTGTTTCGCGCAGCATGGCGTACGAATCTGGCTGGCCGGCGTCGAGCATGACGTAGGCGATGCGCTCGAGAAAGCTTCGCCATACTGAATCTTCGATGGCGTCGCCCGCGATATGGGGCTTCACATGCTCGCGAACCCAGCGCAGATAGCCACTCGTATCGAGCGCTGTTTGCGCGACGGCGACAATGCGGCCGTCGGGCGCGAGCAAGCCGTCGCGGTGCGCTGCGAACAGGGCGGGCAAGATCTTGCGCATCGCCAGATCGCCTGTTCCACCGAACAGGACGAAGGCGAATGGCGGATAATCCGGGCCGCCGCGGCTAGGGCGTTTGGTCATGGCGTTCAGTGCGTTCAGTGTTGGAGGTCGGGACAAAGGCTCGCGCAATCGGTTAGCGCAGCCACGTCGGACAGTTGCGGCGCGTAGGCGCCTTGCCGGGCGCACGTGGCCGCGGCACACGCGGCGGAAAACGCCAGATGAGCGGCCAGCGGCGCATCGGGCCGCGTGAGCAGACTCGCCAGCCATCCGCCAAAGCAGGCATCGCCGCAGCCGACGGTGTCGACCACCTGGGTCGAGAATGCCGGCTGAAACAACACTTCCTGCGCCGTGAACAATTGCATGCCCTCGGCGCCGCGCGTCAGGAGGATTGCCGCTGCCGGGGCCCACGCGCGCAGTTGGGCGAGCGCGCGGGCTTCGTCCAGTTCGGGGAACAAGCCCCGTAGATCCTCGTCGGAAACCTTGATGTAGCTGGCGAGCCCGGCCATGCGGCGCAGTGTGCTCCGGTAGGCGGGGCCGGCCATCAGATCGCGGTAGTTCGGATCGAATGAAATCTGCTTGCCGGCCGCATGCGCCGCCTGCGCAATCTCCAGAAGGTGCGCGGCCAGCGGCTGCCGGACCAGGCTGAGCGAGCCGAAGTGAACGATCTGGGCCGCGTCGAGCCAACCCGGGGGCAACGACTGCGCGTCGAACGCGAGATCGGCACTGTTCTCGCCGACAAAAAAATACTGCGGCGGATGCTTCGAAACGACCATGGCGAGAAACGGCGCACGCTCGACCTGACGGATGAAGCGCATGTCGAGTCCTGCCCGCTGGCTTTGCTGCATCAACTCGTCGCCGAAGGTGTCGCGGCTCACGGTGCCGGCGAAGCCCGTGGACACGCCAAGGCGCGCGCCCACACGGGCAACGTTCCAGCACGATCCACCGGCCGCGCTGCTCCAGCGCTGGTCGTCTGCGCGGATAAAGTCGGTCAGTGCTTCGCCGAACACGACCAGTTTGGGGAGATTCGTCGTCATTCGAATTGACCCGGTTAGTCAAATTAAAGTGTCGATGCGGAGCGCGGCTTGCGCCGCTGTCTGAAGCGGTCGATCAGAGCGCTGGTGGAACTGTCATGAGCCAGCGCGACATCCGCCTGGGCGACTTCGCCCTCGATCGTCGCAGCCAGCCGTTTGCCGAGCTCCACGCCCCATTGATCGAATGAATTGATGTTCCAGATGGCGCCTTGCACGAACACCTTGTGCTCGTACAGCGCGAGCAGGGCGCCGAGCGAAGCCGGATCGAGCTTGTCCAGGCAAATCGTGTTGGTCGGGCGGTTGCCATCGAAGTTGCGATGCGGCTCGCTCGCTGCCGGCGCGCCGTTCATCAGTGCTTCGGATTGTGCGAAGCAATTGGCGAGCAGGATTTCGTGGTGGGCGTCGAGCGCATGATGCGGCTGCATGCAGGCGATGAAGTCCGCTGGAATCAAAGCGGTCCCCTGGTGCAGCAACTGGAAGAACGCGTGCTGGCCGTTGGTGCCGGGCTCTCCCCAGATGACGGGCCCGGTCGCATAGTCGACGCGCTCGCCCGACAGGGTGACGGACTTGCCGTTGCTCTCCATGTCGAGCTGCTGCAGGTACGCCGGCAGACGGTGCAGGTAGCGGTCGTACGGTGCAATCAGGTGGCTCGTGGCGCCGAAGAAGTTGATGTGCCAGACGCCAATCAATGCTAGCAGGACCGGCAAGTTCTGCGCGAGCGGCGCCTCGACGAAATGCCGGTCCATCGCGTGAGCGCCGCCGAGCATGGCCTCGAAGGCCTCCATGCCGATCGCGAGCGCAATGGGTAGCCCGATCGCGGACCAGAGCGAGTAACGGCCACCCACCCAGTCCCAGAACTCGAACATGTTGTCCGTATCGATGCCAAACGCGGCGACGGCTTCGGTATGCGTGGAAACGGCCACGAAGTGCTGCGCGACGGCCGTTTCGGGCGCGCCGCTCGCGAGCAGCCATGCGCGCGCGGTGCGGGCATTGACGAGTGTCTCCCGAGTGGTAAAAGTCTTCGACGCCACGATGAAGAGCGTCGTTTCCGGATCGGCGCTGCGCAATACCTCGGCGATGTCCGCGCCGTCGACGTTGGAGACGAAGTGTATCGTCAACGCTTCGTGCGCATACGGTTTGAGGGCTTCGCAGACCATGCGCGGTCCCAGGTCCGAGCCGCCAATGCCAATGTTCACCACATCGGTAATCGCGCGGCCGGAATAGCCGCGCCACATGCCCTCGCGGACGGCATCGGTGAAGCGGCGCATTTTGTCCAGTACTGCCGAGACTTGAGAGACCACGTCCTTGCCGTCGACCACGATTGGCGTGGCGCTGCGTTCGCGTAGCGCAACGTGCAGGACCGGCCGGTTTTCGGTGACGTTGATCCGCTCGCCCGCAAACATCGCCCGACGCCGTTCTTCCACACCCGTCTCGCGCGCGAGCGCACACAGGAGTTCGAGCGTCTCGGCGGTGACCAGATTCTTCGAGTAATCGACATACAGGCCGGCCGCTTCCAGCGAGAAATGGACGGCGCGATCCGGATCGTTGGCGAATAGTTCACCGATCGAACCGTGCACGAAGCTTGCACGATGTGCGGCAAGCGCACGCCATGCAGGTGACTGGGTGAGTTTCGATACGGTCAGTCTGGATTCGGAAAGGTTGGACATTTCTTACGGTATCCTGAGCGTCATGAAAAGATTAATACATTGAATCGAGCGATTCCGTCGGCTCCGGAAGCATCTCGGCACGCGGAAGAAAGTTGAACAACATCGGCAACGTGGCTGCGCCGAGCGCGCCCGCATGCGCGCCAAATGTGCCGTGCAGGAGTCTCGGTGCCCCGCGCGCCTGGGGCGCGTCGGCGGACAGCGCGACGCGCAAGCGCCGTATCAGCTTGTCGATGAGACCGGCGTCGACATCGGCGTCGACCACGATTGCCGGCACGTCGAGCACGCACACCATCGCGCGCAGGGCAGGGGCGAGTGCATCGACGCAATCGTCGAGCCATTCGTCGACCGTCGGCTGGCAGCGCACAATGCAATCTTCAAGGCCCGCGCGATGCTCGACCGCTTCACCGCTGGCACGCAGGTGTCGCGACAGCGCGTCGAGCGAGGCGCGCGAAAGCAGGACGTCCCATCGGCCCATGGGCCGCGATGCCGACGCTAGCCGGTCAGGCGAGATGGGCATCGCACGGGAATCGCCCGCGTGAGCGCTTGCGCCGCGCAGGCAATCACCGTCGACGGCGATGCCGCCTCCGACCGCAGGCCCGAGAAACAGATAGAGGAAATCGTCACGATGGCGTCCGCAGCCGTAAAACAATTCGGCGATCGCGGCGGCCGTTCCATCGTATTCGCTACAGACGGGCAGCGACAGCGCCCGCTCGAGTTCACCCGCAAAGCGGGTTTCATCCCATACGAGAAACGTTTCCGACGGCAGGCACGACTCGCGTTGCCGGCTTCCGGCGTTATGCGGCTGCGCGACACCCACGCCGGCGAGCCGTGCGCGTTCTTCCGCGGTAAGCACTTGCAGCAGGTGGTGAATGTCGTCCTGGACGACCTCGAGGACATCGGCTGGATGCGGCAGCGCTGCGTCGTGAACCCGACGACCCAGCAACTGGCCGGCGAAATCCACCAGCACCGTCTCAATGCGGGTGCGATCGAGGCGTGCACCGATGCCGAAGGCGCCGCGGGACGCGAGGCGTACGCGCAACGCCAGCTGGTCGCGCCGACCGTCGACATGCCGGTCGGGGAACTCGATCAGTCCAGCCCTGGCAAGCGGCGCGATATAGCTATCCACGGCCGTCGTGGTGAGGTTTGTGAGCCGCGCAAGATCCGCTTTCGAGGCTTGTCCGGTACGACGCAATGCGTGAAGCAGCCGGCGCTCGTTGCACCGGCGCACCTTTGCCGAGTGGCTGCCTGGGCCAGTATGCGGACCTTTCACGAATCTCCTCCAGCGGGTGAGCCGTCTGTGCAGCGATTAATTAATTCAAGTTGATTTATTTAAACGCGCGATCGCGCGTCTGTCAGCCCAGGGAAATCCCGGTCTGGAATCACAGGGTTGACGATGCTCAGGCGTTGCAGCGGTGCCGGCGGCTGTCGCTGCAATCAAAAACGAGCAATTGGGACGGGGGCTTTTCGCGCCGAGGTTGGACGGCGTTCGAATGGCTTGGCGATCTGCGGGAGAAGAGCGCGCCTTCTCTTGCGTCAGCGGATGACGGTGATCACGGGGTCATTTACGGCACCGTGCGGGGGGCAGATACGTGCCATCGATGTTGCCGGGTCACGCGCTCGCCGGCCCGGCTTCGGAGCTTTCCTCGCGCGCGAAGCGCCCGTAACGTAATGCCAGCGCCGGCAGCACGATGAGGTTCAACGCAGTCGACGTGATCAGGCCGCCCAGAATGACGATCGCCATCGGCCCTTCGATTTCGTTGCCCGGCGCACCGCTCGTCACGGCGAGCGGCAGCAGCGCGAGCGCGGTCACCAGCGCGGTCATGAGGATCGGCACCAACCGCTCTGTTGCGCCGCGCACGGCGGTGTCCATGTTCCAGGCCAGGCGGTCGACATGCACCAGGTGTTCGTAGTGGCTGATCAGCATGATCGAATTGCGCAGCGATATGCCAAGCAGTGTGACGAAGCCCACCATGCTGCCGAGCGACAGACTCGCGCCGCTCAGCACCACGCTCAGGACACCGCCCACGAGCGCGAAAGGAAGGTTGGCGAGAACCAGCATCACGGCGCGCCGGTTCTTCATGGCCAGGAACAGCAGCAGTGCGATGCCCACCAGCGCAATTGCGGCATACGCGAGCAGGTCGCGCTGCGATTGCGCGCGCGCTTCGCTCTCGCCGCTGAAAACGGCATAGGTGCCCGGCGGCATCCTGATCTCGCGGTTCACGCGCGCCTGCGCTTGCTTCACGAAGTCGGTGACCTGCCGGTTGCCGAGATTGACCGATACCGCCTGTACACGCTCGCCACCGTCATGGGTGATCTGATATCGGCCGGCGACCTGGCGGATCGTCGCGAGCGAGGCGAGCGGCACCGCAAAGCCGTCGGCATTGCGCACCATGAGCTTGCCGATGTCACCGACGGTCCGGCGCTGCGCCGGGTCCAGCACGACCGCAACGTCATAGGTGCGGTTGCCCTCGTGGATCTGCGATGCAGTCACGCCGGCGTATGCGGCCTGGATCGCATCGAGCACCTCGACAGGACGCAAGCCCGAGCGGCTCAGGGCGTCGGGGTTCAGTCTCACGTCCAGTTCGGGAATGCCGGGCGGCGAGTCCACGCGCACGCTGGCGACGCCGTGGATCGTGCCGATCAACTGTGCGATCTGCTGCGCCGTACGGTCGATGACATCGAGATTGTTGCCGAACACATTCACGACCACGGGCGACGTCGTGCCCGAAATGGTTTCATCGATGCGTTCCTCGAGGAACGTGTTGATCGAGGTGGAGAGCCCCGGAAAGCGCGCCAGCGCCTGGCGAATCCGGTAGAGCGCCCAGCTTTGGCCCGATGCACTCATCGGCTCGAGGTCCACCTCGAACTCGGACAGTTGCACGCCGGTCGGGTCGACCACGCCGGTCGCGCGGCCCGCGCGCTGCGCCACGAGGCGCACGCCCGGCACCTGCATCAGCGCCTTCGAGACCTGCGTGCCGATGCGCATCGATTCGGCAAGCGACGTGCCGGGCGCTAGCCCCATGTGAACGGTGTAGTGCCCTTCGCGCAGTTGCGGAATAAAACTCCCGCTCATGAAGGGCAGCGATGCGAGCGCGGCCGCGCACATCACCGCGACGACCGCCATGATCCCTTTCACGTGGCGCTCGACCTTCATCAGCAGTGCGACGTAACGTGTCTTGAGGCGGCCGATCAGGCGCGGCTCCCGCTCGGGCAAGGGACCCGTCGCCAGCAGCGCGAGCGCCATCGCCGGGGTGAGCGTCAGGGCGACGCCGAGCGATGCGAGCACGGCCAGAATGTAGGCGATGCCGAGCGGCGCAAAGAGCCGCCCGCCTATACCCGTGAGCGTGAACACGGGCAGGAAGATCAGCATCACGATGAAGGTGGCGAAGACCACGGCGCTGCGGACTTCGAGCGAAGCGCGCAGCACGACGCGAAACGCCGGAAGCGGCTCGCGCAGCGTGCGGTTCTCGCGCAGGCGCCGGTAGATGTTTTCCACGTCGATGATGGCGTCGTCCACCACTTCGCCCAGCGCGATCGCGAGCCCGCCCAACGTCATCGTGTTCAGGCTGACGCCGAACGCAGTGAGCACGATGATCGCGATCAGCAGCGCCAGCGGAATCGCGACCGAGGAGATCACCGCGGTGCGCACATTGAGCAGGAACAGGAACAGCACGGCGATGACCAGCATGGCGCCGACGATGAGCGCCGTGCGCAGGTGGCCCACCGCGGCCTCAATGAAGTTGGCAGGCCGAAACACATTGGTGTTCACGTTCACGCCTTGCCGCGCGAGCGCGGGCTCGAGTCCCGCGAGCGTCTTTTCGATGTCGCGAGTCACGGCCATCGTGTTGGTGCCGTACTGGCTTTCCATCACCACCATGACGCCGGGCTTGCCCATGATCGATGCAGCGCCAACGGCAGGCGCGTTTCCCCAGGTCACGTTGGCGACGTCGCCGAGGCGAACCGCCGCGCCGTTGCTGGACCGCAGCACGACGCTGGCGAGCTTTTGCGGTGTGGCGATCTGGCCATCGGCATTGATGGCGATGCGCTGGTTGCTGTTTTCGATGAACCCCGCACCGCGCACGCCGGTGGCCTGGCGCGCCGCGGCAATCACGTCCTGCGTCGACAGGCCATGCTGCATCAGCCTCGCGGGGTCGACCTGGATCTGCATCTGGCGCGTCTTCCCGCCGAACACTATGACGTCGGCCACACCTCGTGTGCCGAGCAATTGCGGCTTGACGGTCCACTGGGCGATGTCGTAGAGATCCGCCAGCGAGCGTGTCTTCGACGTGAGGCCGATGGTGCGCACGACGCTCGTCGTGGTGGTGAGCGGCAGGAGTTGGGGCGCCGCGACACCCGCCGGCAGCGCGCCCGCGAGCGCGCCGATGCGCTCGGTGACGAGCTGGCGGACCTGCATCACATTCGCATGGTCTTCGAAGACGAGCGTGACCGAGGAAAGCCCCTGCATGGACCGCGAGCGAATCGATTGGAGGCCGGTCATGCCGCCGAGCGCATTTTCAACCGGCTGTGTGACGAGGGTCTCGACCTGCTCGCTGGTCATGCCGGGCGCGGCCGTCTGCACGATGCTCATCGGCGGCGCGAATTCGGGAAAGACGTCGAGCTTTGCGCGCGTCAGCGTAAAGAGCCCGTAGCCGGCAGCCATGACGGCCAGCGAGAAAACGACGCCACGAAAGCGCAGCGAAAAGCGGATGATCGCGTCAAGCATGGGGCGTGGCGTTATGGGGTTCGGTACGAGGCATGCACGCGTGAGTCGTGAGTCTTGAGTCGTGGCGCAATCGCGGGGTCAGTCGTCGCACTCGGGCGGATCCTTGCACGCGGTGGCGATGCCCTGAGGCTTCAGTTCTTCGGAGAGCAGCAGTTGCGCACCCTGAGTCACGATCTGGTCGCCGGCGCGAAAGCCCGACGTCACCATGAAGCCGTGCTCGCCCTCGTTGCTGGCGTTCACGTAGCGCCGCGTAAAGCGCTCGGGCGCGGTGCGCACATATGCCCATGTTTGCCCGCCGTACCACACCACCGCCTGCTCCGGAATCAGCAGCCCGGAGACGGCCTCGCTCGAGGTCGGCACGCGCGCGCTTGTGCGCAGATTGGCTGGCAGCGCGGCATCGGCGATATAAAGCCAGGGGCTCCCCTGCACGGCGGGATCGGCGAGCGGCGAAGCGGAAAGCTTTTGGGCCGGCACCGCGCGGCCGTCACCCGTATCGACGGCGATACGCTCGGGCGGCGTCGCGCCAAAGCGCGCGGGTAAGGTGACGCGCAGCACGACCGCCTGCCCCGACTGGAGCCGATGAAACAGCATCGAGGCCGGTGCGGCTGCGGCGTTCGCAAGCACGTTGCCGAACTGCTGCCGCATCGTGCCGCCAAGGCCGCCCAGCGTCGCCTGGGCCGATTGCAGTTTCGCTGCATCGGCCTGCATTGCCGATTGCGCATCCTGCAGGCTCTTCTGCGAAATATTGCGGTCGTCGGCGAACAGGGCGCGGCTGCGATCGTACTGGGCACGCGAGCTGGCCGCCTGCGCGGTGAACGTGTCCACGTCCGCGCGCGCGCTGGCGAGGCGGTTGCGCAGATCGAAGAGCGGTTGGAGATCGAGGACGCTCGCGTCGACGCCGATGGTGGACTGGCTCGTGACAGTGCTCAGTGGCGCGACTTCGATGTGACTGGCGCGTTGCGCCTCGGGGCTCACGAGCACGACCGTTTCGCCGTTGACCGTTTGCACGGCGGGCGGAGCCGTTTGTGCGGCGTCGGCCGTCGACGTGCCGGAGTCGTCGAACGACTGGTTGATGATGTACCAGCCTGCGCCGCCAGCGAGGGCCAGCGAAATGACATACAGCAGGAACAGTCGGAGTTTCATCGCGGTGTCTCTTCGCTGAGGGGATGGCTCACGGCTTCATGGCCGATGGGAGCGAGCGGCTGCTGCATCGCGTCTTCGAGTGCGCCAGCGGCCTGCTGGACCGCGATTTCGGCATCTAGCCGGGCGGTCTCGCTCGCCTGATAGTCGGCTTTCGCTTGTGTGAAGGTCAGCCGGTCCGCATTGCCGCTGGCGAAAGCCGCTGCCTGGCTGTCGAGTTGTCGGCGCGCAGTCGCCAGATGCGCGTCGGACCGGTGCAGCGCTTCGATGCCTGAACGGTAGCGCGCCAGCGCGTGCGCGAGAGCGCCGAGGATGAGGTCCTGCAACGCCCCCGTACGGATTGCCGCTTCCTTGCGCCTGGCCTCGGCTTCTTTGATGCCCCCCTGGTTCTGGTCGAAGATCGGCAACGTGATGCCGGCCAGCCCGAAGCCGATCTTGTTCGTGCCCGTGTCGTAGGTGTAGCCGGAGCCGAGGTGGATATCCGGATACTGTTTCGCGACCTCGAGCTGAAGCGCCGATTCGGCCGCGGCGTAGTCGGCCAGCGAGGCGCGCAGATCGGCGCGGTGGAAGATCGCCGCGCGCTGCGCATCGGCGGCCGGCGGTGCGGGCGGCACCGTTTCGAAGGCCGACAGGTCGAGCGTGACGCCGTCGAGTGCGCTGGCCGGCACGCCGATGGCAGCCGCCAGTTGCGCGAGCGCGTCCTGTTCGGCGCTGCGCGCGGCGGCCAGGTCGCTCAGCGCCTGGGTGTCGGCGAGCACTGCTGAGTCGACGTCCGGCCGTGAGTACTGGCCGGCGGCGAGGCGGTGGCGGCTCATCTGCGCGATTTGTCGCTCGGCATCGGCCTTGGCGGACAGGAAGGCCGTGCGCCTGCGCGCCGCATAGAGGGCGAGCATGGCGTCCCGGACCTGTGCGCGAACCTTCCACGCTGCGTCGACGATGTTCAGCCGCGCGGCTTCCGACAGGTGGGTCGCCTGATCGACGCGATAGCCGCGCTTGTGCGCGGTCTCGATCGGAATGTCGAGCGAAGGTCCCCAGGTGAAGGGCGCGCCTGGCCCCGGGTTAGGCGTGTTGTACTGAAACGGCAGTTGCAGGACCGGATTGGGAATCGAGCCGGCGACATCGATGCCGGCTTTGGCCGTGCTCCATTGCGCACGGGCGAGGTCGAGGGCGGGGCTGTAGTAGAACGCCGCCAGGGTGAGCATCTCGCGGTTCCAGACCGCGGGTGGCCACGGAGCGGCATCGTGGCCAGTTTCGCGCACAACGTATGCATGCAGATCCTCGCTCACCAGCGAGCGTTGTTCAAACTGTTGGGCCAGTTGCTCCGGGGCGATCGGCTGGGGATGGTAGGTCGTACAACCGGCCATCGCGGCGGAAGCCATGAAGGCAATCAATAACGCGCGGCGCATGCGGGCATTCCATCGGACACGGTGCTGCCCACCCGGGCAGCTTTCGCGGCGGATGCTACGCCACCCGTTGTGAAGTTTTCGTCAAGAAGGGCTGATGGGCCGGCTCAGGTCCGGTTTGCTACCGGCAGGTACAACGACACGCAAGTCCCCTTGCCGGGCTCGCTGCCGATCTCGATGGACCATCCGTAGCGTTCGGAGATCTTCTTGACGATCGCGAGGCCGATGCCGACGCCAGGTGTCGGGGTTCGAGGTGATCCTGCCTGGTAGAAGCGGTCAAAGACATGGGGAAGCGCCTCCGCGGGAATGCCCGGCCCGGTGTCTTCGATATGCAGCCGGTCGTTTGCGTAGCGAAACCGGAGATGTCCGCACCCCGTATGCCGGACGGCATTGTCGATGAGATTGGACAGCACGATGGCCAGCGCTGAGCGGTTTGCCATTACACAAAGGTCACGGTCCACGTCAATCGCCGTATCGAGTCCGTTGTGCGCGAGCGGGCCAGCGAAAGGCGTCAGCGCGGTTTCGATCATGTTCGCGATCGCCACTGGTTCGACGTCGCGGGCAGAATCTTCTCTCGCGAGCATCAGCAGTGCGTTCACGAGTTCGCGCATGTTGTCGGCTGCGCGCTCGATTTGATAAAGCCGCGCGCGGGACTTGCCGCTAATCGCTGCATCGTGTTCGAGCAGTTCGCAACTGGTCTTGATCGTCGTGAGCGGCGTGCGCAGTTCGTGGCTGACATTGCCCGTGAACTCCTTCTCGCGTTCGATCATGTCGGCCATCCGGCGATGGTAGTCGTTAAAGGCTTCCACGAGTCCGACGAGTTCGGTCTCGTCGTATTTGCCGGGCTGGATCGGCGCGGCTTCGCCGAGGCGGAGGCTTTTTACCTGCCGTGCGAGACCCGCCACCTGCCGCACCAGCAGGCCCGACAGTCCGAACGACAGCCAGATTGTCAGGAGCGCGAACACCCCTGTACCCGCCATCAGGGCATTGATGGCCTCCTTGAAATGTTTTTCGTAGAGGCTGAAGTCGTAAACCCGATACAGGCGCGCAGTACCCAGCGGCACGATCGTGACGTGGATCTCCTGTGCGTCGATGATGATTTCGTGCGTGCCGGCCGGCAGGTCCCTGACTGTTGCAGGCAGGGAAATCGCGCGGTGGTCCGCATGCGAGACATAGCCGTTCATTCGGACATCGAATGGTGGCAACAAGGAGGGGTTGGCTTCGTAGCTCTTGAGCACGCTCGCCATGTCGTCACGAATCAGCGCGGTGATCAGTCTCTCTTCCTGTGCTTCGGCCAGTGTTCTCACGCCGAGCGCCTGGGCGAGCAGCAGCGCGATGGTCAGCACCGAAAAGAAAAGGGCAACCTTGAAGCGCAGGCTATTTCGCATCATGACCGGTCGCCACCAGCCGATAGCCGACGCCATGGAGCGTTTCGATAATGTCCGTTTCGTCAGGGCCGCAGAGTGCCCGGCGCAGCGTATAAACGTGGGTGCGCAGCGTATCGCTATCGGGCAGTGCCTCGCCCCAGACTTCGGATTCGAGTTCCGCACGGGTGAACGTGCGGTGGGGCGACTGCATCAGGATACGCAGCAGCTGAAGACATTTGGGGGGAAGCTTGACCGGGCGTCCGGCGCGCTCGACGGCCATCGAAGACAGACTCAGCCGCACGTCCGCGAACCGCAGATCCATGGTGGCCACTTGTCCGCGATAGCGTTTGATCAGGGCGCCAAGACGCGCACCCACTTCCTTCAGGGAAAACGGCTTGACGAGGTAATCATCGGCGCCGTGCACGAAGCCCTCGAGCTTGTCGTCCAGCGCGTCTCTTGCGGTCAGCATCAGCACCGGTGTATCGCGGCCCGCATCTTCGCGCAGCCTGCGACAGAGCGTGAGTCCGTCGAGGCCCGGCAGCGACAGGTCAAGCAGGATGGCGTCCCACGAGTTGGCGAGCGCCATCTGCAGCCCCGCGTTGCCATTGGACGCTACATCGACCTCATAGCCGGTCCCCTCCAGATAGTCGTACAGGTTCGTGGCGATTGCGGAATCGTCTTCGATAATGAGCACTTTCATGGACGTCCGTTGTCACGCTCGGGCTGGACAGGAAAGCTGATGCTACCGCAGAAAATACCGAGGCTGGATTTTTCCATAACTATGGAATGCCTCAATGACCTTAATGCCGGATTAGTTGCGCAAGCATCCGTTATCCGCGCCGCGTTCAGTCTTCGCAAATCCTGAAGCCACCGGCCACAGGAGGGCGCCGTACAGGCCAGCGTTCCATTCAACGGCGGCCGCGTCTGACCCGTACGGGGCGAGTCAGACGTTCCGGTTTCGTGTACCGCGCGGGCGGCACGCGTTGGCACGGCCGTTAGTGGTGTTCGAACAGCTTCGCTCTGTCGTGGTGGGCACTCTGGGATTCGCCGGCTTGCGAGCTGCCTGCGGTGCTGCTGCCCATGCCCGATGTAGACAGTGTGCCTGCCGATTCTTGAGTGGCGCCTCTGACCCCGGCTGCTTGAATATCCGCTGGGTAGTTATTGTCGCGCCGTGCCGGGTTGTATCCGGCCTTTTCGACCTGTACCAGCTGGGCGTGTACCTGCGCACGAGTCAATGAAGTAGTCGTTTGAGCAAACGAAGCCAAAGGGGTGAGCAGAATGCCGATAATGGCGATTCTAGAGATTGTCGCGTTCATATAAGCCTCCCGACCTTCTGGTCGTACCAAGAGAATATGAATTCCATCTTAGGACAGGATACTTATGCCAGCGTTAACGGCCATTGCGGGGCTGAGCATTGATAAACGGTACTCGACTGCACTCGCGCATCATTTTCGCAGCCCGTTTCCACATTCTTAGTTCTGCAAAAATGAGCATATGTGAAACTGAAATTTATTCCTGTTGTGATGCTTGCATTGCTGCTGGCAGCCGGCGCCCATGCCGTGGATCAGTCGTGAGGAAAACGTAAGGTTACCGCCAAGCCGCGATTGTCTTCGCCGTTGCCAAGCGAGATGCGGGCGTGATGCTGTTCGGCGATGCGCCTGACGATCGACAGCCCCAGCCCGCTGCCCGACGCGTTGTGTGCCTCGCCGCGGTAAAAGCGCTCCCATACGCGCGTGCGGTCTTCTTCGGGAATACCTGGGCCGGTATCGCGGACTTCGAGTACGGCGCAGCCGTTTTCGCGGCCGACAATGACGTCAACGCGCGCATGGGCTCCGGCGTAACGGATGGCATTGTCGACGAGGTTGTTGAGCAGGATGCGAAGGCCATCGGCATTGCCCCTTGTGGTGACGACGTCCGCAGCAACCAGGCCTAAATCGATCTCGCTGGCTTCTGCGTGCCGTATTCTGTCGCCGACCACGGCCCGTGCGAGCGCGCTCAGATCCACCTCGACGAAGACCGGGGCCGGCGACTCGGGGCCCAGTTTCGCGAGTGTCAGCAACTGCTCGGCGAGATGAGCGAGGCGTGCGGTGCCGGTGCGGATCTGCCCCGTGATCGCTTCGCGTTCACGCGGGCCCGGCGCCTTTTGCAGCAGCTCAGCCTGCAGGCCGAGCCCCATGATCGGCGTGCGCAGCTCGTGCGCTGCGTCGGCGATGAACTGACGCTGGGCGGTGAACGCATGATCCAGTCGCGACAGCAGATCGTTGATCGCATCGACTAGCGGCTTGACTTCCGCAGGCATGGCCGTCGTGTCGATCTCCTGCATGTTGTCCACGCCGCGCCGTTTCAGCTTGGCCGCAACCTGCCGCAGCGGCCTCAAACCGTAGCCGATGCCGAACCAGACAAATAAGGCAAGCACTGGCACCAGCGATAGCACGGGCCAGAAAAGGGCCGCGGCAATCTCCGCCACCGCTTCCCAGTGCGCGCGTTGCGCCTGGGCGATACGGATGAGCAGTTCGCCGTCGCGCTCGACATACGTATGCCATAGCTGTCCGTTGACTTCGATGTCCGAGAAACCGACGGCCTGCGGCGGCGGCAATGACGAGTCGCGGTCGGTGCTGAACACGGGCAACGTGCCGCGCCAGACCTGAAGCAGCACGGCGTGTGACTGTTCGCCCGAGAGGCGGTCTTCGTTTGCGCCCTGCATGCCCCGGAGCGCCAGATGACCATCGGGTTCGACCACGACGTGCTGTGTGATGCCCTTGAGCTGGTCGTTGAGCACCTCGTTCAGTTCCGAGAGCGCGCCCCAGTAGGTCGCGGCGCTGGCAAGCAGCCCGGTGAGCAACGTGGCGGGCAGTAACCAGATCAGCAGACGGCGGCGCAGCGATTTCAAACAATCTCTCCGATCTGGTAGCCCACGCCACGAACATTGCGAATCGCCTTTGTGCCCAGCTTGCGCCGCAAGTTGTGGATATGCACCTGGATGGTGTT
This sequence comes from Paraburkholderia sp. A1RI-2L, assembly GCF_048957375.1. Classification (NCBI taxonomy): domain Bacteria; kingdom Pseudomonadati; phylum Pseudomonadota; class Betaproteobacteria; order Burkholderiales; family Burkholderiaceae; genus Paraburkholderia; species Paraburkholderia sp. A1RI-2L. The sequence goes on from NZ_JARBTA010000002.1 coordinate 1,480,829, forward strand.
GCTCTCGACTTCCTCATTCCAGCCGTAGATACGCTCTTCGAGCTGTTCCCGGGAAACGATCGTGTCCGGCTTGTGCATCAGTTCGTGAAGCAGCGCGAACTCGCGCGTGGTGAGCGGTATTTCTTCGTCATGCAGCCAGACCCGATGCTGGACCGGATCGAGCCGTAGCGGACCCGCCTGCAGCATCGTGCGCGCGTGACCGGCCTGCCGGCGATGCACGACGCGCATGCGCGCGAGCAACTCATCGAGGGCAAATGGCTTGACGATATAGTCGTCGGCGCCGCCGTCGAGTCCCGCCACCCGATCCGGAACGGCATCGCGGGCCGTGACGATGATGACGGAAGTGTCGTCGTCTCGCTCGCGCAGCCGGGCGAGCAAAGTCAGCCCATCCTGCTTTGGCAGGCCGAGGTCGAGCAGGACGAGCCCATACGACGTCGTGCGCAAAGCGAGGGCGGCGGCGTTGCCATCCCGGGCCCAGTCCACGGCGAACCCCTCGCCCTGCAGCCCTTGTTGCAACCCGCTGCCGATCAGTTCATCGTCTTCTACCAGAAGTATTCGCATACGCGCGTTCCGTTGCGCCTGTCGTTAGTGGTGGTCGTACTCGCTATTCCACGCGTGATGCGAGATGGTATGACCCGACTCCGACGTGCCGGTTGCCGTGCCGCCGTAACCCATATTCGATTGCGCTGCCACGCGGGATTCGGCTGCCTGAATGTCGGCAGGATACTGCGTTCTGCTCGGCTTGTAGCCGGCATGTTCGAGCTGGATGAGTTGTCCTTCGACCTGCGCGCGGGTCATTGGATCGTTCGATGCCTGTGCAAACGATATTGCCGGCATGGCCACGGCAAGCGAAAGGGCGAGCGCCTTGATGAGGGTGTTCATGACGGTACCTCCGTAATTAGCCTATCGGGATCTGCTGGCGTTTTGTGTTCCAGCGCTTTCAGTTTGAAACGCCAGACTTAAGACACGGTTAACACGATGCTTGTCGTGAAAGCATGTTCGTGAATGCCGATGGGCTTTGCAGTCAACGTGCCCCGTCATGAAACGGGCGATGGGTACGCACGAGTGCGGGATGCGGAAGAGGGTCAGTTCGATCGCGCGTGCGGTCTTAAGTTAAACCTAAGACTGCGGGTACTACATTGGAGTCAAGTACCCGTTGAGGCTATGCACCGTTCGCATAGCAAGGGGCTTATGTCCCATCAGCGGGCGGTCACATGAATGATTGCTATCGCACGGAGGGGAGTCATGAAGAGAAACGCATTACAGGTGGCGGTGGCCGCAGGTTTTCTCGCGGTCTCGACGGTCGCTTTGCCCGCTGAGCCGTCCACCGTGACGGTACATCTTTCCGATGGGGGCAGCAAAGGGATGTCATTGACTCTGTCGCCATCGACAATCCCGGCCGGCCCAGTCGAGTTTGCGATCACGAACGAGTCCCCCACGTTAAAGCACGAATTCATGGTCTTGCCATGGTCCGGCGCTGGCACCGCGCTGCCTTATGATCAGAAAACCCAGCAGGTAAAGGAAGAGCGCCTGGGCAATCTGCAAGGCGTGGAGGATCTCAATCCCCGGGAGACTGTCACGGCACGGTTCGTACTCAAGCCCGGCCGTTATATCGCCTTCTGTAACGAGCCCGGGCACTACCGGGATGCCATGCGGGCCACGCTGGTCGTGAACGCGGCGAAGTGATGTTGGCCAGGACCGTGACCTGACGACGCTCGCGTGCGTCCGGGGGGCAGCGAAGGCTGCCCTCGATATCGACGCTTATTTCAACCGCCCCGCAAGGAACTGCTGCAACCGTTCGCTGCGCGGCGCATTGAGCACCTCCTTCGGGTCGCCTTGCTCTTCGATCTTGCCCTTGTGCAGGAACACCACGTGATTCGATACGTTGCGCGCGAACCCCATTTCGTGCGTGACGACGATCATCGTGCGGCCTTCCTCGGCGAGCGCCTGCATCACGCGCAGCACCTCGCCCACGAGCTCGGGGTCGAGCGCGGAGGTGGGCTCGTCGAACAGCATCACCTCGGGCTCCATCGCCAGCGCGCGGGCGATCGCCACGCGCTGCTGCTGGCCGCCCGAGAGATGCGACGGATACTTGTGCTCGACGCCATTCGCAAGGCCCACCTTGGCCAGATACTTGCGCGCGCGTTCCTCGGCTTCGGCGCGGCTCAGGCCCAGCACGCTCACGGGCGCCTCGATGATGTTCTCGAGCACGGTCATATGCGCCCACAGGTTGAAATGCTGGAACACCATCGAAAGGCGCGTGCGCATTGCCCGCAACTGCTTCGGATCGCTCACGCGCAGCGACCCGCTGCGGTCGGCGCTCGTGCGAATTTCCTCGCCGTTGACCGTAATGCGGCCGGAGCACGGCGATTCGAGGAAGTTAATGCAACGCAGGAAGGTGCTCTTGCCCGAGCCGCTCGAGCCGATCAGGCTGATCACGTCACCGGGTTTGGCCTTGAGCGATACGCCTTTCAAAACTTCGTTTTCGCCGAACTTCTTGTGCAGGTCGTCGACAATCAGCTTGTACATGTTCAATTCTCCATCAACGCGCGGAACGCGTTCAATGCCCTTGCGGTTTCAGATAGGCCAGCATCCGGGTTTCCATGCGGCGGAAGGCCCAGATCAGGGCGAAGACGATCGTTGCGTAAAGCACGGCGGCAATTCCGTATGCCTCGAAAGTCATGTAGGTGGCGGAGTTCGCGTCGCGCGCCACTTTCAGGATGTCGGGCACGGTTGCGGTGAACGCGAGCGTCGTGGCGTGCAGCATCAGGATCACTTCATTGCTGTATGCGGGCAGCGCACGGCGCAATGCCGAGGGCAGGATGATGCGCGTGTAGAGCTTGAACTTCGACATGCCGTAGGCGAGGCCCGCTTCGATCTCGCCAGCCGGGGTCTCGCGGATCGAGCCGGCAAAGATTTCGGTGGCGTAGGCGCATTCGTTGAGCGTGAAGGCAAGCAGCGTGCAATTCATCGCGCTCCGGAAGAATTCGCCGAGGAGGGCATGCGTATGCACGTAGTTCAGGCTATAGATGCCGGTGTAGCAAAGCAGCAGCTGGACATAGAGCGGTGTGCCGCGAAACACGTAGGTGTACAGCCACACCGGCCGCGAAATCCACGGATTGCGCGAAGCGCGTGCAATCGCGAGCGGCACGGCCAATCCGAAGCCCAACACAATCGAGATGACCAGCAGCCAGAGCGTGATCACGAGGCCGCTGTAGTTGAAGCCGTCGCTATACAGATAGTTCGGCCAGTATTGCTGAAGCAGTTCGATCACAGCGCGGCCCTCCGCACACCGGTCGAGTAACGCTTTTCGAGGCGGTGCAATGCCAGGTTGGAAACAGTGGTGATGGCGAGATAGATCGCGCCGGTTGCCAGCGTGAAGAAAAAGAATTCCTGGGTGGCTTTGCCTGCGTCCTGCGAGGCTTTCACCACATCGGCGAGACCGATGATCGAGACCAGCGCAGTCGCCTTCACGAGCACCTGCCAGTTATTGCCGATGCCCGGCAACGCGAAACGCATCATCTGCGGAAACAGAATGCGCGTGAATACGCGCGTGGAGCTCATGCCGTATGCGAAGCCCGCTTCGATCTGGCCGCGCGGCACGGCAAGAAACGCGCCCCGGAACGTCTCGGTGAAGTACGCGCCGTAGATGAAGCCGAGCGTGATGACGCCGGCCACGAACGGGTCGATGTCGATCTGGTCCATGCCCATCGCGTCGGTCAGGTGGTTCAGCCAGATCTGGATGCTGTAGAACAACAGCAGCATGAGCACGAGATCGGGCACTGCGCGGATCAGCGTCGTATATGTCGTGCCGATGCGTGCGAGCACGCGGTTGGGCGAGAGCTTCGCGGCGGCGCCGATGAGGCCCAGCACGAATGCCGCGGCGAGCGACAGCAGCGAGAGCTTGATGGTTTCCCACGTGCCGGCGAGGAGGAGAGGGCCGAAGCCTTGGAAGAGCATGAGTGGACGTCCTTCAATGACGGGGCGCTTGACGCGTGCCGCGCGCTGCGCGGCAGCGGCACGGCCCCGTGTCGATGCAAATGAAGCGATTGGGCTTAGCCGCCGTACACGTCGAAGTCGAAGTACTTCGACTGGATCTTCTTGTAGGTGCCGTCCTTGATCATGTCGGCGATCGTCTTGTCGATCTTTGCCTTGAGGTCGGCGTCGTCCTTGCGCAGGCCGATGGCGGCGGCGCCCGTGGGGATCTCCGGCCCCGCGAATGCGAAGCCAGCGCCGCGCGGCGTCTTCAGGAAGCCGAGATCGGCCTGCACTTCATCCTGCAGCGCAGCATCCAGACGGCCCGACTTCAGGTCCAGATAAACCTGGTCCTGGTTCTGGTACGTAATGACATTCACGCCCTTGGTCGCCCAGTTCTGCCTGGCGTAGGTTTCCTGGGTCGAACCCTGCTCGACGCCCACCGTCTTGCCTTTGAGCGACTCGACGGTCGGCTGCAGCGTCGAACCCTGCTTCGCGACGAGGCGCGTGGGCGTGTTGTAGAGCTTCTCCGAGAACGCGATCTGCTGCTCGCGTTGCGGCGTGACCGTGAGCGCGGAAAGCGCACCGTCGAACTTCTTGGCCTTCAGGCCCGGGATCATGCCGTCGAAATCCTGCTCGACCCACACGCACTTCGCGTTCAAGCGCTTGCAGATCTCGTTGCCGAGGTCGATGTCGAAGCCGACGAGCTTGCCATCGGGTGCCTTCGATTCGAACGGCGCGTAGCTGGCGTCGGTGCCGAAGCGGATGGTGGACCAATCTTTCGCGTAAGCGCCGCCAGCCGCTAGAGCGAGCGCGATACACAGGGCAAGTTTCTTCATGACGTCTCCGGACGGAAATTTCTGCAGAGCAATGCAGTGAGTTGTCTATACAAATTACCGATTGCAGTGGGGGGCCGGCAATCGGTGTTATTACCTGGCCCAAGTGCTTATGCTGTAAACGAAAGGCCCAGTAATTCTGGCGTCAGGAAGCAGTTGATGAGGGTATACACGCACCGCTTTTAACTTGTATAGACAAGTCGTTTTGTGTAATCTGGCGTCATCTTGTCCATACAACTTGTTGACTGCGATGATTACACTGACCCCTGGCCATCTGACCCTCCCGCAACTGCGCCAGATCGCGCGCGCAGCGAACAGCAGTAGCGTCCAGCTCCAGCTCGACCCCGCAAGCTTCGCGGCGATCGACGCGAGCGCGCGCACCGTTGCCGAGATCACGGCCAAGGGTGAACCCGCCTACGGCATCAACACGGGCTTCGGCCGCCTCGCCAGCACGCATATTCCGACCGATCAGCTCGAACTGCTGCAGCGCAATCTGGTGCTCTCGCACGCGGTGGGCGTGGGCGAGCCGATGTCGCTGCCGGTCGTGCGCCTCATGATTGCGCTGAAACTGTCGAGCCTGGGGCGCGGTCACTCGGGCATCCGCCGCGAAGTGATGGAAATGCTCATCACGCTGTTCAACGCCGACGTGCTGCCGCTCATTCCGGTGAAGGGCTCGGTGGGCGCGTCGGGCGACCTCGCGCCGCTCTCGCATATGTCGGCGGTGCTGCTGGGCGTGGGCGAAGTGTTCATCCGCGGCAAGCGCGCCAGCGCCGAAGCGGGTCTGGCCGCCGCCGGCCTCAAGCCGATCGCGCTGCAAGCGAAGGAAGGCCTCGCGCTGCTGAACGGCACGCAAGCCTCCACGGCGCTGGCGATCTACAACCTGTTCGCCATCGAAGACCTGTACCGCACCGCGCTGGTCTCGGGCGCGCTGTGCGTGGACGCGGCCGCCGGCTCGGTCAAGCCGTTCGACGCGCGCATTCACGAACTGCGTGGCCATCGCGGCCAGATCGAAGCGGCCTCGGCCTATCGCACGCTGCTCGACGGCTCGGCGATCAATCTTTCGCACCGCGATTGCAGCAAGGTCCAGGACCCGTACTCGCTGCGCTGCCAGCCGCAAGTCATGGGCGCGTGCCTCGACCAGATGCGCCACGCCGCGCAAGTGCTGCTGATCGAAGCCAATGCGGTCTCGGACAACCCGCTGATCTTCCCGGACACCAAGGAAGTCATCTCGGGCGGCAACTTCCACGCGGAGCCGGTGGCGTTCGCAGCCGACAATCTCGCGCTGGCCGCCGCCGAAATCGGCGCGCTCGCCGAGCGCCGCATCGCGCTGCTGATCGACGCGACGCTCTCGGGCCTGCCGCCGTTCCTCGTGAAGGACGGCGGCGTGAACTCGGGGTTCATGATCGCGCACGTGACGGCGGCGGCATTGGCTTCGGAGAACAAGACGCTCGCGCATCCGGCCTCGGTGGATTCGCTGCCGACTTCGGCGAACCAGGAGGACCACGTGTCGATGGCGACCTTCGCCGCGCGCAAGCTCGCCGACATCGCCGGCAACACGGCCAACATTCTCGCGATCGAGCTGCTGGCCGCGGCCCAGGGCGTGGACCTGCGCGCGCCGCACGCGACCAGCCCGGCGCTGCAGAAGGTGATGGCTGCGGTGCGCAAGGAAGTGCCGCATTACGACCTGGACCGCTACTTCGCACCCGATATCGCGGCCATGGCGGAACTCGTGCAGAACGGCGCCATCGCCGCGCACAGCCCGTTCGCGTTCGAGTCCGAGCAATAAGCCGAAATGACTGAATAACGTAGACAAATATTTCGAGATCCTTATGAACCATCCGAACTTCACCGATCCCCGCCTCGACCCGAGCCGCACGATCCGCGCACCGCGCGGCAGCGAGAAGGTGTGCAAGACCTGGCTGGCCGAAGCCGCGTACCGCATGATCCAGAATAATCTGGACGCGGAAGTGGCCGAGCACCCGCACGCGCTGGTGGTGTACGGCGGCATTGGCCGCGCCGCGCGCAACTGGGAATGCTATGACCAGATCCTGGCGTCGCTGAAGGACCTGAACGAAGACGAAACGCTGCTGATCCAGTCGGGCAAGCCGGTGGGCGTGTTCCGCACGCATGCCGACGCGCCGCGCGTGCTGCTCGCGAACTCGAACCTCGTGCCGCACTGGGCCACGTGGGAGCACTTCCACGAACTCGACCGCAAGGGCCTCATGATGTACGGCCAGATGACGGCGGGCAGCTGGATCTACATCGGCTCGCAGGGCATCGTGCAGGGCACCTACGAGACGTTCTTCTCGGTGGCGAACCAGCACTTCAAGGGCGACCCGTCGGGCCGCTGGATCCTCACGGGCGGCCTGGGCGGCATGGGCGGCGCGCAGCCGCTGGCCGCGACGATGGCGGGCTTCTCGATGATCGCGGTCGAATGCGACGAGACGCGCATCGACTTCCGCCTGAAGACGCGCTACGTGGACCGCAAGGCCAGGACGCTCGACGAGGCGCTGGCCATCGTCGAGGAAGCGAAGAAGACGGGCAAGCCGGTGTCGGTGGGCCTGCTGGGCAACGCCGCCGACGTGTTCGCCGAGTGCGTGGCGCGCGGCATCACGCCGGACTGCGTGACGGACCAGACGAGCGCGCACGACCCGATCAACGGCTACCTGCCGCAGGGCTGGAGCGTCGAGCGGTGGCGCGAGGCGCAGAAGGTGGCGCCGGAAAGCATCGTAAAGGCGGCCAAGCAGTCGATGGCGCACCAGGTGAAGGCGATGCTGACGCTGCAGGAGCGCGGCGCGGCGACGCTCGATTACGGCAACAACATCCGCCAGATGGCGCTGGAAATGGGCGTGGAGAACGCGTTCGACTTCCCGGGCTTCGTGCCGGCGTACATCCGCCCGCTGTTCTGCGAGGGCAAGGGCCCGTTCCGCTGGGTGGCGCTTTCGGGCGATCCTGAGGACATCTACAAGACGGACGCGAAGGTCAAGGAGCTGATTCCGGACGATCCGCACCTGCACAACTGGCTGGACATGGCGCGCGAGCGCATCGCGTTCCAGGGTCTGCCGGCGCGGATCTGCTGGGTGGGCGTGAAGGACCGCTATCGTCTGGGCCAGGCGTTCAACGAGATGGTGAAGAACGGCGAGCTGAAGGCGCCGATCGTGATTGGCCGCGACCACCTGGACACGGGTTCGGTGGCAAGCCCGAACCGCGAGACGGAATCGATGAAGGACGGCTCGGATGCGGTGAGCGACTGGCCGCTGCTGAACGCGTTGCTGAATACGGCGGGTGGCGCGTCGTGGGTGTCGCTGCACCATGGCGGCGGGGTGGGCATGGGCTTCTCGCAGCACTCGGGCGTGGTGATCGTGGCGGACGGCACGCAGGCGGCGCACGAGCGTCTGGGCCGCGTGCTGCTGAACGATCCGGCGACGGGCGTGATGCGTCACGCGGATGCGGGCTACGAGCTTGCGCAGCAGACGGCGCGCGAAGCCGGGCTCAAGCTGCCGATGCTGGGCAAGTAAGGGGGTTGCACGCACCGCTGGCGGGGCGGTGCGTGCGGAATGGGAAAGCGCTGTGCGGTCTGATTGGCCGCACGGCGCTTTTTTCGTTGCATTGACGATCAACTCCCCGCCTTACCTCGAATCGCAAACGAAGCAAGCAAACGAGTTCAAGCCGATCAAGACCTTCACGGTCGACCAGGTATTCGGCGAGTGGCGAAAGCGCAGGCCGCGCATTTCGCCGACGGCGGGACCTTCGATCAGATTGTCGCTGACCGGAGGTAACGCGGGTTTCGGTCATGCAAAAAGGCGCTTCGCGTGATTGCGAAGCGCCTTTCCACTCATCGCTTCGTAAGCGCAATACCCGCAGGCTGAGCCGTCAAATACCCAACACTCGCGCCAAACCGGTCCTTGTAATTCGCGCGCACAAGCGGATCGAGCGCCGTCTTTACCTTGTCGTGCAAGGGCGATTCCCAGTCGCCCGCATGCTGGAAGTTGCTCATGATGTACGTCCAGCCATTGATCTCGTCGACTGCATGCAAACCCGTGGACTCAGCGCCAGCCGGGCAGGACAGCACGCGCGCCAGCGACTTGGTGTCCACGTTGAAAGCCCACAGAAAATTATTCACGTGCATTCCCGAGTCTTCGCCGATAAACAACGTGCGAAGTTTTTCGGAGAACTTGAGATTATCCGGATTTGCGATCTTGTCGGCGTTCGCGAGATTCCCGAGCGCGTCGGCGGCTGCCAGGTCCTCGCCAACCAGGGCATCCGGCGCGCTCATGTCGACCGGCACCCATTCGCTGTCGATAGCCGAACCCGCCGCGTCGCGCTGGCCGCCCCTCAGGTTCAGCGCATAGACCGCGCCCGCGGATATCTTCTTGTCGAGCGCGACGTCGCGCGAGACTGCGTTGCCCTTGACCATCGACGTTTCGATTCGTGACATCGCGCTGTAGACGATCTTGTCTTTCGCGTTGACAGTCGTGCCTTCGAGTTTCGTGAATGCCATGCTGGCGCCGAGCAGCGCGGCATAGCGATGCGTTTCGAGAAACGCAGCGGCCTTCTCCATGCCCGGCTTCATGCGGATCCAGTTGAACTTGCCGCCGAAATGAATCTTCGTGAAGGTCGCATCCGCGGGGTCGGCAATCGCGACGTCCATGATGTCCGATGCCTTCAGCGTGTTCGCCAGCGTTTCGATTTCGTCGCTCGTCGCGTGGCCGATGCGGATCCACGTCAGCGTCGCGGACCCCGCGCCGGCCGACGAGGTCTGCGTCCACTTCGCGACGTACAAAGTCCCCGCCGAAAGATCGGCGGCTTTGTCGGCCACGAACATGAACAGGCCGCCGTTGGTTGCGTCGTCACCCATCATCACCGTGCGCTGGTCCGGCATCACCTGAATCAGTTCGTGCGAGATGCGGCCGAGGCAGTAATGCTTCTTCACCGTGCCCGTGCCGTCCGCGTTGACGGTGATCTCGGGCAGGTGGCCGTAGTGATACGGGTTCGCTTTCGTTGCGTCGCCGAAGGTATTCTTGCTGAACGCCATGAATTGCGCGTCGGTGGCTGCCTTCGTCGCGTCCGGCTCGTATTCCTCGCTGGAGAGGTGCGTATTCCACGGCGAGAGGCTCGCGCCGCACGTGATCCAGAGGCCATGCGCCTTCGAGGTGTCGACGTTGTGGTACTTGACGAGCTTCAGCGCGCCCGTGGCCGGGTCCTGGTCTAACGTCAGCACCGCGATCGGAGAGGGCAACTGGCCGTATTGCGATGCGCTCGCCTGGTCGCGCGTCGTGTACTCGAATTGCACGACCGCGAACACGGCGTTGCCTTTCACGCCGGGCACGCTGGCGTTCTTCAGCGTGAGCAGCGAGCTGCCGTCCGGGCAGTCCGAATAGAACTGGCGCTCCTTGCCCGCCACTGAGCGATCGATGATCGGCTGATTGTCGATGTCGTAGTGGCCGCCTGCGAGGATCGTGCCGCCGTTGCCGTCCGGCACCTGGTCACCGGTCACGAAGAAAGGCTTGTACGCGAGTTTGAAATTGCTCGATGAGCCATCGGAGAAGGCCACCGAGAGGGTCGAGCCGACCGTCGTGGTGGCCATGGCGGCTGCATCGTCGAGCGTGGGCGCGGCCATTCCCGAAAACATCGCGGAGGCGAAGGCAGCGGCGGCGGCAGTCGGCGTTGCCGCCGGGCTGTCGTTGCCGCCGCCACACCCCGTCAGCAAGGCGGGCAGCGCGATGCCCGAAAGCGGAAGCATGGGGGCGCCGGCGAGAAACTTCAGGAGCTGGCGGCGAGAAGTGTTGGGCAACGCGGGCATGAGGGATTCAATTGGGGTTGTTTGAATCCCGTAAGACTAATGTTTGAATATGAAAGTTAAATGAAATGAAATTGTGGGCATTCGTTTGAATGCTCCAGGAAATGGGGAAATGGGGAAATGGGGAAATGGGGAAATGGGGAGCCGTTGCATGCCGTCGATTACGACGCGGGTCTTGTGGAGCTCTTGTGCTGATCGTGCTGTCTTCCGTTTGCGTCCTCAGGCCGTCACGCTCTCGGCAGCTTCGCGCTGTGCGGATGTGAGCGTGTCGACCTGCACCGGCACGCGCCGCGCGACGGCGCACATCAGTTCATAGCCGATCGTGCCCGATGCTTCGGCTACCTCATCGACTTTCACGTTCTCGCCCCACAGCTCCACCTGCGAGCCGATGCCCGCGTTCGGGCAAGGCGTGAGGTCGGCGGTCAGCATGTCCATCGACACGCGCCCGACCACGTGTGTGCGCACGCCATCGACGACGATGGGCGTGCCAGTAGGGGCGTGGCGCGGATAGCCGTCGGCATAGCCGCACGCGACCACGCCGATGCGCATGGGCCGCTCGGCCTCGTAAGCACAGCCATAGCCGACCGTTTCGCGCGGCGCCAACATTTGCACGCCGATGATCTTGCTCGCGAGCGTCATGGCCGCGCCCAGCCCGACGCCCTCGACATGCCGCGCCACGCCCGTGGGCGACGCGCCGTAGAGGATCGTGCCGGGCCGCACCCAGTCGCGATGCGCGCGCGGATGCCAGAGCACCGCCGCCGAGTTCGACAGCGAGCGCTCGCCGGGAATGCCTTCGGTGGCGGCATCGAAGCGGTCGAGCTGCCAGTCGATGGCGCTGTCGTCGGCGTTCGCGAAGTGCGTCATGAGCGCGATCTTGCCGATGGTGGACGTGGCGCGCGCGCGCTCCCAGGCCGCGCGGAAAACGTCGGGCCGGTAGCCGAGGCGGTTCATGCCCGAGTTCATCTTCAACTGGATGTCAATCGGCTGCGGCGTGCGCGCTGCCGCGAGCAGCGCGAGCTGCTCGTCGCAATGCACGGCTACGGTCAGGCGATGCGCGACGGCGGTGGCGACATCGGCGCTATCGAAAATGCCTTCGAGCAGCAGGATGGGCTTGGTCCAGCCGAGCTCGCGCACGCGCACGGCCTCGTCGAGGTCGAGCAGCGCGATGCCGTCCGCGCCAGCCAGCGCCGGATAGATGCGCTCGATGCCATGACCATAGGCGTTGGCCTTGACGACGGCCCAGACGCGCGCGCCGGAGGCGCTTTGCTGCGCGGTCTGCAGATTGTGACGAACGGCTTGGGGATGGATGCGAACGGAAATCGGGCGCGGCATGAGCGATCCTGATGGCGAGGGTGAGTGGCGTTAGCTAGTGGTTTCCGCAATCGTATTGATTTTTACCCAGTTATTTTTAATGTATTTTTCTGGGAATTTGGGTTTATCCACTGCTGGCGCGCCACTCGCGCCACTCGCACCAGGCCGTCGGGATCAGGCGGCGATCACGTCGATGCGCAGCGGCTCGCCGCCCGCCACGATTTGGAGCAGGCGGTCGACGTTCGGGTGCGCGCCGGGACGGTTGCGCGCGTCGGCCGTGTGCTCGGCGAACACGGCGAGGCCATGCTCGGCCGCCTTGGCGTCGAGCGCGCCGAAGGCCTGCTGCAGATAGTGGTAGACCGCGAGCGAGCCTTGCTTGCCCGGCTTGTTCTCGATGCTGGCCACCACCGCGCCCTGGCCGTTCACGAGATCGATGCGCTCGATGCCCTCGATGGCGGGCAGTTGCGCGAGATTGTCCTTGAATGTGGTGCCGGGTTGGATCACTGGAAACACTCCGTTTGAGTTCGATGGATTGCGTGGGGTCCGTATCTTAGCCGATGCGTTAGCCGATCGATGTTCAGCGCTTCGCATTCGCAATCGCTCCGAGGATCGCGTAGGCCGCCTTCACGCGCGCCTCGTTCGGATACGACTTGTTGGCGAGGATCACGACACCGATTTGCTGCGCCGGTATGAACGCCACGTAGGTCGAAAAGCCGTTGGTCGAGCCGGTTTTATTCAGGAGCGCCTGGGATTGCGGCGGCATCGGCGGCGTGAGCGCGTGCGCAGGCAAGCCCTTGTAGAGCGCATCGGGGCTGTTGCCGCGCTGGAGCGTCGGCAGGGGGACCGGCCACGGATACTGCTCCCACACCACGTCCTGCGTGAACACGCCCGCCGTGTAATAGCCCGTATGCGTACAGGCGATCGCGCGTTGCCACGGCGCGTCGAGCGGCGCGAGACCCATGTTGGCGTCGAGATAGCGCACGAGGTCGCCCGTGGTCGAGCGCAGGCCATAGGCTTCGTCGGCGAATACGCCGGGATTCAGTCGCACAGGCGCGTCGTGCTTGTCGTAGCCCTGCGCATAGCGCGGCATGCTGGAGGCGGGCACGTCGAGCCACGTGTGCGTCATGCCGAAGGCGGGCAAGAGATCGTTCTGCACGGCGTCGCGAAACGGCCTGCCCAGGCCTTGAGAGGCCGCGCGCCCCAGCAGGCCGATGCCGAGATTCGAATACACGCGCTGCGAGCCGATCGGACCTGGCGGTTGCCAGTCGCGCAGCCAGGCCGTCATTTGCGCGTCGTTCGTGATGTTGTCCGGCACGAACAGTGGCAGGCCCGAGGTATGCGTGCCGAGGTTGAGCACGCTCACGCGGTCGAACGGGCTGCCGCGCAATGCGCTGACGTACTGGCTCGCGGGCGCGTCGAACGAGAGCTTGCCGCTCGTTTGCGCATGGCAGGCCAGCGTGGCGGTGAACGTCTTGGTGAGCGAGCCGAGTTCGAACAGCGTCTCGCTGTCGAGCGCCGGCGCGCCCTTGGCCTTCGATGCGACGCCGTAGTTGTAGAACGCATGCTTGCCGCCCATGGTAATGCCCACAGCCACGCCCGGAATGCCGTATTGCGCCCGCAGCGGGGCGATGGCGCCATCCACGGCGGCTTTCACATCGGGTTGGGCGGCGCTGGCGGTGGCTGCCGCGCACGCGAGCGTCATCAGAAAGAGTTTTAGCTTGGTTTTCATGCGATGGGCCATGACCAGGTTTTCGAAAGGGCTTCGTGAAGCGCGCGAGCACGCGAAACAGCACGAAACCAGAGGTATGTTCGCGAAAAAGCACGATACGCGCCGGGGATTGTGGTGCGTTGCCGGGCTCGCGACAAGCGACGATAATTTGGCTCTGACAAAAGCCAATCTAATAGGTCGCTCATGCGCCCCAATTTACCGCTGCATGCGCTCAGAGCCTTCGAGGCGTCGGCGCGCCACTTGAGCTTCACACGTGCGGGCCTCGAATTGAAGGTCACGCAGGCGGCGGTCAGCCAGCAGGTGCGCACGCTCGAAGAGTGGCTCGGCGTGCCGCTCTTCAGGCGGCTGCCGCGCGGGCTCGGCATGACCGACGAGGCGCGCGCGCTCCTGCCCGTGCTCAGCGACGCGTTTGGCCGCATCGAGGCCGTGCTCAAGCAGTTCGAGGGTGGGCGCCTCCACGAGGTCTTGACGGTGGGCGTGGTGGGCACCTTCGCGATTGGCTGGCTGATGCCGCGGCTCAAGTTGTTTCGCGAGGCGCATCCGTTCGTGGAACTGCGCCTGCTCACCAACAACAATCTCGTCGATCTCGCGGGCGAAGGGCTCGATTTCGCGATCCGCTTCGGCGACGGCATGTGGCCCGCCACCGAGAACACGCGCTTGCTCGACGCGCCGCTTGCCGTGCTGTGCGCGCCCGAGATCGCCCGGCGGCTTGCCGCGCCCGCCGATCTCGCGAAAGAGACGCTGTTGCGCTCCTATCGCACCGACGAATGGCTGCGCTGGTTCGTGGCCGCCGGGCTCGAGCCGTGGACGGTGAGCGGGCCGATCTTCGATTCGTCGCGGCTGATGGCCGAGGCGGCCATGCAGGGCGCGGGCGTGGCGCTCGCGCCCGCGCGCATGTTCGCGCGCGAGTTGCAGGCGGGACTGCTGGTGCGGCCGTTCGATGTCGAGGTGCCGACCGGCAGCTATTGGCTCACCTGGCTGCGCTCGCGCGCGATGTCGGCGGCGATGCAGCTGTTTCACGACTGGGTCGTGCAGGAGGCGGGGGCGGGCGGGTGAGGCGTTGCCCGCCTGCACCGCTCATAAGACGTTCAACATCGCCAGCGCCGTTTCCTGCAGATGCGGGAGCACGCGTTTGAGCGCGGCTTCAGCGTTTTCATTGCCTATCGACATGTTGGTGCTGAGTGCGGCCACCACGTCGCCGCTGCGGTTGCGCAACGGCACGGCCACGCCGCGCACGCCCACCTGCAATTGCTGCTCGATGAGCGCATAGCCGTCGGCGCGTGCGCGCACGATTTTCTCGCGCAAGCGCGCGGCGCTCGTGATCGTATGCGGCGTGAACGGCACGAGTTCGACCGTATCGAGCCAGGCCGATACCGCCTGCTGATCCTCGAGGTGAGCAAGCAGCACCACGCCGGGCGAGATCAGCGGCGCGGGCACGCGCGCGCCGAGCACGAAGCCCGTGGTCATCACGCGCGAGACGCCGTTGCGTGCAATCACCACGAGATCCCAGTCGTCGAGCACGCTCACATAGGCCGATTCGTTGAGCGTCGCGCTCAGCTGCTGCAAGTACGGCTGCACGGTGCGGGGCAAGCGCGCCGAATCGAAATACGACCAGCCCACGCGCAGCACGCGCGGCGTCAGCCCGAAGAGCCGCCCGTCGGTATGGACATAGCCCAGCGATTCGAGCGTCAGCAAATAGCGCCGCGCGGCGGTGCGCGAGAGCCCGGTGCGTTCGGCGGCTTGCGTCGCGGTCATGCGCGCGTGCTGATTGTCGAAGGCTTCGAGAATGGCGAGGCCTTTTTCGAGTCCGGCGATCCAGTCGCGTTTGGCAAGGGACGTGGTTTTCATGAGCGGATCGCGCAAAGGCCGGGCATGTGCCCGGCCTTGTTCTGTGTTGATTGCGAGCGCTGGAATGGGCGCGTCGCGGCTTACGCTTTCGCGGGCTTCATGCTCGCGGCCACGATCAGCGAGATCAGGCAGCCGATGGCGAGGTAGGCGGCCACCAGATGCCACGTGCCGCCGCCGAAGCTCACCAGCGCCACGGCGATGAACGGCGTGAAGCCTCCGCCCACCACGCTGGCGAATTGATAGCCCACGCCCGCGCCGCTATAGCGGTACTCGGCGCCGAACAATTCGGTGAAGAGCGGCTGCTGCACGCTCACCACCATGTCGTGAGCGAGATTGGCGAGCGCCACCGAGAAGATCACGATCCACACCGTCGAGCGCGCTTCGAGTGCGAGAAAGAACGGCACGGCGCTCGCAAGGCCGATCACCGCGCCGATCAGATAGATGTGGCGCAGGCCGAGACGGTCGGCGAGCCACGCGAAGCAGGGAATGGTCACGCACGAGAGCGCGCCGACGAACAGGCCGATACCGAGAAACAGATCGCGCGAAAGGCCGAGGTTGGCGGTCGAATAGCTGAGCGCGAAAGCGGTCACGATATACATCGTGAAGAGTTCGGCGAGGCGCAGCGCGACGATATAAAGAAACGCTTTCGGATGACGCGTGAGCGCTTCGAGCACCGGCATCTTGAGCTTGCGATGGCCGTGCTCGACCTTCTCGACGAACTCGTGCGACTCGTCCATGCTCGAGCGCACCCACAGGCCCACGAGGACCAGCACCACGCTGAAGATGAAGGGCAGGCGCCAGCCCCACGAACGGAACGCGGCGTCGCCGAGCGCGTGGCTCAGTAGCGTGACGATGCCGGTCGCGAGCACGAGGCCCACGCCGTAGCCCACCTGCACGCCGCTGCTGTAGAACGCTTTTTTGCCAGCGGGCGCGCTTTCCACGGCCATGAGCGCCGCGCCGCCCCATTCGCCGCCCACGGCGAAGCCCTGGATCGCGCGAAACAGCACGAGCAGCACAGGCGCCCACCAGCCGATCGAGGCGAAGGTGGGCAAAAAGCCGATGGCGACCGTGGAGAGGCCCATCATCATGACGGTGAGCACGAGCATGCGCTTGCGCCCGAGCCGGTCGCCGTAATGGCCGAACACCACGCCGCCGAGCGGCCGGAACAGGAAGCCCACGCCGAAGGTGGCGAAGGCCGCGAGCGTGCCCATGTTGCGGCCGATGTTCGGGAAGAATTCCGCGTTGAAGACCAGCGCGGCAACGATGCCGTAAAGCAGAAAGTCGTACCAGTCGACGACCGCGCCGACGAAGCTGCCGAGCGCAGCCTTCTTCGCCTGGCTGCGCGAGCGGCGGAGGTTGGCCGGGTCGGCGGCGTCCGTGGTGTCGAGGGTGGGGGTCATGAGGGTGTCTCCTTACGCTGGTCTCATGCAAAGCCGCTTGCCTGGGGAGCCGCGACGGTGAGACGGAGCATAGGACCGCGCAGGCGCCAGGGCAATGCGCCAGGCGCGCACGATGCGCGATAATCGCCCAGATGCGTGCGATTATCGAACGTTTTTCGGGTTAGCACCAAGGCCGGCGAGGGGTGCGGGCATCCCTCGGCTTGGGTGGAGTGTACGATCTGGTTAAAATCTGCGTTGCCCTTTCTCGTCCGTTTCAGGAGTCTTCCGCATGTCGTCCAACCCCCGTTCCGCCTCGCAGGATCAGGCCAATCCGCTTGGCATGGCCGGTCTGGAGTTCGTCGAATTCGCAGCGCCTGAGCCCGCGGTGCTTGGGGCGCAGCTCGCGCAACTGGGGTTCAAGGCCATCGCGCGCCACGTGAGCAAGAACGTCACGCTGTATCGGCAGGGCCAGATGAATTTCCTCGTCAACGCCGAGCCCGATTCGTTTGCTTCGCGTTACGCCGAGGAATACGGCATGGGCATTTGCGCGATCGGCGTGCGCGTGGAGAACGCGCGACGCGCCTTCGAGCACGCCTTGCGGCTGGGCGCATGGGCATTCGAAGGCGAGCGCCTCGGCAGTGGCGAGCTCAAGATTCCGGCCATCCAGGGCATTGGCGATTCGCATATTTATTTCGTGGACCGCTGGCGCGGCCGCGGCGGCCAGCGTGGCGGCGTAGGCGATATTTCGATCTTCGACATCGACTTTCGGCCCATCGATGTCGCGACCGCACAGGCCGATCTCGACCACGGCGGCACCGGCCTCCAGCGTGTCGATCACCTCACGCAGACGGTGGGCGCGGGGCGCATCGGCGAATGGCTCGACTTCTATCGCGATCTGCTGCATTTCCGCGAGATTCACGAGATCGACGCGAATTGGCATGTGGCGCAGGGCTCGCGCGTGATGGTGTCGCCGGACGGCGAAATCCGTATTCCTGTGTACGAAGAGGGCACGCGCCGCACCGAGCTCATGCACGACTACCTGCCCGATCATCCGGGCGAGGGCGTCCAGCACATCGCGCTCGCGACCGACGACATCGTGCCGTGCGTCGACGCGTTGAAGGCCAATGGGGTGGAGTTCGTCGAGCCGCCTGCCGCGTATTACGACTCGGTCGACGCGCGCCTGCCGGGCCACGGCGTCGATCTCGATGCGCTGCGCCAGCGCCATGTCCTGATCGACGGCGAGATTGGCGCGGACGGCGTGCCGCGCCTGTTTTTCCAGACCTTCGTGAAGCGCCGCCCCGGCGAAATTTTCTTCGAAGTGGTGCAGCGCAGCGGCCATCATGGCTTCGGCGAAGGCAATCTCGACGTGCTGGCGCGCTCGCGCGCCAGTCAGCCGAGCCAGCCCTGACCACGACGCCAGGCGCCCCTCCAGGCAAACCCTAACAAATAAATCAAGTTGTTTGACAACTAAGCGAGGCGAGTGCTACCGTCGGGTGTCGATCAGCCATCCCAGCACGAGGCCTCATGAACGTGTCCCCGATCGTCGAGCGTGAATTCGCCTCGACCGTGATGGCAGTGCCGCCTCTGGCACGCCGCGCCGATTTCTCGCTCGATGTCGAACAAAACCGCAAGCTCATTCGCCACATGGAAGCGGGGAGGCTGCGCACGCTGCTGTACGGCGGCAACGCGAATCTTTATCACGTCGTCGTGAGCGAGTTTCGCGACCTGCTCGACATGCTGGCGGAGACGACCTCGCCCGGCACGCGCGTGATCCCGGCCATCGGCCCCGACTACGGCAAGATGCTCGATCAGGCGCGCATCCTCGCGCAGACACGGCACCAGACCGCCATGGTGTTGCCGCTTGCCGGCTTCACCACGCCCGCGGGCGTCGAGGCGGGCCTCATGCGCATCGCCGACACAGCCGGCATTCCGCTCACGCTCTATATCAAGAGCGAGAGCTATGTCGACGTGGACACGCTGGCGCGCCTCATCGATCGCGGCACGCTCATTGCGGTGAAATACGCCATCGTGCGCGAGGACCCATCGAACGATCCTTATTTGCGCCGCCTGCTGCAGAGCGTGAGCGCGTCGCGGGTCGTCTCGGGCATGGGCGAGCGTCCGGCGCTCGTGCATGTGCGCGATTTCGGCCTCGCCTCGTGGACCACGGGCTCGGGCTGCATCGCCGCGCGCGCCGTGACGGCGCTGCTCGAGGCCGCCAAGGAAGGCCGCGCCGACGAAGCGCAACGGCTCTATGAAGCTTTCATGCCGCTCGAAACGCTGCGCGACGACATCTCGCTGATTCGCGTGCTGCACGACGCCGTCACGCTTTCGGGCATCGCCGACATGGGCGCGATCCTGCCGCTGCTCTCGCATTCGCCGGCCGAGGCGCTGCCCGCCATCGGCGCGGCCGCGCGGGCGTTGCTGGCGTTCGAGCGGTCGCTGGCGGGTTCGGCGCAGGCGGCGCATGCATGAGCGGAACGAACACGCAGATCACCACTGGAGCGATGCTGCTAGCGTCTGTATGACAGGCATTCCGGCAAACGTCCAATAAAGGCTCACAACGCTTCCTCCTGTTGCTTGACAACTTCAGGCGCGGATCGGCATCCTTTGATGCGCAGCGAGCGTGAAGGCGTGGCGCTAGCCGAGCGCCGACGGTTTGACTGGAACATCCGCGGAAACACCTGGAGCCAAGGCAAGATGAGCAACAAGCGAAAGACCCCCGAAACACTGCGCAGTCACCGCTGGTATGGCGCGAACGACCTGCGTTCGTTCGGCCATCGCTCGCGCACGGCGCAGATGGGCTACAGCCGCGAGGAGTACGCGGGCAAGCCGGTCATCGCGATCCTCAATACGTGGAGCGAGATGAACCCCTGCCACACGCACTTCAAGCAGCGCGTGGAAGAGGTCAAGCGCGGCATCTGGCAAGCAGGCGGTTTTCCCATCGAGCTGCCGGTGCAGACGCTCTCCGAGCCGTTCCAGAAGCCCACCACGATGCTCTATCGCAACTTCCTCGCGATGGAGGCCGAAGAGACGCTGCGCTCGTATCCGGCCGATGGCGCGGTGCTGATGGGCGGCTGCGACAAGACCACGCCCGCGCTGCTGATGGGCGCGATCTCGATGAACCTGCCGACCATCTTCATGCCCGCCGGCCCGATGCTCAACGGCAACTGGAACGGCGTGACGCTCGGTTCGGGTTCGGACACGTGGAAGTACTGGGCCGACCTGCGCGCGGGCAACATCACCGAGGACGACTGGAAGGGCGTTGAAGGCGGCATTGCGCGCTCGCCGGGCCACTGCATGACGATGGGCACGGCCTCCACCATGACGAGTGCCGCCGAGGCGCTCGGCTTCACGCTGCCGGGCTTTGCGTCGACGCCCGCGCCCGATTCGCGCCACGCGCAGCTGGCGGCGAAAACGGGCATGCGCATCGTCGAGATGGTGTGGGAAGACCTGAAGCCCTCGGACATCGTCACGCGCCAGGCGGTCGACAACGCCGTGACCACCTGCCTCGTGCTCTCGGGCTCGACCAACGCCATCGTCCACATGATCGCGCTCGCGCGCCGCGCGGGCGTCGAGCTCACGCTCGCGCAGTACGACGAGATCGCGCGCCGCACGCCGGTGCTCGCGAACATCCGCCCGACCGGCCAGTACCTCATGGAGGACTTCTATTATGCGGGCGGCCTTTGCGCGATGCTCAAGGAGCTCGGCGACCTGATCGACGGCACGCAGATGACCGTGAACGGCAAGACGCTCGGCGAGAACATCGCCGATGCGCAAATCCATAACGAAGCGGTGATCTATCGCCGCGCGAAGCCGCTGATGCCGGATACGGGCCTCGCCGTTCTGCGCGGCAATCTCGCGCCCGACGGCGCGGTGATCAAGCCGGGCGCGGCCGAAAAGCGCCTGCACGTGCATACGGGCAAGGCCATCGTGTTCAAGGACTACAACGACATGGCCGCGCGCATCGACAGCGAAGCGCTCGATTGCGACGAGAACAGCGTGATCGTGCTGCAGCACGCGGGGCCAGTGGGCGCGCCGGGGATGCCCGAATGGGGCCAGCTGCCGATTCCGCAGAAGATCCTCAGAAGGGGCGTGCGCGACATGCTGCGCATTTCCGACGCGCGCATGAGCGGCACGAGCTACGGCGCCTGCGTGCTGCACGTGGCGCCGGAATCGTTTATCGGCGGACCGCTCGCGCTTGTGCAGGACGGCGACCTGATCGAGCTGAACGTGCCCGAACGCCGCCTCAACGTGCTCATCTCCGACGCGGAAATGGCGCGCCGCAAGGCCGCATGGGTCGCGCCCGCGCCGCGCTTCACGCGCGGCTATGGCGCGATGTACCAGATGCACGTGATGCAGGCGGACAAGGGGTGCGAATTCGATTTCCTGCAACGTGACGGCGTGGCCGGTACGAGCGGCGGCGGTGGTGGCGATAGTGGTGGCGGCGAGCCCGAAATTCACTAAGGGATTCACAGCGGGATTCACAGCGGGATTCACAGCGGGATCGACAGCGGGATCGACAGCGGGCATGGGACGCGTCGTAGCCCGTGCGGTCAGTCCGCGATTTTTTCGGGAGCGTGCAATTTAGTGCGCCAGGTGCGCTTCGCGCGGCTGCGCTATCATGCAGTCCGCTTTTCAAGATAAATCTGGCCGAATGCGCGGGGACGCCTCGCGTGCCTCGCCACGCACCCGACCTCTTCAATGTTCGACTTCCATCTCTCCGGGGGCGTCCTGCTCCCGCACATGCAGGCGCTCGACGTGCTCGAACTCTGCGGCATTGCCATTGCGCTGGTGCTCGGCGGCATGGTGAAGGGAGTGACCGGCATTGGCGTGCCGCTCGTCGCCATGCCGATCCTCACGCATTACCTGCCCGTGAAGCAGGCCGTGCTGCTGCTCTCGATGCCGATCATTCTCGGCAATATTCCGCAGGCGCTCGAAGGCGGGGATCTGTGGAAGACCGTCAAGCACATTGCCGCGCCGCTGCTCGGCACCGTGATCGGCAATATCGTGGGCGTGGCCGTGCTGATTCGGCTCGAGCCGCACCACGCGCTGGCCGCTTCGGGCATCACGCTGATCGTGGCCGCTGCGTTGATGCTGGCTTCGCCGCGGCTCAAGCTCGCGCCTTCGATCGTCAAGCCGGTGGGCTTCGCGCTGGGGTTCGGCGCGGCGCTCATGGAGAGCATTGCGTCGGTGCCCGGGCCGCTGCTTGCGATGTATCTGATCGCCACGGGCGCGACGGGCCGTGCGTTCACCAAGCAGATCGCGATCATTCTCGTGGTTTCGGTGCTCACGCTGGTTACCACCTTCAGCGGCGGCGCGCACGCCAGCGGCGCCGACCTCGCGATCTCGGCTGCGGCAAGCCTGCCGTCCATCGCGGGCATGTTCCTGATCCGGCCGTTGCGCGACAAGCTGCATCCGCTGGCGTTCCGGGTCATCGTGCTCCTGTGCGTGCTGGCGGCGGCGGTGCAGATGATCATCAAATCAGGCGTGATTTGAGGCGTCACGCCTGCTTGCCGCGCTTTTCCACCGGCGTGAAATCGAAGCTCGCGAAACTTCCGCCCTGATAGCGCTGTGCAACGGCATCGAGCGGATTCTCCCTGGCGAGAATTTCGTCGGCGTAGTCTTCGGCGTTTTGCTTCGGTTGGTAGCCCAGGCGCTCGGCATCGTCACGCTCGCCGCTTTGCATCCCGTGTTGTACCCAATAGCTGCGCGTATTGTTCGACACGCCCCACACGAGCGCAAAGCCGATCGACTCCACATTGATCACGCGATCGACGAGATGGAACAGGTCGTCGTGGCCGAACCACGTGCTCAAATGGCGGAACTCGGTGGGCTTCGGCAGGCAACTGCCGATGCGCACGTTCACGGTCTCGATGCCGTGCTTGTCCCAGTAGAGCCGCGCGAGCGATTCGCCCCACGCCTTGCTGAGCCCATAAAAACCGTCGGGGCGAAATGCGCAGTCGAGCGTGAGCTTGTCTTCCACCGGATACATGCCGATCGCGTGATTCGAGCTCGCGAACAGGATGCGCCTGGTGCCATGGCGGCGCGCCCCTTCGTAGACTTCGACAAGGCCGCGCAGGTTGTTCTCGATGATCTCGGGCAGGGGGCGCTCGACGCTCGTGCCGGCCATGTGGATCAGCACGTCGACGCCTTCGAGCAGGCGGTCGACCACTGCGGGATCGCGCAAATCGCCGTGCATGACATCTTCGCCGGGAACGAGCGGCTCCAGCGGCTTCGAGCCAGCCGCGGAACGCAGGTTCACGCCGCGTTCGAGCAGGCCCTTGCGCAAGACGGTGCCGAGCTGACCGGCCGCGCCGGACAATGCAACTTTCTTCACGGTGGAGTTACCTCACATAAGAACGCCGAAAGCCGGCGCCCGAGCGTGCCCCGGGCGCCGGCCGATGAAGCGCTCAGGCTTTCGCCTGGTGCGCCGGCTGCAGCGCGGCGCCAACTGCCTGGTCGCGTTCGTTGTCGTTGTGCTGGTTCGAAATCAGTCGCCAGGCCACCACCGCGCCGATCACATCGAACAGCATGAGGCAGACGAACAACGGGTTATAGCCGATCGTGCTCGCCATTGCGCCGACGACAAGCGAGAACACCGTTGCGCCGAGGTAGCCGAGCATGCCCGAGAGGCCCGTGGCGGTGGCCACTTCGTGCTGGCCGAAGACATCCGAGGCGAGCGTGAACAGGGCGCCCGAAATGGTCTGGTGCGCGAAGGTGCCGACGCAGAAGAGCGCGATGGCGGCATACGGGCTCGCGACGAGCCCGACGCAGGCCGGGCCGATCATCAGCACCGCGCCAGTGGTGATGACGAGCTTGCGCGAGGTGATCAGCGAGCAGCCGAACCAGCGGATGAAGAGCGGCGCAAGATAGCCGCCGACGAGGCAGCCGAGGTCGGCGGCGAGGAACGGCATCCACGCGAACAGCGCGATTTCCTTCAGGTTCATGTGGCGCACGGTGAACATATACAGCGGAATCCATGCGCCGAAGGTCTGCCATGCCGGCTCCGCGAGCATGCGCGGGATGCCGATGCCCCAGAAGCGTCGCTGCTTGAGCACTTCCTTCCACGACGGGCGCTTGCCGGAGATGCGCTGTTGCGCGGCGTCCTGGCCTGCACGAATGTACTCGGCCTCGTCCTGCGAGAGCCGCGGGTGTTCGGCCGGCGAGCGGAACAACACGAGCCACAGCGCGACCCAGATCAGCGCGGCGCCGCCGGTCACCACGAAAGCGAATTGCCAGTTGTACTTAAGAATGCACCAGACCACGAGAGGCGGAGCGATCATCGCGCCGATCGACGTGCCGGTGTTGAGCCAGCCCGTTGCGACCGAACGCTCCCTGGCCGGAAACCACTGGCTGATGGCCTTCATGCCGGCCGGGAAGATGGCCGCTTCGCTTGCGCCGAGCAGGCCGCGGAACAAGGCGAGCGCGGGCCAGCTGGCGGCAAGGCCGTGGAGCATG
This sequence comes from Paraburkholderia sp. A1RI-2L, assembly GCF_048957375.1. Taxonomy (NCBI): domain Bacteria; kingdom Pseudomonadati; phylum Pseudomonadota; class Betaproteobacteria; order Burkholderiales; family Burkholderiaceae; genus Paraburkholderia; species Paraburkholderia sp. A1RI-2L. Next base: position 1,505,165 of record NZ_JARBTA010000002.1, read on the forward strand.
TTGGCGATGGCCCAGCCGAACGCGAAGATCGCAAAGCCGATTTTGACGCCCACGGAGTCGAGCACGAAGCCGGCGATGGGCTGAGAGAGTGCATAGCAGGCCTGGAAGGCCGTGACCACGTACGCATACTGTTGCGTGGACATGTGCAGCGTTTCGGTGAGCGTGGGCGCCGCGACGGAAAGCGAACTGCGCGCGAGATAGTTGAAAGCGGTGCCGATCATGATGAGGCCGATGATCCACCACCGCAGCCCCTTGATAGTCTTGCGTTGCACTGCTCGTCTCCTGGTGTGCTGATCGGCATCTGCATGTAAGACAGCATTCTATTTGTCGTGAAGTTGTAAAGCAAATCGTGTCTCGATGGGGATTTCCCTGGGCGCGCTGCGCCACCCACGCTTGCGGGGCGCTGAGTTGATCGACGGCTTGGCTCGTGATCGAGGCGAGGCGGCGAGTTGACAATGATTTTGTTGTATTACAACAATGCGAGCGAGGCCGACGCGGTACCAAAAGGCCACGTCGAAATTTTTCTCTTTTTCCGATACGAAATGGCGCAGTTTCAGGGGCAGGACATCATCGAAATCGTGCGCGGCGGCTCGTGTCTGCGGGTTGCGCCGCAAGCCGGCGGGCGGCTGCTCTCGTGGCATGTGCATGGCGCGCCCATCATTCACTGGCCCGATGATGCCGACTGGAGCCAGCCCGCGCTGGTGCGCGGCGGCAACCCGCTGCTGTTTCCTTTCATCGCCCGCCATCGCGTGGACGGGCGCATCGGGCTATGGCGCGACGCGCAGGGCGTGGTGCGCGAAGTGCCGATGCATGGCTTCGCGCGCGATCTGCCGTTCGATGCGCACGTGGGCGCGCAGGGCCATGGCGTGCGCCTGACCTTGACCGACAGCACGGCTACGCGCACGGGCTTTCCGTTCAGTTTTCGCTTCGAAGCCGTTTATCGGCTCGTGGACGAAACCACGCTCGACGTCGAGTTGATGACGACGAACACGGCCGCGGCGGGCGCAACCGCGACGCACGATGACCGCATGCCGTACTACGCCGGCCATCACTTCTATTTCGCCTTGCCGCATGGGCAGCGCAGTGCGTCGACGCTCGCGCTGCCGCGCAACGTCTACCGGCATCAACTCGCCGACGGCACGACGACAACGCCCGAGGCAGGCGCCGAGCGCTATCGCTTCGACGACGCGCGAATCGTCGACCGGCTTCATTGCCTCGAAGGCGCGCCGGCGTCTCCGGTGCGCATCGAAATGCCTGCGCTGCGGCGCGCCGTCGAGATCGATTTGCGCCGTCCTGGCTCGATACCCTGGTACGCCGTGACGTCGTGGACGCTCGCGCCCGATTCGGACTTTTACTGTGTGGAACCCTGGCTCGGCCTGCCCGATGCGATCCACAGCGGCCTTGGGCTGCGCTGGCTGGAGCCGGGGCAGACAGAAGAGGCTTCGCTGCGCATCAGCGTGAGCACGCTCGATTGACGGGCGGGTTGGGCAACTCAGACGGTTTCGCGTTTGCGGCAAGCCGCGCGGCAGGCCCGGTGCGCTCAATGCGCGCGCCGTATGACTTACAATCCGAAACACACCTGACAACTTCGCACGTAGCACTTCACCATGGCTGAGCAGAAAGCGCCGAACATGCCGGCGCGGATTTACAGCGACATCCTGAGCCGCATCATCGAAGGCGAATACAAGGAAGGGGACCGGCTGCCGACCGAGCACATGCTCGCGGAACGCTTCGCGACCTCGCGTCCGACCGTGCGCGAGGCGCTCGCGCAGTTGCGCGCGGACGGCATCATCGCCACGCGCCATGGCTCGGGAACGACGGTCATGCGCCGCCCGGATCCGGACGTGCGCCGCTTCGCGCCACTCGAAACGTTGTCGGACATCCGGCGCTGCTACGAGTACCGCGTGGTGGTCGAGGCGGGCGCGGCGGCCCTCGCCGCGCAGAAGGCCGACGACGCCGATGTCGCCGCGATTCGCCACGAATGGGACAACCTCCAGACCATCGTCGAAACGTCGGGCATTGGCGCGAAGGACGACTTCGCGTTTCATATGGCCGTGGCGCGCGCATCGAAGAATCAGTTCTTTATCACCGCGCTCTCGGGCATCCAGGAGCAGATGGTGTTCAGCATGAACCTGTCGCGCAACCTCTCGCTCGTGAAGTCCATCGAGCGGCAGCGCATCGTGCAGCAGGAGCATCTCGAAGTGCTCGAAGCCATTCAGGCGCACGACTCCGGGCGCGCGTCGCGGGCCATGCGCGAGCACCTCGAGAACGCGGTGAGCCGCATGTTCGGTTCTTGATCCACGCTTGGGGCCGTGTTCGACCCATGAATGAAAAAAGCGGGCTTCGCTGGTGCGAATCCCGCTTTTTGTTTGACCGGGACACCCGTCGGGCACCCGGTCAGCAACGCCGAGAGGCGTTGTCTTTAATGGCCTGGCTTAAGTGGCTTAAGCGGATTGCTTCGCGCCACGCGTGGCTTGAGCGGCGGCCTTCGATGCAGCCTTGGTGACCGCTTCGAAGTTGCTTTCGGCCATTTCGGCAGCCTGCTTGGCAGCCTTGTTCACCGACTCGTAGGCGCCTTGAGCAGCCGTGATCGCCGACTTGAATGCCGCGACAGCGGTTTCCGAACCGGCCGGTGCGTTTTTCGCTGCGTTGTCGATCAGCGATTGCACGGCGTGCTGCTGCTGCTCGAACTGGCTTTGCGCGGCTTGCGCGAATTCCGTGTGTGCGGCCGAGACGATCGCGTAGACGTTGCGGCCATAGGCCAGCGCCTTTTCGGCTGCCGGTTGTGCGAAGCCTGCTTGCAGGGCGAAGAAACCTTGCGGGTCCTTGGCCGACAGCGTGCGCTGGGCGTGCTCCTGGCCTTCCACGATGGCGGCGCGAGCCGTCTCGATGTTCAGTTCGGCGAGCTTGACTGCGCCTTCGAATGCCTTGTTCGTGAGGCCGAAGAGGGCTTCAAGACCGGCTTTCTGGGTCGCGGCGAATTGTTCGGGGGTAGGCAGAGTCATGTCGTCGTTCCTGAGGGTGGACCGCTACGTCGGTTCCGTTACGAAAAAAAGAAAACTTTTCTGTCGATCGATCACCGGTTCGCGCATTGGTGCGATGCAGCAATCGATTCCATGATATCTCAAAACAAATACGTGTCAAGCAATTTTTGTGCGTCGCATCAATTTCGTAAGCACCTGATTCACCTCGGAAAATCGAGACACAGCGAAGGCGTTCCGAAAGCGTCGTTGTGCACCCGGAATTTCCGATGCGAAACGCATGAAGCGCGCGCTGAACTGCCCACGCGCAGCCTGTTGTGACCGAAGGCACAATGGCGCTCTCTGGCCACATCTGGTCGACACAGGAGATGTGGAATGGCTGATTCGAGCGGCAAGTCTTTCGGCAAATCCACGACGAGCACGGGGGCGCCGGCCGTCAGCGACCGCAATTCGCTGACCATCGGCCCCGATGGCCCGATTCTGTTGCACGACGTGCATTTTCTCGAGCAGATGGCGCACTTCAACCGCGAGAAAGTGCCGGAGCGCCAACCGCATGCGAAGGGCGCCGGCGCGTTCGGCGAGCTCGAAATCGCGGAGGACGTCTCGAAGTACACGAAAGCGGCCTTGTTCCAGAAGGGTGCCAGCACGGAAGTGCTCGCGCGTTTTTCCACGGTGGCCGGCGAGATGGGCAGCCCCGACACCTGGCGCGACGTGCGCGGTTTTTCGCTGAAGTTCTATACGTCCGAAGGCAATTACGACCTGGTCGGCAACAATACGCCGGTGTCTTTGTGCGCGACCCGATGAAATTCCCTCACTTCATCCGCAGCCAGAAGCGGCTGCCCGATTCGGGCTTACGCGACAGCCACATGCAATGGGACTTCTGGACCAGCAATCCGGAGACGGCGCACCAGGTCATATTTGATGGGCGAGCGCGGGCTGCCGAGGACATGGCGCCATATGAACGGCTACGGCTCGCATACGTACATGTGGGTGAACGCGCAGGGCGAGAAGTTCTGGGTCAAGTATCACTTTCATACGAACCAGGGCATGCAGTTCTTCACCAACGCCGAGGCGGAAGCCATGTCTGGCCGCGACGCCGACTTCCATCGCCGCGACCTCTTCGAGGCGATCCAGCGCGGCGAGCATCCGTCGTGGACGGTTTCGGTGCAGGTCATGCGCTATGCCGACGCCAGGACCTATCGCTTCAATCCGTTCGATCTCACCAAGACGTGGTCGCACAAGGACTACCCGCTCATCAAGGTCGGCACGATGACGCTCAATCGCAACCCGGAGAACTTCTTCGCGCAGATCGAGCAGGCGCCGTTCTCACCGGGCAACGGTGCCGGGCATCGGGCTGTCTCCGGACAAGATGCTGCTGGGCCGCGCGTTTGCCTATAACGATGCGCATCGCGCGCGCATTGGCACGAACTTTCATCAATTGCCGGTGAACCGTCCGAAAGTGCCGGTGCAGACCTATATGTTCGACGGCAACATGACTTACGAGCACAGCGGCAGCGCGCCGGTCTATGCGCCGAACAGCGGCGGGCGTCCGTGGGCCGACCAGACCGGTTCCGTAGAAGCGGGCTGGGAATCCGATGGCGAAATGGTGCGCAGCGCCTATACGTTGCATGCCGAAGACGATGATTTTGGCCAGGCGGGTCATCTCGTGCGCAACGTTTTCAATGACGCGCAACGCGCGCAACTCGTCGACCAGGTGGTGGCGAGCATGAACGGCGTGCGCAGCCCGGTGCGCGAGCGCGTGTTCGAGTACTGGAAAAATATCGATGCCGAGGTTGGGCGCGCGATCGAAGCCAGGGCGGGCAACAGCAAGTAAGGCCACTGTTAGCTGGCTTGTTATTGCGTTGAATGTTTGAACCGGCGCGGTGCTTGTGCACCGCGCCGTTTTTTATCGATGCGTGGCTGTGCGTGCCTCGTGTCATCGGCACGAGGCGTGCCGTGGTGCTTCTGCGTGAGCGCGAGGTGAGGGCGCATAATGCGCGGATCGTCGTGCGGTGCATGCAGTCTGCGCGGTCCGCATTGCACGCGAGGGAATAAATCCGCCGCGCGGCGCGTTATTCCAGACTGAAACGTTACGGCATGCTCACGTGAAAACTTCCCTTTCCACCGCACCCGGTCCCGCGGCCATGGCATCCGCGCAAAAGTACACGCACGTTGCCGTGCTGCTGCACTGGTCGATCGCCTTGCTGATCGTCGCTAACGTCGCACTCGGCCTGACCGCCGCGCTGTTGCCCGACGGCGCGCTTCCCGACGAGTCGATTCGCTTCATCATCGACACGCACAAATCCATCGGCATCACCGTGCTCGGCCTTGCGATCCTGCGCGTGCTGTGGCGCTTCACGCACCGGCCGCCGCCATTGCCCGCCGAGTTCCCCACGTGGGAGCGCACGGCGGCGCATGCCGCGCACATTGCGCTTTACGTGCTCATCTTCGCAATGCCGATTTCGGGCTGGCTGCACGACTCCGCGTGGGCGGCCGCCGCGTCGCATCCCATGTATCTGTTCGGCCTGTTTGAGTGGCCGCGCATCGGCTTCATCATGAATCTCGATTTGGCGACCAGGAACCAGCTGCACGATCAGTTCGGCGCGCTGCACACGGCGTGCAGCTATGCGCTGTATGGCGTGCTCGCGCTGCATGTCGCGGGGGCGTTCAAGCATCAATGGATCGATCGCCATTCGGTGCTGCGCCGGATGATGCCGTGAACACCGCAACGAAGACTGCCTTGAACAACTCGCTAGAGGAGGCGCTCGCTCGCACGTCGCCGCGCCTCGCGCCGCCGCGAACGCCGTTTGCCAGCATCGCGATTCACCTGGGCGTCATGGTGCTGTGGTGCGTGTTGTTTGCGCGCGCATTTTTTCTGCAAGGCGTGGTTGCGTGGTCGACCGGCATGGCCTATGTGATTTACGACACGCTGCTGCTCGTGTTCGTGGCATGGCAGGCGCGCGTGCTGCTGCGTCCAGCCGGCGCGGCGGCGATCACGGCTGCTGCTGCGCCCGGTTCGCAGCCGACGCTCGGCGTGATCGTCGCCGCGCACAATGAGGCGGCAGTGCTGCCCATCACGCTGGACGCGCTGTTCGCGCAGACTCGCGCACCGCAACAGATCGTGATTGCCGACGATGGCTCGAGCGACGGCACCGCAGCGTGGCTTGCGCAGCGCTATGGGCTGGCCGATCCGGGCGAAGGGTGCTTGAGCCCGCCTTCACCTGACTATCCGACTCTGCGCTGGCTGAAGCTGCCGCACGGCGGCAAGGCGCGCGCGCTCAATGCGGCGCTCGGCGTCATCCGGACCGACGCGGTGATGACGGTCGATGCCGACACGCTGCTCGAACCCGACGCTTGCGCGGCCATGATCGACGCGTTTGGCCGCGAGCCCGTGCTCGTGGCAGCGGCGGGGCTGCTCATGCCGGTTTGCGGACACTCGCCGAGCGGGCGCTTTTTTCAGTGGTTCCAGACCTACGAGTACATTCGCAATTTCATCTCGCGCTTCGCGTGGATGCGCGCGGACAGCCTGCTGCTCGTCTCCGGCGCGTTCGCGGCCTTCCGGCGCGACGCGGTGATGGCGGTGGGCGGGTTCGATCCGCATTGTCTTGTAGAGGATTACGAACTGATCCACCGGCTGCGGCGCTATTCGGCGCGTGAAGGCCTCGGCTGGGACGTGCGCGTGATTGGCGCCGCGCGCGCCCGCACCGACGCACCCGGCACGCTTGCGAGCTTCCTGCGGCAGCGCCGCCGCTGGTTCGCGGGTTTCTTGCAGACCCAATACTGGTATCGCGATATGACCGGGAACCGTCGCTACGGCAAGCTCGGTCTCATGATGCTGCCGGTGAAGGCGTTCGATACAGTGCAGCCCATTTACGGCCTGACGGCGTTCGCGCTGTTGCTCGGATTTCTCGTCGATGGGCGCTTCACGATCGTGCTGCCGGTGCTCGCGGTGATCGTCGGGAAGATCGTGATCGATCTCGCGTTTCATCTGTTTTCGGTGCATTTATACCGGCGCTGGAGCGGCGACCGTACGACTTCCAGTTTCGGCATGGCGCTGCTTGCGGCGATCTTCGAGCCATTCTCGTTCCAGTTGATGCGCCACGCGGGCGCCGCGCTCGGCTGGCTGTATTTTTTGCTCGGGCGCCGCAAGTGGGGCGTGCAGCAGCGCACCGGCCTGGGCGTACCTCGGGGGCGCGGGACGGTGGTGTAGCCGGTTGCGCCGAATGCGGCTGAATGTGCTGGGGAGCCCGCATATCGGCCCGCTCACGGTATCCTCCTCGTGACATGCGGAGCGCACGCGCTCGCGTGATTTCCGATACGACACAGGAGGCAAGCCGATGCGGCAAGACGACCCGAAGGCACCCGACCCGCAAAGCCATGACCAAGCGCTGGGCATGAGCAGCCCCGACCACATCGGCACGGACCATCATGGCCCGGACGATCCCGCCCGTCGCCGCGTGCTGGGCGGAATCGCAGCGGTTGGCGTGGGCCTCGCGCTCGGCGGCTGCCAGTCGTCCGCCCGCAGCGCGGGCGAGGCGCCGCGCAATGCCGGCGACGCGCGCCTCGACGCGGCGCTGCGCGACCAGGTGCGCCACATCGTCGTGATCTATGCGGAGAACCGCAGCTTCGTCAATCTCTACGGCGACTTCCCGGGCGTGCAGACGCCGCTTTCCCGCGTGCCTGCGCAGCGCTACATGCAACTCGACCGCGACGGCAAGACGCCGCTCGCGCAGTTGCCGAAGATCTGGGGCGGACTGGTTCCGCAGGCGCAGGAACTCGACGGCAAGCGCTACATGATCGGCCAGGAGGACATTACGGGGCTTGCGAACCGGCCGTTTCGCATCGGCGACGCGCACGGCAATCCGTTGCCGAACGGAATCAAGACGCGCGATCTCATCCATCGCTTCTACCAGAACCAAATGCAGATCAACGCCGGCCGCAACGACCAGTTCGCCGCGTGGGGCGATTCGGGCGGCCTCGTGATGGGCTATTACGAGAACTCGGCCGTAACACTGCGGCTCTGGAAACTCGCGCAGCAATACACGCTGTGCGATAACTTTTTCATGGCGGCGTTCGGCGGCTCGTGGCTCAATCACATCTATCTGATCTCCGCGCAGGCGCCGTACTATCCCAACATTCAGTCGAGCCCGGCGAAGCACCTCGTCTCCGTGCTCGAGGGTGACGACCCGCTCGGCACGCGCCTGAAACTCGCGCCCGCATGCCCGCCTTCGGCGCTGGGCGGGCCGCCGAAATTCGTGAGCGACGGCCTGTTCACGCCCGACGGTTATGCGGTCAACACCATGGCGCCGCCGTATCAACCGAGCAGCGTGCGGCCGGCCGAAGACGGCAACCCCGCATGGGCCGATCCCGCCAATCCGCGCGTGATGCCGCCGCAAACCTACGCGACGATCGGCGACCGGCTCTCCGCGAATGGCGTCGACTGGGCCTGGTACAGCGGCGCCTGGCAATACGCGCTGGACCACCGCGACACGGGCGCCGAGCCCGACTTCCAGTATCACCACCAGCCGTTCAACTACTTCGCCAACTACGCGCCCGGCACGGCCGCGCGCGCACGACACCTGCGCGATGGGGGCCTCGGCGACGATCCGGCCACCAACCGCCTGCTCGCCGACATCGACGCGGGACGGCTGCCCGCCGTCACCTTCTACAAGCCGCAGGGCAACCTGAACATGCACGCGGGCTACGCCGACGTGGCGTCGGGCGACCGCCATATCGCCACCGTGATCGAGCATCTGCAGCGCAGCGAGCACTGGGCGAATACCGTGATCGTGATGACGCACGACGAGAACGGCGGCTGGTGGGATCCAGTCGCGCCGCCCCAGGGTGACCGCTGGGGGCCGGGCTCGCGCGTCCCGGCGCTCGTGGTCGCGCCGTTCGCGAAGAAGGGCTTCGTGGACCACACTTTCTACGACACCAACTCGATCCTGCGCTTCATCAGCCGCGTGCACGGACTCGCGCCGCTCGACGGCGTGGCGTCGCGCGAGCGCGCGTGCGCCGCGCGCGGGCAGACGCCGCCGGGCGATCTCACGGCGGCGCTCGATCTGGCGTGATGGCATTCGTGGTCGTATGCAGCGGGGAGCGGCGGGTTGCTCATTGGAAATGCAGTTGCCGCTTCCGTGACTGAATCGATGAACTTGTCGTCCGATCAATGAGTTGGCGAGATCCCCAGGCGGTTATCAACAGACTTGTCCAGAAAAACTGTGGACAACTTTTTCATGCAAAATTTGTGCATCCGCCGTGGCTCCCGCAGGCTTGTTTTTTAAAATCATGGACTTGGCATCGATGTCCCAAGGTTGCCCACAAGGCTGTGAACAAAATCTGTGGACAAGCGGGGCGCTAGTTTTCGTTTCTGCGGCAAATTTGCTGCATTCGGAAACGGCACGCACAATCCGATACGCATCAGGCACTTGCCGCACTCGTCCCTGAGTTACGCACAGGCCTATGCACGAAATCTGTGGATAGCGCACCCAGATGCTGACACGCCTGGCAAGCGCCTTGCGCGAGGCGCGGCTTGCGCCCGATAATCGCCCTCGATACGCCTGATTACGACATGATCGCGACGCCTGCGTGTCGCGGCTTCTCCTCCCACTCTGCGTCGCGCCGTGCTCAAGAACTCGCGCTTTGCCGGTCTTCTGCGTATTCCCGGTTTTCTGCCGCTCGCCGGCGCCACGCTCATGCTGGGCGTGGCGATGTCGTTCACCGCACCGTACCTGTCCTTGTTCGGCGTCGAACGCGCCGGCATGACGCCGTTGCGGCTCGGCGTGTTCATGACCGCGATCGCAGCGAGCGGCGTCATCGCCAGCACGGCGGCCGGGCGCTGGAGCGATGCCTCGGGCAAGCATCGGCCGCTGTTGCTCGCTTCGCTGTGCGCGGCCACGCTCGGCTATTTGTGCTTGTGCGTCGTGCGCGATTACCGCTTACTGCTCGCGGTGGGCGTGGTGTTCATCGGCGCGGGCGGCTGCGCGCTCTCGCTCGTGTTTTCGTTCAGCCGTGCGGCGCTGCCGGCCGCCGACGATGCCGAGCGCACCTTCGCGAGCGCGACCTTGCGCACGATTCTGTCAGCAGCCTGGGTGTTCGGGCCGGCGGTTGGCGCACTGGTGCTCGCGGCCACCAGCTTCTACGGGCTATTCCTGTTCGCGGCGGCGAGCTTTGCTGTGTGCGGCACGATCGTCTGGCGCATGCGCGAGCCGCGCCAGGACGAGCACGCGACCCAGCATCTGATGACGCGGCCCACGGCCGAGGAGGTGGCCGCGGAGTTGGCGCAAGAGGCCAATGCGCCGCACGAAGGCCAGCCGCTCACCCAGGCCGAGGTGCAGCCGGCCGTGACGCAGCGCGCGCATGCGAGCGCCCCCGACGTTTCGCAAGGCGACATCATGCGCGCGGTGGTGGCGCTCACGCTCATCGGCCTCGCCGCCAACGCGACGATGATCGTGCTGCCGCTCTATATCGTGCATGGCCTGCAGGGCTCGCGCCTCGACGTTTCGATCATGCTCGGGCTCGGCGCGTTCATGGAGATTCCGATGATGCTCGCGCTCGGCGCGAAAGCGTCGCGGCTGAACAAGTTGCGCTGGCTCGCGGCCTGCGCCGTCGTGCACGCGGTGTATTTCGTGTCGATGTCGGCAGCGCCGGGCGTGTACGCGCTGATTCCCATGCAGATCCTCAACGCATTCGTGGTGGCCGTCACCTCGTGTCTCGGCATGACCTATGTGCAGGACCTGATGCCCGAATCGCCCGGGCGCGCCACCGCGCTGTTCTTCAACGCATCGCGGCTTGGCTCGATTCTGTCCGGCGTGCTCACAGGCCTGCTCGTGCAGGCGTTCGGGTATCGCGGCACGTTTCTGTTCTGCGGCGTGCTCGCGCTTTGCGCGCTTGTGCTGTTCGCGGTCCCGGGCGAAATGTACCCGCGCCTGGCGTACGCGGCGCGGCGTTATGCGCGCACGATCAGCACCCGCAGCACCTGCAGCACCTGCAGCACCCGCAGCACCCGCAGTACGAAGCAACACAACAATGTAGTTGGCGATCCTGATTGATTTGCCGCTGGCGAAAAACCGCGCACTCGTTGCGCGGCCCCCAAGCATTCAATGCATGTACGTAACGCGGCGCGCGCGGTGGCTCAGCCGCAAGCCAGCATCGAGCAGCGCGATGGCGAACCAGCGCGCGGTCTTGAGCATGCCGCTCACGCTCGATGTCGGCAGCCAGTCGTTGAGCAGTTGCACGGCGGCCTCGCTGCGGGTCGATTGCAGCAGCGCGATGACCTGCAGCAGCGAGCCTTCGTCCTTCGCGAGCTCGGATGCGCAACGGCAGCGCGTGTCGAGCGGCCGGCACGAGGCGCGGCACAGGGTGGCCATCAAGTGTTCGAAGTGGTCGATGCCGTGAGGGGCGAGCCCGGCCTCGGCTAGCACGCCGCGCCAGTTTTCGGCTTTGCCATGCGCATCGCAGTGCGGACGCAGCCAGGTGCGCACCGCGCGCAGCACGGTTTGCTCGGCGCTGTCCGGATGCTGGACGAAGGTTTCGTCGATCAGTGTGTCGTTTCTCGCGAATAGGGTAGTCGGGTTCATGAAGCCTCCTGTCGGCTGGAAGGCGTGCTTCAGCACGGACTCTGGCGTCATGATGCTGCAAACCCTTCTCAAATGCAAATGATTCTCATTTGATAAATTAACCATGGTCATATTGAGGCTATTTGGCGTGCCGACTGCGCGGCGCGAAACGAACGGGAGGTTTTTTGCATCGCGCAAACGCGCGCGGGGCGGGGCAGGCACGGTTTCTCGCCCCTGAGTTCTATGCATAAGTCATTGAACCGAAAGAAACAAGTAAGGTATTATTCGGGCCGCGCGGAGCGACGACATGTCGCTCCTGGGTTGATCAAGGAAGTCTCAAGGGGCACTTTCCAGATCAAAAAACATGCGTCTGACGCAATGTGTTGTATTTCGTCTTAGTATGAATCTGAATAAAAACAATGACTTGTATCAAGCTTTGATCCGGTGCGAGTTGTTGCGCTGCAAAACTTCCGTATTCCGATTACCCTCGTTAACCCTTGAACGTGTGTTGCATTTCGCCTTGTAGCTGACAAATTCGTTACAGCGCGGCTGGTCCGATTTTCACCCCACGTCAATCTTTCAAATTGCTTGCGCACCAATCCGTGCGCCGAGGAAGCTATTCGCTCCGCATTTTTAGGGTCCCGTTGAAATGCATTCCGTTCCATTCCTGAGTCTGGCGATCTGGATTCCCATCCTGTTCGGTGTGGCCGTCCTGCGCGTCGGATCGGATCGTCAACCGCAGCGCGCGCGCTGGCTGTCGCTGATCGGCGCCATCGTTGGCCTGCTGTTGACCTTGCCGCTGATCACTGGTTTTGACAACCACGCTGCCGGCATGCAGTTCGTCGAATTTCGCAACTGGCTGCCCGAGTTCGGGGTTGCCTGGCGTCTCGGGATCGATGGAATTTCGATGTGGCTCGTCGTGCTGACCGCGTTCACCACGCTCGTGATCGTGATCGCCTCGTGGGCGTCGATCACGGAGCGCGTCGCGCAGTACTTCGGCGCGTTCCTGATTCTCTCGGGTCTGATGGTCGGCACCTTCGCGGCCACCGACGGCATGCTGTTCTTCGTGTTCTTCGAAGCGACACTGATTCCGCTGTACCTGCTGATCGGCACGTGGGGCCACGCTCGTCGCACCTACGCGGCGGTCAAGTTCTTCTTCTTCTCGCTCGCGGGCTCGCTGCTGATGCTGCTGTCGATGCTGTATCTCTACAGCCAGTCGCACACCTTCGACATGTCCGTGTGGCATAGCCTCACGCTCGGCTTCGTTCCGCAGATTCTCATCTTCATCGGTTTCTTCGCGGCCTTCGCGGTCAAGGTGCCGATGTGGCCGTTCCACACCTGGCTGCCCGACGTCCACCTCGAGGCGCCCACCGGCGCGACCGTGCTGATGGCCATGCTCAAGCTCGGCGGCTACGGCTTCCTGCGCTTCACGCTGCCGATCACGCCCGACGCCGCGCACTTCTTCGCGCCGGCGATCATCACGCTCTCGCTCGTGGCGGTGGTGTACTCGAGCCTGCTCGCGCTCGCGCAGACCGACATGACCAAGATGCTCGCGTACTCGACGGTGGCTCACATGGGTCTCGTCACGCTGGGCCTGTTCCTCTTCAACCAGATCGGCACCGAAGGCGCGATCGTGCAGATGATCTCGTACGGTTTTGTCTCGGGCGCGTTGCTGCTCTCGGTCGGCGTGCTGTTCGACCGCACGAAGACGCGCACGATCTCGGCCTATGGCGGCGTCGCCAACGTGATGCCGCGCTACGCCGCTTTCATGATGCTGTTCTGCATGGCCAACCTGGGCCTGCCGGGCACCTCGGGCTTCGTGGGCGAGTTCATGGTCATCATGGGCGCGATCCGCGTGAACTTCTGGGTCGGCGCGATTGCCGCGACGACCGTCATTCTGAGCGCTGCGTACACCCTCTGGATGTACAAGCGCGTGATCTTCGGCGCTGTGGCGAACAAGCGCGTGGCGAAGCTGGCCGACCTCGGCCGCCGCGAAACGCTGATCTTCGCTTCGCTCGCAGCGCTGGTGCTGGCAGTGGGCCTCTACCCGAAGCCCATGACCGATGCGATCGAGCTCTCGGCAGCGAACCTCGTGAACCAGGCAGGCCGCTCGAAGCAGCCCGCTGACGACGGTGCGCCTGCGGAAGCCGTGCGTGCGGGCACCGACGTGCGTGCCGCGCAGCACTCGCCGACGTAACGACGTAAAGGTCGTGATCAGCAAGGAATGACGGCGCACCTCGCGCGCCGCCCCGCCATGAGGCGGCGCGGCGCGCGAGGTGCGTCCAGAAGGTTTCGAATTTTGATGTTCGAAAAAAGCCGCTGCGGATCGGTGTCAAGGCCGTATCAGGGCGCGATGTGCGTGTGTTTCCGAGGCGCGACAAACCTCGCGAACACATGCGACATAGTGTCTCGATTTCGGTTTTGACAAAGATCATTTCTGCATTCATTGATTGTCTTCGATCAGAGCGGCTGTATGATTCGGGCGCGCTTCCCTTGTCTCATGTCAAAGGGGTGTGTCCGGAACTATTCAATGAATGAATTTCAGGCAAACGTGATGAAAAGAACGACCTTGCAAAGGTTACTGCTTCCCGTGAGTGCCGGATTGGCCATGTGTCTTTCCGGATGCAACTTGGAAGTCCTCGACCCCAAAGGCAGCGTGGGGATGGCGGAAAAGTCGCTGATCGCGACCTCCACCTGGGCCATGCTGATCGTGGTGATCCCCGTGATCATCCTGACGCTGTGGTTCGCGTACCGTTACCGCGCGTCGAACCGCAACGCCACTTATGCGCCCAAGTGGTCGCACTCGACGGCTATCGAAGTCGTCGTCTGGACCGTGCCGACGCTGATCATTCTGTTCCTCGGCGTGCTCACGTGGAAAACCACGCATGAGCTCGACCCGTACAAGCCTCTCGAATCGAACGTCAAGCCGATCAACGTCGAAGTGGTCGCGCTGGACTGGAAGTGGCTCTTCATCTATCCGGACCTCGGCATTGCCACGGTGAACCAGCTGGCTGTGCCCGTTGGCACGCCGGTGAACTTCAGCATCACGTCCGACTCGGTGATGAACTCGTTCTTCATCCCGCAACTGGGCACCCAGGTCTACGCGATGGCCGGCATGCAGACGCGCCTGCACCTGATCGCGGACGAAGCCGGCGATTACGCGGGCCTGTCGGCGAACTTCAGCGGCAAGGGCTTCTCGGACATGAAGTTCCGCACGATCGCAACGAACCAGCAAGACTTCGACGCATGGGTCCAGAAGGTCAAGGCGTCGCAAACGTCGCTTTCGATGGATCAGTACGCGACGGTCGCCAAGCCGAGCGAAAAGGCTCCGGTTGAGTACTTCTCGACGGTCGACCCGAAGCTCTTCAACAACATCATTGCGAAGTACAACAACGGCCACGTCACGAATTTCAGTGACCCGTCGTGCGTGACCAAGGGGTAACCAGGCATGTTCGGAAAACTTACACTGGATGCCGTTCCGTATCACGAGCCGATTATTCTCGGCACGATGTTCGGCATGGCGGTCATCGGCGCACTCTTGCTCGGTGGCATCACTTACTTCGGTAAGTGGAAATACTTGTGGACGGAGTGGCTGACGAGCGTCGACCACAAGCGTCTGGGCGTGATGTACATCATCGTCGCTCTCGTCATGCTCGTGCGCGGCTTCGCCGACGCCATCATGATGCGTAGCCAGCTCGCGCTCGCGTACAACGCGCCGGGCTTTCTCCCGCCGCATCACTACGACCAGATCTTCACGGCGCACGGCGTGATCATGATTTTCTTCATGGCCATGGCCTTCATGGTCGGCCTGATGAACATCGTCGTGCCGCTGCAGATCGGTGCGCGCGACGTGGCGTTCCCGTTCCTGAACTCGCTGTCGTTCTGGATGACGGCCGTTGGCGCGGCCCTGCTGATGATCTCGCTGGTCGTCGGTGAATTCGCGCAGACCGGCTGGCTCGCGTATCCGCCGCTTTCGGAGCTCGCATACAGTCCAGGGGTTGGTGTCGACTACTATCTGTGGGCGCTCCAGATCTCCGGTGTCGGCACGCTGCTGACCGGCGTGAACTTCTTCGTCACCATCATCAAGATGCGTGCCCCCGGCATGACGATGATGAAGCTGCCGGTGTTCACGTGGACGGCGCTGTGCACGAACGTGCTGATTATGGCTTCGTTCCCGGTCCTGACCATCGCGCTCGCGCTGCTCGGCCTCGACCGCTACTTGGGCATGCACTTCTTCACGAACGATGCCGGCGGCAACGCCATGCTGTACCTGAACCTGATCTGGGCCTGGGGTCACCCTGAGGTGTACATCCTGATCCTGCCGGCGTTCGGCATTTTCTCGGAAGTCGTTTCGACCTTCTCGAAGAAGCCGCTGTTCGGCTACAAGGCAATGGTCTATGCGACCTGCGCGATCATGGTGCTGGCGTTCCTCGTGTGGCTGCACCACTTCTTCACGATGGGTTCGGGCGCGGACGTCAACGCGTTCTTCGGCATCGCCACGATGATCATCTCGATCCCGACGGGCGTGAAGATCTTCAACTGGCTGTTCACGATCTACCGCGGCCGCCTCGAGTTCAACTCGGCCGTGCTGTGGACGCTCGGCTTCATGGTCACCTTCACCATCGGCGGCATGACCGGCGTAATGATGGCGATCCCGGGCGCGGACTTCGTGCTGCACAACTCGCTGTTCCTGATTGCTCACTTCCACAACGTGATCATCGGCGGCGTGGCGTTTGGCTACTTCGCCGGCATGAACTTCTGGTTTCCGAAGGTATTTGGCTTCAAGCTCAACGAAAAGCTCGGCAAGCGCGCGTTCTGGTTCTGGCTCACGGGCTTCTATGTTGCGTTCACGCCGCTGTACGTGCTCGGTTTCATGGGCGCAACGCGTCGTCTGAACCACTACGACAATCCGGCATGGCATCCGTGGATGATCGTCGCCTGGTTCGGCGCCGTGCTCGTGCTGATCGGCATCGTGCACCAGTTCGCACAGCTGTACGTTTCGGTTCGCGACCGCAACCTGCCGGAAAACCGCGACCTGACGGGCGATCCGTGGAGTGGCCGTACGCTGGAATGGTCGATCTCGTCGCCGCCGCCGTCGTATAACTTCCCGGTTATCCCGCACGTGAGCGAGCTCGACGAATTCGCGCACATGAAGGAAATGGGCCGCGAAACGCCGGACGTCGCGAACACGAAGTACACCGATATCCACATGCCCTCGAACACGAGCGCAGGCGTCTTTATCGGCTTCTTCAGCCTGGTGGTCGGCTTTGCTGGCATCTGGCACATCTGGTGGCTCATGATCGCTGGTTTCGTCGGCATTCTCGCGACGGCAATCGGCTACAGCTTCCAGAAAAACGAGGGTTACTACATCCCGGCCTCCAAGGTCCGGGCCGATGAAGAAGCGCGTAATCGCGCACTGGTCAAGGCGTTCGAAGACAAGCAGCGCCGTGGCAAGGTTGACGAAGCAGCACTGGAGGCCAACTGATGTCGACGAATACAAGTGCGGCCGCACTGGCGGCGCACGATCACCACGATCACCCGCCGTCACATTCGGTGTTCGGCTTCTGGCTGTACCTGATGACGGACTGCATTCTGTTCGGCTCGCTGTTCGCAGTGTTCGCCGTGATGCAGCACCAGTTCGCAGGCGGCCCGACCGGCAAGGACCTGTTCGACATTCCGGGCGTCGCGCTGGAAACGGCAGTGCTGCTGCTGTCGTCCATCACGTACGGCTTCGCGATGATCGGCGCGTACAAGAAGCGCACCGGCCAGGTGATGTTCTGGCTGGCCGTCACGTTCCTGCTGGGCGCGACCTTCCTGTACTTCGAACTGCATGAATTCGCGCACCTGATCGAAGAAGGCGCGGGCCCGCAGCGCAGCGCGTTCCTCTCGTCGTTCTTCACGCTGGTGGCCACCCACGGTATCCACGTGACGTTTGGCATGCTCTGGATGATCGTGCTGATGGTGCAGACCCTGAAGGCGCCGGAAATCGGCGAGCGCGAAATTCGCCGCCTGTCGTGCCTGAGCCTTTTCTGGCACTTTCTGGACATTGTCTGGATCTGCGTGTTCTCCTTTGTTTACCTTGCGAGCGTGATCTAAATGAGTGCTCATTCCATCCACGAAGAAGAAAGCCACGGCAGCCTCGGCGGTTACCTGGCAGGTTTCGTCCTGGCGGTGGTGCTCACGGCCGCTTCGTTCTGGCTCGTGCTACATGGCGGCTTCTCGCGCGAAACCGCGCTGCTCGGCCTTGCCGTGCTGGCGGTCGTGCAGATCCTCGTGCACCTCGTGTTCTTCCTGCACATGAACTCGTCGTCGAGCCAGCGCTGGAACGTGACCGCGTTCACCTACACGGTGCTGACGGTGTTGATCATCGTCGGCGGTACGCTGTGGGTCATGCATAACGTCGGCATGAATATGATGTCGCGTTAATTTCTTGTCTCGTCAAGTCCGGCGCTCGCGCCGGGCGCGACGGCCAAGACAACGCCGCCTGGGCTCGCGCCCGGCGGCGTTTTTCGTTTTTGAGCCTGGAGTTTCGTTTCGGAAACGATGCGGAGCGCTGGAATTTCCGATCGTGGAAAACACTACGACGGACGCGCGTTTACTAGACGACTGGTCTATTCCGCCGGTAACATGGCAACCCATGAACGCAGCGCCAGCCGTCGAAACGCGGCAACACATTCTCGATACTGCCATGCCCATCTTGCTGGGCAAGGGTTTTTCGGCCGTGGGTCTCAATGAGATTCTCGCGGCTGCGGGCGTCCCCAAGGGGTCGTTCTATCACTATTTCGGCTCGAAAGAAGCGTTCGGTGAAGCGTTGCTGACGTCGTATTTCACCGAGTACGCGGAACGCCTCGCGGCGCAACTCTCGAGCGAGGTAGGTACGCCGGCCACGCGGCTCATTGGTTATTTCGACGCGTGGCGCGTGATGCAATGCGCGGACGGTCCGGACGGCAAGTGCCTGGCGGTGAAGCTGGGTGCGGAAGTCAGTGATCTTTCGGAGCCGATGCGCGCGGTCCTGCGCCGCGGTACGGACGAGATCATCGGACGCATTGCGGCATGCATCGAAGAAGGTCGCGCGGATGGGTCGCTTGCGGGCGTGAACGATGCTGCCGTAACGGCGGGGGCCCTGTATCAGCTATGGCTGGGTGCGACGTTGATGGAGAAGATCCGCCGCGACCGCAGCCCGCTCGACGCTGCGATGGCGACTACGCGGCAGTTGTTGAATCTCCCGGCAGGCGATTGATCGAACGCGAGCCGGCGTTTCCGGGCATCAGCATTGCAATGAAGCGGCGCGCTTGAGCGGGCGCCATGCAAATGGGCCACTTGGTGCAGCCTGTTACTAGACGACTGGTCTAATAGTCCGTTTCCAGCGTGCTGTGCGGAGCAGTTTTCGATGTGGGTCGCGCAGATCGCGCAAGCACACGGACATCACCGAAAAGAGGAATCTTGATGAAAGTACTGATCGTTTTGACTTCGCACGAAGACCTCGGCAACACGGGCAAGAAGACCGGTTTCTGGCTCGAAGAACTCGTCGCGCCGTACTACGCGTTGCGCGACGCGGGGGCGCAAATCACGCTGGCTTCGCCCATGGGCGGCCAGCCGCCGCTCGATCCAAAGAGCAGCGACCCCACGGCTCAGACCGACGCGACGCGCCGTTTCGACGCTGACGCCACGGCGCGTGCCGAGCTTTCCAATACGAAACGCCTCGTCGAGATCGACGCGAGTGCGTTCGACGCGGTGTTCTACCCCGGCGGCCACGGCCCGCTGTGGGACCTCGCGGAAGATCCGGTCTCGGTCGCACTGATCGAGAAGACAATTGCGGCGGGCAAGCCGGTCGCTGCCGTGTGCCATGCACCGGGCGTGCTGCGTCATGTGAAGGGTGCGGACGGCCAGCCGCTGGTGGCGGGCAAGGCGGTCACCGGCTTTTCGAATAGCGAAGAAGCCGCGGTGCAGCTGACCGATGTGGTGCCGTTCCTTGTCGAGGACGTGCTCAAGGAAAACGGTGGCAAGTACACGAAAGCCGCTGACTGGGCACCGCACGTCGAAACCGACGGATTGCTCATCACGGGGCAGAACCCGGCTTCGTCGGAGCCGGTTGCCCACGCGCTGCTTGCGGCGCTGCGCAGCAAGTAAGCACGGGCTGGTCGCCTGTAAAGAACTGCAGGCACGGCGAGTCCAGCTTCGAGTCTCGTCACCGGATGCTTCGCACGCGAGTTGTATCCGGTGAGCGCGCCGGTTTGCCCGTTGCGGGCCGGTGCTCAATCGATGACGGCGGCGAATTCATGACCGCCGTCGTCCGCTTCTGGTCTCTATTTCCTTTCGGCAACGCGAGGAAATCCCGATTTCTCAGCCGACCCGCGCGCATTGCGCGCTTGCGTCAATCAGTAACCGTTACGTGATCGGAGCGAGCCACTAAAGTGGCGGCTCCGGTTAATACAGGAGAGCATTTGATGTCTGCATTGTTCGAGCCGTTCAAGCTCAAGGGCGCAACGCTGCGCAACCGCATTGCCGTTCCGCCAATGTGCCAGTACATGGCTGTCGACGGCATGATCAACGACTGGCATCACGTCCACTACGCTCAAATCGCACGCGGCGGCGCAGGCCTCGTGATTGTCGAGGCCACGGCGGTTTCTCCGGAAGGCCGCATCACGCCGGGCTGCGCGGGCATCTGGAACGATGAGCAGGCCAAGGCCTTTGCGCCGACGGTCGCCGCAATCAAGGCGGCGGGCGCGGTGCCGGGCATCCAGATCGCGCACGCGGGCCGCAAGGCGAGCGCGAACCGCCCGTGGGAAGGCGACGACCATATCGCTGAAGGCGACGCGCGCGGCTGGCAGGCGATCGCGCCGTCCCCGATCGAGTTCGGCGCGCATCTGCCGAAGGTCCCGCGTGCAATGACGCTCGACGACATCGCGCGCGTGCGCGAGGATTTCGTTTCGGCGGCCAAACGTGCGCTCGACGCCGGCTTCGAATGGCTCGAACTGCACTTCGCGCACGGCTATCTCGGCCAGAGTTTCTTTTCCGAACATTCGAACCAGCGCAACGACGCCTATGGCGGCAACCTCGAAAACCGCAGCCGTTTCCTTCTGGAAACGCTGGCCGCGGTGCGCAAAGTCTGGCCGGAGCATCTGCCGCTGACTGCGCGTTTCGGCGTGATCGAATACGATGGCCGCGACGAGCAGACGCTCGCCGAGTCGATCGAACTAGCCAGCACCAATATTGCAGCTTCGCTGCGCGCCGGAGTGGTCGGCTATCACACGTGCATTTCGATGACGTTTGCTGTGGGTAGCCTTGTTCCAGGTCGGACGTATGCGATCCAGATTTACGGCGGCTTGCAAAGCGATCCAGGTGTGGTTACCCAAGCGTACGGCGCTTCGATCTCGGGGATCATTCTGTGAGCATCAGTAGCGATATTCAGCAACTCGAACCAGGGCGACTTGTCGAGCTTTTCGAGGTCGACTGCGTGGCGATCGGAGGTGACATTCTGCGCTTCCATGGCCACCTCCAGTCGACGTCGATATGGTGGCAGGGAAACGAGTACAAGCCGTGGCCGATCGGCGCGAGCGGCTTTAAGCGCACGACGGACTCGCAGCAGCCGACGCCGACACTCACAGTGGGCGACATCAACGGCACGATCTCGGCGCTGTGCGTATACCTCGCAGATCTGGTCGGGGCGACGGTGCGCCGCCGGCGCACGCTCGTGAAGTATCTCGATGCCGCGAACTTCGTTACCGATGTGGCGGCGACGAATCAACGCTTCGGAACTGGCGACGGTGCGACTAAGGTGTTTCAGCTCGTCGGATCGGCGGGGCAGCCAGTCACCCAGAATGCGGTCGTTCAATCGATCTTCCGCAACGACTGGCAAGGCAACCAGCTGCTGTATGCGACGGCGCGAACGAATTACATCGCGCATTCGACATACAACCCTTCTTGGTGGATTGACCCGGCCACGAGCGGCATCACGTTCACCGCCGGCATTGACGCCCCTGATGGAAGCAATACTGCGGTCCGGTGCGATTTCACAACCGCTACGGGCACTTCCCGGCTGGTGCGCTTAATTAACTCCACCAATCTTCCGGCGGGGACATACACCGGGTCATTCTGGTGCCGGTTGCATTCGGGATCGCCAGGAGCTCTCGGAGCGGACATCGCAGACTACGCGGTTGGTGGAGAGAAACGGTACACGCCGACATCCACATGGACCAGAGTAACGGGCGTACCGTTGGTTTGGAGTGGCGGGACAATCTTTTTTGATCTAGTCAATAACACCGGGCTTGGTTTTGTTATTGACCTATGGGGCGCGCAAATCGAAGGCGGTTCCGTGGTAGGCAGCTACATCCCCACCACCACCGCTGCGGTGACGGTGACGGACTATAGTGCGGCGCCGAATGGCATGATGACGCTTGTGACTGCGCCCGCTGTCGGCGCCGCGCTCACTTGGTCGGGTTCTGGGCAATCAGCCATCAATCCGACGGCTGACCCGACTGCTGAAATGGCCGCTGAGATCTGGCGCGTGGAGCAGAAGAGCAATGAGCAGCCCGGCCTGCAGGTCGAGTTCACGCTCGCTTCGCCGCTCGACTTCGGCGGTCAGCAGCTTCCCGCGCGCCAGATCGTGAGCATCTGCCAGTGGAAGTATCGCGATGCGAATTGCGGCTACACAGGCGCAGCTTATTTCGACGCGAACGACCAGCCAGTGGCCGACCCGGCGCTTGACCGGTGCAGCATGAAGATAAGCGGCTGCGAGTGCCGCTTCGGCGTCAACAATCCGCTTCCAATCGGTGGATTTCTCAGCGACACCCTTTCCTGAATGAACGATACGACGAAGGCCGCGATCGCCGCGCACGCGATCGCGGAGTACCCGCGCGAGGCGGTGGGCCTTGTCACGTCTGTTGCAGGCGTCGAGACCTATATGCCGTGCGCGAACTGGGCGGCCACGCCGACTGAGCATTTCGTGCTTGCTGGTGAGGACTACGCGCGCGCCGAGGACATGGGCGAGATAGTCGCGCTGGTGCACTCACACCCAGGCGCGCCGCCGCGCCCGAGTGCAGCTGACAAGGCGATGTGCGAGCAGAGCGGAATCGCGCGTTGGGTGATCGTCTCGCTGGGCGTGCAGGCCGATGGCTCGATCGCCGTAGACGACTGGTGCGAGTTTGGACCGAGCGGCTACATCGCTCCGCTGATTGGGCGGCAGTTCGTGCACGGCGTGCATGACTGCTACGCGATCGTGCGCGACTGGTATCGCCTCGAGCGCGGCGTCGTGCTGCCCGATTTTGAACGGCGCGATGACTGGTGGGACGACGGTCACTCGTCGCTCTACCTCGACAACTACCGCGCCGCGGGCTTCGAGGATGTCGGGCTCGGCGCGGAGCTGCGGGTGGGCGACGTATTGCTGATGCAGGTTCGCAGCCGCAACGGCGTCCCGAATCACGCTGGCGTCTATCTCGGCGATGGCCACTTCCTTCACCACATGCACGGTCGTCTCTCGGGCCGGGCTGTGTGGGGCGGCATGTGGGCGCAATGCCTTCGCACGGCGCTGCGATACAGGGGAAGCGAATGAACGATCAACTGCGCACGATCCGGCTGTATGGCGTGCTCGGCGCGCGCTTCGGCCGCGTGCACCGCCTCGCCGTGCGGTCGACGTCAGAGGCCATGCGCGCGCTCAGCGTCGTGGTGCCGGGCTTTCGGCAGTTCATGGCGCGATCTCGCGAGCAGGGGCTGACGTTCGCGGTGTTCGTCGGAAAGCAGAACCTCGTGCGCGACGAGCTCGAATACCCGGTCGGTCCCGAAGAGATCCGCGTCGCGCCGGTGCTGCTCGGCAGCAAGCGCGGCGGCCTGTTCCAGACGATTCTCGGCGCGGCGCTCGTCGTGGTTGGCATCTTCACGCAAATGCCGACGCTGATCGGGCTGGGTGCCTCGATGGCACTAGGCGGCGTGGTGCAGATGCTCAGCCCGCAGACGGGCGGCCTGGCCGGCGTCGCCAATAACGGCACGTCGTATTACTTCAATGGACCAGTGAACAGCGCCGCACAAGGCGAGCCGGTTCCAGTCGTCTACGGGCGCATGCTGGTCGGCTCGAAGGTGATCAGTTCCGGGATTTATGCTGAGGATCAAAGCTGATGCGGATTTCAGGGAGCAAGGGCGGCGGCAGCGGCGGCTCGCCGTCGGAGTCGCCGGATAGCCTGCACTCGATCGCCTATGCGAAGGTGCTCGACCTCGTTTCCGAGGGGCCGATTGTTGGCCTGGCGAACGGCCTGCAGTCCGTCTTTCTCGACGGTACGCCGATTCTGAACGGCGACGGATCGAGCAACTTCCAGAATTACAGCGTCGACACGCGCGTCGGCACGCAGGACCAGTCCTTTCTGTCGGGCTTTCCTGCTGTCGAAAACGAGACGGCGGTGGGCGTGGCGCTCACGAGCGATGCGCCGTGGGTCCATCAGATCCAGAACACGCAACTCACCGCGGCGCGCATCCGCTTCGGCGTGCCGGCGCTCGAGCAGACGAACACGTCCACGGGCGACGTGACGGGCTATCGCATCGAGTATGCGATCGACGTCGCTGTCGATGGTGGCTCGTATGCGCAGGTGCTGTCTGGCGCGTTCGATGGCAAGACGACGTCGCTCTACGAGCGCAGCGCGCGCATCGAGTTGCCTGCTGCGACGACGGGCTGGCTCGTGCGCGTGCGCCGCATCACGCCGAACGCGCACAACACCTACATTCAGGACGTCGTCAACATCGAGGCGGTAACCGAGATCATCGACCGGAAGCTGCGCTATCCGATGAGTGCGCTCGTTGGCATGTCGTTCGATGCGCGCTCGTTCAGCTCGGTGCCGACCCGCTCGTACGATGTAAAGGGCCTCATCATCAGTGTGCCGTCGAACTACGACCCGGTCGCGCGCACGTATTCTGGCGTGTGGGATGGGACGTTCAAGCAGGCATGGACGAACAATCCGGCGTGGGTGTTCTATGACCTCGTTCTGAACGATCGCTACGGCGCTGGCAAGTTTGTCGACGCGTCCTCGATCGACAAGTGGCAGCTGTATGAGATCGCCCAGTACTGCGACATCATGGTGTCGGACGGCAAGGGTGGCCAGGAGCCGCGCTTTACGTGTAACTGCGTGATCCAGTCGCAGGCCGATGCATTCAAGGTGCTGCAAGACCTCGCGGGCGTCTTTCGCGGGCAGGCATACTGGGGCGCGGGCAATGTGATCGCGACTTCAGACATGCCGTCCGATCCTATCCACGTGTACACGCAGGCGAACGTGGTGGGCGGCCAGTTCTCGTACGTCGGCTCGGAGCGCAAGACGCGCTACACGGTCGCGCAGGTGAGCTGGAATGACCCAGCGAATCAGTACAAGCAGGCGGTCGAGTACGTTCCTGACGATGACGGCCTCGCGCGCTACGGCGTCATCAAGGCGCAGATTACTGCGTTCGGCACGACCTCGCAGGCGCAGGCGCACCGACTCGGGCTCTGGACGCTGCTCACGAGCCGCTATGAGACGAACACGGTATCGTTTCAGGTCGGCCTCGACGGCACGCTGTGCATGCCTGGGGAGGTGATCGCTGTCGCTGACGCGAACAAGGCTGGGCGGCGTATCGGTGGCCGCATCCGTTCGATGGCGGGCGCAACGGTGGTGCTCGACAAGGCGCCGACGGCGGCGGCCGGCGACACGCTCACCGTGATCATGCCTGACGGCGTTGCGCAGAAGCGCACGCTGCAGTCGGTAGCTGGCGACACGCTCACGATGACGGCAGCATTCGACGTGGATGCGGTGCCGGGCGCCGTATGGATGCTGGAGAGCGCGGACCTGGTCTCGCAACTCTTCCGCGTGACTGGCGTCGAGGAAGTGGATGATAACGGCCAGATCACGTACTCGATCAGCGCCGCGCAGCACGAACCGGGAAAGTACGCCGCGATCGACAACGGCGCGCAAATCCAGCAGCGTCCCATTACCGTCATCCCGCCGTCGGCGCAGATGCCGCCGGCGAACGTGCGCGTCTCGACGTATTCGTTCGTCGATCAGGGGATCGCGAAGACGAACATGGTGATCGCATGGGACGCTGCCGACAAGGCGGTGAACTATCTGCCGGAGTGGAGAAAAGACAACGGCGAGTGGGTGTCGGCCAACCAGACCGGTGGCCTGCAGGCCGAGGTGGCAGGCATCTACCAGGGGTCGTACGTGGCCCGCGTGCGCGCGCAGAACGCGATGGGCGTGACGTCGATCCCGGCATATAGCGTCGCGACGCAGCTCACTGGCAAAACCAGCCCGCCGCCGGCGGTCACGTCGCTCACGACCACGACGCAGGTGTTCGCGATTCAGATCGACTGGACGTTCCCAGCGGATGGTTCGGCGAACGATACGCAGCGTACGGAGATCTGGTACAGCCGTACGTCGTCGCGCGCCGACGCGGTGAAGCTGGCCGACTACGCCTTTCCGCAGGCGCGCGCGAACTTGATGGGTCTGGCCGCGGGACAGTCGTTCTTCTTCTGGGCGCGGCTCGTCGACACATCGGGCAACATCGGGCCGTGGTATCCGACTGGCGCGGGCGTGAATGGGCAGAGCAGTAGCGATGCCACGGAGATCCTCTCGTACCTCACCGGGGAGATCACCAAGACGCAGCTCGCGCAGGATGTGCTGGATCCGATCAACGCGATTCCCGGTCTGCAGCAGGGCGTGACCAACAACGCGGCCGCAATCACCACCGAGCAGCAGGCGCGCGTCGATGGGGACAGCGCGCTTTCGACGCGCATCGACCAGGTAAGCGCCCAAGTCGTCATTCCGCCGATGGCCGGCGACACCGGAGGTTACGCGGGCGCGACAACCGTCTATGCGGGCGTATGGTCCGAGCAGTCGGCGCGCGCTGAGGCGGACATGGCGCTGGCGCAGAAGACGGATACCGTTACTGCCCAGATGAACTCGCAGGGCGCATCGCTTATCGCCGCAGTGCAGACAGAAACGAAGGCGCGCACCGATGCCGATAGCGCCATGGCGTCGCAGATCACGACCGTGCAGGCGCAGGCAAACGACAACACGGCCGCCGTTCAAACTGTCTCGCAGTCGTATGCCGACCTCAACGGCCGCGTGAATGCCTCGTATACGATCAAGACGCAGGTCACGACGGGCGGTCGCACCTACGTCGCCGGGATCGGCATCGGTATCGACAACAACAGCGGCCAGATCGAGTCGCAGGTGCTCGTTGCGGCGCAACGTTTCGCGATCCTCGACAACACCGGTTCCGCTGTGTCGTCACCGTTCGTCGTGCAGGGCGGCCAGGTGTTTCTCGCGCAGGCGTTCATTGGCACTGGCTGGATTCAAAACGCCATGATCGGCGACGTCATCCAGTCGACGGCCGTGGGCGCGAACGGGCAGCCACGCTGGAAGCTCGACAAGAACGGCACGCTGACGATGAATGGGGCGAACAGTGGAAGCGGGTATCTGACGCTCAACGATTCGACGCTGCTCGTCTATGACAACAATGGCACGCTGCGCGTGCGCTTGGGGCTCTGGTAATGGCTGCTGGACTGCAAATTTGGGATGCGAGCGGAAACATCGTTCTCGATGCGACGTATCGGGTGATGAGGGTGATTGACTCGCGGAGCCTTAGCGGTGGCGCAAGTGGGAGTGTTGTTGACGATCGGCTTGCTCAGGGTGGATGGGTGTCTTTCCAGCCGAGCGTCGCCATAGGGGAGGGGTATCTATCCGGTGGTGTAATCACGCCGCGCTTTTCGATCTCTGGCAGCACGCTATCGTGGTCGTATGCCGCAAAAAACAGCAGCTATGACATTTTTCAGGATGGCATATTGTTTTATGGGGCTAGCTAATGACGGCGGGGTTTCAGGCATGGACCGATAGCGGACTGGTGCAGATCGACGGCACGACGCAGAACTACGCACTGCGGCAAACGCTACAGGGCAGTCTGCGCCGGATGCCGCGCTCGCCGCACTTCAGGCCGACCCGAGCCTCGCGCTGCAGTTTCAGAAAGCCGTGCTCGAGCAGCAGGCGCAGCTCGCGCAGATCAGTGCGCAAACTCAGCAGGCCCAGCTCGCCTACGAGAAGGACATCTACGCCGCAGAGGCCGCTGACCGCGACAGCGCGCGCCGACTTGCGTCACAGCAGCCGAAGGACTGGATGCGGCCGCTGCTGAGCATAGTCGTCGTTGCAGCGACGATCGGAATCGTATTCCTCGTGCTGCTCGGCGTGGCGGACGGCACGCTCAAGGACCCAGTGATCGCCGCGACGGCAGGCGGCCTGATGATGTATTTCGTGCGCGAGTCGTCGCAAGTGCTCGGCTTCTGGTTCGGCATGACAAAAGAGGCGAGCGTGACGAACGCCAAGGTCGCCGATTTTGCGACGGCGCCCGGCACTGTGACCGTCGAGCCAAGCGGGCAGGTGACGCAGTAGGCCCCAGAACGACAGTAGGCAAATCGTAAATTGTGTGTAAACTTTTGGAGCGGCTTGAGAGGGTCGCTTCAACAAAAAATCAAACCGGGGAACAAGAGTGAAAAAATGGCTTGCGGCAGCTTTTCTCTTTGCAGTCGGCCTGACTGCATGCGGCGGTGGCGGAGGCAATAGCGATGGCGGTAGCCCGACGCCCGCGGCAAAAGCACTAACGATCTCGATGTACGGCAAGCCGATTGTGTCGGCGCCGGCGAAGGTTGCGCGCGCACAATTCAGCCTGATCTCTGCAGCAGTCGCGGCGGAAGCGCCTGGCGCAGCATCGGATACGCAAGCGACGGTGCAGACGCTCACGGACGCGCTCGCCGCGCGCGGGGTGACGGCAAGCATTGCGCCGCAGGTCATGGACGGCACGACGCTGCACCAGATCGTGACGACGCAGTACAGCGGGAAGTCGCCAGACCCGAGCCAGTTCAAAGACCCGAGCGAATGGCTCATCGTCAACTTTCAGCTCGACGATATGGTCACGCCGGCGAGCGACCCTGCACAACAGGCCGCCGCCCAGCAGTTTTCCGCCGACCTTCTGGTGTTCTCGCAATGGGCTGCGGTGGCAGGCAAGGCGGTATTTGTGGTGTACCCAATCCAGACATGCGACACGCAATACTCGGCTTCGGCCGCCCTAGACTGGGCGCTCCATGACGCGTTTAGCCACGGTGCGCCCATTCGATTTACCGGCGGCGTTCCAACTGGATTTGGCTTCGATGCGAGCGGCAAGCCAACCCCCAATGTGGGAACCGACCTGTCGCACTACGGCGCCGATTGCCGAACGCCGGATGCGTACCTGCAAAATTTGCAAGTGCAATCGATCGCTGATGATGTTGCGTTGGCCTACAAGGAGACGGGCGCCGCAGCGCCGGCCTCCGGAGCATCAGCAACGCAGTAACAGGGCAACACGCGACCGCGCCGTTATTCCTCGCGCGGCCGCTTCTTCAGTCTCCCAGTGGAGTCATATGGCAGGCCACCGTGATTCCACGGTTCCAGGCCTCGCCAGCGCTGGCCGCGCATTTTCTCTTCATGGGCTACCCGGTCACGCTTCGTCTCGTCGAGGCGCCGGGTTCCTGGCCGCCCATATGCCCACCACCGCTCCGCCTCATAGTCCGTCATGTGGAAGCCGGTGCGCTTGACGTCGCGCCGGCGGCCATCATCGACGAATTCCCACTCATATTCCCATTCCGGCTCCATTTATCGGCTCCAAAATACTGTATGGATATACAGTATAGGCGCAGCTTCGGAGCGACGGCCGGAAACAAAAAAGGCCCCGTTGAACGGAGCCATTTTGTGTCCTGCAAAGGTACAACGCTGATTCTAAGGTACAGCGCTTCCCGCGAATACGGCGCAAAGCCTTATGGTGCGGGTGGCGGAGAGAGGGGGATTCGAACTCCCGATAGGCTATTAACCTATCCAGTCTTTTTGCCGCGCGCAAAATCCCTCTCGCACTGTACGGATATACAGTGTGCTACTATCGCCCGCGACCTTTCGAGTCTCGGCGCACAATCCAAAACGGCCCTGTAAGTGTTTGATTCCTTTAGTGCTAGGATGTGCAAATCGGGGCCGCGCGCAGGTATCGCCAAACGGCTCTAACGCATTGATTTAATTCGATAAATTGCCATCCGATAAGCTAATCCGAATCCGCGGTGCCCGCCAGCACAACCTCAAGAATCTCGACCTCGATTTGCACACCGGCCAAATGACGGTGGTGACCGGACCGTCCGGTTCGGGCAAGTCGAGTCTCGTATTCGACACCCTTTACGCGGAGGGGCAGCGCCGTTACGTCGAAACCTTCAGTGCCTATGCGCGTCAGTTTCTTGATCGCATGGACCGGCCTCAGGTCGATCGCGTCGACGGTGTGCCGCCCGCCATTGCCATCGACCAGACCAATCCGGTGCGCAGTTCGCGCTCCACGGTCGGCACGATGACGGAACTCAATGACCACCTGAAGCTGCTCTACGCGCGTGCCGCGAACCTTTTCGACCGCGTGACCGCGCAGCCGGTGCGCCACGATACGCCCGAGACGATTTACGCGGAATTGCGCGCACGCACGGCGGCAGACGACCCGCGCCTCGTCGTGACGTTTCCGGTCGAACTGCCCGAGACGACTACTGAAGAAGAAGTCGCGCAGTGGCTTTCCGCGAGCGGCTATACGCGCGTGCAGGCGCAGCGCGAAGTGAAGACCGCCGACGGCACGCGCAAGATGCTCGACGTGGTGGCCGACCGCTTCCGCTTGCAGAACGCCGAAAAGAGCCGCGTGATCGAGGCGATCGAGGCTTCGCTCAGGCGCGGCGCTGGACGCGTGAACATTTATGTCGTATCGGAAACCAACGGCGCCGCCGGCGTTTCCGATGCGAAATCCGAGCCGCTGATCTGGCGTTTTTCCACCGGCCTCCATTGTCCCGACAGCGATCTGCGCTATGCGGATCCGCAGCCGGCGCTGTTCTCGTTCAACTCGGCTTACGGTGCGTGCGAGGTGTGCCGCGGCTTTGGCCGCGTGATCGGCGTCGACTGGGGGCTCGTGATTCCCGACGCGCGCAAGACGCTGCGCGGCGGCGCGATCAAGCCGCTACAAACGCCCGCGTGGAAGGAGTGCCAGGACGACCTGATGCGCTACGCCGCCAAGGCCGGCATCCCACGCGACACCGCGTGGTCGGAGCTGACGCAGGAGCAGCGCGACTGGGTGCTCGACGGCACGCCTGACTGGAAGGGCAGTTGGCAATCGCAGTGGTATGGCGTCAAGCGGTTCTTCCAGTATCTGGAGTCGAAGGCGTACAAGATGCACATTCGTGTGCTGCTTTCGAAGTACCGCAGCTATACGCCGTGCGAAACGTGTGGCGGCGCGCGTCTGAAAACGGAAGCGCTGCAATGGCGCCTCGGCACCGGCGAGAACGCCAGCGAAGTGCTCGCGCCCGAAGCGCGCTTTATGCCGCACGGCGTGGAGTGGTCGCGCGCGCAGCTCGAAGCGCTGCCCGGCCTCACGCTGCACGATGTCATGCTGCTGCCGATCGAGCGCATTCGCCGCTTCTTCGATAGTCTTTCGCTATCCTCATCACTGCTTGACGACGCGCTCAAGTTGCTGCTTGCTGAAGTGCGCACGCGGCTGAGGTATTTGTGCGACGTCGGCCTCGGCTATCTCACGCTCGACCGCCAGAGCCGCACGCTTTCGGGCGGCGAGGTGCAGCGCATCAACTTGACCACCGCACTCGGCACGTCGCTTACGAAAACGCTGTTCGTGCTCGATGAGCCGAGCATCGGCCTGCATCCACGCGATCTGAACCGCATCGTCGAGGCCATGCAGCGCCTGCGCGACGCCGGCAACACGCTAGTGGTCGTCGAGCACGATCCCTCGGTGATGCTGGCCGCCGACCGTCTGATCGACATGGGGCCGGGTCCCGGCGAGCGTGGCGGCACGATCGTCTACGATGGCACGCCCGACGACATCCGCTCGTCCGGCACCTTGACGGGCGAGTATCTGGGCGGTCGCCGGGCCGTCGCCGACGCGTCGCACTGGACACGCCGAGCCGTCGATGCGGACACGCCGCGGCTCGTGCTCGAAGGCGCGAGCGAGCACAACCTGCGCGATGTCACGGTGGACATTCCGTTGCAGCGGCTCGTGTGCGTGACGGGCGTATCGGGCTCGGGAAAATCGACCTTGGTGCAGGATGTGCTGTATCCGGCGCTCGCGCGCCATCTCGGCAAGGCGACCGAAGCGCCGGGCGTCTATCGCCAGCTAAGCGGCGCCGGGCAGATCAGCGACGCCGTGTTCGTCGACCAGTCGCCGATCGGCAAGACCGCGCGCTCGAATCCGGCCAGCTACGTGGGCGCGTTCGACGAGATTCGCAAGCTGTTCGCCAAGGCGCCGCTCGCGAAGCAGCGCGGCTACACGGCGGGCATGTTCAGCTTCAACTCGGGCGAGGGGCGTTGCCCGACCTGTGGCGGCTCGGGCTTCGAACATATCGAAATGCAGTTCCTGAGCGACGTTTATCTGCGTTGCCCGGACTGCGACGGTAGCCGCTACCGCCCTGAAGTGCTCGAAGTGAAGATCGAGCGCGGCGGCCGCTTGCTTTCGGTGGCGGACGTGCTGGATCTCACCGTGAGCGAGGCGGCGCAGTGCTTCAGTGAGGACGTCGAAGTATTGCGGGTGATTCAGCCGATCGTCGACGTGGGCCTCGAATACGTGAAGCTCGGGCAGCCCGTACCGACGCTTTCAGGCGGCGAGGCGCAGCGCCTGAAGCTCGCGGGCTATCTCGCGGAAACGGCGCAGGCGAACGGCAAGGGGAGCAAGGAGACCGCAGCGGGCGGGCGCCTTTTCATGTTCGACGAGCCCACCACCGGCCTGCATTTCGACGACATCGCCAAGCTGATGCGTGCGTTCGGCAAGCTGCTGGCGAGCGGCCATTCGCTGCTCGTGATCGAGCATAAGCTCGACGTGATCCGTGCTGCAGACTGGCTGATCGACCTCGGCCCCGAAGGGGGCGACGCGGGCGGCGAGGTGGTGTGCGTGGGCACCCCGGACGACGTGATCGCTTGCCCGCGCTCGCATACGGGCGCGGCGCTCGAACGTTATGAAGCCGCGCTCGGCAACGGTGTCGGCACGCTAGTTGCCGAAGAAGAAGGCGTGGCGCTGCAGACGGCGTTGCGCGCGGCGCAGGCGCGCCGCGAGATTCAGGGCGAAGACGTGGTGCGCATCGTGAACGCGCGCGAGCACAATCTCAAGGCGCTCGACGTCGACATTCCGCATGGCCGGTTCAACGTCATTACCGGCGTGTCGGGCTCGGGAAAGTCTACGCTCGCGTTCGATATTCTATTCCATGAGGGCCAGCGCCGTTACCTCGAATCGCTGAACGCCTATGCGCGCTCCATCGTGCAGCCCGCCGGGCGGCCGGAGGTCGATGCGGTCTACGGCATTCCGCCCACGGTCGCCATCGAGCAGCGTCTCTCGCGCGGCGGCCGCAAGAGCACGGTCGCGACCACGTCCGAGGTGTGGCACTTCCTGCGGCTGTTGTATGTGAAGCTCGGCGTGCAGCATTGCGTGCACGATGGCACGCCCGTGACGTCGCAAAGTACCGATGCCATCGTCGCGCAGCTGCTGCGCGAGCATCGCGGCCAGCACGTGGGACTGCTCGCACCGCTCGTCGTGAACCGCAAGGGCGTGTACACGGATCTCGCGAAATGGGCCAAGGCGCGTGGCAATACGCATCTGCGCGTGGATGGCGAATTCGTGCCGGTGGCGCCGTGGCCGAAGCTCGACCGCTTCCGCGAGCACACGATCGAGTTGCCGGTCGGCGATCTCGTGATCGAGCCCGAAAACGAGGCGCAATTGCGCCAGTTGCTCGACACGACGCTCGAAGCCGGCAAGGGTGTCATGCATCTGCTGGCGCCGCTCGACGGGCTCGATCATGCAATTGGCAACGGCAGTTCGACTGCGCGCATCGGCATGGTGAAAGTGCTCTCGACGCGGCGTGCCTGCCCCGTGTGCGGCACGAGCTATCCCGAGCTCGATCCGCGCATGTTCTCGTACAACAGCAAGCACGGCTGGTGCACGACCTGCGTGGGCACCGGTCTTACGCTCACGCGCGAGCAGCGCGCGGTCTATGACGATACCGTCCTTGCCGCCGACGATCGCGGCCGCGAGCAGACTTTGCCATCGGAAGAGCAGGAGCCGGAGGGCATGGTCGACGAGCCGTGCCCGGATTGCCACGGCACCCGCCTGAATCCCGAGGCGCGCGCGGTGACCTTCGACGCGCATGCGATCGTCGATGTCGCACAGTGGACCGTGGCCGAAACGCGCCGCTGGATCGAATCGCTCGAATTGAACGGACGCGACGCGCAAATCGCGCGCGACGTGGTGAGCGAAATCCGCAGCCGTTTGCAGTTTCTCGAAGAGGTCGGGCTCGGCTACCTGAGCCTCGATCGCGCCGCGCCGAGCCTCTCGGGCGGCGAGGCGCAGCGCATCCGCCTGGCTGCGCAGCTCGGCAGCAATCTGCAGGGCGTGTGCTACGTGCTCGACGAACCGACGATCGGCTTGCATCCGCGCGACAACCAGATTCTGCTCGATGCGCTGCGCAGTCTCGGCGAGAAGGGCAACACGCTCGTCGTCGTCGAGCATGACGAAGACACGATCCGCCGCGCGGATCACATCATCGATATCGGGCCGAGCGCAGGCAAGCGCGGCGGACGCGTAGTCGCGCAGGGCAAGGTCGCCGATCTCGCGGCCCAGGCGGACTCCATCACGGGCCGCTATCTTGCGCATCCGATCGTGCATCCGTTGCAGTCGCGCCGCGAGGTGAAACCGGCGCGCGCGGGCCGCGAAGCGGTGCCCGCGCAGTGGCTCACGGTGCATGGCGGCAAGCTGCACAACCTGCGCGATGTGACCGCGCAGATTCCGCTCGGCCGCCTCGTCGCGATCACGGGCGTGAGCGGCTCGGGCAAATCGACGCTCGCGCGCGACGTGCTGCTTTCGAATCTGCTCGACGCGGTGGGGCGGTCGGTGCTGTCGTCGCCGGCAGAGCGCCGCGCGCGCAAGGCGGCGAAGGAAAGCGCGCCGGGCGCGGCCGAGCGCCGCTCGAGCGTGCTGGCGCGCACGAGCGTGAAGCCGAAGCTCGATGTTTCGCATGTGTGGCAGGGCTGCGACTCAATTAGCGGATGGGAAACCATCGACCGCGTGCTCGAAGTCGACCAGACGCCGATCGGAAAAACGCCGCGCTCGTGTCCCGCCACCTATATCGGCGTGTGGGACGCGATTCGCCGACTCTTTGCCGATACGCTCGAGGCGCGCGCGCGTGGCTACAGCGCGTCACGGTTTTCGTTCAATACCGGCGACGGCCGCTGCCCGGCGTGTGAGGGCCAAGGCGTGCGCACGATCGGCATGAGCTTCCTTCCCGATGTGAAAGTTCCGTGCGATGTCTGCCATGGCCAGCGTTTCAATCCGGAAACCCTGGCTGTGACGTGGCGCGGCCGGAACATTGGCGAAGTGCTGACGATGGAAATCGACGAGGCCGTGGAGTTCTTCGGCGCGATCACGAACATTGCACATCCGTTGCAACTCATGAAGGACGTCGGGCTCGGCTATCTCACGCTCGGTCAGCCGTCGCCGACGCTCTCGGGCGGCGAGGCTCAGCGCATCAAGCTCGTCACGGAGCTTTCCAAAGTGCGCGACGACGTCACCCGGCGCGGGCAGAAGGCGCCGCATACGCTCTACGTGCTCGACGAGCCCACAGTGGGCCTGCACATGGCGGACGTGGCGCGCCTCATTCGCGTGCTGCATCGCCTCGCCGACGCAGGGCATAGCGTGGTCGTGATCGAGCACGACCTCGACGTGATCGCCGAAGCCGACTGGATCATCGACCTCGGCCCCGAGGGCGGCGTGGGTGGCGGCACGATTGTCGGCGCGGCGCATCCGGAGGGGCTCGTGAAGGTGGCCGCGAGCCACACCGGCGCGGCACTGCGGCCCGTGCTCGCGCGCACGGCGAGCGGCGCGCAGTCGTTGCCGTCCTTGGTGGTGCGCGACGAGGGAGCGGACGATGCCGACTCCGATGGCGCGCGTGCCGCGAATCGGCGGGCCAGCGCTTCGTAAGTGGTTCCGTGGCTGCTCCATGGGCGCGTCGTGTTCGACGCCCGCGAGCGCTCCGCGTGGGCCTCGCGGGCGTCAAACTGCTTGATCTGGGCGGCTCGCGCAAGGTATGATGGGCTCCGCTTGCAGCAAGTCGCCGTGCATTTTTAGCGGCACATTCTGGCGAGTGGAGCAGCGGACCTCAGATCCCCTCCGAACCGGTCGCGGGTTTCATACCCAGGCCACCTCATCAGTGCAGCAGGGCTTCGCGGCAACTGGCGAAGCCTTCGTCTTTTCAGGGCAGACGAATCGATATCGATCGACGCCTGGTTCTTGCGATGCGAGAGGAATTATCCGATGTTCGACCTCGACGGTGAGGCGCGCGAACGGCTCATCCTGTGGATTAAACGCCGCATGGAAGAGTACGACATTACGCTCGAAGATCTTGAATTATCCATTGCCGAAAGTGAACGGCAGCCGATGTACCGTGATGCATACGGCAATACCTGGAATGGGGAAGGCGACATGCCGTCCTGGTTGTTGCGTTACAAGCATGCGGGGCAGGACATAGAGCATTTCCGCTGCTAGTGGCGAGGTGTTGCGCGGCAGGCTGTCTGGTGGTTTTGCCGGTTCTGGCAATATTTCAGTATCGTTTTAAAAATACCTTTTGGTGGATATTGCCATTTAATCAATGGCGCTTCGTATCCGCCCGTTCCGGTTTGACCATAAGCCGTTTAAGCGCATATTCATCGGCAGGTTGTTGCTCTTGCCGATTGGCCGCGCCATGACGTTGCGCAACAATGCCGGCCATTGCGCTAGTGCCGCATTCAGGGGGGCGAATATGGCGTTGCTGGTGTTGGGGCTGGCAATTTTCATCGCCATGCATTTGATTCGTGTCGTGGCTGCACCATGGCGCGAGGTGCAGATCGAGCGGTTCGGCATGCCTGTGTGGCGCACTTGCTTCGGGCTGTTGTCGATTCTCGGCGTCGTGTTCATCGTCCGGGGCTACGGCCTTGCACGGCGCTATCCCGTGCCGGTCTGGCTCCCGCCGTTCGGAATCGCGCACGTCACCGCATTGCTTACCGCGATTGCCTTCGTGATGATTGCGGCCGCCTGCGTGCCGGGCAATCACCTCAAGCGTGCGCTGGGCCAGCCCTTTTTGAGCGGCGTGGCGCTCTGGGCGTTCGCGCATCTGCTTGCCAACGGCACGCTGCACGCCATCGTCCTGTTTGGCGCACTGCTGGTTTGGGCGCTGATCAAACTGCGTGCAGACCGGCGGCGCGATCGCGAGGCTGGCGTCTTACGCGCGCAGGGCACGTTTGCACGCGACATGCTGGTCGTCGTGAGTGGACTCGCCGCGTGGGCCGTATTCGCTTTCTGGCTCCATGGCGTGCTGATCGGCGTGCGCCCGCTCGGCTGACGCGCTGCAAAAAAGAAGCCTGCTCGAGGCAGGCTTCTTCAAGGTACGACTCGGAGTTCCGCGATCAAATCGCAGCCGCTGCGATTTTTTGAGGCGTCCGTGAAAGCCGCATGAAAGTGCGCGACGGATTTCAGGTCACAGATCGAAGAACACCGTTTCGCGTTCGCCCTGCATGCAGATATCGAAGTGATAGACGATATTGCCAGACTGCTCGGTGCGCCGCGCGACCAGGGTGTGGCGACGCGCTTCGGGTACCGAGGCGAGCACCGGATCAGCGGCATTCACGGCGGCCTCGTCGTCGAAATAGAGCCGTGTGAACGTGTGCGTGAGCATGCCGCGCATCATGACGATCACGTTGATGTGCGGGGCTTCGTCCGGTTGCTCGCGTCCCGGCTTTACCGTGCGTACGATGAAGCGCTGCTCGGGGTCCGTGCCGGTGCCCACCCGCGCGAAGCCGCGAAAGCCGGTTTCGGCCACCTGCGCGCGCGACGCGGGATATTGGCCGCTGGCATCGACTTGCGAGAACTCCAGCATGGCATCGAAGACCGGCTTGCCGTCGCCGTCGATCACGCGGCCCATCAGCGTGATGTGCTCGCCGGGTGTTTGCGGGCCGGCCATCTCGGGCGTGAAGAGGCTCTTGAAGTCGAAGTCGTATTGCTGCGGGCATAGCCCGTAGGCGAAGTACGGGCCGACGGTTTGCGAAGGCGTTTCCTTGAGTGCCATGATCAACGCTCCATGGGAGTCTGGTTCGGGCCGCGCAGCACGATGTCGAATTCGTAGCCGAGTGCAAAGCCTTCTTCGGTGGTGTCGAGCGAGAAGCGCGAGATCATGCGATCGCGCGCCTGCTCGGGCGTGCCCTGGAAAATCGGGTCGTAGGCGAGCAGCGGGTCTCCGGGAAAATACATTTGCGTGACGAGGCGCGAGCCGAAGTAATCGCCGAATAGCGAGAAGTGAATGTGATTCGGCCGCCACGCATTGGGGTGGTTGCCCCACGGGTATGCGCCCGGCTTGATCGTGAGAAAGCGATAGCGGCCTTCGTCGTCGGTCAGGCAGCGTCCCGCGCCCAGAAAATTCGGATCGAGCGGCGCATCGTGCTGGTCCTGCTTGTGAACATAGCGTCCCGCAGCGTTGGCCTGCCAGATTTCCACGAGCGAGTTGCGCACCGGCTTGCCGCCGTCGTCCAGCACGCGGCCCGTGACGATGATGCGCTCGCCTAGCGGTGCGCCGTTACGCGCCGCATTGCGCGTGAGATCGTGATCGAGCGCGCCGAGATCTTCCGCGCCGTACACAGGCGCATGCAGATTGCGCAATTTTTCCTTTAGTGGAATCAGCGGCAAGGTCGGGCCGCGCTTGACCGACGAGCGGTACGGCGGATAGACATACGCCGGATGCGAGTCGAAGTCGCGCGGCGACAGGAAGGACTCATCCATGGGGTGTCTCCTGGCAGGATGGTGGTAAGAGGGTGCGAAACGCGGCGGACGGTCGCAGCGCGCGCATGCAGCCACTTTATCCAAGGCGAAAAGTTATGCAAAATGACGTTTTCTCGCGTCTCGTATAACCAATCGTTATGCAAAACCGGCTTGCGGACTCGCGCGTCAAATTTCGTCACCTTCAGTGCTTTCTCGCGGTTGCGCAGTTCGGCAGCGTGCAGCAGGCGGCTGAGAGCCTTTCGATTACGCAACCTGCGGTGTCCAAGACGATCGCCGAACTGGAATCGGCGCTCGGCGTGAGGCTGTTCGAACGCGGCCGTCACGGGGCGGTGCCCACGCGGGAGGGCCAGCTTTTCATGCCGCACGCGAGCGCATGCGTGAGCGCGCTGCGCCAGGGGGTTGCGCTGCTGGCACGCGAAGAGGGCGTGGTGGCGGCAACGCTCGATATCGGAGTGTTGCCGACCGTGGCGACCGCACTCGTGCCTGCCGCGTTGCGGCGCTTCGGCAGCGAGTGGCCGCGCGTGAGCGTGCGGCTCATGACGGCTGCCAACGCAGAGTTGCTCGAGCGACTCAAAGCAGGTGCGATCAGTTTCGCGGTCGGCCGTCTTGCGGATCCGGAGCGCATGGTGGGACTGAGCTTCGAGCAGCTTTATAACGAACCGCTGGCGGTGGTCGTGCGCTCGGGTCATCCGCTCGCGCAGGAGGTTGGATCGGCGCCGCTGCTTGCGCCGTTTCCCACGCAGTTTCCGCTCGTGCTGCCGCCGTTCGGAACGCTGATTCGTCAGGCCGCGGACAGTCTGCTGGCGGCGTGGGGCGCACCTCCGCTTACCTCGTTCGTCGAATTATTGTCGGTCTCGGTGGGGCGCGCCCTTGCACTCGAAAACGAGGCAGTCTGGTTCGTGCCATCTGGGGCAGTCGAATACGATCTGCGCGAGGGGACGCTGGTGCGTCTGCCGGTGCCAAGCGCGGGCGGCGAGGAGCCCGTCGGGCTGATCCAGCGCACCGACACCCAACCGACGGCCGCGGGCCGAGCATTGATAGACGCAGTGAGGGAAGCCGCGCGCGAACGCAATGCGGCAGCGCATACCACCCCGGCGGTGCGGCGCGGGCGCCAACGCTCGCACGCGGCCGCCGTCACCGGAGGCAAGGGGCGCTCGGGCGGTGCCAAAGGCAAATAAAGCGTTCGTGCCTCAGGTTG
This sequence comes from Paraburkholderia sp. A1RI-2L, assembly GCF_048957375.1. NCBI lineage: Bacteria > Pseudomonadati > Pseudomonadota > Betaproteobacteria > Burkholderiales > Burkholderiaceae > Paraburkholderia > Paraburkholderia sp. A1RI-2L. Next base: position 1,544,743 of record NZ_JARBTA010000002.1, read on the forward strand.
CAGGAAGTTTCTTTTTGGAACGGGGCGGCTTGCTGGGCGGCGGGGCCGCTTCCGTGGCTTCGGCGGCTTCGAGTGCGCCGGGCACCGTGGCGCCCGTCGACATCCAGAGCACGAGCGCGTCTTCCTTGCTGGTGGAAACGGCAAAGTGGCCGGTGCGGCTGTCGAAGTAGAGGCTGTCGCCGGCCTCGAGATGTGTGGGGTGTAGAGCTCGGTGTGCAGACATACGCTGCCGCTGATCACATAGATGAATTCTTCGCCTTCGTGCCGTCCCCAGTCTTCGAATGCGTCCGCCGAATGGGCCGTTACGCGCACGAGAAACGGCAGCATGGCCTTGTGCGCAAGCTCGGTGGCGAGCAACTCCATCTCGTAGCCGCGATACGCGTGCGGCTTGCCTGCGCCGCGCCGCGTCAGTGCGCGGCGGCCGCCGAAGTCGAGCTTCGGCGTCGAGCCGAATAACTCGCCCAAGTCGATTTTCAGGCCGGCAACGATCTTCTGCAGCACGTCGAAGGTGGGCGACATCAGCCCATTTTCGATTTTGGAGAGCGTCGAGCGCGACACGCCGCACGCTTGGCTCGCGTGTTCGAGCGTCAGGTCGAGAACGAGGCGGGCAGCGCGGACGCGGCGGCCGAGGTCTGCGGTCGACGAAGCCGCTGATTGCGTGAGCGTGGAGTCCATGAGTGGTGACGAGCAGGATCGGGTGTTCTGACACGTTTCCGATCATAGCAAACCGTCGCCTTTAGGAAACATCGGCCGGATGACTAACGTTTGCAATCTGACTATCGGCGGCACGCGGGTTCGACAGATCGTATGGTTTCGATTCGCGCTACTCAGGGAACCGAATTGACCATCTTTAAAGATTGCCATGGATCTTGTCGTCGTGGAAAAGGTCTTTCAATACAGTAAGAATTTTGATTGGAGTCTCGATCAGCGTCGCGTGGTCACGCGGCGAATCGTATGGCGATCCTTGCTATTTGATTGGACGATATAGATCAAGTTTGGAGAAGAAAATGCGCGACGAACGTCTCGAACTGCTGTTGGCCATTTCGCGTAGAACGCTCGGCATCGAGCGCTTCGAGTTGACCGGCAAGCAAACTGTGGACTGCCATCTGGTCAGTGCGGAAGCCGTTGGCCGCGCGCTGGAATCCGCGTATGACGCAGGGCTGATCATCGGTCGAAGGGTGGGGCGCGACGAATGCGTCGAAGGGTCGTGAAAGGGCTTGGTCGGGCAGCGGCGTTATTTTTCCGTCCGGAAACCGCGCTGCGTATCCGAGGTTTCCGATAGGAAATTCAAATAGCGCTTTGGACGTGCGTTTCTTGAACCCGGCGGTAACAACGCCAACCGCGAACGGGCCCTGCGCGCGATCCTGTTCTCCGCACCAGGCACGGCCGGACAGCCGTCGGGCGGCGCGCTCATTTGATTTGGATTGCAGATGAAACTGTGTATCGCGTGCGCACCGCAGATCTGCTGCGCAGTCAGTCAATCAAGGCGACCGTTGCGAGCTTGCAAGCGTCAGGCGAGCCGGCGTAGCGGCTCGAGCGACCAGCCATGCGGCACGCCATGCACGGCGAAGAACCACGCGGCAACCCACGAGGCCGCGACAACGATCAGATCACATCGGCCGCTGCGCCACAAATTCAACGAGTGGCGCTGCACGATCCACGGCACGCCGAGAGGATTCGGCCAGTCCGCGAACAAATGGATCAGACCGCCGCACGCGAAGCCGAATGCCGGTGCGGCAACGGGCAGATGCCCGAGTTCGCGATACGACCACCAAAGCAGGGCAATCCAGCCCACGCCCCAATGCGTGAAGGTCCGATGGGTAATCCAGAGCCGGCGCTTCTTGCTCCACCATGCAACCTCCAGCCAGTCGGGCGCGGTGCCGCCGGCCACGCCCGCAACGAACGCTAGTGCGGCATAGAGATGCCATGGGCTGTCCGCTCCGGCGTGCGTGACGATTGCAGCGGCGATAACGCCGGCAGCCCAGCCGGTGGCGTGATGTGCGGTCCCTGATGCCATGAAGCAGTGTGAGTGCAAAGTCGAAAGAGGGCGCAATCTTCGCAGATGCGACGGCTTCGTGACAGGGGGTACACGAGGAATTCACCGCGCGCCGATCGAGACCGTCGTTTGATAACTCAGGTTGCGCAGCGCGCCACGGCGAAGCGCAGATTTTCCTCGGGCGGATCGTTCGAGCTGGACGCTCCGTGCGTCACGCGAATTACCGATCCGCTGCCGTTCGGCGTGAGTGAGACGAAGTATGAGGCGTTCGAACTCGAGCCAATCGCGAGTTCGGTGGCGCTGCCCGAGTGCGATTCATGCGTGTGCGACAGATGGCTTCTGAGGCAACTCGCGATTGACGAAGGCGAGCGTGCCGAGGATGCGTAGACCATTGCGCCATTGTCCGAGCTGGTGCCGGGCGGCGACGATCCGCACGCGGCGACGAGTGCGAGCGGCAAGGCGGCGGCAAGACGTTGCGTGAACATATTCATGGGCGTCGTAGCGAATGCAGGGAAAAAGCAGCGCGATGCGCTGCGGCGGACGTGTAGATGAGTATACGCACAGGTCTGACAGTGCAGGTTCACGCAAAAGTAAGAAGATGCAACACGGCGAACCTGGCGTGCGAGCTAGCCGCGATAGCACTACGAAAGTTGCCAATACGAAATTGAGAAAATGCGCGAGAAAAATTCGGAGCAAGGCCCAGGGAACGAGTCGGGCGAAGACAGCGCAACAATCCGCATGAACGAAGCGAAACAAAAAACGCACATGCGGTTGTGCCGCATGTGCGTTGGGTAGAAAGCGGGCAGAGCGGCGAACCTCGCGGCCTGCCCGAAGGCTTGCGCTGCGAGGCGCAAGCCGGTCCGTTTTAGAAGCGGTGACGCAGACCGATCGTTGCGGCAACCTGGTTGCCCGTCGACGAAGGCGACAGCGTGTTGATTGCCGCGACGTTGGCGATCGGCACGCCGTTCTGCATGCCGAGCGAACCCGATGCGTGCTGGTACACGCCGGCGAGATAGACGTCGGTGCGCTTGCTGAGCGAGTAGTCGGTGCCGACCATGACGGTGTGCCACTTGGGACGCTGATCGCCAGCGCCGGTGCCGGTCACGGTGCCGTCAGTGAATGTGTACGAACCCATGACCGAGAGCGCCGGCGTAAAGTGGTAGGAACCGTTGATTTCGTAGTTGTTGAGGTGCAGGTTCAGGCCGCTGACGCCAGCGATATTCATGCCGCCGCTGCCGAGGCTTTGCAGACCGTCGATCTGCGAGTGCGAATACACAAAACCGAACTGCGCCGCGCCGTACGTATAGTTCGCACCGGCGCCGAAGCTGCGTTGCGAGCGGGCCGAGATGTTCTGGTCAGCCGAGGCTGCGCCATTGGCGTTGCCGCTATAGGTGCCCGAGTTGTTCAACTGCAGGTAGCCAGCAGCAAGATTGAGCGGGCCGCGGTTGTACGATGCGCCTGCGCTCCATGCGCGGCTGTTGGAGAAGCCGCCGGCCTCATTCGAAAAGCCGTACATGCCGCCGAACTGGAAGCCCGCGTAATTCGCGCTCGAGTACTTGACCGCATTCTTGATCGAGAACGACTGCGCGAAGTTATCGTTGTCGAACGGGTGGCCGGCCAGGTTGTTGCCGTAGCCCATGCCCGCTTCCGAAAGCGGCGCGAGGTACTGGTTCATCGAGTCGTACTGGCGGCCGAGAGTCAGCGTGCCGTACTTGTCGCTCTGCAGGCCGACGAAGGCTTGACGGTTGAAGCCATTGTCGCCGTTCTGGTAGCCGCCGTTATTGAGGTTGAAGCCGCTCTCCAACGTGAAGATCGCCTTCATGCCGCCGCCAAGGTCTTCAGCGCCTTTGAGGCCGAAGTAGTTGTGCGACAACGCCCCGGTGCCCTGCGCCCACTGGCTGTGGCCACCAGCGTTGTTCGCATAGAGGAGGCCGGCATCCAGTGAGCCATAAAGGGTTACGCTGCTTTGTGCATGTGCGCTCATTGCAAATGCACCGAGAATGCCTGCGACGATAAAGGTTTTTTTCATGCTTTTAACTCCGGACTGTACTTGGGAATCTCAAGGGGAACGGGTGCTGTGGTGTTCCTATGGTCTGAAGATTCGCAGCGAAGTTTATTCCGGCAATCTGGATGTTTTGTTCTGTGCGGCGCAACAATACATTTTCAAAATCGTAATAGCGAGTTTGCTATTTGTAAGTTGCTGCGCTGAAACGATTTTTCTGGATAAATGGACGAGGCGACAAAATGCGCCATTTGAGATTATGTTGTGTGGGCGCGACGCCGTAGGTGGCTTATCGGTCGGGATTGAGCGCTATCATGACGTTTATTACGAGATATTTCAATCGATTTGTGCAAGGTACTGTTCCAAATCGGGGTCTCTATTGAAAGAGATGTGGGCGATACAATTGCACCCAGCCCTCGACCAAGGGTGGTCTTTTTCATCTGTTTCACGCGGCCTCCGGGCCGCGTTTTTTTTGGGCCCGTTGATATTGAAATATTTTCAGTTCGATTTGACGCGCGAAAAATAGTGTTGCGAAAAACGATGAAAGTCTATTGCCGCGTTTTGGCGCGCACAGGTCGCGGCCATTTTCGGGTGCATGCGCTAAAGGACTGCGCTATTTGAAATCGGGCAAATTCACGGCGAACCGAACAATGGCGCGGGAAGGGAGCATGGCCGCTGGCCGGACGCTTGCGGTTAAAATCTTGCCCCTGCCCGCGATGCAACGGGCAGCTTCCGCAGAACCCGATGGAAACCGCCATGACCGATTCTTCGCCCGCTGTCTCTCCCGCCGATCCCTCCGGGGACACCTTGCACGATCCGGATGCCGGCTCGTCCGAAGTGGTCCAGGACCCGCGCTTGTGGCACAAGGACGGCTGGATGGCGCGTGTCATCAAGAATGAGGACGATGACGGCTGGGCCGTCGAAATGATCAAGGATGGCGAGCCCGAGCCCGCACTGGTTGGTCCCTGGACCATGGGCCGCGACAAGAAGAATCCGAAGCCGCTCGACACGTCGGCGTTCAACACGCTGGTGAAAACGGCATCCGAGGTGTTGCGCCGCCACGAGCAGCAATTGCATGCGATGCTGCACAAGCGCCTGGGTGTGCAGACCGACGACGGCGACATCGACGTGACTCTCGATATCGTGCCCGACGAATACGAACCCTACGCGCTGCTCACGGCGCTCGACGTGTTCGGCGAGCAGATCGCGCAGGTGCGTGTCGCACCCACCTTCAAGCTGACCAAGGCGCGAGCCGAGTCTTGGGTCGAAGGCGGCTTCGGCCGTATCGATTGACGTGATGGCGCAATCACACGGTAATCAATAAGGGGCCGGCGAGAGGGCGCTCAGTCCTGCTGGCAGAAAATCGCGGTCAGCAACGGCCCGGCATGATGGACGATAGCGGTATTGCCGGCCGCGTCGAGCGCTTCCTGCACCCGGGCCTGAGTGGCCACGACCACCGCGCCATATGCCGAGCGCGCGATCGGCTTGCCGCTGCCGGTCTGGAATAGCGGGTCGTCTTGCTGGAAGCCGACGATCGCGAACACGCTGAAGCCATAGGCCGTAAGGTGCTGACCGCTCGCGGGCCAGAACGCGTTGATCGAATTGCTTTCGACCCTCATGGGCTTTGCGTTGATCAGCTTCTGGTCGATGAGCCCGGAGATGAACTGGTGCGCCGATTCCTTGCAGGTCAGCCCATCGTCGAGTGCAGCGGCATGGCCTGCGAGAGGCACGAAGGGCAGCGTTCCAAGCAGAAAAGCAGCAGTAAGACGTTTCATTGAAATTCTGGCGAGTGAGTCGCGCTGATGCCCGGCATCCCCACGCGTTGCCTGGGGTGCGCACACAGCGGATTGCACTGTACGCGGGTTCGGGCGAACTTGCTTGCGGTGCCGTTTCCGGTGCCACATTGTGGGACCCTCTTGCGAGTCCCGGGCGACGTGGTCTCATTGTTCCTTTCAATTTCGCTTGCGCGGCCGGAAAATCTGCAAGTTTTCTGGAAGCCGTATATTATTTCGCGGTTATGACTGGAAAAGACAAATCTGCCGAGTCGGTCCCAAACGTGGTCCCAAACGTGGTCCCAAACGCGGCCACAAACCCTGCCACAAACGCGGCCACAAACGCGGCCACAAACGCGGCCACAAACGCGGTCCCAAACACGTCCCCCAGTGCGGCCCCGAAACCCGCTCCGCGAACGGTGCCGCAGCCGCGCACATGGGACGCGCGCGCGGCGCGCTGGCTCGTGACGCCGCTCGCGCCTACCTGCGTTACGCCCAATCATCTGACCACGCTGCGTTTGCTGATCGGCCTCGTCGGGGCTTTCTATCTGGCGCGCGGCGACTTCCTGAATGTCAATATTGGCGCATTCTTGATTGTCTTGTCGAATTTCGTTGATCACACGGATGGCGAGCTCGCGCGGATCAGTGGTAAGACCAGCCGCATCGGCCATTTCTACGATCTCGCCGCCGACGCGGTAACGACCGTTCTGTTGTTTCTCGGCATGGGCTACGGGCTCGGCGCCGTGGCTGCCGCAACCGCCGCCCCCGCGACCGAATGGCGAGTGCCGCCCGTCGTGCTTGGCGGGATCGCGGGCGTGGCGGTTGCCGTGATCTTCTTCCTGCGCATGCGCATCGAGGAAATGGCGGGCAAGGCCGGCACCCAGCAGGCGTTCATCGGCGGCTTCGAAACGGAGGACGTTCTCTATCTGTTGCCGCTCGTCACGCTCACCGGGATCGTCGGGCCGTTCGTGGTGGCCGCTTCTATCGGCGCGCCGCTTTTCGCCATCTACGTGGTGCTCGACTACTGGCGCGTCACGCGCCGCGTGAGCTCGGGCAAGGAAACCCGTCAGGTCTGGATCAGCAGATGAGTGTGCAAGCAGAAGAACAAGTCGCGTCCACCGGGCGTTTCGCTGGTGCACCGACCGCCGCGTCGGCAGCCGGACTGGCGTCACTGCCTGATGCCGCAATCGGCCAGGCGCTGGGCAAGCTGGACGCCGCGCAACTGCGCGACGAGTACGTGAATCAGGGCTCGTTCCTCTATCTCTCCGATTTCTTGCCTCGCGACGCGACGCAGCGGCTCATCGATGCCGCCAACGCGCTCATGCCCGAGGTCAATCGCAATTTCATCCCGGGCCACAAGGCCGGTGGCAGCGTGAGCCGTCACACGATCGACCGCTTGCAGCCGTATATCGCGGAGCTGTACCGCTCGCCGAAGCTCATCGCGTGGCTCGAAAAAATCACCGGGGACCGGCTTCAGCTTTCTCCCGAAGACGATCCGCATGCTTACGCGCTCTATTACTACACGCGCGCGGGCGATCACATCGGCTGGCATTACGACACCTCGTATTACGACGGCCGTCGCTATACGGTGCTGTTCGGCGTGATCGACGAATCGTCGTGCATTCTCGACTACGAACTGCACACGCGCGACGACAGCAAGCCCGACGAGCCGGGTGCCGTGCAATATCCGCCAGGCGCGCTCGTGCTGTTTGACGGCGACAAGCTGCGCCACCGCGTGACGCCCAGCCGCGAAGGCGAGGTACGCGTGTCGCTCACGTTCGAATACGTGACGAACCCGAACATGCGCCCGTGGCGGCGTTTCATCTCGAACATGAAGGACGCCATCGCGTACTTCGGTTTTCGCCAGGTGTTCCGCAAGGCGCTCCAGTCCGCGCGCGCTGGCGGCGGCAAGGCCGGAGGCCCGGTATGAGCCGCATTGCCATTTTGCTGTTGTCGGTCGGCACGGCACTCTTCATCGCACTGCTTGCATGGCAAGGCATCGGCTCGGTGACGGGCGCGCTCGCAGCGGCCGGCTGGGGGCTCGCGCTGGTGGCCGCGTTCCACGTCGTGCCGCTCGTGCTCGATGCCGGCGCGATCGCGGTGCTGTTTCGCAAGAGCGGGCAAGTTGACCGGCGCGACGCGGTGCTCGCGCGCTGGAGCGGCGAATCCGTAAACAGTCTGCTGCCCGCAGGGCAGATCGGCGGTCCGGTCGTCATGGTGCGTCAGCTTGCGCAGCGCGGCATGGCCATGCGCGACGCAGCTGCGGCCATCACGGTGAGCACGACGCTGCAGGCGCTCGCGCAAATCGTCTTCGCGGTGTTCGGCATCGTGCTCTTTTCGGTCTGCGCAGCGGACGACGCGCCGCGCAATCTCGGCATGGCCGCGCTGATCGCGACCGGCGTGCTCGCCGGCCTGATCGGCCTTTTTTACGCCGCGCAACGGCGTGGTTTGTTCGGCCGCGTGCTGCGCCTCGCTTCGAAGGTGTTCGGCAAGCGCGACTGGTCGGCGCTCGCCACGCGAGCCGATGCCGTCGACGCCGCTGTCAAGGCGCTCTACGCCGATCGCTCCCGCGCGGCGGCCAGCTTCGCGTTGAGCTTCGTGGGCTGGCTCGTCGGCACCGTGGAGGTGTGGCTCGCGCTGCATTTCCTCGGTCACCCCGTTAGCTGGGTCGATGCGCTGCTGCTCGAAAGCATCGGCCAGGCGATTCGCGGCGCGGCTTTCGCCATTCCCGGCTCGCTCGGCGTGCAGGAGGGCGGGTATCTGCTGCTCGCGCCGCTCGTCGGTCTGCCGCCCGAGGCGGCGCTCGCGCTCTCGCTCGCCAAGCGCGCGCGAGAAATCGTACTGGGCCTGCCGGGCCTGCTTTACCTGCATATCAGCGAACGTAGCTGGCAGCGGCGGCGTGCGGTGAGCATGCCGGCTGTCGAAGTTGCCGATTGATTTTTTTCACCCAAGGAACGCATGCGCGCCATTATTCTCGCGGCAGGTCTCGGCCTGCGCCTTCAGCAACCCGCTGGAGAACAGTTTCCGAAATGTCTGCTGCAATTCGAGGGCCTGACGCTGCTCGAGCGCCATCTGCAGATGCTCGAGTCGGCGGGTGTGACCGAAGTCGTGCTCGCACTCGGCTTTCAACCGGAGCTGGTCGAGGCCGAGATCAAGCGCATCGGCTGGCCGCATGAAGTGGAGGTGGTGCTCAATCCGCGCTTCGATCTCGGCAGCGTGCTCACGGTGCATCGCACGGCGCAAGCGCTCACGCGCGGCGGCGACGTGTTGCTGATGGACGCCGACGTGCTTTACGACGAGCGCGTGTTCGCGCCGCTCGTGGCGGGTGAGGCGCCGGCCAACCGCCTGCTGATCGACCGCGACTTCGAGGCGGGCGACGAACCCGTGAAGCTGTGCCTGCGCGATGGCGTGCCCGTCGAACTGCGCAAGCAGCTCGCAGTCGGTTTGAAGTACGACACGATTGGTGAATCGGTGGGTTTCTTCCGCCTGAACGAAGCGACGGCGCGCCGCTTTGCGCAAATCGTCGAAGGCTATGTCGATACGGGTCGTGCGAACATGCCGCACGAAGAAGCGTTGCGTGATTTGCTGCTCGAACGCGGCAGCGAATTCGAAACCGCGGACGTCACCGGCGCGCCGTGGATTGAAATCGACTTCCCGAATGATGTGAAACGCGCTGCGGAAGAAGTGCTGCCGCAATTGGCGCCGGCCGTGAGCCGCGTGAAGCAGGCGGCGTTTTGAGGGCAGGCTGAGCTGCATTTTCGTCTCCGCCATGCAGGGGCCGTGAAGGGCGTTGCCGCGTGAATGCGGTAATGCACCGCACGGCACTCGTGATTTTCCCGGCGCGCTGCTTCATGTTTTTGTGCGCCGCTTCATCTGTTGCGGACTCACCGTTTTTGGCAACACAGTGCCATAATGGCAGCTTTACGCCATCAGCCCCGCTGATTGTCGTTTCCGCCCATGCCCCTTGCCCTAGGCACTTTCATCGTTCCGCTCATCGTCGCGTGCTCGATGTTCATGGAGAACGTGGACGCGACGGTCATCGTCACATCGCTCCCCGCGATGGCCCGCGATCTCGGCCAAAGCCCCATCACACTCAAGCTTGCTGTCACGAGTTACGTGATCGGATTGGGCGTGTTCATTCCCATTTGCGGCTGGGTTGCCGACCGCTTCGGCTCGCGCAACGTGTTTCGCACCGCCATCGGCATTTTCATGGCGGGCTCGCTGCTGTGCGCCGCGTCCAGGTCGCTCGAGATGTTCGTGGCCGCACGTTTCGTGCAGGGTATCGGCGGCGCGATGATGGTGCCCGTGGGCCGCATCATCATCTTTCGCTCGCTGCCCAAATCGGACTTCATTCGCGCCGTCAACTATCTCACCGTGCCTGCCTTGCTCGGTCCCGTGATGGGGCCGCCGCTCGGTGGCTTCATCACGACGTATCTGCACTGGCGGCTGATTTTCTTCGTCAACATTCCGATTGGCCTGCTCGGCATCTGGCTTGCGAACCGCCACATCGCGAACATGCACGAGGAGCATCCCGGACCCCTCGACTGGATCGGCTTTCTCCTCTCCGCGGGCGGTGCTTCGCTCTTCATGCTCGGCCTTTCGCTCGTGGGCGGAGAACTGGCTTCCAATGCGAAAGCCGTGGCGATGTGCGTGGCCGGCGCGCTGCTGCTGGGCGCTTACTGGCTCTACGCGCAACGCGTCGAACGGCCCGTTCTCGATCTGAAATTTCTGCGCATCCCGAGTTTTAACGCGAGCGTGGCTGGCGGGTCGCTGTTTCGCATCGGACTGGGCGCCGTACCGTTTCTGTTGCCGCTCACCCTGCAGGAAGGGCTCGGCATGACAGCGTTTGTTTCAGGCGCCATCACGTGCGCGTCGGCATTCGGCTCGATCTTCATGAAGTCGGTAGTTTCGCGTGTGCTGGGCCGCTTTGGCTTTCGCCGCACGTTGATCGTCAACGCCGCGCTGACGGGCGCGTCCATTGCCGTCTATGGGCTGTTCACGCCGGGCACGTCTGTCTGGCTCATCTGGCTCGTGGTGCTGTTGGGCGGCGTGTTTCCCTCGCTTCAGTTCAGCGGCCTCAACTCGCTCGCTTACGCTGACATTCCCACCCGGGACATTGGCCGCGCCACCAGCGTCGCCAGCGTGATCCAGCAGGTTTCGCTGGGGCTCGGCGTGACCATCGCGGGCATCGTGCTGCAGATTTCGCATCGGATACAGGGGCATTCGACCATCGTGTGGTCGGACTTCTGGCCGGCGTTCTTTGTCGTGGCGCTTTTTTCCGTGGCTTCGATCCCGGTGACGATGCGCTTGCCCGCCAACGCAGGCGAAGAGCTCGCGCGCGGGCGGCACGGCAATACCTGATTTTTTCGCCCGATTTCGCTTTTGCTTGTCGGGGGATGGCTATCGGCGGATGGCCTGATCGCAAACGTTTTCTGTGCGTGCTATAAGCGCAGGATCCGGGCTGAAAGTCGAATGAAAAACCGGGTCGTAAGTTGGTGCTCGATGAACCGAATCATGGAGGTCACTCAATGAAGCTGGTCGATAGAACGAAAATTTCCGCTGCTGCTCTCGCACTCGTTTCGCTTTCCGCCTTGTCCGCGGGCTTTCTCGAAGCCACGCCCGCCATTGCGAAGGACACGCAGCAGCGTCCCGCCGTACTGAACGCATCGGCGGTGGCCGTTGCCGACAAGTACGCTGCCGACGCCGCAGAACAGATCTTCAAGGAAGGCGGCAATGCCGTCGATGCGGCGGTCGCGATTGCCTTCTCGCTGGCGGTCACGTACCCGGAAGCCGGCAACATCGGTGGCGGCGGATTCATGACGCTGTATGTGAACGGCAAGCCGTACTTTCTCGACTATCGAGAGCGCGCGCCGCTGGCGGCCACGCGCAACATGTACCTCGACGACAAGGGCAATGTGATCGAGGGCAAGAGCCTCTATGGCTACGACGCCGTGGGCGTGCCGGGCACCGTCGAGGGCATGTGGGAGGCCCAGCGCCGCTTCGGCAAGCTGCAATGGAAGCAGGTCCTGCAGCCCGCGATCAAGTACGCGCGCGACGGTTTCGTCGTCGACGAGCAACTGGCCAAGCGCCGCGAGGAGGCGTCGAAGGAGTTCGGCGGCAAGACCAATTTCGACCAGTTCTTTGGCGAGATGAAAGAAGGCGCGAATTTCAGGCAGCCCGATCTTGCGGCCGTGCTCACGCGCATCGCGACCCAGGGCGCGAAGGACTTCTACGACGGCAAGACCGCCGACCTGATCGCGGCGTCGATGAAGGGCCACGGACTCATCACCAAGCGCGACCTGCAGGAGTACAAGGCCGTCTGGCGTCAGCCGGTGGAAGCCAGGTGGAACGGCTATGAGGTGATCACGGCGCCGCCTCCGAGCTCGGGCGGCGTCGGTCTCGTCCAACTGCTCAAGATGAAGGCGATGCTCGCGCCGCAGTTCAAGGATGTGCCGCTCAATTCGCCACAATACATCCATCTGATCGCGGAGATCGAAAAGCGCGTGTTCGCCGATCGTGCGCAATACCTCGGCGACCCGGACTTCTACAAGGTGCCGGTTGCCCAGTTGACCGACGACGCCTATCTCGCCAAACGCGCCGCCGACGTGAACCCCGACAAGCCGTCGGACACCAAGGGCGTGCAGCCTGGCCTCGGCACCTCGATGCCGGAAAAAGCGGACGCGGCGCACGGCAACAAGATGCCCGAAAAGGCGGAGACGACGCACTTCTCGGTGGTCGACAAGTGGGGTAACGCCGTGTCGAACACCTATACGATCAACGGCTACTTCGGCTCGGGCGTGGTGGTGCCGGGCGCGGGCATCGTGTTGAACGACGAAATGGACGACTTCTCGGCCAAGCCGGGCGTGCCGAACATGTTCGGCGTGGTGGGCAGCGATGCGAATGCGATTGCGCCGAAGAAGCGCCCGCTTTCGTCGATGAGTCCCACGATCCTCACCCGGGACGGCAAGGTGGCGCTCGTGATCGGCACGCCTGGCGGCTCGCGCATCTTCACGTCGATCTTCCAGGTCATCAACAACATCTACGACTTCAAGATGCCGTTGAAGGACGCGGTGGGCGCGATGCGCTTCCATCATCAACTGCTGCCGCCCAACACGATCTTCTGGGAGCCGTACCATCCGATCGACGGCGATCTCGCCAAGCAGGTCGAGGCCAAGGGCTACGTGCTCAAGGGTCAGGACTTCAGCGGCGACATCCAGGCGATCCGCATCGACGGCGATACGCCGGAGGCGGCCGCCGATCCGCGCGGACGCGGCGTGACACGCGTGATTCAATGAATCGAAGCTCGCATGCGATGAATGTTCGTATGCGTCTTGTCCTCTTTATTGAGGATTCGGCGATTGGATTCATCGCGTAGTGTGCAAGCTCCGGTGACGTGAAAACTCAACCGGCGTGTGTTTTCCCGGGCGGCTTTTGCCGCCCGTTTTTCTTTCCCGGCTTCGGTCGCGCGCACGCACGGGTTTTCTTGAATGGGCCGGGAACGCTAAATACGCTCTGATGTTCGCGGCTGCTCCGATGTTTGTGCACACAACGGCAACGGGCCGACCCGGCAGCCATCCAGGCATTTTTCAACTCACGGTCATTCACGTCGCGCATGCTTCTCACTAGCCGCGAACTGGCGTTGCTCTCCAACGTCTTCAAGCTGCTGGCCGACCGCACGTTGCCCGAGGGCGACCTGCGGCTCGAAGTGGGGCGGCTCATGCCCGACCTGCTGCACGCGAACTATCTGGGTTCCTGCGTCTGGAATGGCGTGCAGGAAAAATTTGCGCATCGTGTGGCGTTGAACATGTCCGCCGGCACTCTGGGCGATTACGAGCACTACTTCCAGTACGGCGATCCGTTGGCGCACACGTTGCTCGCGCGCCGCGGGGCCGGCGGGTGAGCGATCTGCTCCCGCATGAGTCGTTCGTGCGCTCGCACGGCTGTTGCAACCGCCGCGGCGCTGAGTTGATGTGGGCGAGATGGTGTGTTGCGCGACGCGAAGCAAGGTGGCAAGCAAAAATGCACCCGGTTAGGGTAATCTCCAACTTCGTGCTGCATCTGCACATCAATTTGCTTTCGGATTAAAACGTCTTCGCGCAGGAAATCCCGATATGTGGACGCTTCCCACCGCCATCCCGCCCGATTTCGGTGCCGGGGTGGTTTTTCTCAGCGTGCTCGTGACGCAGCTGGGCGCGCCGGTTCCCGCTGCGCCGGTGCTGATACTGGCGGGCACCATGGCGGCGGGACAGGAAGCGTCGTATGCGAGTCTGCTGCTGGCTGCGGTCGTCGCGACCTTGTTCGCCGATACGCTCTGGTTTACGGCGGGCCGCATGCGCGGCCGTCGCCTGCTCAATTCGCTCGTCCGCTTTTCGCTTTCGCTCGATACGACGATTCGTGTGGCGCGCAATGTGTTCGAGCGCCACGGCGCGCCCATCCTCGCGGTGGCGAAGTTCGTGCCCGGCTTGGGACTCATGTCCGCGCCGCTGCTCGGCACCACGTCAATGGACCTGCGTCTTTTCCTGATCTGGGACGCCGTGGGAGCAACGCTTTGGGCCGGCACATGGCTCATCGGCGGGGCGGCCTTGCACACACAAATTGCCCGCTTCGCGATGTTCGTGCGCGCCAACGGCTGGACCATTTTCGACGTGCTCGCACTGGCGGGCCTGCTATTTCTCGCTTATCGCTGGGTGCGCCGCATGCAGTTGCGCCGCTGGCTGGCTACCCACCGGATTTCGCCCGCGCAGCTCGACGAGATGATGAAATCGCCGCTGCCGCCGCTCGTGTTCGACGCACGGCCCCAAAGCGTGCGCGAGAGGGAGGCTTATCGCGTTCCGGGCGCGCGTCCGCTCGATCTGGACTCGACCGAGGTGCTCGCGCCCGAACTGCTCGCACGCGCGATTGTGGTGTATTGCGTGTGCCCGAACGAGGCGACGGCCAAGCGCATCGTGAGCCGGCTGCGTAGCAAGCAGATTCATCACGCTCACGCGCTCAAGGGCGGCCTCGACGCCTGGGAGCGCGATGGCTATCCCGTCGAGCCGCTTTCTGCGGAATTTCATGGCGCATATGCGCGCGAGGACGAGGCGTTCGAAGCGGGCGCCGAGCAGGAGTTCACGGTTCGGGCCGGCGTGCCGGAGTAGTTCGACCGCTCGTCGCCGCCTGTTGGCACATCAGGCGGCCGTGCTTGCCGGGCCGCGGCATGACCTGTTTCGGCGGTTCAGCCCGTGGTGTCCTTGAGCATCCGGGCGCGCGCCGCGCCGAGCGATTCGAAGCGGCCGTGGGTGTCGTCGAAGATGGAAATCGTGCCGTGGCCGATGTCGTACACCCAGCCCTGTACCTGAAGCTTGCCTTGCGCCACGCGGGCCGCAACCGCAGGGTGAGTGCGCAGGTGCGTGAGCTGCAGGCGAACGTTTTCCTCCACGAGCGCCTGCACCACTTGATCGGGGTTCAGCCCGCGCGTTTGCACGACGCTGCGCGCCGCTTCGGCGTTGCGCAGCCAGGCTTGCACCGTGGGCATGTCCGCCGCGGCCTCGGGGCCATCGGCGAGGCCCTTCATGGCGCCGCAGTCGGTGTGGCCGCACAGCACGATCTGCCGCACGTTCAGCGCGAGCACCGCGAATTCCACGACCGCCGAGACACCGCCGAGCATTTCCCCGTAGGCCGGCACGATATTGCCGATGTTGCGGCAGACGAACAGCTCGCCGGGGCGCGTTTGCGTGATCAGTTCGGGCGAGACGCGCGAATCGGCGCAGGTGATGAAAAGCGTATGCGGCGCCTGGAAGTTGGCAAGGCTGCGAAACAGCTCCTTGTCACCCGGGAATACGTTACGAGCGAACTCATCCACGCCGTCGAGAAGGTGCAGCAAATCGCAACCACACGAGTCGGAATGACCGTCGTGCGAATGGGTATGGTCTGGCATGGAAGTTTCTCTCTTAGTCATGAATCGACACATTCGAATAGCAACAGCGGCAGTTTATGCCGAGTTACGTCCGGTCGCTGTGTTTCGGTTCGGAAAATTCCGTCCGATCGTGCGTTTTCCGGTTTCCCGATCATCACGAGCCTGCGCAAACCGCATATAAAACATCGTGTCGCGAGGCTTGCCTTATTCGTCATACAACCGGTCAGTCGGTTGGCCTGGCGAGCGACGCCGAAGTCCGGACGGCGCGCATCTACCCGAGGCCGGCGGGGCAGCATTGTACTCGACGCACGAATATATGCGAGGGGTGGGGAAGGAGGGGGCTGGGGGCAAGCGGGACCGCTGGCCCGTGACCGAACCGATTACGGGCACCGATTTCGCGCTGCGGGAAATTAGTTTGGATGCCGAAGGACTTGAGGCATGGCCGATGCGTTCGAACTCACGATTCCATGACGGGGTGTGCGGCGCCGGCGCGCCGGTTCGGCAGGAAGTACCATACGCCGGCGAACACCTGCAGCCCGATCAGGCTGGCCCATACGGCTTGATGGGCGACGACCGGATAGCGGCCGTCCACGGCGCTCCAGCGGCTGAGCGCTGCGCCGATCGCGATCTGCGCGAAAAAAATTCCGATGAAGATGACGAGCGTGAAAGTGGTGTTGACACGGCCAATCAGGCGCGGCGGAAAGTGTTCGGCGAGCACGGCGTAAGTAAGTATCCCGGTGCCGCCCAATGCGCCATACGCGGCCCATAGAAACGCAGCGGGCAGCGGCACGCGGGCTGCGAGCAGCGCCTGGACGAGTACGAAGAGCGTCATGGTCACGCCGGAAAAGCGCGCGACGCTCACGCCATAATGCTCGAAGGTGCGTGCGAGCGCACCGAACCCGATGTTGCCGACGATGAACGCGCCGCCGAGCACGGAAATGAGCGACGCCGCGCGCGAGGCCGCATCGGCGGTGCCGGCGGGCGCCATGTCGCGCAGGAAGGCGCCCACCCACAGCGACTGCATCGCGTAGAACACGATCTGCGTGAAAGCAGAGAACGTCGCGGTCTTCCAGAACGCATGGCTGCGCAGAATGTGGGCGGTGCCCTTGAATTGCTCGAGCACACTCGCTTGATGATGGGTGTCGCGCGTATGCGGACCGCCGATCCAGATAATGGCCGCGACTGCCGCCGTGAGCACGGCGAGCCCGACGCTCACGCTGCGCCACGGCGCGATCGTCAGCAGCCAGGAGAGCGGTGCGCCGACCGCTACGCCGCCGAGGCCGCCCACCGCCATCACGAGGCCGTTGACGAGCGTGAGCTGGGCGACCGGGAAGTGCTGGGCGGTGGCCTTGAATGCGCCGCCAAGGCAAACCGAGACGCCCACGCCAACCATCAGACGCCCGGCCATCATCGCGCCCATGCTGTGCGACAGCCCGAACACGAGCGCGCCGGCGGCGGCCACCAGCATCACGCACGCGGTGACGCGGCGCGGGCCGAAGTGATCGAGCAGCACGCCGGCGGGGATTTGCGCGCCTGCGAAGCCGAGGAAGTAGAGGCTCGTAAGCGTGCCCAGATCGGTGGCGGTGAGGCCCATTTCATGCGTCAGGAATGGGGCAAATCCCAGATTGACGCCGCGAAAAAGATACGAAATGAAATAGCCGAGTGCGAAAACGGCGAATACGCGCAATCTGAGTGCGGTCATGGTGCGTACGAGACCTGAAAGCGAATGGAATAACTGGCTCACGATTATTGGCGAGAAGCCGGTTCCGATGCCAGCGAGAGATTTCAGACGCGATTGTGAGTAGAATTTGACGTCATGTCCCGACCGCTTCCACCCTTGCAGGCCCTACGCGCGCTCGAAGCAGCGGCGCGGCGGCGCAGTTTCAGCCGTGCGGCCGAAGAATTGCATTTGACGCATAGCGCCGTGAGTCATCATCTGCGCGCGCTTGAAGCCGAGTTGGGCGTCGAGCTGTTTCGCCGCGTGGGCAGCCGCATGATTCCCACCGCGGCCGGCGCGCAGCTTGCCGATCGTGTGAGGCGCAGTCTCGAAGAACTGCGCGAGGCGCTCGACGCCACGCGTCCGGGCGTGAGCGGCGTCACGCGGCTCGAATTGAGCGTGATGTCCGATTTTGCTTCGGTCTGGCTGATACCGCGTTTGGGCGACTTCTACGACCGCCATCCGAACGTCGATCTCTCGTTGTGCATGCACGCCGACGTCACGCCGCCCGATCCTTATCCGTTCGATATCGGCATCTGGCATCGGCGCGTGGACGAGCCGGGTTTCCAGTTCCGCAAGCTGCTGGACGATCAGGTGGTGGCCGTCTGCAGCCCCGCGTTGCTCGCGCGCTACCCGGCGTTTCGTATCGAAGACCTCGCCGCCATGCCGTTGCTGCGCTTCTCGCGCCGCTCGTGGCGCGACTTCTTCGAAGCGGCAGGCGTGGCGGGCGACGAGCCCGAACGCGGACCGGTATTCGACGATGCCGGTCTTTTGCTGCAGGCCACGGTGGCCGGGCAAGGCGCCGCCACAGCGCGCCTGCAACTCGCGCGCGGCTTCATCGATCGCGGCGAGCTGGTGCAACTGGGGCAGGTGCGCATTCCCGCGTCGCTGGACTATTACTTCACGTGGCGCGAGGGTCATCCGCGCGAGGCGGCGATCCAGCAGTTCTATCGCTGGGTGAAAGCGCAGCTCGTCAATTAACGCATGCTATTTTTTTTTATGAGTAAATGCGGGTAAAACCTGTGTCCGGGCCTGTCAACGGCACGCTATCGGTATGCGTTGATCGTCGAGGAGGACCTGCAATGCCGCATACATGGAATTAGCGGCATCGGTCATTCATGAAAGGGAAGAGTTAGCCGTAAATGCCATTCAATAGCATTTGCAATGGTGGCAACATTGAGTGGCAATAGCGGCTGGCAATTGCAGGTTTCGCATCAGGTCTGACGTAAATGGAGTATCGTTACTTCCCAATGCGCTCTTCGTGGCGGACTCGACCGGGAATCAATGGGAGTCAGCCGCATTGGCAGCGGCTGTTTAACCGGCAGTGAATGGTATGTAGTGCACCGGTCCATCGAGGGCCATCAAAAAACTGTGACAACAGGAGAAACCGCATGAAGGCTATTCAGGCGTTCAAACTGGCAGCCGGCACGATGCTGGTCGCCGCTTCGCTCCACGTGTATGCGCAGACCGCCGCAAGCGCACCGGCCGCCGCTCCGGCAGCCGCCGCGCCGACAGCTGCACCGACCGACGCCGCCCAGGCCCAAGTGAAGCAGTCGAAGGCCGAACTCAAGAAGGCAAAGGCCGCTAACCGCGCGCTGTCGCGCAAGGTGCGTGGCGCACTCGCCAAGGACAAGAACATCAGCGTGGCCAACATCACCGTGCGCGCCAAGGACGGCGCCATCGTCCTGCAAGGCACCGTGCCGGAGCAGGCGCAGATCGACCACGCCACGGAAGTGGCGAAGGGGGTTGCTGGCGTGACGTCGGTTAAGAACGCGCTGACGATCCGTCCGGTCGGGACCTGATAGTTGGACCCTGACTGAATGGCATCCGGAACGGAGTCGGTCCGTTCCGGATGCATTCGGGTTCACAATTTTGGTTTTTACTGCGGAAGCCGTACATGCAGTCCGTGAACCGGATTGCATGTACGGCTTTTTCTTCATGTCATGGTGCGGTCAGGGCTCGATGTAGTGCATCTCTGACGACTCGCCCATTAGCAGCGCCTGGTTCGCATCCGCAGCCGCACGCAAATAATCCCAAAGAGACGTGATGCGCCGCAGCTTGCGCAAATCTTCCCGGCTGCATAGCCAGAAACGCCGTGTCACGACGATTTCGTCCGGCAGGATCGCCACGAGCCGCGGGTCGGGCTCGGCCATGAAGCAGGGCAAGATGGCGAGCGCGCTGCCTTGCAGCGCGGCATGATATTGCGCGATCACGCTCGTGCTGCACAGGCTCGCCGTGACGTTCGGCGCCGTGCGTTCGAGGTAGAGCAGCTCGTGGCTAAACGCGAGATCCGCGACATAGCTGATGAACGCGTGATGGCGCAGGTCGGCCGCCGTCCGGATGGGAGCGTGCTGCTCGATATAGTCAGATGTCCCATATAAACGCAGGCGGTAGTCGCATAGCTTCGTATAGACGTATTGGCCGCGTTCGGGGCGCTCGAGCATGATCGCCAGATCGGCTTCTCGCTTCGAGAGGCTCACGAAATGCGGCACCGGTAGCAGATCGATCGACATGTCGGGGTGCTTGCCGGTGAAGCGGGCCAGTTGGGGAGCAAGAAAGAAGCAGCCGAATCCTTCGGTCGACCCCACTCGCACATGGCCGGAAAGCGATTGCGCGCCGAGCGCGAATTGCTCGCTCGCCGACTGGACCGTGCTTTCGATGGTGTCCGCATAGGCCAGCAGGCGCTGGCCTTCGGCCGTGAGCACGAAGCCGCCCGAGCGCGATTTGTCGAACAGCACGGTGCCCAGCGCCGCCTCCAGTTCGCGCACGCGGCGCGCGACCGTGGTGTGGTCGACGCCGAGGCGCCTGGCCGCGCCGCTGGCGCGCTGCGTGCGCGCTACTTCCAGGAAATAGCGTAAATCGTCCCAGTTCAGCGTCTCCATCGGCCTCGTTGTGCTTTTTTGCATATCGTATGGGTTTTTTCGTCTCTACAACGTGGATATTCGAATAACTATACTCCGTTGGAGACCGCTTCATAAGCGCCCGCCTACAATGAAATAAAGATGGAGACACGCGATGCCGCTCAGCACGCCGCCACGACGCCTTCGTTTGCGCACTCCGATGCGCTCACGCCATGACTGAAGCACCTCAAAATTAGATCGTAATCCTGTCTATCCGGCTCACGCCGGCCCGTTCAGACTTTACAGAGAGAGTTCAAGATGAACGCAGTCACCCAGGCCTCCAACGCTCAAGTCTCGACCGTCAAGCTGTTGATCGGCGGCGAGTTCGTCGAATCGAAAACCACCGAATGGCGCGATATCGTCAATCCGGCCACCCAGCAAGTGCTGGCGCGCGTCCCGTTCGCGACCGTCGAGGAAGTCGACAGGGCTGTCAAGAGCGCGCATGCCGCGTTCGCGACGTGGAAGAACACGCCGATCGGTACGCGCCTGCGCATCATGCTCAAGCTGCAGGCGCTGATTCGCGAGAACATGTCGCGCATTGCGCAGACGCTCACGGCGGAGCAGGGCAAGACGCTGCCCGATGCCGAGGGCGACATTTTCCGCGGCCTCGAAGTGGTCGAGCACGCGTGCTCGATCGGCACGCTGCAACAAGGTGCGTTCGCTGAGAACGTCGCCGGCGGCGTCGATACGTACACGCTGCAGCAGCCGCTAGGCGTATGCGCGGGTATCACACCGTTCAATTTTCCCGCGATGATTCCGCTATGGATGTTCCCGATGGCGATCGTCTGCGGCAACACGTTCGTGCTCAAGCCGTCCGAGCAGGATCCGCTCTCCACGATGCAGCTCGTCGAACTGGCCGTGCAGGCGGGCGTTCCCGAGGGCGTGCTCAATGTGGTGCACGGCGGCAAGGAAGTCGTCGACGCGATCTGCACGCATCCGCTCGTCAAGGCGATTTCGTTTGTGGGCTCGACGGCGGTGGGCACGCATGTCTATCGGCTGGGCAGCGAGCATGGCAAGCGTGTGCAGTCGATGATGGGCGCGAAGAATCACGCGGTCGTGCTGCCCGACGCCAACCGCGAGCAGGCGCTCAACGCGCTCGCGGGCGCGGCATTCGGCGCAGCGGGCCAGCGCTGCATGGCCACTTCAGTGGTCGTGCTCGTGGGCGAGGCCCAGCAGTGGGTGCCCGAACTCGTCGAAAAGGCGAAGACGCTGAAGGTCAATGCCGGCAACGAACCGAAGACCGACGTCGGCCCGGTCGTCTCGCGTGCCGCGAAGGCCCGCATTCTGGGCCTGATCGAATCGGGCGTGAAGCAGGGCGCCACGCTCGCGCTCGATGGCCGCGACGTGAAGGTGCCCGGCTATGAGAATGGCAATTTCGTTGGCCCGACGGTGTTCACCAATGTGAAAACCGATATGGACATCTATACGAACGAGATCTTCGGGCCGGTACTCGTGGTGCTGACTGCGAATACGCTCGACGAGGCCATCGCCATCGTCAATGCGAATCCGTTCGGCAATGGCGTGGGGCTCTTTACGCAAAGCGGCGCAGCGGCGCGCAAGTTCCAGAGTGAAATCGACATTGGTCAGGTGGGCATTAATATTCCGATTCCGGTGCCGGTGCCGTATTTCAGCTTCACGGGCTCGCGCGGCTCGAAGCTCGGCGATCTCGGTCCGTACGGCAAGCAGGTCGTGCAGTTCTATACGCAGACCAAGACCGTGACGGCGCGCTGGTTCGACGACGCCACCCTCAACACCGGCGTGAACACGACGATCAACCTGCACTGAAGCGCCGCAGTTGCCTGATTAACCATCAAGGGAGAATCGCTCATGAAAATCGGTTTCGTCGGGCTGGGCCACATGGGGGCGCCCATGGCGCTCAATCTGCTCAAGGCAGGGCACGCGCTTACCGTGTTCGATCTGAGCGCCGAGGCGATGCAAACCCTCGCCGACGCGGGCGCAACGAAAGCCGCGTCGCCCAAGGCGGCCGCCGCGGGCGCGGAGTGGGTCGTCACGATGCTGCCCGCAGCGGCGCACGTGCGCACCGTGCTGACCGCCGAGGACGGCGTGCTGGCGGGCATCGCTAAGGGCGTGACGATCATCGATTCGAGCACCATTGACCCGGCGAGCGCGAAGGCGTTCGGCGCGCTCGCCGCGAACAACGGCAACGCATTCGTGGATGCGCCGGTGTCGGGCGGCACGGGCGGCGCGGCGGCGGGCACGCTTACGTTCATGGTGGGCGGCAGCGCCGCGCTCTATGAAAGCGTGAAGCCCGTGCTTTCCGGAATGGGCAAGAACATCGTCCATTGCGGCGAGACCGGCACGGGGCAGGTGGCGAAGATCTGCAACAACCTCGTGCTCGGCGTGACGATGGCGGGCGTGGCGGAAGCGATGGCGCTTGGCGAGGCGCTCGGCATCGACGCGAAGGTGCTGGGCGGCATCATGAATACGTCGACGGGGCGCTGCTGGAGCTCGGACACGTATAATCCGTTTCCGGGCGTGATCGAGACGGCGCCTTCGTCGCGCGGCTACACGGGCGGCTTCGGCACGGATCTGATGCTCAAGGACATGGGCCTCGCGACCGATGCCGCGAAGACCGTCCACCAGCCCGCCTATATGGGGGCGCTCGCACAGCAGCTCTACCAGGCGATGAGCAGCCGCGGCGACGGCAAGCTCGACTTCTCGGCCATTATCAAGCTGTATCGCGGCGAGAAGGGCTGAGCGGTTCGCAGTGCATGTCCGGCGCGTGCTTTTAACGGCACGCGCCGTTTTTTTACGCCTTCTCGATTGCGGCCATGCGCGCCTCGATACGTGCGAGCAGGCGCTTGAACCATCGGTCGAGCAGCGCATTGGAAGGTGCTGCGAGCGTCGAGCACGCAAGAATGCGATAGACATCGTTGCGCGTGACTTTGGATGGGCGCGCGGGATCGAGCCAGTCGTCGTTGCCGACGAGCCGCTCCAGCGTCTCGAGGCCGATGAGGATCGGCCACAGGCACGCGAGCCGCAGGCGCACGGACAGGCGCGGCAAGGCGAACGTGTAGACGATGGCGGCGCGGAAGTGATCGAGCGTGATGCGCACGAGCCCGAACATCAGCGGCCGGGCGCGCGCCGAGGTGCCGGGATGGAGCAGGTCCTCGGGCGTGAGGCCAGCCTGCGCGAGCATGGTCGCGGGCAGGTAGCAGCGGCCGATGCGCAGGTCCTTGCCGCAATCGCGCAGCACGTTGACCATTTGCAGAGCCTTGCCGAAGCGCACGCCGCGCTGGTGCATCGTTTCGCGCAGCGCGGGGTCGAGCGTGCCGGGCAGATGCATATAGGTCATCTTCGTCCAGAACTCGCCCACGCAGCCCGCCACCAGATACGTGTAGCGGTCGAGCGCGTCCCACGTGCCGAGCGCGGCGACCTTGCCTGAGCGCTCGTCGGGGAAGGTGTTCAGATCGAACTCCATGCCCTCGGTGAGCGTCGTGACGATCTCGCGCACGGCCGTGCGGTCGGCCTGCTCGAGTTGCGCCAGCACGTCGAGCGCGCCGTCGAGCGATTCGAGCAGCAACTTCTCGTCCGATTGCGTTTGCTGGCCCGCGACTTCGCCGGCGATGCGCTGCAGGGCATCGTCGTGCGCCGCACTGCAAGCCGTGCCGTTGATGCGCTCGCGCAGCGCAAGCAGCAGCGCGAGACGCTGGGGCGGCGGAATCAGCGAGGTGTCGGCGATGGTGTCGGCGGCGCGCGCGAGCAGATAGGCCTCGCCCACCGGGTCGCGCATCCCGGCGGGCAGCACGCGCATGGTGAGGTAGAACGAGCGGGAAACGCCTTTGAGCAACGGACCGAGCAGGAAAGCCCGATTAGAATTCGGCATGTCGATGGGGGCAGTGGAACGGCAGCCGCATTGTAGCGTGGACGAGTGAAGGGGGGCGGAGCGGCTCGATCGACGCACGCCGGTAAGCCCGCCCACGCGCCTCAAATCAGTAGCTCTAGCGAGTGATAAAGCCGGCGCCGTTCCGGATCCTGGGACGCCTCGCCCGCGTGGATCGCCTCCTTGAGGCAGGCGAGAAAGCATTCGGCGGCGGCGGAGAGCGGCACGCCGCGTCGCGCGACCACGCTCACCACGGTGCGGTCCACTTCCTCCTGGAGCGAGAGCGCGCGCAGGTTCTCGCGCGCGAAGCGCGTCTCCACGAGCGGCCACGGGAAGATGCTCGCCATGTCGGTGTTCATGATGAGTCCCATGGCCACCACGAAAGAATGGGCGAGATGCACCGTGCGCGGCAGCGGCAGGCCGTGGCGGCGGAAAATATCGTCGGTGATCATCTCCTTGCTCGCCGGATCCCAGTTGAGCAGCCATTCGCAGTCCTGTAGTTCCTCGAGCGACTGCGCGTGCTCGAGCGGATGGCCCTTGCGCACGACCACGGCGGATTCGGTGGCGAAGATAGGCGTCTGCGTGAATTCGGCGTGCAGCGAAGCCGGGCCTGGCTTGCCGAGCGAGAAGTCGAGCGTGCCGTCGCGCAGCCGCGGCATGACGATATTGAGCAGTCCCTCATAAAACTCCAGTTGCATCCCCGGCATGCGCGCGCGAAACAGCGTCACGGCGTCGGGCAGGAACGAGAGCGCGAGCCACGGCGTCACGCCGATCGAGAGCTTGCCGCTGCCGCGCCCGCGCCGCGCGTCGAGTTCGTCCTGGGCGCGCGACATCTGGTGCACGATGGCCCGCGCATGCACGAGCAGCGCCTGGCCGGCCTCGGTGAAGGCGATGCCATTCGCATTGCGCGTCACGAGCGCGATCTGCTGCTCGGCTTCCAGTTCGCGCACGGCCTTGGTGGCGGCTGCGGGCGAGATGCCCAGCGCGCGCGCCGCCGCGCGGATGCTGCCGGCGTCGGCCATGGCGACGAGCGCCCTGAACTGGTGGAACTTCATAAGTGGAAACCCGAGTGAGAACCTGCGGTTGGCAGGCTAACCATTCTAGGACTGTCCAGGGGAAAACGGCGTGTTTATCCTGAGACGTCACGCAATCCATGCTTTGAACACAGGAGACGACGGATGAACACCATGGCGATCCCCCCGGCTATCGCGGAAATCGAAGCAGAAATGATCGCGTTGCGCCACGCGATCCACGCGCATCCGGAGCTCGGTTTCGAGGAGTTCGTCACGAGCGACCTCGTGGCCGGGCGGCTCGCCGAATGGGGCTACGAAGTGCACCGCGGGCTGGGCGGCACCGGCGTCGTGGGCACGCTGAAAGTAGGGACGGGCACGAAGCGCCTTGGCCTGCGCGCCGACATGGACGCGCTGCCCATCCAGGAAAACACCGGGCTCGATTACGAGAGCCGTGTGCCCGGCAAGATGCACGCGTGCGGCCACGACGGCCACACGGCCACGCTGCTCGCGGCGGCGAAGCATCTCGCGCAGTCGCGTTCGTTCGACGGCACGCTGCATCTCATTTTCCAGCCCGCCGAAGAAGGGCTCGGCGGCGCGAAGCGGATGCTCGACGAAGGTCTGTTCGAGCACTTCCCCTGCGATGCGGTTTTTGCCATGCACAACATGCCGGGCTTTCCCACCGGCAAGCTCGGCTTCCGACCGGGGCCGTTCATGGCGTCCTCGGACACGGTGATCATCGACATCGACGGGCGCGGCGGCCACGGCGCCGTGCCGCACAAGGCCATCGACCCCGTGGTGGTGTGCGCGAACGTGGTGCTCGCGCTGCAAACCATCATTTCGCGCAATGTGCCGCCGCTCGACATGGCGATCGTCACGGTGGGCGCGATTCACGCGGGCGAGGCGCCCAACGTGATTCCACAGACCGCGCAGATGCGGCTCTCGGTGCGCGCGCTGCGCCCCGAGGTGCGCGACCTGCTCGAAGAGCGCATCACGACGCTCGTGTACGCGCAGGCGAGCGCCTATGGCGCCACCGCTCGCATCGATTACCAGCGTCGCTACCCGGTGCTCGTGAACGACGCGGACATGACGGCATTCGCGCAAGACGTCGCGCGCGACTGGCTGGGCGAGGCGGGCTTGATCGACGATCTCCCGCCGCTCACGGGCAGCGAGGACTTTTCGTTCCTGCTCGAGCAATGCGCGGGCAGCTATTTGATCATCGGCAATGGCGACGGCGAAGGCGGCTGCATGGTCCATAACCCCGGCTACGATTTCAACGACGACTGTCTCGCAACCGGCGCCACGTACTGGGTGAAGCTCGCCGAGCGCTTCTTGCGCGCCTGAGCCTGACCATCGTCCAAAGTGCACTACAGCGCATTCGATCAACGCTTCTGATCAAGATACAAATACATGAGGAGACCCACGATGAACGCCACTTCGCTG
This sequence comes from Paraburkholderia sp. A1RI-2L, assembly GCF_048957375.1. Classification (NCBI taxonomy): domain Bacteria; kingdom Pseudomonadati; phylum Pseudomonadota; class Betaproteobacteria; order Burkholderiales; family Burkholderiaceae; genus Paraburkholderia; species Paraburkholderia sp. A1RI-2L. The sequence continues at coordinate 1,571,322 of NZ_JARBTA010000002.1, forward strand.
AATTCGCAGGCGAACGCCGACGCGCACGGGCACACGCGCGCCTCGCGCGCGAAGGCCATCGCCGCGATCACGCTCGGTAACGGCCTGGAGTTTTTCGACTTCACGGTCTACAGCTTTTTTGCGACCACCATCGGCGCGCTGTTCTTTCCGGTGCACGGTTCGCTGAACCAATTGCTGCTGGCCGTGGGCAGCTTCGGCGTGGGCTTCATCGTGCGGCCGCTCGGCGGCGTGCTGATCGGCGCATTCGCCGACCGCGTGGGCCGCAAGGCGGCCATGACGCTCACGCTCTGGCTCATGGCGCTCGGCTCGGCGATGATCGCGTTCGCGCCCACCTACGCGCAGATCGGTCTCGCCGCGCCCGCGCTGATCGTGCTCGCGCGGCTCGTGCAGGGCTTCGCGGTGGGCGGCGAGGTGGGCGCCTCGACCACGATGCTGCTCGAATACGCCGACGACCGCACGCGCGGTTTCTACGGCAGCTGGCAGTTCGTGAGCCAGGGGCTCAACGTGGTGTGCGGCGCGCTGCTTGGCGTGGCGCTTTCCTCGGCGCTCTCGCCCGAGGCGCTGCAGAGCTGGGGCTGGCGCGTGCCGTTCGTGATCGGCATGCTGATCGTGCCGGTGGGCGTCTATATCCGCCGCCATCTCGACGAAACCCTCGAGCACGCCGAACCCGTGGACATGACCGCGCCCGTGACCGAGACTGCGCGCCCGCTGCTCGAGATCTTCTCGAAGCATCGTGCGGCGCTCGTCGCGGGCGTCGTGACGACCATCGGCGGCACGGCGGCGAACTATATCGTGCTGTTCTACATGTCCACCTATGCGATCAAGATCCTCGGCCTGCCGATGTCGGTGGGCATGAGCGCGGCGCTCGTGGCCGCGCTCGTGACGGCCGCGTGCTCGCCGTTCGCCGGCATCCTGTCCGACCGCTTTGGCCGCAAGCGGGTGTTCGGCTATTCGCGCGTGCTGCTGGTCGCGGTGATCTATCCGGCCTTCATGGTGATTCACGCCATGCCCACGGTGCCGACGGTGCTCGCCGTCGTCGCCGTGCTGGGCGCGCTCGTCGCGTTCACCGCGGTGCCCAACATCGTCATGCTGCCGGAGTTGTTCCCGCAGTCGATCCGCGTGACGGGCATGTCCATCGTTTATTGCGTGGGCGTGTCGATCTTCGGCGGCTTCGCGCAGTTCTTCGCGACCTGGCTCATCAAGCTGCTCGATAACCCGCTCGCGCCGGCCTGGTATCTGATCGGATGCGGACTCGTTTCGCTGCTGGCCTTGCCGCTGATCCGCGAACCGGCGGGCCGGCCGCTCGACTGAGCACGCCAGCGGCTCGAAGGCGTCAGTCAGGCGGACGGGGCCGTCTGGGCGCTGCCTCGGCCGCTGTAAAGGTTGGCATTCCGACTTTTCTTGATTTGTTGCTGTTTGCATAACATTTCGCTCAATTATTTCGCAATGCGTAGACAGTTTTGTTTGCCGGCAAACACCTGTCGTTTGCAGACAATCTCGACGCAGCCAAAAAGGGAAACACAGTAAGATTTCGCTCCGGGCTTTCTGGCGGCGCAGCATATTCGGCATATCCGGCATGACGGGATTCGTCCGGTGTTCGTCGGTCCAGCGCTGATCGTCGAAAACGGAGAAAAAGCATGACGAGCGGAATCAGGGTGGCACGGCTGTGCCTGTCCGTGGGAATGGCATTGGGGGTCGCTGCATGTCACGACAAGACGCCTGAGGCGTCGGCGCGGCCGCCTGCGAATGTGGACGTAATCAACGTCGCGATGCGCGACGTGCCAGTGGTATTCGATTACGTGGGGCAGACCGAGAGCTCGCAGCAAGTCGAGATACGCTCCCGCGTCAACGGCTTTCTTGAAAAACGCATCTACGAAGAAGGTTCGCTGGTTCATCAGGGCGACGTGATGTTCCAGATGGACCGCAAGCCCTTCCAGGCCGCGCTCGATGCTGCGAACGCCGAATACGCGCAGCAAAAGGCGCGGCTCGACACGGCGCAGGCCAATCTGGCGCGTGTACGCCCGCTCGCGGCCAAGAATGCGCTGAGCCAGAAGGATCTCGACGATTCCGTGGGCCAGGAACGGGCTGCCGCGGCGGCGCTCGAACAGGCGCGCGCCAATGTCACGAGCGCAAAGCTGAATCTCGGCTACACCACGATCACGGCGCCCGTCACCGGGCTGTCGAGTTTTGCGAAGAAGCAGGACGGCTCCTATATCGACGCCACTAATAGTCTGCTCACCTACGTTGCGAAACTCGATCCCATGTGGATCAACTTCTCGCTTTCCGAAAACGAGATGCTGAGCCTGCGTTCGCAGGTGAAGAGCGGCGCGCTCAAGCTGCCGCAGATCGGCGAACTGGAGGCGGTGATCGTCCTCGCCGACGGCAGCGTGTATCCCGAGCGCGGCCGCATCAAGTTCGCCGACGCTTCCCTGAGCGAAGAGACGGGCACGTACATGATTCGCGCCGAAGTGAAGAACCCGACCGGCAGCTTGCGGCCGGGGCAGTTCGTGCGTATCAAGCTGCTGGGCGCCGATCGGGCGAACGCGGTGGCGGTGCCGCAAGTGGCCGTGCAGCAGGGGCCGCGCGGCGCATACGTGTGGACCGTGGATAAGGATGGCAAGGCGCAGCAGCGCGCGGTGGAAACCGGTGAATGGAACGGTAACGACTGGGTCATCAGTTCGGGGCTGCACGCGGGCGACCATGTCGTGATCGATAACACGCTCAAGCTGATGCCGGGCGCACCCGTGAAGGAAACGGTGGTGCCCATGCCGTCGGACGAGGTGAAGATCGGCGGGCAGCCGGTTGGCGCGGCCGATGCCAATGGCGCGAACGCCGCCAACGCTGCCAGTGCCGCGGGCGGTTCGGGCGCGGGCAACACCGGTATGGCGGGTGCGGGCAGTGCCGGCGGCACGAATGCCAACGCGAAGACGGCGGCACAGGCGGCACAGGCGGCCAACGCGAAGGCAGGCGCCGGCGCGGCAGGCCAGGCGAAGGCGTCCGCCGCCAATGCGAACGCAACCGGGCTGGCGCAGCTTTATTTCGCGCCGGGCAGCGCGAGCCTCGACGCCCAATCGGCCACGGCGCTCGCCGCGGTCGCACAGCGTCTTGCCGCATCGCCCGAGGCGCATGTGGTGATTTCGGGCTACGCCGATTCGAGCGGCTCCTACGCGAGCAACGAGCGCCTCGCCCATGCGCGCGCCTCGACCGTGCGCACGGCGCTGATCGTTGCGGGCGTGCAGGACGCGCGCATCGAGATGCGCAAGCCCGCGAAGGTCGTCGCGACGGACCCGGCCGACAAGTCCCGCCGCGTGGACGTGACGCTCTCGCCCGCAGCGGGAGGTTGAGCGATGAAGTTCTCGCACTTTTTCATCGACCGGCCGATTTTTTCGTCGGTCCTGTCGATCATCATCGTCCTCGCTGGCCTCGTGGCCATGTTCAACCTGCCGGTCGCGCAGTTTCCCGACATCGCGCCGCCGCAGATCACGGTGACAGCGACCTATCCGGGCGCGAGCGCCGACATCATCGCGCAGAACGTTGCCGCGCCCATCGAGCAGCAGGTGAACGGCGCGGACAACATGATGTACATGAACTCGTCGAGTTCCTCGACGGGCAACATGACGCTTACCGTGTTCTTCAACATCGGCACCGACCCCTCGCTCGCCCAGGTGGACGTGCAGAACCGGGTGAACCTTGCGTTGCCCACGCTGCCCGAAGCGGTCACGCAGCAGGGCGTTTCGGTGCAGAAACGCTCGTCGGCGTTCATGATGGTGATTGCCGTTTATTCGCCGGATAACACGTTCGACCAGCAGTACGTCGCGAACTACGCGAATGTGTATGTGCTCGACGCCATCAAGCGTTTGCCGGGCGCGAACCAGTCGGCGATCCTCGGCTCCGCCGATTATGCGATGCGCGTCTGGGTCAAGCCGGACCGCATGGCCAAGCTCGGCATTACCGTGGGCGACGTGAAGAGCGCGGTTAGCGCGCAGAATCAGCAATTCTCGGCCGGCCGTCTCGGCCAGTCGCCAACCGGCGACCCGGTGCTGCAGACTTTCCCGGTATCGACTGGGAGCCGTCTCACCGACCCCTCCCAGTTCGACAACATCATCCTGCGCGCCAAGTCGGGCGATGCGGCTATCGTGCGCATCAAGGACATCGGCCATACCGAACTGGGCTCGAAGGACTACTCGATGCGCGGCCGCTACAACGGCAAGACGGCCACGCTGCTCGCGGTCTACCAGCAGCCGGGCGCCAACGCGCTGCAGGTTTCGAAGCAGGTGCGAGCCACGCTCGAGCAGTTGAGCAAGAGCTTCCCGGCCGGCCTCAAGTATGAAATCGCGCTCGACACGACGACGTTCGTGCACGAGTCGATCGACGAGGTGGTGAAGACGCTGCGCGATGCGGTGATCCTCGTGATCCTGGTGGTCTTCATGTTTCTGCAAAGCTTCCGCGCCACGCTGGTGCCGCTGCTGGCGGTGCCGGTGTCGATCGTGGGCGCGTTCATCGGCATGCTGGCGTTCGGCTTCTCGGTGAACATGCTCACGCTATTCGGCATGGTGCTCGCGATCGGCATTGTGGTGGACGACGCCATCGTCGTGATCGAGAACGTCGAGCGCAACATGACCGAGTTCAAGCTGCCGCCGAAGGAGGCGGCCAAGCGCGCCATGGACGAGGTGAGCGGCCCGGTGGTGGCGATCGTGCTCGTGCTGCTTGCCGTGTTCATCCCGGTTGCGTTCCTCTCGGGCATCACGGGTCAGCTCTACAAGCAGTTCGCCGTGACCATCGCGGTCTCGGTGGTGCTTTCGGGCATCGTCGCGCTTACGCTCTCGCCGGCGCTGGCCGCCATTCTGCTCAAGCCGGGCGAACACAAGAAGAACCGTTTCTTCACGTGGTTCAACGAGCGCTTCGAGCGGCTGACCGAAGGCTATGGCAAGTCGGTGCAGTCGGCCATTCGCCGCGTCACGCTCTCGATCTTGCTGATTGCCGTGATGTGCGCCGCCACCGGTCTGCTCTTCAAGAAGATCCCGACGTCGTTCGTGCCGGTCGAGGACCAGGGCTATCTGTTCGGCGCGGTCATCACGCCGGATGCCGCGAGTCTCGACCGTACCGGAGACGTTTCGAAGCGCGCCGAAGACTGGTTCATTAAGCAGCCAGCGGTGAAGGCCGTGGCCGCGCCGATCGGCTACAGCCTGATCGACGGGCAATACAAGGCCAACGCCGGCACGCTGTTCGTCACGCTCAAGGACTTCCATGATCGCGGCAAGAACGGCTCGGCCAGCGACCTCATCACCGCGGCCAGTCGCGCGTTCGCGAGTTTCAAGGACGGCGTGGTGATACCGGTCAATCCGCCTTCGATCCCCGGCCTCGGCACGACGGGGGGATTCGAGTTCTGGGTGCAGACCACTGGCGACGGCAGCTATCAGCAGCTCGAAGAGAAGGTGCGCCAGGTGATTGCGAAGGCGCGCCAGAATCCGGCGCTGCGCAGCGTCAACTCGACCATCGACACGAACTCGCGGCAATTGCTCGTGGAAGTGGACCGTGAGCGCGCCGAATCGCAGGGCGTGGCGGTGCAGGACGTCTATGACGCATTGCAGACGATGTTCGGATCGTCGTACGTGAGCCAGTTCCCGAAGGGCAGCCGCCTCTTCCAGGTGATCGTTCAGGCCGAGCCGCAATACCGCCTGCGTCCGCAGGACATCCAGCAGCTCTACGTGCGTAACCGCTCCGGAGACATGGTGCCGATCAAGGCCGTCACGACCTACAAGTTCGTGAACGGCGCGGACATCGTCAACCGCTTCAACAACTTCCCGGCCGCCAAGATCACGGGCGACGCCGCGCCCGGCCATAGCTCGGGTGAAGCGATCGCGGCGATGGAGGAGATTGCGAACGAGGTGCTGGGCGACGGCTACAGCTTCGCGTGGAGCGGCCAGGCCTACGAGGAAAAGACCGCCGGCTCGACGGCGGGGCTCGTGTTCGGCTTCGCGCTGCTGATGGTGTTCCTGATTCTCGCCGCGCAGTACGAGAAGTGGTCGCTGCCGGTCGGCGTGCTGCTGGCGGTGCCGTTCGCGGTGTTCGGCGCGCTCGTGGGCATTCTGATCCGCGGCATGGAAGACGACGTGTACTTCCAGATCGGCCTCACGGTGCTGATCGCGCTCGCGGCAAAGAACGCCATTCTGATCTTCGAGTTCGCCGTGGAAATGCGCGAGAAGGAGGGCATGTCGCCGTACGAGGCGGCCCTGCACGCCGCGAAGCTGCGTCTGCGGCCGATCATCATGACCTCGCTGGCGTTCATTCTCGGCTGCGTGCCGCTCGCCATCGCCAGCGGGGCGTCGGCGGCAAGCCGCCGCTCGCTCGGCACCGGCGTGGTGTTCGGCATGCTCGGCGCCACGCTGATTGCGCTGTTCTTCATTCCGATGTTCTTCTGGGGTCTCGAAACGCTCTCTTCGCGCAAAAAAAACACAGCCGAACCGGACTTGCCGCCGCCGGCGGCGCCGCCCGCGCAGGAGGGTTGAACATGAGCCCGAAAATCACGCGCGCGGCGAAACCCGCATTGAAGCCTGCCTTGAAATTCGCGTTGAAGCCTGCATTGAAACCGATCTTCATCGCCGCGAGCACGCTCTGGCTCGCGGCCTGCGCAGTCGGCCCCGACTACCATCGGCCCACGGTGGACACGCCATCCACCTACCGGTTCGCATCGTCCGATGCGGAAGTGGTCGATACGTCGCTCGACTGGTGGAAGCAGTTCAACGACCCCGTCCTCGACGATCTGGTCACGAAGGCGCTGGCGCAGAACAAGGATCTCGGCATTGCGGCGGCACGCGTCGAAGAGTATTACGGCCGCTATGTCGTCGCGCGCTCCGGACTGTTCCCGCAAGTGGGCGTGAATTTCGGCGGCTCGCGCAGCCGTGGCGTGCCCGCGCCCGGCTATCCGCCGCTGGTCGGCAATCAGGTGCAGCTTCAGGGCGTGGCGTCGTGGGAGCTCGACTTGTTCGGGCGCCTGCGCCGTCTGACCGAAGCCGCGCGCGCCGAGTATCTCGCCACCCAATCGGCGCAACAGGCGACCCGCATTGCGCTGATCGCCAATGTCGCGACGGCCTATCTGCAACTGCGCGACTACGACAATCAACTGGTGATTGCGCAGGAGACGCTCAAGAGCCGCGACGACTCGGTCAAGCTGTTCGAGGAGCGCTTCGGGGGCGGCGTGGTCTCGAAGCTGCAACTGAGCCAGGCGCGCTCCGAATACGAATCCGCGCAGGCATCGGTCTATTCGATCCAGAAGCAGATCGCACAGCAGGAGGACGCGATTTCCTTGCTGCTCGGCCAGAATCCGGGGCCGATTCCGCGCGGCAAATCCATCTCGCAGCTTGCCGTGCCGGCGATACCGGCGGGGTTGCCGTCGTCGCTGCTGGAGCGCCGCCCCGATATTCAGCAAGCCGAGCAGACGCTCATCGCGGCCAATGCGCAGATTGGCGCCGCTCGCGCGCAGTACTTCCCGGAGATCTCGCTCACGGGCATGTTCGGCGCGGCCAGCACGGCGTTATCCGGTCTCTGGACCGGGCCTGCGCGGGTATGGTCGTTCGCGGGCGCGGTTTCGCAGCCGATCTTCCAGGGAGGCGCGATCGCGGGCTCCGTGCATTCGGCAGAGGCCGCGCACCAGGAAGCGCTGCTGAACTACGAGCAGACGATTCAGCAGGCCTTCGCGGATGTCGAGAACTCATTGGTGGGCGCCGCGCGTGCGCACGATCAGCTCGAGGCCACCGCGCGCGAGGTGGACGCGCTTGCGCAGTACGCATCGCTTTCACGCGATCTCTACGAGGGCGGCTACACGAGCTATCTGGAAGTGCTCGATGCCGAGCGCAGCCTGTTCGCAGCGCAAATCCAGCAATCGCAGTTGCAGGATCAGCGGCTCGCGGAGGTCGTGAACCTCTACAAGGCGCTCGGCTACGGGTGGATGCCGCCGGCACAGGCGGGTGCGAGCCGGGCTCCGCAACAACCCGCGCCGCAGTCCTGACGCGCGGGGGTGGCGAGTCAGTCGGGGGAACTGCGGTCTGCGAGCGCGAGCTCGCAGTCCTTCAGTACCTGCATGACGAGCTTGGCCTGATAGTTGAGGTCGTCGGTGTCGAGAATTTCCTCGACGGCGTCGCGCGCCCAGGTGGCGTCGACGAACCATGCGTGCTGTCGGGCGATTTCCTGGGCGATCGCGGTCAGCCGCGCGATCGCGAGCCAGTCGGCTTCACGCGCGTGGCGGTCGAGCCACTTGTGCGCTGCCTGCACGTGAAAAGCCGCGTTGGGCCAGGTTTCGTTGAGGTAGTAGGCTCCGAGGCTCCCGCAGGTGAGCCAGCAGAGCAGCTCCACGCGGTCGCGTGGGCTCAGATGGTGGCGTACATCACTCATGGCGACGCTCGCGAAGGTGACAGAGTTCGATTGACGGGCACATGCGCGCTACGACTCCGGGATTCCACAATATCATGCCTGGCTCAAGCTCGTTGGAGCAATAGACGTGCCGCGCGCGCAGTCTACGGGAATAGCGTCGCCTGGCTGCGGGTGGTATGCAAACCAGGACTGACACCAGGCTGAAATCAAACTGCACCCGGTCCCAATCCCGCCACGCCTTGGTCGCGCCCCATATCGCCGAACGCCACTTCAACAAATCGCAAAACCGTCCGCTGGACTTCCTAAAATCAAGAATCGAGAACACGCCTTGCACGATCGCGAGGCGCTGTAGTGCAACCACCCTTGGAGGCTCGAGATGACCATTCGTCTAGGAGAAGATGCACCCGATTTCACTGCGGAAACGACCGAAGGACCGATTCGTTTTCACGAATGGATTGGCGATCATTGGGCCATTCTGTTCTCCCATCCGAAGGATTTCACGCCCGTCTGCACGACCGAGCTCGGCTACATGGCCCGGCTCAAACCCGAATTCGACAAGCGCAATACGCGCATCATCGGCCTGAGCGTGGATCCGGTGAGTGACCACCAGAAATGGGTCAAGGACATCGAGGAGACGCAGGGCAACGCGGTCAACTATCCGCTGATCGGCGATGCGGACCTCAACGTCGCCAAGCTCTACGACATGATTCATCCGAACGCGAGCGGCGGCGCGCCGCGCACGGCGGTCGACAATGCCACGGTGCGCTCGGTGTTCATCATCGGGCCGGACAAGAAGGTGAAGGCCATGCTCGTATATCCGATGAGCTCGGGCCGCAATTTCGATGAAGTGCTGCGTTTGCTCGATTCATTGCAACTAACTGCCAAGCACACGGTGGCCACGCCTGTGAACTGGAAGCCGGGCGAAGACGTGATCATCCCGACTTCGGTGTCGGACGATGCGGCCAAACAGAAGTACCCGCAGGGCTTCAAGACGCTCAAGCCGTATCTGCGCACGGTCGAGCAGCCCAAGTAGCGCGGGGTTTTCGGGGGTAGCGGAGTGGTAAAAAAAGCGGCGCACAAAGGTGCGCCGCGAATGACAGGCCGGAGGATATCAGCCTCTCGCGCCCGGACAGCCTTGACAGGAGACGATCAGAATCAGTTCGTGGAGGTGGGCCGCCATTTGAGAAGACGATGCTCCACGGCGGTGAGCAGGTAGTCGGCCATCAGCGCAACCACTGCGAGCACGATCATCGCCGCGAACACGCCGCTCGCGTTGAACGCGCCTTGCGCGGTCGAGATCAGCAGACCGATGCCTTGCCTGGAGCCCAGGAATTCGCCCACCACGGCGCCCACCAGCGCGAAGCCGAAGCTCACGTGCAGGCTCGCGAGAATCCACGAAAGCGCCGAGGGGATCACCACCGACGTGGTCACCTGGCGGCGCGATGCACCGAGGATCTGCGCATTGGCGATCATGTAGCGGTCCGCTTCGCGCACGCCCTGGAACGCATTGGCGAACACCACGAAGAACACCATCACCACGGCGAGCGCCACCTTCGACGCCATGCCGAGTCCCAGCGCGATCACGAACACCGAGCCCAGCACCACGCGCGGAATCGAGTTGGCGATCTTGATGTAGAGGCTGAAGACGTCGGAGAGCAGCTTGTTGCGGCCCAGCACCACGCCGCAGAACACGCCGCCGATCGAGCCGATGATGAAGCCGAGCCCGGTTTCCTCGAGCGTGACCCAGACCTGGGTGAGCAGCGGGCCTTGCGAGGTGCCGTTCACGAACCAGTCGACGATCTGCTCGAAGATCAGCGAGGGCATCGAGAAGAAGAACGGGTCGATCCATTTATGACGCGCGGCCAGTTCCCAGCCGCCGAGCACGACGACGAGCACCAGAATGCGCAGGCCGATCACGAGCGCGTGGCGCTGGCGGATGCGGCGCTGCGCGGCGCGCTCGACGGCGTCGAGCGAGGCCGCGTCGATGCCTTGCGGCAAGGTTTGTTGCGGGGTGGACATGAGCGAGCGCTCCAGCTTGCTTGATGTTTTGGCCAATTCGACCGGGTTAGCCGATCTGCACTTCTTCGCGCAGGTCGTGCCAGATATCGCGCGACAGCTCGACGAAGTGCGGTTCGTAGCGGATTTCCGACGTAATGCGCGGGCGCGGCAAATCGATCTCGTACACCTTCTTGAGCGTCGCGGGCCGCGCCGTGAGCACGAACACGCGGTCGGCCAGCGCAATCGCTTCTTCGAGGTCATGCGTGACGAACACCACCGAGCCCGTGCCGCCCCACAGTTGCAGCAGTTCGTCCTGCATCAGCGTGCGCGTTTGCATGTCGAGCGCCGAGAACGGCTCGTCCATCAGCAGGATTTCGGGCTTGTTGATGAAGGTCTGCGCGAGCGCGACGCGCTTGCGCATGCCGCCGGAAAGCTGATGCGGATAGTGCTTGCCGAACTTGTCGAGGCCGACGCGGCGCAGCCATTCGTTCGCCTCGTCGTAGGCCGCCGATTTCGAGCGGCCGCGAAACAGCGGGCCGGCGGCCACGTTGTCGAGCACCGAGCGCCACGGAAACACGGCGTCGGCCTGAAACACGAAGCCGATGCGCGGATCGATGCCGTTCACGGGCGCGCCCATCACGCGCACTTCGCCCGTGGTGGGCTTGAGCAGGCCCGTGATCATGCTGAGCGTGGTGGACTTGCCGCAGCCCGTGGGACCGACGATGGCAACGAACTCCCCACGCGCGACCGCCATGCTGAAATCGCGCAGGGCGAGCGTCGCCTTGCCGTCGGGAGAGATGAAGCGGCACGATACGTTGCGCAGCTCGATGGCCGGCGTGCCTTGCGCGTGGAGGGAGCTCATGCTTCGTTGCCTCGGTAGTGCGTCGTCGATGGTGCGTGGTCGATAGGGTGTTGATGCAGCGTCGATGTCGATTTGCGTGGCGGCGTTACTTTGCCGCCGTGGCGGTCGCGGCCGGCAGATACTCGTTCGAGTACGTCTTCGCGAGATCGATATGCTTGCCCTTGACCGAAGGGTTGAAGGCGGACAGCACCTTGAGCACGGTCTCCGGACCATCGGCGGGCATGCGGCCGTCCTTCGTGAACATCGGCAGCGAAGCGGCCAGCGCCTTTACATAGAGATCCTTATTACTGCCGTAGTAATCCTTCGGCATTTTCTCTGCGATCTCCTCGGCCTTATGCGTCGCGATGAAGTTGAGCGTGCGCGAGAACGCATGCGCGAGCTTGGTGGCTTCGTCCTTGTGCGACTGCGCCCAGGCGCGCTGCACATAGAAGCTCGATGCCGGGTAGGTGCCGCCTAGCGCGGCGCGCGTGCCGTCGAGCGTGCGCATGTCCACCAGCACCTTGGCGTCGCCGGTCTGCAAGAGGCGCGAGACGGTGGGCTCGGTCGTCATGCCCGCGTCGATGCGGTTCTGCTTCATCGCGGCGATGAAGGTGGCGTCGGCGCCCACGGGCAGCAGCGTGTACTGGTTCGAGGCAATGCCGGCGCGCTGCGCGAGGTATTGCGTGAGAAAGCTCGTGGACGAGCCCAGACCCGTCACCCCGAGCGTCTTACCCTTGACGTCGGCCATGCTCTTGATCGTGCCGGCCGCCGCGTTCGACACCATCTCCACTTCGCCCGGCACCTGGCCGAAGATCACCAGCGTCTGGACTTCCTTGCCCTTGCTCTGCAGATCGATGGTGTGGTCGTAGAAGCCCACCACGCCCTGCACGGCGCCCGCGAGCAGTTCGTTCTCGGCGTCCACGCCGGCCGGCTGCGACTGGATTTCCACGTCGAGCCCTTCGTCCTTGAAGTAGCCGAGCTGCTCGGTCAGCTTGGCGGGCAGGTAGATGATTTTGGTTGCGCCGCCCACCATGATGGTGATCTTTTCCGCATGCGCGGCGGCGGAGGTGGCGGCGAGGGCGAAAGCGACACTCGATACGGCGGCGATATGGCGCAACGTGTACATTTTTTAGTCTCCTGTGTCGACCAGAGTTAGTGCTTTAGCACTTAGTCTGGTCCCATGCCTGAAAGGCGACGATGGCGCGAGGCCTCGCGGGCCGCGCTTTTTTGATGGATGCGGCCGATTATAGAAACGCTAACCTTTCTGCCAGCCTTCGATACCCCTTCACGAACGTCCGTGTTAACCCGCAAGGCGGCCATGCTCGCGGGGCGGCACAATCCGGCACAATCGCCGCACACGGTTTCCATCCACCGCCCCGCCCATGAAGCTGTTGCTCATCGAAGACAACCCCACGCTCGCTCACTGGCTCGTCAAGACGCTGGTGGAGCAGGGCTTTGCCTGCGATGCGGTGCAGGACGGCGATGCCGCCGATTCGCTCCTGCGCACCAATGCCTACGATGTCGTGCTGCTCGACCTGAACCTGCCGAAGCTTTCGGGCAAGAACGTGCTGCGGCGGCTGCGCCAGCGCGGCGACGCCACGCCGGTGATGGTGCTCACGGCGAGCGGATCGATCGACGAAAAGGTGGAACTGCTGGGCAGCGGCGCCGACGACTATCTCGTCAAGCCCTTCGAAGTGCGCGAACTGGTGGCGCGCGTCAAGGTGCTGATCCGGCGGCAGACGCCGGCGCGCGCCAACGAAGTCAGTTGCGGCGACCTCGTCTTCGACATCAACACGGGGCGGTTCACGCTCGACGGCGCGCCGCTCAACGTGACGCCGCGCGAGCGCACCGTGCTCGAAGCGCTGATGCTGCGTCTGAACAAGACCGTCTCGAAGTCCGCGCTGGCCGACGCGATCTTCACGCTCGCCGACGATCCGAGCGAAGACGCCATCGAGATCTACGTGTCGCGGCTGCGCAAGAAACTCGAAGGCAGCTCGGCCACGATCGTCACGCTGCGCGGCCTCGGCTATTTGCTGCGCAAGCGCGACGAAGCGGCGTGAGGCATGACGAGGAACCCGCGCGATGACGAGTAGCCTGCGCATCCGGCTGTTGTGGTGGATGCTGGTGCCGCTCGGCCTGTATGTGATTTTCACGACCACCTACGAGTATCGCGCGGCGCGCCACACCGCCGATCTCGTGCAGGACGGAAGACTGCTTTCGTCTGCGCGCATGCTTGCGGGTTCGGTGGAGTGGAGCGACGGCGCGCTGCGCGCGAACGTGCCGCCGGCGGCGCTCGAGCTTTTCGCGTCGCCGCAGCGCGATCAGGTGTTCTACCACGTCAGCGTGGAAGATGGCCCGCTGCTCGCGGGCATGCCCGATTTTCCGGCTGCGGGAACGGCGCCCGCCGTCGACGCGCCGGTCTGGTACGACGCCGCGCTGCACGGCGAGGCGCTGCGCGCAGTGAGCGTGCTGCGCTCGATGTACGACAACGGCCGCGTCTGGCGCGTGCGCGTTTCGGTGGGCAAGACGGAGCATTCGCGCGACGCCATGACGACGGCTTTGTGGCGGCCCCAGCTCGCGCGCCAGATCGGCATGGTGCTGCTGGCGGTGGCGCTGGCGTGCATCGGCCTCACGTTCGAGCTGCGTCCGCTCATGAAGCTCAAGAACGAGGTCGCCGACCGCGATCCGATGCACCTCGTGCCGATTCGCTCCGAGGGGCTGCATGCGGAGCTGCGGCCCGTGGTGGATGCGATCAACCAGTGCATCGCGCGCCTCGGTGCGCAGAACGCCGCGCAAAGGCGCTTTATCGCCGATGCATCGCATCAGTTGCGCACGCCGCTTACGCTGCTGGGCACGCAATTGCAGTACGCGTGCTCGCAGGGGACGCTGGATCCGGCGCTGGCCGAGGTGTTCGCGGCGATGCGCGAGAGCAATCGGTCGATGGTGGCGCTGACCAACAAGCTGCTGTTGCTGGCGCAGGCCGAGGCGTTCGACACCGCGCAGCGGCCTGGCGTGCCCGTGGATATGGCACAACTCGCGCACGAGGCCGTGGAGGGGCTCGTGATGCTGGCTCAGGCGCGCGACATCGACCTCGGCGCGGAACTGCATGGCGCGGCGCTCGTTTCGGGGCACCGCGAACTGCTGCGCGCGATGGTGAGCAACCTCGTGGATAACGCGCTGCGCTATACGCAGCCTGGAGGCCGCGTCACCGTGAGCGTGCAGTCGCGCGAGGACGCGGTGACGCTAGAGGTGCTCGACGACGGACCCGGCATTCCCGCCGAAGCGCGTGCCCGCGTGTTCGAGCCGTTCTTCAGGGCGGTATCGGACACGGAGGGCACGGGGCTCGGCCTCGCGATCGTGCGCGAGATCGTGCATTCGCACGGCGGCGAAGTCGGCCTGGATGCGGGCGCGAACGGACGCGGCGTGCGTGCGCGCGTGCGGCTCGCGCGGTTGCGCGGGGCGTGGTCTTCATGACGTGCCATAACGCCATCCGGGAACTCGCGGAAACATTGCACGAAGCGGGCCATAACCCCACAAGCATCGCAATCGATGCGCTGGCTGCCGATCTGACCAACCATGTCATTCCAGAAGCCATCGTGGCACCAGGCATCATGGCAACCGTGCTCGAGCTTCGGCAGTTGGGCTTTTATTGAAATGATGGTCTGCCGGGGCGGCTTTAGACAGGAGGATACTGCTTACGCCAATGGCTGTGTCGTCATCGCGCGCGTGAGTCCGTGCATGGGCCGGCGCACCGCCACGTCGAACGGGTTGGTCTGGGGGCCGATGATCTCCGCCTGACGTTTGAGCAATTCGACGATTGTCGGCAAGCGCTCCTCGGTCAAGCGAGCAGCCAGCGTGCCGACGCTCAGCGCGCCCACTGCGCAACCGTTGCGGTCGAGGATGGGCACGGCCACGCCTGCCATGCCCTCCAGCACGCCGGTATTGCGCCCCGCGTAGCCGAGCTTGCGCACGCGCTCGATCTCCGTGCGCAGATAGACCTCGTCGAGCACGCCATAGCTGCGCAGGCGCGGCACGTTGAACCGGATGATCTCCTCACGCTCGGCCTCGGGCTGAAAAGCGAGAATCGCGAGGCTGCCCTGGCCCACGCCCAGCGCGACGCGCCCGCCGATGTCGCCCGTGAACGAACGGATCGGAAACGGCCCTTCGCACATGTCGAGGCACACTGCATCGAAGCTGCTTTTCACGAGCAGAAAGATCGTGTCGCCAAGGCTTGCGCACAGGCGCAACAACGCGGGGCGGCACAGCGTGCGCATGCCGCTCGGATTGCCCGCCTGCGCGGCCATTGCAAAGAAGTCCACGCTCAGGCGATAGCGCTTCGTGCCTTCATCCTGCTCGACCACGCCCTCGGCAATCAGCCCCTGCAGCAGGCGGTGCACCGTTGCCGGCGTGAGGCCGACGGCCTTGGCGAGCGTTGTTACGCGGCTGCCTTGCGCCTCGCTTTCTCCCAGCGTGCGGATCACCGCGAATGCGCGTTGCAGGACGCCCGCGCCGCGGGCGTCGTCGCTTTGCATGCCACTTTTCTCTTCCATTGCTGTCGCGTCTCTCTCGATTTATTCCATTCAGCGGAATATCTGGCAGGTATCCATAAGGTTTGATGCGCTGTCTGATTCGTGCGCCGCGGCCTGTGCGGGTTTGCTTGCGAGCGTTCATTCAGGGATTTCCCGATGATCGCCTGATGAAATGACTTGACCGTGGCTTCGTCAATATATTCCATTAAACGGAATGTAAGACAGATTTCTATCATTCGATGGAATTTTAAATTGACGGTCGAAAATTTGGCTAGCTAGAGTCGCTTCAACGCAATGCGATCGATTCAGGAAGGCCAGACCATGTCGTTCCTCACGTTGACGGATGTGTCGAAATCGTTCGGCGACTTGCAGGCGGTCGCCGATATCAACCTGTCGGTGGAAAAGGGCGAATTCGTGTCGCTGCTCGGCCCCTCGGGCTGCGGCAAAACCACGACGCTGCAGATGATTGCCGGCTTCGTGGAGGCCACGCACGGCCGCATCACGCTCGATGGCCGCGACATCACTCACATGCCGCCGAACAAGCGCGGCCTCGGCATCGTGTTCCAGAGCTACGCGCTGTTTCCGCACATGAGCGTCGAGCAGAACGTGAGCTTCGGCCTGGAGATGCGCGGCATAGAGAAGGCCGAGCGCAAGGCGCGCATCCACGAGGCGCTTGCGCTCGTGCGCCTCGATGCCTATGCGCACCGCTTTCCGCGCGAACTCTCGGGCGGCCAGCGCCAGCGCGTGGCGATCGCGCGTGCGATCGTGATTGCGCCGCCGGTGCTGCTGCTCGACGAGCCGATGTCCAATCTCGACGCCAAGTTGCGCGAGGAGATGCAGTTCGAGTTGCGCGCCATTCAGCGCAAGATCGGCACGACCACGCTGATGGTCACTCACGATCAGTCGGAGGCGCTCTCGATCAGCGACCGCGTGGTCGTGATGGAGCACGGGCGCATCACGCAGGTCGATACGCCGTATCGTGCCTACGAACGCCCCGAGAACGACTTCGTCTCGCAGTTCATCGGCAAGGCCAACATGCTCGCGGGCCGCATCGTCGCGCGCGAGGGCGACACGATCCGCGTCGATCTCGGCAACGGCCTCGCGGAGACGGGCTCGATGGCGCAGTTGCCCGAGCGTGCTCGGGCGGTAGGCGTGGGCGACGCGATCACGCTGTGCATCCGCCCCGAAAAGCTCAAGCTGTGCGCAAGCGGTTCGGGACGTCTCGCGGGCCGCGTGACGAGCCGCTTCTTCCTCGGCAGCCAGTGGCTCTACCGGCTCGACAGTCGTGCCGGAGAGATGCTCGTGTGCTGCCAGAACGAAGGCAATGAGCCGCTTGCGGAAGACGACCAGGTGGGCATCGACTGGCATAGCGACGCGATTCGCTTCATCCGGCAGGACGGCCCCCATGTCTAGCACGCTTCCCGCTTCTCAACCCACTCCGCAACGCGCGCCGCGCGCCACGGCACACGGGGGCTGGCAGGCTTATCTGCCGCTGTGGCTCATGAGCGCGCCCGCGCTGTTGCTCTTCGCCGCGCTCGTGCTCGTGCCGCTCGCCATGACGTTCGCGCTGACTTTCTACCGTTTCGATCCGTCGAGCGGTCCAGTCGCCGCATTCGATCTGCACAACTATGTAGAGGTGCTCGGCTCGTCGTACTTCCATACGATCTTCCTGCGCACCTTTGGCATTGCCGCGCTGACCACGCTGCTGTGCGTCGTGATCGGCACGCCCGAGGCCTACATTCTCTCGCGCATGCGGGATCCGTGGCGCTCGCTATTTCTGCTCGTGATTCTTGCGCCACTGCTCGTTTCGGTGGTGGTGCGCGCGTTTGGCTGGAGCATGCTGCTCAACACGAACGGCCTCGTGAACCAGTTCTTCGGCCTGTTCGGCGCGGGGCCCTTCAAGCTCGAATACACGACCTTCGCGATCGTCATTGCGCTCGTGCACGTGATGCTGCCGTTCATGGTGATTCCCGTGTGGACCTCGCTGCAGCGGCTCGATCCGCAAACGGAGCATGCGGCGCTCTCGCTGATGGCGTCGCCCGCCACCACGCTGCGCCGCATCGTGCTGCCGCAACTGTTGCCCGGCATTCTCTCGGGCAGCCTCATGGTGTTCGGCCTCTCGGCAAGCGCGTTCGCGATTCCGGGCCTGCTGGGCGGCCGACGCCTGAAAGTGGCGGCGACCGCCGTCTACGACCAGTTCCTCAGTTCGATGAACTGGCCGCTCGGCGCAACGATCGCCGTGCTCCTGCTGGTCGCGAATCTGGTGGTGATGCTCACGTACTACCGCGTGCTCGAGCGCCGCTACGCCCGCAGCATGGGCTGATGTTCCTGCATCGTCGGATTACACATCATGCGCAAAAACGGACTGCTCGCTCTCACGTTCCATAGCCTGGTCATCCTCTTCGTGCTGGCGCCGCTCGTCATCGTCATTCTCGTGGCCTTTACGCCCGACGAAACCCTGACGCTGCCCACGCACGGTTTTTCGCTGCGCTGGTTCCGTGCCATTCTCGACTACCCGGACTTCATCACGGCATTCTTCAACAGCCTGAAGCTCGCCTTCGCCTCGGCCACGCTCTCGCTCGCCATCGCGCTGCCGGCCGGGCTCGCGATTGGCCGCGCGCGTTTCCCGGGGCGCGGTTTTCTCAACGCGCTGCTGCTTTCCCCGCTCGTGATACCGGGCCTCGTGCTGGGCATCGCGCTGCTGCGCTTCTTCGCGCTGATCGGCGCAACCGGAGCGTTCGCCTGGCTGATTCTCGCGCACATGATCATCATCACGCCGTTCGTGATGCGGCTCGTGCTCGCCTCGGTGAGCGGCCTCGACCGCAGCATCGAGCATGCGGCCTCGTCGCTCGGCGCGAACGCGTGGGCCACGTTCCGTCGCGTCACGCTGCCGATGATCGTGCCCGGCATCACGGGCGGATGGCTGCTCGCATTCATCAATAGTTTCGATGAACTGACGATGTCGATCTTCGTGACGTCGCCGCAGACCGTCACGCTGCCCGTGCGCATGTACATGTACGCGACCGAATCGATCGACCCGATGATGGCGTCCGTATCGGCGCTCGTTATTTTTATTACCGCGGGCGCGATGCTGCTGCTCGATCGCGTCTACGGGCTCAATCGCATCCTGATCGGGCGGCACTGAACGCAGTGCCGATACTTCGCCTGAATTTTTGACGCCAGCCAGTTGACCGCATATGAGCACCGTCACGCCGCTTCCCTTTGTCCAGTTCGTCCGTGTTGCCGAAACGGCTCGCGCGCGCGTGTCCTTCGTTCTCGACGGCGTCGAGGTCGAGGCGCTCGCGGGCGACACGCTGCTCACCGCGATCCTCACGCAACAGCGGCGCGTGCGCCGCAGCGAATTCAGCGGCGCGCCGCGTGCGGGCTTTTGCCTGATTGGCGCGTGCCAGGACTGTTGGGTCCGCTGCGAGGACGGCACACGGCTGCGCGCTTGCTCGACGCCGTTGCGCGAAGGCATGCGTGTGCTCACGCAAGACAATCCGGATAACGAAGGAATTGGGAAATGAGCACGATGACTCCTCGTATCGTTATCGTCGGGGCGGGGCCGGCCGGCATTCGCGCTGCACAGACGCTCGTCGCCGCTGGCCTGCGGCCGACCGTGATCGACGAGAACGCGCGCTGGGGCGGGCAGATCTATCGCCAACCCGAGGCGGGCGCCGGTTTTTCGCGCACCAGGGCCGTGCTCTACGGCTTCGAGGCGACGAAGGCGCACGCGGTTCACGAAGCCATGGCACAGATTCTTTCGAAGATCGACTACCGGCCCGATACGCTCGCCTGGTCGTGCGAGCCCGGGCGGATCGAGACCTTGGGCGAGGGCAGGGAAGCGAGCGTGCCGTGGTCGCATTTGATCATCGCGAGCGGCGCGACTGACCGCATCGTTCCGCTGCCTGGCTGGACCCTGCCCGGCATTTATACGCTCGGCGGCGCACAGGTCGCGCTCAAGGCGCAAGGCTGCGCGATCGGCCATCGTACTGTGTTCGCCGGGACCGGCCCTCTGCTCTATCTCGTCGCTTACCAATACGCAAAAGCGGGTGCGCAGGTGGCTGCGGTTCTCGACACCAGCCCGTTCTCGCGCCAGGCCGCTGCCGCGCCCGCGCTGCTCAACCAACCGGCCACGTTCGCGAAGGGCGTTTATTACGTGGCCTCGCTCAAGGCGCGCGGCGTGCGTGTCGAGCATGGCGTGTCTCTCGCGGCCATCGATGGCCGCGAGGCCGTCGAAGCGGTTCGCTGGCGCTCGGCCAAAGGTGTCGAGCAGCGTCTCGCATGCGACGCCGTCGGCCTCGGTTACGGCCTGCGTCCCGAAACGCAGCTCGCCGATCTTGCGGGCTGCCGCTTCGGGTTCGATGCGCTCAACCGCTGCTGGCTGCCCGAGCGCGACGCGGCAGGCCGTAGCTCCGTCGAAGGGGTCTATCTCGCGGGCGACGGCGCGGGAATCGCGGGCGCGGATGCAGCGGAACTGGCGGGCCGCCGTGCCGCGCTCGCCGTGCTCGAAGACATCGGCATCGCATCGGCGGGGCAGTCGCACGATGCGGCCACCATCGAGAAACGTCTCGAACGCATCGCGCGCTTTCGTGCGGGTATCGAGCAGGCCTTTGCGCCGGCCGCCGATTGTGCCGCCAGTTGGCCCGACGATCTGACCGTCTGCCGCTGCGAGGAAGTGAGCGCGGGCACGTTGCGCAGTTGTATCCGCAGTGGCCTTGCAACCGAAGTCAATCGTCTGAAGGCGCTCACGCGCATCGGCATGGGACGCTGCCAGGGACGCATGTGCGGCGAATCGGCCGTGGCGCTGCTCAGCACGGAAACCGGCAAGCCGCTGCACGAAGTGGGCCGGTTGCGTAGCCAGGCGCCTATCAAGCCGATCCCGATTTCACCCATGCTGTTCGAGGATGGCGTTCAGGTCGTCGACGAGGAAGCCCACGATGAATGACACACGCCATTTCCAGGTGGTGATCGCGGGCGGCGGGCTCGTGGGTGCTTCGGCGGCGCTCGCGCTCGCGCGCAAGGGCTTGAGCGTGGGCCTGTTCGAGCGCCGCTTTTGCGGCGCGCAGGCAAGCGGCGTGAACTACGGCGGCGTGCGCACCCAGGGCCGTTCCGCCGAGCAGTTGCCGCTGGCGATACGGGCCCGGCGCGTCTGGAGCTGTTTGCCCGAACTGATCGGCATCGACGGGGAGTTCGTTGTATCGGGGCATTTGCGCCTCGCGCGCCGCGAGAGCGACATCGAGGCGCTTCACGCATGGTCCGCGATGGCGCGCGAACACGGTGTCGAGTCGCAGGTCATGAGCGGCGACGCGTTTCGCCGCCGCTACCCGTGGCTCGGCAAGGCCGCGATAGGCGGGTCGCTGTGCGCGAGCGACGGCCAGGCGAATCCGCGTCTCGTCTCGCCCGGCTTCGCGGCGGCGGCGCGCCGCGCGGGCGCGCACGTGCAGGAGCAAACCGCGCTCGGCGACCTGAGCTTTGATGGGCGCCGCTTCCAGATGCGCGCTGGCGAAGCACGCATCAGCGCCGACTGGTTCATCAATGCCGCCGGCGCCTGGGCCAACACCGTCGCGGGCGCATTCGGGGAAGTGGCGCCGATGAAGCCGATTTATCCGAACATGTGGGTGACCGAGCCGCTGCCGCGTTTTATTCAGCACAACCTGGGCGTGTATGGCGGCGGCGTTTACGCGCGCCAGGTCGAGCGCGGCAACTGCGTGATCGGCGGCGGCCGCGGACACGGCGACGGCGAGTACGCGCAGCCTTCCAGCGATACCACGCGCGCCGTCATGCGCGAAGCCTGCGCGCTGCTGCCCGGACTGCGCAACGCGTTGCTGATTCGCACCTGGAGCGGCGTAGAAGGCGAAACGCCGGATAGCAATCCCATCATTGGCCCCAGCCATACCACGCCACGCTTGCTGCACGCCTTCGGCTTTTCCGGCGGCGGCTTTTTGCTCGCGCCGGGCGTGGGTGAAGTTCTTGCTGAGCTCGTCATCGAAGGCACAACGAGCACGCCCATCGAACCGTTTTCAATCGGCCGCTTCACCGAGCCTTCCGTTCATGCCGCTCTCCCCATCCAATAAGGAGTCCACTTGATGAAATTCGCACGCACATTGGCTTCGCTGGCTGCGCTTTGCGCCTTCGGTCTTTCCACCTCTGCCTGGTCGCAGACGAAGACGATTTATATCGGCATGAACGGCGGTCCGATGGAGAAGGCCTACACGAGCCAGGTCCTGCCCGACTTCGAAAAGGCCAATAACGTCAAAGTCGTGGTCGTGCCGGGCACGTCGTCCGACGTGCTGGCCAAGCTCATGGCGAACCGCAACAGCCCGCAGATTCATGTGGCTTTTCTCGACGACGGCGTGATGGCGCGCGCGGTCAGCATGGGCGTGTGCGAGAAGCTCGACGATTCGCCGGTGCTCAAGGAACTGTATCCGTTCGCGCGCATGAAGGGCGACATGGGCGCGGGCGTGCAACTCGGCATGACCGGCATCGGCTACAACACCAAGCTGTTCGCCGAGAAAGGCTGGGCGCCCCCCACTTCATGGCTCGATTTTGAAAATCCCAAGTACAAGGGCAAAGTGGTGTTCCAGTCGGCTTCCAGCAGCACCTTCGGGCTGCACGGCTTTCTGGCCATCAACCGCCTGATGGGCGGCAGCGAGAACAACGTCGAGCCGGGCTTCACGAAGTGGCCGAGCACGGTGGGGCCGAACGTCGTCGAATATATTCCGAACTCCGCCAAGCTCTCGGAGATGATCCAGACGGGCGAGGCCGGTATCTTCCCGCTCACGCCCACTGCCGTCGGCGACCTGAAGGATAAGGGCTTGCCCGTGGCCTATGCGAATCCGAAGGAAGGCGCGGTGCTGCTGCTCGTCGACCTGTGCGTCGTGAAGAACAATTCCGATCCGCAACTCGCGCAAAAACTCGCGCAATTCCTGCTTTCGGCGCCTGCTCAAAGCAAGGCCGCGACTGCCGGCAAGCAGATTCCCACCAATCAGAACGCGACCATGCCGCCGGACATGCAAAAGAGCCTTGGCGACCTCAACCAGCTCGTGAAGAAGGTGACGGTGGTGGACTGGGACGTGATCAACCAGCATCGCGCACAGTGGGATTCGCGCTGGAACCGGCAGATCGAGCAATGAACTGACGCGTGCATGGATGCCGCTCGCCATGCACGCGTCTTGTGACGGCAGCGACGCGTAGCCAGACCGGTCTCGGGCGCTGACTACGCGGCGACGCCCGCTTGCAGGAAATCGTCGACGAGCGGTGCAAGCACGCGCGCATGCTCGCATGCGAGGTCGTGGCCGCCGCCGTTCACCACGTCGAGCTCCGAGTTCGGCAGCAGTTCGAGCAGTTTTTCGCCGACGGCTAGCGGGCTGATGGGATCCGCGTCGCTCCACAGCAGCATGACCGGCTGCTGGACATACGCAAGCTCGCTCGTGAGGTCCTCGCGCAAGGTGAGGAACCAGTCGGGCAAGTGCGGGTTTTGCGCGGCGAATTCCTCGCGCCAGTCGCTCGCGCCGAGCGCCTGGGTGTCCAGGCCGCCCGAGGTGGCGGCAAGCACCAGATGCGTGACGAGCGCCGGCTTGGCCAGCGCGGCACGCAACGCGAGCACGCCGCCCATCGACTGGGCGATCAGCGCGCTAGGCCGGTCGATCTGCTGGACGACCTGGCGCACGAGATCCTCGAAATTCTCGACCTCGGGGTCCGCGGGTGCGCCGCCGAAACCCGGATAAGTGAGGAAGCGACGCTCGGCGGGATGCTCGAGCTGGTCTGCGAGCGGCTGCCAGAACGCGGGATCGCCCGACGCGCCGGGCAGGAACAGAAGTTGAGTGGGAGCGTTCACGTTGGAAGGCCTGTAGCGTGGGTCTCGCGGATTCCGCGCAGTTGCGGTCGCGGGTGCGCCGCCGGGTCGCCGTTGAGGCGTCGCCGCCGGAGTGGGAGCCGCCGATCTTAGCACGGGCCCAGGCTCGCGCCGCCTCGCGCGGGGCGGAACGGGCTAGGCATCGGCGAACGCATGGACCAACACGTGCGGCACGACCGATCGCTGACGGTACAATGTGCCCCGGTCAGGTTGGCTTTGCCCGAGCGCAGCGCTCGTGCGCAGTTGAAAACAAGGCCGAAAGCCGGGCAATGCGCCCGCCCATTTCCAGATGACGATTATGCAAAACAAGCCGGCGCGCGGCACGCCTTTGCCCGCATACGAACAGATCAAGCGCCACGTCCTCGCCCAGATCGAAAGCGGCGCGCTCAAGCCGGGCGACGTCGTGCCCTCCGAAACGGAGATGGTCAAGGAGTTCGGTGTTGCGCGCATGACCGTTTCGCGCGCGCTGCGCGAGCTCATGGCCGAAGGGGTCCTGAACCGCGTGCGCGGTTCGGGCACCTATGTCGCGCCGCGCCAGTACGAATCGACGGTCCTGCAGATCCGCAACATCGCCGATGAAATCGCCGCGCGCGGCCATCGCCACACGGCGCGCGTGCTCGCGCTGGAATCCAGCGAGGACCCGAATGCCATCGCTGCGCTCGAACTCGACGCCGGGCCGGCGTTTCATTCGCGCATCGTACACTACGAAGAGGGTGAGCCGATTCAGTACGAGGATCGCTACGTCAATCCCGAGGTATTTCCCGACTATCTCGCGCAGGATTTCACGCTCGAAACGCCGAACAATTACATGGTGCGCCTCGCGCCCATTCAGCGCGCGGAGTTCCGCATCTACGCGCAAAAGCCGGACGCGCACGTGCGCCAGCATCTCGCCATGGAAATCGGCGAGCCCTGCCTGTTGCTGCTGCGCCGCACGTGGGTCGGCAAGCACGTCGCGACTTCGGTGCGGCTCTGGCACCCGGCTTCGCGCTTCCATCTGGCCGGCACCGTCTGAAATGGCGCGGCTTCGCGCCGCTGCCATCATCTTGTCTAGTCAATAGGCGCCTTCGTCCGGCGTTCCATCCCTTCTATCCCTTGAGTCCCTGCGGGAAAACCCGCCAGGGTAATTCCCTACGCTTGTTTTGTCGAAACGAGTTGTATATACAACTTGGCGGCGGTAGACTGGTGCTCACGTTGCCGTGACGCCGTTTCCGGCCATCGCCCGGTGTGGGCAGAAGGGCCTGGGCCGCGCAAGAACTTCTATCCCGAGACGAATGCCATGAACCATCCGAACTTCACCGATCCCCGCCTCGACCCGAGCCGCACGATCCGCGCACCGCGCGGCAGCGAGAAGGTGTGCAAGACCTGGCTGGCCGAAGCCGCGTACCGCATGATCCAGAATAATCTGGACGCGGAAGTGGCCGAGCACCCGCACGCGCTGGTGGTGTACGGCGGTATTGGCCGCGCCGCGCGCAACTGGGAATGCTATGACCAGATCCTGGCGTCGCTGAAGGACCTGAACGAAGACGAAACGCTGCTGATCCAGTCGGGCAAGCCGGTGGGCGTGTTCCGCACGCATGCCGACGCGCCGCGCGTGCTGCTCGCGAACTCGAACCTCGTGCCGCACTGGGCCACGTGGGAGCACTTCCACGAACTCGACCGCAAGGGCCTCATGATGTACGGCCAGATGACGGCGGGCAGCTGGATCTACATCGGCTCGCAGGGCATCGTGCAGGGCACCTACGAGACGTTCTTCTCGGTGGCGAACCAGCACTTCAAGGGCGACCCGTCGGGCCGCTGGATCCTCACGGGCGGCCTGGGCGGCATGGGCGGCGCGCAGCCGCTGGCCGCGACGATGGCGGGCTTCTCGATGATCGCGGTCGAATGCGACGAGACGCGCATCGACTTCCGCCTGAAGACGCGCTACGTGGACCGCAAGGCCAGGACGCTCGACGAGGCGCTGGCCATCGTCGAGGAAGCGAAGAAGACGGGCAAGCCGGTGTCGGTGGGCCTGCTGGGCAACGCCGCCGACGTGTTCGCCGAGTGCGTGGCGCGCGGCATCACGCCGGACTGCGTGACGGACCAGACGAGCGCGCACGACCCGATCAACGGCTACCTGCCGCAGGGCTGGAGCGTCGAGCGGTGGCGCGAGGCGCAGAAGGTGGCGCCGGAAAGCATCGTAAAGGCGGCCAAGCAGTCGATGGCGCACCAGGTGAAGGCGATGCTGACGCTGCAGGAGCGCGGCGCGGCGACGCTCGATTACGGCAACAACATCCGCCAGATGGCGCTGGAAATGGGCGTGGAGAACGCGTTCGACTTCCCGGGCTTCGTGCCGGCGTACATCCGCCCGCTGTTCTGCGAGGGCAAGGGCCCGTTCCGCTGGGTGGCGCTTTCGGGCGATCCTGAGGACATCTACAAGACGGACGCGAAGGTCAAGGAGCTGATTCCGGACGATCCGCACCTGCACAACTGGCTGGACATGGCGCGCGAGCGCATCGCGTTCCAGGGTCTGCCGGCGCGGATCTGCTGGGTGGGCGTGAAGGACCGCTATCGTCTGGGCCAGGCGTTCAACGAGATGGTGAAGAACGGCGAGCTGAAGGCGCCGATCGTGATTGGCCGCGACCACCTGGACACGGGTTCGGTGGCAAGCCCGAACCGCGAGACGGAATCGATGAAGGACGGCTCGGATGCGGTGAGCGACTGGCCGCTGCTGAACGCGTTGCTGAATACGGCGGGTGGCGCGTCGTGGGTGTCGCTGCACCATGGCGGCGGGGTGGGCATGGGCTTCTCGCAGCACTCGGGCGTGGTGATCGTGGCGGACGGCACGCAGGCGGCGCACGAGCGTCTGGGCCGCGTGCTGCTGAACGATCCGGCGACGGGCGTGATGCGTCACGCGGATGCGGGCTACGAGCTTGCGCAGCAGACGGCGCGCGAAGCCGGGCTCAAGCTGCCGATGCTGGGCCGATGAGCATCGCCCGCGAGGTAGACGAAGCGGGCGCCGCGCGGCTCACGCTGCTGCGCGGGGCGGATCTCGTGGCGTCGCCGTGGAAGAACGGCGGCGGCGTCACGCGCGAGATCGCGCTCGCGCATTTGCCGGGCGCCGTGCCGGGCCAGGCCGCCGATGGGTTCGCATGGCGCGTGAGCGTGGCGGACGTCGGGCAGGCTGGCCCGTTCTCGCGTTTCGACGGCGTGGCGCGCACGCTGGTGCTGCTCGAAGGCGCCGGCATGGTGCTCGACGAGACGGCGGCGGACGGCGGTGCGCTGGTGCGCACGCATACGCTGACGCAGGCGCTCGATGTTGCGCGCTTCGACGGCGAAGCGCCGATCGATGCGCGCCTCGTCGACGGGCCCACGCGCGACTTCAACCTGATGGTGCGCCGCGACGCGGCGCGCGCGCAGTTCGAAGTGTGGCGCGAGAACGTGGCGCGCCGCATCGAGGCCGACACCGTGCTGCTCTATTGCGCACAGGGCGAAGCGAAGGTGCGCGTGAATGGCGGCGAGCCCACGGCGCTCGCGGCCGGCGACACGCTGCGCATCGACACGACGCATTTGGCGCGTGCTGTGCGGATCGAAACGCGAGGCGAGGGCGCACTGCTCGCCATGGCCCTCGACATCGTGAACGCGCAAGCGAATCGAGAACCTTCGAGAACCTGATAGCGACGCGGCGCCTCGCAGCGCCGCGCAATCTCCATGAACCAGACTGTCTGGCATCACCTGAAGCTGTGCCCGCAGGGCGACCCGCGGCACACCATCGAAGACGCGGCCATCGCCGTCGAGAACGGCAAGATCGCGTGGCAGGGCGCGGCGGCGTCGTTGCCGGCGCAGTTCGTGCAGTGGCCGCGCGAAGACCTCAAGGGCGCGTGGGTGACCGCGGGCCTCGTAGACTGCCACACGCACCTCGTGTACGGCGGCCAGCGCGCCGACGAATTCGCGCAGCGCCTCGCGGGCGTGAGCTACGAAGAGATCGCGCGCAATGGCGGCGGCATCGTCTCGACGGTGCGCGCAACGCGCGCCGCAAGCGAAGCGGAGCTCTACGCGCAATCGGCCGCGCGCCTCGAGCCGCTGCTCGCCGAGGGCGTCACTGCCGTCGAGATCAAGTCGGGCTACGGTCTCGAACTCGCCGCTGAGCGCAAGATGCTGCGCGTCGCGCGCCAACTCGACGAGCGCTATCCGGTCACGGTGCGCACGACCTTCCTCGGCGCTCACGCATTGCCGCCCGAATTCGCGGGACGCGCCGACGACTATATCGACGAAGTGTGTAATCGCATGCTGCCCGCGCTGGCCGACGAAGGCCTCGTCGATGCGGTGGACGTTTTCTGCGAACGCATCGGCTTTTCGATCGCGCAGAGCGAGCGCGTGTTCGAAGCCGCCGCGCGCCGCAATCTGCCGGTCAAGATGCACGCGGAGCAATTGTCGAACAGCGGCGGCGCGGCGCTGGCTGCGCGTTACGGCGCCTTGTCGTCGGACCATCTGGAGTTTCTCGACGAAGCCGGCG
Organism: Paraburkholderia sp. A1RI-2L; assembly: GCF_048957375.1. Classification (NCBI taxonomy): domain Bacteria; kingdom Pseudomonadati; phylum Pseudomonadota; class Betaproteobacteria; order Burkholderiales; family Burkholderiaceae; genus Paraburkholderia; species Paraburkholderia sp. A1RI-2L. Next base: position 1,599,410 of record NZ_JARBTA010000002.1, read on the forward strand.
TGGCGGCGATGAAAGCCGCGGGCAGCGTCGCGGTGCTGCTGCCGGGCGCTTATTACTTCATTCGCGAAACGCAATTGCCGCCGCTCGACTTGCTGCGCCGCTACGAGGTGCCGATTGCGATCTCGACAGACAGCAATCCGGGCACGTCTCCGACCACGTCAATACTGCTCATGATGAATATGGCGACCACGCTGTTCCGCATGACCGTGCCCGAGGTGCTGCAAGGCGTGACGCAACACGCGGCGCGTGCGCTCGGCGACGCCGAGCGGCACGGCACGCTCGCCGAAGGACGCCCGGCGGACTTCGCGGTGTGGGACGTGCAATCGCTCGCGGAACTGGCTTACTGGATCGGCCGGCCGCTTTGCGCACGCGTCGTGCGCGGCGGCAAGACGGTCTTCGAGCGTCGCTCGAAGACGATTTGAACGCATGAATTGAACGCTTGAAGCAGGCATCGACTATGAATTCCAACTCACGCGCGCTGTTCGCGACGCACGCCTGGCTGCCGCAAGGGTGGCGCCGCAACGTGCTGCTCGAATGGGATGCGGCGGGCAACCTCGAACGCGTCCAAGCCGACCTTCCGGCCGCGCCCGCGGGCGTCGCCCAGGCGTCAGGCCCGCTCATGCCAGGCATGCCTAATCTTCATTCGCACGCTTTTCAGCGCGCGATGGCCGGACTCACCGAATACCGCGCGAATCCTACCGACAGCTTCTGGAGCTGGCGCGATCTGATGTATCGCTTCGCTGCGCGCATCACGCCTGACGATCTCGGCGCGATCGCGCGCTGGCTTTACGTGGAAATGCTCAAGGCCGGCTATACGTCGGTCTGCGAATTCCACTACGTGCATCATGCGCACGACGGGCAACGCTATGCCAACCCGGCCGAGCTTGCACAGCGCGTGGTCGATGCCGCGAGCGAGACCGGCGTGGGCATGACCATGCTGCCCGTGCTCTATCAGTACAGCGGTTTCGGCGCGCGTGCGCCGCGCGACGATCAGCGGCGCTTCATCAATACGCCTGAGCAACTGCTCTCGATCATCGAGGCCGTGCGCGGCGAGCGGCCCGAGCATGGCGCATTGCGCTACGGCGTGGCGCCGCATTCGCTGCGCGCGGTCTCGCAGGCGTCGCTGTGCACGCTGCTCGAGGGTCTCGATGCAGCGTTGCCGGGCGCACCCGTGCATATCCATATCGCCGAGCAAACCGCCGAAGTCGACGCTTGCGTCGAGACCGAAGGCGCGCGCCCGGTGCAATGGCTGCTCGATCGCTTCGACGTGAACGCGCGCTGGTGCCTCGTGCATGCCACGCATGTTGACGCTCAGGAGACCAAGGCGCTCGCGAAGAGCGGCGCGGTGGCGGGGCTGTGCCTCACCACGGAGGCGAATCTCGGCGACGGCATTTTCCCTGCGCACGACTATCTCGACGCGCAGGGCGTGTTCGGCGTGGGTTCGGACAGCCATATCGGCGTGGACTGGCGCGCGGAACTGCGCCTGCTCGAATATGGGCAGCGTCTCGTGCGGCGCGAGCGCAACGTGCTGGCCGCGCCGCAGGCGGCGAACGTGGCGGACCGGCTGTTTGCCGCCGCGCTCGCGGGCGGCGCACGCGCGGCAGGCCGCGCAGTGGGCGCGCTCGAAGCGGGCGCGCGCGCCGACTGGATCGTGCTCGATCCGCGGCATCCCGATCTCGCGGAAAAGACGCCGCAGACGTGGCTCTCTTCGGTCGTGTTCTGCGAGCAGGGCGAAACGCCCGTGCTCGACGTCTACACTGCCGGCGAGAAAGTGGTCGAAGGCCGGCGTCATCGCGCAGAAGAGCGCCTTTACGCGGACTATCGCAAGACGCTTGCGCGTTTGCTGGCCGACACATGAACGCAGCAAGCTTGACGATGTGCGCTGTAATCCACTGAACGGACCGACTCATGACAGACCTCTACACACTCGAGCGCGGCGACGCGCCGCTCATCGTTTCGATCCCGCATCTGGGCACGTTCATCCCCGAGTCGCTGCGCGGCCAATATACGGATGTGGCCCTGAGTCTCGCCGATACCGACTGGCATCTCGATCGCCTCTACGCCTTCGCGAAGTCGCTGGGCGCGACGATTCTGGGCGCGCGCGTCTCACGCTATGTGATCGACCTGAACCGTCCGCCCAACGACGAAAGCCTGTATCCGGGGCAGACCACTACGTCGCTGTGCCCGATCGAGACGTTCCGCGGCGAGCCGCTCTACCGTGACGGTTGCGCGCCCGATGCCGCCGAGCGCCAGCGCCGCGTGGCCGCGTACTGGCAGCCGTATCACGATACTTTGCATGCCGAACTGCAGCGTCTGCGCGGCAGGCATGCGAACGTGCTGCTCTGGGAGGCGCACTCGATTGCGAGCGTGTTGCCGCGTCTCTTCGAAAGCAAATTGCCTGACTTCAATATCGGCACGCAGGAAGGCCGCACCGCGCATGCATCGGTGCAGGCGCGCGTCGAACAGGCTGCGGCAGGCAGCGGATACACGTGGGTGGCGAACGGGCGCTTCAAGGGCGGCTATATCACGCGCCATTTCGGCGCGCCGCTCGACGGCGTGCATGCGGTCCAGCTCGAAATGTGCCAGTCCACCTATATGAACGAGCATGCTCCGTTCGACTACGCGCCGGCGCTGGCCGACAAGGTCGAGCCGGCGTTGCGCGAGATGGTGAGTGGCGCGCTCGACGCCGTGAAGGCGCTGAATGCCGCGATCGCCTGAAGACGGAACGTGTACGCAATAAAAACCGGCTCTGGATCATCGATCCAGAGCCGGTTTTTTCCTTTCGGAAACCCGTTCGGAAATCCCAATACTCAGCGCAGCATTTCCGCTAGCGTGTTGAACAGCAGCGTGCGCTTGTTCGACTTACGATGGATCATGCCCACGGTGCGCATGAACGGCGGATTGCAAAGCGGAATCAGCCGCAGGTTGGCATCGTCGTGCCAGTGGCCGTTATGGAGCACAGGCAGCACGCTCACGCCCACATCGTTGCGCACGAGCGAAACGATTGTTTCGATGGAATTGAGTTCGAGATATTCCTGCGGTTTGATGCCGAGCGTGCGCAAGGCTTCGTCGATCACGGCGCCTGTCGGCACGCGGCGGTCGAAGCGCAGGAAGCTGCGTTCGCGCAGGATGCGGCGCGCGGTGCCTCCCGTCTCGCCACCCTCGGTGGCGCGGCTCGTCACCAGCATGAGCGGCTCTTCATAAAGCGGCGTCCATGCGAGCGATTCGTGCAGCGCGCCGTTCGCATTGCCGACCACCACGGCGAGATCGACGTCGCCTTCTTCCACCATGCGCGCAAGCTCCGCGGAGCGCGCCGAGGTGAGCCGCACTTCGAGTTCGGGATGCTCGGTCTTCAGATGCGCGACGGCGAGCGAAAGGGCGCCGATCACCGACACCACGGCGCCGACGATGACCGAGCCGCGAATCGTGTCCTCGGCACGAGCCGGCAACTCGTCGATCAGTTCGAGAATGCGCTCGACTTTCGCGCAGATTTCCCGGCCCTCGCGCGTCAACGCGACCTGGCGCGCGCGGCGATCGAAGATCTGCCGGCCCAGTGCTTCTTCGAGCCCGCGCATCTGCAGGCTCACAGCCGCCTGCGTGAGCGCGGTCCGTTCCGCTGCGAGGGCGAATGAGCCGCTACGGGCCACGGCGTGCAGGGTACGCAGCATGCGCAGGGAAAGCATGGAAGAAAATTTTAAGTATTGAAAACAAAATATTAATATTTTTTTGCTCAGGCCTTCAAGATAATCGACGCATCGGCATTCCAGCTATTTCCAATCTTTCCGATCGATACCGCCATGACACGCTTTGACTGGCAGAACCCCTATCCGACGCCGCGCCTGCCGGTGTTCGCCCGCAACATCGTCTCGACCTCGCATCCGCTTGCCGCGCAGGCGGGCCTGCGCATGCTCTGGAAGCGCGGCAATGCCGTGGATGCCGCGATTGCGGCAGCGGCGGCCATCACCGTGGTCGAGCCGGTGTCGTGCGGCCTGGGCGGCGACGCCTTCGCGCTTGTCTGGGACGGCGCGCAGCTGCACGGGCTGAATGCCTCGGGCACCGCGCCCGCCGCCTGGAACCCCGATTACTTCCGGCGCAAGTACGGCGAGGAAAACGGCCTCGCGATGCAGCCCAAGCGCGGCTGGGACACCGTCACCGTGCCCGGCGTGATTGCCGGCTGGGAAGCGTTGCACGCGAAGTTCGGCTCCCTGCCGTTTGCCGATTTGATGGAGCCCGCGATCGAGATCGCCGAGCGCGGCTACGCGCTTGCCTTGATCGTCGCGCACAAATGGCAGGCGGCCATTCCCGAGTTGCACGACCAGCCCGGTTTTGCCGAGACCTTCATGCCGCGCGGCCGCGCGCCCGAGGTGAGCGAGCGCGTGTGCCTGCCGGGCCACGCGGCCACGCTGAGGCGGCTCGCCGAGCTGGGTCCGCGCGCCTTCTATGAAGGGGAAATCGCCGAGCGCATCGCTGCGTTCGCGCGCGAGGGCGGCGGGGCGCTCACGAGCGACGATTTGCGCAACTATCGCGCCGATTGGGTGAAGCCAATCTCGAAGGAATATCGTGGCTATCGGATGCACGAGATTCCGCCCAACGGTCAGGGCATCGCCGCGCTCATCGCGCTGGGCATTCTCGAGCAGTTCGACGTGGCGTCGTTGCCGCGCGATGGCATCGAATCGCAGCATCTGCAGATCGAGGCCATGAAGCTCGCATTCGCCGATGTCTATCGCTATGTCGCCGATCCGCGCTCAATGGAAGTGACGCCCGAGCAGATGCTCGACGACGCCTATCTCAAGGAGCGCGCGAAACTCATCGACGCCAAGCGCGCGACGCAGTTCGAATTCGGCATGCCGAGGTCGGGCGGCACGATCTATCTGTCCGCGGTCGACGAACGCGGCATGATGGTGAGCTTCATCCAGTCGAACTACATGGGCTTTGGCTCGGGCGTGGTGGTGCCGGGAACGGGCATCGCGCTGCAGAATCGCGGCTGCGGGTTCTCGATGGACCCGGTCTCGCCCAACGTCGTCGAAGGCGGCAAGCGCCCGTTCCACACCATCATTCCCGGGTTCCTCACGCAGCAGGTGGAGGGTCGCGAAGAGGCGGTCATGAGCTTCGGCGTGATGGGCGGCGACATGCAGCCGCAAGGCCATCTGCAGACGGTCGTGCGCATGCTCGACTACGGCCAGCAGCCGCAGGCCGCTTGCGATGCGCCGCGCTGGAAGGTGAATCGCGATTTCTCGGTCGATATCGAATCGACGCTCGACGCGCAGGTTGCCGAAGAGCTTGCGGCGCGCGGTCACGAGATCAAGAGCATCGACGATCCGTATATGGACTTCGGCTCCGGCCAGTTCATCTGGAAGCTCGATCGCAATGATCCCGAGCGCGGCTACGTGGCAGCGAGCGATTCGCGCCGCGACGGGTTGGCCGCGGGGTTCTGATTGCGTGCAGGGCCGGCGATGCGTGCAACGCGGCCGGCCAGCGCTGGAGCGCCGGCGTTTGATTTTTCCAGATCACTTAGTACAACAAGGCAATAGAGCAGGGAGACGAGACATGAAGAGTGGTTCGCAATCCATTGCGGATGTCATGGCGCCTGAAAGCGACAGCGGCCAAAAGACGCCGCTCACACGCGCCATGGTGCGCCGCATCGTGTTTTCTTCGTCCATTGGCAACGCGCTCGAATGGTTCGATTTTCTCGTCTACGGCTATTTCGCGCCGTTGATAGCGAAGCAGTTCTTTCCCGTGCACGACGAATGGCTTTCGACGCTGCTCGCAATCGGCACCTTCGGCATTTCGTTTTTGATGCGTCCGCTCGGCGCCATCGTGCTGGGCATCTATGGCGACCGCAAAGGGCGCAAGGCCGCGTTGACGCTTGCCATTGCGCTCATGATGGCAGGCACGCTCGCGATGGCCGTGATGCCGACGTACGCCACGATCGGCATCGCGGCGCCGTTGCTCGTCCTGCTCGCCCGTCTCGTGCAGGGCTTCGCGGTAGGCGGCGAGTTCGGCAGCGCGACGGCGTTCATGGTCGAGCACAGCAGCACGCGGCGTGGCTATTACGCGAGTTGGCAATTCGCCAGCCAGGGCGCGGCGGCGATTCTCGCGGCCTCGTTCGGCTCGTTGCTGGCGCTCTGGCTGCCGCCCGCGGAGCTGGCCTCGTGGGGCTGGCGCGTGCCGTTTTTCTTCGGGCTCGTGCTGGGTCCCGTGGGTTATTACATTCGTTCGCATCTTGACGAAACGCCCGAGTTTCTCGCGAACCGCGAAGCAATCTCGAGGCAGGACGTCGCGGCTGTGAAGCACGAGCATGTCGGCCGCCGCTGGACTGATTTGCTGCTCGCGGTGGGCATCGTCGCACAGTCGACGGTCGGCGTGTATATCCTCCAGCTTTATATGCCGCTGTACGCGGTGAAGCAGCTTCACATGGCAGCGGCCACCTCGTTCGGCGTGGTCGTGCTCAACGGCGGCCTGCAATTCGCGCTTTCGCCGGTCATGGGCGCATTGTCCGATCGCATCGGACGCCTGCGTATCATGCTCACCACGTCGGTTTTGCTGGCGGCGCTCACTTACCCCATGTTTGCCTGGCTAAAGGCGCACCCCACGCTTGAATGGCTGCTCGTGCTGCAAGGCGCGGCCGGTATTTTCAAGGCTGCCTATTCCGGCCCGATGCCCGCGCTCATGTCGGAGATCTTTCCCGTGCAGATGCGCTCGGCCGGCTTGTCGATTGCCTATAGCCTGGGCGTCACGCTGTTCGGCGGCTTCGCGCCCACCATCGCCGAGGTGTTGATTCATTGGACCGGCAACACGCTCGCGCCTGCCTACTACGTTGCGCTCGCCGCGATCATTTCGGGCATTTCGCTTTCGATCGTGGGCTGGCGCATGCAGCGGCCATCGCGTGCTCGGTGAGCACAACGCACAACTGTCGTATCGCTGAACGGACCACGAGGCAGTGCTATATTCGCGGTCCCCGTCGCAATCCAGCGATGAAAAGCTTACGTTTTGACAGGTAGTGGAGAGTGTATGGCAATTGAATACCGGGGTTTTCAAATCAATATCGATACGAAAGCGGATGCAACGGACACGCAGTGGCTATGCCGCGCGGAAACCAAAGGGACGGAAGCGGAAATGCGCGATGTCGCGTTGCCTTGCATGGAGCTTGCGTTTCCCAAACTCAAGATCGACGTGCTGATGGTGGTCAGCATGGTGGAGCATAAAGCTCGTCAATCCGTCGATGAGTGGCTGGCAGCACAGCCGGTCATGGCGTGAGCGCGATGGCGCCTCGCCTGGAAGACTGAAAGGCAGATATTCGCCGCAGGGGCCCGAGAGGGCCCCTTGTCATTGGTGCCGAAGCTTGTGCCCGTCCGGCCTTTCCATTTGATCAAGCCGGGTTGAACTCATTGCGGGTCCGTTCACCGGAAAATGCTCGCCAGTATCCGGACATTCACATATTCATCAATAAAAATTCGGCATGCTGATTAATTGGCGTGCCGGGCAGAGTGTGCGTCAACCGCTTGAAAGATGACAGAAATATCATTTTCGGATCATGTTTGCATTGCATCCGGACCGTAGCATCGGCGGCAAGTCATTCTTCATGCCATCCGCCCATGCATCCGCGCAACCTCATTGCCGCCGCGCTCATGGCCCTGTGCTATTCCGCGCACAGCCAGCCGCTCGCGGAACCTGTTCCATCCGTCCAGGACGCGCCCTAAGGCGCTTTCACTGGACGACGCGCTCGGCATTGCCGCTGCGAGTAATCCAGTGTTGCGCAGCGCCGTGGCCAGCGCAAACGCGTCCAGCGGAGCGCTAATGCAGGCAGGCGCGCGTCCGAACCCGAATCTCTCGCTGTTGCAGGAAGGTTTTGGCGGCACGGACCGCACCAGCACGGCATTGATCGAGCAGACCTTCGAACTGGGCGGCAAACGCCAGGCGCGGCTCGATGTGGCGTCGTATGGCCGCCAGGCGGCGCTGGCTTCGCTCGACGGGCAGGCAGCGCAGCTTCGCGCAGCGGTGATCACCGCGTTCTACGACATGCTCGCCGCCCAGCGCCAGATGCAGATGGCGCAGGAGTCGGCCGATACCGCGCTGCGCTCGGCGGATATGGCCGACAAGCGCGCCCGCGCCGGCAAGATCTCGCCCGTCGAATCGACCAAGGCGCGCGTGGCCGCCGCCGATGCGCAAATCGCGCTCGCTTCGGCGCGCACGCAGGCGGCACTCGCGATGGAGAAACTCGCGAACGTCACCGGAAGCCCGCAAGTGCGCAACCGCCCGGTGACGGGCGATCTCGATGCGCTGCCCGAAATCGAGCCGTTGTCGGCCTTGCAGTCGAGGCTCGACGAGTCGCCTGCGTCGCGCATCGCGCAGGCCGAAGTGCTGCGCAGCAACGCGCTCGTGAGCGTGCGGAAAGCGCGGCGCATGCCCGACATCACCGTCAGCGCTGGTATGAAGCGGGTCTGGACATCAGGTATTCCGGATAACCAGGCAGTAGTCGGGGTATCCATTCCATTGCCGATCTTCGACACCAACAAGGGTGCGGTTCTCGAAGCGGCCCACAACGCCGAGAAGGCGAGTGCGGACCTCGACAGCGAAAAGGCGCGCCTGCAACTGGAGCTTGCGCAGTCCTGGTCGAGCTATGAGAACGCCGCACAGGAAGCGCGTCGGCTAAAGGATGAGGTCCTCCCCGCAGCGAAGCAGACGCTGGGCGCCATGCTGCGCGGATTCGAATTGGGCAAATTCAGTTTCCTCGACGTGCTCGACGCACAACGCACGCTGTTTCAGGCGCAGTCCCAATACGTAAGGGCGCTGAGCGCCGCCCATCAGGCCCATGCCGAAATCGGCCGACTCGTCGGTACGCCGCTCGTCGCAGGTAGCGACAGCGCGACCCGCTTGAATTGAAGGATCGAACATGCTGCCCAAACAGAAGATTGCCGCTGCGGCGACTGCATTTTTATTTTGCGTCGCTATTGGCGCGTATGCGTTATCGGGGGAACCGGCTGCACAGAAAGGCGCGACCGCTGGCGCGCCCGACGAACCCAGGGCCGATGGCCTCGGCCCTCGCGGCGGCCGGATCGTCGCCGACGGCCCGTTGGGCGCTGAGATCGTGCTTGCAAAAAAGGCGGGAGACGCGCGCCTGATCGTCTATCCGTTCGTGGATGGCAAGCCGGTTCCCGATCGCGCGACGGTCAGCGCCACGATCACGCGCTACGACGGGTCGCGCGAGCTGCTGAAATTCACTGGAAAGGATGGGAAGTTTGGCAGTACGAGAGGAATCGGCACGCCTCATGTGTTCGATGCGGCCATCAACATTCGAGTCGATGGGCGCTCCCGTTCGCTCAACTTTTCGCGTGCGGATGGCGCGGTGGCGCTGAGCCCATCGCAGGTCAAGGCGGCGAATATCGGGCTTGCCACGGTGGGGCCGGCGCAGATTCACAGCAGTTTCCAGTTGCCAGGCGAAATCAAGTTCGACGAGGACCGGACCGCGCATGTCGTTCCGCGTGTCGCGGGCGTGGTCGAGCGCGTGAACGTCTCGATCGGGCAGCGCGTGCAGAAGGGCGAGGTGCTTGCCGTCATCGCGAGCACGGACCTCGCCGACCGGAGAAGCGAGCTGCTGACGGCCGAGCGGCGTCTCGCGGCGGCGCGTACCGCATACGCACGCGAAAAGACGCTTTGGCAGGAAAAAATCTCGGCGGAGCAGGACTATCAACAGGCACAGGTGCAACTGCGCGAGGCCGAAATCGCAACACAGAATGCGCGCCAGAAACTTGCCGCGCTCAATGCCGCTGCGTCCGCGTCCGCGCTGAGCCTCTATGAACTGCGCGCACCGTTCGCCGGAACCATCGTCGAGAAGCATTTGACGGCGGGCGAATCCATTGCGGCGGATGCCAACGTATTCGTGATTTCCGATCTGTCTTCGGTCTGGGCGGAAATGGCCGTGCCGGCGCAGCGCCTTAACGACGTTCGGGTCGGGCGCGAGGCCACGGTGAGTGCATCGGCGTTCGAATCGCGCGCCATCGGTTCGATTGCATACGTGGGCGCGTTGCTCGGCGAGCAGACGCGCACCGCGCCGGCGCGCGTGGTGCTCGCGAATCCCGAGGGCGCGTGGCGGCCCGGCCTGTTCGTGAACGTCTCGGTGGGGGCGGGCGAGCAGGACGTGCCGCTCGCCATTCAGGCCAGCGCGATTCAGGAGATCAGTGGCGCGGCCTCGGTGTTCGTGCAGTCTCCGAAGGGGTTCGTGGCGCAGCCCGTTGAACTCGGGCGGCGCGACGATCAGAACGTGGAAGTGCTGGGCGGACTGAAAAGCGGCCAGCGCTATGCGGCGGTGAACAGCTTCGTGCTCAAGGCGGAGCTGACGAAGGACAGCGTGGAGGAGTGATCGACCATGTTTGAGCGGTTAATTGGCTTTGCCATCGCGCATCGCTGGCTCGTGATGTTGGCCACCGTCGCCGTGGCGGCCCTCGGCATCGCCAGTTACCGGCAGTTGCCGATCGACGCGGTGCCCGACATCACCAACGTGCAGGTGCAGATCAACACCTCCGCGCCCGGCTACTCCCCGCTGGAAGCCGAGCAGCGCATTACCTGGCCGATCGAGACCGCCATGGCGGGCCTGCCGAATCTGCAGGAGACGCGTTCGATTTCGCGCTATGGCCTCTCTCAGGTGACGGTGATCTTCAACGACGGCACGGACATCTACTTCGCGCGCCAACTCGTCAACGAGCGCATTCAGGAGGCGAAGGACAAGCTCCCGCCGGGCGCGACGCCGTCCATGGGCCCCACGTCGACGGGCCTCGGCGAGATTTTCCTCTGGACCGTGGAGGCCTCGGAAAGCGCGAGGAAGGCGGATGGCAAGCCCTATACCCCGGCGGATCTGCGCGAACTGCAAGACTGGGTCGTGAAGCCGCAACTGCGCAACGTGCCCGGCGTCACCGATGTCAACTCGATCGGCGGATACGGGAAGGAGTACCGCGTCGCGCCGAATCCCACGAGGATGATGTCGTACGGACTCACGCTCGCGGACATCGTGCGTGCGCTCGAGCGCAACAACGAAAACGTCGGGGCAGGCTACATCGAGCGCGAGGGCGAGCAATACCTCGTGCGCGTGCCGGGGCAGGCGCGCGGGCTGGACGATATCGCCAATATCGTCCTGACCAACGCGGGCGGCGTGCCGGTGCGCATGGAGGACGTCGGGCAAGTGGGCATCGGCCGCGAGTTGCGCTCGGGCGCGGCAACCGAAAACGGCAAGGAAGTCGTGCTCGGAACCGTATTCATGCTGATGGGCGAAAACAGCCGCAGCGTGGCAAAGGCAGTGTCCCTGAAAATGGACGAGGTCAACCGCTCGCTGCCGCCGGGCGTGAAGGCCGTGCCCGTTTACGACCGCACCGTGCTGGTCGAAAAGGCCGTGCAGACGGTCAAGAAGAACCTGCTCGAAGGCGCAGTGCTCGTGATCGCCGTGCTGTTCATCTTTCTCGGCAACATTCGGGCCGCACTCATTACGGCGCTTGTCATTCCGCTTTCGATGCTGATGACGTTCACCGGCATGGTCAACGCCAAAGTCAGCGCGAACCTGATGAGCCTGGGTGCGCTCGATTTCGGCATCATCGTCGATGGCGCGGTGGTCATTGTCGAGAACTGCATACGGCGGCTCGCGCACGCACAAGCTCGCGCAGGCAGGCCGCTCACGCGCGACGAGCGCTTCGCCGAGGTGATGGAGGCTTCGCGTGAGGCGCGCCGGGCCCTGATATTCGGACAACTGATCATCATGGTGGTCTATCTGCCGATCTTCGCCTTGAGCGGCGTGGAAGGCAAGATGTTCCATCCGATGGCGATTACCGTGGTGATGGCGTTGGCCGCCGCGATGGTGCTCACCGTGACTTTCATCCCGGCGGCAGTGGCGCTGTTCATCGGCTCGCGGGTGGAGGAAAAGGAAAATCGCGTGATGGGCTGGGCCCGCCGCGCCTACGAGCCGGTGCTGGACCGCTTCATGGAGCGCCCGAAGCGCGTGCTGGTTGCGGCGGTGGCCATCGTCGGCGTTACCTTGCTGCTGGCCACGCGCCTTGGCAGCGAGTTCATTCCGAGCCTGAACGAAGGCGATCTCGCCATTTCCGCGCAGCGCATTCCGGGCACGAGCCTCACGCAGTCCGTGGAGATGGAGAAGGCGATCGAGAAGGCGCTCAAGGAGAAGCTCCCCGAGATCGAGCGCGTGTTCGCGCGCACGGGCACGGCGGAAATCGCCGCGGATCCGATGCCGCCCAACGCATCGGACGGATACATCATGCTCAAGCCGCGGGACCAGTGGCCCAACCCGCGCAAATCGCGCGAGGATCTGATGAAGAAAATCGAGGCCGTGCTGGCCGAGTTTCCCGGCAACGTCTACGAGTTCTCGCAACCGATCCAGTTGCGCTTTAACGAGCTGATTTCGGGCGTGCGCAGCGACGTCGCCGTCAAGGTGTTCGGCGACGACATGAACGTGCTCAACACGACAGCCAGCGAGATTGCCGCGGCGCTGCAGAAGGTGGCGGGCGCCACCGAGGTCAAGGTCGAGCAGACCACCGGCCTGCCGGTGCTCACGATCGAACTGGATCGCGACAAGCTTGCGCGCTACGGCGTGAGCGTCGCAGACGTGCAGGACACGGTGGCGGCTGCCGTGGGCGGCCAGAAGGCGGGCACGCTGTTTCAGGGCGACCGGCGCTTCGATATCGTGGTGCGTTTGCCGGAGGAGTTGCGCTCCGATGTGCAGGCCATCAAGCGCCTGCCCATCGCGCTGCCGGTTAGCGGGGCAAACGCCGCAACGACGGCCTCCACTACCGAACTCGCGCCCTACGTGCCGCTCGCCGAACTCGCGACGGTGAAGATCGGCCCGGGCCCGAATCAGATCAGCCGCGACAGCGGCAAGCGCCGCGTGGTGGTGACGGCCAATGTGCGCGAGCGCGACGTGGGCTCGTTCGTGGCGGATGCGCAGGCGCAGATTCGCCAGGACGTCCAGGTGCCGGCCGGTTATTGGATCTCATGGGGCGGACAATTCGAGCAATTGCAAAGCGCGAGCGAGCGCCTGAAAATCGTCGTGCCGGGTGCGCTGCTGATGGTTTTCGTCCTGCTCTTCATCATGTTCAATAACGCCAAGGATGGCCTGCTCGTGTTCACGGGCATTCCGTTCGCGCTCAGCGGCGGCGTGGTGTCGCTGTGGCTGCGCGGGATTCCGCTCTCCATCACCGCGGCGGTCGGTTTCATCGCGCTTTCCGGAGTGGCGGTGTTGAACGGTCTCGTGATGATTTCCTTCATACGGAAATTGCGCGAAGATGGAGCCGATTTGCCGAATGCCGTGCGCGATGGCGCACTCACGCGGCTGCGTCCGGTGTTGATGACGGCGCTGGTCGCTTCGCTCGGCTTCCTCCCCATGGCGTTCGCCACCGGCACCGGCGCGGAAGTGCAGCGGCCGCTCGCCACGGTCGTGATCGGCGGCATTCTCTCTTCCACGGCGCTCACGCTGCTGGTGCTGCCCGTGCTGTACCGGGTCGCGCATGCGGGCTCGTTGCGCGGGCTGGCGCTCGAATCCCTCAAAATGGGAAGCTTCAGGTTAAAACGCAGGTAAAACGCACATGCGCATATTGATCGTCGAAGACGAACCGAAGACAGGAAAATACCTGCAAAAAGGCCTCTCCGAAGCGGGCTACGTGGTCGACTGGGTGGAGGACGGCGTGAGCGGCCTGCACCAGGCGAGCACGGAGGACTACGACCTGATCGTGCTCGACGTGATGCTGCCCGGGCGCGACGGCTGGAGCGTGATCGAAGCGCTGCGCCGGGAACGCTCCACGCCGGTGCTGTTTCTCACGGCGCGCGACGACGTGGGCGACCGCGTCAAGGGGCTGGAACTCGGCGCCGACGACTATATGGCCAAGCCTTTCGACTTCGTCGAATTGCTGGCGCGGGTCCGCTCGATTTTGCGGCGCGGGCAGCCGCGGGAGGCCACGACCCTGAGCGTGGCCGATCTCCATCTGGATCTCACGCGGCGCAAGGCTACGCGGCAGGGCAAGACCATTCTGCTGACGTCGAAGGAGTTCTCGCTGCTGTGGCTGTTGATGCGCCGGGCCGGCGAGATCCTGCCGCGCGCGACTATCGCCTCGCAGGTCTGGGACATGAATTTCAGCAGCGATACCAACGTGGTGGACGCCGCCATCCGGCGGCTCAGGGTGAAGATCGACGACCCCTACGAGACCCGGCTCATCCACACGGTCAGGGGCATGGGCTATGTTCTCGAAGAGCGGGACGCCGTCGATTCATGATCAAGCACTTGCTGCCCACGACGTTGCGGGCCCGCCTCACTGTACTGATCGTCATCTCGACTTCAGCCATTCTCGCGCTCAGCGGATTCGCGCTCTATCAGGCGCTCAAGACGCGCATCGACAATACCGCGACGCAGGAGCTCGTGACCACCATGATCGCGCTGGAGGATCATCTCGCACGTGTTCAGGATACCGATGAAATCGTGCGGCAACCGGAAATCTGGATCGATCAGCTCCACGGCCATCAACGGCTCGATCTCGGCCTGTTCGACGAAGCGGGCAAGCGGATCCTCGAAACCCAGGACTTCGCGGCTTACGCGCCCGCTATGGCGGGGCCGCTGCCGGACCGGATGATCATGCAGGCGGACACGGATTCGAAGCGCCGCTACGTTGCTTCGCGCGTGACGCTGCGGGGCCCTGGCCATGAAACGGTGCGCGTCGTGATCCAACTGGACGAATCGGGCGACTACGCGCTGCTGCGCGGATACGCCTGGACGATCGTCGCAATCGAGGTGCTCGGGGTGCTGCTCGCGGCGGCGCTCGCGTACGGCATCGCGATGCTCGGTTTGAGCCCGCTGCGGCAACTCGTGAAGCGCGCGGAGGAGATGTCCACGGCGCGCCTCGCGCAGCCCATGCCGGAGCTCGACACCGCCGGCGAATTGCGCGAACTGGGGCGTGCGTTCAATGGGATGCTGGCGCGGCTGAACGAATCGTTTGTCCGGTTGAGCCAGTTTTCGTCGAATCTCGCGCACGACATGCGCACGCCCTTGACGAACCTCGTGGCGGGCGCTCAGGTGGCGCTCGCGCAGCCGAGAACGGCCGGGGAGTACCGCAGCATCGTTGAATCGAGCATCGACGAATATCAGCGGCTCTCGCGCATGATCGAAGACATGCTGTTTCTCGCGCGCTCCGAGAGTGCGCGGCATCCCCCGGGATTGCGCGAGCTCGACGCCGTGCAGGAAGCGCAGCGGGTGGCGGGCTATTACGAGCCCATGGCCGAGGACGCTTCAGTCGAACTGGTCGTGCGCGGCGAGGGCCAGGTGCAAGCCGATCTCATGCTCTACCAGCGAGCGCTGAGCAATCTGGTTTCCAATGCGCTCGCGCACGCGCCAACAGGATCGACGATCGTTATAGAGTGCGAAGCATCGGGATCAGGAACGACAGTGAGGGTATCGGATAAGGGCGCGGGCATCGACGCCGGGCATCGGGAGAAGATCTTCGAGCGCTTCTACCGTGTGGATCCGTCGCGGAACAACTCCGCATCGGGAACGGGGTTGGGGCTCGCCATCGTCAAGTCCATCATGGAGAGCCACGGCGGGACTTGCGGCGTCGAAAGCCAGCCGCATGTCCGCACGACATTCTGGCTGCACTTTCCGGCGCGCGAGGTCTAGCGCCGGCCGCGCGGTGTGAAGGCGCGGCCGCCGATTGGGCTCGAACTACACGCGAGCGTTAGCGCGACGTCATTTGATCGTGCTGGTCGACGGCGGCAGAAGGCTCGCCGCGATGCGTGCCGGCCTCGTGACGCACCTTGTTTTGGGCGATTTGCTGCGCGTTCGGCGGGTACGTCGTCGGGCTCGATTGCGTGAGGCCGTCGTGACGGGCCTGAATCAATTCCTGCTGGGCATCGGCGCGCGTTTTACCCTGTGTCTGCGACTGCGCTTGCGCCGCTACCGAAGTGGTGCCGAGTGCGACGGCAAGGGCGACGATGGCAACCGGGAACTTCGCGTTCATGCTGAATCTCCTTCTCTTTGGACTTCCGCAACCGGGAAGCCGGGTTGGACTGGCTCGCTTCCTCGCTGGAAGCTGTGTTCAATATGACGGTTGGGCGGTGCGCTAACGTGATCGCAAGATGACGTTTTCGTAGGAAAAGGACGCGGTGGGCACGCTCCGGTTGCCCGCTATCGCGGGCGGGACAGAACCGGCCGGACATGGGCCAGGTGGGGGCTGGGCGCAACACGCCGGAAACGGCGCGCATCGCGTAAACCCTTATGGAACGGGCTTTATAAGCGCAATAATAAGTTCCGCATGTGACGATCGCTATGGGCTCGGGCGGGCGCCAATGCCAGAATGCGGGCCGCTCCGCAAGGCACAGACTGTCGCCTTCGCGAGTCGCGCACGCACCTGGAGGTCCCCTCATGAAAAACCACGGCCTGTCACGGCGGGGTTTTCTCAAAGCCAGCATGCTGGCGGGCGTGGCGGTATATGTGGCGCCTTTCGGCAGCCGCGCATTCGCTGCCCTTTTCGAAGAAAAACTCCTCACACCGGTCAAATGGGATGCCGCCAACGGCACGCCCAAGTTCCGCATCGACGGCATCGCCAAAGTCACGGGCTCGAAAATCTTCGCGCGCGATGTTCGCGCGTCGGACATGCCCCACTGGCCCCAGCAGCAGGCCCACGCGCTGATCCTGCGCGCGACCCGGGCCGATCGCCTTTACGAAGGCTTCGACCTGACGCTGCTCGGCGATGATCTCAAGCCTGACTGCATCGTCACTGCCGAGGACCTCGCGCGCGACGGCGTCGCGTTCCCGGCCTTCTATGGCGAGGACATGCTGCTGCCCGCGGGCAAGACGCCCGCCTATCTGGGCCACGCGGTTGCGATCCTCATCTATCACGATTTCGCGCGCTTCCGTTTCGCGAAGAACCTGCTCAAGTTCCGCGACGATGTGATCCGCTATGGCGCGGTGACTGGTCCGCTCGAACGCGATCCGTGGGGGACCTTCCGCTACGTGCGCGTGGGCGGCAAGACGCCCTATGACGACGACGTGTATTCGAGCCTCAAGGACGCGCCGATTTTCCCGAGCTCGATGCGCAAGCATCAGCCGGTGTGGCCGGACGCCAATGCGCACGGCAAGGTCGACGAGCAGGGCATGGCCTGGGCCGCCCAGATCGCCGACGAGCTCGATCACGCCTCCGCCGACTGGCTCGTGTTCGACCGCGAGTACAACACGCAGTCGATCGATACGGCCGCGCTCGAGCCTGACAACGCGAACGGCTGGTACGACGCCGCCACGCAGTCGCTGCACCTCGTGGTGCCGACGCAGTCGCCGCTCGAAGTCGCGCAGTCCGTCGCGGAAATGGCCGCGAAGAGCCGCTACCCGGTGAAGCAGCTGTTCCTGCATCCGTGCTACACGGTGGGCTATGGCTCGAAGGATCACTTCAACGTGCCGTACTACGGGCTCGTGGCCGCGCTCTATGGCGACGGCCGTCCGGTGCGCTTCGCGAACGACCGCTACGAGCAGTTCCAGACTTCCCTGAAACGCCACGCGTTCAAGATGCATTACCGCATCGCCGTGGACCGCAAGACGGGGCTGCTGCAATCGTTCAAGGGCGACTTCGAGGCCAACGGCGGCGGACGCTGCAACTTCTCGCCTTCGGTGGCGATGGTGGGCGCGACGGCCGCGCAATCGATCTACTACTTCCCGAAGAACGACTTCGCCTCGGTGGCGATCGCCTCGCGCGCGATCGACGCGGGCTCGGCGCGCGGCTACGGCACGCTGCAGAGCATGGCGGCGACCGAGATGGCCATCGACGAAATCGCTGCGCAGCTCGGCGTCGATCCGATCGATTTCCGTTTGAAGAATGCGCTGCGCTCGGGCATGAAGAACACCCAGGGCGCGATTCCCGCCGGCGCGATCCGCGTGGACGAGGTGCTGGAGCGCGCGAAGGTGCATCCGCTGTGGACGCAGCGCGCTAAGCGCAAGGCCGAATACGAGGCTGCGAACCCGGGCAAGCGCTATGGCGTGGGCTTCGCCTGCGTGCAGAAGGATTTTGGTACGGGATCCGAAGCATCGTTCGCAAAGGTCGAAATCGACGAGAATGGCGTCATCATGCTCCATCATACGGGCGCGGAGATCGGCACGGGCATGTCGACCACCCAGGCCGTGGCCGTGGCGAAGTGGCTCGGCAAGCCGGCGGCGGATATCCGCGTGGCCGTGACCGACTGGCCCGATCTGCCGATGGTCTCGAGCGGCGACCCCTACCTCATGAGCCAGGCCGATCAGGACCGCCTGAGCGCGAACCCGCGCTGGACGCCGAACATCGCGTCGCCGTCGAGCGCTACGAACTCGGCGTTCTACTTCACGCACAGCACGCGCGAAGCCGCGCGCGCGGTGTTCCGCTACGGCCTGTGGCCGGCGGCCATGTCGATCTGGACGCAAGGTCTGGGCGGCGGGCAGGCCGCGCCGCTCGTCGTGCGCATCGAGGATGCGCGCTGGGTGGACGGCAAGCTGACCGCGGCGGGCCTCGAGCCGCTGCCGCTCGAACGGCTCGCAAAGCAGGCGCATGCGATGGGCCTCGCGACCGGCGCGGTCGTGCACGTGTTCAATCGCTGGCAATGGGCCGAAGCCGAATTCGATGTGGGCGGCACGGTCGAGCGTCTGCCGATCGACGGTCTCTCGCTGCGCTATGCCCAGGCCGGCGCGGGCGAGAACGGCAAGCCCGCAACGTCGCTGACTCCGGCTGCGCACGCCGCGCTGCCTTCGACGGCGAACGGCTATCGCGTGCTGGACCGCAAGCGCGCGTTCATCCCGCCGATGAGCCGCAACAACGCGGCGGTGACCTATTACAGCGCGGTCGGCACGCTGGTCGAGCTGGCCGTGCATGAGGCCACCGGCAAGGTGGAACTGCTCACGCACCACTCGATCATGGAGTGCGGCAACCAGATCTCGCCGCAGCTCGTCTCGGGCCAGTTGCAGGGCGGTCTCGCAATGGGCATCGGCCATGCGCTGCACGAGTATCTGCCGCTCTATGAGGACGGTCCCGGCAACGGTACCTGGAACTTCAACCGTTACCACTTGCCGCGCGCCTCGGACGTCGCCGTCTGGACGCAAACCGGCGAGGTGCTGCCGGCACTCTCGGAAACCGATCCGCCCAAGGGCGTCGCCGAAGTGGTGATGATTCCCGTGGTGGGCGCGGTCGTGAACGGCGTCGCGCACGCCATCGGCCATCGCTTCACCGACTTGCCGGTGACCCCGCAAAAAATCCTGGAGGTGCTCGCATGACGCTCGCCCAATCCGCTGCATCCGCGGCCAGCGCCAGCGCCGCGATGGCTGCTTCACAGCCTGCCTCTCAGGCGGCAAGCCAACCCGCCGCACAACCGGCCCAACAGCCGGCCGCGCCCGTCGAGCGCCCGCTCGTGCAGTACAAGCCGAAAGCGCTCTCGCTCACCATCAACGGCAAGGCCGTCGGTCCGATGCAGGTGCCCGAGGGCATCATGATGATCGAGTTCCTGCACGAGTACGCGGGCCTGACCGGCTCGCGCCTCGGCTGCGGGCAGGGCGTATGCCACGCGTGCGTGGTGATCCTCGACAAGCCGGACGGTTCGAGCGAGGAAATGCGCACCTGCATCACCGGCGCGCACTTCTTCAACGGCCGCACGATCCGCACGGTCGAAGGCCACGCGAAGCGCAACGAGGCCGGCGAGGTGGTGGAGCTGTCGCCCATCCAGCAGAAGTTCCTCGATCACTTCAGCTTCCAGTGCGGCTACTGCACGCCGGGCTTCGTCAACGCGGCCACGGTGCTGCTCGAGCGCCTCAAGCGCGAGCCCATCAAGAAGGCCGATGTGGAAAGCACGATCATGGCCGCGCTCGACGGCCACATTTGCCGCTGCACGGGCTACGTGCGCTACTACGAAGCGGTCAAGGACGTGGTGATGAGCACGCCCGGTCTCGTGAAGGACGCGGCATGAAGCGCGCGTTCCTGAACCGCCTCGCGCACGGCGTGTTGCTCGCCGCCTGTGCGCTCACGCTCGCGGCCTGCGGCCGCGAAGAATCGTCCACTTCGGGCGCGGCGTTCACGCCCACGCCCGGGCAGGTCGCGCGTGGCCGCTACCTCGTGAAGGCCGCCGACTGCGCCGCGTGCCACACCGCCAAGGACGGCGCGCCGTTCGCGGGCGGCGCGGCGCTGGCCTCGCCGTACGGCACCTTCTACGGCTCGAACATCACGCCCGACAAGGATCACGGCATCGGCAAGTGGAGTGCCGACGACTTCTACGCCGCACTGCACGACGGCAACGCGCGCGGCAAGCGGCTCTATCCGTCGATGCCGTATACGTCGTACCGTCAGTTGTCGCGTGCCGACGCCGACGCGATGTACGCCTACCTGATGACCGTGAAGCCGGTCGCGGCAGACCCGCCGGCCAACGACCTGAAGTTCCCGTACAGCATGCGCTTCGGCATGGCGCTGTGGGACATGCTGTTCCTGAAAGACACGTTGCCCGACGCCTCCGCGGGGCAATCGGCCGATTGGCAGCGCGGCCGCTATCTCGCCAACGCGCTCGGTCACTGCGCCGAATGTCATACGCCGCGCGACTTGTTCGGCAGGCTCGTGGATGCGAAGCCGCTCTCGGGCGCAGCACTGGGCCGCGTGGTCGCGCCGGACATCACGCCTGCGGGTCTTGCTGGCCGCGGCTGGAACGGCGCCGACCTGCAGACGTTCTTCAGCGTCGGCATTGCGCCGCAAGGCTCGGCGTTCGGCGAGATGTATCCGGTCGTGCACCTGAGCACGCAGTACCTGAACAAGGACGATGCGCGCGCGCTGTCCGTCTATCTGCTCGGCGACACGCCGCCCGCACCGCAGCCGGTGAAGACCGTGGCCGCTGACGCCGCGCAGCTGGCGGCGGGCCGCTCGGTCTATGTGGCCGTGTGCGCGGGTTGTCACGGGCTGGCGGGCGAGGGCAAGCCGCACGTGGCGGTGCCGATGAACGGCAACTCGACGGTGCGTCAGGCCGATCCGCACAATCTGCTCGTGGCGATGCTCGACGGCATCGACACGCAGCACTTCGCGGGTCTCGAAAGCATGCAGGCGATGCCGGCGTTCGCGTCGACGCTGAGCGACGACGAGCTCTCGCAACTGTCGAACTACCTGCGCGCGACGTGGGGCGGGCAGAGTGCCAATGTGACCGCTGCTGATGTGAAGGCGCTGCGCGAGCCGTCGCCACATTAAGCGCGGTACAGGCGCTGCACGCGCCAGCCGAAAAAAAAAGCGGGCCTTGAAAATTTCGAGGCCCGCTTTTTTGTGCGCGTCAGTCCGTGTTCCTTGCGCTCAACAACCGCTCCAGCGGTTCAGGCAGGCCACGGTTCGGCTTGACCGGCGGCCGGGCGAAACTGCCCTTGGTCGCCTTTTTCGGGTTCAGGCGGATCAGGCCTTCAAGCTGGGTAATCGAGCTCGACACGCCATCGACCACCGGCACCGGCAGTTCGTGGCGGATCTCGCGCGCGAGCCCTGCGAGCGGCGCACCCGCGATGATGATGACATCGGCGCCGTCGTTCTCGACCACCTCGTTGCACAGCGCCTTCAGTCGCTGCGCGTAGTCCTCCTGGACGCTGCCGATATCGCGCAGCGGCTCCTCGAGCGAGCGGATGCTGGCGAGCCGGCTGCCCAGATGGCTGCGTTCAACCGTCTCGCGATACCACGCCTTGATGCGCGGCGAAATCGCGATGATCGAGAAGCGCTGCCCCAGCGTGGCGGCGGTCATCAGCGAGGCTTCGGTCAGCCCGACCACTGGCACGTCGAGCAGCTCCTTGATGCCCTGCAGGCCCGGGTCGCCGAATGCCGCGACCACGACGCCATCGTAAGTGCCCGCACGCTCGGCCGCCACGCACGAGGTCGCGTACGCGCCCACCAGCGACTCGAAGCGCGTCTCGATGTACGCGACGCCGAACGGCGCGGTCGCCACTTCGATCTCGGTGCCGGGCGAGGCGCTGCGTTGCGCCTCTGCCTCGATCAGCGACGAAACGCTCTCGGAAATATTGGGGTTGATCACGAGGATCTTCATGGCGAGCTCCAGGTTCAGAGGCCGAGATTCAGAGGTCTAGATACTGCGGCTTGCCGGCCGGGAGAAACTGGCCGCGGCCCGCTGCGGGCTCGAGATAGCGGCCGTCCTCGACCAGCAGTTCGCCGCGCGACAGACAGTGCTTCGGCCAGCCATGCACGGTGCGGCCTTCGTACGGCGTGTAGTCGACGTTGTGGTGCAGGGCGTCGTTCGCGATAGCGACTTGCTTGTTCGGGTCCCATAGCACGATGTCGGCGTCGGCGCCCACCGCGATGGTGCCCTTGCGCGGATACAGGCCGTACAGCTTCGCGGGATTCAGCGACGTCAGCTCGACGAACTTGTGCAGCGATAGCTTGCCGTGGCTCACGCCGTCGAACAGCAGCGCGAGCCGGGTCTCGATGCCAGGGATGCCGTTCGGAATGTGCTCGAACGAGACTTCTTCGCCGCCGGGCTTCTTGCCCTGGGGATCGTCGAACGAGAACGGTGCGTGGTCGGACGAGAACACGCTGAAAGTGCCGCGCTTCAGCGCGCCCCACACGGCCTTCTGGCTCGACGTGTCGCGCGGCGGCGGGCTGCAAACGCACTTTGCGCCGTGATAGCCGTCGTCATGGCCGAGGTCTTCGGCAGTCAGATACAGATACTGCGGGCAGGTCTCGGCGTAGATGTGGAGGCCGCGCCGCTGCGCCCATTCGATCTGCTCGATCGCATCCTGGCCCGACACGTGAACGATCAGGATCGGCACGTCGACGAGTTCGGAGAAGGCAATCGCGCGATGCGTCGCTTCGCGCTCGACGGCGGCGGGGCGCGAGAGCGCGTGATACTTCGGCGCGTGCTTGCCCGCTTCGGTCAGCTTGTCGGTCAGCCACGCTATGCAGTCCGAATTTTCGGCGTGAACCATGACCAGCGCCTGGTTGCGGCGCGCCACGTCCATCACTTCGAGGATCTCGCGGTCGCTGAGCTTGAGGTCGTCGTAGGTCATATAGATCTTGAACGACGTATAGCCGGCGGCGATCAGTTCCGGCAGCTCACGCTCCAGCACCTCGGGCGTGGGATCGGAGACGATCAGGTGGAACGCGTAGTCGGCGACCGCGCGGCCGTCGGCGCGGCGGTGATAGTCGGCAACCGCGGCCTTCAGCGATTGGCCCTTTTCCTGCGCGGCGAACGGGATCACCGTGGTGGTGCCGCCGCACACGGCGGCGCGCGTGCCGCTCAGGAAGTCGTCGGCCATTTTCAGCCCTTCGGGCATGGGCTGATCGAGATGGCAGTGCGCGTCGATGCCGCCCGGCAGCGCCAGCAGGCCGGTCGCGTCGATCTCGCGCGCGCCTGCGCCCAGCTCGCGGGCCAGCGCCACGACGACGCCGTTCTTCACGCCGATATCGCAGTTGAAACGCTCGGACGCGGTCACCACGTCGGCATTGCGGATGACGAGGTCGTATCCGGTTTTCATGGTTGATGTCATGGAATCCCTCACGCAACTTCGGTAAACAGGCGGCCCCAGCCCTCGAGCCGGGTCGTGTCGTAGCCCGCGAGCTTCAGCGACTTCCACACCACGGTGGAGATCGTGTCATAGAGCGGAATGCCGTGCTGCCGCTCCACTTCGTCGGCCAGATGCGCGGCGTGCAGATTGGTGCAGTAGGTGACGATCGCATCGGGGCCCTGGGCCGCGACTTCGCGAATCTGCGCGAGCAGGGTTTCTTGAGTGACTTCGGAGAACTGGAAATTCACCTTCAGCCCGAGATGGCTTTCGGACGAGCAGTCGATGCCGTTCTCGCGGTAATTGGCCACGATCTTCTGCTGGACTTCCTCGATATACGGGCTGACCAGGCCGAACTTGTTCACGCCGGTCTGCACCAGAATTTCGTTCAGCGCCAGAATCGAAGTGGTCGCGGGAACGCCGGTCGCTTCTTCGATTTCGCGGCACAGGCGGCGATCGCTCTCGAAGCCGAGCCAGCCCGACGAGGTGCCGTTCCATGCGATCACATCGACCTTGGCGTCGGCCAGCAGGCGCGCGGCCTGAATGATGTTGGTGGTGTCGAACTGACCGAGCGCCTGCTCGGACAGCGAAATCTCGGTCACGGTGAAGCGCGAGAAATGGGCGCTGACGCCGGGCAGTTGGGCCACCATCGCGCTTGTAATGGGTTCGAGCGCGGTGTTGGACGACGGGGTCAGCATGCCGAGCAGGACGCGTTTGCTCATGATGAAGTCTGCAATCAGTCAGTTACTAAATTAGGGAAAGCTCAAACAGGCAGCTTGCGTTCGTAGTCGATCAGGGTCGAGCAGACGAACAGGCCAGCGCCCGCGGCGGCGAAGAACATCAGGGCCAGGAAGTAGGAGCCGGTCGTCTGCACGATCAGGCCGACGATGATCGGCACGAGCACGCCGCCGATATTGCCGCCGAGATTCATGAAGCCGCCGAGAAAGCCGACCTTGTTGCGGGTGCCGAGGATCGAGGGCAGGCACCAGTACAGGCCGCACCAGCGCAGGAAAAACAGCGTGGAGGCGAGCAGCACCACCACCGTGACCGGATCGCGCACATAGGCGACCGAGAAGATCGACGCGGTGGCCAACACAGCGGCAATGCCGAACAGCGTGCGCATCACGCGATTGGGCGAGCCGCCCGCGGCCTTCCATTTGTCGGCGATCCAGCCGCCCACGAGTTCACCCACGAAGCCGCTGAAGAAGATCGCGAAGCTCGCGCCGCCCATCTGCTGGATGTTGAAGCCGTACGACTTGTTCAGATAGTTCGGCATCCAGGTGAGCAGGCCGTAGAACAGCGAATTGAAGCACATCCAGCCGAAGAACATGCCCCACACCGAGCGGTAGCGGAAAAAGTCGAGGCTGCGGCCGCTCGCATCGATCGGCTCTTCCGCATGCTCTTCCCGCAGCGCGGCTTCGAGATAGTCGGCTTCGGCCTCGTTCACGGCCGGATGCTCGCGCGGGTTGTTGCGAATGTAGTACCACGCGAACAGGCCGGCCAGCATGGTGCCCACACCGGCCACCACGAACGAGGTGCGCCACGAGCCGAACTCGCTGATCAAGCCGGAAATGATCACTGCGCCAAGCGCCGCGCCCAGCGGCGCGCCGCCGTCGAGCAGGGTCGCGCCGCGGCCGCGTTCGTGGCGCGTCATCCACATGGTGTTGAGCTTGCCGCCGGCCGGGTAGATCGGCGCTTCCGCCGCGCCCAGGCCCAGACGGGTGAGGATCAGCGCAGGGGCCGTCGTGCAGATGGCAGCGATGCCCTGGAAAAAGCCCCAGAACAGCGTGGCGAACGCGATCACGATGCGCGGCTTGAAACGGTCAGCGAGCATGCCGCCGGGAATCTGCATGAACGCGTAGGTCCAGAAGAACGAGCTGAGAATCAGCCCCTGCACGCCAGGGGCGATGTTGAATTCCTTGGCGATCAGCGGCATGGCGACGGACAGCGAGGCCCGGTCCACATAGTTGATCGAAATAAGCATCAACATGATCAGAAAGATTCGCCAGCGTACGCCGGTCTTCGCCTCGGCCTGGACGGCCGCATTTGCGGTTCGCATCGATGTCTCCTCCGTACGCCTGGTCACGGCCTTCGGGTTTCATGTGTGTGGCCGGACCGCTTCCGGCCCGGTGCGCTGCCTGCGCAAACGCAGTATATGATTTCTAATTATAAATTACAAGATGCGTAAATATTTGATTTTATGGTGTTTTAATTTTTGTGGATAGTCGACTGGTAGTGTAGGAAAATTAAGCAAAGACGGAAGACACACGCAAGCAAGCGAGACGCAAACAACATGGACACGAAGTCACTACCGGCGGACACACGCAAGCGCATCAGCCTGCGCGGCACGGGGATGTACGCGGCGATCGCGGAGCGGTTGCGCGAGATGATTCTGGAAGGGGAGTTGCCGCCCGGCGAACATATCGACGAGAAAGCGCTGTGCGAGCAGTTCGACATCTCCAGAACGCCGTTGCGCGAAGCGCTCAAGACCCTCGTGACCGAGGGGCACGTGACGCACCGGCAGCACATGGGCTTTCAGGTCGCGCCGATCAACAAGGACGAGATCGCCGCGATATTCGAAGTCCTGCACGGGCTGGAGGAGATCGCTGGACGGCTCGCCGCGCAGCGCATCGACGACAAGCAGATGAAGGTGCTGCTGGAGCGCCATCACGCGATGGAAGCGTTTCACCGCGAAGGCAAACGCACGGCTTACTATCGCGCCAACCAGAAAGTGCACCAGCAGATCGTCGATGTCGCGAGCAATCCAGTGCTATCCGATTTGTACGCTTCGCTGATGAGCAAGATTCACCGCGCGCGCGGCGCGGCCAACGCCGATGTGTTCCGCTGGGCCGAATCGCTCGGCGAACACGGCGCGATCCTGGAAGCGCTCGGCAAGCGTGACGGCGCGAGCCTCGCGCGGCTGCTGCGCGAGCATTCCGAGCACACGGCAGCGGAAGTCATGAAAGTGCTGCAGCCCGCGGGCGAGACGGGCCGGCGCCGGTAATCGTCAGTCATTGGTCGTTCGCGTCGGCAAGCGTAAGCTCGATATCCTGCGCACCTTCCCACAGCACGAGTTTGCCGAACGCCTCGAGATGCTCGTGGCCTTCGAGCAGGGTAAAGAAGTGGTTGCCGGCAAGCTGCCCCATCTTGCTCGCAAAGCTCGAACTGCCATAGACGAACAGGAATTCGGTTTCGCTGAAGCCGCCGGGGTACAGCAGAATATCGCCGCGCGATGCGTGGCTGGTGTGGTTCTCGAACGTGAGGCCGGTATCGAAGTCGCCCAGCGGGATCCACACGGCTTCGCCGCTCCAGCGCGAATGGATGACCTTGTTCCTGAGTGGCAGCAATTGGAGGAAGCGCTCGCAGGTGCGCGGCGCGTGTTCTTCTTCCAGCCGGCCGACGAAGCGGTACGGGCCGGCGTTCACGATGATCTTTTTCATGTTGTCCTCGAAAGTTGGGAGTAGTCTTCGATACGCCACGCGAGGGCGCTAATCTTGCCGGGTCTGCGCACGCGCATACGTTCGCGTACGTTCGTATGCGCGTGCATCGAACCCTGACGAATTGCTGACGATATGACCTGACCTGAGGAGCCACGCTCATGCCAAGCCCTGACGGAAGCATCACCGCAGTCGTGGCGGCGGCCGCCGCCTTCGTGGGCAGCCACTTCATCCTGTCCCATCCATTGCGCAAGCCATTGGTGGGCGCGCTCGGCGAGACCGTGTTCCAGGGCATCTACTCGCTGGTCTCGTTCGCGACGCTCGGCTGGATGATCGTGGCCTACCGGCGCGCGCCGCTGACCGAGCCGCTCTGGGCGGTCGGCAACGGCCTCTGGGCCGTGGTGACGGTGCTGATGCTGAGCGCCTCGATCCTGCTGATGGGCTCGCTGGTCCGCAATCCCGCGCTGCCCACGGGCGGCCGGCCCGGCGCGTTTCCCGAGGCGGCGCGCGGCGTCTACGCGGTCACGCGGCATCCGATGATGTGGGCGTTCGCCCTCTGGGGGCTGTGTCATATCGCGGTGTATCCGGTCGGGAAGAACATCGTGGTTGCAGTGGCGATGATCGTGCTCGCGCTCGTGGGTTCCGCCTTGCAGGACCGCAAGAAGGAGCGCCTGCAGCCCGAGCAATGGCCCGCCTGGGAAGCGAAAACGAGCTACTTGCCGTTCGCGGCCATCGTGGCGGGCCGTGCGCGGCTGGGCGGCTTCGGCATGCACGCGCTGGCGGGCGGCCTCGTCGTCTGGCTCGTCGCTACCTGGGCCCATAGGCCGATTGCCGGCATGGCTGCGGGCATCTGGCGCTGGTTCTAGCACTCGCGCCAGCGCTAGCGCGAGTTCCAGCGTGGCCGCGCGAGCGCGTCGCGCGGCGGTGCGTCAGCAACTTATAGCTTCGGCTTGTCGGTCGGGTCCATCGACGTGCCCGGAATGCCTTGCGTGCGCGCGCTCACCTCGATCTCTTGCGCGAGCGCCGCGCGTCGCGCGTCGCTGGGCTTCGCGTGCTGCGTATTGTCGAGCGCCGGCACGATATAGCCGCTTACCATCTGCCGGAACATTTGCACGTTCTTCGCGTCGCGCAGGCCGCCCTCGATCGGCAGCATGCTCGTCATCACGATCACCGTATTGCGCTTGGGCAGCACCGTGATGAATTGCCCCTTGAAGCCCATCGCGTCATATTCGGGCTCGTTCTGCACGATGTTGTTGACCCACCAGTAGTAGCCGAAGTAACGCGACACCGCCGGCGTCGTCATCTGCGCGATCCACTGCTGCGGCACCACCTGGCGGCCCTGCCAGCGGCCGTGATCGAGCACGAGCATGCCGATCTTCGCCATGTCCACCGCGCGCAGCCGCAAGCCCCATCCTGCCGAGACCAGCTCCTTCTGGTCGGCGCGTTCCCACGCCGCGTGCTGCATGCCGAGCGGCTCGAACAGGTGCGCCTGGGCATACCGTTCGACCGGCTCGCGCGCCGCTGCGCTCAACATGGCCGAAGTCAGGATCGGATTGATGTCCGTGTATTCGAACGCCGTTCCGGGCGCGGCCTTCGGACTCGTTGTGGCCGCAAGCTTCAGGCGGTCGGGCGCCGTGTAGTAGATGGGATCGTCCTTGGGGCGGAAGTCGTAGTGCAGGCCGCTCGACATCGACAGCACATGGCGCAGCTCGATGTCGCGCTTGTCTGCGAAATCCGCGCGCAAGTCGGGACGCCATGCGCTCAGCTTGTCGCCCACCGAATCGTTCAGGCCGATCTTGCCCTCGTCGATCAGGATGCCCGCGACCAGCGACGTCACCGACTTGGTCACGGAATACAGTTCGTAGTTGGCGTTGCGCGACGCGCCCGCGCCATAGCGCTCGAAAATCAGCTTGCCGTCTTTCACCACGAGCAGGCTGTAGACGTCGAGCTTCTGATCGCGAATCCATTGCGAGAGCCGCACGAGTTCGCTCGAATCGACGCCCACGTCCTCGGGCATCGCGGCTTCGATGCCGGTTTCGTGGAGCGGGGCGCTCGTGGTGCTTGTGGCACTCGCTTGCTGTGCGCTAGCCGCGAACGGCACGAGCGCGCTTACGCCGAACACGAGCGGCGCCATGCGCGCGAGCAGCGCGCACAGGACCGGCGATGCGCGCCGCGAGCGGGGCGGCGAAAACACGGGGAGCGGCGGGACCGGCAGGGTTGTCATCGTCGCGGTTTCCTTCAGGTTTCAGGGGCGTCGTTGAATGCGGCGGCCGTGCCAGGAATCCCCTGGGTCCGGCGGCTCTTTTCGAGTTCCTCGTGCAGCGCCTGGGTTTTCGCGGCGGTCTGCGCCGGTTTGCTCGCGGGCGAGAGCGCGGGAAGAATGTAGTCGTTGACCATGCGCCGATACTGCTGGAGGTAAGTCGCGTCGCGCAGCCCGCCTTCGGTCGGCAGCAGGCTCGTCATCACGACCACCGCGTGCTGCGCGGGTAGCACCGTGATGAATTGCCCCTTGAAGCCCATCGCGCCGTATTCTGGCTGGCCCTTCTCGACCACGTGCTGAATCCAGCAGTAATAGCCGTAGTCGGCGGCAGCGGGCGAGGGCGTCGCCATCTGCTTGATCCATGCGGCGGGCACGATCTGCTTGCCGCGCCAGCGTCCGCCGTCGAGCAGCAGCATGCCGATCTTGGCCATGTCCACTGCGCGCAGGCGCAGTCCCCAGCCGCCGGAAACCGCGCCGGTTTTGTCCGCGCCGCTCCAGCGGTAATGCGACATGCCGAGCGGCCCGAACAGCTTCTCGCGCGCGAACTGGTCCTCGGGCGCTTGCGCGGCGATCGAGACGGCCGTGCCGGTGAGCACGGGATTCACGTCGATATAGTCGAAGCGCGTTCCGGGCAGCGCATCGGTGGCGTGGCTCGTGACCGCGACGCGCAGCCGGTCGGGCGCTTCGTAGTAGAGCGGGTCCGTGCCTTCGCGGGTCTGATAGCTGAGGCCGCTCGACATCGACATCAGGTGGCGCAGCTCGATGTTCTGCTTGTCGGCGAGTTCGCCCGCGAGGTCGGGCCGCGCCTGCGCGATCATGGGCGCGACTTTCGTCGAGGGGTTGAGCTTGCCTTCGCCCACCAGGATACCGGTGAGCAGCGCGGTAATCGTCTTCGTGACCGAGTACAGCTCGTAGTTGTTCTCGCGCGTGAGGCCGTCGCCATAGCGCTCGAACACGATCTTGCCGTCCTTCACGACCACGAGGCTGCGCACGTCCATCTTGTCGTTGCGCAGCCATTGCGACATGCGCACGAGCGGCGCCGAATCGACGCCGACTGATTCCGGCACGACGGCAGGCATGTCCGGCGATGCCGCACTGGCGGCGCCGGCAGCATGCACAGCGTGCGCCGCCGAGCCGGCGACGATCGCTGCAGCGGCCATTCTGCACAACGTATGAGGCACTCTCATCGATTGCTCCTTGTTCGTTTTGCTGGATAACGCAGCGCGTTTGCCCGGTCCTTAAACGACTTCGCTGAACAACCGCCCCCAACCCTTGACCTGGCGGGTGTCATAGCAAGCGATCTGAAGCGACTTCCAGACCACCGTGGAGATCGTGTCGTAGACGGGAATGCCGGTCTCTTCCTCTAGTGCCCGCACGAGATGCGCGGCCTTGAGATTCGTGCAGAACGTCGTGATCGCGCGCGGCTTGGCCGCCGCCACCGCGAGCACCATCTCGCGGATCTGGTCGGCCGTGACCTCGGAAAACGAAAAATTGACCTTCAGGCCCAGGTGCTGCTCGGCGATGCAGTTCAGGCCTTCGCTGCG
The DNA here is from genome assembly GCF_048957375.1 of Paraburkholderia sp. A1RI-2L. Lineage (NCBI taxonomy): Bacteria > Pseudomonadati > Pseudomonadota > Betaproteobacteria > Burkholderiales > Burkholderiaceae > Paraburkholderia > Paraburkholderia sp. A1RI-2L. The sequence goes on from NZ_JARBTA010000002.1 coordinate 1,630,160, forward strand.
GTAGTTGGCGACGATCTTTTCCTGCACCTCTTCGAGGTAGGGCGTGACGAGGCCGAAATCTTCGGCGCCGGTCTTGCGGAGGATCTCGTTGAGCGCGAGCACGGAGGTCGTGGCGGGGATGCCGGTGGCCTCGGTGATGCGGCGGCACAGGCGCTCGTCGGCTTCGAAGCCGAGCCAGCCCGAGGACGTGCCGTTCCAGCCGATCACATCGACTTTGGCGTCGGCGAGCAATTCGGCGGCTTGCAGGATTTTCGTGTCGTCGAACTGGCCGAGTGCCTGGTCCGAGAGTGAAATCTCCGTCACGGGAAAGCGTGCGAAGTGTGCGGAGACATCGGGCAGGCCCCCGACCATCGCGCTCGTGAGCGGCTCGAGCGCGGTATTGGACGACGGCGTGAGCATGCCGATAAGAGTGCGCTTGTTCATGTCGATATCTAAAGATGAATGGCTGAATAAATGAAGCGGCATGCAGCGGATCGCGTCAGACCGGAATCTTCTTTTCGTAGTCGATCACGCTCGAGCACACCAGCAAGCCGACACCGGCCGCCGCGAAGAACATCAGCGCGAGGAAGTACGAGTGCGTGAGCTGCACGATCGCGCCGACGATGATCGGCACCGAAATGCCGCCGATATTGCCGCCGAGATTCATGAAGCCGCCGAGGAAGCCGATCTTGCTGCGCGTGCCGAGCGAAGACGGGATGCACCAGTAAAGACCGCACCAGCGCAGGAAGAACAGCGTGGTCGAGAGCAGCGCGACCACCGCGACCGCATTGGTCACGTAGGCAACCGAAAAGATCGACACGGTGGCGATCACCGCCGCGACGCCGAACAGCGTGCGCATCACGACATTCGGACGGCCGCCCGCCGCTTTCCACTTGTCGGCGATCCAGCCGCCAATCAGCTCGCCGATGAAGCCGCTGAAAAAGATGATGAAGCTCGAACCGCCCATCTGCTTGATGTCGAAGCCGTGCACCATGTGCAGATAGTTTGGCATCCAGGTCAGGAGTCCGTAGAAAACCGTATTGAAGCACATCCAGCCGAAGAACATGCCCCACACCGAGCGGTATTTGAAGAAGTCGCTCGTGCGGCCCGAGAGCGAGGACGGTTCGAGCGCCGCGTCTTGTGCGTGCGATTCCTCGATATAGGCGGCTTCCAGTTCGTTCACGCCCGGATGTTCGCGCGGCGTGTTGCGCACATAGAACCACGCGAGGATGCCGGCGAGCACGGTGCCGATGCCCGCGACCGCGAAGGCCAGACGCCACGAGCCGAGCATGGCGATGAGCCCGGTGATCAGGATCGCGCCGAGCGCCGCGCCAAGCGGCGCGCCGCCGTCGAGCAGGGTGGCGCCGCGGCCGCGTTCGGTCTGCGTCATCCAGATGGCGTTGAGCTTGCCGCCCGCGGGCATGATCGGCGCTTCGGATGCGCCAAGGCCCAGACGCGTGAGCAGCAGGGCCGGGGCGTTCGTGCAGAGCGCGGCGATGGCCTGGAAGAAGCCCCAGAAGACCGTGGCGCAGGCGATCACGATGCGCGGCTTGAAACGGTCGGCCAGCATGCCGCCTGGAATCTGCATGAACGCATAGGTCCAGAAAAACGAGCTGAGGATGAGGCCCTCCATGGCCGGTCCGACGTCGAACTCCTTCGAGATCAGCGGCATGGCAACCGACAGCGACGCGCGGTCGATGTAGTTGATCGAAATGAGGCTCAGCATGACCAGAAAAATCTTCCAGCGCACGCTGGACTTGTGGACCGCCATGGCGGCCACACCGGATGTTGTTGACATGAACAGCTCCTGGGAGAGGCGGATGTTTTCATGGCGTCGCGCAACGTCCGACAGAGTATAGGATTAAGAATCTATAATTACAAATACACTAACATATTGATTTATATAAAATTGCTAAGAAATTCAGGGTATGTACCAGGGTCATGTTAAGCTCTTGCCATGAATAGTCAGTCGAATAGCCCCCCCTGTTGTTGCGCACCCGCGGCATGGCTGCGGAGGTCGCTGCGCGCTTGCGCGTCATGATCGATGAAGGCGAGATGCCGCCGGGCGCGCGCATCGACGAAAAGGAAATGTGCCAGGCATTCGACGTGTCGAAAACGCCCTTGCGCGAGGCGCTCAAGGTGCTGGTGTCGGAATGGCGCGTGACGCACCGGCAGTACATCGGCTACCGCGTGGCGGCGATCGACCTCGAGGACCTTGCCAGCACCTTCGAGATGCTGCACGGGCTCGAAGCGATGGCGGGGGCGTTGTTGCAGCAGCGCATGAGCATCACCCAGGTGGCAGCCATCGGCGCGAAGCACCGGCGCATGGTGGAGTGCCACCATGCGGGCAAGCGACTGGAGTATTTCCGGCTGAATCAGCAGGTGCATCAGATGATCGTGGATGCGGCCGGGAATCCGGTGCTTTCGAATATCTACGCGACGCTGATGTCGAAAGTGCATCGCGCGCGTGGCGCGGCGAATACCGACGTATTGCGCTGGTCCGAATCGATGGATGAGCACGACGCGATTCTGGCTGCGCTTGAAGATCCTGCGCACGCTGATTTACCGCGGATTTTGCGCGAGCATTCGGAGAATACGGCGAGCGAGGTGCTCGCGGTGTTGAATCGGGCGCGCGCCAGTGCGCCTGCTGCGCGGGATGAAGTCATCGCCTCATGCGCTTGAGCACGAGCAGGCATAGCGCCGGCACGTGAACGATGCCCATGCCGCATGCGATCACGGCCCACGGCGGCGCAGCCGGGCCAGTCAGCATCGCGCTGACTACACCGAACCCCAAACCCACGAGCAGCAGCGATGCATGCGCGATGAGCCGCTTCGGCCCTCGGGGCGTGACGCGAGGAAGGCTCACGTGGACAAAGACGACGATCAATAGAGCGAGTGTGGCGACCAGCGGGGCCATGGGGGTCCTGGGTTTGGGGCGTTTCTTGAGCTTGCGGTGATGAACCGTTCGTGAGTGCGTACATCATGTGTGATTGTGCCAGGTTTGGCGGCGGGCGCGTACGCGCATGCTTCACGGGTTGCCTGCATGGACTCGCCCGGCAAATCGCCTAAACTACAAAACCGGCGGCGACGGACTTTCCCGCGCCGCCGGTCCGCCATGGCCCATATATTCTTCGCTGCCTCGATTCAGCGGCACGTCGCGACGCCCGAGCGTGAGATCGACGCGCGCACGCTGGGCGAAGCGTTCGCGGCCGTTTTCGCCGCGCAGCCGAGGCTGCGCGGTTACATTCTCGACGATCAAGGCGCACTGCGGCGGCATCTGTCCGTGTTCGTGGATGGCCACCCCGTGCGCGACCGGCAACATCTTTCCGACACCTTGAGCGAGGCAAGCCGCGTCTACGTCGTTCAAGCGTTGTCGGGCGGGTAGCTATCCGCCCAGGAGACATTCCACATGAGCGATCGATTATTTGTCGCCACGCGCAAGGGTCTATTCATACTGCAACACGATGGCGCGGGCGGCTGGACGTACGGCGCGCCGCATTTCGCGGGCGAGCCGGTGAGCATGATGCTACCGGACTCGCGCGATGGGACGCTTTACGCCGCGCTCAATCTCGGTCATTTCGGCGTGAAGCTGCACCGGCTGCGCGCGGGCATGACCGAATGGGAAGAATGCGCGGTCCCGGTCTACCCGCCGCAGCCGCCCGAGGAGACGCGCGCGAGCAACGGCGCGAGCGACGCAGAGCCCCGCCCGCCATCGCCACCCTGGACGCTGCAGCAAATCTGGTCGCTAGAGACGGGGGGCCCGGACGAGCGGGGCGTGCTGTGGGCCGGCACGATTCCCGGAGGACTGTTCCGCTCCGGCGACGGCGGCGACAGCTGGGAACTCAACCGCGCGCTGTGGGACCGTCCGGAGCGTCCCGAATGGTTCGGCGGCGGCTACGACGCGCCGGGCATCCATTCCGTGATGGTCGATCCGCGCGACAGCCGTCACGTGACAATCGGCATCTCGTGTGGCGGCGTCTGGCAGACCGTCGATGGCGGCGCGAACTGGCAACTGAGTTCCGAGGGCATGGAAGCCGACTACATGCCGCCCGAGCGGCGCGGCGAAGCCAATGTGCAGGACCCGCACCGCGTCGTGCAATGTGCCGCGAACCCCGATGTGCTGTGGACTCAGCATCACTGCGCGATCTTCCGCTCGACCGATGGCGCCGAGCACTGGCAGCGCATCGAAGCGCAGCCGTCGAGCTTTGGCTTCGCGGTGGCCGTGCATCCGCGCGAGCCCGACACTGCATGGTTCGTGCCGGCCGTGAAGGACGCCTGCCGGATCCCGGTCGACGGCAAGTTCGTGGTCACGCGCACGCGCGATGGTGGCCGCACGTTCGAGCGTTTCTCCAACGGTTTGCCGCCCGCGCCGGCCTATGACCTCGTGTATCGGCACGGCCTCGTCGTGGACGACTCGGGCACGCGTCTCGCGATGGGGTCCACCACCGGCGCACTCTGGACTTCCAGCGATAGTGGCGAAAACTGGCACCAGGTTTCCGCGCATTTTCCGCCGATTTATTGCGTGCGGTTTGGGTGAGGACACCTGATCAAAATCCTGATGCGATGGCCGTAATGGACATGCGTGTGATGCAGTTGCGTGCTTGATCGAGCAGGGGCGTTCGGCAATTCGGTGTGCGCGAGCGCCCCCGAAAAGGGATTACCCCTTCACGTTCCACACCCAGCCCGCCGGATCCGCGACCTTGCCGCGCTGAATCCCCGTAAGCAGCGTGCGCAGCTTGCGCGTGACTTCGCCTTCGCCGCCGTCCCCGATCGAGAACTCGCCGCCCGCATGGCGCACCGTGCCGATCGCCGTGACGACCGCCGCCGTGCCGCACGCGAACGTTTCCTTGACGCGGCCCGATGCGGCGCCGTCGCGCCAGTCATCGAACGAAATGGGCGTTTCGTTGACGGTCAGACCTTCCTTGCGTGCCAGTTCGATGATCGACGCGCGCGTGATGCCCGGCAGGATCGTGCCGGAAAGCGGCGGCGTGACGAGCGAGCCGTCGTCGAGCACGAAGAATACGTTCATGCCGCCGAGTTCTTCGATCCAGCGATGCTGCGCGGCATCGAGGAAGACCACCTGATCGCAGCCATGCGCCGACGCCTCGGTTTGCGCGATCAAGCTAGCCGCATAGTTGCCGCCGCACTTGGCTGCGCCGGTGCCGCCCGGCGCCGCGCGCGTGTACTGGTCCGAAACCCAGACCGTGACCGCCGCTTTGCCCGACTTGAAATAGGGGCCGACCGGACAGGCGATCACGCAGAAGATGTATTCGCTGGCGGCGCGCACGCCGAGGAAGCTCTCGTTGGCGAACATGAAGGGGCGCAGGTAGAGGCTGCCGTCGCCGCCCGGCACCCAGGCGCGGTCGATGTCGACAAGCGCCTCGACGGCGCGCAGGAACAGCTCTTCGGGCAAGTCGGCCATCGACATGCGCGCGGCCGAGTTGCGGAAGCGCTTGGCGTTTTCCTGCGGGCGGAACAGCGAAATCTGGCCATTTTCGCCGCGATATGCCTTCATGCCTTCGAAAATTTCCTGTGCATAGTGCAGCACCGCGCAGGCCGGGTCGATCTGGAACGGGCGGCGCGCTTCCACCTTGGCGTCGTGCCAGCCAATGCCTTCCGTCCAGCGGATCGTGACCATGTGATCCGTGAAAACGCGTCCGAACACCGGATTGGTCAGCCGGGCGGCGATTTCATCGGCCGGCGTGGGATTCGGGTGCCGTTCCACGGCGATTTCAAGGGGACGGGGGGTGTTCATTTGCGTCGTCTCTCGCGGTTATTGATCGAAAAAGCCCAGGCCGATGTTCTACCAGATATCGCGGGGTTCGGCGAATATTCGGCGGTCCGGCGTCTGGGTTTCCCGCAATTATCGCAGTTCGAGCGATGCCGGCTCCGCGGGGCCGGCACCGTAAGCGCCCTCGAGCGCTTTTAAGCTGCCGCCTGCGGCGAGACCGGGGCCGCGACGCTCACCCGGCTCACGTAGGCCAGCGCGGCGAGGCTGATCATGGCGGTGACGATCAGCCAGTAGCCCGGCGCGCTCTTGTCGCCCGTCGCGCTGAGCATCCATGTGACGATGGCCGGCGTAAAGCCGCCGAACACGGTGACGCCGATGTTGTAGCCGATCGACATGCCCGTCGCACGCGTCGCGGCCGGGAAGATCTCGGCCATGAGCGCGGGCAGCGCGCCGAAATAGATCGATTTCAAAAGCGCGAGCCATGCGATCAGCACGAACAGCGGCAGCGCGCTCGAATGGCTCGTCGCCCACGCAAAGCCGGGGTACGCGCTGACGAGTAACAGCACCGCCACGCAGGTCATTTGCGTGCGGCGGCCGATGCGGTCCGACAAATGCCCCGCGAACGGCGTGACGACTGTGAGAATCACGCCGCCCACCATGGTCGCCGCGAAACCGGTCGCCGCCGGCAGATGGAGCTGGCGGATCGCGAAGGTCGGAATGTACTGGAGCAGGTAGTTGACTGCCGTGGAGACGGTCAGCAGGCCGATGGCCGTGAGCAGGAGGCGCTTTTGCCGGGCCAGCACGTCGCGCACGGGTGTCTCGGTGCGCTCGGCGCGCTTGAAGTCCTCGGCGTCGTCGATGTAGCTGCGCAGATAGAGACCCACCGGACCAATCAGCAATCCGAAGAAAAACGGCAGGCGCCAGCCCCATGCCGCGAGATCGGCGGGCGTCAGGATGCGAGCGAGCCCAAAGCCGAACGAGGCCGCGAGCAGCGTCGCGAGGCCCTGAGTCGCGAACTGCCAGCTCGCGAAGAAGCCGCGCCGATGCGGGGCGTGCTCGATCAGCATGGCGGTGGACGCGCCGAACTCGCCGCCCGCCGAAAAGCCCTGGATGAGCCGCGCGGCGAACACCGCGAGCGGCGCGGCTACGCCGATCGCCGCGTAGTCGGGAATCAGCGCGATGATCGCCGTGCCCACCATCATGAGGACCACCGAGAGCATCATCGCCGCCTTGCGTCCGCGCCGGTCGGCATAGGCGCCCAGCACCGCGCCGCCGATCGGCCGCACGAGATATGACGCGCCGAAGGTGCCGAACGTGAGCAGCATCGAAACGGTTTCGTTAACGGCCGGAAAGAAGTGCTTGCCGATGTACACTGCGAAAAACCCGTAAATGGCAATGTCGAACCATTCGAGCGCGTTGCCGGCGGAGGTGGCGATGACAAGCCTGACGAGGCTCACGGGTTTCCTGGCGGACATGTTGGCGGGCCTTTTTCTCAGAGCAGGGCGCCGGAGGATTGCGGCGCTTGCGGTTTCGTTTTTGCTTGCGGACTTGTTGCGGTTGTACCGGCGGCGAGGCGCGCGGCGTCGTCGCCGAGGTCCCACCAGAGTCCTGCCATCACGGCGAGCGCTTCGCGCGCGACCGAGCCGAGCAGATGCTCGTTCGGCGCGTGCTGCGCGCAAGCGGGATACGAGTGCGGGACCCAGAGCGTCGGCAGGCCGAGCGTGTACGCGAATACGTCGTTGGGCACGGTGCCGCCGAGGTTCGGCAGCAGCGCGGGCTTCTTGCCCGTGGATGCGCGCAGCGATTCGAGCGCCCAGCGCACCCAGGCGTCGTCGGGGTCGAGGCGCGTGGCCGCCGAAGTCTGCGTGACGCGCACTTGCACGTCGCTGAAGCCGAGCCGCGCAAAATGCGCTTCGAGGTGTTCGCCCGCGCGCGCGGCGTCCGTGCCGACCACGAAGCGCAGCTGGCAGGTCGCTTTGGCTGTGGGCGGAATTGCGTTGACGGGCGCGTCGGGATTGCCGGACTTGAACGCGAGCACTTCGAGCGTGTTCCAGGCGATCACGCGCTCGGTGGGCGTGAGGCCGGGCTCGCCCCAGTCCGGGTCGATCGCGGGGGCGTCTTCGTCGCCGCCGAGCACGATGTCGGCGAGTGCCTCGCGCACGCTCGCCGGAATCGGCGGCGGGCGCAGGCCGTCCACGGCGATGGCGCCGCGCTTGTCGACGAGGCTCGCGATCGCGTGCACGAGCACGATGGCCGGATTGCGCAGCGCGCCGCCCCAGTTGCCCGAGTGATGCGCGCCTTTGCGCAGGTCGACGAGCAGCTCGAAAGTCACGCCGCCGCGCGAGCCGAGGAACAGCGTGGGCCGCTCGGCCAGCACGCGCGGGCCGTCCGAGGCGATGAACACGTCCGCCGCGAGGGAGTCCCGGTGCGCGGCGCAAACGTCGTCGAGGCCCGGCGAGCCGATTTCCTCGCCGGTTTCGAAGATCAGCTTCACGTTGTAGCCGAGCTTGCCGCCGCGTGCGCCGAGCACGGCGGCGAGCGCCGCGAAGTTCACGGAGTGCTGCCCCTTGTTGTCGGCGGTGCCGCGTCCGTACCAGCGGTCGCCTTCCACGGTGATCGTCCATGGCGCGAGGCCTTCGCGCCACTGTTCGTCGTAGCCGCGCACGACGTCGCCGTGGCCGTAGGTCAGCACGGTCGGCAAGGCAGGGTCTTCGATGCGTTCCGCGATCAGCATCGGCGCGCGCGCGGCTGCCGGATTTTCGACGATGCGGCTCGTGAAGCCGAGCGGGGCGAGTGCGGGCGTGACCTCTTCGGTGAGATAGGCGCGCACGGCGGCGGCCTGCGCGGGATTCTGGCTTTCCGTGCGAAAACCGATACGGCGCTGGAGATCGGCGAGAAACGCGCCGCTGTCATAGGTGCGCAGCGCGCGGTCGATGGCGATTTGTCGGGATTCGGTCAAAGGGGCCCCTCTCTGGCGCTCGCGCGGGAAACTGCAATAAATTGCAGGCAATGGAGCCAGTCTAGGAAGTTCAAAAATTCGCAACAATTTCAATATTTGCAGTTAGCATTGCCGAAATGGCAACGCGCTCGATGCGCATTGAACGGATCAGCCCATGCTTCATGGAATTGCTTTGCGCTACTTCGTCGAGGTCGCGCGCACGGGGTCGCTGGCGGCGGCGTCGGAAAACCTGCACGTTGCCGTCTCGGCCATCAGCCGGCAGATCAGCAAGCTTGAGGAGGACGTGGGCACGGCGCTGTTCGAGCGCATGCCGCGCGGCATGGTGCTGACCGAGTCAGGCGAGCGGCTGGCCGGGCACGCGCGGCGCGCGCTGCTCGAAGGCGACGCGGTGCTCGCCGAGATCGCCACGGCGCAAGTGCTAGGGAGCGGCATCGTGCGCATCGGCTGCACGGAGGGGTTCACGCGCTCGTTCCTGCCGCATGTGCTGGCCGAGCATCATGCCGTTGCGCCGCAGGTGCATTTCCATATGCGCTCGGGCACCCCTTCGCAGGTCGAGCAGTGGGTGGCCACCGGCGAAGTCGATCTGGGGCTGTCGTTTTCGAGCGGAGACCCCGCGAAGGTCCATGTGGAATACAGCGCCGAGTCGCCAGTTTGCGCGCTGGTCGCGCCGGGGCATCCGCTGGCGCGCCACGCGTCGATCACGCTTGCGGATCTGCGCGACTATCCGATCGCGCTGCTCGCGCGCGGCAATACCGCTCGCCAGTTGTTCGACGAGTGCTGTGCGCGCCATGGCATTACGCTCGAACCCATCCTCACGAGCAACAGTTCGAGCGCCTTGCATGCATTTGCTTCGCTGGCCGGCGCGATCACGCTGGGCAGCAAGCTCTCGCTCGCGGGGCTCGGCAGCGATCTCTCGCTGATCGCAAAGCGCTTCGACGAACCGCTGCTCAATCAGCGCAATCTCTGCGTGACGACGATGCGCGAACGGCGGCTTTCCCGGCCGATCGAGGGGGTGCTGAAGGCGTTGATCGCGGAGATCGAAAGCGCGTCATTGGCGTGACCAGATTTTGGGTTCTTTTCGGTACGCAGCGCATTGTGTGCGCATATTCTGGGCGTGGTCCAACATTCGGAGATCAACACCATGACAGTAGAAAAAGTGGCAGTGGTTACCGCGGGCGGCAGTGGCATGGGCGCGGCCGCCGCGCGGCGCCTGGCTGCCGACGGCTTCAAGATTGCGATTCTTTCGTCCTCGGGCAAGGGCGAGGCGCTGGCGGCGGAACTCGGCGGCGTGGGCGTGACGGGCTCGAATCAGTCGAACGACGACCTTCGCAAGCTCGTCGACCTGACCGTGTCGCGCTGGGGCCGCGTCGACGTGCTGGTGAACAGCGCGGGCCATGGTCCGCGCGGCCCGCTTCTCGATATCTCCGACGAAGACTGGCATCGCGGCATGGACACCTACCTGATGAACGTGATTCGGCCGACGCGGCTCGTTGCGCCCGTCATGCAGAAGCAGCACGGCGGCGTCGTGATCAATATCTCCACCGCCTGGGCCTTCGAGCCGAGCGAGATGTTTCCCACCTCGACTGTGTTCCGCGCCGGCCTGGCGTCGTACACAAAGCTTTTCGCGGACACGCAGGCCAAGTACAACATTCGCATGAATAATGTGCTGCCGGGCTGGATCGACAGCCTGCCCGCGCAGGAAGCGCGCCGCGAAACCGTGCCGCTGCAGCGCTATGGAACGAGCGAGGAAATCGCTGCCACTGTTGCGTTCCTGGCCTCCGATGGCGCGGCCTACATTACCGGCCAGAATATCCGCGTCGATGGCGGCGTGACCAAATCGGTTTGAAAACGTCGGTTTGAAAACGTCGGTCTGAACCCGTCGGTTTGAACTCGTGGCGCGTGGAAAATAACCGCGCGCCACGGCTTTGACTTTGCCTGGCGCGTCCACTAGATTCAAATCACGCAGCCCGGCGTGCCACGGTTTTCATCAAGCAAATCAAAGGGCAAGGCGCCGATGACAGGAGAACGACCGTGATTTCCTGGGAAATCCAGGGCACCGAGTTGATCAGTTGCAATTGCTCATATGGTTGCCCTTGCCAGTTCAATGCGCTGCCGACTCGTGGCTGGTGCGAGGCCATGGGAGCGATATCCATCGCCCAGGGCTTCTACGGCGACGTGCGGCTCGACGGCATCAATATCGCAGTGGTATTTCAATGGCCCGGAGCGGTTCACGAAGGCAGGGGAAAGTGCCAGCCGATCGTCGACGAGCGGGCCAGCCCTGAACAACGCGACGCTATCCTGAAGATCATGACCGGACAGGATACCGAACCATTCGCCACGATGTTCGCAGTCTACTCATCCACGATCGAGCAGGCGTTCGAGCCGATCTTCACGAAGATCGATTTCGAAGCCGATGTCGATGCGAGGCGCGGCCGGGTTCATGTCGAAGGTGTCTTCGACGTCGTCGGCGAGCCGATTCGCAATCCGGCGACGGGCGCCGAGCATCGCGTGCGCATCGACCTGCCGAACGGTTTCGAATACGAGCTTGCCGAAATCGGCTCCGGCTCGGGCAGCTCGCAAGGCAACATCGCGCTGCAACTGGACGGCACCTATGCGCAGTTCGCGCGCCTGCATCTGAACAACCAGGGGCCGATCCGGCATCGCGCCGCGGTATGAACACGGTCGTTCGCTGGCGTGGTCATGCGCTGACGGCGCCCGGCATTGCTGGCTGTGCCGGCGTTGCCGGCGTGGTGGCGGCGTCGTGGTATTACGTGTGGACCGGGGCGGGAACCGGCATGTCGGCGCTGGCCATGACAGCGGCGGCGCTGTTCCCGCATCGGCTCGCCAGCGGCGGCGGCATGGCCATGTCGCTGCCCGCCGTGATCGTCATGTGGTGGATCATGATGATCGCGATGATGACGCCCAGCGCGTTGCCGCTGATCCTGCTGTATCGCCGTGTCATCCGGCATCGCGGCGCATCGGAATCGTATGCCGCAGTGCTTTCGCTAGGGCTTCTGGCCGGCTATCTCTGCGCGTGGCTCGCGTTTTCGATTGGCGCGTCGTGGTTGCAGATGACCCTGCAACCACGCGGTCTCATTTCGGCAATGATGCTGTGGTCGAAGAGCGCGGCGCTTTCCGCGATCATTCTCGCGGCGGCCGGCATCTATCAGTTCACGCCGCTCAAGCGCGCTTGTCTCCAGCAGTGCCGCTCGCCGGTCAATTTCCTGATCGGGCATGGGCGCTCCGGTGTCGCGGGTGGTTTCCTGCTCGGCGTGCGGCACGGCATGTACTGCGTCGGCTGCTGCTGGCTGCTGATGGCGCTGCTATTCGTCGGCGGTGTCATGAACGTGCTGTGGATCGCGGCGCTTTCGCTGATCGTTTTCGTGGAAAAGATCCTGCCCGGCGGCGAGCGCATCGGTCACGCGCTGGGCGTGGTATTGATCGTGTGGGCGGGCGCGACGCTGCTCGTGTAAGCGATGCGCGGAGCGAGGCTACAGCACCGCACGCCGGCGGTGCGCCTCGGCCAGGCGCTCGATGGCCCTGCGGGCCTTGTCGATCTCCTGGGTTTTGTCGAAGAAGTAATGTGCGCCCGCCGCCTGGCAGGCTTCGCGAAAGGGCTGGCTCGACTGATTGGTCAGCACCATCGTGACGACCGGCGGTCCGCGGCGGGAGAGTGCCGATATCAATTCGAGCCCGCTTGCGCCGGGCAAGCGCAAGTCGGTAATCACGACAGCGGGGCGGCACGCGGCGATGCACCTTAGTGCAGTCTGGATGTCCTCCGCTTCGCCGACCACGCGGACGCCGTCGACCATATGGAGCAGTGCCGCGATCCGGCGCCGCAACGATGCCGAGTCTTCGACGAGGAAGACGGTCAATTCAGTCAATTTGGCGTTCGCGTCCATGTGCCGAAGTATCGGGCCCGCCATCGCGCAAGGGAATCGGCGACGGTTGAACTTCGGGTAGGCGAAACGGAAGCCGTGTAGGCGGATTCCTACCCAATCTGCATGGAGGCGCGCCAGACCGGGGCGCGCCAGACCGGGTCGCGCTAGACCTCGTCGTTATCTTCGAAGAGCTTGTGGCGCATCGCATAGCGCACGAGCGCGGCCTCGTGCGGCACACGCATTTTTTCTAGGATGCGCGTCTTGTAAGTGCTGACCGTTTTCGCACTCACGCAGAGCGCCTGGGCGATTTCGGTGATGGTCTCGCCGGCGGCCAGGCGCCGGAACACGTCGAACTCGCGGTCGGAGAGACGCTGGTGAGGCAGTGCGTCGGCCGGTTCGTTCAGGCTCTGCGCGAACTGCTCGGCCATTGCCAGGCTCACGTACACGCCGCCCGCCGCCACCTTGGTGACGGCCGAGACCAGTTCCGCGCCAGCGCTTTCCTTGGTCAGGTAGCCGGATGCGCCGGCCTTGAACGCCCGCACTGCGTATTGCTGCTCGGCGTGCATGGTCAGCACGAGGATGCGAAGTTCGGGCTTTTCCTCCTTGATCTGCTTGATCAACTCAACGCCGTTGCGTCCCGGCATCGACAGATCGAGCAGCAGCACGCGCGCCGGCGTCGAGCGGATCAGCGCGATCGTGCTCGCGCCGTCGCGCGCCTCGCCGACCACGTCGAATCCGCTGGCGTTCTGCAGGATATGGCGTAGACCGTCACGCACGAGCGCGTGGTCGTCGGCGATCAAAACTTGGATCATGAGTGAGTGTCCTCCAGCTGTGCCGCTGGTCGCGGGAAAGTCATGCGATGGCTACGGCGAGTCGCTGTGGGTCATCCCGCTGCGGGTAATCCTGTTGCCAGGAGCCAGTATGCAATAGTTGCCTTCGACATGCATCCTCTGCTCAAATGCCTTTTCCCGATTCTTTTCCAGGCAGGCGCATGGGTCGCGATCGAGACGACGGCAACCAGATGTTTCTTTCGACCTTGCCCGCGGGGCGCAGCGAGCGGCGGCTCGCGCTCACGGTCATTCTCGCGAGTTGCGCGCTATTCGCGGTATTTGCGCCGTTTGCGAAGCGTCCGCTGCCGGTGGTGGGGGCATTCATCCCGATCTACGAATCGGCGCTGGTGATGAACGACCTGATTACGGCCATGCTGCTGTTCGGCCAGTTCAGTTCGCTGCGCTCGCGTGCGCTGCTCGCGCTCGGCAGCGGCTATCTCTTCACCGCCGGCATGACCATTGTGCATGGCCTCACGTTCCCGGGCCTGTTCGCGCCCGCCGGCTTGCTAGGCGCCGGCTCGCAGAGCACCGCGTGGATCTATATGTTCTGGCACGCCGGTTTTCCCTGCTTCGTCACGGCCTATGTGCTGCTCGGCAAGGCAGCTCACGGTGAACGTCGCGCCATGCCGCGGCGTTCCGCGCGCGCATCGATCGCATGGTGCGTGCTGGCTGCGGCGGCGCTCGTCTGCGTCCTGACCGCCTTCGCCACGATGGGCAAGGCGCTGCTGCCCGATCTGCTCGTGAACGGGCGCTTTACCTGGGCGTACCGCTGGGTGATCGGCGCGGTGTGGCTGGCGAGCCCGTTCGCGCTCGCCATGCTGTGGCGGCACGGCAAGCGCACGGCGCTCGACATGTGGCTGATGGTCGTGATGGTGGCGTGGATGATCGACATCGCGCTCGCCGCGATGCTCAACCATGGCCGCTTCGATCTCGGGTTTTATGCGGGGCGGATATATGGCCTGCTGGCGGCGAGCTTCGTGCTGATCGTGCTGCTGGTCGAGAGCGGCACGCTCTATGCGCGGCTCGTCGCGCTCACGCGCCGCGACATGCGCCGGGACATGCGCGAGCGCATGCGCGTGAAGGAACTCGAGCATCTGGGGCATCTCTCGGCGGGCATCCAGGCGGCGCGCGAGGAGGAGCAAAAGCGCATCGCGCGCGAGCTGCACGACGATCTCGGTCAGCGGCTGACCGCGCTGAAGATCGACCTGACGATGCTCGAAAGCGATCTCGACGACCGCACGATGGCGCCCGCGCTGCCCGGCCGGGCGCGCTCGATGATGACGCTGATCGACGAAACCGTGAGATCGGTGCGCCATATCGCGGCGGGGCTGCGCCCGACCGTGCTCGACGACCTCGGGCTTGTGCCGGCGCTCGAATGGCTCGCCGGCGATTTCGAAAGCCGCAATGGGATCGTGGTGGATCTGCTCATCGACATCGACGATCTGAATATCGATTCGGCGGCGGCCACGGCGGTGTACCGGATCGTCCAGGAGGCGCTCACGAACATTGCCAAGCATTCGGAAGCCACCGAAGTGCAGGTCGAGGTCGTGCTTGACGGCGATGCGTGCCGGGTCGGGGTGGCCGACAACGGGCGCGGTTCGGCGGTTAGCGCGATGCACAAGGAGCAGTCGTTCGGTTTGCTCGGCATTCGCGAGCGGGTCCGGCAATTGAACGGCGCGGTGTCGGTCGATACGGCGCCGGGTGAGGGATTCCGCTTGTTGGTCAGCCTGCCGGCGAGCGCTCTGAATCGAGAGGAACCGGTGTAGGGAGGGGCCGCTTGGCCTTCGCGGGCTTGCCCGCGCGTGAAGGCGGCTGGCAAATTGCACAGACCTTGCCCTCCGGTGCATCGTATTTGTGGATCACGAACTTGCCCGCGCAGCGGCGGCATGAAGTTAACTGCAGGATTCCGCCGTTGAAGAAGCGCACCAGCGTCCAGGCGCGGGTCAGATCAAGCTGCATCTCGAGACTGTTGTGCATGCAGTGTTCCCGATACAGGCGAAATCCCTTGGTGAGTGCGTCGAGATGCGAGCAGCCCGCCGAGTCCTTGAGGAACACATACGTGTTGTAGAACAGCGAGGCGTGGATGTTGGCCTGCCACGTCATGTACCAGTCGGCGGAAGACGGCAGCATGCCTTTTGGCGGCGACTCCCCTTTGATCTCGTGGTAGAGCCGGATCAACCGGTCGCGCGGCAGTGCCAGCTCGCTTTCGAGCACCTGCATCCGTGCGCCGAGTTCGATCAATGCGCTTGCGCGCACCACTTCCCTTGCGTCTTCGATAATGCTGATCCTGGCCATGGCTCGCCTCAGTCCGGTCACGCGAATTGTTCGGCGGGCTGGCCCGCGAGCAGCACGGCTGCATGTGTGTGAGCAATATCGATGTGCTTGTTGGCGTCCTTTCCGGGCGTCGCCAGCACGGACAGCATTTGATGGTCGTTGATCCGGAAGAAGCACAGCAACTGATTGCAGGCCGAGAGCTTGACGATTTGCGCCAGCGTCAGCCCGGCCAGCAGGTCGGCCACCTGCTCGGACAGGCCGAGCCGGAACATGCCCGCCGGGCGGTCGTCGTGCAGCAGGCGCTGCGCAAGCGCGAGGTAGGACAGATTGAGTTCCTGAATGGACTGCAGAGTGTCGGCGCTATTCATGATGTTCCCCCGCTCAAGGGCCACTTCGATGTTTCCCGGCGACCGGCTGGCGCTGGCGCGATCGTGTGTCGCTCGGGTGACGGAAGTATTGCTTTGGCGGGGGGTAAATGAAATCAGCGGCCAGCGAACTTGATGTAGTCGCAACAGTAGGACTGTCAGCGTTTTCCTACATAGCGAGACGAATTCAGGGCGTCCAGCGATACACCGTGATGCTGTTGCCCTTGACGTTGTTCTTCGTGACGACGTACTCGCCGGTCGAGCGAAGGTAGGCCCGGATGCCGTACATCGAATCGATGGCGCTGCTGGCGTCCACGGTCGTGGGACGGGGGTTGACCAGCGTGGCGTCGAGCTTGCCGGTCGTCAGGCTGAAGGCGTCGATGTTCGGCCTGGCCGGCCCGCTGATGCTGCTGAACCAATAGCCGACGAACAGATAGTTGCCGGCCGCATCGATCGCCTTGGCGCCGGTGCTGGGCAGCTCGATCACTGGATTGGGCACGGTGGTGTTGCCCGCGAGCCAGCCGTGATACACCTCGATGCGCGTGCCGATCGCCGTCCAGTCGGTGCTGCCGATGATGCCCTGGGCGAGGATCATGGTGTCGCTGTCGGCGAGGTAGACGATGCGCGTGAGCGGCTCGACGCTGGCGGGAATGCGAAAGGGGACGCCGGCTCGCCAACTGGGCTTTCCGCTGGCGTCGAAGCCGGCGAGCGGATAGTGGTAGATATTGCCGGTCTTGTCCAGGCCGGCCCACACGCCGCCTTTGCTGTCGAGGCTGAAGCCGTGGGTGACCCGCAGGCTGGTCTGGAACATCGGGCCGGGAATCGATGCATCGGGAATGGCGATATAGCCGTTCGCCGCGTTGAAGTGGAAAAAGTAGAAAATCGGCGGATTCTGGCCGGACGCCACGAGAATCCGGTTCGCACCGACGGCGACGAGCTGCCCGAAATGCTCGTCGCGCTGGGTGTCGTTGACGTTGATGCGCGGATCCGACGGATACGCAACGGGATCGACCGTGTTCGCGACGAAGGTGCCTCCCGCGCTGCCCGAATAAATGTTGGTGCCGCCATAGAACAGGGCGCCGTCCGTGGCCGGGTCCGAGGCCGCGACGCCCTCGAAGTTCAGCGACTGGAGCGTCCAGCGCAGGGCGCCGGCCGGGTCATACGCATGAACGTCGGTGCCGCCGTCGCGGCCCAGATCCCAACTGCCGCCCCACGGGTTGTTGAGCACATAGAGGTTGCCCGCAGTGTCCTTGCCGATGCCTGCAACGCGGGTGAAGCGCTGCGCGCCGACTTGGCCCTTGATGCCCTTCGTGGTGTCGAGATAGCCGCCCCGCACGCCGAAAGTGCCCGCCAGCGTGGGCGTGCGCGAAAGGGTGTAGCGCTTGATGTTCATATCGGGGCCTTCGTCCCCGACCATGAGTTGCCCCAACGACGCATCGAAATAGAGTGCCGACGGCCGCGAACCGCTCGGCAACCGGATGGTGTTCAGCAGCGCGCCGGATGGGCTGAAGCCGACGACCGTGCCTTCGCTTTTCTGTGCGACCCAGACATTGCCGGCGCGATCGAGCGCGAGCGCGCCTGGACTTTGGACCGAGATGTCCCGCTGCCAGACCCCGTTGGTGGTGAAGACCCGCACGCGATTGCCATAGAAGTCGCTTGCATAGAGGAGCGAGCCCGCCGTGGCGAGCCCGGTGACTACATCGACCCGGGGCTGGTTGTTCGCTGCGCTGACCTGAATGAGCAGGTCGCGCGTCTTGGTGGCGCGGTTGTATCGTCCGACCGCGGCGCTTCCGTACGACTTGCTGCATTGCAGCGCCGCGAAGATCGAAGTGGCGTTGCCCGTGATCGCGCTGCCCTGGAATTCGCCATGCGAGCCGATCGAGCCGAAGCTCTTGCCATTCTGATAGATCGCCACGCCGCCCTCGTACTCGTCCCACATGGACGACGTATAGATGACACCTTCGGGCGCAACCCACATGGAACGCGCGGTGTTACCCACATGGGCGGCGAGGGTGCCATAGGTATTGGCAATCCAGTCAATGGTGTTTTGCGCCTGGGCGGAAGGCGCGACGGCCGCGATCGTAGCGACGAAGAGCGCAGCATGAATGCGTGTTCTTTCGAGCATGAGCATGCTCTCCTGAATAGGGCAGCCCTTGGCTATGCGCTGGAGCTTCGCACGGGCACGGTGACGCAGTTATGAACATAGGCAGCCCATTACGTCTTTACAAGCCACGCAATTTTTTTATGCCGCCTGGATTCGAATAAAAATAAGGATGACGAATAATTAGGCTTGCAATGAAATGAAGAGGAAATCTTCGCGCGTGCCGTACTTCTCCGTCCAAATGTCATATTGTGAAACGATGTCGCGTATTCCAGAAAAATCTGCGGCGATGCAATATGTGTGCATTGCATATGGGCGAATGTGATTTCACATTGTAATATATTTTTCCTATCTCGTTGAAATTAATGAATTTTATTTCTACTAATTTCTGTCGGATATGGAGCCTCGAGCGATGTTTATCCCGATACGCTTTATCCATGGCGAACGTTCGCGCGTTCCGGAATTTTCTAAACCTGTGGAGAGACGAGATGTTGCATGTTTATATAGAACCCGTGCCGAAGGGCCAGTGGGGCCCCATCGATGGATACCGCATTGAAACCCAGGATGGGACGAAGCTCTCGGGGGAACTGCTCCGTTCCGAGAGACTGGCGGTGAGCGAAGCAAGGCTGCATGGCTACGTGCCGCTGCTTGCCACGGTGCGCATACCTGACAAGGCCGTTGCGGAGCACTGGAAACCCGCCGCCGATAAAACATTCGTATCGGTTTGATCTTCGATGCGGACACGACTTACTCGCGCGCACTGCCCGCCCGCATGGGCGCGAAGTGCGCGTTTCGCGTCAGCCTATGTTTTCATGGCTACACGTTGCGTGCACAACGAAATCCCGCATAAACATACTGATAGTGCGGCTGAAACCAGTTGCGGAACGTAGGGCGCATCATGCAGCCCGCGGTGCGCGCGGAACCGCCTTTCATCGAATAATGCTGGCCGTCGAAGAAATTCGCCGAATAGCCTTCGTAGAACGGAAACGCCTCGAATCCGGGCAGCGGGCCGAATGGCGTCGAGGTCCATTCCCAGCCGTTGCCGTATAGCCCTTCCACGCCCCATGTGCTCGCGCTGTCCGGTGTCGCGTCCACGGCGACAGGGTTCCAGTTCCGGAAGTCGAAGTTGTCGGTGGCGCCTGGCAATGCGCCGTGCGCCGCGCGCTGCCATTCGGCCTCGGTCGGCAACCGGGCGCCGCGCCAGCGCGCGAACGCGCTGGCTTCCGCGTGGCTCACATAGACCGGCCATGCACGCGGCAGCGCAACATCCTCGAACATCGTGCGCAGGCGCCAGCCGTCGTCGGTGCGCACCCAGAAGACCGGGTGTTCGATGCCTTCGACTTCCCTCCACGCCCAATCGGCGTCGTTCCACAACGCCTTGTGCCGATAGCCGCCATCGGCGATGAATTCGAGCCACGCGCCGTGGGTTACCATGTAGCGATCGATCTCGAACGCAGCCACCTCCACCTGCTCCTCGCCGAACTCGTTGTCCCAGCCGAAGACACCGCGCTCATGCGTCATGCCGAGCTCGATGCGGCCCGCCGGCACGCGCACCATCGACGGCGTCGCAACGTAGAGGTGATCGGCGATTTCGCGTGCCGAGGCGGGGGCGACCTTCTGCGCGAACGGCAATTGGTGAAGCATGTAGGAGAGGGTTTCGACGTGCATCAGGCGATGCTCGATGGCCACATTCAGCAATTGAGCGCCGATATCGTGCTGGGACACAGCGGGCGGCAAGTCGAGCGTGGCGAGCTGCGCATCGATGCGCGCGCGAGCGTCGCGAGCATAGTCGCGCACTTCGGCAAGGCTGGGCCAATCGGCGGGGGTGTCGGTGGGCAGCGCGCCGTCGACGGGGTCGATGCCGAACGCGAATAACTGGTCCAGGCGCGGATCGGCGGACGGCAGGTCGAACAGGCGTTTGTCGAACAGATTACGGTCGAACGCCTCGAGATGGCCGATGTAAAACACGATGCGGTGGCGCTCGCGGATCGGGCGTTCGTAGAGGAATTCGGGCTTGACGACGGCAAAGAGCGCGTCGCTGGCGGCGCGCGCTTGGGCGAGCCGTGCGGCGAGTGTGGGCGGGGACGGGAGCTGCATTGCGGCGAGTCTCCTGACTGGGGCGGTGAACGAACTTTACCGCTGCGCAGGAGCCGTGCCAACGCTGTTACACGCGCCCGGGCGGGGCGCGTAAATGGGAGATTCTGGAGACGTAAACGGCCGCACGCCGCCAACCGGGGCGGCGCGCTTGAGGGACCTTCGTTTACAGATGGCGCAGGCCTTCGATGTCGATGATGCGGATGAGCTTGCCCTGCGTGTCGATCAGGCCGCGCTTTTGAAATCTTGACAGGGTTCGGCTGACCGTTTCGAGCGTCATGCCGAGATAGCTGCCCATGTCTTCCCGCGTCATGCGCAGGTTGAATTCCGCGTGCGAGTAGCCGCGCTGGCCGTTGCGCTCTGAGACGTCGAGCAGGAAGGCTGCCACGCGTTCGTCGGCGGAAAGCGAGCCCAGCACCATCATCTGCGACGATTCACGAATGAGTTGCTCGCTCATGAGCCGGTGCAGGCGGTCCTGCATGGCGCCGGTTTCGCGGCACAGGTGCTTGAGCGCCGAATAGGGGATGATGCACACCGAACTGTCTTCGAGCGCCACGGCACTGCAAGTGTGGAAATCGGTGCTGATGCCGTCGATGCCTAGCGGGTCGCCGGCCAGGCGCAGGCCCGTGACCTGCTCGCGGCCGTCGCGGTGTGCCATGACGGTTTTCAGCGATCCGGAGCGAACCGCATAGAGTGTGTCGAACGGGTCGCCGGCGCGATAGAGCGCTTCGCCGCGCCGTACACTGCGCGCATTGCAGATGAGCGCTTCGAGCTTCGGCAGATCATCGGCGGCTAGCCCTTGAGGCATACACAGATGACGCATGGCACAGCTCGAGCAACGCGCGGAAGTGCGCGGGCTCGTTGGGGAATTACGGCTGGCACGGCGCACAGTGGTGTGCGATACGACGGTAGGGGTCAGCATTGGCTTGCTCCTGTAATCGATTTTTGGAGCATTGTCACACCGCGCTTAAATCTTAAAATGGCGGCAAAACGCCGCGCATATGAGATAGATCCGCTTGCGCCTTGTCAGAAGCCGGTTTCGCGGCAAGTGATCGGGCTCAAGCGGATTCAAAAAGGTGGGAATTCGAGCGTTATCTTTTAATTTGTGGCCATTCGGCGCTTCCTATCCGGATGGCTATCCAGTGGCTATTCGGTATCCGTCGCGGATACACCTGCGGCCGAAGGAATCAACAGGACCGGCAGGGTCGATTGGCGCACGCAGCGCTCGGCCACGCTGCCGAGAATCAGCCGCTGAAAACCGCGCCGCCCATGCGTGCCCATCACGATCAGGTCGGCGCCGTTCGCCTTCGCCGCGTTGAGCACGAGCGTGGGCACGTCGTCGAGCGAGGATGCCTCGCCGGTCAGCATCTCGCCCTGCACGTCGCGCTCGCGCAGCACCTTGTTCATGTGGTCCGCGAGTTCCTTGCCCTGAGCGATCATTTGATTGCGCAGGATGGACGGATCGTAGCCCGGCGCATCGAAATACATCGGCGTGTTTTCGATCACGTAGAACGGTTGCAGCGTCGACCCCATAGCCTTCGCCAGTTCGAGCGCGGCGTCGAATGCGCGGCGCGACGTTTCGCTGCCGTCGACCGCTACCAGAATGCGTTGATACATGGAGCCTCCGCTAGAGTGGGACTGCACGGATTCGGGGCATGCCCGCCCGTGATCTTGTGCTGTGTCTCGTTAACTCTAAAAAGCTTAAATGATTGCTCAGAAAATTGCAGTGCCGCAGTATGAAAAATGGAATGTGCCAGAAGGAATATCAAAAAAAACGCGTCGGAGTGTGGCGGGTTGTCCGTCTTGGGTCGCTTCGGCGCTGTCAGTAGGTAGGACGGTGCTCTGCCATCTGCCCGGTTGCGCATGTCCTGCCAGCCCGTTATCTTTGCCTCTCTTTCGCACCGGCGCGCCGCAGCATTCCAATCAGTGACTTCCACACACACCCCTTTTCCGTTTCGCGACGCGCTATTGGCCATGCTCGGCATCGGCCTCGTGAACATGCTGGTCGCGCTCGATCAAACCGTTGTCAGTACAGCATTGCCGTCGATCATCGCCGAATTGCACGGCTTCGAGTATTACGCGTGGATCGCGAGCGCCTATTTGCTGGCGTCGGTCGTGACCGTGCCGGTGTTCGGGCGTCTGGGCGACTACTTCCGGCGCAAGCGTTTCGTGATTGCCGCCGCGATCGTGTTTTCCGTCGCCTCGGCGCTGTGCGGGCTCGCCACCGACATGCGATTTCTGGCAGCGGCGCGCGCGTTGCAAGGGGTGGGCGGGGGGATGATGGTAGGCACCGCGTTCGCCTCGATTCCTGATCTCTTTCCCGACCCGCGTGCGCGGGTGCGCTGGCAGGTGGTCATGGCGGCGGCTTACGGCATCGGCACGGCAGCGGGGCCTTCGTTGGGCGGCTGGCTCTCCGAGCATTTCGGGTGGCGCTCGACCTTCATGGTGAATCTGCCGGTCGGTGTACTGGCACTTTATTTCATTTGGGCGCATCTGCCCGCGTGCCGCCATGCGCGGACCGGCGAAGTCCGCATCGATTGGGCTGGTGCGGCGCTGGTCGCGCTTGTGCTGGTCGCGTTCCAGGCCGTCATCGAGGCCGTGCCGAAAGACGGCCCCACACCCACCCACCTCGCGCTGATCGCTGTCGTGGCGGTTGGGGCCGTGGCCCTGCTGGTTTGCGAGCGGCGCGCGACGCATCCGATCATTCCGCTCGATCTCTTCCGCGATCCGCAACTGGTCACGCTGTTTACTCTCTCGACGCTCTCGGGCTTCGTGATGTTCTCGCTGATCTTTTTCGCACCGTTGCTGCTGCACGGCGGGTTCGGTCTTTCGCCTCAGGAGGCCGGCCTGCTGGCGACGCCGATCGCGGCGTGCATTGCGCTCGGCAGTCTCGTCAACACGCGCATCGTGATCCATCTGAAGAAGCCGATTTTGAGCGTCGGTTTTGGGCTGCTCGTGTGTGCTTCGTCGGGGCTCGCATTCGCTACGCGCGCGACGCCGCATCCGTGGCTGGAGCTTTCGATGGCGGCGGTGGGCATCGGGCTCGGTTTCATCCTCAACAATCTCAATGTGTTCGCGCAGAAGATTGCCGGGCGCGAGTGCTTCGGCATCACGACGGCGTTGCTGCAATCCACGCGCATGGTGGGCGGCATGCTCGGCACGAGCATCGTGGCGACGATCGTGAACCATCGCTATGCGTCGGGCGTCGGCGACGCGCTCGCGGTACTGGGGGCGCCCGGCGCCGCGCGCTGGCAGCCGCAACTCGCGGATCCGCGTGTGCTGATCGACCCGGCGCTTCACCGCGCGCTGACGACCCACATGAAGGACGCTGGCCCTGACGGTGCCGCGCTCATCGAAGCTGTGCGGCACGTGCTGGTTGACGCCATTCATCTGGGCATCGGCCTGACCGGTTTCGCGGCGCTGGTGGCGGCGCTGTGCGTGCGCCGCATCGCGCATATTCGCTTTAGCCGCGTCGCCGCGGTAGCCGCTGCACCGGCATCGTTTCGGGTGAGCGAGTGACAGCGTCGCCGGACTGGACCTGACATTTGCTTGGGCGGCTCGCCCACTGCAGCGGCTTTTGGCCACCCTTCGCGTGATTCGTCAGACAAAATAAAAAATCGTCTGACTCGATGCCGTAAGCCGTGGCGGATCTCAGGCTGCGGCGGCCATCGGCCCGAAAAGGGCATTGCGGGTCTGCGCGCCCACGGCGATTTCCAGCGCGACAGCGTTTTCGACGCCAATGCGCACGGGCGCGCCGAGCCGCGCGACCTCGATGCCGGTGCGGCGCAGGAGCCGCTCGATCGGCGTGGTGGTGACGGTCACATAGCGCGAAATGCCCATGCGGTCGGCAAACGAGACCAGCGAATGGATCGCATGCATGGTGACGTCGGCAAAGCCAAACGCGTGGTCATTGCCCGACTCGATGGCAAACCGGCTGAGCTCCCAGATATGCCGGCCCGCCGGCGCCGCCTGGCCGTGCAGCAGCTGCGGGAACGTGTCGCGCAGCATGTTTGGCCCTTCGGTCGGCATCAGGCGCCAGCAGCCGCGCACCTTGCCGTCATTGTCCTGGATCAACATATAGTGGGGCCCGAGCGCGTCGTATCCGTCGATTTCCATTCCCGCGATGGTGGGAATATCCCAGCCCATGCGGTCGCGAAATACGCGCGCGCGCAGCCGGTACATCTCGTTGATATCTTTGTTGTCGAATTCTTGGCGTAGTCCGATCCGAATCGCAGCTTGCATGACAACTCTCCCGTTTGCGTGTGGGGGTAGCGGTATGGATCGAAGCTATGCGTTATGAATATAAAAAAACACCTATCAAGATAGGTAGGTGCGCGGGGAGGGTCAGTTCTGGAGAATGGCTGGGCGGCAGTCACTCATCAGGCATATCTCTGACACAGCGAGAGTCAAAATGGAACTTCTGGACAATCATCAATGGCAGGCGGGCGCGAACTCCTCTCACACTGGAGGGGACCTGTCGTCGGTAATCGACCGTGTCCTGATCATCGCGTATCGGAAGAAGAAGAAAGAGAGCCAGCGCCGCTTCTGGGCGCGGTTCGGCGTGACGCAGTCACGCGGCAGCCGGTTTGAGTCGGGCGCGGAGATTCCGCCGCCGGTATCGATCCTGCTGGGTCTGTACTTCAACAAAACGATTTCGGATGGCGATCTGGGCCGTGCGGAACGTGTGCTTCGACGCACCGATACGCCCATGCTCAGCCCGGGTCAATAAGGCCCATCTGGGTTGCAATCACGGCTGCCGCCCGCCGTGAATTTACGCCGAACTTCCCGCGAATGTTCTTCATGTGGAAGTTCACCACGGCTTCGGAGCAATTCAGGATGTGAGAAATCTCCCAAGTGGACTTGCCCAGCGCAGTCCACTTGAGGCATTCCTTTTCGCGCGGCGTAAGCTTGGGAATCAGCGACTGGGCGTGATCGTTCAGGTGCCGCTGGCTCGTGTCGAGCACGAGATCCCGAAGCAACACGAGATTCGGCAGCGCACGGTCCACGTCCTGCCAGAACGAGTCAGAAGGATTGGCGTCGTTGACGAAGCACAGCATGCCCGACTCCTGACGCGGGCCATGGATCGGCAATGTAATGCCGGCACGTAGCCCGTGCGAGCGCGCCTCTTCATACATCGATTGCTGCTGTTCGGTGGCGAAGAGTTCAGGTGACCAGATAAGCGGCGCCGAGCGCGTCGTGCAATGCGCGACCACCGGGTCGAAATATGCCATGCCGTGGTCGTTATAGGCTTGCCGCCAGACGGCGGAGTAATTGGTCCGGATGAACGCGTCCTCGAGCCGCATGCCCGGACGCGGCAGGATGGCCAGCATGACCTGGCCGAAACCCCATGAGGCGGCGAGCCGAGACACCGCCTCGAACCACGCCGCATCTTCGGGCGCGTCGAGCACGGATGACATCTGCTCAATGTAATGTAGAGGCACGTCAACACTCTCCATCGGCGGTGGGCCAGACCGCAAGCGGCGCCTGGGCAGGCTGTCGCCTTGCTTCTTCTGATGTAACAATTTATCACTAAATTCCGCAGGGCTCGTCTTTTTCTCCCCGCAGCAAAGGTCTTCCGCCTTGAGTTTCCGCTCGCGCATCGCGCGCGTCCGCGTGCTTATTCTGCAAATACAGAACAAAAACTGCTGTTTTTTCGCCATAAAATTCCGGCGGTAGGCGCGCAGAATAGGTTTTTGCGGTTTATTGTTTATCCGATAGATGACTTGATCTAAATGAGCAATAACGCTGGGCAATATGCGTCGCGTGAACTTGAAAGATTGTTAATGCGCATGAGCGAATTTTTGTGCCTGCAATATTGAACCGGTGTTGTAGCGACGCACTGCACCTGGGATATGCAGATCGAATGACCTGACAAGTTCACGGGCACGTTGCGGCTCGCCTGGCGAGACGCGTCCGCCAGGCGTTTCAGTGCATGTTTGCGCAGCTCAGGGTTTGCGATGCAGTTCGACCACGCGCGTCGGGCGCATATGGTTGATGGCGAAGTGAATGCGTCCCGGGCTGCGGCGCTGGCCCAGCTCGCGCGGGTCGTCGAACTGTCCGTCGAGGTCGTACGCCGGCGGCTCGGCCATGCCCATGTCGACGGCCTCGAAGCCTGTTTGGAGCGCAAACGGCATGCGATGCGCGAGGCTGCGGCTATCGAAGCCCGCGAAACCGTCGGGCGCTTCCGGCACGCTGTTGTCGAGCGACGCGTTGCTGGTAGTGGCTTCGTCGGGGTGATTGCTGCGGTCGGAGCCGTTCATGGTTGTCCTCCGTAGGAAAGCCAATGAAGAACCGGATGCACCAAACAGATGCATCAAACTGCATCACGAAGTGTTCCAAAAATACCGGAAGCGAACCGGGAATCCGGCGGAAATGCAAGTCTGTGCGCCAGGAGAACGCCTCCAGCGATCCAGGATTTTTTTCGTTGGATCGGCGTATTTACTGGGAGTATGATCCTCTTTCAACGAGTTGGCGCGCATAAGAATTAACGGCTTAAGCGATAGCCGGGCTGTGGCTTTGCCGCACGATCCTGTACGCGCTCACAAAAACGGACAAAGCAGTCAGGGGCGGATGAGACACATGCACTTCGACGCTGCATTCACGCATCGCGGTTATTTGCTCAATTGCGCGCCGGCGCGTGCCGGCGACGGCACATATCAGCCCTATGTGGTGATCTCGCGCTCGAGCGACGGCGAACTCGTTGCCAATCGTTTCTTTCCAGCCGACTTGCGCTTCTCCGACGAAGCCGCCGCCATTGCCCATGCGCGCGACTGGGCGGTGCGTTGGATCGACGCTAGCAGCGTCACTCTCTGAGGCGGCGCTCGGGACGCCCGGCGGACTATCGCGAAAAGCGGTAATCTCTGGGGTCGATACACTTACTGGCGGCGCCGTCCCGCAGCTTCATCATGTCCAATGCCGCTTACCCCGACTGGGGCCTCGAACAGATCGTCACCGATCTGCGCGCTTCGCGCGAAGAGCTTCACCGCACCCGCCACCCGCTCGGCATTCGCGAACTGCCGTCGCGTGACGGCGTGATCAACATTGTCGCCGGCCTGCGTGCCGCGCTGTTCCCCACGCACTATGGTGCGCCCGATTTGACGGACGAAAGCGTCGACTATTACGTCGGTCATACGCTCGAAAGCACGCTGCGCCTGCTTGCCGAGCAGATTCGCCGCGCGCTGCGCTTTTTGCCCGAAAACGCCGGAGCCGGCGACGAGGTGCTGCGCAAGCGCGCCTTCGACATTGCCCGCGAATTCGGTCACCAGCTCCCCGGCATTCGCGCGCTGCTCGTGAGCGACATTCAGGCCGCGTTCACGGGCGACCCGGCTGCGCAGCACATCACCGAAATCCTGCTCTGCTATCCCGGTGTCTGGGCCATGACGCATCATCGGCTTGCGCATGCATTGCACCGGCTCGGTGTGCCGCTGCTCGCGCGTTTCATCAACGAAATCGCGCACTCGGCAACAGGCATCGACATTCACCCGGGCGCGCAGATCGGTCCGAGCTTCTTCATCGACCACGGCACGGGCGTCGTGATCGGCGAGACGGCGATCATCGGCGAGCGCGTGCGTGTGTACCAGGCGGTGACGCTGGGTGCGAAGAGCTTCGCTGCCGATGTCGATGGCACGCTCGTGAAGGGCAATGCGCGCCATCCGATCGTCGAGGACGACGTGGTGATCTACGCCGGCGCGACCATTCTGGGCCGGGTGACGATCGGGCGGGGCTCGGTGATCGGCGGCAATGTGTGGCTCACGCACAGCGTGCCACCGGGCAGCAGCGTGCGCCAAGGCAAGATCCGCGAAATCGCCAGTGACAGCGGCGCGTCCTGAGTGCCGCTGAAGCGCCACTGAACGTCTGGCGGAGCCGGCCCGGGCGTGTGTCTAGGGCCTCAGGTATTGGGCACGCTCATTACGCCCGGATTGCCGACGATGGCCAGGAATTCCCGGCGCGTGGACGGGTCGCTGCGGAACGTGCCGAGCATGCGCGACGTCACCATCGTCACGCCCGCCTTGTGCACGCCGCGCGTCGACATGCATTGGTGTGCCGCTTCGAGAATCACGCCCACGCCTTTGGGCTGGAGTACCTCATTGAGCGTGTCGGCAATCTGCGCGGTCATCTTTTCCTGAATCTGCAGGCGCTTGGCGAATGCGTCGACGAGCCGCGCAAGCTTCGAAATGCCCACTACGCGATGCTCGGGCAGATACGCCACGTGCGCGCGGCCGATGATCGGCACCATGTGGTGTTCACAGTAGCTCTCGAAGCGAATGTCCTTCAGCACGATCATTTCGTCGTAGCCGTCCACTTCCGAGAAGGTGCGCGACAGGATCTCGCGCGGGTCGTGGTTGTAGCCCGCGAAGAATTCCTCATAGGCGCGCACGACGCGCGCCGGCGTATCGATCAGGCCTTCGCGTGCGGGGTCGTCGCCGGCCCAGCGCAGCAGCACGCGCACGGCTTCTTCCGCCTGCTCGCGCGATGGCCGGCCCGCGCCGGTCTTCGTTTTTTTTCGAGTGTTTTTTTCTGCGTTCTTTGCGTCGCTCATGCATTGGCTCCTGTCATGTGGGCCACGCCGCGGCGACGCGCACCACCGGCGACCATTGTTTCATGATTCGCGCGCATCCGTGCATGATGGCGCATATTGCAATGGCTTGCGCCGTCGTGTACGGGTGCGCGTTTCATTTGGGCCATTCGTCCATCGCGTCATTGAACAGTTCGGCCACCACGCCGCGAAGCCATTCTCCGCGCGGTGCATTGTGATACTTGCGGTGCCAGTGCTGCCTGAGGTCGAAGCGGGGCAAGGGCAGCGGCGGCTCCACCAGCGCGATCGAGGCGTGCTCCGAGACATAGGCGAAGCCGATTGCATGCGGCACGGTGGCGATCAGGTCGGTGCGCGTGAGAATGAACGGCAGGCTCATGAAGTGAGGGGTTTCGAGCACGGCGCGCCGGTGCAGGCGCTTCTTCTCCAGGAAGCGTTCGAGCACTTCCTGGCTGCGGCCCTCGGCGCGCACGACGGCGTGGCCGAGTGCAAGAAACTGCTCGAGGGTCAGGGGCTTGCCGGCGAGCGGATGGCTGCTGCGCATCAGGCAGATGAACCGATGCGTAAAAAGGCGCTGCTGGAAAAAGTTGTTGCCGCCGAGGTCGGGGAAGTAGCCGACGGCCAAATCGATGTCGCCCGACTCGAGGCCGCGCTCCACCTGGTTGTGCGGTAGCGAAACTGAACGCAGATTCGCGTTGGGCGCCCGTTCGGCAAACATTTGCAACAGGCGCGGCAGGAACACGATCTCGCCCACGTCCGAGAGCGCGATCGAAAACGTATGTGTGCTGGTGGCCGGGTCGAAGTCGTGGGCCTCGAGCATGCCTTTCTCGATCCGGATGAGGGCGTCGCGCGCGGCGGGGATGAGGCCGAGCGCGCGCGGCGTGGGCTCCATGCCGTGCGAGGTGCGCACGAACAGCGGGTCGCCGAAATATTCCCGCAGCTTGCCGAGCGCCGTGCTCACGCGCGGCTGGCTAACGCCCAGCCGCTCGGCGGCGCGGCTCACGTTGCGGGTTTCGTCCATCGCCACGAGGTAGGGGATTAGATTTAGGTCGAGCTCTTGCATGGGGCGGGCGCGCGTAGGCAGTCAGATGCACTATATCGAAATCGAATAAACATAAGTGCATGAATTTGATTGCGCGATACTCGTGCGTCCCGACATGCACTCGACTGCCGCATCAGGAACTCCCGCCTTGACAAGTCCACATTTAGGCTCCGATAATGCGCTGAACGTTCGCTAAACGAATCAGTGTTCGTATATAGAACTTTTTCGCGATTCAGTGGCGTGGACTCTCCGCGGTGCGCATCGCTTTCAGGAACAGGCATGATCAACAAGATTTTCGATTCGCTTCAAGCCGCCGTCGCCGACGTGCACGACGGCGCCACGGTGATGATCGGCGGCTTCGGCACGGCCGGCATGCCCGCGGAACTGATCGACGCGCTGATCGCGCAAGGTGCGCGCGAGCTCACGATCGTGAACAACAACGCGGGCAATGGCGATACCGGCCTTGCCGCGCTGCTCAAGGCCAAACGGGTGCGCAAGATCATTTGCTCGTTCCCGCGCCAGACCGACTCGTATGTGTTCGACGCGCTTTATCGCGCCGGCGAAATCGAACTTGAACTCGTGCCGCAGGGCAATCTGGCCGAGCGCATCCGCGCGGCGGGCGCCGGCATCGGCGGTTTCTTCACGCCCACGGGCTATGGCACGAAACTGGCCGACGGCAAGGAAACGCGCCTCATCGACGGCCGTCATTACGTGCTGGAGTCGCCGCTGCATGCCGACTTCGCGCTCATCAAGGCTTATAAGGGCGATCGCTGGGGCAACCTGGTCTATCGCAAGACCGCGCGCAATTTCGGCCCGATCATGGCGAGTGCGGCCAAGGTCGCTATTGCGCAGGTTTCGGAGGTCGTCGAACTCGGCGCGCTCGATCCGGAAAACATCGTGACGCCCGGCATTTTCGTGCAGCGCGTCGTGGCAGTGCCGCAGGCGGCGCATCAATCGCTGCAAGCCGGCCAGGCCGCCTGAGTGAGGAGTCAAGAAATGAAACGGTTGAATCGCGACGAAATGGCTCAACGCGTGGCTCAGGACATTCCTGAGGGCGCTTATGTGAATCTCGGCATTGGCGTGCCGACGCTGGTGGCCAACCACCTCGACCCGAGCAAGGAAATTTTCCTGCACAGCGAAAACGGTCTGCTCGGCATGGGCCCCGCGCCTGCGCCCGGCCAGGAAGACGACGAACTCATCAACGCCGGCAAGCAGCACGTCACGCTGCTTACGGGCGGCGCATTTTTCCATCACGCGGATTCGTTCGCGATGATGCGCGGCGGCCATCTCGACTACTGCGTGCTCGGTGCGTTCCAGGTGTCGGTGAAGGGCGATCTCGCGAACTGGCACACCGGCGCGCCCGATGCCATTCCGGCCGTGGGCGGCGCGATGGACCTCGCGCTCGGCGCGAAGCAAGTGTTCGTCATGATGGAGTTGCTCACGAAGCAGGGTGAAAGCAAGCTCGTGAGCGAATGCTCGTACCCGGTGACGGGCGTGGGCTGCGTGGGCCGCATCTATACGGATCTCGCCGCGTTCGATGTGACGCCCGAAGGCCTCGCGGTGCGCGAGATCTATTCGGATATCGACTTCGATGCACTGCAAAAGCTCGCCGGGGTGCCGTTGATCGACGCGACGCAGAATCGCCGCGCGGCTTAAACTGCTGCAATGCAGTTTATTGCATGAAGCCCCGCGTGGCGCGATGTCCGGCTGCATAGTGGCCAGGCGTCGCGCCATCTGTGTTTGCGCGCATTCCTAATCGATTCATACCGATCCATGATTGAACGCTTGACGAGCCTGATCTGCGGCACCGAGCCGATGAACGCCGTGTGGTCTCCCGCAGCCACGCTGCAGCGCATGCTCGACGTGGAGGCGGCGCTGGCGCGGGCGTCGGCCACGCACGGCGTGATTCCGCGCACTGCCATTGCGGCAATTGTCGCGGCGTGCGAGGCGAAGCAGCTCGATGCCGATGCGCTGGCGCGCGACGCCGCCTTGGGCGGCAATCTGGCGATTCCGCTCGTCAAGCAACTGACTGCGCGCGTGAAGGCCGCCGACCCGGAAGCTGCGAAATACGTGCATTGGGGCGCGACGAGCCAGGACATCATCGATACGGCGACCGTGCTGCAATTGCGCGATGCACTCGAGCTGATCGAAACCGGCATCGACGCGACCTGCGCGAAGCTCGCCGATCTGGCGCGCGTGCATCGCGCGACGCCCGCAGTGGGACGCACCTGGCTTCAGCAAGCGCTGCCGATCACGCTCGGCCTGAAGTTCGCGCAATGGCTCGATGCGATGCTGCGTCACCGCGAACGTCTGGCGGCGTTGCGCGAACGCGCGCTCGTGCTGCAATTCGGCGGCGCGGCGGGCACGCTCGCGAGCCTGCGCGAAGCGGCGCCTCAGGTGAGCGCGGAGCTCGCGAGGGAGCTCGGGCTTGCCGCGCCCGCGCTGCCCTGGCATACGCAACGCGACCGCATTGCCGAGGCCGCTTCTTTCTTCGGCATGCTGATCGGCACGCTCGGAAAAATCGCGCGCGACATCTCGCTGCAGATGCAAACCGAGGTCGGCGAACTGGGCGAGCCCGCGACGGCGGGCAAGGGCGTTTCCTCGACCATGCCGCACAAGCGCAATCCGGTGGGTTGTGCAGCAGTCCTGACGGCTGCCGCGCGCGCGCCGGGTCTTATCGCCACGGTTTTTTCGGGCATGGTTCAGGAGCACGAACGCGCGCTCGGCGGCTGGCAGGCCGAGTGGGATGCGCTGCCGGATCTTGCGCGTCTCGCGGGCGGTGCGCTCGCGCAGATCGAGCAGATCGCCGGCGGCCTGGAAGTGCGGCCCGAGCGTCTCGCCGCCAACCTGAGCGTCACGCACGGCCTGATTCTAGGCGAGGCGGTGATGCTCGCGCTCGGCGATCACATCGGCCGGCTCGATGCGCATCATCTCGTTGAGCACGCATCGAAAGCGGCGGTGCAAACCGGGCGTACGCTTTACGACGTACTCGCGGCCGACCCCGCCGTTACCCAACATCTGGACCAAGCGCGCCTGAGAGCGCTGCTCGATCCCGCCAATTATGTGGGGCAGGCGCATGCCTTTGTCGATGCGGTGCTCGCGTCGTATGTGCAGCGCGCTTCCCATTCACCATCGCAGATTCATCAGGAGTAACCGCATGCCTCATGCAGCCGTCAACGACACCCAGTTGTTTTACCGCATCGACGGTGCGTGGAACGCCACTGCGCCGTGGCTCGTTCTGTCGAATTCGCTTGGCAGCGACGTGTCGATGTGGACGCCCCAGCTTGCTGCATTTTCGAAGCATTTCCGCGTGCTGCGCTACGACACGCGTGGCCACGGCCATTCGGCGGCGCCGGCGGGCCCGTACACCATCGAGCAACTGACCGGCGACGTGATCGGCCTGCTCGATCACCTCGGTATCGAACGCGCGCATTTCGCTGGCGTTTCGATGGGCGGCCTCACGGGCGTGGGTCTCGGCGCGCGCTTTGGCAATCGCATTGACCGCCTCGCGCTGTGCAACACCGCGGCGAAGATCGGCACGCCCGAAGTGTGGCTGCCGCGCGCGGCGAAGGCACGCAACGAAGGCATGCGCGCGCTCGCCGATGCTGTGTTGCCGCGCTGGTACACGGCCGAATTCATGGCGCGCAATCCGCTCGTGATCGACCAGGCTCGCGACGTGTTCGTGCATACCGACGCGGATGGCTATGCTTCGAACTGCGAAGCGATCAATGCCGCCGATCTGCGTGGCGAGGCGGCGTCGATCAAGGCGCCGACGCTCGTGATCTCGGGCACCCACGACGTGGCCGCCACGCCCGCGCAAGGCCGCGAACTCGCGGAATCGGTGCCGGGCGCGTGTTACGTCGAACTGAACGCGTCGCACATTTCGAACGTCGAACTGGCGGACGAGTTCAACCAGACCGTGCTGGGCTTCCTGCTGGAGTCGAAATGAACGAAGACGAGCGCTACGAAGCGGGGATAAAGGTGCGTCGCGCGGTTCTGGGCGACGCGCACGTCGACCGTTCCATCGCCAACCGCAATGAGGTGACCGAGGAGTTCCAGAAGCTCATCACGCGCTATGCGTGGGGCGAGATCTGGACGCGCGAGGGCTTGCCGCGCCACACGCGCAGCCTGCTTACGATCGCCATGATGGTGGCGCTCAATCGCAGCGAGGAGTTGGCGCTTCATCTGCGCGCCGCGAAGAACAATGGCGTGACGCGCGATGAGATCAAGGAGGTCTTGCTGCAGACGGCCATATACTGTGGCGTGCCTGCCGCCAATTCGGCGTTCCATCTCGCCGATCGCATCTTCCGCGAGGAAGACGGCGCGCCCTCCGGAGGAGCGCCCTCCGGCGGCGCGGGCTGATTCCGCATCACGTGGCGCGCAGCATGCGCGCCACACTCATCTCCTCACTCTTCGGCATTGAGTTCGGCCACATAGCGCCGCAGGATTGCGAGCACGGCAGCGTCTTCGGCACGGCTCGCTTCATCGCTGGCCGATCCCGCATCGTCCTCTTCGCCCAGCAGTGCGGCCGGCGCGGAGAACGTGTCGATTTCGCGGCCATCGCGGAACACACGGATTTCATGCGTCGATGCGAGATATTCCGCCACCCAGTGGACGCCTTCGATATGCGCGCCCATACGGATCGGTGTCTTCATTGCCCTTCCTCCGGCCGCCGCCCGCGAGCGGCATCGCAGTGTCGATATACAAACGATACGCCGATGCCGCACGCCGTGCGCGTGCGCGTAAAAAAAGCAAACTGAAAGGTCAGGCGAAAAAACGGCCCGCGAGCGTCATGCCGCGGGCCGTCTGGCTGCACGCATGGTTTGCGCGCGCGAGTTGCCTTTCGTTACTGGACCTTCGCCAGTACTTCGCGCACCGTGCCGAAGAGACGCTCGATCTCTTCTTCGGTGACGATGAGCGGCGGCGAGAACGCGAGAATGTCGCCCGTGTAGCGGATCAGCACGCCCGCCTCGAAGCACTTCACGAACACTTCATAGGCGCGCGCGCCCGGTGCGCCGTCGCGCGAATAGAGTTCGATGCCCGCGACGAGGCCGAGATTGCGGATGTCCTTCACATGCTTCGCATCGCGCAGCGCGTGGGCTGCCGCTTCGAACTTCGGCGCGAGGCTGTGCGCGCGCTCGAAGAGCCCCTCGCGGCGATACAGGTCCTGCGTTGCGATCAGGGATGCGGCGGCGAGCGGGTGCGCCGAATAGGTGTAGCCGTGGAACAGTTCGATTGCGCCAGGCGCGCCGCTGTTCACCACCGTGTCGTGGATCGTGCGGCTCACGGCGACGCCGCCCATCGGCACGGCTGCGTTGTTGATCGCCTTGGCCATCGTGATGATGTCGGGCGTCACGCCGAAATATTCGCTCGCCGTGGCCTTGCCGAGGCGGCCGAAGCCCGTGATGACCTCGTCGAAAATCAGCAGGATGCCGTGCTTGGTGCAGATGTCGCGCAGGCGTTGCAAATAACCTTGCGGAGGAATCAGCACGCCGGTTGAACCCGCCACCGGCTCCACGATGACGGCCGCGATGGTCGAGGCGTCGTGCAGCGCCACGATGCGTTCGAGGTCGTCGGCGAGATGGGCACCCCATGCCGGCTGGCCCTTCGAGAACGCGTTGTGTTCGAGGTCGTGGGTGTGCGGCAGATGATCGACAGCGGGGAGCAACTGGCCCGACCAGGTCTTGCGGTTGCCGCCGATGCCGCCCACCGAAATGCCGCCGAAGCCCACGCCGTGATAGCCGCGTTCCCGGCCGATGAGCTTGGTGCGCTGGCCTTCGCCGCGCGAGCGATGGTAGGCGAGTGCGATCTTGAGCGCCGTGTCGACGGACTCCGAGCCCGAGTTCGTGAAGAAGATGCGGTCGAGCCCGGCAGGCATGATGTCGGCGATCCGGCGCGCGGCTTCGAAGGCAAGCGGGTGGCCCATCTGGAAGGTGGGCGCGTAGTCGAGCGTGCTGGCTTGCTGCGTAATGGCAGCGACGATTTCGTCGCGCGCATGGCCGGCGTTCACGCACCACAGGCCCGCGCTGCCGTCGAGCACCTCGCGGCCGTCGCTCGTGCGGTAGTACATGCCCTTGGCTGATTCGAGCAGGCGCGGCGCGGCCTTGTACTGGCGGTTGGCGGTGAACGGCATCCAGAACGACGACAGGTCGTCGATGACGGGGCGCGAAGTCATTGTTTCCTCCAGTGTCGACCGGCGTTGGCGCGTGTGCGCATGCTCCGGTTCCATGCAACAGGGTTGCGGTTGTGATTTCACCAACTCTAGCCTCCGGATTTGGACGACGGCATATACAGTCTCTATACTGCGCTGATAACCGTGCTGGACAATTTGCCGCAACTGTATTGGTCGGCGTGCGCCACCCCCTTTCCCGATGATCGAACTTGAACTGCAACGCGGCCGCGCCGCTCCCACGCTCGTCGAGCAGGTCGTGCACGGTTTTGCTCACGCCATCGAAGCGAATGCACTGCGCTCGGGCGCGCTGCTGCCTTCGGTGCGGCAACTGGCGCAGTCACATGCGCTTTCCACCTATACGGTGACCGAGGCGTACAACCGGCTCGTCTCGATGGGGCTCGTGGTGGCGCGGCGCGGCTCGGGCTACCGCGTGGCGCCGCGCGAGACCGCACCGCGCCCGAGCGCGGCGGTCTGGCAGCCGCCCACGCTCACGGCCAACTGGCTGCTCTCGGATGTGTTCGCCGATCATTCCGTGCCGATCAAGGCGGGCTGCGGCTGGATGCCGAGCGAGTGGATCAACGAGACGGGGCTGCATCACGCGCTACGCGCGACGAGCCGCGTGCCGGCGGTGCGGCTGGGCGACTATGGGCACCCATACGGCTTCGCGCCGCTGCGCGAGCGCATTGCCGCGCAACTGGATCGCCAGGGGCTGCCGGTGGAGGTCGGCAACGTGCTGCTCACGCAGGGCGCGACCCAGGGGCTCGATCTGATCGTGCGCACTTTGCTGCGTGCGGGCGACGCGGTACTGGTGGAGGATCCGGGCTACTGCAATTTATTGCAGATTCTCAAGCTCGCAGGGCTCACGGTGCATGGCGTGCCGCGCACGCCGGCCGGGATCGATCTCGAGGTGCTGGAGCAGCAGGTGGCGGCGCATCGACCCAAGGCGATTTTCGTAAACACGACGCTGCAAAATCCTACCGGCGCGACCTACTCAATGGCGAATGCATTCCGCTTGCTGCAGATCGCCGAGCGCGAGCGCATCTGGGTAGTGGAAGACGACGTGAGCCGCGAACTCGCGCCGCCCGGCGCACCGCTGCTGGCGGCAATGGAAGGGTTGCGGCGCGTGGTCTACGTGGGAGGCTTTTCCAAAACGGTGACGCCTTCACTGCGCTGCGGCTACGTGGTTGCCGAGCGCGACGTGCTGCGCGAGCTGGCGCGCGCGAAGATGGCGGTGGGGCTCACGTCGTCGGAGACGATCGAGCGCATCGTCGACAAGGTGCTGGTCGAAGGGCGTTACGCGCATCACGTCGAGATCGTGAACGAGCGCCTGAAGGTCGCGCATGCGACGCTGGAGGATCGACTCGACGCGCTGGGGCTGGAATCGTTCTGCCGGCCGCGCGCGGGGCTGTTCATATGGGTGCGCCTGCCGGTGGAGGCCGCGCGCGCCGGCGCGATTGCCACGGCGGCGCTGGCCGACGGCATCTGGCTCGCGCCCGGCTCCTATTTCCGCGCCGATGACGCGGCCAGCGCCTGGTTCCGCTTCAACGCGCCGTATTCGCTCGACGACGCGCTGTGGCGCTTCATCGAGCGGGTGGACCATCACGCGTCGTAAAGCGCCATGCGCCCCACGCAGCACCCAACCCTGGATCGTCCCGAATAGCGCCGGTGGCCGGTCGCGCAGCGTGCGCGCGAGTATCTGCAAGGCCGTGCGCCAACCGCGGCGGTTGCCGTCGATCGCTCGACCACCTGGCACGGCGTGCGCATCAAGCTCGCCGACCCGAGTTCGCGCGAGCAGTTGGGCATCGTACTCACGTCGCGCGCCTGAGCGGTGGCGGCAAAATCGTCGAAGCGATACGGCCCGGGCACGCGCAACCAGACGAACATGCACGCGGGGGCGCTGTTGAGCAGTTCCTGCAGCCGCGTTCAGCGCCAGACCGCCTCAGCGCTGCAGCAGGTGCGCGAACAGCGGATACATCGAAGCGACGAGCGCCAGCGCCATGGCGATATTGAACAGGCGCAGGCGGCGCGGGTCGCCGAGAAAGCGGCGCATGCCGGTGCCGAAGGCGGCCCACACGCAAATGCAGGGCAGGCCGATTACATAAAACAGCGCGGCCATCACGACGGTGTTGACGCCGAAGTCCGCCGAGAGGCGGATCGTGGTGGCGGCAGTGAGCACCATCATCCACGCCTTCGGGTTGATCCACTGGAACGCGATGGCTTCGTGAAAGCGCATGGGGCCGCGCTCGCCGCCCCTTTCCTTGAGCATGCCCGAGGTGCCGATCTTCCATGCGAGCCACAGCAGATAGGCGACGCTAGTGGCTTCGAGCGCCGTGTAAAGCCAGGGCACGTGACGGAAGATTTCGCCGAGGCCGAATCCCACTGACAGCATCAGTACGACGACGCCCGCGCTGATGCCTAGAATGTGCGGCACCGTGCGCTTGAAGCCGAAGTTGACGCCGGAGGCGAGCAGCATGGTGTTGTTGGGGCCGGGCGTGATGGTCGTGACCACCACGAAGAGCATGCCGGCGGGCAAGGCGCTGAGCATTTCGGGCAGCATGGTGCGATGGCTCCAGGGGCAGGGCGGCGACCGCTGATCGTTGTCAGCGATCGCCGCAATTGACTGGCAGCCAGTTTAGCGGGGGCAATCGGTACAGTACCGGTACAGATGCGCGCACGAAAACCGGTACGGAACGCCCTGATAACCCGCCGACACGCTCCTGACGGCGGCGCGATCGTGTCCGGCCGCGTGAACGGCGATGTCCCCATGGCGCCGCCGCGCCGGCGGACGACCTGGCAGACTACTGGGCCGTTTGCTGACGCAGATATTCGTCGTGCTTCATTTGCATATAGTCGGCGCGGCTGACTTCGTGCAATTGCCGCGGATACTGCTCCGTCGCATCGAACCAGTCAGCGAGCCGTTTGTCGAGCCGGGCGTTGGACGGGCTGGAGAGCGCGCCAAGATAAGCCTCGATGGCGAGGTAATAGCGCATGGTATTGCGCTCCACCAGGCCGCGCATCCCCCCGATGTATCGCGGCTCGTTCGTCGATGGATCGCTGGTGGAGGAGAATCCAACCTTGTCGCTCGCGATCGTCCCCAGATAGGCTTTCATCGCGATCCGTCCCGCCGTGCCATAACCGTAGGCGTAGGTCAGATGGATAAAGGTACGGCTATTGTCCACGGGTATCGCCTCGAGCACGATCCGGTAATCTTTCGTGCCAAATGGCCCCGTGGCGGCGGTGAGTTCCACGCGAAAATAATCTGTCATGCTGACTACCGGGCGATAGTCGAATTGCACCCGGTAGGACGAGGAAAGCGATTCCGCGGTTTTCTTGCCGATATTCACGGCCAGAACCGTACCGTTGGCGCCGGTCGACGCGTGGCAGTACTTGGTGTTCAGGTGCAGGATCAATACGTCGCACCAGTTGGCGGGGCCTTGAGCCGGGTCGTTGAGCGTGCCGTCGACCGTCGTGAAAGGATAATTGACCACGCCGTAAATCTCGCCGTTGAGTGCTGACGGCAACTCCTTGGATTCGAGGTACAAGGGCCGCTGAAACGGGTTGTGTGCGAGTTGTTGCGTCAGGCTCCGATATTTGCTGCGCAGGCTGGCGGCGCGGCCATCTGCCTCGGCGAAGGCGCTCTGACACAGAAAGCAGATCACCACCGTCATCACGATCATCCACCACGGTCGGATTCGCCGGTTGTCCGCTGAAAGTTGGGCGCGCTTGTTCATGGCCCCCATCCTACCTCGACCGGGCTTCCGGCGCGCCGAACGCAGGGCCGGCCGGGTCGAACCGCGCGCCATGCAATGAACCGGGTTCGAGTCGTCTACAGCGTGCAATTGCCATCGAATTACTGCGAACCATCCGTTAAAAATGGGGAATTGATACTATTTGTTATTTTTAAGATTCGTTTAAGAAATCTGTCATACGCTCGCCCACTCGCCCATCGGTGCTGCAATGGCGCCGGTGTCGTTGCGAAAGCGGCGCATCGCGCGCGGCTTTCCGCCAGCCATCCGTACCCAGTTTGTTTCCGTAGATGTCCAAATTCGTATCGACGACGCCGCAGGGAGTCGCGGGCAAAGCGATGCTCGTGGCTGCGCTCAGCACCGCGTGCACGGCGTGGCTGTCGCATCAGCTGCCCCGGCCGGGCGCCGAGGTTTCGCTGCACGCGTCGGACGAAATCCCCGATCGGGCCGAGCGCGAACCGGCCCCGACCCTGGCCCCGCCCGCCGCCGCGCCGGTGTTTGTCGGCCCGCCGGTTCCCGCTTTCCGTGTCGCATCCGCCGAGGTTACGCAGAACTTCGCGGCGACGGCGGACCAGTTGGGCGTCGGCGCTGCCGTGGCCGCGCGGCTCGCCCACGCGCTCTCGGGGCAACTCGATGTCGAGCACGATCTGAAGCCGGGCAGCGAGATGCGCCTCGTGTTCCGCAACGGCGCGGCGAACGCCGTGCACACATTCACCGGAGCCGCGCCGGCCGCCGGCCCCGCGACCCAGGGCGCGGCGGCCGACTCCGCCGCGCAGGACGACCGGCCTGTTGCTGTGCGCATTGCCAGCGGCCACGACACGCACGATGTGTTCCTCTATCGCAAGCTGGACGGCAAGGCGTTCTATTACAACGCCGACGGCCAGCCGGCGTCGCCGACCTTCCTGCGCTACCCGGTTGAGTACACACGCATCTCGTCGGACTTTTCGCCGGATCGGCTCGATCCTGTCACGCACCGTTGGGCGCCGCACGAAGGCGTCGATTTCGCTGCGCCCATGGGCACGCCCGTGCATGCGACTGCGCAGGGCACCGTGACGTTCGTGGGCTGGCAGACCGGCTATGGCCGCGTTATCCAGATCAAGAATTTCGGCGATTTTTCGACGACCTTCGCGCATCTCTCGCGCTTCGCGAAAGCGTTGCGCGTGGGCAGCGAAATCCGCCAGGGCCAGGTGATCGGGTACGTGGGCAGGACGGGCTGGGCGACCGGTCCGCATCTGCACTATGAGGTCCACGTGGCCGACGTGCCGCAAGACCCGCTCACGGTCGATCTGCCGACCCGCACGGCTTTGAACGGCGAAGACATGGTGCACTTCGCGCAGCAGGTCCAGAAACTGACGCCGATGCTGTGAGCGCCCCGGGGCGGCCCTGGCGGGCCGCGTTCATGCTGGGCCCGGAGCGTGCGTCTTATGGGCTACAGTTCGAGCTCAAGCCGAGTTAAAACCGACACGCGGTTTCGTTCCCCGGAGTCTCGCCATGACCGAACACGGGCAGCATCCCTCATCCGTTCTGACATACACGAGCGCGCACGATTTCGACACCACGATCGCACGCCTCAAGGCGGTGCTCGAGCGCGCAGGCGCCAGAGTGTTCGCCGATGTGGACCAGCGCGAGGCCGCGGCGCTCGCGGGGCTCGAGCTGCGTCGAACGCGGCTCCTAATGTTCGGCAACCCGAAGGCGGGCGCGCCGGTCATGCTGGCCAATCCGCACACGGCGCTCGAATTGCCGCTGCGGCTCGTCGTTTGGGAGGACGACGAAGGCTGCGTGCAGGTCGACTATCGCGACGTCGCGCAAACCCTCGGCCCGCTCTACGGCATCGCGCCCGAACTGCTTGTGCCGCTGCAGCGCGTGGCGGAACTGCTGCGGGCCACGGTGCAGTGAAGCGCGCCGCGCGGGCGCGTGCCGGAAAAGCCGGCACCCCAGCAGCGGCGGCGCTAACCGATATTCGAAGGCGCAGCCGCAGGGCGGCTCGGGCGGCGCGCGCGCCGGCTGCGCGTCAGCACGGCTCAATGGCCGGAAAATATATCGCACTCCGAACGGGTCAAGCAGGCTTTACCGGTGCGATGGCCGGCGGCGCTGTGCGTGTCGGGCGTGCCGCCATACGACATGTCGGTGGCGGCCTGTGCCGACGCATCCGCGTCACGGATCATCATTTGATGCGCGCGCTGCTGCGAGGTGGGCTCGTCGTTCGTCTGCGCCGTGGCAGGCGCGCCAGCCGCGAGGGCCGCAAGGGCGGTCAAGCAGGCGGCGATCGACGCCAAACGGATCTTCATCTCCACACTCCTTCCTGAACGCGATGTCAGGACGGCCCGCCGCGCACACGGCGCTGCGCCATGCGCGCTTCGAGCATAAGCCGGGATGCCGGCGCTGGGACCGGGCTGCCGGACGTGTTATCGAACCTGTCATCGACGGGAACAGGTCCTGACTGCCTTGCTCGGCAGGCAAGCCTCCGCGGGCTCGGGAGGCGGCGCAGCGTGGCGCGGCGCAACAAGGAGGAGAAGGCGGGCGCGCAGAGAACATTCGCGCTGCACTTCCTGTTATAGCTCGCGCGCAAAAGAGTGCAACGGCAGCAGCGATGCTTTCAGTGTCGAAATAAAGCGAAAGCTTAAAGAAATGATATGGTCGTTTTGGGGTCATGTTCGGGTGGTGTAATGCGCACGCCGAAGCAAACTCAATTCAGAATTCGATGGAGCCCCACACCATGGATCGCATGTACCGCCGGGCATTACTCGCCGCGCCGTGCGTTGGACTTGCCGCCACCCTGTTCGCCTGCGGCAGCAGCAATTCGTCGAACTCGCCGGCCGTGTCCGCGCAGGACGCGCTCGCGACGGCCACGCCGATCAAGCACCTCGTAGTGATCTACGGCGAAAACGTTTCGTTCGACCACTATTTTGCGACCTATCCGAGCGCCACGAATCCGGCGGGCGAACCGGCTTTCATGGCTGCCGCGGGCACGCCGGCAGTCAACGGCCTCACGGGCGCGCT
Organism: Paraburkholderia sp. A1RI-2L; assembly: GCF_048957375.1. Lineage (NCBI taxonomy): Bacteria > Pseudomonadati > Pseudomonadota > Betaproteobacteria > Burkholderiales > Burkholderiaceae > Paraburkholderia > Paraburkholderia sp. A1RI-2L. The sequence continues at coordinate 1,672,867 of NZ_JARBTA010000002.1, forward strand.
GCTTACGGCCAACCCCAACTTCACGAACACCGCCAACGGCGCGGACGCCGCGAACCCGTTCCGCCTCGACCGCACCCAGGCGGCCACCGCCGACCAGAACCATGCCTACACGGCCGAGCAGCAAGCCGCCGACAACGGCGCGCTCGACCTGTTCCCGAAGTACACCGGCCACGCCACGAGTGGCGGCGCGGGCGCGTTCGGCACGAAGGGCCAGGTGATGGGCTACTTCGACGGCAACACGGTCACGGCGCTGTGGAACTATGCGCAGAAGTTCGCGATGAGTGACAACGCGTGGACCACGACGTATGGCCCGTCCACGCCCGGCGCGCTCGAAGTGGTGGCGGGCCAGACCAACGGGTTCCAGATCGTGGTCTCGTCGAAGCAGCCGGCCACGGCAACTACTTCGTCATACTACATTAACGACGGCGCGGGCGGCCTCACCATGATCAACGACGTCGACCCCGGCTACGACGTGTGCTCCAGCACCACCGACACGGGCATGATCAACGCGAAGAACATCGGTGATCTGCTGAACGCGAAGCAGATCACCTGGGGCGGCTTCATGGGCGGCTTCAATCTGCAGACGGCCAACCCGAACGGCACGACGGGCTGCAAGCGCAGCACGGTCGCAACCGCCGTGAATGCCGCCACGGCCGACTACATTCCGCACCACAACTGGTTCCAATACTTCAAATCGACCTCGAACCCGCAGCACACGCGCCCGAGCTCGACGGCCGCGATCGGCTCGAGCCTGGAAACGGACGGCAAGACGGCCGAGCCTGCGAACCACCAGTACGACACCGACGACTTCTTCGCCGCCGTGAAAGCCGGCAACTATCCGTCGGTGAGCTTCCTGAAGGCACCGGCCGCACAGGACGCGCACGCGGGCTACTCGGACCCGCTCGACGAGCAGCAGTTCGTCACGAAGGTCGTGAACTTTCTGATGCAGGAGCCCGACTGGCAGAACACCGCCGTGGTCGTGACCTATGACGACTCGGATGGCTGGTACGACCATCAATACATGCCGCCGGTGCATTCGTCGATGGCCTCGGCCGACCAGCTCAACGGCAATGGCGTGTGCGGCAGCGGCACCCAGCCCACGGGCGTCGCGGGCGCGCCGGTCAATGGCCGCTGCGGCCCTGGCACGCGCATTCCGTTCGTGGTGATTTCGCCGTGGGCAAAGGCGAACTACGTGGATCACACCTTCATCGACCAGGCCTCGGTGGTGCGCTTCATCGAAGACAACTGGCTGGGCGGCGCGCGTCTTGGCGGCGGTTCGTTCGATGCCGTGGCGGGCGACATGCGCGGCATGTTCGATTTCGCGGGCAAGGGCAACCTGCCGGTTCTGTATCTCGACGGCACGCAAGGCACGCAATTGAGCGCCGCGCCGGCGATGTAACCGGCGCTCGAAGTCCGCAAGGGCGTGCGCAGCGCGCCCCGACGCCGTGTGGCGCATCCTCGCGATCGCCCACGGCTTTTCGGTTTTCTGGTTCCGTAAGGAACAAGGCAATATGTCCGAGTTTTCGTCGTCTGCTTCTTCGTCTGCTTCTTCCGCATCGTCGTCGGCCAGCGTCAAGGCGAAGCCCGCGCGCCGTGGGCTCACACTACCGCGCGCCGCTGCCGCTTTAGCGGTTGCCGCACTCGGCTTCGGTGCTTACGCCGTCGTCTTTCCCGCCAATGTGCCCGCGCCCGTGGGCGTCATCGTCGAGAACCTCACCGGCGCCAATCCGCATCCGGTCGTGTTGCAGCGTCCGCCCGTGGCGCCGCTTTCGGCCATGGCGCAGCTCGGCAAGCAGCTCTTTTTCGATCCGGCGCTGTCGGCCTCGGGCAAACAGTCGTGCGCGTCGTGCCACAGTCCCGCGCATGCCTATGGCCCGCCCAACGGGCTCGACGTGCAGCAAGGCGGACTCGCGATGACGCAGCAGGGCTATCGTCCGCCCCCGTCGCTCATGTATCTGTATCGCCAGCCGAATTTCAGCATCGGGCCCGATGCGGGCGAAAGCGACGATGCGCCCACGGTCGCCGAGCAGGCCGCGGCCGCCGCGGGCGTGGTCAAGTCGCAAAAGACCGCGGGCGGTCCGTCGACCTCCACGGAGAAGGTGCCGCAAGGCGGCCTGTTCTGGGACGGCCGCGCCGATACGCTGCAACAACAGGCCTACGGCCCGCTGCTCAACCCGGTGGAAATGGGGAACACGAGCGTCGATCAGGTGGCCGGAAAACTCGAGCAGGCGCCATACGCGAAGCGCTTCACGGAATTATTCGGACCACGAATTTTCAGCAACGGCAAGCTGCTGGTTTCCGAAGCGGTGTTCGCGATCTCGCGCTACCAGGTGGAGGATCCGTCGTTCCATCCGTACAACAGCAAGTACGACCGCTGGCTCGAAGGACGCGCGCGTCTCACACGCGCCGAACTGCGCGGTCTGCGCCTCTTCAACGATCCGGGCCGGGCGAACTGCGCGGGCTGCCACCTCTCGAAGCCGGGCAGGGATGGCCTGCCGCCGATGTTCACCGACTACCAGTACGAGGCGCTCGGCGTGCCGCGCAACCGCAAGCTTGCGCAGAACCGCGATCCGCGCTTTTACGATCTGGGCGTGTGCGGGCCGTTCCGTGCGGATTTGCGAGACCAGACGCAGTACTGCGGGATGTTCCTCACGCCCACATTGCGCAATGCGGCCACGCGCACGGTGTTCTTCCACAACGGCATCTATCACGACCTCGACCACGTCATGGCGTTTTACAACGAGCGCAACACCGACCCGGGCAAGTTCTATCCGCGCGATGCGAAGGGCAAGATCGACAAATACGACGATATCCCGCCGCAATACCGAAACAATGTGGACGTGACCGACGCGCCATTCGACCGCAAGTTCGGCGACAAGCCCGCGATGTCCGGCGATGAGATCCGCGACATCGTCGCGTTCCTGAAGACCCTCAACGACGATCCGCTGCCGTCGAACTAGCCGGGCCGACAGGGGCCGCCCCCGGCGCGCCGTCGTCGGCCAGCGCGTGCCGCGCTCCGCGCGTGTCCCGTCGCGGCGGATGCGCTACGGCCGCACACCGCCCGCGTACCAGGCCGCCGCGGCGTCGATTTCCGCGGGGGTCATGTTGCGCGCGATATTGCGCATCTGCTCGGAAATGTCATTGTGCCGCGTGCCGTCTGCGAAGGCCGTGAGCTGCACCTTGGTGTAGGCCGCCGGCATGCCGTCGAGCCAGGGGGTGCCCACCTTGTGGTCGACGCCGCCATGGCACGAGGCACACGCCGGGATATTGCGCATCGGCGCGCCGAGCGCGACGATTCCCGGCGGCGTGCCGCCCACGCGCGCCGTGGGCGGCAGCGAGGCGTAGTAGGCCGCAAGATCGCGCATGTCCTGGTCGGAGAGATTTTGCGCCATCGGCGTCATGACCGCGTTCTTGCGCGCGCCGCTCTGAAAGTCGAGCAGCTCCTTGTACACCACGCTCGCGAACTGGCCCGCGAGATTCGGCGAATTGGCCTGGCTCATGCCCTGCGGGCCGTGGCACATCGTGCAGCGCAGCGAGAGCGTGGCGCCGCGCCCGATCGACAGGGTGCTGGCGCTCTCGAGCATGTGCGGCGTGAGCTCGACCGTGCTGACCTTGTAGCCCGGCGTGATGGTGGCGCCCGCCTGAGACCATTGGCGCGGCACGCCGGCCGCGCTGCAGATGGCGTTCCAGATGCCCTGGAACTGCGCATCGCGTTGCGCGGAAGGCAGCCAGACGAAGCCGATCAACGCGGCGCCGACGAACGCGAGTATCGTCGCGCCCACGCTCGCGCGGAACCACACATTGCGTAAGGTGAACAGGCGTTCTTCGCTCATCGCGGCGCTCCAATCGGAATCGCGGGCACGGCCGTGTTGGGTGCCGCGAGCAGTTGGGCGATGGGGTAGCCGTAGTTGGTGATCGTGAGCGCGATCATCAGCACGACCCACAGCGCGAAACCGTTGAGCGCGCGCGGCAACACCGGCGATTCATGCACGGGCGCGCTGAAGCGGTATTCCTCGGGCGCCTGCGCCGGACTGCGATGGCCTTGCAGCAGCACCACGAAAAACAGGATCGCGGAGATCACGAGAATCAGCCCGCCCACCGCCGAGGCGGTCACGAGGCTTGCCTGGGCGGCCAGCGCGGGGTCGCTGTAATCGAAGTAGGCCATGCGGCGCGGCATGCCCATGATGCCGACCAGGTGCCACGGAAAGGTCGTCACGATCATGCCGATGAACCAAAGCCAGAGCTGCCAGCGCATGAGCCGCCAGTTCGTGAGCGCGCGGCCCGTGAGCTGCGGCCACAGATCGTAGGCAATCGCGAAGTACATGATGACGATCGCGCCGCCGAAGATCAGGTGGAAGTGGCCCGTGATCCATTGGGTGTTGTGGACCGGCTGGTCGAGCTGGTAGCTCATGTTGATGAGCCCGCCCGCGCCGCCGAAGCCGAGCATCACGAACGAGAACGCCACGGCGAGCATCTGCGGGTTCTGCCACGGCAGCTTGGCGATCCAGCCGAACACGCCCTTGCCGCCGCGCAGCCGCCCCGCGATCTCGACCGAGGCGCAGATCGTGAAGACCGTGAGCAGCGTGGGCACCGACACCAGCGCCGTGAACACCGACTGCACGAATTTGAAGCCCGAGCCCACCTGCGGATCGGTGAAGAGATGGTGCAGGCCGATCGGCATGGCCACCACGAGGAACAGGATGAACGAGATGCGCGCCATCGAATCGCTATAGAGCCGGCCGCCGATCGCGCGCGGAATGATCGTGTAGTAGCAGATGTACGCGGGCATCAGCCAGAAGTAGACGATGGCATGCAGCGTCCATGAGAAGAACACGCGTGCGAGGCCCGCGTCGATGGTGTTGCGCCAGCCGAGCGCGACAGGCAGGATCTGGAACAGCACTTCTATGGCCGCGCCCACGGCGGTCCAGCCCCACAGATACGCGCCCGCGGTGGTCGCGAACATCGCGAGCGGCACCGGCTTGCCGGGGTTCGCGCGCTTCCACGCGGTGAAGTTCACGCCCATCAGCGCGACCCATACCCACGAGCCCACCACCACGAACACGACGCCGATGTAATAGAACGCACTGGCGATCATCGGCGGATAGAAGGTGTAGAGCACCGAGGCGCGGCCGAGTGCGACCGGTGCGGAGGCGGTGACGGCGCCGAGCGCGAGCAGGATGAACCCGAGCCACGCCCAGCGCGCACCGATGAGCGGGCGCTTGAGCGAGAGCTCGGTCACCGCATAGCCGAAGCCCATGGCGATGAGGGTGGGGAATGCGTAGCCCATCACGGTGCCGTGCTCGGTCACCGAACGATAGTAGAGCTCGGGATCGCGCAGCCACGGATGCAGCGGGCTGCGCACGAGCATCTGCCACGCGCCGAGCAGCAGCGCGACCCCGAACAGGATGAACGCGAGCCAGAAGTGGGCGAGCACGAGTCGCTTGTTATTTAACACAGCTCAGTCTCCGCGAATGGTTCTCCGGAAGGGCGGCCATCTGCATGAAGGCGTCGCGGTCGACGACCTTCACATGCGCCCACATGCCCTGATGACCCGTCCCGCAGTACTCGTGGCACGGCATCAGATGGTCGCCGGGCTTGTCGAAGGTCGTGCGGAAGGTGGAGACATAGCCCGGCTCGACCATCGAATTGAGGTTCGTGTCGGTCACGAGAAAGCCGTGCACGACGTCGGCGCTGGTGGCGCGGAAGGTGATGGGCGCGCCCGCCGGCACCACGATGCATTGCGGGGTGAACGAATACTGCTGCGCGATCACGCGCACCGTGACCGAGCCGTCCGGCTCGAGCGCGCTGCCGAGGTTGGTTTCGACGAATTCGCCGGAGACGTGCAGCGTTTCCGGGTCGATGGTCTCGACGCGCGAAGGCGGCATCATGGCCCAGTGCAGGCCGGTGAAGACGGTCGTCGCCACCAGCACGAGAACGAGCGCCACCATGAGCGTGGCCCAGCGGCGCTCCACGCGCGCGGCTACTTCGGCGCTGGCATGGGGATCGGTTGGTTGCGTGGACATGAGGGCGGTTGGCGCGAGATGGAGTGGAGGGGTTGCCGGCGGATGGTCCGGTTATTCGTGGTGGTTATGCGTCGCGGTTATTGAATGACGCCGCGAGGCAGGAACACCAGGAAGTAGAACGCAAACCAGAGCGCGGCCACGATGGCCGTGGCAATGCCGGCGAGCGCGAGCGCGCCGCATGGCCCGCGGCGCACGATCTCGTCGACTTGCTCGTGCTGCGCGGGCGCGCCCGGTTGTTGAGGGGCGGGTGTTTCGATCATCACGGCCTCAGCTTGAAGGTTCGCAACGGCGGCTCAAAAAAGCTCAGAACAGCGGCGCCGAGCGCAGCGCGTTCACTTCGCGCCCTGAAATCGGCGTGCCATGGTTGCCCCATGCCGTGCGGATATACGTGACCACGGCAGCCACTTCCTCGTCGGACAGCAACTGCGCGAACGGCGGCATGCCATAGGGCATCGGGTTCTTCTTCGTGCCCGGCGCATAGCCGCCGTTGAGCACCATGCGGATCGGGTTCACCGCCGAATTCATCTGGATCGACTGGTTGTTCGCGAGCGGCGGGAAATGCGGCAGCTTCCCCTGGCCTTCGGACGCGTGGCACGTGGCGCACTGCGCGTCGTAGATCTTCTTGCCTAGCGGCGAGAGACGGTTGGCTTCCTCGGTCACGAACTGGCTCTTGGGCGATTTGTCGACTTCGCCCGAATGGCCCGGCAGCGACTTCAGGTAGACGGCCACGGCGCGCACGTCGTCCTCGGTGAGGTACTGGAAGCTGTCGTAGACGACCTCGGCCATCGGCCCGTACACCGCGCCGCGATTCGAGACGCCCGCATGCAGCAGATCGACGATATCGTCGATGCTCCAGTCACCGAGGCCCGCTTCCTTGTTCGAGGTGAGCGAGGGCGCGTACCAGTTCTGCAGCGGAATCAGACCGCCCTGGAATTCCTTGGACGCGGTGTTGCCGCCGAGCGCGTTGATCTCCGTGTGGCACATCGTGCAATGCCCGAGACCTTCCACCAGATACGCGCCGCGATTCCATTCCACCGACTGCTTCGGATCGGGCTTGAATTCGCCCGAGCGGAAGAACAGCGCGCGCCAGCCGATCAGGAGCTGGCGCTGGTTATACGGAAAGCGCAGCGTATGCGCGCGATTGGGCTGATTGACCGCGGGCGTGGAAAGCAGGTACGCGTAGATCGCATCGGAGTCGGCGCGCGTGACCTTCGTGTACGACGCGAACGGCATCGCGGGATAGAGCAGCGTGCCATCGCGCGACTTGCCCTCGTGCAGCATGCGATAGAACTCGTCGGCGCTCCATGCGCCGATGCCGTATTGCTTGTCCGAGGAAATGTTCGGCGTATAGAGCGTACCGAACGGTGTTTCCATCGGGCGGCCGCCGCCGAACATCTTCTGCGAAGGCACCGTGTGGCACGCGACGCAGTCGCCCGCGCGCGCAAGATATTCGCCGCGCGCGAGCAATACGGCATTGCTTGCCACGGGCTTGGCATTGGCTATTGCCGTGGCGGCGGCAGCGCTTGCCGCATCCGCCGAATTGGCTACCGGCGCGCCGCTTTGCGCATGCGCGAACCCGGCGTACAGGAGCGTGGCGCTCAACGCCAGCGTGCGGCTCGCGCGGGCGAGGTACGCGGCCAACGCGGGCTTTGGCGCGGGGACCGGCATCGTCGGGAAAATGGGCAAGAGGGATCGAAGTTTGCGCACGTCGAGGCCTCGGCTAGTTGTGGGCGCTGCCGCATGCGAGCGGCAAGGGCGCGGGCGCCGCGGGCGCTGGATTGGCGGGCGCGGACTGCGAGGCGAGCCAGGCGGCGATGGCCGTGATGTCACGTTCGGCCAGACGCGAGGCGATGTCGTGCATGCAGTCCGGGGCGGCGGCGCGGCGCGTGCCGTAACGGAACGCGCCCAACTGCGCGCTGATGTAGTCGGCGTGCAGGCCCACGAGGCCGGGAATGGCGGGCTGCATGCCGGTGAGCGAGGCGCCGTGACAGGCCGCGCACGCGGGCACCTTGCGGTTGGGCGCGCCGTTCATGACGAGCGATTTGCCGAGCGCGAGCATGGCCGCATCGACCTTGGGCGCGGCGGGCGGCGGGTAAGGCGGGCGCTCGTGCGCGAAGAACTCGGCCATCTGCTTGAGATACGCATCGGGCAGATACGCGAGCAGATAGTTCATCGGCGGATAGCTGCGGCCGCCGTCGCGAAACGCGATGAGCTGGTTGTAGAGATAGCCGGCAGGCTTGCCGGCGAGGCGCGGAAAGTAGTCGTTGTCAGTGCCTTCGCCGTGCGCGCCGTGACATGCAGCGCAGCCCATCACGCGGGCTTGCATCGTGTCAGGCGCGGGTTCCGCGGGCGGGGCCGCGAACGACGCGGCGCACGGCAGCGCGAATGCCATGGCGCAGAGGACAACGCGGACGATGCGGTTTCTCAATGATTCCCTCGTTGCGGATTGTGGACGGCATGTACGGCACAAGCGCGATGCGATTCGATATCAGTTGAGGCGTCGACCGGCGTGGCGACTTGCATTCCGGCGCGCATCCTCTTTGGGGACATTATCGTAAAAAAGCGCAATCTGTCGAGTGAACGTGTACAAATTATTTACAGAGGTTTATTCAAGCGATTTCTATATAAAAACGTTTGCTAACGCACCGATTCGTTGGCTGCATTGCGGCATGCGCTAATAAGTATGGAATCCAAATTAATTTGCGCGAGTGCTTGCTTACCGAAGAAGCGCTCGCGGGATTGATGGGTATGCCGATCGCCGAGCTGACACACCCGGTTGTCCGATGTCTTCGGAGCGCCGGCGAACCGCACGAATCCCCGCTGCTGAACGGGGCACGGCAGCAGGCGCTTGGTTGTCCGACGACGTATAATGAAACGAAATTCGCATTCGAAGGAGAGGACGATGGCCGAGTCGAGCGCCGCGCCCATACCCGCCCGCAGTCGCAATCTTGCGGAGCATGCCGTCAATTACATCAGCGAGCAGATCGCTTCGCGCACCTTGAAGCCCGGCGACAAGCTGCCGACCGAAAGCAGTCTCATGAGCACGCTGGGCGTGAGCCGCACCGTGGTGCGCGAGGCCATCTCGCGGCTGCAGGCCATGTCGGTGATCGAAACGCGCCATGGCATCGGCAGCTTCGTGCTGGAGCCGCGCCGCGAGCCGCTCGATCTCGAAGTCGTGCCCGCGAGCACGCTCAACGATCTGCTCTCGGTGCTGGAGTTGCGCATCAGCCTGGAAACGGAATGCGCTGGACTCGCGGCGCAGCGCGCGAGCGAGCGCGACCTCGCGAATATCCGCGCGGCACTCGATGCGATTTCGGCGGCCTCGCGCGCAGGCGGTGACAGCGCCGGCGCCGATCTGCAATTCCATGTCTCGGTGGCGCGCGCCACCGGCAATCGTTATTTCGTCGACATCCTCACGCAGATGGGCGCTGCGCTGATTCCACGCCATCGCATCGATTCGGCCGGCATCGCGCACAGCGATCCCAAGGCTTATGCCGAGCTCGTGAACCGCGAGCACGAGAGCATTTTCGACGCCATTGCAAGGCGCGATTCCGAAAGCGCGCGCGCCGCGATGCGCATGCATCTGTCGAGCAGCAGGGAGCGGCTGCGGCGGGCGGCGGAGGGGGCTTGATACCGGCGTCCGCTGCTGATCTATATCGCAGTTAATTTGCCCGCCATTTCATCGGTTTACCTCATGAGATATGTCATCGTACAACGTGGGTGATTCAGCAACGCTCTGGGCTTGGTCCATGCGTTGTAAAGGTAAAAAACTGCCAAGAAGTGTACAAATTTCGGGGGAAGGAGGGTAAACACCTCGTTGGAGTGATCGTACAACATCGCTAGAATGTCATCAGACAACGTATCACAATGCGCCTCATCGATGCCGATTCTCCGGCCGGGGCGCGAAGCGCGAAACTGGAGACAACTTCGATGTCCACTCTGCCCGACCACAACGAGGACCTGCTGGACTCCGCCAGCGCCAAGGTCAAGCGCCACGTCCTGCCGCTGTTCCTCATCATGTTCATCGCGAACTATATCGACCGCGTGAACGTGGGTTTCGCCGGCGCGCACATGAAGGCCGATATCGGTCTTTCGGCGGCGGCATACGGGCTGGGTGCGGGGCTGTTCTTTGTCGGCTACGCGCTCTTCGAAGTGCCGTCCAATATCCTCATGCAGAAGTACGGCGCGCGCGCCTGGCTCACGCGCATCATGGGCACGTGGGGCATTGTCGCGGCGTGCATGGCTTTCGTGCGCAACGACACCTCGTTCTACGCGCTGCGCTTTTTGCTCGGCATCGCGGAGGCGGGCTTCTTTCCGGGTGTCGTCTATTACTTCGCGCAGTGGCTGCCGCAGAAGGAACGCGGCAAGGCCGTGGCGATCTTTCTCGCGGGTTCGGCATTCGCCTCGGTGCTCTCCGGGCCGGTGACGGGCGCGCTGCTTTCGGTGCGCGGCCTCGGCCTCGCGGGCTGGCAGTGGATGTTCCTGATCGAAGGCGCGTTTTCCGTCCTGCTGTGCGGCGCGAGCTGGCTCATGCTGAAGTCGCGCATCCGCGACGCGCACTGGCTCTCCAGCGCCGAGCAGAGCGCGCTCCAAACCTGCTTGGCGAAAGAGCAGGCTGAGCGCGTCGCCGTGACGGGCGCGCATGTGCCGGTCATGCGCCTGTTGCGCGACCCGCAGATCGTGCTGTTCTGCTTCCTCTATTTCGCGATCCAGTTGACGATCTACGCGGCCACCTTCTGGCTGCCCACCATCATTCGCAAAATGGGCGGCCTCACGGATTTCCAGGTGGGCCTGTACAACACCATTCCGTGGATGATCGCCATCGTCGCGATGTACTGCTTCGCGCTGCTCTCGGCGAAATACCGTTTTCAGCAGGCCTGGCTCGCCGTCGCGCTGGTGATTGCCGCGTGCGGCCTGTTCGCCTCGACCTCGGCGAATCCGGTGTTCTCGTTCGTCGCGATCTGTTTTTCGGCAATCGGCTTCAAGGCGGCATCGTCGCTGTTCTGGCCGATCCCGCAGGGCTACCTCGACACGCGCGTGGCGGCCGCCGTGATTGCGCTCATCAATTCGCTCGGCAATCTGGGCGGCTTCTTCGCGCCGGCCACGTTCGGCTATTTGCAGCAGCACACCGGCTCGATCGCGGGCGGGCTTTACGGTCTCGGCGTGACTTCGCTGATCGCCGCCGCGCTCGCGTTCCTCGCGCGCAACAAGCCTTCGCGTCGCGCCTTTGGCGACGAGGCGCCGGTGCAGGGCGGCGCGCGGTGAGCCGGGCTTGCCGCGCGGTCCGATTCACAGATGCAGCGAAGCGCCCGGGCGCGCCCCCGGCGGTTTCCTGATGATCCGATTTGTCATGCTTGTCAGGCGCCATGTGGCGCCGCATTTCCAGAGGTGATGCTTCCATGTCTACACAGAACGTCCGGCCGAATATCACGCCGAGCGCCACGCCCGTCGTGACCGAATTGCGCGTCGTGCCCGTCGCGGGCCGCGATAGCATGCTGATGAATCTCTCCGGCGCGCACGGCCCGTTCTTCACGCGCAACGTCGTACTGCTGCGCGACAGCGCGGGCAACACGGGGGTGGGCGAGGTGCCGGGCGGCGAGTCGATCCGCAAGACGCTCGACGATGCGCGCGCGCTCGTGGTCGGCCAGTCGATCGGCAATCTCCAGGCCGTGCTCAACGCGGTGCGCAAGCGGTTCGCCGACCGCGACGCAGGCGGCCGCGGCCTGCAGACCTTCGACCTGCGCACGACGATCCACGCCGCGACTGCGCTCGAAGCGGCGCTGCTCGACCTGCTCGGGCAGCATCTGAACGTTCCGCTGGCTGCGCTGCTGGGCGAAGGACAGCAGCGCAGCGAAGTGGAGATGCTCGGCTACCTGTTCTTCATCGGTGATCGCAACAAGACGGATCTGCCCTATGCCAGCGGCGCCGATGGCCGCGACGACTGGGAGCGCCTGCGCACCGAAGAGGCGATGACACCCGAGGCCATCGTGCGTCTTGCGCAGGCCGCGCAACAGCGCTACGGCTTCAACGACTTCAAGCTCAAGGGCGGGGTGCTGGCGGGCGATGCGGAAATGGAGGCGGTCACGGCGTTGGCCGAGCGTTTTCCGCAGGGGCGCGTGACGCTCGATCCGAATGGGGCGTGGTCGCTCGCAGAAGCGATTCGCCTGTGCCGCGACAAGCACGACGTGCTCGCCTATGCCGAAGACCCGTGCGGCGCGGAAAACGGCTATTCGGGCCGCGAGGTGATGGCCGAATTCCGCCGCGCGACGGGCCTGCCCACGGCCACCAACATGATCGCCACCGACTGGCGCCAGATGGGCCACGCGATTCAACTGCAATCGGTGGACATTCCGCTGGCGGACCCGCACTTCTGGACCATGCAGGGTTCGGTGCGCGTCGCGCAGATGTGCAACGATTGGGGGCTCACGTGGGGCTCGCACTCGAACAATCACTTCGACATTTCGCTCGCGATGTTCACGCATGTGGCCGCCGCCGCGCCCGGCAAGATCACGGCGATCGACACGCACTGGATCTGGCAGGACGGTCAGCGCCTCACCCGCGAGCCGCTCCGGATTGTGGGCGGCAAGGTGCAGGTGCCGCAGAAGCCCGGCCTCGGCATCGAGATCGACATGGACGCGCTGGAGCAAGCGCACGCGCTCTATCAGCAGCACGGACTCGGCGCCCGCGACGACGCCATCGCCATGCAATACCTCATCCCCAACTGGACCTTCGACAACAAGCGTCCGTGTCTCGTGCGCTGAGCGCCGCGTGCTTTAAGGTTCGGCTTTAATGCCCGGCCGGGTCGCTGAACAGATCGAAGTTGGCCTGGTCGGGAGCTTGCGCCGCGGCGCCGCCTTGCGCGACGTTGCGCTTGCGCCGCGTACCTTGTCGTGAACGCTTTTGCTGGCGCGGCTTGCCGAACAAATCCTCCGGCGTGAAGCCGAATTCGGCGATGGCGGCGCGCGCGGCCGCCAGCGCTTCTTGAGCCGCCTCCGCGCGCATCGCTTCGATGCGCGCGTCCAGTGCGCGTTTTTCGGCGAGCAATTCGAGGTAGGTAGCCATCTGCGGTCTTGTCGAATGGTGTGAAAGGAGCGCCAGATTTTACGCGAAATGCGGTGCGAGGCATGGAGCTTGCTGCACGCATCGCCTTTCGTGCTCACACCATCGGACTTCCCGCATGATTGCATTGCATTTGCTGATCCGGCGCCGGCTCGTCGCCGCTGCATTGTGTCCGCTTTTCATGACAACCGGTTGCGCGTGGTTCGGCCCGCATCTGCTGCGTACCGACCAGGTCGATTACGAACGCGCGCTCGGCGACGCGAAAAAGCGCGAGATGCTCGCAACCGTCGTGGGTCTGCGCTTCGGCGATTCGCCATCGTTCGTGGCGGTGAGCCAGATCATCGCCTCGTACACGTTCGAAGCGAGCGCGGGCGTGCTCGCCGAGGGCGGATCGAGTGCCGCCGGCACGAGTTTCGGCCAGGCCAGCGCGAGCGCCTCGTATTCGAATCATCCGACCTTCACGTTCGTGCCCACCACGGGCGAGGCGCTCGCTACCGGCTATATCCGCCCCCTGCCGCCCGAGTTGCTGCTGCCGCTCGCCGATAGCGGCGTGCCCGTCGACGTGCTGCTGCGCCTTTCGGTGCAATCGATCGGCGGGCTGCAGAATGCCGCGCCGCTCGGCGGCCCCGAAAGCGACGGGAGCCTCGGCTTCTTTGCGCTGTTGCGCGCGCTGCGCCGCCTGCAACTCGCGGGGCAGCTCACCGTGAACTACAAGCAGGGCGCGCACGACCGCTCGGCGCAGGTGACGATGACGCTCGGCAGCGACGCCGCGCCGCCCGGCACGGCCAGGGACCTCGCCGAAGTGCGCCGGCTGCTGCGGCTCTCGCCCGCCATGCGCGAATATGCGGTGGTGTATGGCCCCGCGTCGGGCAACGGACGCACCATCAACATGGTGACGAGATCGGTGATGGGCATCCTGACCAACCTTGGCGCTCAGATCGCGGTGCCCGAAGACGACGTCAAGCGCGGCGCCACCGTGCCGACCGTGCATCTCGTCGGCGGAGAGACGCGGCCCACCGTCATCGTGCATGTGGGCAAGAAGCCGCCGCCCGATGCCTACGCAGCGGTCGTCTATCACAACGCCACCTACTGGATCGACAACGACGACTTCGATTCGAAGTACGCGCTGACGGTGTTGCAGAACGTCATCGCGCTCGCGCAGGCCAATCAGGATCAGAAGGCGCCGATACTCACGGTGCCGGCGGGCTAGGGGCGCGTTGCCGATATCGACGTGGGGGCGGGCGCTCACAGATACGCGGCAAGCAGCGCCGTCACGAGCGCGGCAACCGCCATCAGCAGCGCCGCGAGCCAGAGCGGGGCGCGCCGGGGCGCATGCGCCGTTGCGGGCAGGTGCTTCGCGCCCGTCACCATCGGGCCGAGCAGATTGTGGCGCTTGACGAGCGCATAGGCCGCGATCGCGCAAACGTGCAGTACGATCGCCGCGGCCAGCACGTCCCATCCCCAGGCGTGGATCGCGGCGATTGCGTTCGCAACGGCGGCGGGGACGACTTCGGAGAGCGGGCCTTCGTCGGCGATATCGTTGTAGTCGTAGAGGCCGGAGAGCGTCTCGGCGAACAGCAGCGCGAGCAGTAGCAGCACCATCCAGCCGCCTGCTGCGTTGTGGCCGACCTGCACGTCGGGCTCGCGGCGCGAGAAATGACGCAAATGTCGCCACGCGGCCATCGGCGTCGCGACAAAGCGGGCAAAGCGCGCGGTCTCGCTGCCGAAGCAGCCCCAAAGCAAACGGAACAGCACGAGCGCGAGCAGCATCTCGCCCGCACGCACGTGCAGCTGCATCCAGTTCATGCGCTGCGAGACATAAGCGACGGCCACGAGCAGGACGGTCAGCCAGTGAAAGAGCCGCACCGGCAGGTCCCAAACGCGAATACGGCGCGCGGGCGAAGCGCTGTGCTCAGGCGAGGCATGCGGTCCGGCATCCATGACTTTTCCTCTGCGTTGCGGCTCGCGCGCGAGGGCGCTTTCGGCCATACTTGCGCCAGCTTGACCCGACCCTCGAACTGCAAAGCCGATGAACAAGAACCGACTCGAAGCGTTCAGCGATGGCGTGCTCGCCATCATCATCACCATCATGGTGCTGGAACTCAAGGTGCCGCATGGCGAGGACCTCGCGGCACTTGTGCCGCTGTGGCCGACCGTGCTCAGCTATATCCTGAGCTTCATGTATGTCGGCATCTATTGGAACAATCATCATCACATGCTGCACGCCTCGAGCAGCGTGAACGGTGCGGTGCTGTGGACGAATCTGCATCTGCTGTTCTGGCTTTCGCTGCTGCCGTTCACGACCGGGTGGATGGGCGAAAACCATTTCGGGCGCTGGCCGACCATGCTCTACGGCTTGAATCTGCTGCTCTGCGCGCTCGCCTACGTGATGCTCCAGGGCACGCTGGTGCGCCATCACGGTGCGCAAAGCGCGCTCGCGCAGGCATTGCGGCACGACCTGAAGGGCAAGGCCTCGGTGGCGGGATATGTGTTGGGGATGATACTGGCGGCGCTGGGGTGGCCGCATGTCGGCACGCTGTTCTTCGCAGCGGTGGCGTTGCTGTGGTTCGTGCCGGACCGCCGCATGGAGCGGCTCGTGATGGCCGCGCACGAAGCGCCGAAAGAATAAAAGAACGGGCCCGGTTCAGAAGACCGGGCCCGTTCTTTCCGCGCTGCAGGCCGATGAATTAGCTGGCCATATGCTTGCGCTGCGCGAGTTCCTTCGCCTTGGCGATGTCCGCCTGAATCACGGGCAGGCCTTCGGTCGCCACCTTCTTCAGACCCGCATCGCGGCCCTGGGCAATTTCCGCCTGGAAGGCCGACAGCGCTTTTTGCTGGCCGCCCAGCGCCACTTGCTCGATATACGCCTTGTCGAAATCGGCGCCGCGCAGATTCTTGATGCTGTCGAGCACCGCAGTATCCGGGTCGTTGCGCGGCACATCCACGCCGCGCGGGCTCGCGGCGCGCATTGCGTTAGAGAGCTTGGTGTAGTCGGCGACGATCTGATCGGCAAAGGCCTTCACTTCGCGGTCGCTCGAACGCGAATTGGCAATTCGCGCGGCGTCGCGTTGCGTGGCGACGGTTTGCGTGCCGTCCGCGATGAACGCCTTGTCGGAGCCATGGAGCTTTTCTCCGGCCGCCGCCGCATTGGTTGTAGCGGTCGTGCCGGTAGAGCTGGCCGCGGCGGCGGTGGCCGTATTGGTTGCGGCAGTGCCGGCGGGCGCCGTGGTCTGGGCCTGAGCGCCCAGCGAAAGGACAAGCAGGCCGGCAGCGGATGCAGTGGCGAGCGAAGCAAGCGAGAGGCGAGACATACGAACTCCTTTCGTGAATTATCGGTTTCGCAAACGAGGCCCAGTGCAATGCGAGGTGCATGTACTGCGCGAGGCAACGTTCGCGACCGCTGTGCGAGTGTGTTGCGCAACGGTCAGATGAATTCTAGAAAGGCTCGATGCGTACAGGTGAAACCAGGTGAAACGATGGCGTCGCTTCTGTAACGGTTGGTAAAGGCGCTGGGATTCGCTTGCAGGTAGCACGCGAATCATCGTGATGTCACAGGCATCGTGCAGGAGCCGCTTTCACATCATCGAAGCATGATCAAGGCAGCGAAATCGTGAGATTGGCCGATTGCGGCCCGAGCTTGACGATGTTCGTATAAGGCGTGAGTGCGCGCACCGTGCTGTCACGCAGCCAGGTGTTGAGACCCGTCCACGCGAGTATGCCGACGAGCGCGAACACGGCGCCGATGGCCCAGAGCGGCACCTCGCGCTTGAGGCGGTGCGCGATGAGATCGGGCAGCGCCCAGTGCGGCGCGAACGCGGCGCGCTTGCCCTTCATGTGAGCGATCTCGTCGCCGATGCGCGCGGTGAGGTACGCGAGCTTCTCGGGCCCTTCGAGCATGTACTTGCCCTGGAAGCCCAGCAGCAGACACATGTGAAAGACCTCGAGCGATTGCAGCCGTGCCGCGCCCTGGGCGCGGCATTCCTCGAGGTACTGGAAGAACTTCTCGCCCGCGAGTTGCTCGCCGAATAGCGAAAGCTGCAGCGGCTTGCGCTCCCAGTCCGAGCGGATCTTGAACGGCGAGGAGAGCACCGACTCGTCCACGGCTGCGCAGAATGCGAACTTCGCTGCATACACATCTTCGGCTGCGATATTGAGCTTTTTCGCTCCGCGCTCGAAGTCGCCGAGAAACTGCTGCACGCGCGAGCCGAAGTCGCTCGCGCTGCCGGGCTCGCGGCCGTTCTTCAGCAGGAACAGCATGAAGAAGCCGTCGTACAGCAGGTCGAGCAGCGAGCGCGCCTGGTATGCAGGCTCGCTCGCGGGCATCGCAGGGGCAGGCGAGGCGGAAGACGGCGGGGTCGCGCCGCCGAACAGGGAAGGCGCGTTCGTCATGACGTCACCGCAATGAGTTCGAGTTTGAGATCGTTGATGCCCGACGGCGTGTAGACCGTGGCCGACTGTGCCTGGATCATGCGCTCATAGAGCGCGCCGCGCGACTCCAGCGCGAAGTAGCACGCGCCCGGGCGCACCGGAATGGCCGGCGGGACCTGCGGCGTATAGACGAGGCGCACGCCGGGCATGGCGGAGAGCACGAGCTTGTCGACGTCGTCGGGCGCGCCCACCTTGAAGCGCGCAGGCACGGCTTCGACGAGATCGACCGCGGGCATGTCGGCGGAAACGGCCAGATAGAACGTGGTTTTATCGTCGATCTTGCCCGAATCGAGACGGCCGACGTGGAACGACGCACGCACTTCGTCGAGCGTGATCGCAAAGTACTGCGTAGAGATTACCGTCTCCAGCAGGTCGCGCAAAATGGCGTCGAGACGTGCGAAGCCCGGGCCCGGATCGTCGTGACGATAGGCGGGCAGGTCGGCGAGCGTGTGGTTTTTCGAGAACGTGAGCAACTGGCCCGCGAGGCGCAGCAGTTCCTGGAAGAGCCGCTCAGGATGGAGGGCCGCGTGCTGGTACAGATGCGCGAGCGTCGCGAATGCGCCGCTTGCCGTATGCAACAGCCAGAACGATGCGATGTCGCCCGAGCGGAACTCGATGATGTTCTTGGTGGGCTCGCGATGAAAGCCGTAGAGCGCATTGACCTTGGCCTGCAAGGCGTCGATCAGGCGGCGCAGGCGCTGATGCAGAAGCGCCGACGCTTCGATCGCGAGGCTCGGCGGCACGAAGCTCTCGTCGGCCTCGAAGCCCGAGGACGCCGTGCGCCGCACGCGCACGACCGGCACCGTCAGCAACTGGTCGCGCGGCTCGGTGTGCGCGAGGAGCCTGACGTTGTTCTTGAGGAACGTGACGTCGGCCTGCGCGGCATCCGTATAGTGATCGGCCACGCTCGCCTGCTCGCTCACGTAGCGCGCCGCGAAGCCGGCGTCGCGGTCGCCCGAGTAATTCGAACCGTTCTCGCGCACCTGATGCAGCGCGAGATAGAACGTGAATTCGTTGAGCCCTTCGGGCAACGCGTCGAGCGCGACGGGCGGCGGCAGGCTGTCGGCCTGCGGCGCGGAGTACAGCGTGCCGTCGGGAAACACGAGCGAGAGTTCGTTCAGGCGCAGGATGTTGCTGCCGAGCGAATCGTGGTCGATGCGAATCGAGCGCACGCCCCAGTTATATGGCTGGATGGCCTGGATCGACTCGAAGAGCCGCGCTTCGTGATAGGCGTCTTGCCGCTGGAAGTGCTGCGGCCTCAGAAAGAGGCCTTCCCCCCATAGCACCTTCGAGGAATAGCTCATGTTGATTCAGCGTTATGCGTCGATCGAGTCTCGCCGCGCGCGTGCCGACGGACTGGATGGGTTAAGGTGGTTCGTTTCCATCGCGATCCCTATAGCGTTCCAAATGCCCGCTATTAGAGCCGCTTGTTCTTTGCTTCCGGCACGCTTTAATGCGACCGCGGGCGCCGATTTATCCACAAGTCACCGAAGAGAGCAGATTGAGCGTTTGCGTCGATTGCCCCGCGCCGGCCGGAATTACCGTGCCGCTCGTAACCGTCATGGCACAGTTGTGCAGGCCGACCATTATGCCGGATTTCTCCGATTTCGCCGGATCAAATGCGAACTTCCAACGTTCCATTGCGGGATCGCGAAATAGCGCGACGATCCCGAATGCCTGCGCTTCACGCGACACCTTTTCGGTCGCGCTATAGCGCTGCCCCGGGATCAGCGTGATTTCACGCACGCTCAGCAAGTCGGCGCCCAAAGTGCTTTTTTCCTTCGCGGGATCGGTAAATGTGTCAAAAGGTGCCTGCGCGAACGAGGTCGGGTCCTTCAGCGTGTAGAGGCGCACTACTAATGCGAGCGGCTTGTTGTCGTTCGCCGCATTTAGATTGCGCGCGGCATAAAGCGTGAGGCCCAGATCGCGCGGCGGCTTCTGGCTGTCCGGCACCTCAGGCTTGCCCACGCCGGCGAGTTGCAGGGCGGCCGAGGCCGCGCCGCCAATGGCGGGAATGGCCGCTGCACAACCGCCCAGCAATACGGCAGCGGCGCACAGCGCCGCCGCATTTGATGCGAATTGAATAATGCGCGAAGTCATTTTTATCGCGGGCGCTCGGCCCGTGCTCTCCTGCTGCGTTAATATGCCCGGCGCCGGTAATGCCTGGCGCATTGCGCGGCATTAACCCCGTGATGCCTCGATTATTTAATGTGCAGAAAAATTTTCCTGCGCATACCCCAGTGTCCAATGATGTGCCCGGTATTTTTTTCTCGCTTTGCACGCCGTTTATAGTCGGCGTCACAATTTCAGTGCGATTGTCAATTCCCTCGTTTTTAAAACACCGTTAAACTGCCTTGAAAATAACAAAATTGGCCTGTACTATACGGCGCGCTGGGGGATAAGTAAAACTCTGGCTTCTCTCCCTGAATTAAAATTAATCGACGAACGGCGGTGAAAGAACGATGAAAAAGCGGGTCTTTTCGAGGCTAACGGGGGTAGTGATCGCTTGCGGTGTAATGGCTGGTTGCGCTTCCCAGAGCAACTCTCTTTCGGCATCGCCCGAGGCCTTCAACAAGGCGCTTGCGGACGCGGACACGCTTTCGAAGGGGGGGAGCCAGGACCAGGCTATCGCAGCCTATCAAAAGCTCGCTGCGGCCGACCCCACGCGTGAAGAGCCGTGGTCGCGCATCGCGCAGATCCAGTTCCAGCAGCAGCATTACGGGCAGGCCATCGTCGCTGCGCAGGAAGCCCTGCAGCGCGACCAGACCGACCGCGCCGCGAAGAGCGTGCTCGCCGTGGCGGGTCTGCGCGTGGCCACGCAATCGCTGGGCGAGCTGCGCCAGGACGCCTCGCTGCAAGGCGATGCGAAGACCGACGCCCAGGCGCTCGCCAAGGAGCTGCGCGACACGCTTGGCGAAGACGCACTGTTCCCGCCCGACCAGAACGCGAAAGTCGTGAAGAAAAAGAGGTACGTCCGCCACGTTTCGAAAACCGCGCCCAAAACCGGTGTCATGGCCGAGGTTGCAGCATCGGCGGCGACCGCGCCTGCGACGCCTGCCGCGGCAGCGGCGCCCGCCAAGGCGGCCGGCAACGGCGCGGACCCGTTCAGCGCGCTGCGCTAAACCGCCGGCGGTGCGCGTGAACGTAGCGCGAACCGCCCATAACACCACTCGCTAACGCGAGCACAACGAAGCTCGTAACGAAAGCAGGGAGCCGTCGATGGCAAAGAAAGAAAGCATTCAGAAGCGCTTGGGGAAAGTGCGGCCGCCGCGCGTCCAGTTGACCTACGAGGTTGAGCGTGGCGACGCGATCGAAGTGAAGGAACTGCCGTTCGTCGTCGGTGTGATGGGCGATCTGGCCGGTCAATCGGAAATCGAGCAGCCGAAGCTGCGCGACCGCAAGTTCATCAATATCGACCGCGATAACTTCGACGACGTGATGAAGGGCATCGAGCCGCGCGCCGTGTATCAGGTGGAAAACCGCCTGAGCGGCGAGGGCGGCAAGTTCGCCGTCGACCTGCGCTTCAAATCGATGGCGGACTTCAATCCGGACGAGGTCGTCGCCCAGGTCGAGCCGCTGCGCCGCCTGCTCGAGGCGCGCTCGAAGCTCGCGGACCTGCGCAACAAGCTCGCCGGCAACGACAAGCTCGAAGACCTGCTGAGCGAAGTGCTCTCCAATACGCAGCAATTGCAGGCGCTGGCGGAGAACGCGGGCCAGCGTTCTGCAGAAGACGAGCCCAAGGGCAAATGAGGCAGGGTACGACATGAACCAGCAAAGCACCGCGGCACAGCAGTCGCAAGCGCAGTCGGCCGACGACGAAGCCTCGCCGTCGCTGCTCGACGAGATCGTCGAGAAAAGCAAGGTTGCGAAGTCCGACTCGGAGCACGCGCGCGCAAAGGATCTGATCGGCGAGCTCGTGCACCAGGTGCTCGACGGCACCGTGGTCGTGTCCGACAATCTTTCGGCCACCATCGACGCCCGCGTGGCCGAGCTCGACCGCCTCATCTCGGCGCAGCTGAGCGCCGTGATGCACGCGCCGGAATTCCAGCGCCTCGAAAGCACGTGGCGCGGCCTCGACTATCTGTGCAAGGAAAGCAACACCGGCCAGACCATCAAGATCAAGGCGCTGCACGCGCCCAAGCGCGATATCGTGCGCGACTTCAAGACCGCCGTGGAATTCGACCAGAGTGCGCTCTTCAAGAAGGTTTATGAAGAAGAGTTCGGCACCTTCGGCGGCGCGCCGTTCGGCACGCTGATCGGCGATTTCGAAATCACGCGCCAGCCCGAGGACATGTATTTCATCGAGCAGATGTCGCATGTCGCGTCGGCCGCGCACGCACCGTTCATCTGCTCGGCTTCGCCCGAGCTGATGGGCCTCGAATCGTTTGCCGACCTTGGCAAGCCGCGCGATCTCGGCAAGGTGTTCGACACCGTCGAGTACGCGAAGTGGAAGTCGTTCCGTGACGCCGAGGATTCGCGCTACGTGGGCCTCACACTGCCGCGCTTTCTGGGCCGCCTGCCGTTCAACCCGAAGGACGGCGCCACGGCCGAGGGCTTCAACTTCGTCGAAGAAGTCGATGGCACCGACCACAGCAAGTACCTCTGGTGCAATGCAGCCTGGGCCTTCGCGGCGCGCCTCACGGACGCGTTCGACGAATTCGGCTGGTGCGCGGCGATCCGCGGCGTGGAAGGCGGCGGTCTCGTGCAGGACCTGCCCACCCATACGTTCAAGACCGACGACGGCGAAATCGCGCTCAAGTGCCCGACCGAAATCGCGATCACGGACCGCCGCGAGAAGGAGCTGAGCGACCTCGGCTTCATCCCGCTCGTGCATTGCAAGAATTCCGACTACGCCGCGTTCTTTGCCGCGCAATCGGTGCAGAAGGCAAAAAAATACAGCACCGATAGTGCGAACGCGAATGCCGTGCTGTCCGCCCAGCTTCAGTACATCTTCTCGGTGTCGCGCGTGGCGCACTACCTGAAGGCGATGATGCGCGACAAGATCGGCAGCTTCGCCTCGGCACAAAATGTCGAGGTGTTCCTGAACCGCTGGATTTCGCAATACGTGCTGCTCGACGACAACGCGACGCAGGAGCAGAAGGCACAGTTCCCGTTGCGCGAAGCGTCGATCCAGGTCGCGGAAATTCCGGGGCGTCCGGGCTCGTACCGGTCGGTCGCGTTCCTGCGTCCGCATTTCCAGCTCGACGAGCTGTCGATTTCGCTGCGGCTCGTGGCAGATCTGCCGAAGCCGGCTAATTCGTAGAAGCGCGTAGAAGCGCGTAGAAGCACGTAAAACTGCGTAGAGCCGCGCGTAAAACTGCGGTACAAACCACCTCTATGGGGAGCGATGCGTTATGAAGGATATCTATCTAAAATTCGGAAATCCGGCGATCAAGGGCGAGTCGCAGGACAAGGACCATGCGAACTGGATCGAAATCGACACGTGGAATCACTCGATCCTGCAGCCGCGCTCGGCCACGGCTTCGACCGCAGGCGGCCACACGTCGGAGCGCTGCGAGCATGCCGACATGTGCTTCACGAAGGACATCGACGTGGTCAGCCCGCTGCTGTATCAGCACGCTTCGGGCGGCACGACGTTCGACGAAGTCACGATCGATTTCATGCGCTCGGACGGCGAAGGCAACCGCATCAAGTACCTCGAAATCAAGCTCAAGTACGTGATCATTTCGAGCATCACGCCGTCGGTTGCCGGCGAAGGGCTGCCGAGCGAAGCGTTCTCGCTCAAGTATGCCGCCGTGCAATGGAAGTACACGCAGCAGAAGATCGGCGGCAACCAGGGCGGGAATGCTCAGGGCGCGTGGAGCCTCACGAAGAACGACAAGACCTACGCGGTCTGATGTCCCGGACCAACGTCCGGATTTGATGTCCGAAAGCCCGAACGGCGTGCAGTGCGCGCCGTTCGGGCGTTGCCTTATATGACGCCGGAACGGCGTCACCCGGTTTGATGAAGCGCTTCGAACCCAGTTTCTTCGACAAGTTGTTCGACGACGAACCGCATGCGCCGGCGCCCGCTGCCATGCGGCAATTGTCGCTGGACGAGCTCAAGGCGACCGTCGCGCGCGATCTAGAGTCGATCCTGAACACGCGCATTGCATTTTCGGAGGAAGACCTCGGGCAATTTCCGGAATGCACCCGATCCTTGCTGACTTATGGGCTGAATGATTTTGCCGGGCTCAGTCTGGCGAGCCACTGCGATCGCACCTTTATTTGCGGCTCGATCCGTCGGGCCATCGAGCGGCACGAGCCGCGTTTGCAGAGTGTTAACGTGAGGCTCGAGACGCATTCGCGCTCGACCAGCTCGCTGAATTTCGTTATTCAGGCGATGCTGGTCGTTCACCCGGCCGAAGAGCCAGTCAATTTCGATGCATTGCTGCAGCCTTCCACGCTGCAGTATTCCGTAACGCGCGCACGCGCTAAGACATAAGGCAGCAATGGCCGGCGCTGCGTGATCACGCGGCAGGCAGTTTTTTGGGGAGCGGGGAGCCGCGATGGAAGAGTTGTTGCCGTATTACGAGCGCGAGCTGTCGTTCCTGCGACGCTATTCGAGCGAATTCGCCCAGCGCTACCCGAAGATCGCGGCCCGGCTCGCTATGACGGGCGAGCACTGCGAGGACCCGCACGTCGAACGCATGATCGAGTCGTTCGCGCTGCTGGGCGCACGCATCAACAAGCGTCTCGACGACGATTACCCCGAATTCACCGAGGCGCTGCTCGAAGTCCTTTATCCGCATTATCTGCGGCCTTTTCCATCGTGCTCGATCGCACAGTTCGGCACCGCCGCTTCATTCGTCAATCTCACTGCGCCCACGGTGGTCGAGCGCGGCACCGAGCTCAAATCGCGGCCCTTGCGCGGCGTGCAGTGCCGCTTTCGCACCGCATATGACGTCACGCTCGCGCCGGTGCGCATTGCCGAGGCGCGCTACATGCCCGTGGCGATGGCGCCTGCCTCCATCCTGCTGCCAGGCGACGCCAGCGGTGTCATTTCGATCACGTTCGAGTCGCTCACGCCGCAACTCGACCTCGCCAGTTTGAACCTGCCGCAATTGCGCACCTATCTGCATGGCGAGCAATCGTTCATTGCCGCGCTCGGCGACTGTCTGTTCGTGAATGCGCTGGGGGCATGGGTCGAGCCCGAGCGCAGCGGACGCTGGAGCGCGCTGCGCGAGATGCCGTTCACGCAGGCGGGCTTTGCCGAACACGACACGCTCATCGACTTTCCCGCGAGATCTCATCCGGCCTACCGCGTGCTCACCGAGTACTTCGCGTTTCCGGCCAAATTCGATTTCGTCGATTTCGATCTTGCCGCCATGAGCGCCGCCACGGGCCGCTGCCAGCGTCTCACGCTGCACATCGTGCTCAAGGACGTGCGTGGCGACTCGCACGAGGCGCGTCTGCTCGAAACGCTCGCGGCCCATCATCTGCGGCTCTTCTGCACGCCGGTCGTGAATCTCTTCAAGCAGCCCGGCGAGCCGATTCGCCTGAGTCATCAGGCGATTGCATATCCGGTGATTGCCGAGGGGCGCCGCGCGTTCGCCTACGAGGTTTATTCGATCGATTCCGTGAAGCTCGTGCAGCAGCGCGCCAATGAGGAATCGGTCGTGGAATTCCGGCCATTCTATTCACTGCGCCACGGTGAGGCCGCGCGCGCGGGCCATTACTGGTTCGCGCGCCGCGACGAATGGATAGCGCAAAAGAGTCCAGGTTACGAAACCGAAATATCGATCGTCGACATCGACTTCGATCCGTCGGCGGAGCAGACTGACACGCTGAGCCTGGCGCTCACCTGCACCAACCGCGATCTGCCCGCGGGACTCGCGGTGGGGCTCGAAGGCGGGGACCTGTTTCAAGAGGGCGGCTCGCACACGAGCCCGATCACGCTGCTCGCGCGACCCACGCCATGCGTGCGCTTCGAACGCCGCCAGGCCGCGCACTGGCGTCTGATCTCGCATCTTTCGCTCAGTCACGTGTCGCTCGCGAGCGAGGGTGCCACCACGCTCAAGGAAATGCTCACGCTCTACGACATGCGCCGTTCGGCGGTTTCGTCGCGGAACATCGACGGCATCGTGAACGTAGAGCAGCGCGCGGCCGTGCAATGGCTACCCGGCAAGCCGTTCGCCACCTTCGTGCGCGGCGTGGAAATTCGCGTGACCGTGCAGGAGGAGCATTTCGTCGGCACGAGCCTCGGCACCTTCGCACGCGTGCTCGACGTATTTTTCGGGCTCTATGTGCATATCAACAGCTTTATTCAACTGGTGGTGATTTCGGAACTCACCGGCGAGGAGATCCTGCGATGCAAGCCCCGCAGCGGCGAATCGATCCTGGTGTAATCGAGCGTCTGCTCGACGAGCCCCACCGCTTCGAGTTTTTCCAGGCAGTGCGCCTGCTCGAACGCTGGTTTGCCGACAAGGCGCAAGACCGCCAGCGCGACGTGCTCGCGCAGCGCGTGACGTTTCGCAATACGCTCTCACTCGGTTTTCCGCCCAGCGAGATCGAGCAGGCCATGTCGTACGACGAAGCGGGGCGTCCTCTCGCGGAAAAAGCCGTGCGCACGGCAGCGCTCGAGGAAGGCAAGCTGGAGCAGGTCGCCATCACGCCTGCGTTTTTTGGCCTGCTGGGCGCGCACGGTGCGCTGCCGCTCCATTACACGGAGCAGATCGTTGCGCGCGAGCAGATCAAGCGCGACCGCGCCGCGCGCGAGTTCTTCGACGTATTTTCCAATCGCGCGACGGCACTCTTTTACGCAGCGTGGAAAAAGTACCGTCTGCCGTTTCATTACGAACTCGACCGCGACGAGCGCTATTTGCCGTTGCTGCTCGCGCTCGCGGGCGTGGCCAACGGAGACTCGCGCGACCGTCTGCGCGACCGTCTGCGCGACGGCCACGACGGCCACGACGGCCACGATGGCCCAGGCGCGCTATTCGACGAGGCCATTGCCGGGCACGCGATTGCCGCGCGCCATCGGCCTGTGTCGGCGGCGTATCTGCAGAACACGCTCTCCGATTATTTCAATGCGCCGGTTCGCGTCGAGCAGTTCGTCGGCAAATGGTACGACGTGCCGCCCGAGCAGCTTTCCTCACTCGGCACAAGCAATGTCGTGCTCGGTGCGACCGCGCTCGCTGGCGAGCGCGTCTGGCAGCGCGACATGCGCGCGCGTCTCGTGATCGGGCCGCTGACAAAAAAGGATTACGAAGCATTCTTGCCTGGCGGCGAGCGTGCCGTGGCGCTTGAACGCATGCTCATGCTGCTCGGGCGCATGACCCTCGAGTACGAAGTGCAGTTGGTGCTGCGCCGCTCCGACGTGGGCGCGAGCCAGCTAGGCGCGGGCTCGCGGCTGGGCTGGGACGCGTTCCTCTGCACCCACGAAGCCGATCGCGACCGCAGCGATGCACACTACGAATTGCATGTCACCCAATGACGATTGACCGGAATCACGCCTCCTCCGACTTCACGACATGAGCACGCCCCTTAAAACCCTGATTACCAAGCTCAACACGACTAGCCGCCTGGCGGCCGAACGAGCGGCCAGTTCATGCCTGTCTCGCGGGCATTACGAAGTCGATCTCGAGCATCTGTTTTTGACGCTGCTCGAAGAGCCGGCGTCCGATCTCGTGTGTGCGTTGCGAGCGTCGCGCATCGATCCGCATGCGGTGCGCGCCGATCTCGAGCGCGAATTGCAGCGCTTCAAGACGGGCAATGCGCGCACGCCGGTGTTCTCGCCGCATCTGGTTGCGTTGTTCGAGCAGGCGTGGTTGATTGCTTCGCTCGATACGCAAATCGGCCGCATCCGCTCGGGCCATTTGCTGCTCGCGCTGTTGAGCGCGCCGGATCTCGCGCAATTCGCGCAACGCATGTCCACGCGTCTTGCCGGCGTGCCGGTGGCCGAACTCAAGCATCGCTTCGACGAGTTGACCGAAGGGTCGGTGGAAGGCGTGCCGCGCGATGCCGAACGCAACATGGCGCAAGACGCCGCCGCATCGGGCGATGCCCCGGCGCAGGCGAGTGCCGGCCCCTCGAAGACGCCGGCGCTCGACACCTATACGACCGATCTCACGCAGCGTGCGCGAGACGGCCATGTGGATCCGGTGATCGGCCGCGAAGGCGAGATCCGCCAGACCATCGACATCCTGATGCGCCGCCGCCAGAACAATCCGATTCTCACGGGCGAGCCGGGCGTCGGCAAGACCGCGGTGGTCGAAGGGCTCGCGCTGCGCATCGCCGAGGGTGACGTGCCGGAGCCATTGCGCAAGGTTGCGCTGCGCGTGCTCGACATGGGCCTGCTGCAGGCTGGCGCGAGCGTGAAGGGCGAGTTCGAAAACCGCCTGAAAAGCGTGATCGACGAGGTGAAAAAGAGCTCGCAGCCCATCGTGCTGTTCATCGACGAAGCGCACACGATCATCGGCGCGGGCGGCCAGGCGGGCCAGAACGATGCGGCCAACCTGCTGAAGCCCGCGCTCGCGCGCGGCGAATTGCGCACGATCGCGGCCACGACCTGGAGCGAGTACAAGAAGTACTTCGAAAAGGATGCGGCGCTTGCGCGGCGCTTCCAGGTGGTGAAGATCGAAGAGCCCGGCGAGGCGCTCGCGGCGGCGATGCTGCGCGGCATGACGAGTCTCATGGAGCGCCACTTCAACGTGCGCATTCTCGACGAGGCCATTACCGAAGCCGTGCGCCTTTCGCATCGCTACATCGGCGCCCGCCAATTGCCCGACAAGGCCGTGAGCGTGCTCGACACCGCGTGCGCGAAGGTCGCGCTCGCGCATAGCTCGACGCCCGGCGCGATCGACGACGGCAAGCGCCGCATCGAACGCATCGAGGCCGAGATCGCGGCGCTCGAACGCGAAGCGGCCAACGGTGCCGATCACGACGAACGCCTCGGCGAATTGCGCGCGCAGCGCGACGAGGCCGCGGCTGCCGTTGCCGAGGATGAGGCGCGCTACGCGAAGGAGCGCGAACTGGTCGCGCGGATCTCGGCGCTGCGGGGCCGCATCGACGCGACACGGGAAGCGGGCGCTCAAGACAATGCAAACGACAGCGCCGCGGACCTCGGCCGCGACGCCGATGCCGCACGCGCGGATCTGCCCGCGCTCGTCGAGCAGTTGCATGCGCTGCAAGGCGACGGACCGATGGTGCCGCTCCAGGTGGACGCGCACGTGGTGGCCGAAGTGGTGGCGTCGTGGACCGGCATTCCGCTGGGCCGCATGGTGAAGGACGAAATCAAGACCGTGCTCAACCTGAGCCCGCTGCTCGGCGAGCGCGTGATCGGCCAGGACCACGCGCTCGAGGCGATCGCACAGCGCGTGCGCACGGCGAACGCGAACCTCGAAGACCCCAACAAGCCGCGCGGCGTGTTCATGTTCGTGGGTCCCTCCGGTGTGGGCAAGACCGAAACCGCGCTCGCGCTCGCCGATATCCTCTATGGCGGCGAACGCAAGCTCGTGACCATCAACATGAGCGAGTACCAGGAGGTCCATAGCGTCTCGGGCCTGAAGGGCTCGCCGCCGGGCTATGTGGGTTACGGCGAAGGCGGCGTGCTCACCGAGGCCGTGCGCCGCAATCCGTATTCGGTCGTGCTGCTCGACGAGGTCGAGAAGGCGCACCCCGACGTGCTGGAAATGTTCTTCCAGATCTTCGACAAAGGCACGATGGACGACGCTGAAGGGCGCGCCATAGATTTCCGCAATACGCTCATCATCCTGACTTCGAACGTGGGCTCGGCTGCCGTGATGCAGGCGTGCCTGAACAAGCCAGCCGAGGAATTGCCGGACGCCGATGCGCTCGCAGAATTGTTGCGTCAGCAACTTTACAAGACGTTCAAGCCCGCGTTCCTCGGGCGCATGAAAGTCGTTCCGTACTATCCAATCTCCGACGACGTGCTCGCCGAGATCATCGAACTCAAGCTCGAACGCATTCGCCGGCGCATCGACGTCAATCACGGCGCCGCCTTCGAGTGGGACGACTCGCTCGTGGAAGCGGTGCTGGCCCGCTGCACCGAAGTGGACTCGGGAGCGCGCAATGTCGACCACATCCTGAACGGCACGCTGCTGCCCGAGCTGGCGCAGCACGTGCTCGAACGCATTGCGCAAGGCACCGCACTCGCGAGCGTGGCAGTGCGCGCGAATGAGGCCGGCGAATTCGAATACACCGTGAATTGACCATGTCGACCGACTACACCACGCAACTCGCACCAATCTTCGCGCCTATCAACGAAAGCTCGCCGTGCGGCGAGGACCTGCTCTTTTCCGCGGATTTCGACGCGATTGCGCATGCGCGCCGTTTCGACGATCCCTCGCTTGATCAGGGCGAATGGGTCACGGAGATCAAGGAGGCGGACTGGGGCTTCGTCGCGGAACGCTGCACGGCGCTGCTCGCCGCGCAAACCAAGGATCTGCGCGTGGCCGTGTGGCTCACCGAGGCCCTGGCGATCCAGGACGGCATGCCCGGTCTCACCCAGGGCTATGCGGTGCTCACCGGGCTCGTCGAGCGTTTCTGGGATCATCTGCATCCACTGCCCGAAGGCGACGACATCGAGTCGCGCCTCGGCAACGTCGCGTGGCTAGCGGGGCGTTCGGCCGAACTGCTGCGCGCCGTGGCGCTCACGCAGTCGGGCACGCCGTTCAGCGCGCTCGACTGGGAGGTCGCGCAGCATGTCGCGCAGGCCATCAAGCGCGATCCCGACAACGCGGCTGACATTGCGCGCGGCAAACCGTCGGTCGAGCAGATCGACGCCTCGCGGCGCGCTACCGCGCCTGCGTTCTATGAGGCGCTGCTCTCGCAATTCAGGGCGTTCCAGACGGCGCTTGCGGCGCTCGACTACGAGCTGGAGAGCCGTGCGGGCGACGCCGCGCCGAGCTTCCGGCAGACGCGCGATGCATTCGAGAGCGTTTACGGTCTGGTGACGCGTTTTGCGCGCGACGTCGGTGTCGATCCCGACGCGGCGGCGAAGCAGGCGGAATCACCGCATCCCGCAGATGCCCAGCAGCATGCCTCACAAGCAGTCCAAAACGATGCGCGCGCCACGCCGGAGCGCACAGAACCGAGCTTCAAGACAGCCTTGCCTCACGAGGAACCCGTGCAGCAGACCGCCCATCGTATTCATGGCCACACGCATGGCGGCATTCAGAGCCGTGCCGATGCTGTCGCGCAACTGCGCGCGGTGGCCGATTATTTCCGCGCCACGGAGCCGCACAGCCCGGTGGCCTATCTCGCCGACAAGGCCGCCGAATGGGCCGGCATGCCACTGCATCAGTGGTTGGCGACGGTGGTGAAGGACGACGGCACGCTCTCGCATATCCGCGAGATGCTGGGCGTGAAGAACGAAGAGTGATGCGGCGTCTACCGGGGGAAACGCACACCCGGTCGACCGCATTGAGCAGGCGCGGGCGAAGCCTCGAAGGCTTCAAAGGACTCAAAGCCCCGCGCGGAACTCGATACGGCGATTGCGCGCGCGCCCTTCGGACGTGTCGTTCGAAGCCACTGGCTGGTCAGGGCCGACGCCATCCGTCGTGAGCTGTTGCGGCGAGATGCCCTTGCCGACGAGGTAGCCCTTTACCGTATCCGCGCGCGCCTGGCTCAGCGCGATATTCGACGCGCGGTTACCCGAGTTGTCGGTGTGGCCGATGATCTCGACAGTGCGCGTGTTCATCTTCGCGAGCACGGCCGCCATCTGGTCGAGAATCGCCCGGCCCTGGGGCGCGAGCGTGGCGCTGCCGGTTTCGAATTCGATCGTGCGGTTCGCCAGCGTCTGGTCGAGCAGCCCTTGCTCGGACGCGCTCACGCGCAGGCCGTTGCGAATGGTGTAAGTGGGATTGAGCGCATTGGCCATGTCGCTCGCGATCTGTTGGCGTTGCGCTTCGTTGCCCACTTCGCCGCGCACTTCGATCTGCGTGCCGTCGATCTTCAGTTGTCCTTTGTGCACCTGCTTGAGCTGAGCGTTGATCAGCTTCTGCACGTTCGCCGACCAGTTGGGCGGCGTGGCCACGTCGCCCACTTCGATCTGGTCGACCACATTCGCCGCGCCATAGGTGTCGCGCAGGCGTTGCAGCACGGCGGAATGAGTCGCTTCATCGGGCACCTTGCCGCCCACCACGACCTGGCCCGGCACCGTATTCGCGGGCGCCGGGCTCGCGGCGCCGCGCGCGCCGGAAGCGGAGGGCGGATTTACCGGATTGCCAGGATTGCCAGCACCACCCGCGAGGCCAGTTGCACTGGCGACATCGCCCGAGGATGCCGTGGCGAGCAGCGCCGTGGTGCGGATCTGTGCGCCGCTGGTGTCCACGGGCGTAACGCGCGCGGGGCTGGCCTCATCGGCAACCGCGGGCGCGCTGAATGCGCCGAGCGCGCCGAAGGTTCCAAGCGCCAGCGCGACGGCTGCGGCAAGCGCGCCGCGCTTATGCATCTCAAGCACGGCGGCCATCGGCCGTCTCCCCGATGAACGCCTCGCGGAACGTGTCGATCGAGACGCGCAGCGACAGTTGCGGCTGGTCGAGGTAGCTGACGAGTTTGCTGATGCCATGGTCGTTCTGTGCATGTTCGTCGACCCACTCGGGATCGTCGATATCGATGTTATGGGCGGCGTAGGTTTGCGGATCGACCACGCTGTGCAGGGTTTTCGGGGACGCGCCGTTAAAGCCGACGATAAGCCGTTCGCGCTGCGCGATGGTGCCCATGAAAATGGCCAGTTCGAAATCGGCCCTGGAGACGAACGGCGCGATCAGCTCGAGCCAGAACGCCGCCACGAGGCTGCGATAGAACGGATCGATGGGCAAGGGCAGCGTGAGGCCGCGTTCGAGATGCGCGGTGCCGCTCGTCATCACGGGGCGCAGCAGCGAGCCGAGCGCGAGCATCGCGCCGCGCAGGCGCACCGGATGACCGCTCGCGAGCAGCATTTGCTCGAGTCCCGAGAGCGTCTGATGGTCGACGAAATCGGCGAAGGTGCCGTCGTGCGGATTGCCTGCGCCACCCACGTCCAC
The DNA here is from genome assembly GCF_048957375.1 of Paraburkholderia sp. A1RI-2L. Lineage (NCBI taxonomy): Bacteria > Pseudomonadati > Pseudomonadota > Betaproteobacteria > Burkholderiales > Burkholderiaceae > Paraburkholderia > Paraburkholderia sp. A1RI-2L. The sequence continues at coordinate 1,705,367 of NZ_JARBTA010000002.1, forward strand.
CGGCACGTGCATTTCGCCGAGCGCCTGCAGCGCGCCGGACGGCTCGCTCGTGCCCAGCAGCGGCTGCATCTGCGCGGAGACGCGCGACCACAGGCGCGCGAGCGCGAGCGGGCTGCGCGCGAGAAACGCGAGCGGCTGCTCGACTTCGAGCGCCGTGGCCGCGAGAAACGGAAAGCGCCGCGACGACTGGTCGTGGCTCGCCACCATATGCCCCGCGATCGCGAGCTTGCTCTGCGAGCCGAGGAAGGCGAAGTGCATCGGCTGCGCTTCTTCGTAGACGATCTTCCAGCGCGGATCGTCGGTGAGCATGTCCATGGCTTCGGCAATCCAGCGGTCGAGCGTTTGCAGAAGCTGCGGATTGTGCGGGCTCTTTACGAAGTCGCCGCGCGACGGGATCTTGCCGAAGTAGGCGATCTGCGCCTGAACGGTTTGCGTCATTGCGCCTCTCCCGCGTTATTGTAGGCGCCCGTGGCGTTGGCCGTCGTGAGCGCGCCGCCGGACGCGTTGTTGTTCTGCGCGTTGCCGGAGCCGGGCACGCCAGGCGCACCCTGCGCATTGGGGTTGCCGCCCGCCGGGCCTACGTTCGCGATCGAGGACGGCAGCTGCACGCCGCTCAGTCCCTGCTGTTGGGGCGCATTGCCGGACGAGGCCGTGGGCTGCGAGGTGCTGATGATGCGCATGCTCACCGAAACCGTCACGCTGCCCTGCGTCCACGTGAGGTCGAAGGTGCCGTCCGGCTTGCGGCTGCGCTGCGCCGAATTGATCAGCTTCTCGAGGCCGTAGCGGCCCGGCTCGTTCACGAGCTGGATCGTGCGGCCGTCGAAGGTGGTCGCGGAAAGCGTCGCGCCCGGCGTGCCCTGCGGGTTCGGCCACACGAAGTTGGCCCATTGCGGCGGCGTGTTGCGGTAGCGCAGTTGCTGGCCGTCGATCGCAATCGTGTATTCGGTCGTGCCGCTCGAAGGCTGCGGCAGGATCTGGAACACGGTCTGCGGCTCGCTCGAGCCCGCGCTCGTGCTTGCCGCGCCGCCCGCGAGCGGCGCGACCCAGCGCGCGAAGCCGTTGGTGAAGTCGGGCATGAGCGTGAGACCCATGTCGCCCCATGTGCGCGCGGTGAGCGTGTCGCCGCGGCGCACCGCGAGCGGCCCGAGCGTGGTGCTCACGAACTTCGAGATCGCGCCGTCCGGGCCGAAGGTCTGGGCGATTTCGCTGGAGCCCGCCTCGATCTTCGCCGTGCTGGAGAACGGATACTTGCTCGCGAGCGACGCCTGGAAGGGCTGATACACCTGCGCGTTCCACACCTTGTTCACTTCGGCGCTGGCCGGCTGGATCACCACGGCATACGCCTGCATGAGCGGGCGCACGAGCAGCGGGCGCAGCGCCTTGCGCTGGTCGTCGGTGAGGCCGGTGAGCATCTGTTCGTCGACGAACTTCAGCGAATCGGCGAGTTCCGAGCCGCTGCCGTCGAGCGTCTGCTGCATCAGCTGGCGCGCGCCCGGCCCCGGATCGCCCTGGTTCTTGATGGTGTTAAAGCGTGTGCGCACCTTCGAGAGCGAGTCCATATAGCCCTTGAGCATCGAGCCGTTGTCGTGCGTGACGACAATGCGCCCAAGTCCCGCGAACGCCTGGCCGACCGGCCCCATCGGCATCTGGACTGGATTGCCGTTGATGTCGATGTTGGCCTGGATCGTGCCGCTCGTGGCGCGCGAGAACAGATTCTTGAACCAGCCCGTGACGCCGCTTTGCGCTTGCTTCAGCGTGGTGTTGACGAGCGAGGGGTTGTCCCACGAGGTCTGGTCGTACGCGGTTTCGAGGATCTTGCGGATCGGCGAATCCTGCGGGTCGCCGAGGCGGTTCATTGCGTCCACGGCCTGGCCGAAGCTGCCGAAATCCTGCACGGCAATGCCTTGCATGAACTTCTGCCAGTGCTGCGCGTACTCGGTCTTGTACATGCCGACCAAGGTTTTCTGGATCTGCTCGGGGCTGCCTTCGAGCGTGAGGTCGTCGCTGGCCGAGGTGTTGAGCACCCAGTCCTTCGCCTGCAGTTCCTTCGTGGCGGCTTCGCGAATCGCGGGCTGCACATACTGGAACCACGCTTCGCGCGTGAAGGTGCCGGGGATCGCGTAGCTGCCCGCCACGAGCGACGAGTTGCCGTCGCCGACGATGCGCGCCACCGTCATGGGCGCGAACCGCGTGGAGGCGCGCGCCTTGATTTCTTCATAGACGCGCTGGCGCGCCGGCATGCCGCGCACCACGTGGCGCAAGTCTTCGCGCGTCTGGTCGACGATCGCGAGATTCGCGTTGATCATCGGCCAGTCGTCGTCGGACACACGCGAGAGATAGAACGTGATCATGCGCTCTGCGCTCTTGATCATTTCATCGCGGGGCATGTTGCCGCGATTCTGCTCCAGCCATCCGCGCCAGAAGCGCGCGATCTGGTCGGTGAGGTGAGCGGCTTCCACGTGACGCTTGTCGGAGAGCATCAGATAGGTCTTGAGCGCGTTGTACGCGTCTTCGACGCTGGTGGGCGACGCGTCGCTATAGAGGCCGCCCTGGTTTGGGTTCGCCATGGCTGCACGCGCGGAAACCGGCGCCACGCCCGAATCGGGCGCGCGCGTCATGGGCGCGAGCTGGTCGGGATGCGCGTCGACTTCCTTGAGGAAGCCTTCGACATTCTGCGAGACCGGCGCGAGCAGGATCTGGCGAACGCCGTTGTAGTACTCCTGCAGCAAATGCTGCTCGACCCGGTCGCCCTGATACAGACCCAGCGACACCGCGAGCGGCTTGCTGCGGCGGAACTGCTCGAGCTGCTCGATGCGGTCTTCGAGGATGTCCATCGCCTGCAGGCGCGATTGCAGGTCGTTGCGGTTGCGCTGCAGCTTTTCGACATTGTCGAGATCGGCCTGCACGTTGGCCACCAGTTGCTGGTTGTTGATCGCCGACCACGTCCAGCCGCCGAGCGCCAGCGCGAGCGCGGCCACCACACCGAAGAAAGTGGCGTAGCGCAGACGCGTCCTGGCGGGACTCATGAATTGGCGGACCGTTTGCTTGTCGGCGAAAATCACCTTGGAAAACAGGTCTTTCAGGAAGAAGCCGTTCTTCGAGAACGCGGCTTGCGGCTTCGGCAGGCTATCGGTCGAGAGCGTGAAGCGGTTGGCGATGCGCTGCGCGGCGGCGCTATTGGTCTCGCCTTCCTGCAATGCGCTCGAGAAGTAGAAGCCCCGGAAAATTGGCTTGTACTGGAAGGGATTGTTCTCGAACAGCGTGGCGAGAAACGCGCGCAGCGCGGGTTTGATGGTGGAAAACTCGAGCGGGAAGCTCAATTGACCCGGTGTGAGCGCGTTGCCGCGGCTGATCGACATCTGCGCGATGCTGATTTCCTTGAGGCCGTCATAGAGCTCCTCGAAGCGCTCGTCGAACAGCGTGACGACGTCGCGCTGTTCGTCGGGCTCGTAGGGCAGGGTGGCGCCCCAGACGCGGTCATATTCGTTGCGGTCGCTGCCGCTGAAGAATTCGGTGAAGCCCGTGATGAGGTCGACCTTCGTGAACATCACATAGACAGGCGCGAACACTTCGAGCTTTTCGGTGAGCTCCTGTACGCGCTGGCGCAGGTTCTTTGCGAGATTGATCGCGAACTCGGGGCGGTTGCCCGTGAGCTCGGCAATGCTGGCCGTCACGATGATGCCGTTGATGGGCGCCTTCGGGCGATAGCGCTTGAGCAGACCGAGAAAGCCGAGCCATTCGCCGCGGTCTTCCTCGTGCACCGAGTAGCGACCTGCCGTATCGAGCAGAATGCCTTCGGTCGTAAAGAACCAGTCGCAATTACGCGTGCCGCCGATGCCGTGCACGATGGCGTCTTTCTTGTCGGCGAACGGAAATTGCAGGCCCGAATTGAGCACGGCGCTGCTCTTGCCCGCCGCCGGATTGCCGATCACGATGTACCACGGCAGTTCGTAGAGCGCCGAGCCGCCCGAAAGCTGGCCGATCTTCGACGTCTTGATGGTCTTGACCGTGTCGACGAGGCGCGTGCGCAGCACGTCGAGCTCGGCCTCTTTGCCGCTCGCGGCGGCGGTGGCGGCGCTGCTGGGGCTCTCGGCCTGGGCCTGCTGCTCGAGCATGTTGCCGAGATTGTCATTGGCGCGGCGCACGCGGACGCGGCGCACGATCCACACGAGCAGCCACAGGACGAGCACCGCGCCGAGCACGACCCCGACCCACGCGTATGAGATTTGCCCCGACTCGGCGAAAAAAGACAGGATCGCGGCCAGCGCAATGAAGCCGAGAATGGAAATCGTGCGCTTGTCGGTCAGCCCGTTGAGGAAGCGTTGCATAAGCCGGTCAGGTCCTGGTGCTTTGAATGCTGTTCTGATGATCCGCGGCGGCGGGCCGCATGAGCTTACCGGCGTTCGGTTGCGAAACCGTGTCGCGCGTGTTGGCGGATTGAGCGAATTCGGTGAAATGGGTCGTGAAACGAGCCGCGAAGCAGGCCATGAAGCGGGCAATAATAAGGCGTGCCAATGGCATTTTCATTGGCGCGCTATTGGACTTTTTGAAGAGCCGCGGCCTTGCGACCGAGCACGAAACCGGGCTTGTGATATTCGACGTGCCCGAGATCCATCATTTTCCACCGGCCACCCCACGTTAGCCCGACTTCCTCGGCAACCTGCCCATATAACTGATAGCCGCGCATGGCCCAAGGATCTTTTTCTGAAATGACGAGTTTTCCGTCACGTAAAAATGCATTATCCGCCGCGAGACCATATTGGTGATAGCTCTGAAACGCCGCGGCATTGGTCACGTTGCTTCCCATTTTCGCCAGCCGGTCCTGCCGGTCGGGGCTCCGATAACCTTCCAGCAAGGCCATTTGATAACCGTATTGCTCGTGCATGATTTTATAAGCGAGCAATAGACGCGTACGGAAGTCGGGATCGAGCAGATTCCAGTCGCGGCTCGCATCCACCAATGCGGGGCGAACCTGTTCGACCTCCCGTGAGGCGAACGCTTCGGGCGGTAATGGCGGCGGCGGGACGAGCTGCTCGCCATTGAGCAACGCCGCGATTTTCTCATCGGGCGCACGAAGCGTGTCATCGTATTGGAATAACTGGTGGCCGCGAAGCGCAATAGCAATCAGCGGCGGCGTCGCAAGAATACCCGTCGTCGACAAAATCAGCAAGCGCCGTTTAATCAGCAAATTTTGCATGCCGGCTACAGTTGATTGGGAATATTTTGCCGACTTTGAAATGCCTTTACGCGCATGCGTGGCGCTTGCTGAAGCGCGTCGTGCAATATGGCTATGCAGATTGAATATTGTCTCAGTAAACGCGGCCCGCACGTCCGGAAAAAGCAGTATTGCTGCCAGGGGAACGGTAACGACGAAATAGACAACGAGTGCAATGGCGACCAAAAGCAACCCCGTGAACTAGAGGTAATTGTTTTTTGTAATGCTTGATTTTAGAATCAGGCCTGCCCGAAGTCGGGCCGACACGTATTATCACGGCGAAACAGGCCCGATTCAATGTGCACGATTCGAATGAGACTCTAATGAGTGTGCCGGACAACTCCCGCCCTAAAGCTTCATCCAGCGCTCCCCCCAGCCTGCTAGCCGACAGCGCCGCCAAAGCGTCCAGTGCGCCTGCCAACGGCGCACCCAATGGCTCGCGCATTCTGGCGAACCTCGAAGGGCGCGTCGTGCCGCCTGCTGCGCCGGCAAGCAAGACGTCGCGTTCCTCGAAGACCAGCGCGCTCGTCGCGCTGCTCATGGTCGGCGCCGGCGCATTCGGCGCATGGCATCTAATGACGCGCGCGCCATCCACGGCTGCGAGTGTGGCCGCGCCGGCAAGCGCCACGCTTGCCGTTGCGGACGCAACTGCATCGCGGACAGTCGTTGCGAGCGCACAGGCGGGCGCGCCCGATGCGGGCTCGGCGTCGCAAGCGGCAAAGATCGTCGCCGACGACGATGCGGCCAATGCCAGGTCGGCTGCCGACAGCTCGGCATCCGCTGCGCCGGCTAGCGATGCGGATAGGCTTTCGCGCGCACTGGCAAATGGGGCGGGCAACGGGAGCGGCGCCACGGTTGCGGCCGCAACGTCTAAAGCGGCGCAGGCGCAGGTGCCCCGGGCGCAGGTGCAGTCACACGCGCAGTCACACGCGCAGTCACACGCGCAGTCACACGAGAAGGGCGCAAAGCAGCAGACGCCCTCCGCCCGTCGTGCAGAAAGCAAGAGCACGGTTGCGCAATCGAAGAAGCCGGGCAATGCCGTGAAGAAGGACGATTCCGATGTCGATCTGCTGGCCGTGCTCGTTGCGCGCACCAAGCCGGCCGATACGAAGTCGGCCGCGCGCGCGCAGAAGGCTGGAGCCAAGGCCGACAGCACCGCATCGCTTGCGCAGCAAGTGAAGGCATGCGGCGAGCGCGGCTTCTTCGAAGACCAGTTGTGCCGCTGGCGCGTGTGCGATGGTCACTGGGGTCTGGATCCCGCATGCCCTTCGGCGGCGCGGGCAAGTAACGAGCATTGAGATTGCAGGGGCGCGCGCCCCACCCAGGGGCGTTACGCTATTGCAATATCGGCGAGCCGATCCAGACTCGCACATCCGAGTTGCGCGAGCCCGTTGTCGACTTCATCGCGAAGAATCTGCAGCGCGCGCAACGCGCCCGCTTCGCCCGCCGCTGCCACGCCGTAAAGCGTGGCGCGCCCGAGCAGCACGCCCTGCGCGCCAAGACGGCGCGCCTTGAGCGCATCCATTCCGCGCCGGACCCCGGAGTCGAGCAGAATCTCGGCACGCCCGCCGAGCGCATCGGCAATGACGGGCAGCGCCGCGATGCTCGGGATCGCCGCATCGAGTTGCCTGCCGCCGTGGTTCGTCACCACGATCGAGTCCACGCCGCAGCGCACGGCCTGCGCCGCGTCGTCGGCGTTGAGGATGCCTTTCAGGATCAGCGTGCCGTCCCAGCGCTCACGCAGCCATGCGACGTCGCGCCACGCGAGCGTCGTGTCCATCTGACGCTCGATCCACTCGGCCGCGTCCAGGGCGCTTGCGCGCTTGCCGATGAAGCCGTCGAGATTCTCGAAGCGCGGCAGTCCTGGTGCGTACACGTTGGCGAGCCAGCGCCAGCGCGTTGCGGTATTGAGCAGGTTCCGGAAGTCCGGTTTCTTGAAGCCGCGGTAATTGCGCGCCTCCCAGTTGCGATTGCCGTACACGGTTGCGTCGGTGGTCAGCACGAGCGACGTGTATCCCGCATCACGGGCACGCTGCATCAGTTCCAGCGTACATTGCCGGTCCTGGAACATGTAGAGCTGAAGCCAGCGGGGCATATCGGGCCACTCGTGCGTGGCTGCGGCAACGCGCTCGATGCTCGCGCTCGCAAGCGTCGCGAGGCAGAACGGCACACCGCTTCGAGCGGCGGCTCGCGCCAATGCGATATCGGCATCGCGCCACAGCATGCCGTTGAAACCGGTCGGGCCGACCGCCATCGGCGTGGCCGAATGGCCGCCCTTGAACTGCGTTTCGATCGAACGAACCGAGACGCCGCGCAGCGTGCGAGGCACGAGCCGAAGCGACTCGAACGCCGCGCGATTCGCGTGGACGCCAAGTTCGTCCTCGGCGCCGCATTCGAGGTATTCGAGCGCGAAGTGGGGCAGACGCCGGCGCGCCATCGCCTGAAGATCGGCAATCGCGACCGCGCGGGCCGGATTCCGTCCGCCATAGAGCTTGCGTTTCATTTCGGTGTACGTCCTGATCGCGTCAAGCGCTACTGCCGCTCAAAGGACCTTCCCCGGATTCAGAATCTGCAGCGGATCGAGCGCCGCTTTCAAGCGACGCATCAGGCCGATTTCGGCGTCGCTGCGCGTGCAGGCCAGGTATGGCCGCTTCAATACGCCGATCCCGTGCTCCGCAGAAATCGATCCATCCATTTCCTGCACGACACCGTAGACCGTGCGATCGATTTCGTGCGCGAGCGCCTCGTCGAGTTTGGCGAGCGACACGCCGATATGCACGTTGCCATCGCCGACGTGCCCGAAGAACAGGCACACGGCCTCCGGCCAGCGCGCATGCAGTGCCGCCTCGCAACGCCGCGCGAACTCGCCGAGTTCGCCGGTCGGCAGGCTCACGTCGAAATTCATGAGATTCGGCAGCGCGTCGATTGCGAGACCCTCGCGCAGCAGCCACATGTCGCGCATTTGCCGCTCCGACGTCGCGAGCGCCGCATCGTCGACGAGCCCCGCGTCGAAGCAGTCGGCAAGGCACGTTTCGAGCGTCTGTGCCGCATCGCCGCCCGGCGCGCTCGTGGCGCACTCGATTAGCACAGCGAAACCCTCCTCGCCGGCAAAGGGCGCGGTGACATAGGGCGTATGGCTGCCGACATACCGATAGAACGACGGCCACATCGCCTCGAAGCTGACGACCTCCGGCTCCGCGCGCATCCGGTCCCAGAGCCGCACGACGGCGTCGTAATCGGCGACGCGGCACATCGCGGTGGCAGGGGGCGCGAGCTTCGGGCGCAGCCGCAGCACCGCGCGCGTGATGATCCCGAGCGTGCCCTCGCTGCCGACGAACAACTGCTTGAGGTCGTAGCCGGTGTTGTTCTTCAGCACCCGGCTCATCGATGAAACGACCGTGCCGTCGGCGAGCACGGCTTCGAGCCCGAGCACCTGCTCGCGCATCACGCCATAGCGGATCGCGCGCGTGCCGCCCGCGTTGGTGGCGATGGCGCCGCCGACCTGGCATGAGCCGCGCGCGCCGAGATCGACGCCGAACGTGAAGCCGGCTGCTTCCGCGGCTTCCTGAACCACTTGCAGCGGCGTGCCGGCGCGCACCGTGATCGTGCCGGCCGCGGCATCGATCGACTCGATGCCGGCAAAGCGCTCCATCGACAGCACGATCTCGTCGCCGAGCGCGACCGCACCGCGCGCGAGGCCGGTCAGCCCGCCCTGGGGCACCACGGGTTGGTTGAGCTTGGTGCACAGCGCGAGCGTGCGCGAGACGTCGTCGACGCTGCGCGGCCGCACCAGCGCGCGCGGCCGCGCGCCGGGCGCTTCGTTATACGCGGTGAAGTAGTGCGGATCGATATCGGCCGATCGCGTGACGATGTCCGCGCCGAGTTCGGCAATGAGCGCGCCGTCGAGCGCGTCCGTTGCCGCGTGGCCCGGTTCACCGCACGCGGCCGCCATATCGTGAATCGGCATGCATTACTCCGCGGAGATATCCATGCTGCCGAAATACTTCTGGCCGAACGACTTCACGGTGCCGTCGGCCTTCAGCTTGTCGATTGCCGCGTTGAGCTTGTCCTTCAGCGCCGTGTCGCCCTTGCGCAGGCCGAACGCGATGCCGGCGCCGAGGATCTTGTCGTCGCGCACCGCGCCGCCGGCGAACGCGAAACCCTTGCCCTCGGGGCGGTCGAGGAAGCCGGACTGGCCCGACGGCGCCTGCACGAGGGTGGCGTCCACACGGCCGGCGGCCAGATCGGCGTAGGCCTGGTTCTGGTCCTGGTAAGACACGACCGAAACGCCCGCCGACTCCCAGTGAACCTTCGCATAGGTTTCCTGGACCGACGCCTGCAGCACGCCGACGCGCTTGCCCTTCAGCGATGCTGACGTCGGCTGCAGGCCGCTGCCGGCGCGCGCGATCAGCATCGTCGGCACGCGGTAGATGACGTGCGTGAAGTCGATGGCTTCGCGGCGCTTGTCGGTCGCGTTCATGCCCGAGTTGATCGCGTCGAACTTGCGGCCGTTCAGGGCAGGGATCAGGCCGTCGAACGACGTCTCGATCCACGTGCATTTGAGCTGCGCGGTCTTGCATACGGCATTGCCGACGTCGATGTCCATGCCGACCAGCTGGCCGCTCGGCGACTTCGATTCGAACGGGGCATATTCGGCTTCAAGGCCGTAGCGCAGCGTATCCGAACCGGCGAGCGCCGCGCCGGAACCGAACGCGGAGCCGAACGTACAAGCGAGGGCGAGGCAAATTTTCAGGTGTCTCATTGTGATTTTCTCTTCCAGGTCCAGGGAATGTCAGTGACCGGCGCATGGTTGCCCCGCCGGTGCTTCAACCGTCACATCAAATGCTGCAAAGCCGCCGCGCGCCTTCCACCAGCGTCGCATCGTCCTTCGAGAAGCTGAGCCGGATTACACCATTGTCGGTGCCGTCCGTATAGAACGCGGATAGCGGAATCGTTGCGACGCGCGCATCGCGGATCAGGCGCAGCACGAAGTCGCTGTCGTGCTCGTCGGAGAAATGACGGAAACGGGCGAGCATGAAAAACGAGCCTTCGCTCGGCAGCAACTCGAAGCGCGAGCCTGCGAGCTCGCGCGCGAGCAGGTCGCGCTTGCTTTGATAAAACGCGGCCAGGCCGAGATAACTGGCGGGCTGCGCGAGCATTTCCGCGAACGCGACCTGCATCGGCGTGTCGGCCGCGAACACCATGAACTGGTGAACCTTGCGGATCTCGTTCATCAGCTCGGCGGGCGCGAGCATATGGCCGACGCGCCAGCCGGTCACGTGGAACGACTTGCCGAACGACGACACGATCACGCTGCGCTCCGCGAGCTCGCGGTGCCGCGCCATGCTTTCGTGCCGCGCGCCGTCGAACACGACATGCTCGTACACCTCGTCGGACAGGATCACGATGTCGGTCTGGCGGGTGAGGCGGGTGAGCTGGGCGATGTCTTCGGCGGAGAAAACCGTGGCGGTCGGGTTATGCGGCGTATTCACGATGATCATGCGCGTGCGCGGCGTGATCGCGGCGGCAACCGCGTTCCAGTCGACGCGGAACTGCGGCGCCACGAGCTTGATCGGAACCGGCGTCGCGCCCTGCATCCGCACGATCGGCGCGTAGCTGTCGAACGAGGGCTCGAAGTAGATCACTTCGTCGCCGGGGTGCACGAGGGCGCTGATCGATGCATAGAGGCCTTCGCTCGCGCTCGCGATCACCGTGATTTCGGTGGACGGGTCGTAGCGCGTGCCGTACAGGCGCTCGGTCTTCTCGGCAAGCGCGTCGCGCAGCGCGCCGACGCCGGCCATCGGGGCGTACTGATTGTGGCCGTCGCGCATCGCGCGCGCGACGCCTTCGACGAGCGCCGGATCGGGTGCGAAGTTCGGTGCGCCTTGCGAGAGGTTCAGCGCGTCGTGCTCGGCCGCGAGCTGCCCGATCACGGTGAAGATCGTGGTGCCGACATCGGGCAGCTTGGAACGGGGTACGGTGGCGCTTCGCATGAATTCTCCTTCTGGATCGGGTATGGCTCGATGCGCGTGCGCACGATCACGACACTGTATTCGGAGCGGTATTCGACGCCAATCGACTAATTTGCATGGCGGGCATGAGTTAAATGCATGTCGCGGGCGTTGGTTGGATGCGCAATGCCCCTGTAGGCCAAAATAGTTAATAATCCAACGTAATACGATACAAATACAACCATACGTTCAAATTAATTCACATTATGCATATAATGGGGAATTGAAGGAATGGAAGCAGGCGATACAATATTCAAGCCGCCGAGCCTCGTCCGGCGCAGCGCTAGACGCACACCAAAACGCACCCAAACAGATCAGGAAGCTCGATGAGCGCGGAAAACTCCTTGCCCGTTTTGCCTTTGCGATACGCCTCGGCGCTCCAGCTACGCGCAGCCGGGACTGGCGGCGCCGGCGCGAACCTGGGCGACGCCGCGCGCCGGCAGATTCGCGCGGAGACCGATCTGGAAGCCATTTCCCTGTGGCTGGCCAACTATGTCGACAGCCCGGCCACGCACTCGAACTACCGCAAGGAAGCCGACCGGCTGCTGCTCTGGGCGCTCGCGGAGGCGCTCAGCGGACCCGGCATGATCGCGCAGGAAGACCTGCGTCTGTTCCGGGAATTCCTCGCGGCGCCCGACCGGCGCAATCCCATTTGGACGGTGATCGCCGAGCTCAAGCCGGTGTCGTCACTGACACACGAGGACCTCGCGCGTTACCGCCAATTCCTCGCCGATCCCCAGCCGGCCTCCACGTGGGTCACGCAAGGCGGCGCGCGGTACGCCACGGACGATCCGCGTTGGCGCCCGTTCGCTGGCCGGCTCGAGCCGGCCAGCATCAAACAGGCCGTGGTGATCCTCGACAGCATGTTCGGCTGGCTGGTCGAGGCCGGTTACCTGCGGGGCAATCCGCTCGGCCTGCTGCGGCAGCGCCGGCGCCGTCCGGCCCAGCGGATCACGCGCTATCTGCCGGCAGTTATGTGGCAGCACGTCAAGGACTACGTGGCCGCCATGCCTGAGCGGGATCCGCGGCAACGGCGCGAAAAGGCGCGTGCGCGGTGGCTCACCACCCTGTTCTATCTGCTCGGTCTGCGGATTTCGGAAGTTGCCGCGGGCACGATGGGCAACTTTGTGCGCGAACTCGGCACCGACGGTACGCCGCGCTGGTGGCTGGAGGTGGTGGGCAAAGGCCTGAAGTACCGGCGCATCCCGGTTTCCCAGGAACTGCTCGCCGAACTGATGCGCTATCGCGAAGCGCATGGCCTGGGGCCGTTGCCGGCGCGCAATGAACTGACGCCCCTGCTGCTGCCGTTTCGCCAGCGTGCCGGCAATGTTTCAGGCGAAGGCGTCGATCGCAAGACCGTGCATAACGCGATCAAGGCGGTGTTCGCCAAAGCGGCGGACTGGACCGAAACCCGGGGCGGCGAGTATGCGGATCACGCGGACCACATTCGCCAGGCGTCCGCCCACTGGCTTCGACATACGGCGGCGTCGCACATGCTGGACAACGATGTGGATCTGCGCACGGTGCGCGACAACCTCGGGCACGACTCGATCAACACCACCAGCCAGTACGCGCATGAAGAGGACGATCGCCGTCACGATGAAACGACCGGGAACCACCGGATGAACTGGCGCTGATGGCGCGGCCATGCGAGCCGCGCCGGCGTGATGACTCGCCAATCCTGCGAGACGTCACGCCGGCAACGGGACATCGAAAACCCGCGGCTTATTTCCCGTAGATGTCGAAATCGAAATACTTCCGGGCAACCTTGTCGTACGTGCCATCCTTGTGCATGTCGGCAAGCGCCTGATCGACCTTCTCCCGCAGATCCGCATCTTCCTTGCGCATGCCAATGGCCGTGCCGTTGCCGAGAATCTTCGGGTCGTCGAGCGTCGTGCCGACGAACGCGAAGTCCTTGCCGCGCGCAGTGTTGAGGAAACCGAGATTGGCATGCACCTGGTCCTGCACGGACGCGTCGAGCCGGCCCGAAACCAGATCCGCATAAACCAGATCCTGGTTCTGGTAAGGGACGATCGTCGCACCAGCCGGCTCCCAGTGCACGCGCGCGTAGGTCTCCTGAATCGAGCCCTGCTCCACGCCGATCCGCTTGCCCTTCACGCCTTCTGGCGTGGGCAGGATCGTTGCCCCCTTTCTCGCGACCATGCGATCAGGCGAATGAGCGACTTTTGTCGAGAAAGCGATCTGTTGCTCTCGTGCAGCAGTTTTCGACATCGTGGACAGAATGGCGTCGAATTTGCGCGCCTTCAGCGCAGGAATCATGCTGTCGAAATCCTGCTCGACCCATACGCACTTTGCATGCAGATGGTGGCAAATTTCGTTGCCGAGATCGATGTCGAAGCCAACGAGTTGGCCATCGGGCGCTTTCGATTCGTATGGCGGATAGCTCGCGTCAACGCCGAAGCGGATGGTCGCCCAGGTTTTCGCCTGCACACCCGTTGCCGACGTGGCGAACAGGGCAACGATCAAGGCTGCGGAAAGTTTTTTCACTTCAACTCCTCGTAGAGATAGGGAAATTGCGTTTTGCTGCACACTTGACTTCGGTATCCTGATCATTGGCGGCACCACTCCAACGCCTCTCAACCTTCGGCTCCATAGGCGCGCCGCGCCAGCGCGCGCGCCAGCACGTCCGCCGGATCGACCAGCGTCCACTCGCGCGCCTCCCCCACGAAAGGCAGCGCGAGCGGGATTTCCGTGCAGGCCATGACGAGGGGCAGCGCACTATGCCGCCGATGCAGCGCGTCCGCCACCGCGCCGAAGCGCTCACGTGCGAAGTCGGGCCTGCCGGCTTTCACACCTTCGTAGATCCCTTGCATCAGCGTCTTCCGCTCCTCGGGCAGCGGCAGCACGCACTGGATACCGCATTCATCGAAGGCGTCCTGATACAGCCGCATCCGGTAAGTGCCCTGGGTAGCCAGCAAGACCGCTGCGTCGACGCCTCCGGCTCGCAGATGCGCAGCCGTCTCCTTGGCGATATGCAGCAGTTCCACGCCGTCCCGGCCGCGCTGCAACGCGGCGTGCCAGGCATGCGCGGTATTGCAGGCAATCGCGATCGTTTGCGCACCAACGGCGGCCAGTTGCGCGATTGCGCGCTCCATGCCTTCGAGCGGCTGCGGCGCGTCGCGCTCCAGCAAGGCGCGGCTGCGGTCCACCACCGGGACCTGCACGAGCCAGTGCTCCGGAAACGACTGATCGACGATAGGCGCACCGGCCGCGCGCAGATGCCTTTCGCACGCCTCCAGGAAAAGCCTGACGAAATCGACGCCGGCGGCAGGCCCCATGCCGCCGAGTATGCCGACCGGATGGACTTGCCTTGACCGCGGGCCTTGGTGCGCCGCGGTTGCGGGACAATGGCCTCCGGGTGAAAAGGGAGCGGTATTCATCGTTTGTCTCCGGCGCTGCTCCAGGGTTACCCCTAATGAAAATCAATTTTCTATATATATATTCTGGCGAAAATTTACTTACATGCGCAAGCCCCCAACCGATCCATTGCCGCCGATGAGCCAGTCCGACCTTTCCGTCGTCGAGCGAATTTCCGAGTTGCTGCCGGCCTTGAGCGACGCTCACCGGCGCCTCGCCGACTACGTGCTCGCCAAGCCGTTCAAGGTCGCCGTCATGACGATCGACGAGTTCGCGAGCGCGTGCGAGGTATCCAACGCGACGGCCAACCGCTTCGTGCGCCGGCTGGGCCTGCCGGGCTATCCGCAGTTCCGGGCGCTGCTCGCGCAAGGGTTCGAGGATGCGCTCGCGCCCGTCGAGCGTCTGCGGCTGGAGCGTTCCCGAACCGCGTCGGCCGCGGACATTTTTGCGGCCTCGCTGTACGAGGATCAGCGCAATTTCGAACTCACCCGCATGTCGCTCAGTGCTGAGCAGTGCGAAAAAGCCGTGCAGGCCGTGATCGGGGCGCAACGCATTTTCATCATCGGTTTTGGTTCGAGCGGCTACCTCGCGGGCCTCCTGCAGCGCAACCTCGCGGTGCACTGCGATCTGGTCCAGAGCCTCGCCTCGCTCGGCGGCGTATCGGAAACGGCGCGCCAGGCATCGCGGCTGCGCAAGGGCGATCTCGTCATCGCCATCTGCTTTCCGCGCTATCTGGCCGACACGGTCGCGCTGGTGAAAACCGTGCGCGCCAACGGCATCAGCGTGCTTGCGCTGACCGACAAGCCCACCTCGCCGCTCGCCACGCACGCGGACATCTGCCTGTACGCGCGCAGCGAACGCCAGTACCTGTCGAACTCGGAAACGGCCGTGCTCGGTCTGATCGAGGCCTTGTCGGCGGCGGTCGCGCACCGTTGCGCCGATTCACTCAAGGACGTGGCTCAACTGACCGAATCGGTCATGCCATGGCTCATTCATAGGGACGACAAAGCATGACCCAGGCGGCACAAGCGGTACTCGCGATTCATGGCGGCGCCGGCGCAATCGCGCGCGCCGAAGCCTCGGACGAGGTGCGCACCAGTTACGAAACGGCGCTGGCCGGGATCCTCACGAATGCCGGGCGCATTCTGGAGCAAGGCGGCAGCGCGCTCGATGCGGTGACCGAAGCGGTGCGGCTGCTCGAGGAGTGTCCGCTCTTTAACGCCGGTCACGGCGCGGTGTTGACGAGCGCCGCCACGCATGAACTCGACGCCTCGATCATGGACGGCCGCAACCTCAAAAGCGGTGCCGTGGCGGGCCTGAAAACCGTGCGCAATCCGGTGCTCGCCGCGCGCGCGGTCATGGAACGCAGTCAGCACGTGATGTTCGTCGCCGAGGGCGCGGAGGCGTTCGCCCAAGCTCAAGGACTCGAGCGCGTGGCGCCCGATTTCTTCTCGACGCCGCTGCGCCGCGAACAGCTCGAGCGCGTGCAACGCGCGGAGGACGGCCAAACCGCGCTCGATCACGACGCCGGTGCGAACGGCGCAGGCTGCACGAGCGGCGCAAGCGGCGCAAGCGGCGACGTGCCGCTCTCGTTCCCTGCGGACCGCCAGAAGGACGCGCCGCTCGAAGAAGACCGCAAGCTTGGCACAGTGGGCGCCGTGGCGCTCGACGCGCACGGCAATCTGGCCGCCGCCACCTCGACCGGCGGCATGACCAACAAGCAGCCCGGCCGCGTGGGCGACTCGCCCATCATCGGCGCGGGCTGCTATGCGAACAACCGCACCTGCGCGGTTTCCACTACCGGCACCGGCGAAATGTTCATCCGCATGGTCGTGGCGCACGACATCTCGGCGCGCATGGAGTACGCGGGCGCCTCGCTCGAAGAAGCGGCGCATACGGTGGTGCACGAAAAACTCCCGCAAATCGACGGACGCGGCGGCCTCGTCGCTGTCGATGCACAGGGCAATGTCGCCATGCCCTTCAACACCGAGGGCATGTATCGCGGCTTCATCCGCGCCGGGCAGGCCCCCGTCGTCGCGATCTACGCATAAATCGAACGCCGACTTTCCACCGTCCCCAGCTTTCCGGCAGAAGCCCTACGATGAGTCACACAGTCGCCCCATTCGCGGACATGCCGCGCAACCGTGTCGTTCAGGTCAACGAATTGAACGTCGAGTTCCGGGGATCCGAACGCACGGTCCGCGCGGTCAAGCATCTTTCCTTCCATGTCGATAGCGGCGAGACGCTCGCCATCGTCGGCGAGTCGGGCTCGGGAAAGTCGGTCACGTCGCTTGCGCTCATGCGGCTCGTGGAATACGGCGGCGGCTGCATCACGGGCGGCCAGATGGCGCTGCGCCGTCGCAACGGCCAGCTCGTCGATCTCGCGCAATGCCCGGCGCAGCAGATGCGCTCGCTGCGCGGCGCCGACCTCGCGATGATCTTCCAGGAGCCGATGACGTCGCTGAACCCGGTGTTTCCGGTTGGCGAGCAGGTTGCCGAGTCGATCCGCCTGCATCAGGGCCTCTCCGGCCGCGAGGCGCGCGCCGAGGCCCTGCGCATGCTCGACCAGGTGCGCATTCCCGACGCGGGCAACGTGCTCGGGCGCTTCCCGCATCAGTTGTCGGGCGGCATGCGCCAGCGCGTGATGATCGCCATGGCGCTGGCCTGCAAGCCTGCGCTGCTGATCGCCGACGAGCCCACCACGGCGCTCGACGTGACGGTGCAGGCGCAGATTCTCCAGCTGATTCGCGAATTGCAGCGCGAGATGAACATGGGCGTGATGTTCATCACGCACGACATGGGCGTCGTGGCCGAGATGGCCGACCGCGTGCTCGTGATGCTGCGGGGCGAACCCGTGGAAGCGGGCGACGTGCAGCAAGTGTTCGACCAGCCCGCGCACCCCTACACGCGCGCCCTGCTGGCTGCCGTGCCGCGCCTTGGCTCGATGCGCGGCACGGACCAACCCGCGCGCTTCACCCTGGTCGACAGCGGCAATCCTGTGACCAAGACGGCGCAGCCGGCTACCGTGGCCGCCGAGGTGGGCCCCGAAGTGGCCCCCGAAGCGGCCCCCGAAGCGGCCGCAGCGCCCAGCGCCGCCAAAACCGCCGGGCCGATTCTGAGCGTGCGCGACCTGACCACGCGCTTCGATATCCGCACCGGCGTGTTCAGCCGGGTGACGCGCCGCGTGCATGCTGTGGAAAAGGTCAGCTTCGATCTGTATCGCGGCGAAACGCTCTCGCTGGTTGGCGAGTCGGGTTGCGGCAAGTCCACCACGGGCCGCTCGCTGCTCCAGCTCGTGCAAAGCCAGGCGGGCCGCATCGTCTTCGAGGGGCAGGAAATCAGCGGCCTGCGCGGCACGCAACTGCGCAACCTGCGCCGCAATATCCAGTTCGTCTTTCAGGACCCGCTTGCCTCGCTGGATCCGCGCCTGAGCGTCGGCTACTCGATCATGGAGCCCATGCGCATCCACGGCGTGTACCCGGGCGACGAGGCCGAAAAGCGCATGCGCTATCTGCTCGAACGCGTGGGCCTGCCCGCGGATTCGGCACAGCGCTATCCGCACGAGTTCTCGGGCGGCCAGCGCCAACGCATCTGCATCGCGCGCGCGCTCGCCACCCGTCCGAAAGTCGTGATCGCCGACGAATCGGTTTCGGCGCTCGACGTGTCGATCCAGGCGCAGATCGTGAACCTGCTGATCGATCTGCAACGCGAAATGGGCATGGCGCTGCTCTTCATCTCGCACGACATGGCCGTGGTCGAGCGCATCAGCCACCGCGTGGCCGTCATGTACCTGGGGCAGATCGTCGAAATCGGCTCGCGCCGCGACATCTTCGAAAATCCTCAGCATGCCTACACAAAGCGGCTGATGAGCGCCGTACCGATCGCGGACCCGCGCCGGCGCCGTCTCGACCGCAAGCTGTCGTCGGGCGAGATTCCGAGCCCCATCCGCAAGGTGGGCGACGAGCCTGTCGTCGCACCGCTCAAGCGGGTCAGCGAGAACCACTATGTCGCGCAGCACGCGATTGCCGCGCAGTTTTGATACACCATCCCGTTACGAGGAGCAAAAAAGATGCGAACCTTTCGCACGAAACAATGGGTCGGGGCCGTCGCGCTGGCCTTCGGTGTTTTCACGGCGCCGCTGGCGATGGCTGCGAAGGACGTGACGATCGCCGTGCCGATCACCATCGATTCGCTGGACCCCTACAACACCAACTCGACGCTCGCCCAGGCGGTGGGCAAGGCCTACTACGAAGGGCTGTTCGCATTCGACAAGGATCTCAAGGCTCAGCCGCTGCTCGCGCAAAGCTGCACCACCAGCCCCGACGGGCTCGTGTATACCTTCAAGCTGCGCCAGGGCGTGAAGTTCCAGGATGGCACCGACTTCAACGCCGAAGCGGTCAAGGTCAACCTGGAGCGTGTGCTCAACAAGTCCAACGGGCTCGCGCGCTATAACCAGTTCAACCGCATCAAGTCGGTGGACGTGGTGGACCCGTACACCGTCAAGATCACGCTGACCGAGCCGTTCTCGGCGCTCATCAACGCACTCGCGCATCCTTCGGCGATGATGATCTCACCGGCCGCGCTCAAGAAGTGGGGCAAGGACATCGCTTTCCACCCGGTGGGCACGGGCCCGTTCGAGTTCGTCGAGTGGAAGCCTGCCGAATATCTGAAGGTCAGGAAGTTCGCCGGCTACTGGCGCCAGGGCTACCCGAAGGTCGATGCGCTCACCTTCCGCACGGTGACCGACAACAATACGCGTGCGGTGGTCGTGCAAACGGGCGAGGCGCAGTTCGCCTTTCCGGTTCCGTATGAGCAGGCCCCGATCCTGAAGGCGAACGCGAAGCTCAATCTGATCGTCAATCCGTCGATCTTTGCGAACTACGTGTCGATGAACGTGCAGCAAAAGCCGTTCAACGATGCTCGCGTGCGCCAGGCCATCAACTATGCAATCAACAAGGACGCACTCTCGAAGGTGGCCTTCGCCGGATATGCGTTCCCCTCGCAGGGCGTGGTGCCGCAAGGCGTGGCGTTCGCCGACAAGATGGCGCCGTGGCCCTACGACCCCGCCAAGGCGCGCGCCTTGCTGAAAGAAGCGGGCTACCCGGACGGCTTCACCACGACGCTGTGGTCGGGCTATAACGACGGCACCTCCGCCAAGGTCGTGCAGTTCCTGCAGCAACAGCTCGCGCAGGTCGGCATCAAGACGTCGATCGAGATGCTGGAGTCGGGCCAGCGCGTGCAGCGCGTGCAGCAGGTGAAGGACGCGAAAACGGCGCCCGTGCGCATGTACTACGGCGCCTGGTCGGCATCGACGGGCGAGGCCGACTGGGCACTGCGTCCGCTCCTCACGACCAATGCGTGGCCGCCCGTTTTCTACAACACGGCCTACTACTCCAACCCGGCCGTCGACAAGGACGTGGCCGATGCATTGCTGACGACCGACGCCGGCAGGCGCCAGCAGCTCTACGCGGACGCGCAGCAGCGCGTCTGGAAGGACGCGCCGTGGGTGTTCCTGACCACCCAGCGCAACCTGTCCGTGGAGAACAAGAACCTGAGCGGCTTCTATGTGATGCCCGACGGCTCGTTCAATTACGGCGACATCGATCTGAAGCAGTAAGCCGCTCGCCTCCCCTGTCGCGAAGCGCCGGCGGCTCAGGCCGCCTGCGCTTCGCCCATCCGATCTTGCCATGCTTGCCTATATCGTCAAACGGACCCTGGGCGCCATCCCCACTCTGGTGCTCGTCACGATCGCCGTTTTCCTGTTCGTCCACGTGCTGCCCGGCGACCCTGCGCGTCTCGCAGCCGGCGCGGAAGCGGACGAAGCAACCGTGACCCTCGTGCGCCACCAGCTTGGCCTGGACCTGCCGCTGCCCGAGCAGTTCGTGCGCTATTTCGACAACATGGTGCATGGCGATCTCGGCGAATCGCTGCGCACGCGGCGTCCAGTGTCGCGCGAAATCGCCGAGCGCTTCATGCCCACTTTCGTGCTCACGCTGACCAGCATGGTGTGGTCCGTGCTGGTTGGACTCGTGATCGGCGTGATCTCGGCGGTCTGGCGCAATCGCGCGCCAGACGCGATCGGCATGACGCTCGCGGTGTCCGGCATTTCTTTTCCGGCTTTCGCGCTCGGCATGGTGCTGATGCAGATCTTCTCGGTACAACTCGGCTGGCTGCCCTCCATCGGCGCGGGCTCCTGGCGCAACTACATCCTGCCCTCGATCACGCTCGGCGCCGGCGTGGCGGCCGTCATGGCGCGCTTCACGCGGGCCGCGTTCGTCGAGGTGATGAAAGAAGACTACGTGCGCACCGCGCGGGCCAAGGGGCTCTCCGAGCGCATCGTGGTCGTCAAGCACACCTTCCGCAACGCGCTGATTCCCGTCGTCACGATGATGGGGCTGCAGTTCGGCTTTCTGCTCGGCGGCTCGATCGTCGTCGAATCGGTGTTTGCCTGGCCGGGCATGGGCAGCCTGCTGGTCGACTCCGTGAACATGCGCGATTACCCCGTGATTCAAGGGCTGATTTTGCTCTTCTCGATCGAATTCATCGTGATCAATATCGTGGTGGATGTGCTGTACGGACTCATCAATCCGGCCATCCATTACAAGTAAAGGATGCGAACATGAGTCAAGTCCAAACCCCGGCGCTTGCCGCGACCGCCGTGCCGGCTGGCCGCGTGCGCACTCCTTCGCGCGAATTCTGGCGCAAGTTCCGCAAGCAGAAGCTCGCCCTCGTTGCGGGCGCTTTCGTGCTGCTGCTGCTCGCCATTGCGATTCTCGCGCCCTGGATCGTGCCGTTCGATCCGGAGAACTACTTCGACTACGATGCGCTGAACGCGACGCCCTCGTGGGACCACTGGATGGGAGTGGACGCGCTCGGGCGCGACGAGCTGAGCCGCATCATCATGGGCTCGCGCATCTCGCTCGCGGCGGGCTTCGTGTCGGTCGCGCTCGGCGCGGTGGCGGGCACCGTCATGGGTCTGCTGGCCGGCTACTACGAGGGCTGGTGGGACCGCATCGCCATGCGCATTTGCGACGTGCTGCTCGCCTTCCCCGGGATCCTGCTCGCCATCGGCGTGGTGGCCGTGCTGGGCTCCAGCATGGCCAACGTGATCATCGCCGTGGCGGTGTTCAGCGTGCCCGCCTTCGCGCGGCTCGTGCGCGCGAGCACGCTGTCGATCAAGCACATGACCTATATCGAGGCCATGCGCAGCGTGGGCGCGTCCGACTGGGTCATCCTCTTTCGCCACATCCTGCCCGGCACGATCTCGCCGATCGTGGTGTACGGCACCATGCGCATCGGCACGTCGATCATCACGGCGGCCAGCCTCTCGTTTCTCGGCATGGGCGCGCAGCCGCCCACGCCCGAGTGGGGGGCGATGCTCAACGACGCGCGCGCGGACATGATGCTCGCGCCGCACGTGGCGATTTTTCCGGCGCTCGCGATCTTCATGACCGTGCTTGCGTTCAACCTGCTCGGCGACGGCCTGCGCGACGCGCTCGACCCCAAACTCGATCGATGATTCCCGCTGGCTCCGGCGCGAGTCATCGGCACAACCCACCCATGTCCGTACAACAACCGCCGGCCCACGCGGCTGGCTTTCCCTCCCCCTGCTCCGGCGACGCGCCGCGAGTGGGCGTGCTTCCTTCGGGGCCGCGCGATTCGATCGGCGACGTAGCCGGCGTGCGCGTGGGCCACGCGACACTCCAGGACGGCGCGCATCAGACCGGCGTGACGGTGGTCGTGCCGCACGAGCGCGACGTCTTCCTTCACAAGACGCCAGCCGCTGCCGCGATCATCAACGGCTTCGGCAAGAGCGTCGGGCTCATGCAGCTGGATGAGCTCGGCGTGCTCGAAACGCCCATTGCGCTGACCAACACGTTCTCCGTCGGTACGCTGGCCGCCGCGCAAATTCGCGCCGCCGTGAGCCGCCATCGCGAGATCGGCCGCAGCTGGCCGACGTTGAACCCGCTCGTGTTCGAGTGCAACGACGGCTACCTCAACGACATTCAGGCGATGGCGGTCGGCGCGGAGCACTACGCACAAGCCTGCGACACTGCCGCGCCGGAGTTTGCGCAAGGCTCGGTGGGCGCGGGGCGCGGCATGAGCTGCTTCGGCTACAAGGGAGGCATAGGCTCGGCGTCGCGCATCGCCACGCTTGCCGATGGGCGCGAGTTCGTCCTCGGCGCACTCGTGCTCGCCAACTTCGGCCGCCTGGAAACCCTCACCATTGCCGGTCAGCCGCTGGGCCGCAAGCTCGCCGCCATCGAGAACGAGACCGACGACGATCGCGGCGGGCCGGAGAAAGGCTCGATCATCATGATCCTCGCCACCGATGCGCCGCTCGACGTGCGCCAGCTTGCTCGCGTGGCGAAGCGCAGCGCCGCCGGGCTTGCCCGCACGGGCTCGGTCTACGGCCACGGCAGCGGCGACATCGCGCTGGCCTTCAGCTCGGCCTACCAGATTCCGCATCTACCGGACACGCCGATGCCGGCGCTGAGCATGCTCCACGAAACGCAGCTGGACGCGCTGTTCGAGGCGTGCGCCGAGGCCGTGGAGCAGGCCATCGTGCATGCCATGTGGCGCGCCGCTTCGGTGACGGGACGCGATGGCCACTACCGCCGCTCGATAACGGAGGCCGTGCCCGACTGGCGCCGCCTCGCCGACATGAACTCCAGCGAGAACTGAGCCTTGAAGATTCTGATTTCCACCGATATCGAAGGCGTGGCGGGTGTCACGCACGCCGAGCAAACGCACAGCGGCAACCCCGAATACGAACGGGCGCGCGCGTGGATGACCGAAGAAGCGAACGCCGCCATCCGCGGCGCCTTCGAGGGCGGCGCGACGCAGGTATTCGTCAACGACTCGCACGGCAGCTTTCGCAACCTGCTGCTGGACCGGCTCGATGCCCGCGCGCAAACCATTACCGGCAAGCCGCGCTATCTGAGCATGATGACCGGCGTGGATCTCGGTTGCGACGCCGTCTACATGGTCGGCTATCATTCGCGCGCGCAAACCCAGGGCGTGCTCGCACACACGATCAATAGCTTTGCATTCCGAAACGTATCCGTGAACGGCCAGCCGTTCGGCGAGGCGCATCTATATGGTGCGCTGGCCGGCGAGTTCGGCGTGCCGGTGGCGCTGCGCTGCGGCGACGACGTATTCCTGGCGGAGACGGACTCCGCGTTTCCCGGCTCGATCGGCGTGCAGACCAAGCGCGCCCTGGGCAACGGCGTGTGCCTGAGTCTCGCGCCGGAACGCGCCTGCACCTTGATCCGCGAGGCCGCGAAGGCGGCCGTCGCGAACATCGCGGACTTGCGGCCGTTCACGGTCGCGGGCCCAATCGAGTGCGAGCTGACGACGCAAACGCCGGCGTTGGCCGACCTGTTCTGTCAATGGCCGCAGCTGCAGCGCACCGAGGCCAGCGCACTGCGCTTTAGCGCCGAGAGCATGCAGTCCGCGGTGCGGATGCTCAACTCGCTCTCGGCGATGTCGTTCATGTTGCGATAGGACCGCCCTCGCCCGTTGAACGCGTCGTCGAGGTGCTCGCACAACGCGCATCGCCCGTAACGGCTGGCGGCGCTAATCGATCGAGGTGGCGAAGTGCGTGCGTCGAGCTTGCCGGGCGCATCCGGAAGGGATCGCGGGAAATTTTTGTCGACACTACTATGCCGCCGACTATAATGCCAGACGGTAAATTCGATGAATATCGTTTCCGCTTTGCGCCATGGCCCGAAATAAAACGCAAAATCTGCCCGATCTTTCTGCACTTCTTACGCCAAAGAATTCACTGATGCTGGCCGTCGAGCGAGCTGTGCTGCGCGGGCAGGACTGGGCGGCCGCATCGGTGCCAATTGCCGAGCAGATTGCTGCCCGGCTGGCCGGGGTCATTACGCTCGATCTGGTGAAATCCGGGCAACGCCTGCTGGAAGCGGATATCAGCGAAGTGCTGCACGTGAGCCGCGCGCCCGTGCGCGAAGCGCTGCGCATACTCGAGCGGGATCGCCTGGTTGAGTTTCAGGCCCGGCGCGGAGCGATCGTGACGGCACCCGACGAAAACGAGCTGCGGGATATTTTCCGTGTGCGCAGCGTACTTTACGTCACGATGCTCGAACAGGTGGCGCGCGAGAATCCCTCGGAGCTCGAGGCATTATTGACCGAATATGTGCCGAGGCTGGCCAAGGCGGCCGACGAATCGGTGGACGCCTACGCAGTGGAAAGCTTCCAGTTGAATTTCGCCACCATCAGTCTGTGCCGCAACCGGCTGCTGGTCGATATCCTGCACTCCATCTCGTTGCGCACGTTCCGTTACGTCCGGCTGGGACTGGTGGCGGCGCCTCAATCGATGCGCGCCTCCCTGAAAGTCTGGCGCGCGCTTCAGAAGGCCGCTATCAAGCGAGACAGCGAGTTGCTGCTGAGTCTCGCCGCCTCGCGCCTGGACGAGGCAAGAGATGCAGCGGTTAGTGCGATTGCCGCAAAGCCCGCCGACGGTCGCAGCACGCGTGCTGCGAAAACCCCGTCCGCCAAAGGGAAAACCGCCCCTGCGCAATAAGCGGCTCCCTTGAGCCATATCCTGCACTCAGCCTGCACTCAGGCCGCAGTGCCGGTGCTCAGGGTATCGGCGAGGGCCGGCGCCGCATCCGGTTGAACATCGGAGATCCTCGCCGCGTCGGTGTCGTAGCTGCGCATTGCGATGACGAAAAAGATCGCGGCCAATACGCTGCACAGCGGAATGACGGTGAGCGCGTGCTGCAATCCCCAGCGGTCCGATAAGGCGCCCGCGAGAACGGGCCCCACGGCCAGACCAAACACGTTCTGAAACAGGGAAAGCACCGCGGCACCCGTCGAGCGCACGCCTGGGTGAACGACGTCCATGGCGACACCTGCAACCACGCCGACGGTACAGTTCATGAAAAAGCCGCCAACGACGATCAGCTTGAACTGAATAGCCGCCGCGTAAGTACCGCCGAACGCCGCCACGAAAATCACCGAGGTGACGAGGCAGAGCGCGGAGAGCGCGGGCAGCTTGTTGCGCGGTTGGCGACGTGTCAGGCGCCCCACCACGAAGCCCCAGAGCGTGCAGCTGAGCGCGCCGACCAATACCACCACCGCCGCCGCCTTGCCCGCGGCTTCCGGCGTCATGCCGTGAAAGCGGTTCAGATAGCTGGGCAGCCACGACCACATGGCCGATACGGTGATCAGTTGAGCCGACGCGCCCGCGCACACCCACAGCAGCGTGTGCGTGCGCGCCAGCGCCCCGAAGATGCGCTTGAGCGTCAGCCCGAGCGACTGATTGGCCGGGTTGGAGTCCGGCGTTAGCGCGACCGTCTTGTAGTCGCGTACGAGCAGATAAAACAATGCCAGCACGAGCCCCGGCACACCGACCACCCCGAAGGCGGCTTTCCAGCCCCACCTGGCCGCGATCATCCCGCCCAGCACCACGCCCAGCACCGAACCCAGCGATGGCGCAGCATAGAAGGCGCCGAGCGCGGCGCTGCGCGAGGACTTGGGAAAGAGCGTCGAGATCAGGGCGACGCCCACCGAACCATAGCCTGTTTCACCCAGCCCAACCACTGCGCGCGCCATGAACAACTGGCTATAGTTGGCCGTGAACATGCATGAGATCGTAGCCAGACTCCAGGTGACGGCCATCACGACGATGCTCTTCACACGGCCCATGCGGTCCGCCACCAGCGCGACCGGCAATCCCCCCGCGCCCACCACGATCGAGACGACCGAGACCAGCGAGCCCAGCTGTTTGTCGCTCAGATGCCATTCGCTCTTGATATGAGGAAAGAGCGAAACGATCACCTGCCGGTCGATAAAATCGAAGAACATGAGCGCGAAGGTCATCGCAAAGGCAAACCAGACCTGCCGGCTGCTCGTCAGGTAGCCGCTGTTTTCGCTGGCCGCGCCGGCCTCGGAGTCGTTGGGTATCACGTTCATGCTTGTCTCCCGGGATTGATGAGGTACGCGACGCTTACCCGCGTCGTGCTTCAGCGATATGGCACCGCCGGCCAACGAGGTACACCGCGAGCGGCAGCGCGGCCGCGACCGGAAGCCAGCGCAATGCGCCTTGAAGCCCCACCGCATCCGCTACCACGCCGGTGACGAACGGACCCGCGGCGAGACCGAGAATATTGTTGAAAAGCGTGAGCGTCGCGAATGCCGAGCCATGGATTGCCGGCGGTGTCGCGCCTGCAATGATCGCGCTGCAGGTGCCGAACGAACTGGCGAGAAACAACACCGCGGGTGCGAGGAGCGCGAGTTGCAGATTGCCCGGCGGCAAGCGGAACGCGATTGCCAGCAGGAGGCCCAGCATGAGGCAATAGGCAACCGCCATGTTCCAGCGCTTGAGCGAAGACTCGCCGCTGATCCGGTCGGTCACCACGCCGCACAGAAACTGTCCCAGGCCGCTGACAAGGACAAGGCCGGCCGCCACCACGGCTGCCTTGCTGACGGGCATGCCCCAGTAGCGATTCAGGTAGCTGGGCAGCCACACGAAAAGCGTCCCTTGAATGAAGATCTGCAGCGCACTGCCGAGGTACGCACAAAAAACCGAGCGCGACGGAAACAGGCCGGCAAACAGCGTTCGGGGCGTCAGCTTCACAGGTTCATGCAGCGGCATTGCTTTCGCCTCGACTGGATGCGCATGGGCGAGTCTTTTTTCCGTCACGACAAGGAAGTAAATAGTCACCAGCGCAAAACCGAAAATCGCCATAAGCGCCATTGAATAACGCCAGCCAATGCGGGCCGCAATGATGCCGGAAACCGAAACGCCGAGCACCGACCCAAAAGCAGCGGCAGACGTAAAGCCGCCGGCGATGGTCGAGCGCAGATTCCCCGGAAAGATGCTCATGAGCATGGCGAGTCCGACACTTCCGTACGCCGCTTCGCCGACACCGACGAAAATGCGCGCGACGAGCATTTCGTGGTAGCTGCTCGCAATCGCACATCCGAGCGTGGCCAGACTCCAGAGTGCAGCCATCAGGGCGATGCTCCTGGCACGCCCCCAGCGGTCCGCAATCAGCGAAAACGGCAGGGTCAGCACGCCGACCGCCAACGGCACCACGCCGCTAATCGAACCGAGTTGGGTGTCGGACAGCCGCCACTGGACTTTTAATATCGGAAACAAGGCATTGAGCGCCTGCCGCGACATGTAGTCGGACAGCAAGAGGCAGAACATCAATGCAAATACCACCCATGCGTAGGCTCGGGCGTCACCGCTCACCGAACCTGACTCGGCCGTCACTGAATTAACTGTATAAAGGGTCAATTTTGTCTCCTCCAGTCGCGAATTATTTATGACCGCATTAATTGAAAGGCACGTGCATACGTTGCGGGCCGCACGGCCTTTCGCTCACGGCAAACCCGCTTTCAGCCGACGCTCCGGCAATGGCGCGTATTGCAGCGTCCCTGGCAGTGTCCAGACGCGAGGCCGCAAGACAAAGCAGTTGTGTGTTGTCCCGCTTGAGCGCAGCGCTGTGCAGATCATTCCAGTCCCTTAACGACGCGAGAATCGACTGAGGCACCGCCACGAATCCCAGCCGGACGTAACGCAGGATTCGCAATGAAAGTGAATGCAGGAGATCGACCAGAAGCCGGTTTCCGCACAAGCTCACCGTGGCGAAATTCAGAAGAAAGCTTTCTACTGCGTACGCGTCGGCCGACTCCGCGGCTGCCCTGGTTAATCTGGGCATATGCATGCCCAGCAACGCCTCGAACCCGGCCGGATTTTCGCGCGCCACCTGTTCGAGCATCGAGAGATAAAGCACGCCGCGCACGCGGAAAATATCCCGCAGCTCGTTTTCGTCGGGTGCCGTCACGATGGCTCCGCGCCGGGCCTGAAACTCGATCAAGCGGTCCCGCTCGAGCATGCGCATCGCTTCGCGCACGGGCGCGCGGCTGACTTGCAGCACCTCGCTGATATCGTTCTCCAGCAAGCGCTGCCCCGCTTTCACCAGGTCCAGCGTAATGACCCCGGCCAGCCGGACTGCGATCTGCTGCGCAATCGGCGCTGCGGCATACACGCCGTCCTGCCCGCGCAGCACGGCCCGCTCGACGGCCAGCATCAGCGAATTTTTCGGCGTGAGAAGCGTGGAAAAATCGGGAAGGTTTGGGGTTTTGTTTCGCGCCATGGCCTGGGAATACGCAAATTGCTCAATAAGGCGTATCGCCCTCGATGCCCGCCCGCTCCATTTTGCGAGGCGCCGGCCAGTAATCCATGACCGCGTAGTGCTGGGTGGACCGGTTGTCCCACACCGCAACGCTATTCGGCTTCCAACGGAAACGCACCTGATACTCGGGAATCGAAGCCTGGCTTTGCAGATAATTCAACAGAAGGCTCGCGCCTGGTGTCTTGTCCAGACCGTAACGCACGTTCTCGGCGGTGTGGTAATTGACAAAATGGGTGGTGAAGCTACTGACGTACAGGATCTTCTCGCCAGTTTCCGGGTGCGTGCGCACGACAGGATGTTCCACCTCCGGATTCTGCGCCGCGAGTTTCCTTCGCTCTTCGGGATCCATTGCCGCGCCGAACGAGTGTTCAATGCTGCTTTTCGCTCTCAATCCCTCGATGCGTTTTTTGACTTCATCAGGCAGTTGCTTATAGGCCTCGACCATGTTGACCCAGATGGTGTCGCCGCCTACTTCCGGGCACTCGACACAGCGGAGCACGGCCCCCATGGAAGGGTTAGGACGCCAAAGCCCGTCGGTGTGGTAATTGTTCTCGTAAGGGTTCTTTGCTTCCGAGCGATAGATTCGCACGAGCCCTGGGTGTTCCGGATCGCTTCCCGCAACGGGATGATCCTCGAGTTTGCCGAACCTGCGCGCAAACGCGACATGCTCTTCCCGCGAGAGATCCTGGTTGCGGAAAAAAAGGACCCGGTGCTTGAGCAGCAGCGCCTTGATTTCCGCAAACAGCGATGCATCCCGGGATGCATCGCCGAGGCTCACGCCGGCCACCTCGGCGCCGATGCATGCCGTCAATCTTTCTACGTTGATCATGAATGATGTCTCCTTGTATCTGGCGGGGTTTCCGCAGCATCTCCACGGTCGCCGTCCCTATACCGGTGGCGGCTTGCCCTGCGAAGCCCTGAAGTTTTGCTGTCCTTGTTGTTGAACAAGATATCAGCAATATATATTTATGTCGACATAAATTGAAAGATTCAGGGGCCGTGGCTGGCCACCCGGATTTGCAGCGGCATCACCATTGCAATCGCGACACCGAGCGCCGCCCTGAGTCCGTGCATCATCTTCATCGTCGTTCTCCGTTTCGTGATCGAGTCATCAAAAGCTATGGCGCAGGCCAATCATTGCTGCCGTGGTCGATACGCCCGGTGCGACGGGCTGGCCGTACATGATCGTCTGGTTCATGGCGCCGCGGTTGGCGACATATCCGACCTGCGCGGAGAGGATCGTCCGCTTGGACAGGCTGTAATCCGCGCCCACTGCAAATTCACTCGAGTGGTTCGCCGAGTCGTTGCGATCCTTCAAGTAATAGAACCCGGACGTCACCCTGAAGTACGCCGTGAACTGATAGCCGAGGCCGCCGGATATCATTTCGTAATCCGATCGTTTCGTGTTCGAAGGATTCTTGCCGATGCCGTATGACGCCGATACCGAGATTCCCCGGAAGGTGTACTTCGCGCCGAAATAGTAGAAGCGGTTGTTGTCGAGCCCGGTCGGCGTGGCCGCCGCAAGGTTCGTGTCGTGGGCGTTGTAGTAGACGGCGGACAGATTGAGACCGTAGTTCGAATACCTGAGCACCGCGGATTCGCGCGTGCCGCCCTGAATCTGGCCCGGCATGCCTCCCGGCGCGTACTCGAGCGCGGCCGACGCGCCGTGGAATTTCGGCGACTGGTACACCAGCGCATTGCTGTCGTACAGCGCACCGATCGGCACGTTCGTGTTCGTGCCAGGCCAGCCGGCGGCCTGGTTCAGTCCGAGCCAGGCCCCCAGGATGCTGCCGAAGTACTCGGCAGCACGAACGTCGGTATCAGCCATTGCATAGATCATTGGCGTGTACTGCCGCCCGGCGTCGAAGGTGCCGAACGGCCCGGAGACGCCCACGGTCGACTGCTGGTTGAACACCGCGGCGGCCCCGGTCGTGTCGGCCAGTCCACGCTTGCCGTTGCTGCTGTTGAACACGCCCTGCATGCGGAAGTTGACCTTGTAGCCGCCACCGACGTCCTCGGTCCCCTTGATGCCCCAGAAGCTTCCGTAGAGGCTGCCGTCCTTGATGCCGAACACATGCCCGTTGTTGTGCGCGTTCGGCGCGAACGACGACGCAGCCGTGCTTTGATAAAAGAAGCCCGAGTCAATCGCGCCGTACAACGTGACCGATGATTGCGCGTGCGATGCACTGGCGAATACCGCGAGTACCGCTGCGCCGCCCCACTTCAATTTCATTGAGTCTCCTCTGCTTTTGTGATGGCCGGGGAAACCCGGCCGGATACGGACAGCGCGATCATCGTCTATATTTTTTGATGTCGACATTAATGTTTATACCGAGTCGGGTCGAGAGACTGCGCAAGACATGGGCTTGCGGCAACAAATTACCTTTGAATATTTATGTCGACATTATTGTTTGGTGGGGATACACTCCGATCCACAGTGCCCTCGCAGCGGTCGCAGCCGTTCTGCGGGCCACCCGTGTTCTGACGACCTCACATCTCAATCCGGAGATCCATCACCATGAACTTTCTTGACGGCCACCTGTACCCCGAGAACCAGCAGCCTTTGATCATCACCGCCGCGCCCTATGCACCGGGCTGGATTCCCTCGGACTTTCCGGAGGACATTCCTGTCACGATGGAGGAGCAGATCCAGAAGGCGGTGGATTGCTATGAAGCGGGCGCCACCGTGCTGCATCTGCACGTGCGCGAACCCGATGGCCGCGGCAGCAAGCGCCTGTCCATGTTCAATGAACTGATCGCCGGAGTGCGCGAGCGGGTGCCGGAAATGGTGATTCAGGTGGGCGGCTCGATCAGTTTCGCGCCCGAGTCCGAAGGCCAAGCCGCCAAATGGCTCAGCGACGACACCCGCCACATGCTGGCCGAACTCGATCCCAAGCCCGACCAGGTTACGGTGACCGTAAACACGACACAAATGAATGTGACGGAGCATGCCGGGATGGATGATTTCAGGGGCGTTTCGCGGGGCTTCCCGAATCTTTACGCCACCTACAAGGACATGATCGTTCCCTCGAACCCCAGCTGGGCCGAGGAGCATGTTCGGCGCTTGTCGGCCGCCGGGATCCAGAGCGAGTTTCAGGTCTACAACATCAACAGCTTTGAGACCATCGAGCGGATGATCCGGCGCGGCGTATACAAAGGACCGCTGGTGATGAACTGGGTGGCGATCAGCGGCGGCATGGATCAGGCGAACATCTTCAACCTCGCCAACATGCTGCGTGCGGTGCCCGATGGCGCGGTGGTCACGGTGGAAAGCTCGGTGCTCAATGTGCTGCCCGTGAACATGATCGGGATCGCCCTGGGTCTTCACGTGCGCTGCGGCATCGAGGACGTGCTCTGGAACCAGACCCGCACGGGCAAGATGAGCTCCGTCGAGCAGATCAAGCAACTGGTGCGTATTGCGGGCGAGTTCGGCCGCCCCATCGCGACCGCGAAACAGGCACGCGAGATCATGAAAATCGGCGTTTTCTACGACACGGCCGAGGAGACGCTGCAGGCCAACGGCTTCGCGCCCAATCGCAACGGCGGCAACCAGGGCTTCCTGCGCAAGCCGGACTGAAGCCTTCAAGAAACCATGGAACAGGAGAAAGCATGGCAAAAGTCGTCAAGTTCTACGAAACAGGTGGTCCTGAGGTTCTGAGTTTCGAAGACGTGGACGTGGGAGAGCCTGGGCCGGGCGAAGTACGCATCCGCCACGTGGCGGTGGGTCTGAATTTCGCCGATACGTACTTTCGCGGCGGTACGTACGTGGTCCCGCTGCCTGCCGGCCTCGGCAACGAGGCTGCCGGCGTGGTCGAGGCCATCGGCGCCGGCGTGACCGATTTCGCGGTCGGCGACCGCGTGAGCTACACGGGCTTCATCAACACGCTGGGCGCGTACAGCACGGAGCGGCTGATTTCCGCAGAACTGTTGATCAAGCTGCCGGATGCCATCAGTTGCGAGGCGGCGGCGGCCATGACGATGCGAGGCCTGTCCGCTGCCTACCTGGTGCGCCGCATCTACCCTTTCAAGGCGGGCGACGCCGTGCTGCTGCACGCGGCCGCGGGCGGGGTTGGCCTGATCGTTTCGCAGTGGGCCAAACTGCTCGGGCTGACGGTGATCGGCACCGTGTCCACCAGTGCCAAGGCCGAGGTCGCGCGCGCCCACGGCTGCGATCACACGATCAACTACAGCCATGAAGATGTGGCCAAACGCGTGCGGGAATTGACTGGCGGAGCTGGCGTGTCGGTGGTCTTCGACAGCGTCGGCAAGGACACCTTCATGTCCTCGCTCGACTCGCTCAAACGCCGCGGCCTGATGGTCTGCGTCGGCACCGCATCGGGCAAGATCCCGCCATTCGATCCGCAAATTCTCGCGCGCAAGGGCTCGGTGTACCTGACTCGCCCCGGACTCGCCGACTACATCGCCGATCCCGCCGAAAAGGCGGAACTGGTCGACGAGCTATTCAGCCACGTGGCTGCCGGACGCATCCGCATCGAGATCAACCAGCGCTATGCGTTGCAGGACGCGGTGCAGGCACATCGGGACCTCGAAGCAAGAAAAACCACGGGCTCCTCCATTTTCGTGGTGGAGTGAGGGTTATTGCGGAACGGCGACGGAACCGCGCTGGAGCCGCAGAAGCCGGGATCGATACAAGGTCGTCCGCCGTTCGCCTGGAACACGGCCGCCTTGCCTCGATCGCTGGGTTCGCGGTTCATTTGCCGTTCGTTCAGGTTTAAGACCGCGTATCGCTGTACTCGGCACGATACAGTTGCCGCTTGGGCGCACGCGTACGCTGCCGGGTCTCCCAGCCTTCGGCGAGCCCCACCTCGGCATTCGACGGCGGCAGCATCGGCTTGCCACGCACGAGATCGGAGGCGCGCTCCGCGAGCATGATGGTCGGCGCGTTGAGGTTGCCGTTGGGCTCGGTCGGGAATACCGAGGAGTCGATCACGCGCAAGCCCGTCATGCCGCGCACACGCAACTCGGAGTCGACCACGGCCATGTCGTCCTCGCCCATCCGGCATGAGCCGCACGGATGCATCGTGCTTTCCAGATTCGCCCGCACGAAGGCATCGATTTCGTCGTCGGTTTGCACGTCGGGGCCGGGCGCGAGCTCGACATCGCGGAAACGGTCCATCGCTGGCTGCCCGATGATCTCGCGCGTGAGCCGCACGCAGCGCCGGAAGCCCTCGCGGTCCTCTTCGCGGTCCAGATAATTGAAGCGGATCTCGGGGTGCGCGTACGGGTCGCCCGACGTGAGCCGCACATGCCCCCGGCTCCTGGGCTTGTTCGGCCCGGTGAGCACCATGAAGCCGTGCCCCTTGAACGGCTTGTCGCCGTCGTAGCGCATCGCGGCAGGCAAAAAGTGGAACTGAATATCGGGCCAGCGCAGCCCCGCCTCGGAGCGGATGAAACCGCCGGCCTCGAAATGGTTGCTGGCGCCGAGACCATCCTTGAACAGCAGCCAGCGCAAGCCGATCAGGAACTTGTGCCACGGGTCCATCTGGCCGTTGAGCGTGACGGGCTCCTTGCAGCCGTACTGGATGTAGATCTCGGCATGGTCCTGCAGATTCATGCCAACGCCTGGCAGAGCGTGCCTGACCTCCACGCCCGCCGCGCGCAATGCGTCGGCAGGCCCGATGCCCGATCGCTGCAGCAGATGCGGCGAGCCGATCGGCCCCGATGAAATCAGCACTTCGGCGCGGCAGCGCGCCGTGTGCGTGACGCCGCCCCGGTCGTAGACCACGCCGACCGCGCGCTTGCCCTCGACGATCACCTGCCGCGTCATCGCATTCGTGACCACGTGCAGGTTGGGACGGCTCATGGCCGGGCGCAGATAGGCGTTGGCGGTGGACCAGCGCACGCCGTCCTTCACCGTCATGTGCATCGCGCCGAAGCCTTCCTGCATGTGTCCGTTGCAGTCGTCGGTATGGATGTAGCCCGCCTGCACGCCCGCTTCGATCCATGCGCCGTACAACGGATTTTTCATGTTATTGCCGTTGTTGGTGGAGAGCGGCCCGCTCGAGCCGCGATACTGGTCGCCGCCGAACTTGTAATTCTCGGCGCGGCGAAAGTACGGCAGGCAGTTGCGGTAGCCCCAGCCGCGCGCGCCCAGTTCCTCCCATTCGTCGAAGTCGTACGCATGGCCGCGAATATAGACAAGGCCGTTGATCGACGACGATCCGCCCAGCACCTTGCCGCGCGGACAGTGCAGTTGGCGTCCGTTCAGATGCGGCTCCGGCGCGGTCTGGTATTTCCAGTTGAACTTGCGCGTGTTCATCGGCATCGAAAACGCGCTCGGCATCTGGATGATGATGCTGCGGTCGCTGCCGCCGTATTCGAGCACCAGTACGCTCACGGACGGATTCTCGGTGAGGCGGTTGGCCAGCACGCAGCCCGCCGATCCCGCACCCACGATGATGTAGTCGTATTCCCGGCTTTCCATGATGAATTCCTGATTCGTTATCCTGACGATATCGCGCTCAGAAGCGCTGCTCGCCCGTGGTGTACTGAGGCATGGTCTTTTCGATATGCGAGATCAGCGCGTCCTCGCGGCGCAGATCGAGCGAGCGGCTCAGCACGTAGTACGCGATGCCCGAGACGAACAGACCGACCAGCCACGCGAGGTCCACGCTTCCCATCGCTCGCGCGAACGGGCCGACATAGACTTCGTTGGCGCCGTCGAAGATGCAGAAGAACGGGACCATTGCGGCGAAGCCAATGGCATACGACATCAGGCCGCGCGCGCCCCACATGCCGTAGATGTTGTCCTGCGGCAGGAAGAAGTGCGGGATCGCGTAGCGGCCCTTGCGCACGAAGAAGTAGTCGGTGAGGTTGACGGCCGTCCACGGCACGAGGAAGTAAAGCATCACGACGAGATAGATGTTCAGGACCGCGAGCCCCTTGCCCGACGTATAGATGCTGAGTGCGACCCCGAGCTGCAGCACCACGACAAAGAGAATCGCCAGTACGCGCACCCGGGGCGTAGGCTCGATCTTCCTGAACGAATCGAGGCCCGTGATCGCCGTGAGTTTCGCGCTGTAAATGTTCATCGCGATCACGGGAAGGAACGCCACGATCGTGATCGCCACCACCACGCTGCCGAGGCGCGGCGACAGATCGCTGCCCACCTGGTTGAGCGCCACCAGCACGTCGGTGGCGTGCAGGTGGTCGCCGAGCCAGCCGCCCACCGCGATCATCCACGCCCCCGAGAGCGACGCTCCGAGGAACACCGCGGCGATCAGCCGGCCGCTCGGCGTGTTCTTCGGCAGATAGCGCGAATAGTCGGACACATAGGGCGCATAGGCGATGTTGTAGCTCGCGGCGGCGGCAAACTGCGTGATGAAGCCGGTCAAGGTGAAGCCGAGCGGCGCGGGCGGCGGCGTGCCGGGCAGCGCTGCCGGCAGCGGCAGATCGGGCACCCAGTGCATGAGCACCGCCAGGGTGACGAGGCCATACAGCGGCAGCGAGAGATACAGCGCCCATTTGAAGCTGCGATGCATCCAGTCGTGCCCAAGAATCGCCAGAATTGCCGCAGGCACGGTGACGACGAGCGCCACCTTGAGCGGATCCCAGCCGAACAGCGCCTTGAGTCCCTGCATCATCAGCACGAGGTTCACGATGTTGAAGCCCGCGAACACGAACAGCGTGGCGAGCAGCACGAGCACCACGCCGCGATAGCCG
Source organism: Paraburkholderia sp. A1RI-2L (assembly GCF_048957375.1). Lineage (NCBI taxonomy): Bacteria > Pseudomonadati > Pseudomonadota > Betaproteobacteria > Burkholderiales > Burkholderiaceae > Paraburkholderia > Paraburkholderia sp. A1RI-2L. Next base: position 1,741,828 of record NZ_JARBTA010000002.1, read on the forward strand.
AACTGCGCGCGCGACTGGATCATCTGCGGCAGGCCCAGATGCGGGCCCTGCGAGCCGTGAAACGCCATGAACAAGGTACCGAACATGATGCCCAGCGTGCCGGCGACCGTTGTCCATAGCGCGCTCAGTCCGACGCTCGGCCCCACGAAGCCAATCGTCATGGTGAAGAACGTGAAGTTGCCGAGAAACCAGAACGGTCCCTGGCGCGATAGCCGGTCGGTGCGCTCGGTTTCCGGAATGAAATCGATCGAATGACCCTCGATCGCGCCATGCTCGCCGGCGGCGGCCGTTGGCGCTGCGATCGTTGCTGCGACTCTGTCGTGTGCTTCCATCGTGTGCCCCATGTCGTAATGGACGATGCTGCGTAAAGATAAGCCTGGGTAAGATGCGAGGGAGGCCCCGCCCTACGCGTCGTTCAGCGTGATCCAGACGGCTTTCGTCTCCATCAGCGAGTCGAGCTGCTCGGCGCCGAGGTCCTTGCCGAAGCCCGACGCCTTGAAGCCGCCGAACGGCATCGCCGGATCGATCATGCTGTGCGCGTTCACGTAGACGCTGCCCGCGCGCAGCTTCGGCACCAGCGCATGCGCGCGGTTCAGATCGCGCGAATAGATCGCGGCGGCGAGTCCATAGGGCGTGTCGTTGGCGAGCGCAATCGCCTCGTTCACATCGTCGAACGGCGCGCTCACGAGCACGGGGCCGAAAATTTCTTCCTTCACGATGCGCATGTCCGGTCGGCAATGCGCGAATATCGTGGGCTGAACGAAATAACCCGAGCCTTCCACGTTGCGCCCGCCATACACCAGTTCCGCTCCTTCGCGCCGGCCGGTTTCGATCCAGGACGTCACGCGGGCCTTTTGCTGCGCCGAAACCAGCGGGCTGATGAAGCAATCGCGATCGAGGCCCGGCGCAATCTTGAGCGTGCGCGTGTAGTCGATCAGCGCGGCGAGAAAGCGCTCGTGCACGCCGCGCTGCACGTAGAGGCGGCTGCCCGCGTCGCACACCTGCCCCGAGTTGAAGAACATGCCGTTGGCCACCGCGCGCGCGGCGGCCTCGATGTCCGCGTCGTCGAGCACGAGCACCGGGGACTTGCCGCCCAGCTCCAGCGTGACGCGCTTGACGCCGTCGACCGCCGCGCTGCCGACGTCGCGCCCCACCGCCGTGGAGCCGGTGAACGTCACTTTGTCGATGCCGGGATGGCGCGCCATTGCCGCGCCGATCACGGTGCCGCGCCCGGTCACCACGTTCACCACGCCATCGGGAATGCCGGCCTCCTGCACGAGTTGCGCGAAGCGCAAGGTCGAGAGCGAAGTCAGCTCCGCGGGCTTGATCACCGCCGTGCAGCCCACCGCGAGCGCCGCGGCCAGCTTCCACGCCAGGGTTTGCAGCGGGAAATTCCACGGCACGATGATGCCGACCACGCCCACCGGCTCCTTGCGCGTATAGGCCAGATAGTGGCCGGGCAGCGAAGGCTCGACGGTGCGGCCGTGCAGCTTGGAAGCCCAGCCCGCGAAATAGCGCCAGGTGTCGATGGTGCCCTGGATGTCCACGTCGCGCGCATTCGCGACCGACTTGCCGACGTCGATGGACTCGATCTCGGCGAGCTCGTCGGCGTGGGCCTCGATGAGATCGGCGAGGCGGTGCAGCAGGCGCTCGCGTTCGAGCGGCTTCAGACGCCGCCAGGCGCCGCCGTCGAACTGCGCGCGCGCCGCAGCGACCGCGCGATCGAGGTCGCCGGTCGTGGCGAGCGGAATCTGCGTGATGACGCCTTCGGTGGAGGGCTCGACCACGTCGAGCATCTCGCCCGCGCCGCCCGCCACGAACGCCCCGCCGATCAGCATGCGCTGCGGCTGCTCGAGAAAGCGCCGCGTCTCCTCGCGCACGCCGAACTGCTCCAGATAGTTTCGTACGATGGATTCCAAGGTTGTCTCCTGATCTCGCGCGCCGTCGCGCCGTCGTGCCGTCGTGCCCTCGCTGCGCGCGTGTTGACGTTGGGTGCCGCTATCCGCAGGGAGGCCTCAGCGCGGCCGCTGGCTGCGCGCGTGAAAAATGAAGCCGATGGAATTCAGCAGCAGCTGCGCCGCGAGAATCGGCGTGACGCCCGCCGGATCGTATGCCGGGGCCACCTCGACGAGGTCCATGCCCACGACGTTGCCGTGACTGCGGCGGGCCAGCCCCTGGATGATTTCGAGCACCTCGTAGTAGGTGAAGCCGCCATGGCTCGGCGTGCCCGTGCCCGGCGCGATGGACGGATCGAAGCCGTCGATGTCGATCGTGATGTAGTAGGCGCGGCCCTCGGGAATGCGTTCGAGCACGCCTTGCGTGCCGAGCCGGCGCACGTCGCGCACGGACAGAATGTCCGAGCCCGCTGCGCGCGCCGCATCGTAGTCGCTGCGGTTCGACGAAGAAACGTTGCGGATACCGAGTTGCGTCATGCCGCTGATATGCTGCATTTCCGAGGCGCGCCGCAGCGGATTGCCGTGCCCGTAGCGCACGCCATGGCGCTCGTCGACGAAATCCAGATGCGCGTCGAAGTGCACGATGTGAATGGGACCGCGGCCCTCGAACGCCTGAATCACGGGTGCGTGAATCGAATGATCGCCGCCCAGCGTGATGGGCATCGCGCCGTTCGCGAGGATCTTGCGCACGGCGCTTTCGATGTTGGCGTTGCTCGCCGCCATGTCGGTGTGGACAATGTCGGCGTCGCCTACGTCCACCATGCGGACTTGATCGCGCGTCAGATAGAGCGCGTCGTCTTCGTGGTCGTATGCGCCCGCATGGCCGAACGAGAACAGCGTGGATGCCTCGCGGATGCTGCGCGGCCCGAAGCGCGCGCCCGAGCGCCATTGCGTGCCCATGTCGTTGGGGGCGCCAAGAATTGCCACATCGGCGTCGATGCGGTCCCAGTCGAGGCAGACCGGCGATTTCGCGAAAGTGCAATGTCCCACGAACGGCAAGTCCAGCCGCCCGCTTTCGTACGTATTGCCCGGCATGAGTGTCTCCGTGTGTGATCCGCTGGCTGATCCAGTCAGTAATCGGTGAACGACCCGGTTTCTGCCGGGCCGCCGCTTTGAGACACTATGTGCGCATTATTTTTGACCAAAAATCCCGGGTATCAGATGTTCATATCGGAATATCCGAAGCAAGCGATTATGGAGAACGCGGGCAATGATGCAACTGCGGGACGTCGATCTCAAACTGCTCAGGGTTTTCATGCATGTCGTTCGCTGCGGCGGCTTCTCCGCGGCCCAGGCGACCCTGAACGTGAGCCAGTCGACCATCAGCGAGCAGATGACCACGCTGGAAACGCGCCTCGGTCTCAAGCTGTGCGAGCGCGGCCGCGGCGGCTTCCGCCTGACCGAGCACGGACTTGCCACCTATGAGGCGGCCCAGCGACTGCAGGTGGCCGTCGAGGCGTTCTGCATGGACACGGACGCGCTCAAGCAACATATCGCCGGCAGGCTCTATCTGGGCATCATCGACAACACGGTGACGGACCTCGCCTCGCCGCTGCCGCGGGCCTTGCAGAAGTTCGTCTCGCGGGGCGACGACGTGCATGTCGACGTCTACGTCGGCACGCCGGCGGAACTCGAAGAGCGCGTGCTCGACGGCCGGCTCCATGTCGCGATCGGCCACTTCCCGATTCACGTGCCGGGGCTCGCCTACACCGAGCTCTATCTCGAGCCCGATGGGCTCTATTGCGGCAAGGGCAATCCGCTCTTTGCCGGGGCACGGGAAAACGGCATTCAGATCGAAGCCATTGCCACGAGCCGCATCGCCGCGCGCGGCTACCTGCAGCAGCACGACCTGAAGATGCTGAGTGCGAGCAAGGCCGCGGCGACCGTCGACAACGTCGAGGCGCAGGCGATCCTGATTCTCTCGGGCGCGTATATAGGATTCCTTCCAAATCACTACGCGGCGCGCTGGGTCGAGCGCGACGAGATGCGGCGCATTGGCCCGGAGCAGTTCGGCATGCAGTCGCCCTTTTGCGCGGCGACGCGCCGGGCCTCTGCCGTACCTTCTATTTTGCAGGCCTTCATGGTGGACCTGCACGAAGTCTGGGTGCATGAACACGCGGACCAGCACGCGGACGAAAAGCCGCCCGCGCGCCGCAAATAGCCGCGCCGCCCGCGTGCTTGCGCGGGCGGCCATGAGGTGCTGCGGTCAAGTCAAGCGACGATGCCGCGACGCTCAGGCGGTCGCCAAGCGAACGTCCTGGGCACTGCCCGCCATGCCCTCGATCAGCGCGGCGACGTTCTCCGCCGTTGCCGCCGACAACGTCCAGCCGAGGTGCCCGTGCCCGGTGTTGTAGAACACGCCCGGCATGCGTCCCCGGCCGACCTTCGGCAGCATGCTCGGCAACATGGGCCGCAGTCCGGCCCACGGGATCACGCGCGAGGTGCTGACCTGCGGGAACAGGCGCCGCGTCCACTCGACGAGCGGCGCGACGCGGTCGGCGCGAATGTCCCGGTTAAGGCCGTTGATCTCGGCCGTGCCGGCCACGCGGAAGCGCTCGGCGCCCAGCCGGCTTGTGACGATCTTGGCGCTCTCGTCGAGCAGGCTGACCCATGGCGCCGCGCGCTGGCTCGTCTCGTCGTCGAGGCATACGGTGATCGAATAGCCCTTCACCGGATACACGTTCACGCGGTCGCCCAGCATCGACGCGAATGCGCGGCTGTTGACGCCCGCGCAAACGACGATGCGCTCGAACCTCGCGTCGTGAGCGGCGCCCTGCTGCGTCGCCGATACCGTAAAGACACCGTCCGAATCGCGCCGGATCGCCGTGATCTGCGTGTCGTGGCGAAACTCCACGCCGTGCCGCACGCACGCTTGCGTCAGGCCGCGCGTGAACTTGTGGATGTCGCCGGTCGAATCGGAGGGCGTGAAGAAGCCGCCGTAAAACGCGCCCTCCAGCGTGGGCTCGATCTGGCGGATCTCGGCTGCGGTCACCGGCCTGCGGTCGAGACCGCCTTCGGTCAAGATGGCGTTGACCTTCGATGAAGCGTCGAAGCTCTTGCGGTCCCGGAAGATGTGCAGGATGCCGCGCTGTTCCAGGTCGAATTCGATCCCCTCCTTGCGCGCGGTCTCGAACAGGTGTTCGCGGGCCGCGATGGCAAGGCGCACGGTTTCGAGCGTGTTTGCCCGATAGTTCGGAATCTGCCGCAGGAACTCGGCCATCCACGAATATTTGTGCCAGCCCGGCAGCGGGTTTACAAGCAGCGGCGCGTCGCGCGTGAGCATCCAGCGCAGGCCTTTGATAACGGTGGCGGCGCTGTTCCAGACTTCGGCGTTGCATGCGGAGAGTTGGCCGCCGTTCGCGAACGAAGTCTCCATCGCGCTATAGCGATGGCGTTCGAGCACGGTAACGCGAAAACCGCGCTTGGCGAGGGCGTAAGCGGTCGTGACGCCGGTAATCCCGGCGCCAATAATGGCGATTCGTGACATGACATGGTCCAGATTAGATTGAGCACTTGTCGTTTCCGACACCTGTGCCCCATCTGTCCATGTACCTGAGAGTTTCTTTCCGCGCCGGCGCTGGACGCGCCGGCGCGGAAATCTCCTTCGGTGGGCGCGTTCGCGCCGCTCTCCAGATGTTCTTGCTGCAGGGTCCTTGTGCCTGAGAGTTTCCGGGGCGGTTGCTCCGTCGGCGCCGTCAGGTGCTTTCGCAGTGACGGTCTCTCCCGCTGCAGCGTGTCGAACAGCGCAACGATAGCGGGCCGTTATTGCGCTTGCAAGCGATTTTCGCTGGCACGCTGCTCATGGGCCGTTGACCGCCGCGCTCGGGGAGCGCATGCATCAATGCGCGAGAATGCCCATCGCCGTCTTCTTCAACTCCAGAAAATGCGGCTCGAACGCGACCTCCGGCGTGCGCGGGCGGTCCAGCTCGATGGGCACGTCGAGCGCCACCCGCCCAGGACGCGCCGAAAGCACCACGAGCCGCGTGCCGAGAAAGATCGCTTCGTCGATGTCATGGGTGATGAACACGATCGTGCAATGAAGCTTCTCCCATAGCTCGGTCAAGAACGTCTGCATGGAATGGCGCGTCTGCGCATCAAGTGCGCCGAAGGGCTCGTCCATCAGCAGCACCTTCGGCTTCATGACGAGCGCCCGCGCGATCGCCACGCGCTGCTGCATGCCGCCCGACAACTCGTAGGGCTTATGTTTGGCGAACGATTCCAGGCCGATGATGCGCAGGATCTCCGCGGAATCCTTGCGCCGTTGCTCTTTGGGAACCCCGTGCAGCGAAGGACCGAACTCGATGTTTTCTTCCACGCTGAGCCACGGAAACAAGCCGGCCTGCTGGAACACCACGACACGGTCGGCGCCGGGCTGTTCCTTGACCTCGCCATCGATATAGATGTTGCCCCGCGAGGGCGACGTCAGACCGGCGAGCAGGTGCAGCAAGGTCGTCTTTCCGCAGCCGGAAGAGCCGAGCACGGTGATGAATTCGCCGCCCCGGAACTGCAGATTGATGTTTTCCAGTGCCGTGGTGGCGCCGAAAGTCTTGTACAGGGAATCGATGACGATGTTCAAGTTCGTCTCCTGTTCGACGGTCAGACCGTCAATGGATCAATGCGCGAATGAGTCAATGCGCCAACGCTTTCGAATACTGCGGCGCGACGTTCGCGTCGAAGTTCGCCGGCACGGACGGGATACGCCCGATCTGGTTGAGCACCTTGGCGGTATTCACCAGCGTCTGGTACGTCGCGGAGGTTTTGACGCCGGCGTCGAGGCCCATCACCTTGGGCGTGGTCTGGTCGGCGCCGGAAAAGAGCTCGTAACCGGCGAGCTCGCTCGTCGCAACCGGCACGGTCACGCCGGTGGCCTTCGCCATCTCGGCGATCGCCTGGTCGCGATTCTTCATCGTCACCTGATAGCCCGCGTCGAGCGCCTTGACGAAGCCGGTCACCAGGTCCGGATGCGCTTTCGCCCATTCCGCGTTGGCGATGCACACGTTGTAGCTGGAAGCTTCGCGCGGCAGGTCGCCGTCGGTCTTGATGGCCTTGCCGCCGGCTGCGCGCAGCGCGCTGAAGACCGGATCCCAGACGATCGCCGCGTCGATCGCGCCGGTCACCCACGAGGTGCGCATCTGCGGCGGCGCCATGTTGACCTGCGTGACCGATTCATACGGCACGTGCGCTTGCGCCAGGAAGGTCGCCAGTTCGAAGGAAGCCTGCGAGCCGGCCACGATCGCGATCTTCTTGCCTTTGAGCCCTGCCACGTCGTGGACGCCGCTATCGGGCTTGACCACGATGCCGGCCGCATTGGTATAGCGCTCCTGGTTGTACACGATGGCCATCGGCAAGCCCTGGGCGATGGCGGTGACGAGCGGCGGCACGCCAAGCCCGCACATGAACGTGAGGCTGTTCGACGCCAGCGCGCTCATGGCTGCCGGGCCCGAGCTGAAGAGCTTGTACTCGACATTGGCGTTCATATGCTTTTCGAACAGATGCTCGGCCATCGACACCATGTACGGATCGGCGCCGTTGTCCTCGTAGCCGATGATGACTTCGGGCTTGCCCTGCGAGTAAGCCGCGCCGGGCACCAGGCAGCTGCTGGCAAGCAGGGCCGCGCTCACGCCAAAGATCCATTGCATCTTTTTCATTTTTCGTCTCCTCGGATGACCCGATCAGTTATGTCCGCGCCAGGGAACGACTATGTTTTCGATCTTGCGAATCGCCAGCTCCATGGCATACCCGATCAACCCGATGATCACGATGCCGACGATCACGATGGCAACCTGCAAGGCTTGTCCTGCGAACTGCACGAGCCAACCCAGCCCGCTGCTCGCCGCGATCAGTTCCGCGGCCACGAGACAGGTCCACGCCACGCCGATGCCCACACGCATCGAGGTGAAGATTTCCGGCATGGCCGAGGGCAGCACGACCTTGCGGAAGATTTGCGCGTTGGTCGCGCCGAGCGTGCGCGCCACCGAGATGCGCAGCGCCGGCGTGCTTTTCACGCCCGACATGGTGCCGATGATGATGACCGGAATGGTGCCGACCAGAATGAGAATGGCCTTGGGCAATTCGCCGATGCCGAACCACACCACCAGCAGCGGGATATAGGCAAGCGGCGGAACCGGCCGAATGAACTGCAGCAGCGGGTCGATGATGTCGAATACGATCTTGTTTCGCGACATCAGCAGGCCAACGGGAACGCCGATCACAATCGCGCCGACAAAACCCACAACGATGCGCAAGCAACTAACCAGGATGTCGCTGATGAGCGACTGTCCGCCGTAGCCGTTATGGATGATGTCGACGAAGGCTTGCCACACCGCCACCGGCGAAGGGAGCGCAAAGGACGGAAAAATGCCTGCTTTCGATACCGCCTGCCAAAGCACGACGCAGATCGCGAGAACGGCGGTCGTCAGCCACCAGGAATTGAACTTGCCGTGGCCGCGGCGTATCTTGATCACCGGCTCGATTGGCGAGTCGACGGGATGCTTCATCATTTTCGTCAGTCTGGGTAAGGCTTTCACCGCCGTCTCCTCAAGTTGAAATGCAATGAGCTCGCCGCGGAACGCTTTTTTGTTTCACCACGCTTGTTGTTAGCGTCTCGCCCGTTGAACCAAGGATTCTCAATCAATAAAACGGCGGGTAGTACCACGCGGGAAGATCCGATGGAGCCAGTGCCAGATGAGCCCGGCACCATGGATTCCTTCGATGATTCGGACGGCGTGCGCAAACCGCGCGCCCGCTCGCCGTTCTGCGCTCGCGCTGCGTCGCAGCAGCGGCAAGCGCTCGCCCGCACCCGTGAGGGTTCTCCCGAAGGCCGGTGAGGCAGGTTCATCGCGAACCGTCGCTCCGAAATTCACCTAATCGACTCGGGAGGCCCCTATTGAATATTGTGGGCCGATAATGGCCGAATGTCAGGTCGATTTATCGGCTTTGCAAACCGGCGATCGAACTTTCGGACTTTCACCGCCCTCTCACCGCCCTCACCCATCACAGGAGCAAGCATGCCGACCCGCACCCCGTCCGCCCTTTGGGCCCAGCAGTTCCGACGGTCACCGGAGTCGAAAACAAGTCTGCAGCACCAGATTCGCGAGATGCTGGTGGCCTCCATCCTCGACGGACAACTGCCGCCCGACGCCGCGCTGCCGTCGAGCCGCGAACTGGCCGAGCAGCTTGGCGTCGCCCGCAACACCGTCGTGCTCGCCTATCAGATGCTCGTCGAGGAAGGCTATCTGGTCTCGCGCGAGCGCAGCGGCCACTTCGTCAACCCCGCCATGCTGGAAGGCCTGCACGGCGTGACGGTGCAAAAGCAGGCGCAGCAGCGCGTGCAGCAGCGGGAGCAGCAGCGCGCGGATCAAGCCGTCGCGGCCGAGCCGCATGGCGCGGCGTCGCCCTTCGCCCCGGTCTGGAAATCGCGCATCCAGCGCCCGCCCTCGGCCCAGCGCAACATCGTCAAACCCGCCAATTGGCAGAACTATGCATATCCGTTCATTTACGGGCAGTTCGATCAATCGCTGTTTCCCACCAACGACTGGCGCGAGTGCTGCCTGAAGGCGCTATCGATCATGGAGATCCGCAACTGGGCGCCCGACCTGATCGAACGCGACGACGAGTCGTTGATCCAGCAGATCCGCACCCGTGTGCTGCCGCGGCGCGGCGTGTTCGCGATGCCCGACGAAATCATCATTACGAATGGCTGCCAGCAGGCGCTCTACCTCGTCGCCGATTTGCTGTTCGGGAAAAACACGACGGTCGGCTTCGAGAATCCGGGATATCCCGATGCCCGCAACATCTTCGTGAACCGCAAGGCGAATCTGCTCGAACTGCCGATAGACGGCGAAGGGATCGATCCGGTGCGCCTCGCCGACTCGCTCGCGCGCTGCGATTACGTGTTCGTGACGCCGAGCCACCAGTGCCCGACCACGGCCACCATGCCCATCGAGCGCCGCCGCGCGCTGCTCGAGCTCGCCCAGCAGCACGACTTCGTCATCATCGAAGACGACTACGAGAGCGAGAACACCTTCTCCGGCACGCCGCATCCGGCCTTGAAGAGCCTCGACACGGCGGATCGCGTGATCTACGTCGGCAGCCTTTCGAAGACCTTCGCGCCCGGCCTGCGTCTGGGCTACGTGGTCGGCCCGCCCGAGCTCGTGCGCGAGCTGCGCGCGCTGCGCCGCCTGATGGTGCGTCACCCGGTGGCCTATATCCAGCGCGCGTTCGCGACCTTCCTCGCGCTCGGGCATCACGACGCGCTGCTGCGCCGGCTCGCCCATGCCTACAAGGAGCGGGCGCGCGCGCTGATGGCGGCGCTCGATACGCATTTACCCGAGGTGCGCTACGTGCCGGTCGGCGGCGGCGCGTCGTGCTGGGTGCAAGGCCCGCCCTGGCTCGACTCCGCGCGCCTCGCCGACGATGCGCGCGAGGCCGGCATCCTGATCGAGCCCGGCGGCGTGTTCTTCGCCGACGACGCCGAACACAGCCCCTGGTTCCGCATGGGCTTCTCCGCCATCGAGCTCGACAAGATCGAACCCGGTGTGCGCGCGCTCGCGCAAGTCGTGCGTCTGCAGCGTCCCGCCTGAGCGTCCCCGCCGCGGCCCTGAGCGGCCCGCATGCTGGCCCAGGCGAAAGATTCGCACTGGTGCTACCGCACTCGATGAGCAAACCTTAACGTGTCGATATACGGTGCCACGCACGACTTCTCGTGCACGGCGCCGGCTTCCAACTGGAGACACGTATGGCAGATACGCTCAGCGCCCAATCCACCGTCACGGCCGACACGCTCGCCGCCTTTTCCGATGCCTTCAACCGTCATGACGCCAATGCGCTGATGGAATTCATGACCGAAGACTGCGTATTCGACGCGGCTGGCGGCCCCGAAGTCTACGGCACCCGCTTCGTTGGACGCGAAGCGGTGCGCGCCGCCTTCGAAGCCGTCTTTCGCACCTTTCCCGACGCCCACTGGGGCGCGGGACGCCACTACGTCGCGGGCGATCGCGGCGTGTCCGAATGGGTGTTCACGGGCACGCACGCTGAAGGCTGGCGCATCGAAGCCGAAGGCTGCGATCTGTTCGAGTTCCGCGACGGACGCATTGCCGTGAAGCGCGCGTTCCGCAAGGAACGCCCGAAGCTGCAGGCGTAAGTCCACGCAGTGGCACCCGGCGTTTTGAAACGAAACGTTCCATTCCATTTCAGATTCACCCATCGAGTTCGGATTCCCTTGACCCTCATGGGACGCCGAATAGCATTGAAAGCACGGCATTGCCGTCACACGACAACCGGAGACAGTTGATGAGCGAAAAGACCTCGACCCAGGCGGCCAGCGGCCCGCAGGACATGACCCCGTCCGAAGCCTTTGTTGAAACCATGGCGGCCAACGGCGTGACCGACATGTTCGGCATCATGGGCTCCGCGTTCATGGACGCGATGGACATCTTCGCGCCCGCCGGCATCCGCCTCATTCCCGTCGTTCACGAGCAAGGCGCGGCTCACATGGCCGACGGCTACTCGCGCGTGTCGGGCCGTCACGGCGTCGTGATCGGCCAGAACGGCCCCGGCATCAGCAATTGCGTGACTGCTATCGCGGCGGCGTACTGGGCCCATAGCCCGGTCGTGATGATCACGCCCGAGGCGGGCACGATGGGCATCGGCCTTGGCGGCTTTCAGGAAGCGAATCAGCTGCCGATGTTCCAGGAGTTCACGAAGTACCAGGGCCACGTGACCCACCCCGCGCGCATGGCCGAATACACCGCGCGCTGCTTCGACCGCGCCATGTCCGAAATGGGCCCGACCCAGCTGAACATTCCGCGCGACTACTTCTACGGCAAGATCAAGGCCGAGATTCCGCAGCCGCGCCGCCTCGACCGCGGCCCCGGCGGCGCCGAAAGCCTGAACGAAGCGGCCGATCTGATCGCCAGCGCGAAATTCCCGGTCATCATCTCGGGCGGCGGCGTCGTGATGGGCGATGCGATCGAGGAGTGCAAGGCGCTCGCCGAACGCTTGGGCGCGCCGGTCGTGAACAGCTACCTGCACAACGACTCGTTCCCGGCGAACCATCCGCTCTGGTGCGGCCCGCTCGGCTACCAGGGATCGAAGGCCGCGATGAAGCTGATCTCGCGCGCCGATGTGGTGATCGCGCTGGGCTCGCGTCTTGGACCGTTCGGCACGCTTCCGCAACATGGTATGGACTACTGGCCAAAAGACGCGAAGATCATCCAGATCGACGCCGATCACAAGATGCTCGGCCTCGTGAAGAAGATTTCGGTGGGCATTTGCGGCGACGCCAAGGCGGCTGCGCAGGCGCTCACCGAGCGTCTCGCGAACCGTACCCTCGTGAGCGACGCCACGCGCGGCGAACGCGCCGACCAGATCGCCGGCGAAAAGGCCGCGTGGGAAAAAGAGCTCGATTCGTGGACCCACGAGCGCGACGCCTACAGCCTCGACATGATCGAAGAGCAGAAGCACGAGCGCACGCCCACCGGCGGCGAGTATCTGCACCCGCGCCAGGTGCTGCGCGAGCTGGAAAAGGCCATGCCCGAGGACGTCATGGTGTCTACCGACATCGGCAACATCAACTCGGTGGCCAACAGCTACCTGCGCTTCAACAAGCCGCGCAGCTTCTTCGCGGCGATGAGCTGGGGTAATTGCGGCTATGCGTTCCCGACCATCATCGGCGCGAAGGTTGCCGCGCCCCACCGCCCCGCGGTCTCGTATGCGGGCGACGGCGCATGGGGCATGAGCCTGATGGAAACGCTCACCTGCGTGCGCCACAACATTCCGGTGACGGCTGTGGTGTTCCATAACCGCCAGTGGGGCGCGGAAAAGAAGAACCAGGTCGACTTCTACGACCGCCGCTTCGTGGCGGGCGAGCTCGAAAGCCCGAGCTTCGCCGGCATCGCGAAGGCGATGGGCGCGGAAGGCATCGTGGTGGACAAGCTGGAGGACGTGGGCCCGGCGCTCAAGCGCGCGATCGATCTGCAGATGAATCACGGCAAGACGACCATCGTCGAGATCATGTGCACGCGCGAGCTCGGCGATCCGTTCCGCCGCGACGCGCTCTCGAAGCCCGTGCGCCTGCTCGACAAGTACAAGGACTTCGTCTAAGCGGCAAAGTAGCGGCCCGCGCGCGCCCACCCGGCGCGCGCGGGTTTTTCGCATATGGACGTTGCGTTATTTATCTGAATCCCATGAAACCATGAAAGCCCTGAACCGCATCGTCGAAAGCGCCCGCCAGGCGCCCATGCGCATCGTGCTTTGCGAGGCCGAGGACGCGCGTGTGCTCGCCGCCGCGGCCCGGGCGAGCCAGGAAGGCATCGCGCGCATCATGCTCGTCGGCCAGCCGGACGCCATCCGCGCCGCCGCCGCGCGCGAGTCCATCGACCTTGGCGAGATCGCGCTGATCGACCCGCAAACCAGCGCCTGGCGCACCGCGTTCGCCGACGAGCTCGTCGCGTTGCGCGGCGCCAAGGGCATGACGCCCGCGCTCGCATGGGAAGAGGCCGCCAAGCCCCTCGCCTTCGCCAATCTGATGGTGCGTCTCGGCCACGCGGATGGCTCGGTGGCCGGCGCCGTCCACACGAGCGCCGACGTGGTGCGCTCGGCCATCCAGCTGATCGGTGTCGAGCCTTCGTTCAAGCTCGTATCGAGCTTCTTCCTGATGATGCTGTGCGAGCCGTTTCACCGCTATAAAGGCGCGCTGATCTTCTCCGACTGCGCGCTCGTGGTGGACCCCGACGCGGCGCAGCTCGCCGAAATCGCGATGGCCGCCGCGGACAGCGCGCGCAGCCTGCTGATGGAGGAGCCGCGCGTCGCGATGCTGTCGTTCTCGACGAGCGGCAGCGCCCACCACGCGAGCGTGGACAAGGTAATCGAGGCGACCCGCCGCGTGCACGAGCAGCGCCCAACGCTGTGCGTGGACGGCGACGTGCAGCTCGACGCGGCGCTCGTGGCGGAGATCGCCGAGCGCAAGATCGAGCATTCGCAGTGCGGCGGTCACGCGAACGTGCTGGTGTTCCCGAATCTCGACGCGGGCAATATCGGCTACAAGCTCGCGGAGCGGCTGGGCGGCGCGAAGGCCATCGGCCCGCTGATGCAGGGTCTCAACCGGCCCGCCAACGACCTTTCGCGCGGCTGCTCGCCCGAAGACATTTATTACGTGATCGCCACCACGGCGGTCCAGGCACAAGCGGCCCAGGCGGCCCGCCCGCGCGCCGCCGCTCACTCGCAGGAACCTCACGCAGCATGACGCATGAGAAGGTTTTGGTGCTGATCGCCGTGATCGGCGCCGCCAGTTATTTTCAGACAATTACCGGCTTCGGCCTGGGCATGATCGTGATGGGCGCCACCAGCGGCTTCAGCCTCGCGCCCATCGCCAGCATCGCCACCCTGATGAGTCTCGTCACGCTTGCCAACAGCGCGGCCGCGCTGCCCGGCAAGCTCCACCATATCGACTGGCGCGCCGTGGGCGCGGCGACGCTCGGCGTGCTGCCCTCGGTCGTGGTGGGTGTGCTGCTGCTCGATTATCTGAGCACGGCGGCTTCGGGCGTGCTGCAATTGCTGCTCGGCGCGGTCGTGCTGTATGGCGGCCTGAGCGCCGCGTTGCGGCCCGCGCCGCTCGCGCGGCGTTCAGGAGACCGCAGCTTTTTCGTGAGCGGCGTATGCGGCGGTCTGTTGAGCGGCATGTTCGGCGTCTCGGGGCCGCCGCTCATCTTCCAGTTTTATCGCCAGCCGCTCAAGCTGATCGAGATTCGCTGCGCGCTGATCGTGATTTTCACGGTGACGTCGCTCACGCGCGTGCTGTTCAGCGCCTGGGAAGGCGCGCTGCCCGTCTCGATCTGCATCGAGGCCGCGCTGGCCGCGCCGGTCGTCATGCTGATGACGGTCGCGGCGCGCCACTACCCGCCTCCGCTCTCCACCATCGCAATGCGCAGGCTCGCGTTCAGCGTGCTGATGGTGATTGGCGCATCGCTCGTGCTTTGCGCGGTGAGGGAAATGGTCGGCTGAATCGGACCGAATATCAGCAGACCAAGTGTCATACCGAAGTGTCAGACCGAGTGGGCCGCCTGGCAGCGCCCGATCCATCGCGCAAGACCGATCAGCCGCGCCATGTCGAGCGCCTCGCCCGAGTCGATTGCTACGCAGTACGAGTAGTACGGGCTGAGATCCAGCCCCACGCCCAGTCCGATCACATCGACGTCGCGCATGGCCTCGTGCTTCGCCACTACTTCTTTCAGGTGATTGTCCAGGTAGAAGGCGTCGTTCATTTGCGCCGTGGCCGTGTCCATCGGGCTGCCGTCCGAGACCACCACGAGAATGCGGCGCGCCTCAGTGCGGCTCGCGAGCCGCGCGCATGCCCATTCGACGGCCTCGCCGTCCACGCCCTCGCGAAACAGGTCCGCCTTGAGCAGCGCGGCGATGGCCGGGCGCGCGCGGCGCCAGCTTTCGTCGGCGGATTTGAACACCATGTGGCAGGTCTCGTTCAGGCGTCCCGGATGCGGCGGCCGCCCGTTGGCGAGCCAGTCCGCCCGCGCGCGCCCGCCGTTCCAGGCCTGCGTCGTGAAGCCGAGCACCTCGGTGGCGATGCCCGCCTGCTCGCACGCGCGTGCGAGCAGATCGGCCATCATCGCGACCGGCTCGATATGCGCCTTCATGGACCCCGAGCAATCGATCAGGAAGCCCACCACGCAATCGCTGCGCGGCTCGAAGCGCTCCTGTTTGAACACGCGCCGCTCGGCCGGCGAGCTGACGACTTGCGCAAGGCGCCGGCCGTCGATGCGGCCGTCTTCCTCGCCGAACAGCCAGCCGTCGCGCTGCGGCACCGCAATCGCCATCTGCAGCACGCGCGCGAGCCGCGCGACGTTGATGTTGCAAGCGGCGATGCGCCCGTCGAGCCGCTCGCGATACTCGCGCAGCAGCGCCTCGCGGACGTGCGCCGCGGGGCGGATCTCGCGGTCGTACTGCGTGGTGTAGGCGCGATAGCCGTCCGTCGCATCGGCCAGCACGCGGCTCGTGCCGGTGGTCGCGAGCGCGGGCAGCTCGACGCTGGTTTCGTCGAAGTCGACCCAGAGCGAGAACGACGTCAATGCGTCGTCGGGCGCGCGGGCTTCGCTGTCGTCGTCCTGGGCGCGCGCCGCGCGCGCGTCGTCGAGCATCGACGCGATGCGCCGCGCCAGTTCCAGCGCATGCACTGCGTAGGCGCGCTGGTCGGCGCGGTTCGCGCGCAGCCCGGCAAGCTGGACGCCGATCGCCGGCACGATGCCGGCACGCGTCGCCTCGATCAAATCCTCGGTGTCTTCGAGCACGGGCCAGCCAGTCACGCGCGACCACACGATCTGCGCGACCGTATAGAGCAGGATGCCGAGGTGGCCCTCGCTCATGCCTGAGCGGCACCAGGCGCGCGACCACGTTTCGAAGCGGTGCCGCAGGTTCTGCGCGAGTCCCGGCATGCCCGGCGGCAGGCATGCCTCGCAGCGCACCTGCTCGAATAGCTCGAACAACAGGCGCTCGATGGCGTCCTCGGGACACAGCGCCCGGTGCAGCGCGGCATCGGAATGGAGCAGCCGCAGCGCGGCGGCGTCGGCCGCGCCGCGCTGCGAGGGGAAATCGTCCTGGTAGGCGTTGCTGCGCAGATGCGGGGCATGCAGCGCAAGCGGCCGCAACTCGCGGCACAGCCGGCCGCCGCGATAGTGGAGCGCGGCGTCGCCGGTGAGCGCGCGCACGGCGGCCGCGCAGAGCGCCTCGTGCCGCAGCGCGGCGCGCACGGCTTCGGGCGTGGGTGCGGTCGTCACGTGCGCGGCTCCGGCTCGTCGCCGCCCGCGCCGCCGAGTTCGACATCGAAGCAGCGCTGGTAGTACTCGGCCACGATGGGCCGTTCCGCCTCATCGCATTTGTTCAGGAAGGTGAGCCGGAAGGCCAGCGCGGGATCGCGGAAAATCTGGCAGTTCTCGGCCCAGTCGATGACCGTGCGCGGCGACATCAGCGTGGAAAGATCGCCGCTCGCGAATCCCTTGCGTGTGAGCGCCGCCATGCTGATCATCGAATCGACGAGTTGCCGGCCGGCCTCATCGGCCATTTCCGGCACGCGCGCGAGCACGATGCCGGCCTCCTCCTCGCGCGGCAGGTAATTGAGCGTGGCGACCACGTTCCAGCGATCCATCTGCGCGTGATTGAGCATCTGCGTGCCGTGATAGAGGCCGTTGAGATTGCCGAGGCCAACCGTGTTGGTCGTCGCGAACAGGCGGAAGTGCGGATGCGGACGGATCACGCGATTCTGGTCGAGCAGCGTGAAGTTGCCGTCCCTCTCGAGAATGCGCTGGATGACGAACATCACGTCGGGGCGGCCCGCGTCGTATTCGTCGAAGATCAGCGCCACCGGACGCTGCAGCGCCCACGGCACGATGCCCTCCTGAAACTCCGTGACCTGGCGGCCGTCGCGCACCACGATGGCGTCCTTGCCGACCAGATCGAGGCGGCTGATGTGGCCGTCGAGATTCACGCGCACGCACGGCCAGTTCAGGCGCGCCGCGACCTGCTCGATATGCGTGGACTTGCCCGTGCCGTGCAAGCCCTGCACCATCACGCGCCGGTTGCGCGTGAAGCCGGCCAGAATCGCGAGCGTGACCTCGGGGTTGAAACGGTAGGCTTCGTCGAGGTCGGGCACATGGGCGTCGCGTTCGCTGAACGCCGGCACCATCAGATTCGAATCGAAGCCGAAGCGCTCGCGCACCGACACGATGCGGTCCGGCCCTTCCATCGCGCGTTCCGTCGTCATGGTGTTCTCCCTTTCGTCTCGCTTGCGTTCCGGCTCATTCATCGGCCTCATTCGCCAAAGTTTCCAGCGCCGCCGGCATGCGACAACTTTGCAAAGCCCGCGCCGTAATCGAGTGCGCGCTCGCGCGCCCTTGCGCGGCGATGCAGCCACGCATAGGTCACGAGCAGCACCGCGAGGCTCGCGACGCCGAGCCAGAGCGGCTTGCGCTGCTCGGGAATGAACGCCATCGCCACCAGAATTCCCACCATACCGATAATCGCGACCCACGTGAGGTACGGGAAGCACCACATCCGCACGCGCAGCTCGCCGACTGCCGCCGGATCGAGGCGCTTGCGCAGGCGCAGTTGCGACAAGGCGATCAGCAGATAAACAAAGATCGCGACCGTGCCATACGAGTTGACGAGAAACGCGAACACCGTATCGGGCGACACATACGACATCACGACCGAGATATAGCCGAACACGGTGCCGAGCAGGATCGCGCGCACCGGCACGCCGCGGCGGTTCACCTTGGCGAGCGCGGCGGGCGCATCGCCGTGGCGGGTCAGCGCGAACAGCATGCGCGAGGCCGCATAGAGTCCCGAGTTGAGCGCCGAAAGCACGGCGGTCAGCACGATCGCGTTCATGATGTTCGCGGCGGCCGGCAGGCCCATGACTTCGAGCGCGCTCACATAGGGCGTGGCCATGCGCGCCGAATTCCACGGCACGAGCGCGACCACCAGCAGCACGGAGCCCACGTAGAACACCAGCACGCGCGTGATGACCGAATTGGTGGCCTTCGCGACGGCCTTGGCCGGCTCGCGCGCTTCCGCTGCCGCAATCGTGACGATTTCCGCACCGAAGTAAAAACCCGTTGCCGCGACCGCGCCGCTCAATACTGGCCCGATGCCCTTCGGCATGAGGCCGCCATGACCGAGCAGCGTCGGCAGCACGGCGGTCGTGTGCAGCGACGCAGGCCACAGCCCGAGCACATAGAGCCCGCCAAGAAACAGGAAGACGATGATGGCCGCCACCTTGATCGAGGAGAACCAGAACTCGAACTCGCCGTAGCTGCCCACCGAGATCAGGTTCGTCGCGCTCAACAGAACGAGCAGCACGAGACTGATGATCCAGGCTGGCGCATCGGGTAGCCAGAACTGCACGAGCTTCGCGCCCGCCACCGCTTCTACGGCCACCACGATCACCCAGAAATACCAGTACATCCAGCCCGTGAGAAAGCCGGCGAGCTTGCCGGGACCGCGCCAGGTGGCGAACGCGAGCCGCGCATATTCGTAGAACGAGCCGACCGCGGGCATCGCGCAGGCCATTTCGCCAAGCATGCGCATCACCAGCACCACGAGGCCGCCGGTGATGAGGAACGAGAGCACGGCGGCGGGTCCGGTCTGCTGGATCACAACGCCGCTGCCAACGAACAGGCCCGCGCCGATGACCCCGCCTAGCGCGATCATCGTCATGTGGCGCTGCTTGAGGCCGCATTTCAGTTCCTGGTTATCCATAGAAGGTTGCATATCGTCTCCTGAGATTCAACTCCGGGTTTGTATGAATACGGTGCGGCGCGCTTTGCGCGCCGCCCGGAGTGAGGTCATTCGGTGATTATTTGCTTCGCGATCCGAACGTAATTTCCGTGGATCGTCCGCAGATTGACGGCCTAGCCGCCGCTCGGGCCCGCTCTTCAGGCCCGCAGTTCAGGCTTTCTCGTCGCGCCTGAAGTACTGCAGATAAAGCATGCGCTGGCCGATGCGCCTGAACGGCGCGAACAGGTGGCCAGGCAGCGGCGTGGTGAAAATCGGCAAAGTTTGCTGCGCGCCCTTGCCCGCGATGCGCTCGGCCAGCCGCCGCCCCGCCTGCTGCGAATATGACACGCCATTGCCGCCGTAGCCGAGTGCGTAAAACACCGATTGCCGGGGATCGGGCTGGCACACACGGGGCATCATGTCGTGGCTCACGTCGACCCAGCCCCACCACGAGTAGTCGATGTCCACGCCGCGCAGCGCCGGGAATTTGCGCGCCATGCCTTCCTTGAGCAGATCGAGATGGCGCGGATTCGGCGCGTCCTCGCCGGTGATCGCGCTGCGGCTGCCGATTTGCAGCCGGCGATCGGGCAGGAAGCGATAGTAAAAGCGCAGCGTGCGCGTGTCCGTGAGCACCTGGGTCGTGCGGAAATTGCAGGCCGCGATCTCGGCATCGGTGAGCACGCGCGTGACCATCGAGTTCGAGAGGATCGGCATGATCTTGCTATGCAGCGTGGGATGCAACGTCTGCGCCGTGTACGCGCCGGTCGCGATGCCCACCGCGCGCGCCCGCACGATGCCGCCCGGCGTGCGCAGATGATGCACGCCGTTGATGGTCTCCCACCCCATCACCGGACTGCTCGTGTGGACCCTGGCGCCCGCTGCGCGTGCGAGGCGCAGATAGCCGAACGCGAGCTTCAGCGCATGGATGCCGATCCCTTCGGGCTCGTGCAGCGCGCCGGCCGCCTCATGGTCGTTGATGAATTCGCGGCGGAAGGTTTCGGCGCTCAGCAGCTCCGACGGGTAGCCGAACACGTCCTTCCACACCTTCGCCTCGGCGGCGAGCTTGGCCATGATGCGGGGCCGGTGCGCGATCAGGAAGTGGCCGCCCGGCTGCGGATCGCAGTCGATTTCAGAGACCAGTTGCTTGAAGTGATCGAAGCCCTGCTGGATCTCGTCGTGCATTTTCAGCGCGACGTCCTTGCCCCAGCGCTCGATCCATTGCGAGCGCGAGAGGCGTCCCGAGGCATTCTGCCCCTGTCCGCCGTTGCGGCTGCTGCAGCCCCAACTGGTGCGGTTCGCTTCCAGCACGACGGCCTTGATGCCGTGCTCGCGCGCGAGGCACAGCGCGGTGGCGAGCCCCGTATACCCCGCGCCGATGATCGCGACGTCCACGTCGAGATCCTTGGTGACCGGGCCGTCGTCGGGCGGCGGGCTGCCGGCGGTCGCGACCCAGTAGGTCGGCGCATAGTCCTTGCCGATGCCCGGGCCTGGCGACACGAGTGGGTCGTAAGTGGGGTCGTACTTGGTAGAAGCGGCGTTCCGCGCAACAAAGCCGGATACCGCGGGATCGACGGTGCTGTATCCCATGATCAACCCTCCACAATTTTCGTGAAGACGGTTGCGAGAGCGGGTGCTGCCGACTGCGTGTTCGTCATGCTTGTCTCCTGTCTTCATTTTTCGCTCTGTTGGAAAAATTCTAGGCAGACGCGCATGGCGCAGGTAGAGCCAGTGGTCCAGTATCGCCTGGTACAGCGCGCGAAAACCGCAGGGCGTATTCGGGTAATCCGCTAGATAACCGCGTGAACTTTCCGTCGATACTGAAAAAGGCGGCAAAACTCGAACAATTCGTTTCATTTCCGCGTATGCCGGATGCTTTGGCACGCCCCTTATGGAGGAGACCGATGCGCAGCACCGCGCCTGAGAGCGCACCAATCAGCGGACCCAGCAGAGCCCACAGCAGCACCCCTGCTCTGCGCGAAGAATCGGCGACCGACGACGCTCGCGTGCTGCGCGCGCTCGTGGTGATCGAGCAACTGGCCTCGGCGGGCCAGCCGTATACGCTCTCGCAGTTGTCCGCGCGGCTGCATATCCCGAAGGCGACGCTGCTGCGGCTCATCGATTCGCTGGAAGCGCGCGGCTACGTGATCCACATGCCCGATTCGCGCGGGCACGACCGCAGCATCGCGCTGGGGCCGCGCGCGGCGCAGCTCGCGCTCGCCACGCTCGCCAACAATACCTTCACGCGCTCGTGCCGCGTCCTGCTGCGCGCGCTCGTGGAAACGCTCGGCGAAACCTGCAATCTCACCGCGCTCGACGGCGACCGCGTGCTCTACATCGAGCGCGTCGAAACCACGGAGCCGCTGCGCATGGAGATGCGTCCGGGCATGCACGTGCCGCTGCACTGCACCGCGAGCGGCAAGCTGTTTCTCTCGCAGATGACGGTGCTTGAGCGCAACACATTGCTCGAACGCCTCGTGCTGACAAAGATGACGCATCGCACCCTGACGACGCCGAAGGCGCTCGCGGCCGAACTCGAACAGCTGGCGGTGCGCGGCATCGGCATCGACAACGAAGAGTTCGTGCGCGGCATGGTCGCGATTGCGGTGCCGGTGCGCGAACCCGACAGCAAGCGCGTGCTGGCCGCGCTCGCCGTGCATGCGCCCACCGCGCGCGCCACGCTCGAAGAGCTGCTGGAGTCGGTGGAGCGCATGAAGCAAACGGCGAGCAAGCTCGCGCCCCTGCTCCAGGGGCTGTCTTTGCCCTAAGCTGCCGTGATCGGATGCAGGTGCGCCGCCACTTCGGCGGCGAAGCCTGCGCGCTACCCGATGGAATTCTGATCCCGTTTCGGCAGTTTTCGTTTCACTTTCGGCCAGTGCGCGCGATTGGCGCTTGCGGTCGTCCTCTCCATCCACGACATTGGTCCGAAAACAGCGGCGCGGCATGTACGTCGTGCCGCTCCGGGATTTCGAGGAGACGGGATTCATGGACCACGAGGTCGACTACCTGATCGTCGGCGCCGGATCGGCCGGGTGCGTGCTGGCCAACCGGCTCAGCGCCGATCCGCGCAACGCCGTGCTGCTGCTCGAAGCGGGCGGCGAGGACAACAATCCGTGGATTCACGTGCCGGTCGGCTATTTCAAGACCATGCACGACCCCAAACTCGACTGGTGCTATCGCACGGAAGCGGACGAAGCCGTGGCGGGCCGCCAGATCGACTGGCCGCGCGGCAAGGTGCTGGGCGGATCGAGTTCGCTCAACGGCCTGCTTTACGTGCGCGGACAGCGCGAGGACTACGACGGGTGGGCGGCGCTGGGCAATCGCGGCTGGAGTTACGCGGAAATCCTCCCTTACTTCAAGAAGTCCGAGGATCAGGAGCGCGGCGCGAACGACTGGCATGGCGTGGGCGGTCCGCTCAAGGTGTCCGACCTGCGCCTGCGCCGGCCCATCGCCGATCACTTCATCGCGGCTGCGCAGGAAACCGGCATCCCGTTCAACGACGACTACAACGGCGCGGTCCAGGAAGGCGTGGGCTACTTCCAGCAGACGGCGTACAAGGGCTTTCGATGGAGCACCGCGAAGGGCTTTCTCAAGCCCGCGCGCAAACGCAGCAATCTGAGCGTGGAAACGCGGGCGCAGGCGTGCCGGATTCTGTTCGAAGGACGCCGCGCGGTGGGCGTGGAGTATTTGCAAGGCGGCGTGCGCAAGCGCGCGCGGGCGCGCGTCGAAGTCATCGTGGCCTCCGGTGCGATCGGCTCGCCGCAGCTTCTGCAACTGTCGGGCATCGGCCCCTCGCGCGTGCTGGACAAGGCCGGCGTGCCGGTGCTGCATGACCTGGCCGGCGTGGGCCAGAATCTCCAGGACCATCTCCAGGTGCGGCTCGTGTTCCGCACCCGCGAACGCACGCTCAACGACGAGGTCAACCACCCGTTGCGCAAGGCGTGGATCGGCCTGCAGTACGCGCTCTGGCGCACCGGGCCGCTCACGCTGGCCGCAAGCCAGGTGGCCATCTTCACGCGCTCGAACCCCACGGTCGAGCGCCCGGACATCCAGTTCCACATGCAGCCGCTGAGCGCCGACAAGCCGGGCCAGGGCGCGCATCCGTTCTCGGCGTTCACGGCGTCGGTCTGCCAGCTTCGGCCTTATAGCCGGGGTAGCGTGGAAATCGCTTCGGCCGATCCGCTCCAGTACCCCGCGATTCGCGCCAACTATCTGTCCGATCCGCGCGATCATCCGGTCGTGATCGACGGCATACGGGTGGCGCGCCGCATTGCCGCCGCGCCTTCGCTCGCGCCCCACATCATTTCCGAGTTCGTGCCGGGCGAGCAGTACCAGACCGATGACGAATTGCTGGACGCCGCGCGCCGCTTCAGCCAGTCGATCTATCACCCGGCCGGAACCTGCAAGATGGGCGGCGACGCGATGGCGGTCGTCGACGAGCGCCTGCGCGTGCATGGCATCGCCGCGCTGCGGGTGGTTGACGCATCGATCATGCCAGAGCTCGTCTCGGGCAACACCAACGCCCCCGTGATCATGATCGCGGAGAAAGCCGCCGACATGATTCTCGAAGATCACCCCGCCCTCGCCGCGCCGCAACAGGCGTACGCCGAGGCGCACTCCTGACGCAGAAAAGCGCAGCAGCAACAGGTTGTCCGTACCAAAAATAAAGGATCGCTAACGAACCCGCCGGCATTTCAAGGAACCGCACCGCACCAGGTGCGCCCACAAAGGAGATAGCCCTATGAACGCATTGCCCCGCACCGACGCCACGCAGATGAGGCGCGTGGTAGTCGCGAGCCTGATTGGCGCGACGATCGAGTGGTACGACTTTTTCCTCTACGGCGTCGTCGCCGGCATCGTGTTCAACAAGCTGTATTTCCCGAGCGGCGATCCCCTCATTTCGACCATGCTCGCCTACGGCACCTTCGCGGTGGGTTTTCTGAGCCGCCCGCTCGGCGGCATCGTGTTCGGCCACTTCGGCGACCGGCTCGGGCGCAAGAGCATGCTGATCCTGACGCTTTCGATCATGGGCGTGGCGACGGTCTTGATCGGCACCGTGCCGACCTTCGCGCAGATCGGTCTCTGGGCGCCCGCGCTGCTGCTGATCCTGCGCGTCGCGCAAGGTCTCGGTCTGGGCGGCGAATGGGGCGGCGCGGTGCTGATGTCGTTCGAATACGCGCCCGAAGACAAGCGCGGCTTTTACGCGAGCATTCCGCAAATCGGCCTCGCGATCGGGCTGTGCCTCGCCTCGGGCGTAGTCGCGCTGCTTTCTTCGACGCTCAGCAATGCGCAGTTTCTCGCGTGGGGCTGGCGGCTCGCATTCTTCCTTTCGTTCGCGCTGGTGGCCATCGGCATGTATATCCGCCTGCGCGTGCTGGAAACTCCCGAATTCGAACGCGTGAAGCAACAAGGCGCGGAGATCCGCGTTCCGATCTTCGAGGTGCTCGGCCGCTATCCCGGCAATGTGCTCGCGGGCATGGGCGCGCGCTTTATCGACGGCGTATTCTTCAACGTGTTCGCCGTGTTCACGATTGCCTACCTCACGCAGACCATCAAGCTCTCGCGCACCGACGCCCTGCTCGCCGTGATGGCCGCTGCCTTCACGATGATCTTCACGATCCCGTTCTTCGGCCGCCTCTCGGACCGCATCGGCAGAACGCGCATTTACTTCTGGGGCTCGTTGTTCACGGGCTTTTCGTCGTTCTTCGGCTTCTGGCTCATGAAGCATGCCGGCGGCTCGCCCGTGCTCGTGTGGATTGCCGTGATCATTCCGCTCGGCGTGATCTACGCTTCCGTGTATGGGCCGGAAGCGGCGCTGTTCGCGGAGTTGTTCGACGCGAACGTGCGCTATTCCGGCATCTCGTTCGTCTATCAGTTCTCGGGCATCTTCGCGAGCGGCATCAGCCCGATCATCGCGACGTGGCTTTTGCAGCGCAATGGCGGCGATCCGTGGCTCATCTGCGTCTATACGATGTTCGCGGGTCTCGTGAGCGCGCTCTCGGCCATGTGGATGGGCCGCCATCGTCATTCGCGGCCCATGGCGATGAGCGGGGCGCGGTGAACGGTTTCGGCGAGCGCCATCCGTGATTGGCTGCGGTGATTGGCTGTGGTGATTGGCTTCAGTGACTGCCATCAATGAGCGGCATGCCGCGCCGTCTGGCGGCATGCGAGCAGTCCGTCACGCAGGATTGATTCGGTTTCCGAATCGATGAAGCCGATGAAGACGAGCACGCCCTCCTCGCCGCCCGCCGTCTGCTCGCCCTGGGTGGGCGGCGTCATGCGCAGCCGGCGGGCCGCGACCTGGCACACGCGCGTGCTGACGCCGCCCTCGGTATCGGCCACGCGCACGAAGCCCTTCGCGCGCAGGATCGTGCGCGGCAGCGCCTTGAGCCACGCACGCAGACGCGCCTTGTCCAGCACATCGGGCGCGGCCAGCGTCACGCTTGCAAAGCTCGGGAACGCGCCGGCGCCCGACCCGATCGGCTGGTGCTGCCAGCGCCTCGCGTCGGCGAGCGCCAGCGTTTGCGGCACGCTCGCGTCGAATAGCAGCGCGGGCGGCACGCGCCCGTGATCGGCGGCCACGACGATGTCGGTGGCCGCGAGCGCGCGCACGTCCGAGACCGCGCGCTCGCGCGACTCGGGCGCAACGAGATCGAGCTTGGTGACGATCACCGCGCTCGCGCTATCGATCTGCTGCTGCGCCATCGCGCCCACCAACGGATCGACCAGCGTGCGCACGAGCTCGGGCGCGTCCACCACGACGAGCACGGCCGTAAGGCGAAACGCGCCGTTGAGCAAGCCCACCTGGGCGATCTTGGCCGGGTCCGACACGCCGCTCGCCTCGATCAGCAGCAGGTCCGGACGCGCTTCGCGTGCGGCCAGACGCGCGAGCGCGTCGGCGAGCGCGCCGCCGATGGTGCAGCAAATGCAGCCGTTGTCGAGTTCGATCACGTCTTCGCTGCGCGCGCGAATGAGCCGGCCGTCGATGTTCACCGAGCCGAAGTCGTTCACGAGCACCGCGATGCGCTTGCCATGCGGCGCCTCCAGCAAGTGATTGACCACCGTGGTCTTGCCCGCGCCGAGATAGCCGCCGATCACCGCGAGGTCGATCGGCGCGCGCGCATTCGATGGTGTGTCGCGGGCGTTCATCATCGTGGGGCGCGCATGATGCGCCCGCCAAGCACCGTGCCCCACACCGGCACATCTTTCAGGCGCTCGGGCGCGCAGGTGCTGGGGTCTTCGTCGAGCACCGCGAAATCGGCGAACTTGCCCACCTCGACGCTGCCGATCAGATGATCGAGCCGCAGCGTATAAGCCGCGCCTAGCGTGATCGCGTGCAGCGCCTCGTCGACGGTGATCCGCTCGGCCTCGCCGAGCACGCGCCCCGACGCCGTCTCGCGCCGCACCGCGCACCATGCCGTGAAGAGCGGGCTCAACGCCGTGATGGGCGCATCCGAATGCAATGCGTAGGGAATGCCCATGCGCTGCGCCGAGCCGGCCGGGTCCATGCGGTTGGCGCGGTCCGGGCCCATGGTCTGGCTGTAGTGCGCATCGCCCCAGTAGTAGAGATGGTTGGCGAAGAAGTTCACGCACAGGCCCAGCGCGCGGATGCGCCGCAATTGCGCGGCATCCGCCATCTGGCAGTGCTGCAGCGTGTGCCGGTGATCGGGCCGCGGGTGCCGCGCGAGCAGCGTCGCGAGCGCGTCGATCACGACCTCGGTGGCTTCGTCGCCATTGGTGTGAATATGCAGTTGCAGCCCCGCGCAATGGTACGGCTCGAACACCTCGACCAGCCGCTCCGGCGGAATCAGCCACAGGCCGTTGGGCTGCCCGCCCGCGTAGCCGGGCCAGCGCACGCGCGCCGTGAAGCCCTGGATCGAACCGTCGACGATGAACTTCACCGGCCCGAAGCGCAGCTTGTCGGTATTGCCCTTGATCGCTTCCAGCACGCCGGCTGCGCCTTGGGCGGGATTACGCTGCGGCGCGAACGCGGGCACGATGCGCACCGGGTAATCCGGGTCGGCGGTCACGCTTTGCAGCGTCTCATTGCCCAGCGGCGAGAGGTCGTTCACGAGATCGGTGGCCGTGGTGACGCCCGCGAGCTGCGCGACGCGGCCGAAATTCCAGACCGCGTGCGGCTTTTCGCTGGCCGCGATCGCGAGCTTGCCGCCAATCACCTGGTAGACCGGGAACATCGCGGCGAACTCCTGCAGTTCGCCCGTCGGCTGGCCGTGCGCGTCGCGCGCGATGCCGTCCACGTCGGTGTCCTCGTCGATGCCCGCGAGCGCGAGCATCGCGCTGTTCACGTTCATCAAATGCACGCTCGCATGGAGGATCGCAATCGGGCGAGTGGCCGAGACCGTGTCGAGCTCGCGCGTCGTGAGGCGCGCCGCGCCGAAGTAGATCGGATCGAAGCCCCACGCGAGCAACGGGCCATCTTCGGTCATCGCGCGCTCGGCTTGCGCGAGGCGCTCCAGCACGGCGTCGAGCGTGCGCAGGCCGCGCCACAGCGTGCCGTCCGGGCCGCGGCGATCGTAGTAGCCCACGTAGACCGCATCCCATACCGCGCCTTCCATCAAGTGGCAATGCCCTTCCACGAGACCGGGCATCAGCACCTTGTCACGCAGCGTGTCGTCGCGCGTACAGGCGCTGTACTGCGCCTCCCAGCGCGCGGCGTCCTCGCTCGTGCCGACCGCGAGAATGCGGCCCTCGCGCACGGCCACATGCGTTGCGTGCGGCTGGCCGGGATTGAGCGTGAGAATGCGGCGCGCCGCGAAAACCGTGACCGGCGCAGACGGCGTGGAAGACGATGCGTGCGGATTCATCGAGAGGTTCATCTCCTACGAATGATGGTGAAGCGAATCGGGCATGGCATAGCGGTCACCGGACGGGCGCATCAGGACATGCATGACGAACACCACGAGCACGTTCACGCCGAGGCACACGAGGCCGAGATTGATGCCGCCGAAGCCGATGTGCAGCACATAACACACGATTGCGAGCAGCTGGCCGCAGACGATGCCGGCCGCCACCGCGCCGGGGCGCACGCGGCGCCGGGCGAGCAGGAGCAGCATGCCGGGGAGGAACTGCGTCACGCCGTAATACGTCAGGTTGATGAGCAGGAGCATGAGGTTGGGCGTGAGCAGCGTGGTGGCGATGGACACCAGCAGGTAGGCCACGATCACGAATTTCGCCGCGCGCTTCTGGCGCGCCTCGGGCAGGTTCGGGATGAGATTGCGCGTGACGATCGGGCCGATCGCGAGACAGATGCCGGCCAGCACGAGCAGCCCCGAGAGCGCGGCGCCCGCCGCGACGAGACCGATCAGCCAGTCGGGCAGCAGATGGACGACGGCGGCGAAGAACGCGTCATTGGGCGAGGCGAGCTTGAGGTTAGCGCTGATCGCATAGTACGAGGCCACCACGAGGAACGGATACATCAGCATGTAGAGCGGCATCGCGATCTGGGTGCGGCGAATGGTGTTCGGTCCGCGCGCCGTGAAGAAGTTCTGCGCCGCGAACGGCATCATGTAGAAGCCGAGCGACTGGAACAGCATCGTGCTCATGGAGAAGCGCAGTTGCGGCGGCGTCATGGCGTTGCTCACCTGGTGGCTCGCGGCATGAAAGACCTCGTGCGTGCCGCCGGCCATCCACGCAGCGGCCACGCCCGTCACGACGATCGCAAGCAGCATCAAGATGTCCTTGAGCACCGCGATCCACGCGGAGGCGCGCACGCCGGAAATGGCGATATAGGTGAAGGCGAGCGCCGCGCAAACGACGATCAGCCAGACCGGCTGAACTTGCCAGCCGAGTCCCTTGAGCGCGGCGGCGAGGCCCGTGAACTGCAGTTCGCCCCAGGGGATCAGGAACAGGATGGACGAGCCTGCGACGATCAGTTCGAGCATGCGGCTGCGATAGTGGCCCTTGAAAAGATCCGCCTGCGTGATGGCGTTGTGCTGCTTGCCGGCCTCCCAGATGCGCGGACCGATGAAATAGCCGATGGGGTAAGCAAGCAGAATGTAGCCGAGGAACCAGATGCCATAAGTCGGCCCCTTCGCATAGATGCCGCCCGGAAAGCCGACCATCGTGCCGATGCTGTAGATCTCGCCGGCCGTCAGGAAGAACACGAGCGCGGTGCCGAACTGGCGCGACGCGACGAAGAAGTCGTGCACGCTCTGCTTGCCGTGGCCGCGCCGGGAGCGAATGGCGAGATACAGCGAAAAGGCGATCAAAAGCGAGAAAACGAGTGTGGACATGCGCGGCTCTCCAGAGTGGAGACGGTGGGACGGGCGGCGGGATCGGCGGCAGCGGGCGGCGGCGGTTTGCGCGACTGGCTGTGGCGCCAACGGTGGCGCCAACTGCGCGGCTGACGCCCGCTAGCTCTCGCTCGCGTAGCGGTGCCGGTCAAAGAAGTGCCAGCAGAGGAACAGGCACCCGGAGGTCAGGAGAAACCAGCAGAAGATCCACGCGTAGATGAAGGGCACGCCAAAGACGTAGCGGTCAGGCTGCGCCGCCACCCACGGCAGCGCGCCGATGACACCCAGAAAAGGAAGGCCGATTCCGATCAGATACCTGAGCATCCTTGTCTCCTTGGGCTGTGGCGCCTGGCCCTTGTCCCGGGCCATGCGCATCGAGCCAACTGGTTGCTTCGAGTATCAGCTGTCAAAAGCAGGTACGGATAGTGCCAGATGCGGACTATCGATGAGTCCAATGCCAACGTCAACGCGCCAACGTCAACGCGCCAACCGCCATTGCCCCTGCGCCAACGCCACTGCATCAATGCAACCCGGTCAACGCCACCAGCGCAGCGGCCGCCGCAGCGTGTGCCGTTCGATCCGCACCGCCGGCATGCCGTCGAGGAAGGCGAAGGCGCCCGCCTCCTGCGCGCCCATGCGCCGCTCGCGCTCCTCGTCGGCTTCGACCGTGCGCGAGGTATCGATGAAGAGCGCGGCGACGATGCCCAGCGCAAGCAAGCCCGCCGAGATCATGAACGGCACGTTATAGCTGCCGGTATGCTCGATGAGGTAGCCGAACACGACCGGCGAGACCATCCCCGCGATGCCGAAGCCCGTGTTCATCATGCCGCCTGCCGTGCCCGCATACTTGCCGGCAATGTCGAGCGGCAGCGTCCAGAGCACCGGATTCGTGATCTCCAGGAAGAAGAACGAAGCGGAGAGGAACAGCACCGCGACCACCGGGTTGGTGGCGGACACCATCGGCAAGAGGAACGCGAGCGAGCCGCCCATGCCTGTCACCAGCACCGCGCAGCGCGCAAAGCGCAGCCGGCCGGTCCACTTGAAGAGCCGGTCGGAGACCACGCCGCCCAGCGTGTCGCCCACCACGCCGGCCAGCAGCGGCAGCGCCGTGAAAAGCGCGAGGTGCTTGAGGTCGAAGCCGCGCGACTCTTTCAGATACGACGGCAGCCAGGTCAGGTAGACCCACAGCAGCCAGCCATAGCAGAAGTCCACGAAGGTGACGAGCCACATGCGCCGCACGAGCTTGCGCCACGGCGTGGCCGCATGCTTGGCGCGGTCGCAGTCGCCCTTGCGATAGCCGATCTCCGCGGTTTCCTCGGGCGTAATGCGCCGGTTCTGCTCCGGCGAGTTGGTGAACACGCGCAGGTAGAGCACCGTCCACATGAGGCTCACGATGCCGAGCAGGATGAACGCGTCGCGCCAGCCGCCCGTCGCCACCACCGCAAGCACGAGCGGCGGCGTGACCGCGCCGCCCAGGCGTGCGAAGCTGTGCGTGATGCCCTGCGCGAAGCCGCGCTCGCCCACCGGCATCCAGTACGTGAACGCGCGCGTGGCGGTGGGAAACGCCCCGCCCTCGCCCACGCCGAGCGCGAAGCGCAGCCCGACCAGCATCGCCACGCTGCCCGCGAAGCCCGTGGCCAGCGTTGCCGCGCCCCAGATCAGCGAGAGCACGGTGAGCACGAGCTTCGGCCCGAACTTGTCCGAGAGCCAGCCGCCGATGATCTGCATGAGCGCATAGGGATACGCGAATGCGGAAAACACGAGCCCTAGCTGCACCGCGCTCAGGCCCATTTCATGGCGGATGAGCGGTCCCGCGACTGCGATGTTCACGCGGTCGATGTACGAAATGAAGTACATCAAACACATGACGCCGAGAATAATGTGGCGCGTTTTCACGCGCTGCGCGTGCTGTTTCATGTCGTCGTCTCCTGAGTCCCTCTTATGTGTCACTCGACCTGCTGCATATGGGCGTGCCGCGTCAGCCCGAGGGCGTCACGAGCTTCAGGCGCTGGACCTTGCCCGAGGGGCCGCGCGGCAGCTCGCTCACGAAGCGGAACTCTTTGGGCGTCTTGTAGCGGCCCAGCTCGCGCAGGCAGTGCGCGCGCAGATCGGCCGGGTCGGGCGCGCCTTGCCAGTGGGCGTCGCGCGGCACCACGAAGGCGACGATCTCCTGCCCGTAGGCGGAATCGGGCACGCCGACCGCCGCGGCATCGAGCACGCCCGGATGGCGCAGCAGCGCCTCGTCGATCTCGCGCGGCGCGATGTTCTCGCCGCCCTTGATGATGAGCTCTTTCGAGCGGCCGTTGATGTAGAAGTAGCCTTCGTCGTCGCGATAGCCGAGGTCGCCGGTCCGCAGCCAGCCGTCGGCGGTGAATGCCTTCGCCGTGTCCTCGTGGCGCTTGTAGTAGCCGCGCATGACCTGCTCGCCGCGCAACACGATTTCGCCGCACTCGTGCGGGCCGCAGACGCGTCCGTCGCGGTCGATGACGCGCGCCTCGCTGCCCGAAGGCAGGCCGATGCTGCCGATCCTGCGCCGCGAAACATCATACGGATTGCTGAAGACCGGCGCGGCGGTCTCGGTCATGCCCATGGTCTCGATCACGCCGATGCCAAAGCGCGCCTCGAACGCGCGGTGGTGGTCGGCGGGCAGCGCGGCGGATGCGCTGCGGCAGAACTTGAGCGCCCTGAGCGCCTCGCGTGCCTCGAGGTCGAGCCCGTCCGGCTCGTCGCCGTCGAGAAGATAGGCGATGATCGTCGGCACCACGTTGATCCAGGTGCAGCCGTAACGGGCGGCGTCGCGCCAGAACGTGCGCGCCGAAAAGCGCGGCGGCAGCACGACCGATCCGGCGTGCCAGAGCGGCGCGAGCAAGGTCACGACGAGGCCGTTGATGTGATAGAGCGGCAGCGAGGCGAGCACGCGATCGTCGGTGCCGAGGCGATGCTCGATGCTGATGTTGCGCGCGTTCGCATGGAGATTCTCGTGACTGAGCAGCACGCCCTTGGGCGCGCCGGTCGTGCCCGAGGTGTACATCAGCAAGGCGATGTCGGCACCGGCGGCTTCGGCGGGTTCGGGGCGAGAGAGATCCGGCCCTCCGGACGCGGCGTTCGCAGCATCGGCGGCGGCCAGTTCCGGCACGAGCAGTACGGGCAGCACCGGCAGCGCCACCGCATCCGGCTCCGTCTGCACGAGCGCAACCTCGCGCGTCACGCCCTGCTTGCGCAACGCGGCCAGCGCCGCCGCGATCGCGCCGCTGGTCTGCGTGCTCGTGAAGATCATCCGCGTATCCGAATGCTCGACGACGTAGGCGAGCTGGGTCGTCTGGCACAGGAGATTGAGCGGATGCGCAATCAGTCCGCTGTACATCGCGCCGAGCAGCAGCGTGGCGGTCTGGATGCCGTTGCCCATCAGCACCGAAACGACGTCGCCCGGCTTGAGGCCGGCGTCGCGAAAGCGCTGGTCGAGTGCCTGGCAACGTTCGAGCAGCGCGCCGAAGGTTAGCATCGCGCCGTCTGCGTTGCGGCTGACACTTTCACCAGCACTTTCATCGGGCGCAGCCAGCAGAAACGGCTTGTCAGGATACTGCGCGGCGCGTGCCTCGATCAACGCGCGGATCGTCATGGGCGCGTTCATTGGCCGAATCTCCGGAAATAGTCACCGAGCAAGGCGTCGAGCTCGGGAACCTGCTCCTCGATCGGGAACGCCACGCGCGTGATGTTCAGGTACTGGCGAAAGCCGAGATTGTCCGAAAAATTGTTGCGGCCCCAGGTGCCGCAGCCCATCGAGAGCGAGAACGGCAGGCCGTTGTCGAAGTTGCCGCCGGTCGCGAAGCAATGCGCCTGGTTGACGATCACGCGCGCCACCGGCAGCGTCGCGCCGAGCGTCTCGGCTTCGTGCGGCTCGCCCGTGTGCAGGCCCACCGAGTGGCCCGCGCCCATGTACGCGTAGAGCTTGCGCACGAGGTCCGCCGCGTCGCTGAAATCGCGCGCGCGGTAGACCGTGAGCACGGGCGCGAGCTTCTCGCCCGAGAACGGATGGCTCGCCCCGATGCCGCTCTCTTCCACCATGAGGAATGCGCACGCGTGCGTTGCGACCTCGTCGAGACCGGCGTTATGCGCGATCTGCGCAGCCGATTTCGCAGTGCAGCGCGCCGACAGCTTGCCGTCGGTCCACATCGCCGCCTGCAGCCGCGCCTTTTGCTGCGCGTCGAGCAGCACGCCACCGCAGGCGGCGAGTTCGCGCAGCATCGCGTCATAAACGGCATCGTCGATGACAACGCTGTTCTCCGACGAGCAACTCGTCGCGTTGTCGAAGGTCTTCGAGGCGGCGATCTTGTGCGCCGCATCGCGAAGGTTCGCGGTGCGCGTGACGATCGACGCCACATTGCCGGCACCCACGCCAAATGCCGGCGTGCCGCTGGTGTAGGCCATGCGCACGTTCGCCTGGGAGCCGGTCGCGACCACGAGGTCGGCCTCGCGCATCAGCGCGGCGGTGGCGGCCTTGTCCACCGGCGCGGGCAGCATTTGCACGAGCGCCGGGTCCAGCCCCGCTTTCGCGAACTCGGCGTGAATGAAGCCGATGAGCCGCTCGCACACGCCATGCCCCTTCGGCGAAGGCGCGACGATCACTGCATTGCCGCATTTGAGCGCGTTGATGATCTTGTTGGCGGGCGTCGCGCCCGGATTCGTGGATGGCGTGATTGCCGCGACCACCCCGACCGCGCGCGCGATCTCGACGATGCCCGTGGCCTCGTCTCGCGCAATCACGCCGCAAGTCTTTTTGCCATGCAGGTCGCGCAGCAGCCCGAGCGTCTTGCGGTAGTTCTTGCGGAACTTGTCTTGCGCGTTGCCGAGCCCGGTGTCGCGCACCGCCTGCTCAGCCAGCTCGCGGTTGCGGCCGGGTTCCATGATCGCCCACGCGGCGGCGGCAACGGCGGTATCGAGCGTTTGCTGGCCGGCGAACTCGAACGCTTGCTGCGCAGCGCGCGAGCGCGCGACCAGCGCACGGAGTTGCGCGGCCTGGGCGTCGGATTGGCCCGCGCCGGTGGCCGAAACTGCGGTGTCCCTCACATTCATCGACGAGCTCCGATTGATTCGTTGGCTGTGTTGCCAATCTATTCATCGGCGCGCGAATGCGAGTCCCGATTCCCGCATAATCCGCGACACACAATTGCCGAGGCACGGAAAATGCGTTTTTCGGGACTTTCACCAGTCCCGAAAAACGCACTGCGCGATGCACAATGGCGCCAGCGGTCGCGCCAACCGCAGCGCGCAACCGATACAGGAGACCCGCGTGTCCACGTCGAACCAGTCGAATGCGGCGGCAGTCCGCGCGTTCCGCGTTCTGGAAACGCTCGCCGAGGCGGGCCGTCCTCTGTCGATGATGGATCTCGTGCAGGCGCTCGGTTTGCCCAAGCAGACCGTGCACCGCATCCTGGCCCAGCTCACCGATGCCTGGCTCGTCACGCGCGGCGCCAACGACAAGCTATACGAGTGTTCGCCGCGTGTCAGACAGCTGGCGGTGAACGTGCTCATGCATGCGGGGCCGGCGGCGGCGCGGCACCTGTTGCTCGAACAGCTGGTCGAAAAGATCGGCGAGACCTGCAACCTCACCACGCTCGCGGGCAACGACGTGATCTACGTCGATCGTGTGGAGACCGAATGGCCGCTGCGCATGCATCTCCAGCCGGGCTCGCATGTGCCGCTGCACTGTTCGGCAAGCGGCAAGCTGCTGTTGAGCTTTCTGCCCAAGGAGCGCCGCGAGCGCATGCTCGAAGCGCTGCCGCTGCGAGCCTATTCGGAGCGAACCATCACCGACCGCGACGTATTGCGCAAGGAATTGGCGCTGACGCGGCGTCGCCAGCTGGCGATCAATAATCAGGAGCATCTCCAGGGCTTGATCGCGATTGCCGTTCCCGTGATGCTCGAGCGCAACCGGGCGTGTGCGGCGATTGCGGTTCAGGCGCCGGTCGGGCGCCTGACGCTGGATGATTTGCTGGCGTTCGTGCCTGATCTGAGGCGCGCCGCGGTGGAGACGGCGAAGACGTTTCGGGAGTGAGGTTGGGGCTTGGTGGGTTACGCCGCGATACCTGTGGTCGTTGACCACCACGGCGTCGCCTCGCTGTTCAGCGCGGCGGCCAGGCTGCGTACATTCGGTTCATCAATTGGCATGAAACGGAGGATTCGTGTTTCCAGACTCGAGCATCGCGCGCGAGACGATCGAGGCGTACCTCGAAACGCATTACGAGGTGCTGGGCGACGCGCCTGCAACGCTGCGTCCCGGCGAGTTCAACGCCGCGCTTGCCGCACTCCATGAAGCCCGCCACGTCGCCTGTAGCGCGTTCATTACCGCCTGGAATCCGCTGAGCGAAGGTCTCGACGCCGAAACTAACGCGGCCCGGCAAGCGGTGTTCGCAAGCGAGCTCGACGCACTCGGCTTCGCATATATCGAGGGCGTCGGGCAGCATCCATCGAACCACTGGCCCGGCGAGGCGAGCTTCCTGGTGCTGGGCATCACGCTCGATGCCGCAAAAGCGCTAGGCGAAAAACACCAGCAGAACGCAATCGTCTGGTGCGGCGCCGACGCGGTGCCGCAACTGATT
Source organism: Paraburkholderia sp. A1RI-2L (assembly GCF_048957375.1). Lineage (NCBI taxonomy): Bacteria > Pseudomonadati > Pseudomonadota > Betaproteobacteria > Burkholderiales > Burkholderiaceae > Paraburkholderia > Paraburkholderia sp. A1RI-2L. The sequence continues at coordinate 1,777,915 of NZ_JARBTA010000002.1, forward strand.
CTCCTGCGCTAATGCCGATTCACTGCGCGGCTTGCAAATATGGGCGCAGCCAGCCCAGCCCAGCGGAGGTGGCCGCCTTCGGCCGGTACTCGCAGCCGATCCAGCCGTCGTAGCCGAGCGCGTCGATCACATCGAACAGGTAGGGATAGTTGAGCTCGCCCAGATCCGGCTCGTGCCGCTCCGGCACGCCGGCAATCTGGATATGGCCGATGCCGCCGATGTCGCGCCTGAGTTTCATCGCGACGTCGCCTTCGACGATCTGGCAGTGATAGCAGTCGAACTGCACGCGCAGGTTCGGCGCGCCCACTTCGCGGCAGATGGCCTGCCCTTCGTCCTGGCGGCTGAGGAAATAGCCGGGCATGTCGCGCTGATTGATCGGCTCGATCAGGATCTGAATCCCTTCGCCGCGCGCGGCCTCGGCGGCCCACGCGAGATTGCGCAGATAAGTTTCGCGGTGGCGCGCGCGATCGACGCTCGTGCCGTCCGCGCCAACGAGGCCGGCCATCACGTGCAGCTTGTCGTTGCCGATCTTGCGCGCGTAGTCGAGTGCGGTCTCGACCGAGCGGCGGAACTGGTCTTCCCGGCCCGGCAGCGAGGCCAGACCGCGTTCGCCCGCGGCCCAGTCGCCGGGCGGCGCGTTGAAGAGCGCCTGCACGAGGCCGTTGCCGTCGAGGCGCGAGCGGATTTCGGCCGCCGGGTGCTCGTAGGGAAAGAGATACTCCACCGCGCGAAAGCCGTCACGGGCGCAGGCGGCAAAGCGGTCGAGGAACGCGTGCTCGTTGTACATCATGGTGAGATTCGCTGCAAAACGCGGCATGGCATCAGCTCCGGCTGGAAAACAAGCAATGGAACAAGAATGGGGGCATGCGGGCCTTCAGTGCAGGCCTTCAGTGCAGGCCTTCAGTGCAGGCCTTCAGTGCGGGGCTTCAGTGCGGGGCTTCAGCGCCGCGGCTTGCCGATCATGCGCGACATCGCCCGCGCCAGCTCCTTCACCACCGTGTCGGCGGTCGGCCGGTGCAGCAGCGCGAGGTCCATGGTTTCGATCGCGGGCAGCCCGCTCTTTTGCGTGAGCACGACGTGATCGGCCGTAACGGAGCGCAGCGGCAGCAGGCTGATGCCGAGCCCGTCGGCCACGGCCGCCTGGATGCCGCTCAGGCTCGAACTGATGAAGCTCATGCGCCAGCGCCGCCCGAGCCCTTCGATCGCGTTAGTCATGTCGTCGCGATACAGTCCGCGCGGCGGGAACGCCACCAGCGGAATCGGGTCGAGCTGAAACGACGGGTTCTTCGCGCTGTCGATCCAGCGCAGTTGCTCGGGCCAGCTGGCCACGGCCTCGCGGCTGTTGCGGCGGTGCTTCACGAGCGCGAGATCGAGGTCGCCGCGGTCGTAGTTGCGCTCGACGTCGCGGCTCAAGCCGCTCGTGACTTCGAGCTTCACCAGCGGGTGCTCGCGCGTGAATGCCGCGAGCATGTGCGTCGTGGGCCCGCCGACGAAATCCTCGGGCACGCCCAGGCGCACCGTCAAGCCCACGGTCGCCCCGGCCAACGATTCGAGCATTTCGTCGTTGAGCGCCAGCATGCGCCGCGCGTAGGCCAGCAGCGTCTCGCCGGCATCGGTCGGACGCACGTCGCGCGCGCCGCGCTCGAGCAGCTTGTGCCCCGCCATGTCCTCCAGACGCTTCACTTTCTGGCTCACCGTCGACTGCGTCGAATGCAGCCGCGCCGAGGCCGCCGTGAACGTGCCGCAATCGGCCACCATGACGATGGCCTTGAGCAGGTCCAGATCGAACAGCGGCCGATGTCCTCCTGAGTCGCTTTTCATCGGGCTATTTGGTTTTCGAATGGAATATCGCCTTCTATCACGTAGCGTGAAGGCTGGCAATCGGGCCCGCAGTCGGGACCTCGGTCAGCCCATCGGTCAGCCCATCGGTCAGGCTGGCAATCGCCGGGTATTCGCTGGCAAACTGGCGAGATCGACGCCGTGCCCTGCGCGGCCCCATGGCCACTACTGTGGAATCGGCATGACTTCTTCTCTTCATCCTCTCTTCATCTCCAACGTCCGCCTCTCCGATGACCCGCGCGGCCAGCCCGTATCGGTCTCGGTCGCCGGCGGCCGCATCGAGGCGATGGGGCAGAACCTCGCGCCGCCGTCCGGCGCCCGCATCGAAGACGGCGGCGGCGCGCTGCTGCTGCCGGGCTTCGTCGAGGGGCACACGCATCTCGACAAGACCCTCTGGGGCCGCGACTGGTACGTCAACGAAGTCGGCCCGAATCTCACCGACCGCATCGCGAACGAACGCGCGTTCCGCAAGGGCTCGGGGCACGATGCGGGCGTGCAGTCGCTCGCGCTGTCGCACGCGTTCCTCGCGGCCGGCACGACGCGCCTGCGCACCCACGTCGATATCGATACCGACGCGGGCCTGCGCTATCTCGAAGGCGTGCTCGGCACGCGCGACACGCTGGCCGGCGTGCTCGACATGCAGATCGTCGCGTTCCCGCAATCGGGCCTGCTGATCCGCCCCGGCACCGAGAAGCTGCTCGACGATGCGCTCGCCGCCGGCGCGGACGTGCTGGGCGCGCTCGATCCCGCCTTGATCGACGGCGATCCCGCGCGCTCGCTCGACACCGCCTTCGCGCTCGCCGAGCGTTACGGCAAGCCCATCGACATTCATCTGCACGAACCGGGCGAGATCGGCGCGTTCACGTTCAAGCTGCTGCTCGACCGCGTGGAGGCGCTGGGCATGCAAGGGCGCGTGGTGGTGAGCCACGCGTTCTGCCTGGGCGCATTGCCCGAGCCCACGGCGCTGCTCGAACGGATCGCGCGCCTGCGCGTGGCGCTGCTGACGAGCGCCCCGCCCTCGCGCCCGGTGCCGCCGCTCAAGCGCTGCCGCGAGCTGGGCATCACGATCTTTGGCGGCAACGACGGCATTCGCGATACGTGGACGCCGTACGGCGTGCCCGACATGCTCGAACGCGCGATGCTGATCGGCATGCGCTACGACCTGCGGCGCGACGACGATCTGGCGGTCGCGTTCGACTGCGTGAGCGCGGCGGGCGCGCAAGGCTGCGGTTTCGCAGATTACGGCCTTCACAAGGGCGCGCGCGCCGACCTCGTGCTGGTGGACGCCGAAACGCTCGCGCACGCGGTGGTCGCGCGGCCCGTGCGCAAGCTGGTGGTGGCGAACGGGCGCATCGTCGCGCGCGGCGGCGTGCTTGCCGCCTGAACGACTAAAGAGGATGCACATGGACCATCGAGAACACGTGGACGTGCTGATCATGCACGGTTGCGTGATTACGGTCGACGCCGCGCGCCGCGTGATCGAGGACGGCGCGGTGGCGGTCAAGGGCGAGCGCATCGTCGCGGTAGGCACGAGCGCCGGGCTTGCCGAAAAATATTCTGCAGACCGCACGATAGACGCGCGCCGAAAAGCCGTGCTGCCCGGCTTCATCGACGCGCACGCGCATGCGGGCCATGCGATGCTGCGCACCATCGGCGGCGCGGACGGCGATGCGTGGACCGACGCCTGCGAAACGATCTATACGCGGGCCTCGGACGAGACGTTCTGGGAGATGGAGTCGCATCTCGCGGCGCTCGAACGCCTGAAGGCCGGCGTGACGACGGGCGTGTCGCTGCTCGGCGGCGGCGATTCGATCATGCGCGTGGACGATCCGGTCTACGCGCGGCGCCATTGCGACGCCGTGGTCAAGACCGGCACCCGCTCGATGGTCGCGGTCGGCGCTTCGCGGCCGCCCTCGCCGCGCGCCTACACCACGTATGCGTCTGATGGCACACATGGCAGCGTGACGCGAGATGTCGATTTCGATCAGATGTACGAAGTATGCGAGGCAATCGTCGACACTTGCCACGGCGACGCGAACGGCCGCATCCGGATCGCGCTCACGCTGCCCGTGTACGCACCGCAGCACTACCCGGCGCAGGCGCAATGGGAAGGCACGGCGCGCCGCGAGGCGGCCCGCTACATGGCGCTCGCGCAGTCGCGCGGGCTCTCGTTCACGCAGGACGGCCATCGCGCCGGCACGCTGGAATTTGCGCATCGCGAGCTGGGGCTCATGAATGCGAAGTCGTTCATGTCGCACGCGATCGACCTCACCGAGGCAGACATTGCCGCGTGCGTGGAAACGGGTGCCTCGATCGTGCACAACCCGAGCGCGATCATGTCGATCATCGGCCGCTGCCCGGTGCCGGAGCTCATCGATGCGGGGGTCAACGTGGCAATCGGCTCGGACGCCGCCGCGCCCGACCGCGGCTACGACATGTTCCGCCACATGTGGCAGTGCATGCACTATCACCGCCGGCACTTCCGCGATCCGGACGTGCTGCCGCACGGCAAGGTGCTGGAGATGATCACGATCGACGCCGCGAAGGCGCTGTCGATGGACGGAGAAATCGGCTCACTCGAAGCGGGCAAGCTGGCCGACATCATCCTCGTCGACCTGTTCAAGCCGCATATGATGCCGATGAACATGCCCGTCTATCGCGTCACGTGCTTCGCGAATGCCGCGGATGTGTGCATGACGATGGTGGGCGGACGGATTTTGCTGGAAGACTACCGCGTGCTGTCGGTCGACGAAGCGGAGATTCTGGAGGGGGTTCAGGCCGCTGCGGAGCGCATGCTCGAGCGCAGCGGCCTGCGTCGCCTGCTGGATATGCCGGCGACGCTATGGGGGACCAGCCACTATTGAGCGGCTGGCCTGAAGCCGGCTATTAAGCCTTGCGCTTCGGCTGCTGGCCGAGCGTGAGCTTCACCGTGCGGTTCACATCCTTGTACAGCAGATAACGGAAGCGCGACGGGCCGCCCGCGTAGCAGGCTTGCGGGCAGAACGCGCGCAGCCACATGAAGTCGCCAGCTTCGACTTCCACCCAGTCCTGGTTCAGTCGATAGACGGCCTTGCCTTCGAGCACGTAGAGGCCGTGCTCCATCACGTGCGTTTCAGCGAACGGAATCACGCCGCCCGGCTCGAACGTGACGATGTTCACGTGCATGTCGTGGCGCATGTCGCTCATGTCGACGAAGCGCGTGGTGACCCAGCGGCCTTCGGTGCCGGGCATCGGGATCGGTTCGATATCGCGCTCGTTCGTCACGAAGGCTTCGGGCATCGGCACGCCTTCGACTTCTTCGTAGTGCTTGCGCAGCCAGTGGAAGCTCGCCACGGCGCCGCTGCGGTTGTGCAGCGTCCAGTTCGTGCGCGGCGGGATGAAGGCGTAGCCGCCCGGCACGAGCTTGTGCTCGACGCCGTTGAGCTTGAGCTCGAGCTCGCCGTCGACCACGAAGATCACGCCTTCAGCGAGATCGTCGAGTTCGGGACGGTCGCTGCCGCCGCCGGGGCTCACTTCCACGATGTACTGCGAGAACGTTTCGGCAAAGCCGGTCAGCGGACGCGCGAGCACCCACAGGCGGGTGTTGTCCCAGAACGGCAGGTAGCTCGTGACGATGTCACGAATCACGCCCTTCGGGATGACCGCGTAGGCTTCGGTGAACATGGCGCGATCGGTCAGCAATTCGGTTTGAGCCGGATGGCCGCCCTTCGGCGAGTAGTAAGGACTGGATGACATTCTTGGTGCTCCGTGAGGATTTGATGTCACAACTTCAAAGACGAGGCCGCGCGCGGACAAAAGCGCGCGAAGGCGCTCGGGATAGTCAGCCGCGCTGGCCGGATGCAGCCGGCGTGGTTGCGAATTTCATGCGGGGTGTATCACCCCAAAATTGCCCGCTTCGGACGATGACGCGTTCGGCGGGTGCGGCGGCCACCGCGGCTGCCGCGTTCGGCGCCTTGACGATCACGAACGAGGCTTCGTTGCCGGTCTTCAGGCCGTAGTCGCGCTTGCCGATCACGGCCGCGCCGGCGTCGGTCGCCATCCCGAGTGCCACCCGCAGCTCTTCGTCAGTATAGAACCCGGATCGGTAGCCAACGAGCATGGCGCGCTGCAGCATGTCGCCGTTGCCGTACGGCCACCAGGCGTCCTGAATGTTGTCGTTGCCGCTGAACACGCGCACGCCGGCGGCGCGCAACGGGAGAATCGGCGGGAAGGCGCGGTCGCCGGGGGCGTTGGTCATGATCGACACGCCGGCGGCGGCCAGCGCGTCGGCGATGCGCGCGACGGCGTCCGCCTCCACGTCGCCCAGCGCATAGGCATGGCTGACCGACACCCTGCCCTCCAGGCCGGCCGCGCGGGTGCGCGCGGCGATCCGGTGAAGCTGCTCGATGCCTTGTTCGCCGGCTTCATGCAGATGAATATCGATCTTCACGCCGCGCCTTTGCGCGATGCCGAAGACGATGTCGAGCTGGCCGTCGGCGTCGCCGTCGAGCGTGGTCGGGTCGATGCCGCCCACCACGTCGACGCCTTCTTGCGCGGCGGCATCGAGCACCTCAGCCGTGCCCGGGCACGACACCACGCCCGCTTGCGGAAACGCGACGAGTTCGATGTCCATGATGCCGCGCCATTTTTCGCGCGCTTCCATCACAGCGTGAAGATGGGTCAGGCCGGTCGTGGCGTCCACGTCGACGTGGCTGCGCATGGCGGTGGTGCCGAACGAGGCCGCCTGGCGGATCAGCGCGTCGGCGCGCTGGGCAATCGGCGCGGCGCTGGCGAACGCGGCTTTTTCGTCGGCGAGGCGCTCGCGCAGCGTCGCGGCGACGCGATGCGGACGCCAGCGGTCGCCGAGGAAGCTTTTATCGAGGTGGATATGGCCGTCGACGAAACCCGGCAGCACGAGGTGCCCCTGGAGGTCGACGATTTCGGCGGCCCCGGTTTCGGGCCGTTCGGCGCCGAGGCTGGAGATGCTGGCAAAGCGTCCATCGCGTACAGCGAGATTCAGTGGCTGGCCGTCAGCGCCTACGGCATTGACGAATACGCGATCGAACATGATGACGGTGTCTCGGCAATTCAGGACCCACTCAACGCGTTGCGGTCTGCGTTGCGCTCGCTGCGCGTCGGGGCCCTATGAGAGGATGAATGCCGTCACGATATCCGAAGCCCGTATTATCGACAAATTAAATGTTGAAATGCCTGCCATTCATTTTCTAGATAGCTCGCCACTTGCCCGATGGCTCGCGGTGCTTCACTACAGCCCGAGCGCGCGCCCGTCGCTGCGCGGATCGTGGGCGCCGGTCATGTGCCCGTCCGCGCCGATGCGGATCGCCCCGGGGTGCCCGGCCAGCTGGCTTTGCGCGGGAATGGGGCTCATTTCGTGGCCGCGCGCGGCCAGTTCACCGAACACTCGCGCGCCTGCGTCCTCTTCGAGCTTGAGGCTGTCGCGGCTGTCCGAGAAGGTCTTGCCGAGCAAAAAGCGCGGCCGGCCGAGCGCTGAAAGCGGGTCCATGTCGTAGTCGATCAGGCGCGTGAGCACGGCCGCGAGGGTCTGCGGCTGCCCGTCCGCGCCCTGGGTGCCGTACAGCAGGTGCGGGCGGCCCGCCTTCAGATACATGCCGGGGTTCAGTGTATGGAACGGCCGCTTGCCGCCGCGCAGCACGTTGGGGCTCTTCGGGTCGAGGCTGAACGAGGCGCCGCGGTTGTGCCACAGGATGCCCGTGTCGCCGGCCACCACGCCGCTGCCCCAGTCGAAATATACGGTTTGCAGCATGCTCACGCTGTTGCCCTGCTCGTCGGCCGCGCCGATATACACCGTGTCGCCATGCTTGAACGTGTGCGGCCAGGGCATCGCGCGGTCCATGCGGATACGGCGCGCATGCGCGTCGAGCGTCTGCGCCGACAGCATCTGGTCGACCGGCACGTCGACGAAATCGGGATCGGCGACGTAGCGGTCGCGGTCGAGAAACGCCAGCTTCACCGCTTCTACGAGAACGTGATAGTAGTCGGCGCTGTTCTCGGGAATCGAGGCGAGATCGAAGCGATCGAGAATGCCCATGATTTCGAGCGTGGTCACGCCCTGAGTTGGCGGGCGCAGGCCCAGCAGCTCGCCGCCGCGATAGCCCACGCGCAGCGGCACTTCCTCGCGCGCCGTCGTGCGGGCCAGGTCGTCGAGCGTGAGCGGCGAGCCCGCCTGCTTCAGGCCGGCGGCCACCCGCTCGGCCAGATCGCCTTCATAGAATTCGCGGCCGCCGTGCGTGGCGATGCGCTCGAGGCTGCGCGCCAGTTCGCGCTGGACGAACGGCTCGCCGGCCCGAGGGACGCGTCCGTGCGGCATGAAGACCCGCGCGAAGCCCTCCCAGCTGGCCAGCTCGCCGGCGCGCAGCGTTTGCCAGAATTGCTGCGAGGGCGTCACGGGAAAGCCGTTGGCCGCGTACTCGATGGCGCGCGAAAACAGCGACGACCAGCCCTGCTTGCCGCCCCACGCGCCGCGGCTGAGCGAGTAAGCCTTGTCCCAGACGGCAACCGAGGCGCCAGTCGTCAGCGCTGCGCCGGGCCCGCGCACCGGAATCGCGCCTGTGTAGCCGGACGTTTTCGCGGCGGCCTGGCCAATGCCGGAGAGCGTATGCACGTGGCCGGCGCGGTCGCTGATCACCATGAAGGCGTCGCCGCCGAGCCCGGTGAAGTGCGGGTAGGTCACGCTCAGCACCGCGCCGATCGCGATGGCCGCCTCGATCGCATTGCCGCCCGCACGCAGCACTTCGCGTCCGGCTTCGCTTGCCAGTTCGTGCGGGCTCGTCACCATGCCGCGCGACGAGCGCGCAAGCCGGGGCGTTTCGATTGATGTGCCGGGCGTGCGCGTGACGGGCGCTTCGAGGGCCGCGTCGTCGAGCAGCGCCTGCTGCGCCATCTCTTCTTCGATGTCCGTCCCGGTGTCGATCTGGGCTTGCGCTACGAGCGTCATGGTGCTTCCCCTATGCATTTATCGCTTGTGCCGCGGACAGTCAGTGGGCTGCCGCGGCCCTTCGTGTGATTTTTCGAGCGGCCGTCAGACTTCCGGCTTCCAGCCCTTCCACCAGCGGTGCGTGGTGACTTCGGGCGCCGAATAGCGCTCCTTAACCCACGCATAGGCCGGTCCGAGCGCGTTCATCGCAATCGCCGCAAACAAGGCCATGAACGGGTTGTGCGCAACCGGACCAAAGCCGCCGAACAGCGTGCCGAAGTACGTCGCGAATCCGAAGAACATGCCCGGGATGAAATTGAACATGACGAACTGGCGGGCCAGCGACATCATCAGGCCGTTCAGCGTGAAGAGGATCGCCATTTGCGCGAGCAGCAGCGTGTTGCCGCTGAATTGCCGCGCCGCCTGCTCGAAGCAGAGAACGATCAGGAATGCGAAGAACGATCCGACCGGCAAGGTGGGCCAGATGCGCTTGAGGTTCCTGGCGCTCGGCCCGCCCATCGCGAAGGTCGCGGCCCAGCTGATGAAAATGGCCCACGGCGGCAAGTGCAGCGGCAACATGGCGATCGGTATCGTCGTGACTGCAAGGGCTGATGCGACGACTTCCGCGGGTAGCTTCTTCATGCTCGTCTCCTTGAGTTTTCGATTGAACGTTCAGGTTCTGTTCACGTCAGGCACAGCAACACGAATGCCGGTGGATTTCGCAGTGGTGCGTGGTGACCACCGTAATGCGGCCGCGCTTGATGACCCACAGCCGCGGCGGGATGTCGAGCAGCGCATCGGCCACCCGGAAAGTGTCGAGAATGACGAGATCGGCTTGCTTGCCCACCGCGATGCCGTAGCCGTGCTCGATGCCGATCGCGCGCGCGGCGTTGCGCGTGCCCATGTCCAGAATCGCCTGCTGATGCTCCGGCACGCCGAATTGGGCCACGTGCGCGAGCATGTTGCCGATCTGCAGCATGTCGGCCTTGCCGAACGGCGTGAACGCGTTGCGCACGTTGTTCGACGAATAGGCGACGTTGACGCCCGCGTTATACAAGGCCTTGACGGGCGTGAGGCCGCGCCGCTGGTTGTGCGTGTCCTTGCGGCCGCCCAGATAGAGGTCGGTGGCCGGCAGCGTCACGATGCTGATGCCCGCTTCGCGCATGCGCTCGATCACCGGCTTGAGCGCCTCGTCGTCGAGGGCGCCGAGGCTCGTGACGTGCCCGAGCGCCACCCGCCCCTGGTAGCCGGTCTCGATGGTCTTCTGCGCGATATATGAAATCGCGGCGAAGCGCGGGTCGGTGGTGTCGTCGGCGAAGTCGGCATGCATGTCGACCGGCAGGTCGAAGTGCTGAGCGAGCTCGAACACCATGTCGATATGGCGCTGCGTGTCGACCCAGTTGAGTTCGTTGTATGGGCAACCACCCACCACATCCGCACCCATCTGCAAGGCTTCGACCATCAGCTCGTGGGTGCCCTGGGACTTGAGAATGCCCTCCTGCGGAAACGCCACGATCTGCAGGTCGAGCAAATCTTCGTATTCGCTTTTCAGCTCGAGCAGCGTCTCCACGCCGATCAAGCCTTGAATCAGGTCGACGTCGGGGTGCGCGCGCACGGCAACGGTGCCGTTCTTCACCGCCATGTCGAGCACCTGGCGCGAACGATCGAGCACGTCGTTGCGCTCCTGCTTGCTCTTGAGCACGCCCGTCACGCGAATCGCCTCGTCGAGCGTGCCGAAGCGGGCCGGCAGCCGGCGGTGCAAAAGCGCCTTGTCGAGATGCAGGTGCGCCTCGATCAGCCCCGGAATGGCCGCGCGCCCGCCCGCGTCGATAATCTCGTCGGCCGTTGCGTCGATGCCCGCTTCGAGCGCCACGATGCGGCCGTCGCGAATGGCGATGTCGACGGGCGGTTCATCGTCGCCAACGCAGACGTTGTTGATCAGAAGGTCCACATGCATGATTGGGTCTCCTTACGTAATGGGTCGGCCGGGAGCGTGCGCGGTCACTGCCCGGCGCGGCGGGCAGGCGCTGCGGCCCTGCCTGGCGGCGCTCCGCAACGACTTGCGCGTTATAGACAGATTAGGCGTGCGGCTGTGCGGCTGGCATCGGGATCGGCTGGTTTTGGTCCAGGGATTTTCCGAGACGCACCGCACAAAGCGGCTGCCGGACTCAGGTATCCGTGCCCGCGAAGACGAGACCGTGCTGGATGGCGTAATGGACGAGCCCGGCGGTCGACGGGATCTCCATCTTGTCGAGGATGTTGGCCTTGTGCGTGCTGACGGTTTTGCTCGACAGCGAGAGGCTGTGCGCGATGTCGTTGATGCTGCTGCCCTCGACGAGCATCTGGAAGATCTGGAACTCGCGCGGCGTGAGAAACGTGTGAGGAAACGCGCTGGCGGGCTGCTGCAACTGCTTGACCAGCTTCTCGGCCACCAGCGCCGAGACGATCGTGCCGCCCCGGGCGACCTTGCGTATCGCGCCGATCAGCTGGTCGGACTCGGCGTTCTTGGTCAGATACCCGGCCGCGCCCGCGCGGATCGCCTGAACCGCGTATTGCGACTCGCGGTACATGCTCAGGACCAGCACCGGCAGCGCCGGGTGGCTGGCCTTGATCTGCTGGATCAACGCGATGCCGCTCTTGCCCGGCATCGACATGTCGAGCAGCAGCACGTCGACGGCCGTGCTGCGCAGTTGCTCGACGACGTCGGTGCCGTCGACGGCTTCCGCCGCCACCTCCATGTCGGGCACCGTGGAGAGGATGCGTTTCAGACCGTCGCGAATGATCGCGTGGTCGTCGGCGATCATGATGCGCATGATGGGCTCGCGTCGTTGGCAACTGCGTTTGCGGCGGGGTTGGCAAGCGGGTTGGCTAGAGGGTTGGCAAGCGGGCCCGAAGCCGGCTCCGCGGGTGAAGCGTGTAGCGGAATGCGGGCGCTCACGCGCGTGCCGTGGCCGGGGCGGCTCGTGACGTCCAGTTGCCCGCCCAGCATCAGCGCGCGCTCGCGCATGCCGAGCAGGCCGAGCCTCGGTCCGTTGGCGGTGTGCGAGGTGTCCATGCCGCGGCCGTCATCGGCAATCGCCAGGTGGCAGTGATCGTCGTGCGCGTCGAGTTCGACCACCACGCGCGAGGCCCGCCCGTGGCGGCTCGCATTGGTGAGCGACTCCTGGACGATGCGGAAGATGGCCGTGCTGCGCTCCGCATCGAGCTCGCCCAGCAGCGTCTCGGGCATGCTCAGCCGCAGGTCGCACGGCAGCCCGGTGCGCTGCGTGAACGATTCGGTCAGCCATTCGAGCGCCGCGTGGAGCCCCAGCTCGTCCAGCACCGGCGGGCGCAGATCGGACGCGATGCGATGCACGGCGTCCATGGTGGTGTCCACCAGATTCTTTAGCATGCCGATGTGGTCGATCTGCCCGAAGGTCAGCGCGCGCGCCTGGGTCTCCAGATAGTTCAGGCCGAGCCGCAGCCCGCTCAGCAACTGGCCGAGCTCGTCGTGCAGCTCGCGCGAAATGCGCGAACGCTCGGTTTCGCGCACCGACTGCAGCCACGCGGAAAGCTCGCGCAACTGCGAGCGCGAATCGCGCAGCTCCGTTTCCGTGCGCTTGAAGTCGGTGATGTCGCGCGAGATGCCGACCGTGCCGACGATGCGCCCGTCCGCGCCGCGCACCGGCATCTTGACGGTGTCGAACCAGAGCAGCTTGCCGTTGGGGCCGGGACGCCGCTCCTCGTAGCGGCGGCGCTTGCCGTTTTCGAGCACCGCGCGGTCGGTGTCCAGATATACCTCGCCCAGTTCCGGCGACCAGACCTGGTCGGGCGTGCGGCCGATGATGTCCTGCTCGGGGCGTCCGCACGCTTCCATGAACGCTTCATTGACGAGGACGTAGCGTGACTCGGTGTCCTTCAGCCATGCCTGGTCCGGGATGTTGTTCAGAATGGCCCGGTGTAATTCGCCATGGTTCTCCACGACTGCTCCTCGCAAGGGACACGATGGAGGCCCGCAGGCACGTGCAGCTCGCTCGATGGGCCCCCGAATGCATGCAATATATCAATCCAGTCAAGATCACGCGCCTCTAGTTTTCCCGCATATTCCTGGATTGCGGGAATTCATGATTTATTTGTCTGACTCATCCTCCGCGCCTCGCCGGCAGCGGCGTGTTCCCGCAGCGCCCCGCTACAGTCTCAAGGCCGTAAATTTCATATACAACCTGAAGCCTGTATTTTTCATTTACAGTCTTAAGGTTGTATTTAACATTTACAGCCTATAGACTGTGAACTGTCCTTTGCCACGTCACTGCAGCAGGAGCCTCGCGTGGACTATTCGCTCAAGACCGTCAGCCAGTTGCGTCCCATGCTGCTTGGCTTTCGCAAGCAAGCCGGCCTCACCCAGGAACAGGTCGCGCAGCGCCTCGGCATCTCTCAGCAAAGCTATGCCGCCTTCGAAGCGCACCCCGAGTCCGCAAGCGTCGACCGGCTGTTTCGCGTTCTGCGGTTGTTCTCGGTCGAAATGCGCCTGTCCTCAGAGGCTTTGGCGGCGCCCGCCGGCCCAGCCGGGCAAAAGCGCGCTGCAAAAAGCCCCGCCCAAACTGCCGCAACGCGCGCGTCCGCCCCCGCCGCCGCCAAGCCCGCGGCGCCAAAGCCCCGCGCGAAGCCGCGCAAACGGGAGGACTGGTAATGGCGCGCCCCCGTCAGACGAACCGGCTCGACCTGTGGATGAACGGCCTGCCCGTCGGGTACTGGGAGGTCGTGCGCGGCGTGGAGCGCCTCGCGTATTTCGAGACCTGGCGCGACGACGAACAAGGCCGGCCGCTCTCGCTCTCACTGCCCTTCACGCCGGGCAACCAGCCGTTGCGCGGCGCCGCCGTGGCCGACTACTTCGACAACCTGCTGCCCGATAGCGAGCGGATCCGGCGCCGCATCGCGGCGCGCTACCGCACGGCCGGCACCACGCCGTTCGAGTTGCTGGCCGTGCTCGGGCGCGACTGCGTGGGCGCGCTGCAACTGCTGCCTGCGGGCGAGGAGCCGGCGGGCCTCGAAACCATCGAAGGCAAACCGCTGTCGACGGCCGACATCGCCCGGCTGCTGCGCGACACCACCGCCGCGCCGCCGTTCGGCGAGCACGAGAGCGTGAACGATCTGCGCCTCTCGATTGCCGGCGCGCAGGAGAAAACCGCCCTGCTGCGGCACCAGAACCGCTGGCTGCTGCCCATGGGCAGCACGCCCACCACGCACATCCTGAAGCTGCCGCTCGGTCTCGTCGGCAACATGCGCGCCGACATGCGCACGTCGGTCGAGAACGAATGGCTATGCGCGAAGATCGTCGCGGCTTATGGGCTGCCGATCGCGCCCTGCGAGATCGCCCGTTTCGAGGACACGAAGGCGCTCGTGGTCGAGCGCTTCGACCGCCGCATGGCGCGCAATGGCCGCTGGATCGTGCGCCTGCCGCAGGAGGATCTGTGCCAGGCCACGGGCACGCCGGGCCTGCACAAATACGAGGCCGACGGCGGGCCCGGCATCGAGAGCGTCATGACGGTGCTCGGCGGCTCCGTGCGCCGCGAGGACGACCGCCACCATTTCTTCATGGCGCAACTGGTGTTCTGGCTGCTCGCGGCCACTGACGGCCACGCCAAGAATTTCAGCATCGCGCATCTGCCGGGCAGCCGCTACGCCGCCACGCCGCTCTACGACGTGCTCTCGGCGCATCCGATCATCGGGCGCGGGCGCAATCAGCTGCCGGCGCAGCGCGCGAGCCTCGCCATGGCCGTGCGCGGGCGCAACGCGCACTACCGTATCGCGCAGATCCTGCCGCGCCACTGGATCGCCCAGGGGCAGCGCGTAGGGTTCACCGTCGCGCAGGTCGAGGCGATGATGGAGACGGTGGCTGGGGCAACCGAACGCGTGATCGGCGAAGTCGCTGCCCAGCTTCCCGGCGACTTTCCACTCGATGTGGCCGAGTCGGTATTCGCGGGCATGCGCAGGCTGGCACGGGTTCTGGCGGCCGCTTGAGCCGATGTGAGCCGATGTTGGGCCGAGGCAGGCAACGCGCGCGAAGCGCGTTGCCGGCCGGACAAGAGTGAACGTCCGATTAGTCGTGCGCCATGGCGCGTTCTACGGTCGTCTGCGTGGGCATCATGTTGACGTTCGCGTTGTGCATGACCCACAGCGAAAGTCCGACGATCACCGCAATCAGGAAAGCCGAGCACACGAAGATGCCGGTGTTCGCGCGCTGGCTGCGCGAGGCGCCGATATGCAGGAAATACACGAGCTGCACGACGAGCTGAGCAACGCACAGCACGACGATGGCCGCGAGCCCTGCCCTGGGCGGCACCACATGCAGCATCACCACGCCGAACGACGCGAGCGTGAGCACGAGCGAAAGTATCGTGCCGATCATATAGCTCTTGAGACTGCCGTGCGAATTGTCGTGACTGCCGTCGTGGCTGCCCGAATGCGTAACGTGGGGTGAACTCACAGCATGCCTCGCAGATAAACAAAGGTGAAAACGCAGATCCATACGAGATCCAGGAAGTGCCAGAACATGCTCAGGCACGCGAGGCGTCGGCGGATCGCGCCGGTGAGGCCGAACTTCCAGGTCTGATGCATCATGATCGCGATCCACAGCAGACCGGCCGAAACATGCAGGCCGTGCGTACCGACCAATGTGAAGTACGCCGAAAGATACGCGCTCGTATGCGGGCCCGCGCCATCGGCGACGAGCTTCGCGAATTCGTTCACCTCCATGCCGATGAAGCCCGCGCCGAACGCGAATGTGATTGCCAACCATACGATCACTTGCGCGCGTCGCTGCGCGTGCAGGCCCAGCATCGCCATGCCGAACGTGACGCTGCTCGCGAGCAGTAGCAGCGTTTCGCACAGCACGTAAGGCAGTTCGAAGAGCTGCCTGGCGCCAGGGCCGCCCGCAGTGGCATTCGCGAGCACGCCGAAGGTGGCGAAGAGCGTCGCGAAGATGAGGCAGTCGCTCATCAGGTAGATCCAGAACCCCAGCGTGGTCCTGGTGCCGTCATCATCGCCGTGAGCGTGGCCATGAGCGTGAGATAGTGCAGCGTGAGCCATGGTTTAAGCCATCTCCTCGATTTGCTCGGGTTGTTCAATGCGTGGCTTGATGCCGAGCTGCCTGAAGCGCGCGTCCTCGATGCGCGCCACCTCCGCGGCCGGCACCCAGTAATCGACGTCCTGGTCGTAGCTGCGCACGATGAACGTGGCGACCATGCCGGCGAGCCCCAACGCCGCGAACAGCCACATGTGCCACACGAGCGCAAAGCCCAACAGCAGGCTGAACGCGGCGATAACGAAGCCCGCCCCCGTGTTGCGCGGCATGTGGATGGCTTCGTAGGCGCGCGGCTGCACGTACGCGCGGCCGGCTTCCTTGTTGTCCCAGTGTTGCTCCATCGAGGTGATTGCCGGCAGCACGGCGAAGTTGTAGAACGGCGCGGGCGAGGCCGTCGACCATTCGAGGCTGCGGCCGTCCCACGGATCGCCGGTGAGGTCGCGGTTCGCATCGCGCTCGCGAATGCTCACGTAGATCTGCATGATGAAGGCGAGGATGCCGAGTCCCACGAACACCGCGCCCACGAGCGCCACCACCAGCCACGGATGCCATCCGGGCACCGCGTAGTGATTCATGCGGCGCGTCATGCCCTCGAAGCCGAGGATGTAGAGCGGCGTGAACGCGAGCCAATAGCCGATCAGCCAGCACCAGAACGACACCTTGCCCCAGAACTCGTTGAGCGTGAAGCCGAACACTTTTGGGAACCAGAAGCTGATGCCCGCAAGACAGCCGAATACCACCCCGCCGATGATAACGTTATGGAAGTGCGCGACGAGGAACAGCGAGTTGTGCAGCACGAAGTCCGCGCCCGGCACGGCGAGCAGCACCCCGGTCATGCCGCCCACGGCGAAGGTCACCATGAAGCCGATGGTCCAGAGCGTCGCGCTGTGATAGCGAATGCGGCCGCGATACATCGTGAAGAGCCAGTTGAACAGCTTCACGCCGGTCGGGATCGAGATGATCGTGGTCATGATGCCGAAGAACGCATTGACGTTCGCGCCCGAGCCCATCGTGAAGAAGTGATGCAGCCACACGAAGAACGAGAGAATGCCGATCGAGGCCGTCGCGTACACCATCGACTTGTAGCCGAACAGCGGCTTGCCCGAGAACGTCGCAATGATCTCCGAGAACGCGCCGAACGCGGGCAGGATCAGGATGTATACCTCGGGGTGTCCCCACACCCAGATCAGGTTGATGTACATCATCGCGTTGCCGCCGAGCTCGTTCGTGAAGAAATGCATGTCGAGATAGCGGTCCATCGTGAGTAGCGCGAGCGTGCCGGTAAGCACCGGGAACACCGCGACGATCAGGATGTTGGTGATGAGCGCCGTCCACACGAACACGGGCATCTTCATGAGGTCCATGCCGGGTGCGCGCATGCGCAGAATGGTCACGATGAAGTTGATGCCCGAGAGCGTGGTGCCAAGGCCCGATATCTGCAATGACCATATGTAGTAGTCCATACCTGCAGTCGGGCTGTAGCCCAGCTCCGAAAGTGGTGGATACGCGACCCAACCCGTCGCGGCGAAGTCGCCGACGAACATCGACACCATCACCAGCACCGCGCCCACCACCGAGAGCCAGTACGAGAGCGAGTTCACGAACGGATACGCGACGTCGCGCGCGCCGATCTGCAGCGGCACGACCACGTTCATCAGCCCCAGAATGAGCGGCGTGGCCACGAAAAAGATCATGATGACGCCGTGCGCCGTGAAGATCTGGTCGTAGTGATGCGGCGGCAGATAGCCCGCTGCGTCGTTGAAGGCGATGGCCTGCTGCACGCGCATCATGATCGCGTCGGCGAAGCCGCGCAGCAGCATGACGATCGCCAGCACGATGTACATGATGCCGATGCGCTTGTGATCCACCGAGGTGAGCCATTCGCGCCACAGATACCCCCACTTCCCCGCGAGCGTGATCGCGGCGAGCAGGACAAGACCGCCGAGCGCCACGACGGCGCCCGTGCCCATGATGATCGGCTCGTGCCAGGGAACGGCATCGAGCGTGAGTTTTCCGAACATGTGTGTTTACTCCGCTGCCAGGAGGGCCGAGGTGGTCGAACGGGCCGCGCTGGCCGAACCGGCCGACGTGGTGGGCACGAGGCCACGGGGGTCGCGGGTGAGCGCCGGGTTGTTCACGCCGTTCATGCCGTTCACGCCCGTGCCGGAGCCGCAGATCGTATTGCCGTGAACGTCGCGCATATACTGGCCGACTACGCCGTCGAAGAGTCCCGGCGCGATGTTCGAATAGAAAGCGACAAGCGCCTTCTCGCCCGGTTGCGCGAGCTGGATGTAGGCACTGCGGCTCAGCACCGCGGGCGAGGCTTTCGCGCGCGCGATCCATGCGTCGAAGTCGGCGCGGTTCGTGGCGAGCGTGTCGAAATGCATGTCCGAGAAGCCTGCCCCGCTGAACGCCGCCGAGCGGCCCGCGTAGGTGCCCGGATGGTTCGCGATCAGATGCAGTTGCGTCTGCATGCCCGACATCGCATAGACCTGGCTGCCGAGCTGCGGAATGAAGAACGAGTTCATCAGCGAGTCGGCGGTCAGGCGGAATGACACGGGCGTGTCGACCGGAATCGCCAGCTGGTTCACCGAGGCGACGCCGTAATCCGGATAGAGGAAGAGCCACTTCCAGTTCAGCGCGACCACGTCCACGCGGATGGGTTTTTGCTGTGATTCGATCGGCTTGTACGGATCAAGCGAATGCGTCGTGCGCCAGATCAGCACGCCGAGCGCGAGCACGATCATGCAGGGAATTGACCAGACCACCACTTCGATCGCAGTGGAATGCGCCCATTTGGGCGCATAGGCCGCGCGCGTGTTCGAAGCGCGATAGCGCCACGCGAACCAGAGCGTGAGCGCGACCACCGGAATCACGACGAGCAGCATCAGGCCGAGCGCGATCAGGATGAGGTTTTTCTCCTGCACGCCGATGTCGCCTTTCGGATCGAGCAGCACGGAGCTGCAGCCGCCGAGCAGCGAGAGCGCGGCTGCGCCGCCCAGTGTCGCGGCGGTGCGGACGGAACGTATGGAATGGTGCGGGGATGAGCTTAAGGAGTCAGATTGAGGAAGTGGCGGGCCAGCTTCGACGGCTGACCCTCTTCGTGTGTGCGAGGTACGCATGTCGGGTTCCATGGTTGACTAGTCGCGCAAACCCATCCAGACGTGCTCACATCGTTTCGCCGCGGCGGCCCAACACCACCGCCCGGATAACCATACATAGCCATAATGTATGGATTTACGCGCTTCGTGTCCGCATGCTAGAGTAAGACATCATGCATACATCAGCGACAAAATGACGCAAAATGGCCGGATTGATCCGGACATCACCGCCGCTTCCTGGGCCAGGACGTGGGCCTCGGCTCTACAGGTCGGCAACGGTCCGCGCTATCTGCGGCTCGCCGACTTCATCGAGCGCGCCGTGGCCGAGGGCACGCTGGCGCCGGGCGAGCGCGTGCCCGCGCAGCGCGCGCTCGCGGCGCTGCTCAGCGTCGATCTCACCACGGTGACGCGCGGCTTCAACGAGGCGCGGCGGCGCGCGCTGATCGTGGCGCGCGGACCGCTCGGCACCTTCATCGCGCCACCGCGGGCGGCGCTCGGGCAGCGCGTGAATCTGAGCATGAACATCCCGCCTCCCCCGGCCGGCATCGATGCCAATGCGTTGCTGCGCGAAGGCCTCTCGCGCCTGCTGCTGCGCAGCGATGCCGACTTGCTGATGACTTATCACCTCGGCGGCGGCGGCGCGGCCGATTGCGCGGCGGGCGCGAAGTGGCTCGAGCCAATGCTCGGCAAGATCGACCCCGCGCAGCTGGTGGTGTGTCCCGGCGCGCAAGCGGCGCTGGCCGCGCTGATCCTCGCGTTCACCGGGCCGGGCGAGGTGGTGCTGAGCGAGCCGCTCGTCTATCCGGGGCTGCCGCACGCGCTCGCGCAACTGGGGCGCCGACTCGAAACCGTTGCGACCGACGCCGAAGGCATGCTTCCTGACGCGCTCGAAGCCGCTTGTCGTCAGGCCGGCCAAAACGGGCCGCACGTCGCGCGCCTCGTGTATCTGAACCCCACGCTGCAAAATCCCACCGCCACGACCATGCCGGAGACGCGCCGCCGCGCGATTCTGCGCGTGGCGGCGCGCTGCGGCCTGCACATTGTCGAAGACGATCCCTACTGGCGCTTCGCGCCCGATGCGCCTGCGCCGCTCGCGCGTCTCGCACCGACGCAGGTCTCTTACCTCTCCACGCTCTCGAAAACGCTCTCGCCCGGCCTGCGCACAGCGTTTCTCGCGATGCCCGACACCGCGTCGCACGCGCGCGTGCTGGCCGCGCTGCGCACGTTCTCGCTCATGGCCGCGCCGCTCACGAATGCGCTGGCCCTGCAATGGATCGAAGACGGCACGGCCACGCATATCTTCGAAGGCGTGCGCGCCGAGGCACAGGCACGCCAGCGCATGGCGGCGCAGGCGCTCGGCCCGGCAGCGGGCGAGAACGCGGGCATTCATCTCTGGTACGAGTTGCCGAGCTACTGGCCGGCGCGCGAACTCGCGGCGGCCGCGAGCGCCGAAGGCCTCGCCGTGGCGCCGTCCACGGCATTCGAGCAAGGCATGGACACGACCCGTAGCCCGACAAACGCGATTCGCATCTCGCTGGGCGCAACCGCCGAGCGCACGCGTCTGCAGGCGGGGCTACGGCGGCTTTCCGCATTGCTCGCGAGCGACCGGTCGGCGCCCGCGCAAGTGCTCGTCTGACTCAGCCCTTGCCGCGCCGGATGGCTGCCGGCGTGTCCCTGGGCGGCGGACTGCGCGCGCCATTCAACGCCGCATCCGGCTTCAACCTCGACACCGGCTGACGATACGCCGACATTCGTACAAGCGCCCAAAAGACCCCGCCGCACACATCGGCCGAGACGCTGCCGCGCTGCGCCAGTACACTCACCGGATCGGGTGCGGCCGAATCGGACTCCCTGAATTGGCCCCAACCGCCGGTCCCGCCACCGGGCCCCAATAACCGCGCCATGCGCGAGCAGCGCCGGCGCCTGTTTCGGGAGGTTTGAACATGGCCAACGACACGATGCTGCAGCAGATGCGCGCCAAGCCGGGATTCATTGCCGCGCTCGACCAGAGCGGCGGCTCGACGCCTGGCGCACTACGGCAATACGGTATCCCGGAGAGCGAGTACAGCGGCGACGCCGAGATGTTCCGGCTCATGCACGAGATGCGCGTGCGCGTCATTAGCGCGCCGGCCTTCACGGGCGCGAAGGTGATCGGCGCGATCCTCTTCGAGCAGACCATGGACGGCGAGGCGAACGGCAAGCCGGTGCCCGCATTCCTTTGGGCGGAGCGCGGCGTGGTGCCCTTTCTCAAGGTCGACAAGGGCCTCGAAGCAGAGGCCGACGGCGTGCGGCTCATGAAGCCGATGCCCGGCCTCGACGCCTTGCTGGAGCGCGCATTGAAAGCTGGCATCTTCGGCACCAAGATGCGTTCGGTGATCGAGCACGCGTCGCCTGCGGGCATCGCCGCCATCGCGAAGCAACAGTTCGAGGTGGGCGAGCAGATCGGCGCGCGCGGTCTCGTGCCGATTCTCGAACCCGAGGTGTCGATCAAGGCCCCGGACAAGGCGCAGGCCGAAACGCTGCTGCGCGACGCACTCCTCGAGGGACTCGACGCCCTGCCCGCCTCGCGCAACGTCATGATCAAGCTGACGATCCCCGACACGCCCGACTTCTACAAGCCGCTCATCGACCACCCGCGCGTCGTGCGCGTGGTCGCGCTCTCGGGCGGCTATACGCGCAGCGACGCGTGCCGTCGGCTGGCCGCCAATCACGGCATGATCGCGAGCTTCTCGCGCGCGCTGATCAACGACCTGACCCGGCAGATGAGCGATGCGCAATTCGATGCCGCGCTTGCCGAGAGCATCGACGAAATCTACAAGGCTTCCGTCGAGAAAGTCTGAGCGCCATCAGCGCAGCGCGTTTTGAGAAACCCAGCCGGGCCACGCTCCGGCTGGGTTTCTTTCTGGCCGGCTATACTGTGCGCCTTTCATTCGTTCACCTGTTGTTTGTACACGAAACTCACGAAAGGACCGGCCATGAGGCGGTTACTCTGCCTGCTCGTCATGCTGCCTGGCCTCGTGCAATACGCGGCGGCCCAGCAGCCCCCAGCAGACGACAAGAAGCTCCCCACCTACCTGAGCCAGAAGTTCGGACTGGCCAAGGACAAGGCTGCCCAGATCTCGCTGGCCGTCACCACGGCAGCCGAAAAATACTCGCTGCCGCCCGCGGTGCTGCTCGCCATCATCTCGATCGAATCGCGCTTTCGCGAGAAGGCGCGCGGCTCGAACAACGCGACCGGGCTCATGCAGGTGGTGCCCTCGGCGCACCGCAATTTACTGCGCAACGTGAAAGACCTCACGGATCCCGAGGTCAATATCGATGTGGGATCGTCGATTCTCTACGGCTACCAGCGCGCGGCCGGCGGCGATCTCGACGCGGCGATGAAGAACTACGGCGGCTCGAAAGCCTATGCGGAAAAGATCCGCGTGCGCGCGGCCGAATTCAGCCGCGTGCTCGATGCCGCGAGCGCGCCGCAAGCGCTCGCGGCCGCAACGGATGCGCCGCCAACCTTTAGCGGAGCTTTCTCCGTCGACACGAACGACGCGATGCCCGCAAGCGGCTCGTCGCCGGCCGGCACCGCAGCGGCCGTGGCGGCGCAAAATTCCGCATCGCCGTCCGCATCTTCCCGCGCTGCGGCGAGCGCCCCGGTTGCCGAGGCGTCGGCCATGCGCGGCGTGCTGGAAACGCACACCCACGCGCGCTCGCGCGAACGCTGACGGTTCAGCCGCGCTGAGAATCGATATGCCGGGGTAATCCGCATCGAGCGTCCAGCATCGGCCATGCCGGGGCTGGAGCGCTTCTGCGTTGTCGATCAGCTGGGCGTCGCGGGGGCTTCGCCGTTGCTGGCGGGCGTTTCGCCGGCTGCTTCGGGGGCTTGCGCCTGTGCCGGTTCAGCCGCTGGTTGCGTCGCGGCCGCTGCCGGATCCTGCGCGGGGGCCGCATCGGCTGCTGCTGGCGCAGCAGCCTGCCCGGCTTGCGCCGCTTGCTGCGCGTTTTGCTGCTCCTTGGCGCGCGCCTCGGCCTTGGCCTTCTGATGCGCGAGCGCGGCCTTGGCGCGGCCGACGTGCGAAGGGTCGATGCCCGGGCCTTCCGAAGCGCTGCCATCGAGCTCATAACGCGAGCCGCCAACGGCCACGCGCTCGTGATAGCGCGGATGATTCACGTGGCGCTTGAGCACGGCGACGATCAGCGTGCGTTCGTAATCGGGATGGCGCGCGACGAGGTCTTCGACCACGCCGATCTTCAGCGGCAAGCGCTCGCGGAATGCCGGATAGAGCTTCGCGAACACGTTCCAGACCGCGTTGAGCTGGCGATTGCGTTCGATGCGCGCCTTTTCGGCCTCGCTCAAATTGGCCATCGACTGCTGCTGGCGCGCCGGACGCTGACGCTGATCACCGCGCTCGCCGTCATGCGGGCCGCGCTGGCCGCGCGCCTGACGGGCCTGCTGCCTCCGCGCGTCATGAGGCTTTTCGGTCGAGCTGCCGGCCGCCTCGCCGCCCTCGCCAGCGGGCTTGCCGTGCGCCTGGCCGCGCTGCTGCTGCGGACGCGCGCGCCCGCGCGCCTCGTCCGCGCCGGCGGGACGGTGGCCCTTGTTGCCCTGGGAGCCTTTGGGACCCTTGTGGCCGGGCGCGCCCTGCGCGCGCCGCTGCCCCTGAGCGCCCTTCTGCGGCTCGGTCTTTGCGCCCGCCCGGTTTCCTTTGGGCGCGTGCCGGCCTTGCGGCGACTGCGCCTGTTCTTCGGCAGGCTGTCCGGTACCCAGGCCCATGCTCTTCTTGATTTCCAGAAGCCCGTCTTTGAAGCTCAGGGTACGGCGTTGTTGCGATGCGGCTTTCACGTCCAGATCTCTTCCTTATTGGATCGGACGCTATGATACCGAATTCGCGCGGCCTGTTTGGATCCCGCACGCGCGACCCCGGTTTCGGGCCGGCTCGCGAGACCGTCCGGCGCAACCGGCCTGGTTGATGCGAAGCCCCGAAACACCTTCCGCGCGATGCCGGCGCAGCCCATGCGCATCACGCATTTTCCCGCTGACCATGACCGCTCCCACCATGACTTCCTCTCCCGTCCGCGCTATCGTCACCGGCCATTCCCGTGGACTCGGCGCCGCCCTCGCAGAACTGCTGCTGGAGCGCCAGATCGATGTTCTCGGCCTTGGCCGCAGCGCGCATCCCACGCTGGCCGCGCGCGAGCCGTCGTCGTCCGCGGCGCAGTTGCAGCAAGCCGCGCTCGATCTCGGCGATTGCGCCGCGCTCGAACGCTGGCTCGCGAGCGGCGCGCTGCGCCAGTTCGCGCACGGCGCGCAGTGTGTGCTGCTGTTCAACAATGCGGGCACCGTCGAGCCGATAGCGCCGCTCGGCGCCCAGGACGCGGGCGCCATCGCTCGCGCGATCACGCTCAACGTCGCGGCGCCGCTGATGCTTGCCAACGCGCTGGCTTCGGGCGAAGCATCGGGCGACGCGCTGGAGCGCCGCATCATTCACATTTCGAGCGGCGCGGCGCGTAACGCCTACGCGGGCTGGAGCATTTATTGCGCGACCAAAGCCGCGCTCGATCATCACGCTCGCGCGGTGGCGCAAGACGCGCGGCCCGACGTGCGCATCTGCAGCGTCGCGCCGGGCGTGGTCGACACCGCCATGCAAGCCACCATCCGCTCCACCAGCACCGAGCAGTTCCCGCAGCGCGAGCGCTTCGAGCAACTGAAGGAAAGCGGCCAGCTTGCTTCGCCAGGACATGCGGCGCGGCAACTGATCGATTACGCGCTGAGCGACGCGTTCGGCGCAACGCCAACGGCCGACGTGCGCGAACTCGCGAGGAGCTGAAGGCAGTCGACGCAGCGCGTCGCTCACGCGGGCGCGCTGCGCTTTTACGTGAGCGCGGCGCGCGAGCGCTCCCTCTTCCATCGCCGCGCGCCGCCGGCTAGCACCAGCAGCGCGCCAATAGCCAGCAGATCGCCCGCGAGCCGCGCGGGCCAGAAAGCGCTCACATGCGTTGCACGCAACAGCGTGTCGATCGCATTCGACACGAGCGCGCCGCCAACGAAGCACACGAGCCCCTGCTGGCCCACCGTGACCACGCCCGGCAAGCGCCGCGCGAGCCAGCCGATCCAGCCCAGACGCACGGCCTGCGCGGCCAACCAGGCTACCGCGCCAAAGCTCACGATACGCAGGCTAGCGAGGTTCTGCTTCATGTAGCCCGGCGCTGGATCGAGGTCGACGAACAGCTTCATCACGGCGAACAGCACGACATGCGCGCCCGCGAGCACCGTGAGCGCGCGGCCCAGACGCGAAATCTGAAACGCCGCCGAAACCGGATAGAGCCGGCACAGCAGGCCGAGCACGAACATCGCCTGCCACGCGAACGGATTGAATGGCCAGTTCGAGCCGGGCACGGCGGGCAGATAGCGCACGAGCCAGCAGCCGCCCAGCCAGATGCCGAAGCTGCCCAGCAGTGCGACGTCGGGCGCGCGCCGCGCGAGCGGCATGATCGCGGGCAGCGCGAGCACGAGAATCACGTAGAGCGGTAAAACCCCCGCCAGATACGGCTGATCGCGAAACACCGCGACATTGCCGAGCATTGCGAACGGATGCGCGACGAAGCGCTGAAAGCCTGAATCCGCGACGAGCGGCGAATCCACGCGCAATCCAACAGCCGCTGCACCCGAAAGCAGCATCAGTGCAGCAGCGCACAAATAAGCGGCATAGATTTCGCGCCCACGCCGCCAGAAGCGCTGGTTGGCAGCGCCCACGCCCTTTTTCGCCGCGATCGCGAGCCAGCTCGCTGCCGACACGTACCCGCTTACGAACACGAACACCTCGGCCGAATCGCAGTACGCGAAGGTGTGCAGCATGCCGTGCGACAGCACGCTGGCGGGCATGTGATCGAGCGCGATGGCAAGCAACGCGAAACCGCGGAAAAAATCGATTTCGATCGATCGCTTCGATGTCTGACTCATCAATCAAGGCTCCGGTTGGAACGGTTTTTCTCTTTCATCAGGATAACTGATTATTTGCGCAGCGCTATACGGCAGCGATAATGCGAAAGCGTTTCGTCATGACTCGGCGCTGCAGCCGCTACGCCAAGCGAATTCAGTGCCAGCTCGAAGCACCCGTCCGCCACTCGCACGCCCTCCAGCATCGCATATTCCGCTGAGCGCCTGCAGGTTCCGCTCTTTGCCCACCCGCGCCAGGGCTTTCCCGGTGTCCCGTGCAATTACTTGACACTTAAAGTAATTCGGCCTAATCTGCCCCTGCAGACTCACCAAGGGAGCGAACATGCGAATCGTTTGTATCGGTGGCGGGCCAGCCGGACTTTATTTCGGCCTTTTGATGAAGCGTCGTCACCCGGACTACGAGATCACGGTGATCGAGAGAAACCGCCCATACGACACGTTCGGCTGGGGCGTGGTGTTTTCCGATCAGACGCTCGGCAATCTGCGCGCGGCCGATCCGGAAAGCGCGGATCAGATTCTCGACGCGTTCAATCACTGGGACGACATCGAGATCCATTTCCGCGGGCGCTCGATTCGCTCGTCGGGTCACGGCTTCTGCGGCATCGGCCGCAAGCGTCTGCTGAACATCCTGCAGGCGCGCTGCGAACAGCTCGGCGTAAAGCTCGTGTTCGAGACCCAGATGAGCGACGACGATGTGCAGGACGCCGACCTCATCATCGCCGCCGACGGCCTGAATAGCGCCACGCGCCAGAAGTACGCGGCCACCTACCAGCCCGACATCGATCTGCGCGACTGCCGCTTCGTGTGGCTCGGCACCTCGAAGCTGTTCGACGCCTTCACGTTTGCCTTCGAAGAAACCGAGTTCGGCTGGTTCCAGGCGCACGCTTACCGCTTCGACGACAGCACCTCGACGTTCATCGTCGAAGCGCCCGAGCGTGTGTGGAAGGCGGCGGGCCTCGACGAAATGAGCAAGGAAGACAGCATCGCGTTCTGCGAGAAGCTGTTCGCGCGCTATCTCGACGGCCATGAACTGCGCTCGAACGCGGCGCATCTGCGCGGCTCGTCGCAATGGATCCGCTTCCCGCGCGTGGTGAGCCGCGAGTGGGTGCACTGGAAGGCCGGCGCGAACGGCAAGCAGACGCCGGTCGTGCTGATGGGCGATGCGGCGCATACCGCGCACTTCTCGATCGGCTCGGGCACCAAGCTCGCGCTCGAAGACGCCATCGAGCTCGCCAACAGCATGGAAGCGCATCCGGGCGACCTGCGCGCCGCGCTTCATCACTACACGAGCGTGCGCAGCGTGGACGTGCTGCGCATCCAGAACGCCGCACGTAATTCAACGGAGTGGTTCGAGCACGTGGACCGCTACGCGAAGTTCGAGCCCGAGCAGTTCGCGTATTCGCTGCTCACGCGCTCGCAGCGCATCTCGCACGAAAACCTGCGCGAGCGCGATGCGCACTACCTCGGCAGCTTCGAGTCGTGGCTTGCCGCGCGCGCGGGCGTCGATGCGGATGCGCGCGCGGCAGCCGGCCAGCGCGCCGCGCCGCCGATGTTCACCCCGTTCACGGTGCGCGGCGTCACGCTCAAGAATCGCGTGGTGGTGTCGCCGATGGCGCAGTACTCCGCGCGCGACGGCGTGGCCGGCGACTATCACCTGATGCATCTGGGCGCGCGCGCGATGGGCGGCGCGGCGCTCGTAATGACCGAGATGACCTGCGTGTCGCCCGAAGCGCGCATCACGCCCGCCTGCCCCGGCATGTATGTGCCCGAGCATCTCACCGCATGGCGGCGCATCGTCGATTTCGTGCACGCGAACTCCGATGCGAAGATCGGCATCCAGCTCGGCCACTCGGGCGCCAAGGGCTCGACGCGGGTGGCGTGGGAAGGCATCGACCAGCCGCTCGACGAGGGCAACTGGCCGCTCGTTTCCGCGTCGCCGCAGCAGTATCTGCGCGGCGTGAGCCAGCATTCGCACGCGGCCAGCCTGGAAGAATTGCAGGAAATCGAAGCGCAATTCGTGCGCTCCACGCAGATGGCCGCCGAGGCCGGCTTCGACTGGCTCGAACTGCACTGCGCTCACGGCTATCTGCTGTCGAGCTTCCTCTCGCCGCTCACGAACCAGCGCACCGACGAATATGGCGGCTCGCTCGAGAATCGCCTGCGCTATCCGCTCCAGGTGTTCGGGGCGATTCGCGCCGTATGGCCCGACGACAAGCCCATTTCCGTGCGTATTTCCGCGCATGACTGGGTCGAAGGCGGCATCACGCCCGACGACGCCGTGCAGATCGCGCGTGCCTTCAAGGCGGCAGGCGCGGACATGATCGACGTTTCGTCGGGCCAGGTGAGCAAGGACGAAAAGCCCGTGTATGGCCGCATGTTCCAGACGCCGTTCGCGGACCGCATCCGCAACGAAGCCGGCATCGCGACCATCGCCGTGGGTGCAATCTCGGAGGCCGACCACGTGAACGGCATCATTGCGGCGGGCCGCGCCGACCTTTGCGCGGTGGCGCGCCCGCACCTCGCCAACCCGGCGTGGACGCTCGGCGAGGCCGCGAAGATCGGCTACTTCGACGTGAAGTGGCCGAACCAGTACACGGCGGCGAAGACCCAGCTCGAACGCAACATCGAGCGCGAACGCGCGGCCGCCGCCGCGGCTGCGGGGCTCTCTCCGCTCGAACGCGCCCAGCGCGCGGAAGGCACGGTGTGAGCATGAGCGACGATACGCTGAAAGGACAGCACGCCGTGGTGACCGGCGGAGGCAGCGGCATCGGCGCGGCGACGGCCGCCGCGCTGCTGCATGCGGGCGCGCGCGTCACGCTGATGGGCCGCGACGCGGCGAAGCTCCAGGCGCAGCGCGAGGTGTTGGGAGCCGGCGAGCGCATCGCCTGCGTGAGCGTCGACGTGACCGACGAACGCGCCGTACACGATGCGTTCGCGAGCGCTGCCGATGGCCTCGGCGCGATCGACATCCTCGTGAACAACGCGGGCCAGGCCACTGCCTCGCCGTTCGCCCAGACCGGGCTCGATCTCTGGCAGCGCATGCTCGACGTGAACCTCACGGGCGTGTTCCTCTGCACGCGTGCCGTGATTCCGGCGATGCTCGCGCGCAAGAGCGGCCGCATCGTCAACGTGGCGAGCACG
This sequence comes from Paraburkholderia sp. A1RI-2L, assembly GCF_048957375.1. Lineage (NCBI taxonomy): Bacteria > Pseudomonadati > Pseudomonadota > Betaproteobacteria > Burkholderiales > Burkholderiaceae > Paraburkholderia > Paraburkholderia sp. A1RI-2L. The sequence continues at coordinate 1,806,942 of NZ_JARBTA010000002.1, forward strand.
GCGGGCCAGGTCGGCTATCCGTATGTGGCCGCGTATTGCGCGTCGAAGCACGGCGTGATCGGCATGACGCGCGCGCTTGCGCTCGAAGTCGCCACGCAGGGCGTGACGGTGAACGCGGTATGCCCCGGCTATACGGAAACGGAACTGCTGCAGGCCTCGCTCGACCAGATCACGCGCAAGACCTCGCGCAGCGAGGCCGAGGCGCGTAGCATCCTCGTGCGTCACAACCCGCAGCAGCGCTTCGTCCAGCCGGAAGAAGTCGCCAACGCGGTGCTGTGGCTGTGCGCGCCCGGGTCGTCCGCGATCACAGGGCAATCGATATCCGTTTCCGGTGGAGAAATCACATGACCTCGCCTGTGCCGAAACAGAAGCCGCGCAAGGCGCCTGCCGCGAAGACGACGCGCAAGGGCGTCGAAAAGCTCGCGGAGAACGTCGTCGACATGGAGATGAGCACCGGCGCCGACAGCCACATGGGCCTGCGCCTGTGGCTGCGCCTGCTCACCACGACCAACCTCGTGCAAGCCGAGCTGCGCCGCCGCCTGCGCACCGAATTCGACACCACGCTGCCGCGCTTCGACTTGATGGCGCAGCTAGAACGCCATCCCGAAGGACTCCGGATGACCGAGCTCTCGCGCCGCCTGATGGTCACGGGCGGCAACGTCACCGGCATCACCGATCAGCTGGAAAAGGAAGGCCTCGTCACGCGCGACGCCGACCCCGAGGACCGCCGCTCGATTGCCGTGCGCCTCACGCCCGAGGGCCGCGCCGCGTTCGACCGCATGGCCGCCGCGCACGAGCAGTGGGTGGTGGAAATGTTCGGCGGCCTCTCGCTCGACGAGAAGTCGAAGATGCACGAGCGCCTCGGCAAGCTCAAGCAACATCTGCGCGACAGCCTCGAAGGCTGAGCGCGCTCCAAGCTAAAGGAGACATACCTTGACGACAGAACGCTCCAGCGCGGATGCGCTCTTCGCGGGCAACCGCACGACGCTGGCCGGCTACGAGGCGAAGCACTTCGGCTGGTCGGTCGAGGGCCGCGTGGCGACCATCACGCTGAACCGCCCCGAGCGCAAGAATCCGCTCACGTTCGAATCGTATGCGGAGTTGCGCGACCTGTTCCGCCAACTCGCCTACGCCACCGATGTGAAGAGCGTCGTGCTGCACGGCGCGGGCGAGAACTTCTGCTCGGGCGGCGACGTGCACGACATCATCGCGCCGCTCATCGACTTGCCGATGCCCGAGCTGCTGATGTTCACGCGCATGACCGGCGACCTCGTGAAGGCGATGCGCCATTGCCCGCAGCCGATCATCGCCGCCGTGGACGGCGTGTGCGCGGGCGCGGGCGCGATTCTCGCGATGGCCTCCGACATGCGCTATGCCACCGCGCGCAGCAAGCTCGCGTTCCTGTTCACGCGCGTGGGCCTCGCGGGCTGCGATATGGGCGCGTGCGCAATCCTGCCGCGCATCATCGGCCAGGGCCGCGCGGCCGAGCTGCTCTATACGGGCCGCTCCGCGAGCGGCGAGGAAGGCCACGCCTGGGGGTTCTATAACCGGCTGTGCGAGCCGGAAGTGCTGCTCGCGGAGGCGCAAAAGCTTGCGGCCGATCTCGCGGCGGGCCCGACCTTCGCGCACGGCATCACCAAGACGATGCTGCATCAGGAATGGACTATGAGCATCGACGAGGCGATCGAATCGGAAGCGCAGGCGCAGGCGATCTGCATGGCGACGCGCGACTTCGGCCGCGCGTATGACGCTTTCGCGGCGAAGACGCGTCCGGTTTTCAAGGGAGATTGAGCCAGTGAACGCTGACAACACCCTGCATGGCGCGCTCGCGTGGCCGTTCTTCGAAGACCATCACCGCGCGCTTGCAAAAGGCGTCGAGGAGTGGTCACGCCTGCATCTCGCGCATGTGCCGCACGACAATGTCGACGATACCTGCCGCACACTCGTGCGCAAGCTGGGCGCGGCGGGCTGGCTGCGCTACGGCGTGGGCGGCACCGCGTGGGGCGGCCATGGCGACACCATCGACACGCGCGCCGTGTGCCTGCTGCGCGAAACGCTCGCGAAGCATTCGGGCCTCGCCGATTTCGCTCTGGCGATGCAGGGCCTCGGCTCGGGCGCGATCTCGCTCGCGGGCAGCGATGCGCAGAAGTCCCGCTATCTGCCGCGCGTCGCGAGCGGCGAAGCCATCGCCGCGTTCGCGCTCTCCGAGCCGAACGCGGGCTCCGACGTGGCCGCGATGGCGCTGGCCGCGCGCGCCGACGGCCAGGACTACGTGCTCGACGGCGAGAAGACGTGGATCTCGAACGGCGGCATTGCCGACTTCTACGTGGTGTTCGCGCGCACCGGCGAAGCGCCGGGCGCGCGCGGCATCAGCGCGTTCGTCGTGGATGCCGACACGCCGGGGCTCGAGATTGCCGAGCGCATCGACGTGATCGCGCCGCATCCGCTCGCGCGTCTGCGCTTCGCCGGCGCGCGCGTGAACAAGAGCCAGATGCTGGGCGCGCCGGGCGAAGGCTTCAAGATCGCCATGCGCACGCTCGACATCTTCCGCACCTCGGTGGCCGCCGCGTCGCTCGGCTTTGCGCGCCGCGCGATGGACGAAGGTCTCGCGCGCGCCGCGTCGCGCCAGATGTTCGGCCAGACGCTCGGCGATTTTCAGCTCACCCAGGCGAAGCTCGCGCAGATGGCGCTCACCATCGACAGCAGCGCCCTGCTCGTCTATCGTGCCGCGTGGCTACGCGACCAGGGCGTGAGCGTCACGCGCGAAGCGGCCATGGCGAAGTGGCATGCGAGCGAAGGCGCGCAACAGGTGATCGATGCCGCCGTGCAGCTCTGGGGCGGCATGGGCGTGCAAAGCGGCAACATCGTCGAATCGCTCTACCGCGAGATTCGTTCGCTGCGCATTTACGAAGGCGCGACCGAGGTTCAGCAACTGATCGTCGGACGTGATCTGCTCAAGGCCTACCAAACGGAACACTCATGAAAAAAGCCCTTCTTCCCGCAGGCTGGGTCAAGCCGCGCGGTTATGCCAACGGCGTCGCCGCCGTGGGCACCCAGGTCTATATCGCCGGCCAGATCGGCTGGGACGAGAACGCGCGCTTCACGAGCCGCGAGTTCGGCGCGCAGGCCGTGCAGGCGCTGCGCAACATCGTGGCCGTGCTCGACGCCGCGGGCGGCAAGCCCGAGCATCTGGTGCGCATGACCTGGTACGTCACCGACAAAAAGGAGTACGTGGCATCGCTCAAGGAGATCGGCGCGGCGTTTCGCGAGCTGATCGGCGACTACGACATCGCCATGAGCGCCATCCAGGTGGTCGCGCTCATGGAGGACGAGGCGAAAGTGGAGATCGAGGCCACGGCCGTGATTCCCGGCGATGCCCGCTTATCCAGCCAATAAGCGAGCCAATAAGCGAGCCAATAAGCGAGCCAATAAGCGGACCAACAAGAGCCACGCAACAGAACACCCTACAAGGCTGTTCGCAGCCAAGCCGGAGACACCATGCAACCGACCGCTCACGTCGACACCTTTGCACGCGATAACCTGCCGCCCGAATCGCAGTGGCCCGCGTTGCTTCTCGACAATCCCGACGTCGCCTATCCCGCGCGTCTGAACTGTGCGGCCGAGTTGCTGGACCGCGCCATCGAGGCCGGGCATGGGGCGCGCCCGGCCGTCTGGTCCGACGTCGACGGCAAGCCGCAAGCGACCACCTATGCGCAATTGCGCGAACGGGTGGACCGCAGTGCTCACGTGCTGGTGGACGACATGGGCCTGAAGCCCGGCAACCGCGTGCTGCTGCGCGGCCCCAATACGCTGCAGATGGCCGTTGCGCTGCTGGCGTCGTTGAAGGCCGGGCTCGTGGTGGTGCCCACCATGCCGCTGCTGCGCGCGAAGGAGCTCAGGCAGATCATCGACAAGGCGAGCGTGAACGCGGCGCTGTGCGACGTGCGCCTCGCCGACGAGCTCGCGCGCTGCACCCAGGCCGACGACGAATTCTTCTGCGCGAACCTCGCCCAGGTGCGCTACTTCCACGACGATGCGCCCGGCAGCCTCGAAAGTCTCGCGGCCAGCAAGCCCGCCGCGTTCACCGCATGCGACACGGCCAGCGACGACGTCTGCCTGATCGCGTTCACGAGCGGCACCACGGGCACGCCGAAGGGCTGCATGCAGTTCCACCGCGATGTGATCGCCATGTGCGACCTGTTCCCGCGCCACGTGCTCAAGCCCACCGCGGACGACGTGTTTTGCGGCACGCCGCCGCTCGCGTTCACATTCGGGCTGGGCGGCCTGCTCTGCTTCCCGCTGCGCGTGGGCGCCTCGACCGTGCTGATCGAAAAGCTCACGCCCGCGCTGCTGCTGCAAACCATCGAGCGCTTTCGCGCGACCATCGTATTCACCGCGCCCACCTTCTACCGGCAGATGGCGCCGCTCGTGAAGGACTACGACATTTCAAGCCTGTGCAAGACCGTATCCGCGGGCGAGGCGCTGCCGCAGGCGACGCGGGACTTGTGGCGCGAGGCAACCGGCATCGAAATGATCGACGGCATTGGCGGCACCGAGATGATCCACATTTTCATTTCCTCGGCGGGCGGCGAGGTGCGGCCCGGCTCGATCGGGCGCGCGGTGCCGGGCTATGAGGTGCAGGCGCTCGACGACGACATGCAGCCGGTGCCGCCCGGCGTCACCGGCAATCTCGCGGTGCGCGGGCCGACGGGCTGCCGCTATCTGGCCGACGAGCGGCAGAAGAAGTTCGTGCGCGACGGCTGGAATCTGCCTGGCGACGCGGTCACCATCGACGCCGACGGCTACGTGTTCTACCAGGCGCGCGCCGATGACATGATCGTCTCGTCGGGCTACAACATCGCGGGCCCCGAGATCGAGACCGTGCTGATGCAGCACCCCGCCGTGGTGGAATGCGGCGTGACGGGCGTGCCCGACGAATTGCGCGGCCAGGTGGTGAAGGCGTTCGTGGTGCTGCGCCCCGGCTTCGAGGGCAATGAGGCCATGGTGGCCGAGCTGCAAGCCTTCGTGAAGAACGCGGTGGCGGCCTACAAGTACCCGCGCCTGATCGCGTTCCTCGACGCGCTGCCGAGAACCGAAACCGGCAAGCTCAAGCGCTCGGCGTTGAAAACGATGTGAGCGCGCCGAAACGCGGCGACGGGCCCGGCGGGCTCCACTCCCCGGGTCCGCCGGACGCCGGACGGCGCAGCTACTGCGTCAGCTCCTGATGCAAGGCCCGATATTCACGCGAGAGCTTGTGTCCCGGATCGAGGTGGACAACGGGAGTCGCCTGCTGATGCGATTCGCGAATCTTCACCGACGAAGACAGCCGCGAAGCGAGCACCGGCAAGCCCTCGCCGATCAGTTCGTCGACCAGCTTTTGAGGCAGGCTTGCGCGCGGCTGAAACTGGTTGATGACGATGCCCTCCACCTCCAGCGCGGCGTTGTGATCCTGCTGGATCTCCTTCACGTTTTCGAGCAGCGTGTAAAGCGCGCGCCGGGAGAAGTCGTCGCAGTCGAACGGAATCAGGCAACGCTCGACGGCGATCAGCGCGGCGCGAGTGTAGAAGTTCAATGCCGGCGGCGTGTCGATATACACCGCGTCGTACATGTCGAGCTCGTTGAGCGCGTCGCGCAGCTTGTAGATCTTGTAGCGGGATTCAAGCTTGCCGTGCAGCGTATCCAGGTCGGCATGACCGGGCATGATGTCGAGGTTCTCAAACGGTGTCGGATGAATGAACGACGTCACGTCCACGGGTTTGAAGCTGAACGTCAACGCGGTCTCAAAGAAGCTCGCCACCGTGGAGCGCACCTCGCCGGCTTGCGCGCCCAGCAGGTACTGGGTTGAATTCGCCTGCGCATCCAGATCGATGACCAGCGTTCTCAGCCCTTCGCTGGCGCTAATTGCTGCAAGATTGCAAACGATCGTCGACTTCCCTACGCCGCCTTTCTGATTGAATACGACACGCCGCATGCTCGTCTCTCGAATGGAAATTTTTAATAGAGCCGACAGCATACCCGATCGTTGCTGCACTGCCGCATACGAATAATAAGGTCAGGATTGGACGGCCGGATGGAAGCGCTTGCGGCTGCGCGATGCAGTCGTAAAAAAACGGGCGACCGTTGCCGGCCGCCCGTCGTTCACTGCACTGCTACTTTTAGTTTTGGTTTTACTCGCCTGCTAGTGCTGGCTTACCACTTCCAGCCCACCCCCGCGTTCACGCCGACGTCATGACCCGTTGTCGAGACACCGGCGCCGTAACCCCAGCGGCCGTTGCCCGACAAGCCCTTGAAGTTCACCGCAACGGCGCTGTAGCCCTGGTATGAACCGAAGCCCACGCCCACCGTCTTCTCGCCGGCGTTGAGCGACGGCAGATACGTGCCGCTCATGGCCATCGCGAGCGCCGTGCCGGCGTAGGCCGTGCGCGCCACGTTGTTCACGTTGCTCTGCACGCTGCCGAGCTGCGAGACCGTTGCGGCATCGGTCGGAGCCACGCCCGCCGCGATGTTGGTGAGGCGGCGCTCCGTGCCGGCCGCGCCGAACGAGACGGTGTTGTCCTGATCGGCGACCGAGCCCTGGCCGATGGCCACCGAGTTGGCGCCCGGCGCCGAGGCGCCATAGCCTACCGCCACCGAACCGGCACCCGAGGCGCGCGAGTTCACGCCCACCGCCGTGCCGTTATGACCCGCGGCGATCGAACCCGAGCCGACTGCCACGGTGTTCGCGTTCGCCGTCGTGGCGCGGTAGCCCATGGCCGTCGAGTTGTCGCCTGTGGCGTTGGCGCTCGAGCCGTAAGCCGTTGCGCCTTCGCCGTTGGCGGTCACGCACAGACCCGAACCCGTTGCGTCCACACCGTTCACCGACGAGCAGTTCTGCGCGCTGATGTTCTGAATCGCACCGCCCGTCGCGCCACGCGTTTGCACCGTGCCGTCGTTGTTCATGCCGCCGGCCAGCGTGCCCATGAAGGCGTTGCCCGCGGCATTCGCAGCGTCGATCATCTGGACCACCGGCGCAACCGTGGTGGACAGCGAGTTCACCTGCGAGCTGACCGTCGAGAGGCCGGTCGACAGCGAGGACATGCCCGTCGAAGTCGAGGTGGACAGATCGCTCACCGTCGACGACAGCGAGCTGACGCCGCCGGAGCTGCTCGAAGCCGCCGTCGAGAGGCTTTGCAGGCTGCTATTGGTCGTGTCGATGCTGGTCGACAGCGAGTTGAAGCCCGCCGACGTAGCCGTCGACAACGAGTTCAGGTTGCTGTTGGTCGTATCGATGCCGGTCGAGAGCGAGGCCACGCTCGACGAGGTCGAGGTCGACAGCGAGTTCAGGTTGCTGTTGGTCGTATCGATGCCGGTCGACAGCGAGGCCACGCTCGCCGAGGTCGAGGTCGACAGCGAGTTCAGGTTGCTGTTGGTCGTATCGATGCCGGTCGAGAGCGAGGCCACGCTCGCCGAAGTCGAGGTCGACAGCGAGTTCAGGTTGCTGTTGGTCGTATCGATGCCGGTCGACAGCGAAGCCACGCTCGACGACGTGGACGAGGATAGCGACTCGACACCGGTCGAGAGCGAGGCGACGCTCGTGGACGTGGACGTCGACAGCGAATGCAGGCTGCTGTTGGTCGTATCGATGCCGGTGGACAGCGAGGCCACGCTCGACGAGGTCGAGGTCGACAGCGAGTTCAGGTTCGCGTTCGTCGTGTCGATGCCGGTCGAGAGCGAGGCGACGCTCGTCGAGGTCGAGGTCGACAGCGAGATCACGACGGTCGACAGCGAAACGATGCCGGTCGAGAGCGACACCACGCCCGTCGACAGCGAGCTCACGCTGGTCGAGGTCAGCGTGGACAGCGACGACAGGCCCGTCGACAGATCCACGTAGCCCGTGGACGTCGAAGTCGAGAGCGAGTCCAGCATGCTGTTGGTCGTATCGAGACCGGTCGACAGCGACGACAGGCCCGTGGAGGTCACGGTCGAGAGCGAGCTCAAGCCCGTCGATGCCGAGGTCGACAGGGAGTCGATGCTCGTCGAGGTCGACGAGGACAGGCTGGCCAGGTTGCTATCGGTAGTCGAAAGACCGGTCGAAAGCGAAGACAGGCCCGTAGAGGTCACGGTCGACAGCGAGCTGAGGCCGGTCGATGCTGAGGTCGACAGCGAATCGAGGCCCGTCGAGGTCGACGAGGACAGGCTGGCCAGGTTGCTATCGGTGGTCGACAGACCGGTCGAAAGCGAAGACAGACCCGTTGAGGTCACGGTCGAGAGCGAGCTGAGGCCGGTCGATGCCGAAGTCGACAGCGTGTCGATGCTGGTCGACAGCGAGCTGGCGCTTGTCGAGGTCGACATGGAGAGGCTGGCCACGTTGCTATCGGTGGTCGACAGACCGGTCGAAAGCGAAGACAGGCCCGTAGAGGTCACGGTCGAGAGCGAGCTGAGACCCGTCGAAGCCGAAGTCGACAGCGTATCGATGCTGGTCGACAGCGAGCTGGCGCTCGTGGAGGCCGATGTGGACAGCGAGTCGACGCCGGTGGAGAGGCTGGCCACGTTGCTATCGGTGGTCGACAGACCCGTGGAGAGCGAGGACAGACCCGTTGAGGTCACGGTCGAGAGCGAGCTGAGACCCGTCGAAGCCGAAGTCGACAGCGTATCAATGCTGGTCGACAGCGAGCTGGCGCTCGTGGAGGCCGATGTGGACAGCGAGTCGACGCCGGTGGAGAGGCTGGCCACGTTGCTATCGGTGGTCGACAGACCCGTCGACAGCGAGGACAGACCCGTTGAGGTCACGGTCGAGAGCGAGCTGAGACCCGTCGAAGCCGAAGTCGACAGCGTGTCGATGCTGGTCGACAGCGAGCTGGCGCTCGTCGAAGTCGACGAGGAGAGACTGGCCACGTTGCTGTCGGTGGTCGAGAGACCGGTCGAGAGCGAGGACAGGCCCGTGGAGGTCACCGTCGAGAGCGAGCTGAGACCCGTCGAAGCCGAGGTCGACAACGTGTCGATGCTGGTCGACAGCGAGCTGGCGCTCGTCGAAGTCGACGAAGACAAGCTGGCCACGTTGCTATCGGTGGTCGACAGACCCGTGGAGAGCGAGGACAGACCCGTGGAGGTCACGGTCGACAGCGAGCTGAGACCCGTCGAAGCCGAGGTCGACAGCGTGTCGATGCTGGTCGACAGCGAGCTGGCGCTCGTCGAAGTCGACGAGGACAGGCTGGCCACGTTGCTGTCGGTGGTCGAGAGACCGGTCGAGAGCGAGGACAGGCCCGTGGAGGTCACCGTCGACAGCGAGCTGAGACCCGTCGAAGCCGAGGTCGACAGCGTGTCGATGCTGGTCGACAGCGAGCTGGCGCTCGTCGAAGTCGACGAGGACAGGCTGGCCACGTTGCTGTCGGTGGTCGAGAGACCGGTCGAGAGCGAGGACAGGCCCGTGGAGGTCACCGTCGACAGCGAGCTGAGACCCGTCGAAGCCGAGGTCGACAGCGTGTCGATGCTGGTCGACAGCGAGCTGGCGCTCGTCGAAGTCGACGAGGACAGGCTGGCCACGTTGCTGTCGGTGGTCGAGAGACCGGTCGAGAGCGAGGACAGGCCCGTGGAGGTCACCGTCGACAGCGAGCTGAGACCCGTCGAAGCCGAGGTCGACAGCGTGTCGATGCTGGTCGACAGCGAGCTGGCGCTCGTCGAAGTCGACGAGGACAGGCTGGCCACGTTGCTGTCGGTGGTCGAGAGACCGGTCGAGAGCGAGGACAGGCCCGTGGAGGTCACGGTCGACAGCGAGCTGAGACCCGTCGAAGCCGAAGTCGACAACGTGTCGATGCTGGTCGACAGCGAGCTGGCGCTCGTCGAAGTCGACGAAGACAAGCTGGCCACATTGCTATCGGTGGTCGAGAGACCGGTCGACAGCGAAGACAGCCCCGTGGAGGTCACCGTCGAGAGCGAGCTGAGGCCCGTCGAAGCCGAAGTCGACAGCGTATCGATGCTGGTCGACAGTGAGCTGGCGCTCGTCGAAGTCGACGAAGACAGGCTGGCCACGTTGCTATCGGTGGTCGACAGACCCGTCGACAGCGAGGACAGACCCGTGGAGGTCACGGTCGACAGCGAGCTGAGACCCGTCGATGCCGAAGTCGACAGCGTATCGATGCTGGTCGACAGCGAGCCGGCGCTCGTCGACGTCGAGGTCGACAGCGAACTGATGCTGGTCGAGGACGAGGCGGCCAGATCGGCCAGTGCCGTCGACAGCGAGTCGGTGTTGCCGGTGGCGTTCGCGGTTGCCGTCGACAGGCTCGCGAGGCTGCTGTTGGTCGTCGACAGACCCGTGGACAGCGAGTCGACGCCGCTCGAGAGGCTCGCGACGTTGCTGTTGGTGGTCGACAGACCCGTCGAGAGCGAGCTCAAGCCCGTCGAGGACGAAATGGACAAGCTCGTGAGGTTGCTATCCGTGGTCGAGAGACCGGTCGACAGCGATGACAGACCCGTGGAGGTGACGGTCGAGAGCGAGCTCAGCCCCGTCGAGGCCGACGTGGACAGGCTCGCGAGGTTGCTATCGGTCGTCGAGAGACCGGTCGAGAGCGAGCTGACGCTCGTCGAGAGGCTTGAATCGCTCGTGCTCAATTGGGCAACCGTTACGGCATCTTGCGGTGCCGAGCCGTCCGCGACGTTGGTGACGCGACGCAGCTCGCCCGCGTTGCCGACCGAGACCTCGGCCACGGGTGCCGCCGTGCCGGTGGCGTAGCCAGTGCCCGTCGGAGCGGCGGCGCCGGTCGTGCTGTTGGCGCCAATCGCCACGCTGTCCGCATAGGCAGCGTTCGCGTTCGGGCCGATCGCCACGGCGTTCGTTGCGCTGGCCGTCGTGGTGCTGCCGAGCGCAAGCGCGCCGGTGCCGTTGGCGGTCGTCGTGAGACCGAGCGCAACCGCGCCGTTGCCCAGCGCCTTGTTGGCGCTGCCGAGCGCGACCGCGCCGTCGCCGGTCGCGCTCTGCGCACGGCCGATGGCCACGGCGCCGCCGGCGGCGGTCGTGCTGTTCGCGTTGGTGGCGGCCGAGCCGATCGCCACGTTCTGACCCGTCGCGCCCGCCACCGAGCTGTCGCCCTGGGCGATGCCATAGTTGCCTTGCGCCACCGCGAGATAGCCGAGCGCAATGGCCGACTGGCCGGCTGCCGTGGACTGTCCACCCAACGCGAGCGCGGCCCTTCCGCTCGCATTCGCGAGCGTGCCAATGGCGACCGTGTCCGTGGCGCTCGCGGTCGCGTACGTGCCAAACGCAAACGAGCCCTGGCCCGATGCGGTCGCGTTGATGCCGAGGGACGATGCGCCCGTACCCGAGGCAACCGCGCCCCAGCCATTCGCGTTCGAGCCGATGCCGGTCGCCTGCGAGCCGCAGCCAGTGGCGAACGAGTTCATGCCGGTCGCCAGCGTGTTGCCCACGCCATTGGCGGTAGGCGCCTGGGCACTCGTGACAAACACGTTGCCTAACGTTTGCGCGCCGGTCCAGGTGTTGATGCCGCCGGTCTGGCCCGGGCCCGTATTGGAGGCAGCGCCATATGAAAGCCTGGTAGTCTGTTGACCAAAGCCATACAGACCACCGGTGTAGTTCGCGCCTGTGCCGTAGATCATCGACGTCACGCTCGACGTGCCCGCCGGCGCCAACATCCCGCAGTCGATCGCGCCAGCTAAGGCAACACCGTTGAAGCTCGTCGCCACCGTGTTCTGATAGGTGTAGCTAGTCGGGCCGTCTGCATACTGGAAGTTGGTGTTGGCGCCGCCGATACCCGCTACGACGGGCTGAGCGAATACAGCGAAGAGACCCGCTCCCAGCACGGCGATGGCCGCGGCACGCGTCAGCGGGCGTCCCGCCTTGCGTTCGGACTTGCTTGACTTTCCTTTAGCAGAATCTATTTCACTGACCGCCACCCAGGCGTTCAGCGCTTCGTTATATACCGTGCGATAAGCTTTGTTCATGACACCCTCGGGTCGGACTCGCGAGCCTCAACCGGCTCCTTGAATTCGGTTTCTTTAACCGGCCAGACGTTTCCGCTTTTTCTCGGAAATCGAATGTCGCAAGCATTCCATCCGGCGCCGACCCGCTCTATAGAAATCCTTCTATTACCCGCGCACGCCCCTCGCTATCGAATTTGTCTTACTCCCGTAGCCCGTTGCAAGGCCGAAAAGCAGGGTGTTTCAAGGCATGGCCGACCATACCTTTAAATTCGTATAAATAGCCAATCTGGTAATTGACGCAAATAAACAACTCCCCCCACTTTCGAATTTTTACGGTGTGCCACCTCGCACGGAAACCCGCTCCACTCATTCAGGGATTTAAATTCGAGATATTCGAATTATTCCGATATCGACACTTCCGGCGCCAGCGCAAACTGCCTCTCATCGCGCATCCCTGCAATTCCATCCCCGCGCAATACACGGAAAACACATCATGAGAATCGGCATTTCGGTGCTCAGTCACGAGGGTCAGAGTATCTGGCAGAACGGGCTCGGCCAAAACGTCATCTTCATTGCACAAGCTTTCCAGCGGCTCCCGCTCGTGGAGTCGGTCGTGCTCATCGACGTCGGCAGCGAACAGCGCCTGCCGCAACCGGTCGACGCCATCGCGCCGGGCCTCTCCATCCTCACCCAGCGCGAAGCGACGGACGCCGTCGACGTGGTCATCGAAATGGCCGGCGCGCTCGATAACGTGTGGCTCGACCTGATGCGCGCGCGTGGCCGCAAGGTGGTCTATTACTGCTGCGGGCAACCGTACGTGGGGCTCGTAGAGCCGGTCGTGTTCGACAAGCCCGTGCACACCTCGCGCCCGGACCGCTGCGACGAAATCTGGGTGGTCTCCAAGGACCGCCTGCACGTGCCGATGATGCGCACGCTGCACCGCTGCCCCGTGCACGTGGTGCCCTATGTGTGGCACGCGGGTTTCCTGCAGGCGCGCATCGCCGAGCTGGCCCAGCACGGCCTGGAATACGGCTATGGAACAGAGCGCAGCCGCAGCGCTCGCGAAGCTGCCGGCGGCGCGCTGCGCGTGGCGATCTTCGAGCCGAATATCTCGGTAGTGAAGTGCTCGAGCATCCCGATGCTGGCCTGCGATGAGGCGTACCGCGCCGACCGCGCGAGCATCGCCGCGCTGCACGCGCTCAATACGCTGCACATGAAAGATCATCTGACGATGCTGCATCTGGCCAACTCGCTCGATCTCGTGCGCGAGCATCGCGCCACCTTTCATGGCCGCCACGATATCGCGGGCTTCATGAGCCAGCACACCGATGCCGTGGTCGCGCATCAATGGGACAACGACCAGAACTACAGCTATCTCGACGTGCTGTACGGCGATTACCCGCTCATTCACAACTCGCCATGGCTTGCCGGCTTCGGCGCGGGCTATTACTACCCGGGCTTCGACGCTCACGAAGGCGGCCAGCAGCTGATCGCCGCCTCGCGCACGCACGACGCCGGGCTTGCCGCGTACCGCGCCCGCACGCACGCCGTGTTCGACGCAGTTGATCCGTATAACGAAGCAAATCTGCGTGGCTATGCGCAGCGCCTGCAAGCGCTCGTCGAGCACGCCCCGATCCGGAGGTCCGTATGAACACGCCCGAAACCGCCCAGAAAAGCATGCAGCCCGCATCCTCGCAATGCCGCCGGGCCGCATCGACGCCGCACGGCCTCAAGGTTGGCGTATCGCTCTTCGTGCGCAAGGGTGAGCAGTCGCTGTGGGAAAACGGCATCTTCCAGAACTGCCTCTTTCTCGTGATGCTCCTGCGCAAGGTTCCATCGGTGGCCGAGGTCTATCTCGTGATCGGCGGCGGCGACGGCGACCTCGAAGATGCGCGCCGCTTCGTCAAGGACGCGCCCGCGCCGCTCATCGACATGGCCGAAGCGGCCACGCGGCTCGACCTGATGGTCGAAATGAGCGCGCAACTCGACCGCGCGTGGATTGCCAACTTCCGCGAGCGCGGCGGCAAGGTCGTCTCGATGCGCGTGGGCAACGACTATGTGATCGATATCGAGCGCATGATTTTCAACCTGCCGCACGCGCTGCTCATCAGCGGCGCGCCTTACGACGAGATCTGGACGCTGGCCGAGTACGAAACCACTTGCATGCCGTACTATCGCAGCGCCATGCGCGCACCGGTGCGCATCATGCCTCATCTGTGGACCCCGCTCGTGCTCGAGAAGGCCACCGCCGCGCTGCCCGAAGGCCAGCATTTCGGCTACGAGCCGGGCCGCCGCCGCTGGCGCGCGGGCATCTTCGAGCCGAATATCTGCATGGTCAAGACCAGCCAGATTCCGATGCTGTGCTGCGAGAGCGCGCACCGCGCGAATCCCGATGCGCTCGAACACGTGTGGGTCTACAACACCTTCAAGTCCAGGGAGCATGCGGGCTTTCGCAGCTTCGCCAATAGTCTCGATATCGTGCGCCACGGGCTGGCATCGTTCGAAGGGCGCTATCCGTTCTATCAGGTCATGGCGCGGGACGTGGATGTGGTCGTCACGCATCAATGGGAGAACCCGCAGAATTACCTGTACTACGAAGCATTGCACGGCGGCTATCCGCTCGTGCACAACTCGCATCTGATCGGCAACTGCGGCTATCGCTATCACGACTTCGACTGCGAGGAAGGCGGGCAAGCCTTGTTGCACGCACTCGCCACGCACGACAACAACCTGGATTCGTACCGGCGCGATGCGCAAGCGTTCCTCGCGACGCTGCACCCCGAGTACGCCGCCAACGTCCACGCCTACGGCGCCGCCATTGCCGCGCTGTTCGAAAAGGAAGCAGCATGAGCACCGCCACGCAAAACGGCAAGAACCGAGCCAAAGACCTCAGAATCGGCATCACGATCGGGCTGCATCAGCCCAACGAAACGCTCTGGAACAACGGCATCAAGCAGAACGCAGTGTTTCTCGCCGACACGCTGCGGCACTGCCCCGGCGTCGCGAGCGTCACGCTCGTGAACACCACCGCCGTGCCGGTGACGCGCGAACTGCCGTGGAGTCTCGATCGCTGGCCCACGCGCGCGTTCGACGAGGCGAAGGACGAACTGGATCTCGTGATCGAGCTGGGCGGCCAGCTGGACGGCGAACGCACCGCGTGGCTGAAGTCGCGCGGCGTGCGGCTGGTCTCCTACTGCTGCGGCTTCGAGTACATCCACGCCACCGAGGGGATGCTCTTCAACAAGCCCATGTGGAACGGCAATCTGTTCGTCAACCAGCGCTACGACGACATCTGGATCATTCCGCAGGTGGCCGGCAACAGCCAGTCCTACCTCGAAGTCCTGCGCCGCACGACGGGGCGCGTCGTGCCATTCGTGTGGAGCCCGGTGTTCCTCGAGGAGCGCACCCGCGCGCTGCCTGGCGGCGGCGTGTACGCGCCACGCGACGAAGGCCGCGCGCCGGCCCGGCTCACGGTGATGGAGCCCAACATCAACGTCGTGAAGTTCTGCCTCTACCCTGCGCTGATCGCGGAGCTGGCCTATCGCGCGCGCCCCGATGCCATCGAGCTGCTGCAGGTGACCAATGCGCTGAAGCTCGCACAGGAGAACCGCGATTTCATCGCGTTGATGAACCAGCTCGATATCGTGCGCGAGCATAAGGCGCTGTTTCTCGGCCGCCACGACACGCCGACCTTCCTCGCGCAGAACACCGACGTGGTGGTCTCCCACCAGCTGGAAAATCCGCTGAACTACTTCTATCTGGAAGTGTGCTGGCAGGGCTACCCGCTGGTGCACAACGCCACGCTGTGCCGCGAGCTCGGCTACTACTACGAGGCCAACGATGCCCATCATGGCGCACGGCAGCTCATCCGGGCCATCGACGCGCGCGGGTGCAACACCGCCGGCTGGCGCATGCAGCAGCGCCGGGAGATCGCGCGCTTCCTGCCGTTCAACGAGCGGGTCGTGAAAACGTATCAGGCATTGCTCGATGAGTTGATGGCGCGGCCGCTGCGCTAGGCTTGCGGAGCTTCAGGCTGGGTGGTCGGCGCCTTGTTCATCCACGCAGTCAGCAGCGCGGACGACACTGCGAGGATCGCCGGGCCGATGAACAGGCCCACGATGCCGAACGCAACCATGCCGCCGAGCACGCCGGAGAGGATCAGCAGCATCGAGAGGTTCACGCCGCGCCGGATCAGCACCGGACGCACGAAGTTGTCGAGCATGACGACGAAAATGGACCAGACTCCGAGCAAGATCGCCGCGAGGTGCGCGTCGTGAACGAACAGCCAGATCGCACTGCCGAACAGCGGCAGGCCCGGGCCGATCTGCGCGAGGCAAAGCATCAGCATCAAGGCGACGAGCACGCCCGCGCCCGGGACGCCCGCCACCGCGAGCCCGATGCCGCCGAGCGCCGACTGGAGCACCGCCGTCACGACGATGCCGAGCGCCACCGCGCGGATCGCCGCGCCCGCGAGACGCACCGCCTCCGCGCCATAGCGCGGGCCCACGCGCTCCGCGAAGCGCAGGATGAAGGCGGCGGCCTGCTCGCCTTGCATGTACAGCACGCCGGTGATGATCACGGTGATGAACATGTGGATCACGAACACGCCCACCGAAGCGGCGTGCCCGATGAGCCAGTGTGCCGCGATGGTGACGTAGGGCTCGAGCCGCGCGAGCAGGCCACCGGGGCCCGCGTCGGAGAGCGACTGCCATTCGCTCGCCGCGCGTGGGCCGATCATGGGCACATCGTGAATCCAGCCAGGCGGCGGCGGCAAGGCGTACGTGGGCAGCTTGCGGATCAGATCCATGATCTCGGCGCCGTGCTCGGCGAGCGTGGAGATCGCCTGGTAGAGCGGCAGGACGATCACGACCAGCAGGATCAACAGCATGACGAGCGTGGCGAGCCCGCGCCGATTGCCGAGACGCCGCTGGACGGCGAGCATCGCGGGCCACGTTGCAACGACGATCATGGTCGCCCAGATCAGCCCCGGAATGAACGGGCGCATGACGTACAGGGAGCCGACCGTCAACGCACAGAGAATCGCGACGACAAACAGGACGCGAGCAATATCTGGCAGGTCTTGCGACTTCACGGGCTCTCCTCGCGGCAGGCAGGCCGCATTCACCACATTGACGATTGAATCGACGAACTCGAACTTGAGCGGCGGCCCGGAGCACGGCGCCGCCGAGCCGCTAGTCTATCCCGGATGGACCATGATCCGGCGCGAAATAGCGCGCAATCGTCCTGACTGCCGATGGGGCCCGGTGGTGACCGAGGGTGCACGATAGTGACCCCTGGTGGCCGATAATAGCCGTCCACTTCCAACGAGACCTGCCATGTCCTCATCCGACCCGAAACTGCCCTGCGTGCTCCTCACCAACGACGACGGCATCGACGCGCCCGGCCTCGCAGTGCTCGAAGCCGTCGCCGCCGAGCTCGCGCACGAAGTGTGGGTGGTCGCGCCCGAGCACGACCAGAGCGGCACGTCCCATTCGATCAGCCTGCATTCGCCGCTGCGGGTGAGCCGGCGCGGCGAGCGCCGCTTCGGCGTGCTCGGCACGCCCGGCGACTGCGTGGTGATGGCGGTGCGCCACCTGATGGGCGACGTGAGGCCCACGCTCGTGCTCTCGGGCATCAACCGCGGCGCCAATCTCGGCGTGGAGACGATGTTTTCGGGCACGGTGGGCGCAGCCATGACGGGCTTGCTGCTTGGCCTGCCGTCGATCGCGCTGAGCCAGACCTTCCGCGACCGCGAGCATGTGCGCTGGGACACGGCCCGCGCGCTCGCGCCGGACGTGATCCGGCGCCTCGCGGCGATTTCGCACGAGGCGCCGGTGTGTCTGAACGTGAATTTCCCCGACGTGGATGCGAGCGCGGCCGGACCGCTCACTGTCACGCGCCAGGGGGTGGGGCTCGTGCAGGGCATCGACGTGGTTCCGCAAATCGATCCGCGCGGCATTGAATATCACTGGCTGCGCTTCACGCGCGGCCCGCGCGAGAACGGGCCGGATTCGGAAACGGCCGTGGTCATCTCGGGGCGCATTTCGGTCACGCCGCTCAATTTCGATCGCACCGACGAGCGCACCTTCGCGGTGCTCAGCGAGGCGCTGGGCGCGGGCCGCTGAACCACCAGGCAAGAAGCCGCCGGGCCGTTGCGGCGGCGATTCAGCTCAGTCCTGCACCAGCGCGAGCACGCGCAAGGGGCTGCCCGAGCCGGCCTGGATCTTCAGCGGCGCCGAGACGATCAGCGCGCCCGTGGGCGGCAGTTGGTCAAGATTGCGCAGGCATTGCAGGCCATAGCGGTTCGAGCCGTGCATGAGCGTGTGGCACGGATACGGCACGGGCCAGGCATAGGCCTGCCCCGCGTCGGTATTGATGGTCTCGACGCCGAAGCCATGCACCTCGCGCTCGCGAATGAGCCACTCGACCGCCTGCTGAGTCGGCCCCGGCGTGTGCGCGCCGTCTTCGCGCAGGTTCAGGAACTCGGCCGGATCCGTGCGCTTCGACCAGTCCGAGCGCAGCAGGACCCATGCGCCCGCGGGAATGCGGCCGTGGCGCGCCTCCCAGGCCTGCAGAAAGTCCACCGTCAGCAGCCAGTCTGGATTTGCTGCGACTTCGGCGCTCGCGTCCAGCACCACGGCCGGCGCAATGAAATTTTTCACGTCGATGGTGTCCACGGCGTTTTGTGCGTGGTCCTTGCCGGAAATCCAGTGCACCGGCGCATCGAAGTGCGTGCCGGTATGCTCGCCGCACGAAAAATTGTTCCAGTACCAGCCAGGGCCGCGCTCGTCGTACTGGCTGATCTTCTCCATCTTGAACGCCCACACCTGGCCGAATTGCGGCGGTAGTTGCAAGGCCGGGAAATCGGGCGAAAGCGTTTGCGTGAGATCGACCACGCGCACACGACCGCTCGCCAGATCAGTGGTCAGTTGCTCCAGACTGCTCGTCATGTTGGGCTCCTCTGCTCGTTGAACTGCCGACGTGCCCGGCTTTCACCACACCCGGCCACACACGCCAAAATTATCTTTAGGCCTAAATCAATTCAAAATCATGGTTAACCCCTTTTCCCCTTTCGGAAACAGGGAGTCGGGTGCGAGGGTCGTGGTATGTTTGCGTTCCGGCGGAGGTCGTCCACACTCCGCAGCCCGTCAATTTCCCGTATGAGCCCGTCTTCTCCCAACAGCTTTGTCGACAGTTACACGCCGGCGTTGCTCGCCCAGGTCAGCCAGCTGATTTCCGGCGAATTCCATGTGATCGTGCAGGCGGCCGGCTTCGAGGTCTCTGACTGGCGCGTGCTGTCCACGCTTTCCGATGGGAAAGCCATGAGCATCGGCCGCCTGGCGCAGATTTCCGTGACGAAACAGCCGACCGTGACGCGGCTGCTCGACCGCATGGAGGCGCAAGGCTATGTCAAGCGCATCCCCAGCGAGACGGACCGGCGCGTCACGTTCGTGCGCATCACGCCGCAAGGGCAGAAGCTAGTTTCCGAACTGATCGTGCAGGCGAGGCGGCACGAAGATCAGGTGCTCGCGCCGCTCGGCGCGCAAAAGGCCGAGGAACTGAAGGCCACGCTGCGCCTGCTGATCGATCTGCATCGCCCGCCTGCCTGAGCGCCTGCCTGAGCGCCTGGCCACGCCCTGCTCAGTGCTCGCGCGCCCGCACCTCGGCTGCCGGCGCCGCGCGTCCAATCGCGTCGCGCAAATCGTCGGGAATCGGCATGGCCTTGTGCGTGTCGAGCGAGGTCGTCACGATGGTCTGCCGGGCGCTCATGCGCACGACGCCGTCGGTACCCGTGCATGCCCACGCCAGCGTGAGCGACGCATGCCCGATGCGCTCGACGTCGAGCGAGAGCCACACCTCGTCGCCCATCTTGCTGACCGCCTTGAAATCGACTTCCAGACGCACCGTGGGCAGGCCCACGCGCCGCGCACCGATCACACCGTGATAGCCCTCGGGCAGCAGCGTGTCGATCCACGACTCGATGAGGTCGTTGAACAGCACGAAGTACTGTGGGTAAAACACGATGCCGGCCGGATCGCATTCGGAAAAGTGAATCTTGTGCCGTTGGCTGAAGGTAGGCGCACTGGTTTTCATCGCAATCAAGGTTTCCCGGATAACGCCGCGATTATGCCAGCGCATGCCGCGCAAGCGCGGCACGCAGCTTGTGGCCGTGCTCGTCGGCGAGTGCCGCGTCGCGAAGCTCGCGCAAGGTCGCGGGCGCGAGCCGCGCCCCCGCTTGCACGACCGCCCCCATCAGCGTCTGGTAGTTCGCGAGCCCGCGGGCATGGGTGTCGCTGTAGCCCTTCACGAGACGCTGGCATTGCGCGACCTCGACGGCCAACGCCGGATTGTGCTGCGCGGACTGCGCGATCTGCTGCAGCCACGCCTCGATGCGCGCGGTCTCCAGTTCGTAGCGCAGCGTGCGGTGGCGCATGCCGCGCAGGCGCGCGACCGCGTGGAGCATCAGATAGCCGCGCAGCGAGCTGGTCTTGATCACGCGCCCCGCTTTCGTGTGTCGCTCGACGAGCCGATGAACGGCGTGAGGCCTCGCGAGCCAGCGGCCGATTCCAGCGGGCAGGGTCTCGCAGATTTCCTCGATGCGCGGATGCATGAACTCGTTGATCGCGAGCAGCTGGTCCGGCTGCGCGCGCACTTCGCCGCGCACGCGCTCGAAACGCGAGGCGCGCGTCTTGAGGTCGGCCACGCGGATCGTATCCTCGTACGACATCCATAGCGCAAGATGGCGCGCCGTCTCGCGCAGCAAGTTGACCGGCGCATCGGCCACCTTGCCGCGCAGTTTCGCGAGCCGGTCGAGATACAGCGCCGCATAATCGGGGTCCTGATAATCGATCAGCCTGCGCATGCCCTCGATGGCGAACGGCTGGACCTCGGCTGGCAACTCCGTGCGCACGCGCTCGAGCAAGCGGGCCACTGCCGGGTCGCGCGGCGCC
Organism: Paraburkholderia sp. A1RI-2L; assembly: GCF_048957375.1. NCBI lineage: Bacteria > Pseudomonadati > Pseudomonadota > Betaproteobacteria > Burkholderiales > Burkholderiaceae > Paraburkholderia > Paraburkholderia sp. A1RI-2L. The sequence continues at coordinate 1,827,806 of NZ_JARBTA010000002.1, forward strand.
GGCGCGGGTTGCTGCCCATTCGGCTGCGAGCCTTCCTGCGTGGCGGCTTGCGCTGTGTCCTGTGCGTTGTCCCGTGACTCGTCCTGCGCTTCGTCCATGCCCGCGCGTGCATGGCCCAGATCGAAAGCACGCAGGCTGGGCTTCACGCCCACGCCGCCGCGCTCGATGGTTTCCTCGAACTGGCGGCGGCTGAACGGCAGCACGCCGGTGCCCGCGAGCGCGCCGAACAGCACCGCGCTGATCACGCTGCCGCTCGCTTCGGCCGCCTGCGCCATGTCGAAGCGCACGAAGCGCTTCGCGGCCTGGCCCGCGTGAGCGATCAGCGCGCGGTCGTCCACGCGGCCATCGCCCATGGCGGTTTTCTCGGCGATCGAATACACGCGGTGCGTCGAGGCCACGAGCGTCGTGCGCTCCGGCGTCACGAGCCCGCGTTGCACCGCGCGGCCCGCTTCCATCAACTCCGAAGCGAGCACCACGTCGACGTCGCCAGGCAGCGGCATCAGGGCGAGAATGGGCGCGCGCGCTTCGGTCTCGTCGCGCGCGAACAGCTCGACGTAATAAATGGTCGCCCCGGTGCGCTGCGCGACGCCCGGTACCGAGGTGGTCTGCGCGTGGTAGCCGTTGTGCTCGCCCAGGTCGACGATCCAGTCGGCCAGCACGCCGCCGCCCTCGCCGCCCATGGCGAGAATCGCGATCTTGATCGGTTGTGCTTGAGTCATGATCTCTCCTCGCGCTCAGAAGGCATAACGCGCACGGCGGCGCGCTTCACGGCGCTGCAGCCAGCCGATCGCGGCGTTGCGCACGCGCTGGCGCAGCTTGTCCATTTTCGAAGGATTGCTGATGATTTGCGCGCGGTAGAACGACGGGCACAGCACGGCCGCGTGCGAAACCTCGCCGCATAAACCGCACCCCACGCAACTATCGAGCACGCTTGCTACCGGATCGGTGCGCAGCGGATCGGGGTTGGGCTTGATAGAAAGCGACGGGCATCCCGAGAGGCGGATGCACGAGTGATCGCCCGTGCAGGTATCCGAATCGACGCCAAAGCGCTCGCGCACCACGCGCTCGCCGGCGGCAATCGCCTTGCGCTGCTTCGGCTTCTCGCGGCGCTGCTTGTTCAGCATGCATTCGCTCTGCGCGATCAGCACCTTGGGGCCTTTCTCGCCCGTGGTGAGCGCCTCCCTGAGCGTCGCCATCATCGTCTTGAGGTCGTAGGTGCGGCGCACGGCCTTCACCCACTTCACGCCCACGCCGCGCACCGCCTGCTCGATTTCGTGGCCCGTACTGCGCGTGGGGTTGAGCGCCGTCGACGAAAGAATGTCCTGGCCGCCCGTGGCCGACGTATAGCTGTTGTCGACGACGATCGTGAGGTTGTCGCTCTTGTTGAAGACCGCGTTGGCAATACCGCTCGTGAGGCCGTTGTGCCAGAAGCCGCCGTCACCCATCACCGAAATGGCGCGCTTGTCCGCGCTCGCATTGAGCGCCGACGCACTCGCGCTGCCGAGCCCATAGCCCATGGTGGTCGCGCCCAGATTGAAGGGCGGCAGGATCGAGAACAGGTGACAGCCGATGTCGGCGCTCACGTGGTGCGGACCCAACTCGCGCTCGACGAGCTTCATCGCCGTGAAGATAGGGCGTTCGGGGCAGCCCGTGCAAAAGCCGGGCGGGCGCGCGTGCACGCTGGCGTCGAGCGCGGGCACGGTTTCCTCGGCGGGCACGGCCTTCACCGGAATCACCTTGCGCGGCGCCGCTAGCGGTTCGAGCACGCCATAGCGCTCGAAGAACGCGCGCAGCCCCTTCATTACCGTGGCCGTGTTGTATTCGCCGGCGAGCGGCAACATGTCCTTGCCATGCAGCGCGGCGCTCACGCCGCGTTGGCGCAGGATCGCGCTCGCGTTCTGCTCGACGAAGTTCGGCTGCCCTTCCTCGATCACGAGCACTGCGCGCTTGCCCGCGCAGAATCGTTCCCACTCCGAATCGATGAGCGGGTATGCCACGTTCATCACATAAAGCGGAATGGCCGATTCGCCGTAGACATCGGCGAGACCCAGCCGTTCGAGCGCGCGCAGCACCGTGTTGTAGCTGCCGCCCTGCACCGCGATGCCGATATCGCGCGCGTCGGCCGAGAAAAATTCGTTGAGTTGTCGCTCTTCGATGAATTGCACGGCGGCCGGCCAGCGCTCGTGAATCTTCTCGCGCTCGTGCAGAAAGCTCGCGGGCGGCAGCACGATGCGCTCGACATCGCGAACCGGATGCTCGAGCGCGTCCTTGATCGTGAAAGCCGAGCGGCGGTTATCGGACGCCACGAACTGACCGTGCACATGGCACGCGCGAATGCGCAGTTGCAGCATGACGGGCGTGTGGCTCGCCTCCGAAA